>NZ_JAKRNL010000009.1:0-123850 GCF_022346905.1 Pantoea sp. ACRSB | reverse complement strand
TTAATGCAGGAGAACTTATAAGGATGGTGGTGGGAGAAGGATTATTCGGCGCGTTGCGCCTCACCCTTCGGGCCGCGCGATGCGCGTTGTCTCGCTGCGCTCGACCCGAACCTTCGGTCGAAGCTTCTCATCCTTCTCCCCTGCGATTCCGGGAAAAACTGAGTGATGAGTTTAATACAGGAGAACTTATAAGGATGGTGGTGGGAGAAGGATTATTCGGCGCGTTGCGCCTCACCCTTCGGGCCGCGCGATGCGCGTTGTCTTGCTGCGCTCGACCCGAACCTTCGGTCGAAGCTTCTCATCCTTCTCCCCTGAGGTTCCGGGAAAAGCTGAGTGATGAATGAAATGCAGGAGAATATACAAGGATGGTGGTGGGAGAAGGATTCGAACCTTCGAAGTCTGTGACGGCAGATTTACAGTCTGCTCCCTTTGGCCGCTCGGGAATCCCACCTGGGATATGCTGGTAATGACCGGTCAGGCGAACATGTGATTCAGATGGTGGTGGGAGAAGGATTCGAACCTTCGAAGTCTGTGACGGCAGATTTACAGTCTGCTCCCTTTGGCCGCTCGGGAATCCCACCACTGGCCTGAATCATTGTGCCTGAAAGCGGGGCGCATCATACCAAATGCGTTCAGGGTGTAAAGCGCCCAACAGAAAAATGTGAACCGTTTGCCCACTTTTTGCCCGTGGCGCTGAATTCACAGGCAATTCAGCGCCCGATGCGCTTAAAGAATAATCGTGCGGTTGCCGTAAACAAACACGCGCTGCCCCAGCACTTTATAAAGCGCGCGGCTTAATACGTTCTTTTCTACGTCGCGTCCGGCACGCATCATCTCTTCAGCCGTGTAGCTGTGATCAACGTTAATCACGTCCTGCATGATGATTGGACCTTCATCCAGATTATCGTTCACGTAGTGCGCCGTTGCGCCGATGATCTTCACGCCGCGCTCGTAAGCCTGATGATAAGGGCGCGCGCCGATAAACGCAGGCAGGAAGGAGTGGTGAATATTGATGATCTGGTTCGGGTAACGCTGTACAAATGCGGGCGTCAGCACGCGCATATATTTCGCCAGCACCACATAATCAGGCTGGTAGCGATCAATCTCGTCCGCCATACGGTTATCATGCTCTTCGCGCGACAAGCCTTCATGGCTAACCAGCACGAAAGGAATATCGAAACGCTCAACCAGCGAACGCAGGGTATCGTGGTTGCCGATAACCGCGGCGATCTCCATATCCAGCCCGCCAAAGGCGCTCTTCATCAGCAGGTCGCCAAGGCAGTGCGCCTCTTTGGTGACCAGAATCACCACGCGACGGCGGCCGGCGCTGTTCAGCTCGCGGGTCGATCCGGTCGGCAGTGCGCTGTCTAAATCTGCCAGCAGCGTGTTGTCGTTGAAAATGCCTTCCAGTTCGGTACGCATAAAAAAGCGTCCGGTGCGATGATCAACAAATTCATTGTTTTGCACGATATTCAACTCGTGCTTGTAACAGATATTCGTAATTTTAGCGATTAGACCTTTCGCATCAGGGCAAATGGTACGTAAAACTTTTCGTTGCATAGTTTGCGCTTGCATCTCGATCAGAGTCCTGTCAAAGCGATTGGGTAAAACCGTTGGGCCGTATGCTGTTCAGCCACAACATTTCTTGTATTTTTTATCGGAGCCACATGGACAGCGATCGTTGCGCCCTGTCTGAGGCGCCGTTCCGTCGACATAGTACCAGCGATGATCCTCGCGAAGAAAGCGAGAACGCTCGTGGATAGCGCGTATCTGCGAATTTTCGCGGTAACGCGCAAAAAAAGTGACGAAAGCTTCATTATCATGGCTTCCATGATTACAACAGGTTACATTCAGGCTTAGCCATTCGGTACCGGCGAAACTTTCGGATAATCGCTGCGCCATATCGGGTACACGCTGGCTCGGATGCCAGCTGGCGATCAGCCAGTTGCTGTTTTGCATAGCGTAAGCAGTATAGCGCGAGCGCATTAACTGCTCAGCTGATTCAGGCAGCTGCTCGCCCGCCAGAAAGGGAGCGCAACATAGGCTATACTGCTTCCCGCTGCAGCAAGGACAGGGTTCGGACACAATAACTCCTGTGAGCGATAAAATAGGATGACGCCATATGGTAGCCGACCTGGCGCAGTGAAGCTATGCACAGTCGTCGGCGGCAGAGGGTAAATGAGAAAGGTTAAAATTGGTCTGGCGTTAGGGTCAGGCGCAGCCAAAGGATGGGCGCATATTGGTGTCATTAACGCACTGACGCGAGCAGGCGTGGAAATAGACGTGGTGGCAGGCTGTTCCGTTGGTGCTTTAGTCGGGGCGGCTTATGTGAACGATAAGCTGCCGCACATGGAAAAATGGGTCAGCGCTTTTCGCTACTGGGACGTTATTCGCCTGATGGATCTCTCCTGGCAGCGCGGCGGGTTGCTGCGCGGCGAACGCGTTTTTAATCATGTCCGACAGCTGATTACCCATAATGCGCTCGAGAGCTGCGGCAAGCCTTTCGGCGTGGTGGCGACAAATTTAAGCACCGGTCGGGAGCTATGGCTCACCGAAGGCGATCTACATCAGGCTGTGCGCGCATCCTGTAGTATGCCAGGCTTATTACCGCCGGTCGGCTACAATGGTTACTGGCTGGTAGATGGGGCGGTTGTGAATCCCGTACCCGTTTCGCTTACGCGAGCGCTTGGCGCAGATATTGTTATTGCTGTCGATCTCCAGCATGACGCGCATCTGATGCAGCAGGATCTCCTGTCAGTGACGCCGCAAAACAGCGACGAAGCGGTCTCGGCCGCGGCCCTTAGCTGGGCCAAAAAAATACGTCAGCGGCTGGTAGGCTTGACTCACCGCCGCGCAACGCAAACGCCGGGTGCGATGGAGATTATGTCGACATCCATCCAGGTGCTGGAAAATCGCCTGAAGCGCAACCGTATGGCAGGCGATCCTCCCGATGTCCTGATTCAGCCGTTTTGTCCGCAGATTTCAACGCTGGACTTCCATCGCGCTAAAGAGGCTATCGAGGCAGGCAAGGCCGCCGTTGAGAAAAAAATGGATGAACTATTACCGCTGGTGCGAAACAGATAATCAGGTTGTTCATTCACAGGTGTTACTTCGGCTAATTCTGAAAGGCGCAACTGCGTTTTATGAACCACTATTGATTGATCTGGTACGCAGGGGGAAAGAATGGAGAAACCACTAATCGGCAAAAAGATACTCATTGTCGAAGATGAGGTCGTTTTCCGTTCTCTGGTAAACAACTTCTTGCTGGCGCTTGGCGCCAGTACGTTTGAAGCCGGTGACGGCATTGATGGGATAAGTCATCTGCAGCAGCATGCTGTGGATTTGGTGATCTGCGATCTGGAAATGCCGCGCATGAACGGCATTCAGTTTGTGGAGCATATTCGCACGCGCGGCAACAGCGTGCCGATTCTGATTATCTCAGCCACCGAAAATATGGCAGATATCGCCCATGTGCTGCGCCTTGGTGTGCAGGACGTGCTGCTTAAGCCGTTGAAAAATTTTGAGCGCTTCCGCGAAGCGGTCTATGAATGCCTCTATCCTTCTATGTTCACCTCAAAGGTGGAGGAGGATGAGCAGCTATTTCAGGACTGGGACGCGCTGGTGCGCGACCCGGCTGCCGCGGCAAAACTGCTTAAGCAGCTTCAGCCGCCGGTACAGCAGACGGTCGCCAGCTGTCGCATCAATTACCGCCAGCTTACCATGGCTGAACAGCCGGGGCTGGTGCTGGATATTGCGGCGCTCTCAGATAAAGATCTCGCCTTCTACTGCCTTGACGTAACGCGCGCTGGCGATAACGGCGTGCTGGCCGCGCTGTTACTGCGCGCCTTATTCAACGGCCTGCTGCAGGAGCAGCTTTCGGGTCAGAAGCAGCGACTGCCAGAGCTAAACGGGCTTTTGCGGCAGGTCAATTTACTGCTGCGTCAGGCGAACCTGACCGGTCAGTTTCCGCTGCTGGTGGGTTACTACCATCGTACTCATAAAAACCTCATTCTGGTTTCAGCTGGATTAAACGCGACGCTGCATGTTCACGCCCACCAAATTCAACTCAGTAATGGCGTTCCCCTTGGCACTATGGGAAGCACCCACCTTAATCAAATCAGCCAGCGAGCCGACAACTGGCAATGCCACGTCTGGGGCGCCGGCGGCAGGATCCGCCTGATGTTAGCGACTGAAGAATAGGCGAAAAAATTTAATTTCGTCAGGGTCTGAAGACAGGTCCAAAGGTTAGCTTTACACTTGGGTAATAGTCTTAAATTCTGCGGATTGACTCCTTCCAGGATAAATCCGTTCGATGGTAACTGATATACTCATTTCCGAATTTCAACCGACATATCAAGTATTAACTTGAACGGCCTATAAGAGAGGTATCTTGATGTCTGCCTATAAGTCCAAAGTAAAAAAAGCGGTAATCCCTGTAGCAGGTTTGGGCACCCGTATGCTCCCTGCGACAAAAGCGATTCCGAAAGAGATGTTACCGCTGGTCGATAAGCCGTTAATTCAGTATGTCGTTAACGAGTGCATCGCAGCAGGAATTAACGAAATTGTGCTGGTTACGCACTCTTCTAAAAACTCCATTGAAAACCACTTCGATACCAGTTTTGAACTGGAAGCGATGCTGGAAAAACGTGTTAAGCGTCAGCTGCTGGACGAAATCCAGTCAATCTGCCCGCCGCACGTCACCATCATGCAGGTGCGTCAGGGTATCGCTAAAGGCCTCGGCCACGCGGTAATGTGCGCCCATCCGCTGATTGGCGATGAGCCAGTTGCGGTGATCCTGCCTGACGTGATTATCGACGAATATGAATCCAACCCGACCAAAGATAACCTGGCGGAAATGCTGAGCCGTTTCGACGAGTCAGGCCGCAGCCAGATTATGGTTGAGCCGGTAGCGGACGTGACCGCTTACGGCGTGGTTGACTGCCAGGGCGCTGAACTGCAGCCGGGCGACAGCGCGCCGATGGTTGGCGTGGTTGAGAAACCGAAAGCCAACGAAGCGCCGTCTAACCTCGCGGTTGTAGGCCGTTACGTTCTCTCTGCCGATATCTGGCCTCTGCTGGCGAAAACCCCTCCGGGCGCAGGCGGCGAAGTTCAGCTGACCGACTCAATCGCCATGCTGATGGAGAAAGAGACGGTAGAAGCTTACCACCTGAAAGGCGTAAGCCATGACTGCGGTAACAAGCTGGGTTATATGCAGGCATTCGTTGAGTACGGTGTTCGCCATCCGGTGCTGGGCAAAGATTTTTCTCAGTGGCTCGATAGCGCAGTTGGCAATAAAAAGTAATTCATAAACACAGGATAACTCAATGAAAGTCACTGTATTTGGTATCGGCTATGTCGGTCTGGTTCAGGCTGCGGTGTTGGCCGAAGTCGGACATGACGTTCTCTGCATTGATGTCGACGCAAAAAAAGTCGAAAACCTGAAAAAAGGCATCATCCCCATTTTCGAACCCGGCCTTACGCCGCTGGTTATGTCGAACTATGAGGCCGGTCGCCTTAAGTTCAGCACAGATGCGGAAGAGGGCGTCAATCACGGTGTAATGCAGTTTATCGCCGTGGGCACGCCGCCGGATGAGGACGGTTCGGCTGACCTTAAATATGTGACCGCCGTTGCTCGTACCATTGCGCAGCATATGAAGGATCACAAGGTTGTGCTGGATAAATCCACCGTTCCAGTCGGAACAGCGGATAAAGTGCGTCGCGTGATGGAAGAGACCCTGCGCGATCGCGGCGTCAGCCTGACGTTTGACGTGGTATCCAACCCGGAGTTTCTCAAGGAAGGCGCAGCCGTTAACGACTGCATGCGTCCTGAGCGCATCGTGGTGGGTACAGATAATGATGAAGTCGAAGAGCTGTTGCGCGAACTCTATGAGCCGTTCAACCGCAATCACGATCGTATGATCGTGATGGATATCCGCAGCGCGGAGCTGACCAAATACGCGGCTAACTGCATGCTGGCGACTAAAATCAGCTTCATGAATGAGATTTCCAACCTTGCCGAGCGTCTGGGTGCGGACGTCGAGAAAGTGCGTCAGGGCATCGGTTCTGATTCACGTATCGGCTACCACTTTATCTACCCTGGCTGCGGCTACGGCGGCTCCTGCTTCCCGAAAGATGTTCAGGCGCTGATCCGTACCGCCGAGTCGATTGGCTACAAACCGCGCCTGCTGCAGGCGGTGGAAGATGTCAACGACAGCCAGAAAACCAAGCTGCCTACTTTTATCAAGCGCCACTTCGGCGACGATTTAAGCGGTAAAACGTTCGCCCTCTGGGGTCTGTCGTTTAAACCGAACACCGACGATATGCGTGAAGCCTCCAGCCGCGTGCTGATGGAATCCCTGTGGGAAGCAGGTGCAAGCGTTCAGGCGTTCGATCCGGAAGCGATGGATGAGGCGCAGCGCATCTATGGTCACCGCAGCGATCTGAAGCTGATGGGTACCAAAGAAGCGGCGCTGCAGGGCGCGGATGGCCTGGTGATCTGTACGGAGTGGCAGAATTTCCGTGCGCCGGACTTCGACGTTATTAAAAATTCCCTCAAACAACCCGTGATTTTTGATGGTCGCAACCTGTATGATCCAGAGCGTATCAGCAAACGCGGTTTCGTTTATTATGCAATCGGCCGCGGAGCATCTATTCAAATTGCGTAATTAACGAGGGAAGTATGAACATTCTGGTGACTGGCGCCGCAGGCTTTATTGGATTTCACGTTACTCAACGCCTGCTGGCCGCCGGTCACCAGATTGTCGGTATCGATAATCTGAACGACTATTATGATGTCGGCCTGAAACAATCACGTCTTGATCTAATTTCTCAGCACCCTGGCTTCACGTTTATTAAAATGGAGCTGGCGGATCGCGCAGCCATTGCCTCGTTATTCGAACAACACGCTTTTCAACGCGTCATTCATCTGGGCGCTCAGGCGGGGGTGCGTTATTCTATCGATAATCCTCACGCTTATGCAGACGCTAACCTGATTGGTCATTTAAATATTCTGGAAGGGTGTCGCCATCATAAAATTGAGCATCTGCTCTATGCATCCTCCAGTTCTGTTTATGGACTGAACCGCAAAATGCCGTTTTCTACGGACGACAGCGTAGACCATCCCGTGTCGCTTTATGCGGCGACGAAAAAAGCCAATGAACTGATGTCGCATACTTATTCCCATCTTTATCAGCTGCCCACTACCGGTTTACGCTTTTTTACCGTATATGGACCCTGGGGACGGCCTGATATGGCGCTGTTTAAATTTACGCGCGCGATGATTGCCGGAGAAGCGATTGATGTCTATAACCGCGGCGAGATGAAACGCGACTTCACCTATATTGATGATATTGCCGAAGCCATTGTGCGCCTGCAGGATGTTATTCCGCAGAAAGATGAAAGCTGGACGGTGGAAAAGGGTTCGCCTGCCACCAGTTCCGCGCCTTACCGCGTATATAACATCGGAAACAGCCAGCCGACCAGCCTGATAAAATATATTGAGGCGATTGAAAAGGCGCTGGGCGTAACGGCGAAGAAAAATCTGTTGCCTATGCAGCCTGGCGATGTGCTGGAGACCAGCGCGGATACCGCAGCGTTATACAAGGCGATTGGCTTTAAACCACAGACCAGCGTGGAAGAGGGCGTAGAACGCTTTGTAAGCTGGTATCGTGAGTTTTATAACGTCTGATAAAAAAGGAAGCCTGCGCTTCCTTTCCCTGATTAATCTGGGGGTCACACAACCAGTGTGACCCAAATGATAGAAGCACCGTCAGTTATTAAAGCAGAAAGCTGTCCAGCTGTTTACCTTCTTCTTCAATCGCCTTTTTGATTACGGCTGGCGTACGTCCCTGGCCGGTCCAGGTACGGGTTTCGCCATTTTCATCTACATACTGATATTTAGCCGGACGCGCAGCGCGTTTTGTTTTACCGGGCGCTTTATTTTCAGAAATTGTGCTTAACAGCTCATTGGGATCGATTCCATCAGCCAGCAGCATTTCTCTGTATTGCTCAAGTTTACGCGTGCGTTCTTCACTTTCTGCTTTCGCATGCGTATCTTCTTCGCGGCGTTCATTAACCACAACCTCGAGTTTTTCCAGCATTTCTTCCAGCGTTTCCAGTGAACACTCTCGAGCCTGTGCGCGTAATGTACGGATATTATTAAGGATTTTTAGTGCTTCGCTCATTGTCCTGATCTCTGAATATATTAATGAAGAGGTGTTCTGCCAGCTAATAATAGTGGCGGTAAAAAATTACTGCAATAGTAAATAAGTGGAACAGGAAAGAATGATAATTAATTTCCTCCATAAGGTTTAATCAAAAGAAACGGTAAGCCGGTTGATATTCACCCATCAGCACGATATGAAAATCCGAAACGTTAAAGCGAGCAGATGCACTATCTCAAGCGAGGCGAAGCCCGCGCACTGGCGTAAGACAGTTTCTTTAACAATAAAGTCCTGGCTTAATGATTAAAAAATTCTGCAGAGACGAAGCGGTTTTTATCCCGCGCTGGCGAAGTTGTAAACAGCCTGCGCATAATAATCGCCGCCATAATTTGTGTTTAACTGTGATAGAATTCCGTCCATTCGGTTTGCAATGCTTTGAGAAATCACACTAATGGCTCAGCTCTATTTTTATTATTCCGCAATGAATGCAGGGAAATCCACAGCCTTATTACAGTCATCTTACAATTATCAGGAACGCGGTATGCGAACGCTGGTCTATACCGCTGAAATTGACGATCGTTTCGGCGCAGGCAAGGTCAGTTCCCGCATTGGGCTTTCATCGCCTGCCGCGCTGTTTAATGCGCAAACGCGGCTGGATGAGGAGATTGCGGCGGAACATGCGCGCCAGCCAGTGCACTGCGTGCTGGTGGATGAGTGTCAGTTTTTAACGCGCGATCAGGTCAAGGCACTCTCCGACGTTGTTGATAATATGGATATTCCTGTGCTCTGCTACGGGCTGCGTACCGATTTTCGCGGCGAGCTCTTTGGCGGAAGCCAGTATCTGCTCGCCTGGGCCGATAAGCTGGTGGAGTTAAAAACCGTCTGCCACTGCGGAAGAAAAGCGGGCATGGTGTTGCGGCTTGACTCCGAAGGCCGCCCCTTCAGCGAAGGCGAACAGGTGGTGATCGGCGGTAATGAGCGCTATATCTCGGTATGCCGCAAACATTACAAGCAGGCGATAGAGCAGGGCTCGCTGGCGGCAATCTACGGTCAGCATAAGCCCGCTTAATAAGGTTGTTAACAGCGATAAAAAAACCCGCCGAAGCGGGTTTTTTTTCAGGTTGATAATCAGGCTTTCTTCGCTTTTTTCTCGGCTTTCTCCAGTTTCACCGGCTGCGCGGCCTGAGCCTGAGCTACGTCGGAGAAGGGTTCGGCGTATTCGCGGCCGTAGAAAGTATCCAGCATAATCTGTTTCAGCTCGGCAATCAGCGGATAGCGCGGGTTGGCGCCGGTGCACTGGTCGTCGAAGGCGTCTTCAGCAAGCTTGTCAACTTTAGCCAGGAAGTCCGCTTCCTGAACGCCCGCTTCGCGGATAGAAGTGGGGATACCCAGCTGAGTTTTCATCTCATCCAGCCACGCCAGCAGCTTCTCGATTTTCTGCGCGGTGCGGTCGCCAGGGGCCGACAGGCCTAAATGGTCAGCGACTTCCGCATAGCGGCGGCGCGCCTGCGGACGGTCATACTGGCTGAACGCCGTCTGCTTGGTTGGGTTGTCGTTGGCGTTATAGCGGATAACGTTGCAAATCAGCAGCGCGTTCGCCAGGCCATGCGGAATATGGAACTCAGAACCCAGCTTATGCGCCATTGAGTGACACACGCCGAGGAAGGCGTTAGCAAAGGCGATACCGGCGATGGTCGCGGCATTGTGTACGCGTTCACGCGCTACCGGGTTTTTCGCGCCTTCCCGATAGCTGGCCGGCAGGTTTTCTTTCAGCAGCTTCAGCGCCTGTAACGCCTGGCCGTCGGAGTATTCATTAGCCAGTACCGACACATAAGCTTCCAGCGCGTGGGTAACCGCATCCAGACCGCCGAAGGCGCAGAGCGAGCGCGGCATTTCCATCACCAGGTTGGCGTCGACAATCGCCATGTCCGGCGTCAGGGCGTAGTCCGCCAGCGGATATTTCTGACCGGTGGCGTCATCCGTTACTACCGCAAACGGCGTCACTTCCGAGCCGGTGCCTGACGTGGTGGTGATAGCGATCATGCGCGCCTTCACGCCCATTTTCGGGAACTTATAGATACGTTTACGGATATCCATAAAGCGCAGAGCCAGCTCTTCAAAATGGGTTTCAGGGTGTTCATACATCACCCACATGATTTTCGCAGCATCCATCGGGGAGCCGCCGCCCAGCGCGATAATCACGTCTGGCTTAAAGCTGTTCATCTGTTCAGTGCCTTTACGAACGATGCTCAGCGTCGGATCCGCTTCTACTTCAAAGAACACTTCGGTTTCGATGCCGTGTGATTTCAACACGCGCGTAACCTGATCGGCAT
This sequence comes from Pantoea sp. ACRSB, assembly GCF_022346905.1. Lineage (NCBI taxonomy): Bacteria > Pseudomonadati > Pseudomonadota > Gammaproteobacteria > Enterobacterales > Erwiniaceae > Pantoea > Pantoea sp. ACRSB. Next base: position 113,355 of record NZ_JAKRNL010000009.1, on the reverse strand, counting down.
AGCCGTTATTGAACAGGAAGCGGTCGGTGACGATAAAGGCGCGTTTCGCACCGTCGGTGGCCACCTCTTCCAGCGCAATCGGCAGCGAGCCGCGGCGGAAGTAGATAGACTTCGGAAGTTTATGCCACAACATGTTTTCTGCTCGCTTAGCCACGGTTTTCTTGTTGATAAGGTGTTTCGGTCCCACGTTTTCGGAAATGGAGTTACCGCCCCAGGAACCGCAGCCCAGCGTCAGCGAAGGCGCCAGCTTAAAGTTATAAAGGTCGCCGATGCCGCCCTGAGAGGCAGGCGTATTAATCAGGATACGCGCGGTTTTCATGCGGTCGCCAAAGTAGTTTACGCGCGCCTTCTGGTTGTCCTGATCGGTATAAAGACAGGAGGTGTGACCGATACCGCCCATCGCTACCAGCTTCTCTGCTTTCGCAACGGCGTCTTCGAAATCTCTGGCGCGGTACATTGCCAGCGTCGGCGACAGTTTTTCATGGGCGAAAGGTTCAGATTCATCAACCAGCTTCACTTCGCCAATCAGAATTTTGGTGCTGGCTGGCACGCTGATACCTGCCAGCTCGGCAATTTTAAAGGCGGGCTGACCGACAATTGCCGCGTTGAGCGCGCCGTTTTTCAAAATAACATTCTGTACGGCTTTCAGCTCTTCGCCCTGCAACAGATAGCCGCCGTGGCTGGCGAAACGCTCGCGCACCGCGTCATAAACGGAGTCAACCACGATAACAGACTGTTCTGATGCGCAAATCACGCCGTTATCGAAGGTTTTTGACATCAGGATCGACGCGACGGCGCGCTTGATATCAGCCGTTTCATCAATCACAACCGGGGTATTGCCCGCGCCGACGCCGATTGCTGGTTTACCGGAGCTGTAGGCGGCTTTCACCATGCCGGGGCCGCCTGTCGCCAGGATCAGATTGATATCAGGGTGATGCATCAGCTGATTTGAAAGCTCGACGGACGGCGTATCGATCCAGCCGATAATATCTTTAGGCGCGCCTGCGGCAATCGCGGCCTGCAACACGATATCTGCTGCCTTATTGGTGGCTTCTTTGGCGCGCGGATGTGGAGAGAAGATAATGCCGTTACGCGTTTTCAGGCTAATCAGCGCTTTGAAAATCGCCGTTGAGGTCGGGTTGGTGGTTGGAACAATACCGCAAATCAGGCCGATCGGCTCAGCGATAGTGATGGTGCCGAACGTATCGTCGGTATCCAGCACGCCGCAGGTCTTTTCGTCCTTATAAGCGTTATAGATGTATTCTGAGGCAAAGTGGTTTTTAATAACTTTATCTTCAACGATACCCATACCTGATTCAGCGACTGCCATTTTCGCGAGAGGGATGCGGGCGTCAGCGGCGGCAAGGGCGGCAGCGCGGAAGATTGCGTCAACCTGTTCTTGAGTGAAACTGGCGTATTCACGCTGTGCTTGTTTTACGCGTTCTACCAGTGCGTTAAGTTCAGCGACATTAGTTACGGCCATGGTGCTCTCCTGAAGGAAGTTAAACTCTATTAGTAAACCTGCCTGGAGTCCTGATTATAGCCATGCTGCGCTAATATTTTGGCTTAAGCCAAAAAGACAGAATTTTTGTCGGCTTACTGAAAGAGTTTTCGCCCTGGCAAAGAACCTTACTGTTTAGTTTCGGTGAGAAAAGATTACCTGGAATGGGGTAGATCAATATTGATGTAAATCAATTTAAGCCCAAGCTGACTCCTTTCAGCAGCCTTTTTTGCTAAATTTTGCACAGTAACGGGCGCCGTACGGTTTTATTCTTCTTCCCGATACGTTGCTGGCGTAACAGACTCGCTCTGCGGCCCTGATGCAGCAGAATTTTCTGTGGCCCCGACTGGTTAAAAGTCCGGTTTTTGCGTAAATTAAGGGCGATTTCTTTTCCCTCATCGGAGCGAACCGTGAACCCTGCTTTGCTTGATCTTTCGGGCTATATCAAATTCTTTGTTGGCCTGTTCGCGCTGGTGAATCCAGTCGGCATTATTCCGGTTTTTATCAGCATGACCAGCTATCAGGCGGCGGCTGAGCGTAACAAAACCAATATGACCGCGAACCTTGCGGTCGCCATTATTCTCTGGACCTCGCTCTTTCTCGGCGACGCTATCCTGCATATTTTTGGTATCTCCATCGATTCTTTCCGCATTGCGGGCGGCATTCTGGTGGTCACCATTGCGATGTCGATGATCAGCGGCAAGCTGGGCGAAGACAAACAGAACAAACAGGAAAAATCAGAAACCGCTATTCGCGAAAGCATCGGCGTGGTGCCGCTCGCGCTGCCGCTTATGGCTGGGCCTGGCGCTATCAGTTCGACCATTGTCTGGAGCACCCGCTATCACAGCTGGCAAAACCTGCTGGGCTTTAGCGTTGCGATTGCGCTGTTCGCTTTTTGCTGTTGGCTGCTGTTTCGCGCCGCGCCGCTGATGGTGCGCGTGCTTGGCCAGACCGGTATCAACGTTATTACGCGTATTATGGGGTTGCTGCTGATGGCGCTGGGTATTGAATTTGTGGTCACCGGCATCAAAGCGCTGTTTCCCGGCCTGGTAAATTAATTAGCGCTTAATTTCCTGCGCAAATCCCCCCGCGTCTCTTAATGGTGCAATTGCTCCTTTTATTGCACCATAACCATGCAATTATTCCTGCGGCTTAATCGGCTGCCAGAATTATTAAGTAAATTACTAACATGCCTGTCGCGCCAGGCGCGATCTCATCTCGCTGTGACAATTTTCACATCATAAAATGTCAGCTTCTGTAGGAATGCCACAATAAACTGGCACGAAATCTGCAATTACTTGCGTATTGTTTTAACAAAGATGAAAAATGCAGAAGGGTCGCGCATTTTAAAGGGCGAAAGAAAGGTAAAGCGCCTGTAAAGCGGGGAAATGTGATAAATAGCTTTAGAAACAGCGTGATAAACCTTATTTCTGCATAAAAATTAACGCTATGCTCCCGCATGCAGACGTGATAAAAGAGAATCAGGTAACATTTTTGTTATTTTTACTTTGTCGGCGGGTCGACCGTTCTGCTAATTTTCGGCGCAATAGTTTTTCATTTGGTCTCAAAGTGAGAACGCTTCTTGCTTATGAGCTAAAGGGCTTAAAAGAGAAGGGTTACTTTTTTGATGGAATGGAAGATTACGCCGCTGTCAGTCAGCTTAATGATAATGTTCGGCGCCGCGCACGCCGCAACCGTCCCTCCAGGCACTGAACTCGCCGCCACGCAAAATATCGTTATTAACAACGGCACAGAGGTTTCGTCGCTCGATCCGCAGAAAACCGAAGGCGTGCCTGAGTCGCGCATCATAGCGAATCTGCTGGAAGGGCTGGTTGCCACCGATAACGATGGCAATATCGTGCCGGGTGTGGCGCAGTCATGGCAAAACGAGGGCGGAAAGGTCTGGACCTTTACCCTGCGCGACAACGCGAAGTGGAGTAACGGCGCGCCCGTTACCGCGCAGGATTTCGTTTACAGCTGGCGACGTCTCGCCGATCCCAAAACCGCATCACCCTATGCCAGCTATCTCCAGGCGGCGCACCTCACTAATGTCGATGAAATCGTTGCCGGGAAAGTCCCGCCCGATCGACTTGGCGTCAGGGCGCTGGACGACCATCATTTGCAGGTCACGCTGAGCGAACCCGTACCCTATTTTATCTCCATGCTGGCAAATGCCGCGCTGTCGCCAGTCAATGCAGCGACGGTAGAGAAGTGGGGCGACGCCTGGACCCGGCCAGAACACTACGTCGGCAACGGCGCCTATCTGCTGAGCGAGTGGGTAATCAACGAGAAGCTGGTGCTGAAGCGCAATCCGGGCTACTGGGATAACGCCCATACCGTGATTGAACAGGGCACCTTCCTGCCGATTGAGTCGGATCATAACGACGTTAACCGCTATCGCAGTGGCAATACCGATATGACCAACAGCGTGGTGCCGCCTGAGCTTTTCCATAAGCTTCAGAGTGAGCTGGGCGATGAGGTGAAAGTCAGCCCGCTGCTCTGCACCTTTTATTACGAGATTAATAACAAAAAGCCGCCGTTTAACGATGCGCGCGTACGTACCGCCATCAAGCTGACGCTGGACCGCGATATTATTACGCAGAAGATTATGGGGCAGGGGCAGATCCCCGCTTACAGTCTGACGCCGCCCTCGACGGCGGGCATAACGCTGACGCCGCCGGCGTGGTTTACCTGGAGCCAGGCGGAGCGCAACGCGGCGGCCAAAAAGCTGCTGGCCGAGGCGGGCTACAATGCGCAGCATCCGCTGCGCTTTACGCTGCTTTATAACACCTCGGATCAAAACAAAAAGCAGGCAATTGCGGCCGCGTCTATGTGGCAAAAGAACCTCGGCGCGCAGGTCAGCCTGCAGAATCAGGAGTGGAAAACCCTGCTGGAAACGCGGCATCAGGCGCAGTATGACGTGGTACGCGCTACATGGTGCGCCGATTACAACGAGCCGTCGACCTTTCTCAATATGCTGATCGGCAACGTTTCTATTAATACCGCTTTTTATCACAGCGAAAAATACGATCGTCTGCTGGCGCAAACTTTATCCGCCAGCAGCGAGGAGGCGCGCGCTGCTCTCTATCAGCAGGCTGAAGCGCAGCTCGACAGCGACTCGGCGATTGTGCCAGTTTATTACCGCGTCAGCGTGCGGCTGGTGAAACCCTGGACAGGCGGCTTCACCGGTAAAGATCCGCTCGATATGACCGGTTTGAAATATTACTACATTAAAAAGCACTGAGGCTTACCCGACAACATAAGCCGGGAAGCGCGCGCAGTGCCGAAGCCTTTCGGGGCACATGACTATCCTCAGCCAAAATGAGGAACCCGCTAACGGGGGACGCCGGAACGGCTTGCCGTCTCGGTGAAGATAAAAAACTGGAGTGTAATAATGAACAACATCACGAAAAAAAGCCTGATTGCCGCTGGCGTGCTGGCGGCGATCGGCGCACTGGCAGGGAATGCAGTGGCGGCAAACGTTCCGGCGGGCGTCGAACTGGCGGCGAAGCAGGAGCTGGTGCGCGGTAACGGCGATGAAGTGCAGTCGCTGGACCCGCACAAGATTGAAGGCGTGCCGGAAGATAACGTGGCGCGCGATCTCTATGAAGGGCTGCTGGTCAGCGACAGCGACGGCCACCCGGTGCCGGGCGTCGCGGAAAAGTGGGAAAACAAAGATTTTAAAGTCTGGACATTCCATCTGCGCAACAATGCCAAATGGTCAAACGGCGAGCCGGTAACCGCACAGGACTTCGTTTACAGCTGGCAGCGTCTGGCCGATCCAAAAACCGCCTCGCCGTACGCCAGCTATCTGCAGTATGGTCATATTGAGAACGTCGATGACATTATCGCCGGTAAAAAACCGACCTCTGAGCTGGGCGTCAAAGCGCTGGACGATCATACGCTGCAGGTGACGCTGAGCGAGCCGGTACCCTATTTTTACAAGCTGCTGATCAACGCCGTGATGTCACCGGTTTATAAGCCGGCGATTGAAAAATTCGGCGACCAGTGGACGCAGGCGCAGAACTGGGTCGGCAACGGCGCGTTCAAGCTGGAAGCGCACGTCATTAACGAACGTATTACCCTGGTGCGTAACACGCAATACTGGGACAACGCCCATACCGTCCTGAACAAGGTCACCTTCCTGCCGATCAACTCCGAAGTCAGCGACGTTAACCGCTATTTCTCGGAAAACGGCAGCGACATGACCTACAACAACATGCCGATTGAGCTGTTCAAAAAACTGCAGCGCGAAAACGGCAAAGAGCTGCATGTCGATCCCTATCTCTGCACCTACTACTACGAAATCAACAACCAGAAAGCGCCATTTACCGATCCGCGCGTGCGCGCCGCGCTCAAGCTGGGTCTGGACCGCGATATTATCGTGAACAAAGTGCTGGCGCAGGGCCAGCTGCCGGCTTACAGCTATACGCCACCAGCGACAGACGGTATGGATATTCTCCCGCCGGACTGGTTCAAGTGGTCGCAGGATAAACGTAACGAAGAGGCGAAAAAACTGCTGGCGGAAGCGGGCTATACCGCAGATAAGCCGCTGACGTTCAATCTGCTCTATAACACCTCCGATCTGCATAAAAAGCTGGCGATCGCCGCCTCTTCAATCTGGAAGAAGAATATCGGCGTCAATATCAAGCTGGAAAACCAGGAGTGGAAAACCTTCCTGGATACGCGTCATCAGGGCAACTTCGACGTGGCGCGCGCGGCCTGGTGCGCGGACTATAACGAACCGACGTCGTTCCTGAACACCATGCTCTCCGACAGCAGCAACAACACGTCGCATTACAAGAGCGCCGAGTTTGATAAAGTGATCCACGATGCGATCAAGGCGGCAGACGACAAGGCGCGCGCGGCGGATTATGCCAAAGCAGAGCAGATTATGGATAAGGACAGCACCATCGTGCCGGTTTACTACTACGTGAACGCGCGCCTGGTGAAACCTTACGTCGGCGGCTATACCGGGAAAGATCCGCTGGATAAAACTCTCGACAAGAACTTCTATATTATCAAACACTAATAGCAAACAGGCTATCGGCAAGGGCGGCGCATGGCGCGTCGCCCTTATGTACTTTGTACGCTTTATGAAGCAATAAGCCTGGTAGGTACGGCAATGTTAAAATTTATCCTGCGTCGACTGCTCGAAGCGATACCCACGCTCTTCGTGCTGATCACTATCTCGTTCTTTATGATGCGCCTCGCGCCAGGCAGTCCTTTTACCGGCGAACGCACGCTGGCGCCTGAAGTGATGGCGAATATCGAAGCGAAGTACCATCTGAACGATCCCATCGGCAAGCAGTATCTCGATTATCTGATCCAGCTGGCGCACGGCGATTTCGGCCCTTCGTTCAAATATAAAGATTACACGGTTAACTATCTGGTCTCTCACGCCTTCCCGGTTTCCGCCAAACTTGGCCTGGCGGCCTTTGTGCTGGCGGTGATACTTGGCGTGACGGCGGGCGTCATTGCGGCGCTGAAGCAGAACAGCCTGTGGGATTACGCGGTGATGGGGGTCGCCATGACCGGCGTGGTGATACCCAGCTTCGTGGTGGCGCCGCTGCTGGTGCTGCTCTTCGCCATTACCCTGAAATGGCTGCCCGGCGGCGGCTGGAACGGCGGACAGCTGCGCTATATGCTGCTGCCGATGGTGGCGCTGTCGCTGGCCTATATCGCCAGCATCGCGCGTATTACCCGCGGCTCGATGATTGAAGTGATGCACTCCAACTTCATCCGCACCGCGCGCGCCAAAGGCCTGCCGCTGCGACGTATCGTGCTGCGCCATGCGCTCAAGCCAGCGCTGCTGCCGGTGCTCTCCTATCTCGGTCCGGCGTTTGTCGGCATTATCACCGGTTCAATGGTGATTGAGTCAATTTACGGCCTGCCGGGCATCGGACAGCTGTTTGTGAACGGCGCGCTGAACCGTGATTACTCGCTGGTCATGAGCCTGACTATCCTGGTCGGGGTGCTTACCATTATTTTCAATGCGATCGTGGACGTGCTCTACGCCGTGATCGATCCGAAAATCCGTTACTAAAGCTGGAGCTCGCTATGATGTTGAGTAAGAAAAACAGCGAAGCTCTTGATGCCTTCAGCGAAAAGCTGGAGGTAGAAGGGCGCAGCCTGTGGCAGGATGCGCGTCGCCGTTTTATTCATAACCGCGCGGCGCTGATCAGCCTGCTGGTGCTGCTGCTGATTACGTTATTTGTTATTTTCGCCCCGATGTTTTCTCAGTTCGCCTATGACGATACCGACTGGGGAATGATGTCCGCCATGCCGGATACCACTTCCGGCCACTGGTTTGGTACAGACTCGTCCGGGCGCGATCTGCTGGTGCGCGTCGCCATCGGCGGGCGCATCTCGCTGATGGTCGGTATCGCCTCGGCGCTGATCGCGGTGATCGTCGGCACGCTTTACGGATCGCTTGCTGGCTATCTCGGCGGCAAAACCGACTCGGTGATGATGCGTATTCTGGAGATCCTGAACTCATTTCCGTTTATGTTCTTCGTTATCCTGCTGGTGACCTTTTTTGGCCGCAATATTCTGCTGATTTTTGCCGCTATCGGTATGGTTTCATGGCTCGATATGGCGCGTATCGTGCGCGGCCAGACGCTGGGCCTGAAGCGTAAAGAGTTTATCGAAGCGGCGCACGTCGGCGGCGTCTCGACCCCCAGCATTGTGCTGCGCCATATCGTGCCGAACGTGCTGGGCGTGGTGGTGGTTTACGCCTCGCTGCTGGTGCCGAGCATGATCCTGTTTGAATCCTTCCTCAGCTTCCTCGGCCTCGGTACCCAGGAGCCGCTGAGCAGCTGGGGGGCACTGCTCAGCGATGGCGCTAACTCAATGGAAGTTGCGCCGTGGCTGCTGCTGTTCCCGGCCGGTTTTCTGGTGGTGACGCTGTTCTGTTTCAACTTTATCGGCGATGGCCTGCGTGACGCCCTCGACCCGAAAGATCGCTAAGGAGTTTCCCGATGACTATTCATGAATTTCAGCCAGCAATGGCTGCCCGCGCGGGAAGCGACCTGTTACTGGAAGTGAAGGATTTACGCGTGACTTTCCAGACCCATGACGGCGACGTCACGGCGGTCAACGACCTGAACTTTTCGCTGCGCGCCGGCGAAACCCTGGGCATCGTCGGCGAGTCGGGTTCCGGCAAGTCGCAGACGGCGTTCGCCCTGATGGGACTGCTGGCGAAAAACGGCCGCATCGGCGGCACCGCGCTGTTTAACGGCAAAGAGATCCTTAACCTGCCGGAGAAAGCGCTAAATAAACTGCGCGCCGAGCAGATTGCAATGATCTTTCAGGATCCGATGACCTCGCTTAATCCTTATATGCGCGTCGGCGATCAGCTGATGGAAGTGCTGAAGCTGCACAAAGGGATGAGCGGGGCGCAGGCTTTTGAAGAGTCGGTGCGTATGCTGGACGCGGTGAAAATGCCGGAAGCGCGCAAGCGCATGAAAATGTTCCCGCATGAGTTTTCCGGCGGGATGCGCCAGCGCGTAATGATTGCTATGGCGCTGCTCTGTCGGCCTAAGCTGCTGATTGCCGATGAGCCGACCACGGCGCTCGACGTGACGGTTCAGGCGCAGATCATGACGCTGCTCAACGAGCTGAAGCGCGAGTTCAATACCGCAATTATTATGATCACCCACGACCTGGGCGTGGTCGCAGGCATCTGCGACAAGGTGCTGGTGATGTACGCCGGGCGCACCATGGAGTATGGCCGCGCGCGCGACGTCTTTTACCAGCCGGCGCACCCTTATTCAATCGGTCTGCTGAGCGCGGTGCCGCGCCTGGACGCCGAAGGCGAAAGCCTGACCACCATTCCCGGCAACCCGCCAAACCTGCTGCGTCTGCCCCAGGGCTGCCCGTTCCAGCCGCGCTGTCTGCATGCGATGGATATCTGCACCCAGTCGCCGCCGCTGCTGCCGTTTGGTGAAGGGCGCCTGCGCGCCTGCTTTAAGCCGGTGGAGGAGTTAGTATGAGTACCGTCGCTGAGAAAAAAGTTCTGCTGGAAATCGCCGATCTCAAGGTGCATTTCGACATTAAAGATGGACGTCAGTGGTTCTGGCAGCCGCCCAAATCCCTTAAGGCGGTGGATGGCGTCAGCCTGCGTCTTTATGAAGGCGAAACCCTGGGCGTGGTCGGCGAGTCCGGCTGCGGCAAATCGACGCTGGCGCGCGCCATTATCGGTCTGGTAAAGGCCACCGATGGCCGCGTCGCCTGGCTGGGGCGCGATCTGCTCGGCCAGAGCGAAGAGGAGTGGCGCAAGGCGCGCAGCGATATTCAGATGATCTTTCAGGATCCGCTGGCCTCGCTTAACCCGCGTATGACCATCGGCGACATTATCGCCGAGCCGCTGCGTACCTATCATCCAAAGATGCCGCGTCAGGAAGTGAAAGACCGCGTCAAAAATATGATGATGAAAGTGGGTTTGTTGCCGAACCTGATTAACCGCTATCCCCATGAATTTTCGGGCGGTCAGTGCCAGCGTATCGGCATCGCGCGCGCATTGATCCTGGAGCCGAAGCTGATTATCTGCGACGAGCCGGTGTCAGCGCTCGACGTCTCGATTCAGGCGCAGGTGGTCAATCTGCTGCAGCAGCTGCAGCGCGAGATGGGCCTGTCGCTAATCTTTATCGCGCACGATCTGGCGGTAGTGAAGCATATCTCTGACCGCGTGCTGGTGATGTATCTTGGCCATGCGGTAGAGCTGGGCACCTACGATGCGGTCTACAACAATCCGCAGCATCCTTATACGCGCGCGCTGATGTCGGCAGTGCCGATTCCCGATCCCGATCTGGAGAAGAACAAGCAGATCCAGCTGCTGGAAGGGGAGCTGCCGTCGCCGATCAATCCGCCGTCAGGCTGCGTGTTTCGCACCCGCTGCCCGATTGCCGGGCCAGAGTGTGCTAAAACGCGGCCGCTGCTGGAGGGGAGTTTCCGCCATGCGGTCTCCTGCCTGAAGGTGGATCCGCTGTAATTAAAAACGCCGGGCAGAAGCCCGGCGTTTATTATCTGATATGTAACAGGGCAAAGACATCTCTGTCGGAGCGCCTGGCTTTTCCGGCCCTGTTATCCGCGATAGCAGACTGTCAGGTCGCTTACTCGCGCCAGAGAATATGGCACAGCTTGTGATCTTTTTCGCGGCACAGCAGCACGCGCGCGAACACATCGGTAATCGGCTCGCCGTCCGCCTCACCCAGCCCAATCACCACTTCAGAGAAGAAGTCCGGGTTGAGATCGAAGTCGACGTGCTCCTTCCAGTCTTCTGAAGGATCGAACAGCTCTGCGCCGCCGCGCTCTTCAAACTGCAGGTTAAAAAGAATAATATCCGCCGGATCGAGGTTGTCGCCTGCCAGTTCAAGAAAAATGTCGTAAGCCTGTTCCAGCGTTTCGTCTTCGGTAAGGCGATTATTTAAATCCATCATCGGTTCTGTCTGCCTGTGGCCGCGTTGCAATTTCCGCTCGTTTTACAGTAAAGGGCTAAAGAAGTAAAACAGTCGTTCAACAATGCGTTGCCACCAGGCACGTTTTGACCAGCGCTTTGCGTCGAGCAGGCGCGCTCGCGCGATATAATCATCCTGCACGCAGGCTAAATCACTGCCGAAGCCCGCGTCATCTACAACCAGCGTGATTTCAAAATTGAGCCACAGGCTGCGCATATCCAGATTCACCGTTCCGACCAGGCTAAGCTGTCCATCCACCAGCACGCTCTTGGTGTGCAGCAAACCATCCTCAAACTGATAGATCCTGACGCCCGCCTCCAGCAGCTCGCTAAAAAAGGCGCGGCTCGCCCAGCCGACCAGCAGCGAATCATTATGGCGCGGCACGATAATACTCACCTCGACGCCGCGCAGCGCCGCGGTGCAGATGGCGTGCAGCAGGTCGTCGCTCGGCACGAAATAGGGCGTGGTCATAATCAGCTGCTCGCGCGCTGAATAGACGGCAGTCAGCAGCGCCTGGTGGATCATATCCTCCGGGAAGCCCGGCCCGGAGGCGATGACCTGCACAGTATGACCACTCTCGCGCTCGAACGGCATGATATTACCGTCGGGCGGCGGCGGCAGAATACGTTTGCCGGTTTCAATCTCCCAGTCACAGCTGTAGACGATGCCCATGGTGGTTGCGACCGGGCCTTCCATTCGCGCCATCAGATCGACCCACTGGCCGACGCCCGCGTCCTGCTTGAAGAAGCGCGGATCCACCAGGTTCATGCTGCCGGTGTAGGCGATGTAGTTATCAATCAGCACCACCTTGCGGTGCTGGCGCAGGTCCATACGGCGCAGAAACACGCGCAGCAGGCTGACCTGCAGCGCCTCTACCACGTCAATGCCGGCATTGCGCATCATGCCCACCCAAGGGCTACGGAAAAAGGTCACGCTTCCTGCGGAGTCGAGCATCAGACGGCAGTGCACGCCGCGCCGCGAGGCCGCCATCAGGGACTCGGCCACCTCGTCCGCCAGCCCGCCTGGATGCCAGATATAGAACACCATCTCAATATTGTGGCGCGCCAGCTGTATATCGCGGATGAGCGCGTGCATAACGTCATCCGAACTGGTGAGCAGCTGTAGCTGATTGCCTTTGACCCCGGCGATCCCCTGGCGGTTCTGGCAGAGCTGGAACAGTGAACGCGCGACATCGCTGTGCTCGGTGGCGAAAATATGGCTGCGCTGCTTAAGGTCGCTTAGCCACTTTGCCGTGGCGGGCCACATGGTGCGCGCCCGCTCCGCGCGGCGCTTGCCCAGATGCAATTCGCCAAAGGAGAGGTATGCAATGATGCCCACCAGAGGAATGATATAGATAATCAACAGCCAGGCCATGGCGGAAGTGACCGTACGGCGCTTCATCAAAATACGTAGCGTGACGCCGGCAATCAGCAACCAGTAGCCAAACAGCAGCAACCAGCTGATTAAAGTGTAAAAAGTGGTCATTAAGTGGACATCCCGTTCGCGCTTGGTCAGAGAAGTTTACGTGCTGACAGAGGACAACGAAACCCCCAATCGCCGCAGGAGTTCGATAAGAGATCCGAGTTGGCATTGGCGCGAAGATGTTTATAATGCGGCCGCGTGATGTCGAAGCAGGAGAGCAGGTGATGAGAAAGAGCAGAAATGAAGTGGCACGCTGGAGAATGTTGCGCCAGGTGCATCGCCGACGCGCCCGCTGACTGGAAGGCCAGTCGCGTCGCTACAGTCGTATTCATGCGATTCGCCAGCAGCTGGCGCAGCAGCAGCGCCGTTCGATTCTGTTCATCACGCAGAATATCTGATCAGAGCCGCCGCAAGGGCGGCTTTTTAGTGTCCCTTCGAGACCAGCACCAGATTCACCAGCTGCACCGCTGCGGCGATAACGATCAGCATGACAATCAGGTGTTTTTTCTGCTTCCAGCCGTGACGACGCCAGAGCAGCAGCGCACAGGCAATCAGAACCAGGACCAGCGCCAGCAGCGCAATAACCAGCCATTGCATAGCGGTGACTCCGTTAGAGAAATAAAAATGGCTTCGGCGCGGACGCGGAAGCCATCAGGACAGAACCGGGCGAACAGTCAGAAAACGCGTTTGAACGGTTTTACCGAGACGTTTTTATAGACGCCAGCCGCGATATAGGGATCGGCCTCCGCCCAGGCCTGCGCGGCTTCCAGCGAGCTGAACTCCGCGATGATAGCTGAGCCGGTAAAACCTGCGACGCCCGGATCGTTGCTGTCGACGGCCGGCATTGGCCCGGCAACGATCAGACGGCCTTCATCCTGCAGCAGCTGCAGGCGCGCCAGATGGGCAGGGCGCACCGAGGTGCGTTTTTCCAGAGAATCAGCGTTATCTTCGGCGTAGATGATGTACAGCACTTGAAAGCCCCCATTGGCTCATCATATTTTCGCAACACGGTAAGGGATCGTAAATAAGAGTGCAAATGAAAGATGGTGTAATGTATGAGGCGGAGCAGGTTAGTTTAAAAAACGGCAATATCTGTCCATTTTTCAGCAGTTATTGAAACTGATTGCTATTTGCATTTAAAATCGTTGCTTCATTCTTTGACTGCGACCGCTATGACCACGTTGACAATGCTCATTCAAAAACGTACGCCTGTTTCTGTGCTGCTCTCTGTTGTCCTGCACGGTGCAGTAATTGCCGGCATTCTCTATGCCTCGTTTCACCAGGTTATCAACGTACCCAAGGAATCGCAGCCGATCAGCGTCAGCCTGGTCGCGCCGGAAGTGCAGCCTGAACCCGCGCCTGTGGTAAAGCAGCCGCAGGCAGAGCCGGAACCCCAGCCTGAGCCGGAGCCGGAACCTCAGCCGGTACCGGAACCGCCTAAGGCCGAGCCGGTGCCGATTCCTGTGCCGCAGCCTAAGCCGAAGCCCAAACCTAAGCCCAAACCTAAAGTTGAGCACAAGCGCGAGTTAAAACCGCGTCAGGAGGCGAAGCCGCAGGAGAATCCATTTAATCAGGACGCGCCCGCTACGCAGACGAAACCGACGACCGCACCAAAATCGAACCCGTCGCCTGTACAGTCGGTCTCGCAAGGGCCGAAGGCGATCAGCGTCTCGAAGCCTGGCTATCCCGCGCGCGCGCTGGCGCTGCGCATTGAAGGGCGAGTACAGGTGCAGTTTGACGTAGGCGATGACGGCAGGGTGGAGAATGTCACTATTCTTTCCGCGCAGCCGCGCAATATGTTTGAGCGCGAGGTCAAACAGGCGATGAAGCAGTGGCGCTATCAGCCTGGCCGTCCCGGTAAAAACCTGAAGATGAATATCGTCTTCAAAATCAACGGCGGCACCAGCATCGAATAAAAAAAGCGGTCATCTGACCGCTTTTGCCTTACTCCGCCGGTTCGAGATTCGCGCGTCCCGGCGGCAGCGGGCGCGATTTACCTTCACTATCCACGGCGACATAAATAAACACCGCTTCGGTGGCGCAGTAGGTCTGACCAATAGGTTCGGAAGAGACCTTCTTGATCCACACTTCTACATTGATGGTCATCGAACTGTTGCCGGTGCGTATACAGCGCGCGTGGCAGCTCACCACATCGCCAACCGCCACCGGCTTCAGAAACGACATGCCGTCAACGCGTACGGTGACGACGCGTCCTTCGGCGATCTCTTTCGCCAGAATAGCGCCGCCCATATCCATCTGCGACATCAGCCAGCCGCCGAAAATGTCGCCATTAGCGTTGGTGTCCGCCGGCATCGCCAGGGTACGCAAAACCATTTCGCCTTGCGGCAACTTATGTCTTTCGCCCATTGCTCAACTTCTTATGCAGGTGAAGGCGCGCTGCGCCCGTCATGCCCGGTCTGGCCGGGCCTCGTTTATTTTTCTTCTTGTTGCGGCATCTGTCGCCAGATGTAGAGTCCGCTAAGCAGGGTAAACAGCAGAGTGAGCGCGGTCAGACCAAACACTTTAAAGTTAACCCAAAAGGCTTCGGGCAACCAAAACGCCACGTAAATATTCGCCAGGCCGCAGGCGAGGAAAAAGAGCGCCCAGGCGACGTTGAGGCGGCGCCAGGTGATTTCCGGCAGCTTAATCTCTTTGCCCAGCAGGCTTTTGATTAACGGCTGCGCCATAAAGAACTGGCTGTAGAGCAGCGCCAGCGCGAACAGGCTGTAGATGACGGTCACTTTCCATTTAATAAATTCATCATTATGGAAAACCAGCGTCAGGGTGCCGAATATCGCCACCAGCGCGAAGGTAAAAATGGTCATCTTCTCCAGCTTACGATAGAGCACCCAGCTTGCCACCAGCGCAAGGCCGGTAGCGACAATCAGCGCGCCGGAGGCGACAAAAATGTCGTAAAGCTTATAGAAAATAAAGAAGACCACTAATGGAAGGAAATCGAGTAACTGCTTCATAGTCATTCCAGTTCAGCTAACACAGTAAAAAGCCGCGCGCCCGGAGAGGCGCTGCGGGCTTAACGGACCAGCATATAAAGCCGGAAAAGATAGATAATCAATAGCGCGGAGATCAGGTTGCCGATAGCGGTGATTGCAACGGCCAGCACGTTATCCGGCAGCGCCGTCAGCGAGGAAGAGGCGAACAGCAGCACCATTTTCGCCAGCAGCCAGAGAATAATTGCCGGAGCGATCAGCTTAACGTTCTTCCATGCCAGACGGCAGCTGCCGCGCATCGCGGCCAGAATGCCGCTTTTTTCGTTCGCCAGGATAACCGGCGAGAGCGACAGCAGTATCGCCAGAATAATGCCCGGCACCATCACCACCATAAAGCCCAGCTGCACCACCAGGGTAATCAAAAACGTCTGCAGCAGCAGCTTCGGCAGCAACGGCGCAGCGGCGCCGATAGCGCGCAGCGCGCTGACGCGTTGTCCGGCGGAAACCATCGAGATCAGGCAGAGCATGCCGCCCAGCAACAGCGTATTGCCGATCAACGCCGAGAAGGTGCCGGCCGCAGAGGCGCGTAGCAGGATACGCTGCTGATCCGGCGACATATTTTGCACCAGTTCAAACAGCGAAGAGGCGCTGGTATCGCCCTGCTGGAGCTGGGCCAGCTGGTCGCCGCCCGGGGTAAAAGCGTGCACCAGAATGACCGTGATAAAGGCCGTCAGTAACGACATCAGCACGATGGTCAGCAGCTGGTGGCGGAAAAAATTTCCTGTGTCACGGTATAACGAGCTTGCCGTGATAGACATGTACACTCCTTGGTGGAACCGGGTTGATTAACCCGGCGATTGTACATGGTCTGGCCCGGCGCTGGCACCCGCAGCGAGATAACTTTCTGTCATGGAAGGTAAAGAAGGGTGAAAAAGCGGCGGCAGGCCGTGGCGAGCGCGGGCGCGATCGCAGGCTTCATTATGAACGCCGTTTTCGCCCGACATGGCGAACTCGCGGCAGGGCGAAGGGCGCTGCTCATAGATGCTACAGGAGACGCAGCCGCCAGGTTCGCCCTGCAGCGCCACACAGCGCGGCTCGCGCGCGTTGGTGCCGCGCATATTGCGCATCAGCAGGCTTAAGGGTTCAGTGAGCTCAGTCGGGACAACGCCGCCGGCGTCATCGGCTTCGGCCCAGTAAAAAGAGACGCGAAAGTGGGCGCAGCAGGCGCCGCAGGTCATGCAAGGGTTGGAATTATCGCTCATTTGATCGCCCGCCACTCCTGAGGCATCGAACCAAAATCAACACGGGGAAAAATCAAAATAATCACGCCAATGAATTTCTTCAAGCAAAATTTCAGCTGAGCCCTCCCCGCCAAAATTGATCTGAATCAATCCATTGTTTTTTAAACGCTTTATTACAGTTGATTCAGGTGCATTTTTTGTTAAATCGCGTTAGAACGTTGCCCACAACGTCACACCATAATTCCCTACGTTTATTTTGTGCAAAGGAGCGATCATGAAACTGACAAAATGCGCTTTATTACTGGCAATGGCTTTACCGCAGCTGGCACTGGCTCATGAAGCGGGTGATTTCTTTATGCGCGCGGGCAGCGCGACGGTTCGTCCTACCGAAGGCTCTGACGACGTCCTGGGTATGGGCGGCTTTGACGTCAGCAACAATACCCAGCTCGGCCTGACCTTTACCTATATGGCGACCGACAATATCGGCGTCGAACTGCTGGCCGCAACGCCGTTCCGTCACAAGGTGGGGCTTGCCTCTACCGGTACGCTGGCGACGGTGCGCCAGCTGCCGCCAACCCTGATGGCACAATATTATTTCTTCGACAGCCGCAGCAAAGTGCGTCCTTACGTCGGCGTCGGCGTTAACTACACCACTTTTTACGATGCCGATTTCAACCAGACCGGCCGTGATGCCGGGCTGAGCGACCTCAGCGTGAAAGATTCATGGGGCGTGGCGGGACAGGTCGGCCTTGACTACCAGATCAACCGTGACTGGATGCTGAACGCCTCGCTCTGGTATATGGATATCGATACGGAAGTGAAGTTTAAGGCAAACGGACAGAAACAGAATATTGATACGCGCATCGACCCCTGGGTCTTCTTTTTTGGCGCGGGTTACCGCTTCTGATAAAAAAGGCCGCGAATCGCTCGCGGCCTTTTGCTTTTCTGCGTTATTTAATCTGCATATTGTTCACAACAGACTTCACGCCTTTCACGGTACGCGTCACTTCTACCGCATGGCTGGCCATCTGCGGTGAGCTGACGAAGCCGCTGAGCTGCACACGACCCTTAAAGGTTTCGACGTTGATCTCACGCGACTTAAGCTGATCGTCATTCAATAGTTCTGCTTTGACTTTAGTGGTGATCACCGTATCGTCAATATAACCGCCGGTGCCTTCCTGCTTTGCGGTAGGCGCACAGGCGCTCAGCGTCAGCGCGACTACAACGGCGGCCAGTGCGCCTGAAAGGACTTTAAACAGTTTCATTGCTTCTCTCCCTGTCTCAAACAAGATGCGTCGTTCCCATAACGGCGCAAAACAAGTGTGGGTGGGAAAAATGAAAGCGGCAACGTTGGAATGTAAAAAAGAGTGAAAAATCATGCCCTATCCGCAGACAGGGCATGAAATGTTCAGCGGGTGGCCGCTTTAAGGCTGCTGACGAACGCGGTCAGCTTCGCCAGCATCTCTTCCGGCTGCGCATGATACTGCTCGATAATTTTCACAATAGCCGAGCCGGAGATGGCGCCCGCCGCGCCCGCGCCGATCGCCTCTTTAACCTGCGTCGGTTCGGAAATACCGAACCCCTGCAGCGGCGGTGCGGCGTTATATTCGCGCAGCTTGTTGATCAGGCGCTGCAGCGGCAGGCTGCTGGCGCGATTTTCCGCGCCGGTCACGCCTGCGCGCGACAGCAGATAGGTGTAGCCGCGGCCGTGAGAAGCGACTTCGCGCAGCAGCTCATCGCTGGCGTTGGGCGGACAGATAAAGATCGGCGCGATGCCGTGACGCAGCGCTGCCTGACGGAAAGGCGCCGACTCTTCGACCGGCACATCCGCCACCAGCACTGAATCCACGCCCGCCTCGGCGCAGCGCGCATAGAAGGCGTCGATGCCGTTGGTGAACACCAGGTTGGCGTACATCAGCAGGCCGATGGGCAGATCGGGGTATTTCTGGCGCACGCTGCTAAGTATCTCGAAGCACTGCGCGGTAGTGGTGCCGGACGCGAAAGCGCGCAGGGTGGCGTTCTGAATCGTCGGGCCGTCCGCCAGCGGATCGGAGAAGGGGATACCCAGCTCCAGCGCGTCGGCGCCGCCCGCAACCAGCGCGTCGATAACCTTCAGCGACAGCGCCGGCGAGGGATCGCCCAGCGTGACGAAGGGAACGAACGCGCCTTCTTTGCTGGCCTGTAAACGCTTAAACAGCTGTTGATAACGCTCCATCAGATTTCTCCCTGCGCAGTCAGAATATCGTGAACGGTAAAGATGTCTTTATCGCCGCGGCCCGAAAGGTTCACCACCAGCAGCTGCTCCTTCTCCGGGTTCTCGCGGATCATCTTCAGCGCGTGGGCCAGGGCGTGCGAGGACTCCAGCGCCGGGATAATGCCTTCCGCGCGGCAAAGCTCTTTAAAGGCGGAGAGCGCTTCATTATCGGTAATCGACACGTAGTCGGCGCGGCCGGTGCTGTTGAGATGCGCGTGCTGCGGGCCGACGGACGGGAAATCAAGCCCGGCAGAGATAGAGTAGGACTCTTCAATCTGGCCCTCTTCGGTCTGCATCATCGGCGCTTTCATACCGAAATAGATGCCGACGCGGCCATGCTTGAGCGGTGCGCCGTGCTCACCGGTCTCAATGCCGTGACCGGCCGGTTCGACGCCGATCAGGCCGACGCTTTCATCCATAAGAAAGTCGGCGAACATGCCGATCGCATTAGATCCCCCGCCGACGCAGGCGATAACCGCATCCGGCAAGCGCCCCTCTTTTTCCAGAATCTGCGCTTTGGTCTCTTCGCCGATCATGCGCTGGAACTCGCGCACAATGGTCGGATAGGGGTGCGGGCCCGCTGCGGTGCCGAGCATATAGTGCGCGGTTTCATAGCTGCCAGACCAGTCGCGCAGCGCCTCGTTACAGGCATCTTTCAGCGTCGCGGAGCCGCTGTGCACCGGGATCACTTCCGCGCCCATCAGACGCATACGGAAGACGTTTGGCGACTGACGCTCAACATCTTTCGCGCCCATATAGATGCGGCACTTCATACCGAGCAGCGCGCACGCCAGCGCCGAGGCGACGCCATGCTGGCCCGCGCCGGTTTCCGCGATGATTTCGCTCTTGCCCATGCGCTTCGCCAGCAGCGCCTGACCCAGCACCTGATTGGTTTTGTGCGCGCCGCCGTGTAGCAGATCTTCGCGCTTAAGATAAAGGCGGGTTTTAGTGCCTTTTGTCAGGTTGCTGCAGAGCGTCAGCGCCGTCGGGCGTCCCGCATAGTTTTTCAGCAGGTCAGTGAATTCCGCCTGAAAGGCAGGATCTTTCTGCGCCTCGACAAAGGCCGCTTCCAGCTGGCTCAGCGCCGGCATCAGGATCTGCGGCACATACATGCCGCCAAAGTCGCCAAAATAGGGGTTCAGTAGTGTCATGGTTTCATCTTCCTTAGGGGCCCGCCGCAGCGGACCTGACAAATCAGTAGGCGCGCAGCGTGCGGAAAACCGCCGCGATTTTGCTGGCATCTTTGATGCCGGGCGCGCTTTCCACGCCGGAGTTGAAGTCAAGGCCCGCGCAGCCGAGGCGCGCCGCTTCCACGCAGTTATCCGCGCTCAGGCCGCCAGCAAGCAGCACGTTGCTTAAGTCTTGGTCCTTGAGCAGTGACCAGTCGAAGCGCGCGCCGCTGCCGCCGTTGCCGTTATCGAAAACGTAGCGGTCGACGTGCGGCCAGTCGCGCGCGGGCAGCGCGTTTTGAATGCTCAGGGCTTTCCAGATAGCGATTCCGGCGGGCAGCGCGGCGCGCAGTTCCGCCACATACGGCTGGTCTTCATCGCCGTGTAGCTGGACGGCGCTGAGGTTAAGCGCGGTCGCTTTAGTGACAACGTCACTGACAGGGGCGTTGCGGAACACGCCTGCATAGCGCAGCGGCGCGCCAGCCATTACCTGCTGCGCCTGCTGCTCATCAATTCGGCGCGGCGAGCCTTCGGCGAAAATCAGACCGCCGTAAAGCGCGCCCGCTTCAAAGGCCGCGCGCGCATCTTCCGCTCGCGTCAGACCGCATACTTTATTGTCGCCCAGCAGCACGCGGCGCACCGCGCCCGCCAGATCCGCCTCTTCCATCAGCGCCGAGCCAATCAGGAAGCCGTTAGCGAAACGGCTCAGCTCGCGCACCTGCGCATAGTTATGAATGCCGGATTCGCTGATAACGGTCACGCCGTGTGACAGGCGGGACGCCAGCTGACGCGTACGGTTAAGATCGATCGACATATCGCGCAGATCGCGGTTATTAATGCCGACGACTTTTGCCTTCAGCGCAATGGCGCGCTCCAGCTCCGCTTCGTTGCTGACTTCAGTCAGTATGCCCATGTTCAGGCTGTGCGCCACGGCAGCCAGCTGACGATACTCGTCATCATTCAGTACCGACAGCATCAGCAGGATGGCGTCAGCCTGGTAGTGACGCGCCAGATAGATTTGGTACGGATCGATAATAAAATCTTTGCACAGCACCGGCTGCGTAATCGCCGCGCTGACGATCGGCAGAAAATCGAAGCTGCCCTGAAAATATTTTTCATCGGTCAGCACCGAGACGGCGGAGGCGTAGTGACGATAAATGCCCGCAATCGTCGCCGGATCGAAATCTTCGCGGATCAGTCCTTTAGAAGGAGACGCCTTTTTGCACTCAAGAATAAAAGCGGTACGGGCGCCCTGCAGTGCATCATAAAAGTTGCGGGATGCGGGCTGTACCTCATTCTGAAAGGACGCCAGCGGCTGCTGCGCCTTACGCGCCTCTACCCACTGCGCTTTATCCTGAACAATCTTCTCTAAAATCGTGCCTTGCATGGTTATCCTCTCGCTGCCAGAGCGACAACGCGCTCGTAGGCCTGTCCGCTGTGGATAGCCTGTCGCGCACGCTGCGCGTTTTCGCGCAAATCTTCATGACCGAATACTTTTAACAACATCGCCACGTTGACGGCAACCGCTTCCTCATGGGCCTGCTGGCCATTACCCTGAAGTAAACGGGTAAGAATGTCACGGTTTTCTTCGGGCGTGCCGCCAGCCAGCGCCTCCTTGGGATGAAAGCCGAAACCGAAGTCTTCCGGGGTCAGCTGATAGCGGGTGATTTCGCCGTCGCGCAGTTCGGCGACGTGGGTTTCGCTGTGTAGCGCCACCTCGTCCATTCCCCCGCCGTGTACCACCGCGGCGCGCTGGTAGCCCAGCACCTTCAGCGTCTGGGCGATCGGCAGCACCAGTTCGGGACTGTAGACGCCGATAACCGCCAGCGGCGGTCGCGCCGGGTTGATCAGCGGGCCAAGCACGTTAAACAGCGTGCGCGTTTTCAGCTGCTGACGCACCGGCATCGCATGGCGAAAGCCGGTGTGATACTGCGGCGCGAACAGGAAGCAGACGTTGAGATCGTCCAGCGCCGCGCGCGCCTGCTCAGCGGGCATATCCAGGCTGATGCCGAACGCCGCCAGCAGATCGGAAGAGCCCGACTTGCTGGATACGCTGCGGTTACCGTGCTTCGCCACTTTCAGCCCGCAGGTCGCGGCAACAAAGGCGCTGGCGGTAGAGATATTAATGCTGTTGCTGCCGTCGCCGCCGGTGCCGACAATATCGGCAAAGGCGTAGTCAGGGCGCGGAAAAGGTCTGGCGT
Organism: Pantoea sp. ACRSB; assembly: GCF_022346905.1. Taxonomy (NCBI): domain Bacteria; kingdom Pseudomonadati; phylum Pseudomonadota; class Gammaproteobacteria; order Enterobacterales; family Erwiniaceae; genus Pantoea; species Pantoea sp. ACRSB. The sequence goes on along the minus strand of NZ_JAKRNL010000009.1, from coordinate 91,161 downwards.
CTTCCAGCAGCGCGCTGGCCGCGCCAGCGATCTCCTGCGGCGATTCGCCGCGCACCTTCATGGCGATCAGCGCGGCGGCGAGCTGGGTGGGCTCCAGCTGGCCGGTAATAATGGCGCTAAAGAGCTGATGGCTCTCGCCCTGCGTCAACGTCTGCGCCTGATAAAGTTTTTCCAGGATGGCATGCATGTTCATTCTCCCTGTGATGTCGCCAGCGCCCAGGCCAGCGTCTGCTCCAGCAGACGGGCGCCCTGAGTGGTCAGGATGGATTCAGGATGGAACTGGAAGCCGCAGACGCGATCGGCGTCGTGGCGTACCGCCATGACCATGCCGTTGTAGCTGGCGTTAACCGTCAGCTCCGCAGGCGTATTGCTGCCCACCAGCGAGTGGTAGCGCGCCACCGGCAGCGGATTGCTCAGCCCGGCGAACATCGCTTCTCCATCATGAGTAATGGCGGAGGCTTTGCCATGCAGGATTTCGCCTGCCTGACCGACATGACCGCCATAGGCTTCGATAATCGCCTGATGGCCCAGGCAGATGCCGATAATCGGCAGGCGTCCGCGCAGGGTTTGCAGCAGTTCCGGCATGCAGCCTGCGTCTTTCGGCGCGCCAGGGCCAGGCGAAAGCATCAGCACCGGGTTCTCCATACGCTGCAGACGTTCAGCCAGCAGCGCCGCCGGGACGTTGTTGCGGTAGATCACCACGTTGTGGCCGAAGGATCGCAGCTGATCAACGAGGTTGTAGGTAAAAGAGTCGATGTTATCGAGCAGCAGGATATCGGCCATCAGAAAATCTCCTTGCAGTGATGGGCGGTCGCGATAGCGCGCAGAACGGCGCGGGCTTTATTGCGGCTTTCGTCCGCTTCCGCCTGCGGATCAGAGTCGAGCACTACGCCAGCGCCGGCCTGCACCGTGGCGATGCCATCTTCTACCCAGGCCGAGCGGATCACGATGCAGGTGTCCAGATCGCCGTGTGCGGTGAAGTACCCGACCGCGCCGCCGTAGCTGCCGCGGCGCGTGCCTTCCGCCGCGGCGATCAGCTGCATGGCGCGTACTTTCGGCGCGCCGCTCAGCGTGCCCATATTCATGCAGGCGCGGTAGGCGTGCAGCACGTCGAGGTCTTCGCGCAGCGTGCCGATCACACGGGAGACCAGATGCATCACGAAAGAGTAGCGGTCGACCTTGGTCAGATCGGCAACATAGCGGCTGCCCGGCACGCAGATACGCGCCAGATCGTTGCGCGCCAGGTCCACCAGCATCAGATGCTCCGCCAGCTCTTTATGGTCGGTGCGCATCTCCAGTTCAATACGGCTGTCGAGATCGCGGTCAAGCGAGCCGTCAGCGTGGCGACCGCGCGGGCGCGTGCCGGCAATTGGGTAGATTTCGATCTGACGCGTGACGGCGTCATATTTCAGCGAGCTTTCCGGCGAGGCGCCGAACAGCGCGAAATCGCGATCCTGCATAAAGAACATATAGGGGCTGGGATTGCTGTTCTTCAGCGTCTCATAGGCGGCGAGCGGCGACGGGCAGGGCAGCGAGAAGCGGCGCGACGGCACCACCTGGAAAATCTCGCCGAGGCGAATCGCTTCCTGCATCTGGCGCACCGTATCGCAATAGGCTTCGTCGCTCTGGCTGACGCTCAGGGTCATCTGCTCAACCGTCTGAACCGGCAGCGCAGGCGCGGGCTGCAGCATCTGGCCGTGTAGCTGTTCGATGCGGCTCTGCAGACGCTGGAATTCGCTGGTGGACGGGCAGAACAGGCTTGCCTGCAGCGTGGCGCTGCGCGTCTGATGATCGAGCACCAGCAGGGTCTCTGCCAGGTAGAAGCAGTAGTCTGGGCAGCGCTGCTGGTTCTTCAGCGCGGGCAGCTCTTCAAATCCCGCTACCAGGTCGTAGGCGAACAGGCCGCCGAGCAGCATCGCTTCGCGTTCGTCAGCGGGCGAGTTTACCAGGTGGGGGATCAGGCGCAGTGCGTCAAACACCGACAGCGCCTGCAGGCGGGAGTCCTCATCCTGTACGGCGTCAGCAGAAGGAAAATGCAGCTCGCGGCCATCCGGGCGCGCCTCGATATTGACGCTTTCGGGCAGCGCGGCATCCAGCAGCGGCAGCAGCGCGCGGCCATTTTCGGACAGGGCCTGCACCGTCACGCAGGATCCCAGCGCGCTGACGCGCAGGGCGCTGTCGACAATCAGCAGGCTTTTCAGGTTACGTTTGCTGTCGATATCCGCCGACTCGAGCAGCAGAGTTGCCGGACGTGCGCCGCATAACTGGTGAAACACTGCGGCCGGATCTTCGCGGTAGGGCGCGGTGCCGGTAATCAACTTCAATGTAGGTTTCGCATTTGGCATGGTGGTCTCTCTGAAATTCGCCTAAAAAAAAGCCCGCTTTAAGCGGGCTCGGGTCTCTGCACTGCGTTACGCAAGGCGTGCCAGACGTTGCCCGTTATGGGAAACATCGCGCCACCAGCCTGCAGAAAGCATAAAAATCGTCGCCATGAGAAAAGACCCGTTTAGTTGTGAACTTGTGTACTAGTTAACGGGTTCAGCGCATAAAAGTCAATACGCTTTTTCACCTGAGCATAAAATCGTTATCATGCTGGCCGCTTCAACGTGCAGCAGGAGTGCCATTTGAACGATATTGCCCGTTTCCCTCTTTACGATTTACACAGCCATACGCGTGCTTCCGATGGGCTGCTGACGCCGGAAGCGCTGGTGCAGCGCGCCGTTACTATGCGCGTCGGCGTGCTGGCCATTACCGACCATGACAGCGTAGCTGGCGTTGCAGCAGCGCAGCGCGCCGTCGCTGAGCAGTCGCTGCCGCTAAAGGTGCTGTCGGGGGTAGAAGCCTCGACGCTGTGGGAAAATCATGAAATTCATATTGTCGGGCTGAACATCAATATTAGCCACCCGGCAATGACTGCTTTTCTGGCGGAGCAAGCCCGCTGCCGTCAGGAACGGGCGGAGCAGATTGCTGAACGGCTGGAAAAGGCGCGTATTCCTGACGCGCTGGCTGGCGCAGCCCGACTGGCCGATGGCGGGGTAATTACGCGCGGCCACTTTGCCCGTTTTCTCATTGAGCAGGGAAAAGCCGACACGATAGCGCAGGTTTTCAAAAGCTACCTGGCGCGCGGCAAAACCGGCTATGTTCCGCCGCAATGGTGTACAATTAAACAAGCTATTGATGCTATTCACCATTCTGGCGGCTGTGCGGTGCTGGCGCACCCTGGCCGCTACGGTTTGTCGGCAAAATGGCTGAAGCGTCTGATCGCGCATTTTCGCGAAGCGGGCGGTGACGCCATGGAAGTGGCGCAGTGTCAGCAGGCGCCAAATGAACGAACGCAGCTGGCGCAATACGCCCGTGATTACGATCTGGCTGCGTCGCAAGGTTCCGATTTTCATCAACCCTGCCCGTGGATTGAGCTGGGCCGCAAACTCTGGCTTCCGGCCGGCGTTGAGCCAGTATGGGAGCGATTCCCGGCGCTGGTGCCGGCAGGCTCTGACGCGGACAGGTGATAAGAGGTTTTTTATGAGTCAACTTTTTCACATTCACCCGGAAAACCCGCAGCCGCGTCTGGTTTCTCAGGCCGTCGACTATCTCAATAAGGGTGGCGTCATCGTCTATCCCACCGATTCCGGCTATGCGCTGGGCTGCCGGCTGGAAGAGAAAAATGCGCTGGAGCGCATTTGCCGCATTCGTCAGCTGGACGGCAACCATAACTTCACGTTGATGTGCCGCGATCTGTCGGAAATCTCCAACTATTCGCAGGTTGATAACAGCGCCTTTCGCCTGCTGAAAAATAATACGCCGGGCAGCTATACCTTTATTCTGAAGGCGACCAAAGTGGTGCCGCGTCGTCTGATGAATGACAAGCGGAAAACTATCGGCCTGCGCGTGCCGTCCAACCCGATTGCGCTGGCACTGCTGGAGGCGCTTAACGAGCCAATGATGTCGACCTCGCTGATCCTGCCGGGCAACGATTTTACTGAATCGGATCCGGAAGAGATCCAGCACAGCATCGGCAAGCTGGTTGATTTGATTATTGACGGGGGCACGCTGGGACAGCAGCCGACAACGGTTGTCGATCTCACCAGCGATGCACCCGTGATAGCGCGCGAAGGTTCAGGCGATATCCGGCCTTTCCTGTAACAGCCTGGTCAGGTGCCGCTTTGCGCCGCCTGACCAATATTCTGCTTCAGCCAGTTTTGAAAATCTGAATAGGGAATATAGAGCGACACATCTTTTAAAACGATTTTGCCGCTGCGGTTGCTTTTTATCTCGTCGCTGAAACCGACAATAACCCCGCCCAGCGTATTATCCGCATTATAAACCGCGCCGCCCGACATCCCTTTTACCACGCCCGCATTTGACGCCATCGCCATACAGGGTTTTTTATTCCAGCTGTTACGGATAGCGGTGCGCGCTAAATTAGTGCCCGAAGATTCAACCGGCATAGCGGATATAAAACTATAACCGTACATTTTTACCGGGTCGCCGATATCGCTGCTGCGGAATTTAGCCAGCGTCGTCGCGTCGTTTTTGTGGTAAATGATCGCCAGATCGCAATAAGGGTGGTAAGCCTTTACGCGCTGTACGGCGAATTTCGCCACGTGCGCTGCCGTCAGGCTGTATTCAGGCGTAATGGGAATGCTGCTGCCTAGCGTGCCAAGCCCGAGAATCGTAGGAATGCCGGTGAAACTCATGTCCACATGCTGCATTGCCGTACGGCTGTATTCGGTATGGCCCACAGAGCAACCGCTCAGAGCCAGCGCAGCGAACGCCGGCCATAAGAACAGTTTTCTCATGGTGATTATCTTTATGTTGGCATGTCGGAAAATCCCTGGTGAAGGCTTTTGACATGCAATTTCAGACTCATCATTGAGCCGTATTAACGCTGCATTTCCGGTAGCGCCGGTTTATTTTTAAAGAAACTGCAAAAATTAGTTAAATGCTTGTTAATAACTTCCGGTCAGATAACAGCTTAAGATTAATAATGCGAAAGTTATTTTTTGCGTTTCTGGCTCTGATTGTACTTATAAATTACCGTCAGACAATCTCTTAAGATTAATCCTAAAAAGAAATGCAGAGAAATAGGGTGCTAATTCAATCTATGGTTTTAAGAGCGGCAATAAAGTGCAATATCCATATGAATATTGCGATTTATCCTCAAAATACAGAATAACCATCTGCCACTTTGCGCGCTGCCAGTTGAAAAAAACAATGAAAAAGCCAGTTAAGCTTAATCTGTTTTTAACTGTTTAATTTATCTGATGAATATTCTGTTCGCTGGATACATTAGCCATTGAAAACAGATCCTGTTAGGCGAAAAAGCATATTTGCTTCAGAGAGTTGTTTACCAGGCCACGGTGAAAGCCTGAAGGTGACGAATTAATGATTGCCGTCCGCGAAGACGGCAACAGGGAGAAAAGAAGAGGGTTAACGTTGCCGCCAGCGGTGATACTCCTCGCCGCGGCGCCCTGGCGCGGTCTCGGGTAAACGGAACAGCCCCACCAGAGAAATAACACCAAGCACGCCGACATAGATCGCCAGGCCATACCAGTGACCATTCGTGACCTGCAAAATTTTTACCGCGGCCAGACCGAGAAGACCGCTGCCGATTAACGAGCCAATTTGCCAGATCACGGCAATGCCGCTGCAGCGTATATGAGTCGGAAACAGCTCCGGAAACCAGGAGGCCTGAGGCGCGTAACACATACTGTGACCGAGCGTCAGCGCCACGATCATGGCAATCTGGGTCAGCCAGTAGCTGTTTTGCTGCAGCGCGAGGAAAAAGGGCACGATCGACAGCACAATCAGCAGCGCGCCCAGCAGGTAGACTGGTTTGCGGCCGATGCGGTCAGAAAGCGCACCCATCAGCGGGATAGCGAAGATTTCCAGAATCACAGCGACAATCATGCTCTCCATCAGGATATTACTGTCGAGCTGATTAGCTTTAGCCCAGGCCAGAATAATCACGGTGAACAGAGCAAAAGCGCAGGCTTCAATCAGCTTCGCCGCTACGCCGTTGATCACCAGCCCAGGATAAGCCTGAATCACCTCTTTCAGCGGGCGCGATTCTGTGGCTTTGGTGGCGCGGATCTCTGCGAAAACCGGCGACTCATCAATTCGCAGTCGGATAAACAGACCAACGATGACCAGCAGGGCGCTCAGCAAAAAAGGGACGCGCCAGCCCCAGCTCATCATTTGATCTGCGGTCAGGAACGCATTCAGAAGGGCGAACAGCGCCAGCGGCAGCAGAAAGCCGGCCGGCGCGCCCGTCTGTACCCAGCTGGCGAAGTAACCTCGCCGCGCGGGCTGGGCATACTCCGCCGTCATCAATACTGCGCCAGCCTGCTCGCCGCCGACGCCGAATCCCTGCAAGAGCCGGATAACGATTAAGGAGACCGGCGCCCAGATACCGAGGGTGGCATAGGTCGGCAACAAACCGATGCAAAAGGTGCCCAGGCCGACAATCAGGATAGTGGCGACCAGCGCTTTTTTACGTCCCACCTTATCGCCGATATGGCCGAAAATAATCCCGCCAACCGGACGCGCCAGAAAGCCGACGGCGTAAGTGGCGAAGGCGGCCAGCGTACTGACCAGCGGATTATCGCTGGGGAAGAAAAGGTGCCCGAAGAAGAGTACTGCGGCGGTTCCATAGGCGAAAAAGTCATAATATTCCGCTGCGGTACCGATAGCGGATGCGCTGGCAACCCGGCGTATGATGCGCTGGTTGTCAGCGGTTTCGGCGGTTGCATTAGCGGATGGCGTGGATACAGAGGTCATGGGGATCTCCCGTTGTCAGAGGCTTGCCTACCATACAAGTCTGCAAAGGCGTCTGTTGCGAAGATGATCACAGATGTTAAACAGAGGGGAGACGAGAAGGAGAGGCGCCGCGTACGCCATCATTGTCACCTGTATCAGCCTGAAACGCCCTGCCTGCTATTCTGATAAAGCAGGTTACAAATCAGTAAATTAAAGGTATAATGGGCGGAACATCATAACTTAAGTTATTGATTTTAAAGAAGTTTAACCCAAATGACGCCTGGGAAGGCGACAGTGAGGCCGCTATGAGCGAAAAGTTACAGAAAGTCCTGGCACGTGCAGGCCACGGTTCCCGTCGTGAAATCGAAGCAAAAATCGCCGCTGGTCGCGTCAGTATCGACGGCAAACTCGCCACGCTGGGCGACCGCATTGAAAACGATAAATCCCTGAAAATCCGCATCGACGGCCATCTGGTCTCTATCGCCGAGTCGGCGACGGAAGTATGCCGCGTGCTTGCCTATTACAAGCCTGAGGGCGAACTCTGCACCCGAAGCGATCCGGAAGGCCGTCCAACGGTATTCGATCGCCTGCCGCGCCTGCGCGGCTCCCGCTGGATCGCGGTAGGGCGTCTGGACGTTAATACCTGCGGCCTGCTGCTGTTCACCACCGATGGAGAACTGGCTAACCGCCTGATGCATCCAAGCCGTGAAGTCGAGCGTGAATATGCCGTACGCGTGTTTGGTCAGGTGGACGATGATAAAATTCGTCAGCTGAGCAAAGGCGTACAGCTGGAAGATGGCCCGGCAGCCTTTAAAACGCTGCGCTTTGCCGGCGGCGAAGGGGTGAACCAGTGGTATAACGTCACCCTGACAGAAGGGCGCAACCGTGAAGTGCGTCGCCTGTGGGAAGCGGTCGGCGTGCAGGTCAGCCGCCTGATGCGCGTGCGCTATGGCGATATCCATCTGCCAAAAGGTTTACCGCGCGGCGGCTGGATGGAAATGGATCTGGCGGCGGTTAACTACCTGCGCTCGCTGGTTGGCATGGATGACGAGACGGTCACCAAGCTGGCGGTTGAGAAAGATCGCCGTCGCACCAAGGCGAATCAAATTCGTCGTGCGGTCAAGCGCCACACGCAGGTCAGCGGCAGCGGCCGACGCAGCAGCGGCGGCGGCAGCAAACGCGGCTAATAAAAAACGCAGCTCTCGGGCTGCGTTTTTTTTACCAGTCGATGCCTTGCTGTGCCTGAATACCCGCATCGAAGGCGTGCTTAACCGGCCGCATTTCAGTTACGGTGTCTGCCATCTCCATCAGCGCGCGATGGCAGCCGCGTCCAGTCAGGATAACGCTCTGATGCGCCGGACGCTCACGGAGCGCGCGCTCCAGCTCCTCCAGCGGTAAGTAGTCCATGCTCACCATATAGGTGATCTCATCCAGCAGCACCAGATCCAGACGCTCGTCCGCCAGCATCCGCCTGGCGTGCTGCCAGACCGCAAGGCAGGCGGCCGTATCGGTCTCACGATTTTGCGTCTCCCAGGTAAAGCCGGTAGACATGACCTGAAATTCCACCCCGTGCTGCGACAGCAGGTTGCGTTCGCCGTTAGGCCATTCACCTTTGATAAACTGGATCACGCCCACCTTTTTATCATGCCCGACGGCGCGCAGCGCGGTGCCGAAGGCGGCGGTGGTTTTGCCTTTACCATTGCCGGTAAAGACCATCAGGATGCCGCGCGTCTCCGTTGCCGCGGCGATGCGCGCATCAACCTGCTCTTTCAGCCGCTGCTGGCGCTGCTGGTGGCGATCGTCGCTCATTACTCTGCGGCTCCAGGTTTGCGGCCGGGCTGCGCGTCGAAGCTGACGCCTGTTTTACGGCGGCTGTCGTCGCCCATAACATAAAGGTAGAGCGGCATCAGGTCGGCTGGCGTTTTCAGCTTACCGGCATCCTCCTGCGGGAAGGCCGAGGCGCGCATTTTGGTGCGCGTGCCGCCAGGATTGATGCAGTTAACGCGCAGCGACTGGTTTTTATACTCATCCGCCAGCACCTGCATCATCCCTTCGGTGGCGAACTTGGAAACGGCATAGGCGCCCCAGCCCGCGCGACCGGTACGTCCCACGCTGGAGGTAGTGAACACCAGCGAACCGGCACTCGATTTCAGCAGCAGCGGCAGTAAGGCCTGCGTCAGGAAAAAGGTGGCATCAAGATTGATTTTCATCACATCTTGCCAGATTTGCGGATCCAGCTCGGCCAGCGGCACGATTTCGCCCAGAATGCCGGCGTTGTGCAGCACGCCATCGAGGCGTGGAAACTGCTGCGCCAGCCGGTCAGCCAGCTGCCGACAGGTATCCGGGGTCGCCTGCGCCAGATCGAACACCACGCAGTGCGCCGGACGCAGGCCCAGCTGGCCGATCGCCTGCTGGGTCTGCTCCAGACGCTCTGTATTGCGGCCAAGCAGAATGACTTCCGCGCCGTAGCGCGCATAGGTAATGGCGGCTTCGCGGCCGATGCCGTCTGAGGCGCCGGTGACAAGAATGATGCGGTTTTGCAGCAGGTCGCTTTTCGGTTGATAGTGCACGGCGATTTCCTTGAGCGCTAAACGGGTTTTTGGCTTTATGCCTTAATTCGCCGGAGGGTGCAATCATCCACAGGCGCTTTCTGTGCCGGGCGCTGGCATTTCAGGCGACGCGCGGCGCTAAACCCGTTAAACTCTCTGATTAGTGCTAATTCTCTGTTTAATAAGGCGGCAGAATGGATTTACTCTCCAGTTATGGATTATTTCTGGCCAAAGCGGTGACGGTTGTTGTAGCCGTCGGCGCCGTCGTGGCGATTATTGTGAACGCGGCGCTGCGCAAGCGCGGCCAGGCGGCCGGGCAGCTCCGGCTGACGCATCTGGGCGATGATTATCAGCAAATGAAGGAAGAACTGCAGCTGGCTAAAATGAAGCCGCATGTACAGAAAGTGTGGCTGAAGCAGCATAAAAAAGCGGAAAAGCAGAAGGCGAAAGCGGAGAAGCGCGCCGCGAAGCAAGGCGTTGCTGAACATCAGAAACCGACGCTTTACGTCATCGATTTTAAGGGCAGCATGGACGCCAGCGAAGTGACGGCGCTGCGCGAAGAGGTTTCCGCCGTACTGGCGGTAGCGGAAAAGGGCGATGAGGTACTGCTGCGGCTGGAAAGCCCAGGCGGCGTAGTGCATGGCTACGGCCTGGCGGCGTCGCAGCTGCAGCGCCTGCGCGATCGCGGCCTGCGCCTGACGGCGGCGGTCGACAAAGTGGCCGCCAGCGGCGGCTATATGATGGCCTGCGTGGCGGATCGCATCGTGGCCGCGCCCTTCGCCATTCTCGGCTCTATCGGCGTCGTGGCGCAAATCCCTAACTTCAATCGTCTGCTCAAGCGTAACGACATTGATGTCGAACTGCATACCGCAGGGCAGTACAAACGCACCCTGACGCTGTTCGGTGAAAACACCGACGAAGGCCGTGAGAAGTTTCAGGAAGATCTCAACGAAACGCATGTGCTGTTCAAAGAGTTCGTGCACCAGATGCGCCCAACGCTGGATATCGACAAAGTGGCGACAGGCGAGCACTGGTATGGCCGACAGGCGCTCGACTTAAAGCTTATTGACGATATCAGCACCAGCGACGAGCTGATCATCAGCCAGATGGATCTCTTTAACGTGCTGGGCGTGCACTATGCGCGCCGCCGCAAAATGATCGACCGCGTGACTCACAGCGCTGGCTCGGTAGCGGAGCGCCTGCTGATGAAGTGGTGGCAGCGCGGCGAAAAGCCGCTGCTGTAAAGAGCGTCTGCACACTCGCGATAAACGAACCCGGCATCCGCCGGGTTTTTTATGCCAGGTGGTAGCGTGACGAGAGCGTCAGCGCCAGATATTTAAACACGTTAAACACCGCCGTGGTCTTCGCCGTCGGCAGCCCCTCGTCATCGAGGAAAAAGGGGCCGCGGAAAACCAGAACGTCTCCTTGCTGGATTACGTCGTCTGCTTCAAGCCCGGCGAAATAATCGTCATGCTCCCGAATGAGCGCATTGGCTTTTTCCAGTAGCGCCTGGCGTGAAATGGCCTGAGTATTCTTCTGCATTGAATAGCGCCTTTTTGACATGCACAAAATCCTTTCTATATTACTTGCCAAAACCGCTGCGCGGCAAATCAGCAAAAAGCGCGAAAATCTGGCGCAAAAATCGACTGAGTGCTAATTAAGTTGCGTAACGAATTTTATCAGGTAGAGTGTGGGCGATTCAGATTTCAGGGAGATCACACCGGGATGTGTGGTTGAGTCAGATGAAAAAGTCGCTCTTATTCATACCCTTGCATAAGCATATGCCAGCTGGCCCGAGATTGACCCCGCAGCCTTGAAAAGCAAAAAAGGCGCAACAATATTGAACCCAATGGGTTTCAGGGCATCAAATCCTCTCCCGTTTATCAGGACGTTTTCATTAGGTAAAGGTACATATGGGTAAAGCACTCGTCATCGTTGAGTCCCCGGCAAAGGCCAAAACAATCAATAAATACCTCGGTAGTGACTACGTGGTGAAATCCAGCGTCGGTCATATCCGTGATTTGCCGACCAGTGGTTCAACCGCGAAAAAGAGTGCTGACGGGGCCGGCGATAAAAAAACCAAAAAGGTTAAAAAAGACGAAAAAGCTGCGCTAGTCAGTCGAATGGGCGTTGACCCGTACCACGGCTGGAAAGCTGACTATCAGATCCTGCCCGGCAAGGAAAAAGTCGTCTCCGAACTGAAAGCGCTGGCGGCCAATGCTGACCACATTTACCTCGCAACCGACCTTGACCGCGAAGGGGAAGCCATCGCCTGGCACCTGCGGGAAGTGATCGGCGGCGACGATAAGCGCTTTAGCCGCGTAGTCTTTAACGAAATCACCAAAAATGCGATTCGTCAGGCGTTTGAAACGCCGGGCGAACTTAATATCGATCGCGTTAATGCGCAGCAGGCGCGCCGCTTTATGGACCGCGTCGTCGGCTATATGGTATCGCCGCTGCTGTGGAAGAAAATCGCGCGTGGCCTCTCTGCCGGTCGCGTTCAGTCTGTCGCCGTACGCCTGGTGGTTGAGCGTGAACGTGAAATCAAAGCGTTTGTACCGGAAGAATACTGGGAGCTGAACGCCGATCTGCATACGGCGAAAGGCGATCTGCTGGCGATGTCCGTGACGCACCAGAACGACAGCCCGTTCCGTCCGGTCAACGGCGAACAGACGCAGGCTGCCGTCGCGCTGCTGGAAAATGCGCGCTATGAAGTGGTGGACCGCGAAGATAAACCGACCAGCAGCAAACCTGGCGCACCTTTTATTACCTCGACGCTACAGCAGGCGGCCAGTACGCGACTCGGCTTTGGCGTCAAGAAAACCATGATGATGGCGCAGCGGCTTTATGAAGCGGGCCACATTACCTATATGCGTACCGACTCGACCAACCTGAGTCAGGATGCGCTGGCGATGGCGCGCGGCTATATCGACAAGAACTTCGGTAAAAAGTATCTGCCGGAGACGGCGAACACCTACGCCAGCAAAGAGAATTCCCAGGAAGCGCACGAAGCGATCCGTCCCTCCGACGTTAACGTCGTAGCGGAAAAACTTAAAGATATGGAAGCGGACGCGCAGAAGCTCTATCAGCTGATCTGGCGTCAGTTTGTCGCCTGCCAGATGGTGCCTGCGCAGTATGATTCCACGACGCTGACCGTTGCCGCTGCCGGCTTTAAGCTGAAGGCGAAAGGGCGCACGCTGCGCTTCGACGGCTGGACGCGCGTGATGCCAGCGCTGCGTAAAAATGATGAAGACCGCACGCTGCCGCCTGTGGAAACGGGCGAGACGCTGGATCTGCAGCAGCTGGTTCCGAGCCAGCACTTCACCAAACCACCGGCGCGCTTCAGCGAAGCCTCGCTGGTGCGCGAACTGGAAAAGCGTGGCATCGGTCGTCCTTCTACCTACGCCGCCATTATCTCGACCATTCAGGATCGCGGTTACGTGCGGGTGGAAAACCGCCGTTTTTACGCCGAGAAAATGGGCGAAATCGTCACCGATCGTCTGGAAGAGAATTTCCGCGATCTGATGAACTACGACTTTACCGCTACCATGGAGGACAGCCTCGATCGGGTTGCCAACAATGAGGCGGAATGGAAAGGCGTGCTGGACAACTTCTTCAGCGACTTTACTCAGCAGCTGGATAAAGCTGAGAAAGATCCAGAAGAGGGCGGCATGCAGCCGAACCAGATGGTGCTCACCTCTATCGACTGTCCCACCTGCGGACGGAAAATGGGTATCCGCACCGCCAGCACCGGCGTTTTCCTTGGCTGTTCCGGCTATGCGCTGCCGCCGAAGGAGCGTTGCAAGCAGACCATCAACTTGATCCCGGAAAACGAAGTGCTCAACGTGCTGGAAGGCGACGACGCCGAAACCAATGCGTTGCGCGCGCGTCGCCGCTGCCAGAAGTGCGGTACCGCGATGGACAGCTACCTGATCGATCCGCAGCGTAAGCTGCACGTCTGCGGCAACAACCCAGAGTGCGACGGATACGAGATTGAACAGGGCGAATTCCGGATCAAAGGCTATGACGGCCCGGTGGTAGAGTGCGAGAAGTGCGGTTCGGAAATGCACCTGAAAATGGGCCGTTTCGGTAAGTACATGGCGTGCACCAACGACGACTGTAAGAACACACGCAAAATTCTGCGTAACGGCGAAGTCGCGCCGCCGAAAGAAGATCCGGTGCCGTTGCCTGAGCTGCCCTGCGAGAAATCAGACGCTTACTTCGTGCTGCGCGACGGCGCGGCGGGCGTCTTCCTGGCGGCGAACACTTTCCCCAAATCGCGTGAAACGCGCGCGCCTTTGGTGGAAGAGCTGCAGCGTTTTAAAGATCGTCTGCCGGAAAAACTGCGCTACCTGGCTGACGCGCCAGCGACCGATCCTGACGGCAACAAGACAATGGTTCGCTTTAGTCGTAAAACCAAACAGCAGTATGTCGCCTCTGAAAAAGAGGGCAAAGCCACAGGCTGGTCGGCGTTTTATATCGACGGTAAGTGGCAGGAAGCCAAAAAGTAAGTTCCTTTCCCTCATAAAGGCCAGCCATGCTGGCCTTTTTCTTAGCCTTATATCAAAACGTTCTACATTTATCTTTACAATGATATAGTGGTTATAGCATTTCCGACATGTTCCTGTGCTTTGCCTCATTTCTCACCGATCCGGCGAAAATACGTCAATCGGGGATGCGCTCTGTAGCTTACTGGGATGGAACAGATATGAAATTGCAGCAGTTGCGCTATATCGTCGAAGTGGTTAACCACAACCTTAATGTCTCTTCGACAGCAGAAGGACTTTACACTTCTCAGCCGGGCATCAGTAAGCAGGTGCGCATGCTGGAGGATGAACTGGGCGTGCAGATCTTTGCGCGCAGCGGCAAACATTTAACGCAGGTCACGCCAGCAGGCGAAGAGATCATTCGTATCGCCCGTGAAGTCTTGTCTAAGGTCGATGCGATAAAGTCGGTGGCGGGAGAGCATACCTGGCCGGATAAAGGCTCGCTCTACGTGGCGACGACCCATACGCAGGCGCGTTACGCGCTGCCAGGGGTGATCAAAGGCTTTATTGAGCGCTATCCGCGCGTCTCACTGCATATGCATCAGGGCTCGCCGACGCAAATCGCCGAAGCGGTTTCCAAAGGCAATGCGGATTTCGCTATCGCCACCGAAGCGCTGCATCTTTACGACGACCTGATTATGCTGCCATGCTACCACTGGAATCGCGCGATTGTTGTCACGCCCGATCATCCGCTGGCGGGCAAGGGGCAGGTTTCAATCGAGGAGCTGGCGGAATACCCTCTGGTTACCTACACCTTCGGCTTTACCGGACGTTCAGAACTGGATACTGCATTCAATCGGGCAGGCCTTACGCCGCGTATCGTCTTCACCGCTACCGACGCAGACGTAATCAAAACTTATGTTCGCTTAGGCCTGGGGGTGGGGGTTATCGCCAGTATGGCCGTGGATCCGATTGCCGATCCTGACCTGGTGCGCATCGAAGCGGCAGAAATTTTCACCAACAGCACCACGAAAATTGGCTTCCGCCGCAGCACCTTTCTGCGTAGCTATATGTATGATTTTATTCAGCGCTTCGCGCCTCATCTTACGCGCGATGTGGTCGATGCGGCGGTAGCGTTACGCTCCAATGAAGATATTGAAGCGATGTTCAAAGATATTAAGCTGCCGTTTAAGTAAATCCGCGTATCGTTTAATTTTGTTAAAGGCTGCCCTGGGCAGCCTTTTTTGTCCGTAGTCGTTAGCGCCACCTTAATGTCGAAAATTGTTATTATTTTTTTGTAAATGAAACATCGATCACATGTTTTTCCGTTTGCATTACTTAAATGAGAAACAGTACACAAAATTTACTTTGCCGCTTTGCGTGCTGCCAGGATTATTCCCATACTCCAGTTAAGACCTGATGTGAAAGCGCTTTTTATCAGGTTCTTTAAAGTTAACTCAAATTTGAAATGGCCCTAATCGCAATTTAACTCAAATTTGCAATCTAATAATTCAATTAAGGAAATATGTCGCGATTCATTATTCCTTAAGTTTTATGGCCACGTTGATTAATAGCGTTAATCGTTGTGCTCAATAAAAATAACTGGATTTTCGGCCTTAATGAGTTTAGGATTCGTCCTAAATCTTAATCGATGTTATCAATCGTTTTATTGAGAGTGATTATCAGAAACTATGGCTACGAGACTGACTGTACAACCCGACTTCCGGGCAAAAAGCACCAAGGTTGAGCGCTCTGGTAATATCCGTCGCAAAGCCTGGTTAACCGTAATAGCTGCTTCTGCGCTGTTCTGGGTGGTTGTGGCATTGATGATCTGGCGTATATGGGGTTAAACCATGTGGGCGAACACACTCAGCAGTAAACAGTCGTTATCCGCGCCTCAGCTTAAAGCCCCGGCCTGTAAAGGCAAAGAGAGCAGCGTGACGGAACACAAAGTGACTATCCCGGATAGCTGGGAACTGAGTGAAAATCAGCGTCACTTCATCGAGTCTTTCATGGACCCGAAAGCCAAATAAGCTGTCAGCGTTACCTGGCATCGCCAGTGCAATACTTCTTTCCGGTTTTCCGGCGGGCAAATTAAAAGCCCACTCTTTACACTCAGCATATAAAAAGGGTGTCATCACATAAATGATGGCAGCAGGACTTTTTTACGCCCGTTTTCGGGAGGAGTGACGTATGAACATCAATATGATTAAGATGTCCTGGCTGAGCGCTTATGCATTCTCATTTGCATTCTGGGCCGCGGCCGTATGGATTGCTGTATAACCTGAAAGCAGTATTGACCCTCATTCTTTTCGCTTACGCCCCGCATAGCCTGCGGGGCGTTTTCGTTTGCGTGCGCAATAATGTAGCATTTTTTGTTGTAATCAAAACGTTAAGGAAAATGTAGTCTATCTTTAACATAAACCTTGTTCTCTCTGAGGTTAACGCGATCACGATAAGAAAAGGAGGAGCTATGTCGGACACCCTACGCGAGCAGAGTCAGGACACGCTGCAGGTCGACAAGCAGCAGTATCATATTTTCAGTCTACCCCGCGCCGCCCAACATCTTGGTAACATCGACCGCCTTCCCAAATCATTAAAAGTGCTGCTGGAGAATCTCCTGCGCTGGCAGGATGGCGATTCCGTAACGGAAGAAGATATTCGTGCGCTGGTCGGCTGGCAGCAGACCGGGCATGCCGACCGTGAAATTGCTTACCGTCCTGCGCGCGTGCTGATGCAGGATTTTACCGGCGTCCCGGCGGTGGTGGATCTGGCGGCAATGCGCGAGGCGGTGAAATGTTTAGGCGGCGATGTAGCGAAGGTGAATCCGCTGTCGCCGGTCGATCTGGTTATCGACCACTCCGTCACCGTAGACCGCTTCGGCGACGACAGCGCCTTTGAAGAGAACGTGCAGCTGGAGATGGAGCGCAACCATGAACGCTATGTGTTTTTGCGCTGGGGACAGAAAGCGTTCAATAAATTCCGCGTTGTGCCGCCGGGAACCGGTATTTGCCACCAGGTTAACCTGGAATATCTCGGTAAATCTGTCTGGCATGAGCAGATAGACGGCAAGCAGTTCGCCTGGCCAGATACGCTGGTCGGCACCGATTCGCATACCACAATGATTAACGCGCTGGGCGTACTGGGCTGGGGCGTCGGCGGCATTGAAGCCGAGGCGGCGATGCTGGGCCAGCCGGTTTCTATGCTGATCCCAGATGTTGTCGGCTTTAAGCTGACCGGTAAGCTGCGTCCGGGCATTACCGCGACCGATTTAGTGCTGACCGTCACCCAGATGCTGCGTAAGCATGGCGTGGTCGGGAAGTTTGTAGAGTTTTACGGCGACGGTCTGGCCGATTTGCCGCTGGCGGACCGCGCCACCATCGCCAATATGGCACCCGAATATGGCGCCACCTGCGGCTTCTTCCCGATTGACGACGTGACGCTGGGCTACCTGACGCTGACGGGACGCGATGCCGAGCAGGTTGCGCTGGTTGAAGCCTATGCGAAAACGCAGGGGCTGTGGCGTAATCCTGGCGACGAGCCGATCTTCACCAGCTCGCTGGCGCTCGATATGCAGAGCGTAGAATCCAGCATTGCCGGCCCCAAACGTCCGCAGGATCGCGTCTCTCTTGGCGATGTGCCCGCCGCGTTCAACGCCAGCAACGAGCTTGAGGTAAATCATAGCCAGCCGGCGCATAAATCCGTTACCTATACCGACAGCAAAACCGGCCTGAGCCATCAGATCGAAGATGGCGCAGTAGTTATTAGCGCCATTACCTCCTGTACCAACACCTCCAACCCGAGCGTGCTGATGGCGGCGGGGCTGCTGGCGAAAAAAGCGGTAGAGCGCGGCCTGAAGCGTCAGCCCTGGGTGAAAGCCTCACTGGCGCCGGGTTCGAAAGTTGTCTCCGATTATCTGGCGGTAGCGCAGCTGACGCCGTACCTCGATAAGCTGGGTTTCAACCTTGTCGGTTACGGCTGTACTACCTGTATCGGCAACTCTGGGCCGCTGCCCGATGAAATAGAAGCTGCTATTAAAGAGGGCGATATTACCGTCGGTGCCGTACTCTCCGGCAACCGTAACTTTGAAGGTCGTATCCATCCGCTGGTGAAAACCAACTGGCTGGCGTCGCCACCGCTGGTGGTTGCCTATGCGCTGGCGGGCAATATGAAAGTCAATCTGCAGACTGAACCGCTGGGCAAGGATCGTCAGGGCAACGACGTTTTCCTGAAGGATATCTGGCCGTCACCGGAAGAGATCGCCACGGCGGTGCAGCAGGTGACCAGTGATATGTTCCATAAAGAGTATGCCGAGGTGTTCTACGGAACGAAGGACTGGCAGCAGATCAAGGTGAGCGAAGCGGCCACCTATGAATGGGATGAAGGATCGACCTATATTCGTCTGTCGCCGTTCTTTGACGATATGGAGCGTGAACCGAAACCTGTCCAGGATATCAAAGGCGCGCGCGTGCTGGCGATGCTGGGCGATTCGGTGACGACCGACCATATCTCGCCTGCGGGCAGCATTAAAGCGGATAGTCCTGCAGGACGTTATCTTCAGTCGCATGGCGTCGATAAAGCTGACTTTAACTCTTATGGTTCAAGACGCGGCAACCATGAAGTGATGATGCGCGGTACGTTCGCCAATATCCGTATTCGCAATGAGATGGTGCCAGGCGTTGAAGGCGGCTATACCCGTCATATTCCGAGTGGCGAACAGCTGGCGATTTACGATGCGGCGATGAAGTATCAGGAAGAGGGGACGCCGCTGGCGATAATTGCCGGTAAAGAGTATGGCTCTGGCTCAAGCCGCGACTGGGCGGCAAAAGGCCCACGCTTGCAGGGCGTTCGCGTGGTGATAGCGGAATCTTTTGAGCGTATCCACCGTTCCAACCTGATCGGCATGGGCATTCTGCCGCTGGAATTCGCGCCAGGCGTGACGCGTAAAACCCTGCAGCTTACCGGCGAAGAGGTGTTCGACATCGAAAATCTGTCGCAGCTGCAGCCGGGCTGTACGGTGAAAGTGACGATGACGCGCCCGAATGGCACGCAGGAGACGCTGGAGACGCACTGCCGTATCGATACTGGTAATGAGCTGACCTACTACCGCAACGACGGCATTCTGCACTATGTGATTCGCAATATGCTGAACTAACGATAAAGCCGGGGAAACCCGGCTTATAGCAGTAAGGCGCTAACGCGGATGGCAGGGTCCGATCGCAAAGACGCAAAAAACGGCATCCCTGCCAGCTCGGCCCGCGCCATCCCTGGCGCAGGACGCTTTGCTCCTCGTACCCTGCCATCCGCGTCTCTACATTTGAGCCGTTTGCAGGCGATAAATCGTGCGTCTATTCAGATTTAGGCAGCAGGTGGCCCATCTTTTCCGCTTTAGTATCAAGATAGTGCGCGTTCTTCGGGTTACGGCCGACAATCAGCGGCACGCGCTCGACGATATTAATGCCCGCTTCGCTGAGGATCTCCACCTTACGCGGATTATTGGTCAGCAAACGCACTTCATTTACCCCCAGCAGTTTGAACATATCGGCGCACAGCGTGAAATCACGCTCGTCTGCTGCAAAGCCGAGCTGATGGTTGGCTTCAACGGTGTCATAGCCTTTATCCTGCAGCGCGTAGGCGCGGATCTTATTCAGCAGGCCGATATTACGCCCTTCCTGACGGTGATAAAGCAGCACGCCGCGACCCTCTTCGGCAATGGCGTTCAGCGCCGCTTCCAGTTGAAAACCACAATCGCAGCGTAAACTGAACAGCGCATCACCGGTCAAACATTCCGAATGAACGCGCGCCAGTACGGGCGTGTTATCGCTGATGTCGCCGAATACCAGCGCGACGTGATCGTGACCGGTTGCCACTTCTTCAAAACCTACCATGAGGAAATCGCCCCAGGGCGTGGGCAGTTTGGCTTCCGCCACCCGTTTAAGCTGCATGTGACTCTCCAGAACCTTCAGAGGATGCGCTACTCTAAAATAGCGCACAGGCCAGTATGGCCTGAAAAAATTGGCAATATTGTGCCACAACGAGAAGTTGGGCTGGTAATTTGTCAGAGCGATTGTAGCGATAAAGCACAATTATCCAATGCGCAATAAGTTATGTTACTATTTTTTAAGATAAAATTATTCACCAGCGGCGCAAAGGCGCCAAATTGAAGGAGAAGGGATGCTGCAGATTTTGCGTCGCACCACGGCAGGCATGTTGCTGCTGATGATTATTCCGGCAACGGTCTGGCTGACCGGCTGGCATTGGCAACCCGGCCAAAGCGACGCGCTGCTGCGCGTACTCTACTGGATGACAGAAACCGTGACGCGCCCCTGGGGAACCCTGACCAGCCTGGTGCTCAGCCTGTGGGTGCTGTGGTGTTTGCGCTTTCGCCTCAAGCCTGCGCTACTGCTGCTGCTGATCATGAACGCCACCATCCTGACCGGACAATACACCAAATCTTATATCAAAGATCAGGTGCAGGAACCGCGGCCCTATGTGGTCTGGCTTGAGCATAATCATGGGCTGGACGACCGCGAATTTTACAGCATGACGCGCAAAGAGCGCAGCCAGCGCGTCGATGAGCTGCTCGCCAGCGATCAGTTGCTGCCGGGCTGGCTGAAGCGGCACTGGGCCTTTGAAACCGGCTTTGCTTTTCCTTCCGGCCATACGCTGTTTGCTGCCAGCTGGGCGCTGCTGGCGGTAGGGCTGCTCTGGCCTCGCCGCCGCTATATCACCATTGCGGCGATCGGCGTCTGGGCGGGCGCGGTCATGGCCAGCCGACTGCTGTTGGGCATGCACTGGCCGGGCGATCTGGCGATGGCGGTAGCACTCTCCTGGCTGCTGGTCTCCTTTGCCACCTGGCTGGCGCAGCGCTTTTGCGGCCCGCTTACCGTACCGCCGGAAGAGCGAAAGGACGTGGCGCAAAGGGAAAACGGATTGTAATTCCGTACTTTATCCCCATATTATTGATTGCGCTTGCGTAAAAGCCATTCGCCTGGCGCTGCAGGGAGCAGCATTGTTGCCGCTTTTTTGGCATACTTCTACTGGATAACCTCACAACAGGAAGCACTGTGAAATATTTGCTGATTTTTTTAGTGGTATTGGTCATTTTTATTATTTCCGTCACCTTAGGCGCGCATAACGACCAGGTCATCACCTTTAACTATCTGCTGGCGCAGGGCGAATTCCGTATCTCTACGCTGCTGGCCTCGCTGTTCGGCGCGGGGTTTGTGCTGGGCTGGGCCATCTGCGGTCTCTTCTGGCTGCGCGTCCGCGTTTCGCTGGCGCATGCGCAACGCAAAATCAAACGTATGCAGACGCAGCTGGATAAAAGTAATCAGCCTGCGACCTCATCGACCGCCGTCGCGGGTCGGGAATAGCCCTCCATGCACGAATTGCTGTTTCTGTTATTGCCCGTCGCTGCGGCTTACGGCTGGTATATGGGTCGACGCAGCGCGCAGCAGGACAAGCAACAGGAAGCGAGTCGCCTGTCGCGTGATTATGTTGCAGGCGTTAACTTTTTGCTCTCTAACCAGCAGGATAAAGCGGTCGATCTCTTTCTCGATATGCTGAAAGAGGACAGCGGGACGGTAGAGGCGCACCTGACGCTGGGCAATCTGTTCCGCTCGCGGGGCGAGGTGGATCGCGCGATACGTATTCACCAGTCGCTGATGGAGAGCGCCTCGCTTAACTACGACCAGCGCCTGCTGGCGATCCAGCAGCTGGGCCGCGATTACATGGCCGCCGGACTTTACGATCGCGCCGAAGATATGTTCAAGCAGCTGACCGATGAAACCGATTTTCGCATTAGCGCGCTGCAACAGCTGCTGCTTATCCATCAGGCGACCAGCGACTGGCATCAGGCGATAGAGGTGGCCGAAAGGCTGGTCAAGCTCGGCAAGGATAAGCAGAAAGGGGAGATAGCCCACTTCTACTGCGAACTGGCGCTGCAGGCGATGAGCAGCGACGATCTCGATCGCGCCATGGGGCTGCTGAAAAAAGGCGAAGCCGCCGATCGCCAGAGCGCGCGCGTGTCGATCATGATGGGACGCATCCTGATTGAAAAAGGCGAATATGCCAAAGCTATTGAGCATCTGCAGCGCGTGCTGGATCAGGATAAAGAGCTGGTGAGCGAAACTCTGCCGATGCTGGAAACCTGTTATCAGCGGCTTAACCAGCCCGCTGCCTGGGCTGCATTTTTGCAGCGCTGCGTGGACGAGAATACGGGCGCGGCGGCTGAACTCTATATGTCTGATATTCTGGAAAGAGAGGAAGGGCCGGACGCCGCGCAGCTCTATATCAACCGTCAGCTGCAGCGTCATCCCACTATGCGCGTTTTCCATCGCCTGATGGACTTTCACCTGCATGAGGCGGAAGACGGACGCGCTAAAGAGAGCCTGATGGTGCTGCGCGATATGGTCGGCGAGCAGATCCGCACCAAGCCGCGCTACCGCTGCCAGAAGTGCGGTTTTACCGCGCATGCGCTCTACTGGCATTGTCCTTCCTGCCGCACCTGGTCCTCCGTCAAACCTATTCGCGGACTCGACGGCCAGTAACTGGCCGTTGGACGTTCGTTTATCGGTATTTCAATAGTTACAACATACTAAAAGACAACTGAGCAACCAGTCGGCACCGTGCAACTTATCGCCACGCAGGCGGGAAGGTAGCCGCAAACGTTGTCCCTGACATAACGCGCGGGTAGAATGCTTGCCGTTTGTCCTGTACGCCCGCTGCCGTTAACTATGAGGAAATGCCATGCCCTTATCATCAGCCGTGACCGCTTCGCCCATTCTTGTGGCGCTCGATTATCACGATCTCAACAGCGCATTGCGTTTCGTCGACCAGATTGATCCCCAGAGCTGTCGGCTAAAAGTCGGTAAAGAGATGTTTACCCTGTTCGGGCCATCGCTGGTAAAGGAGCTACAGCAGCGCGGGTTCGAGGTCTTTCTCGACCTCAAATTTCACGACATTCCCAATACCACCGCGCATGCGGTCGCGGCGGCGGCGGATCTTGGCGTCTGGATGGTCAACGTGCACGCCAGCGGCGGGGCGCGCATGATGAATGCCGCGCGCGAAGCGCTGGTGCCGTTCGGCAGTGACGCGCCGTTGTTGATCGCAGTAACGGTATTAACCAGCATGGATGCAGAGGATCTGCGCGGCCTCGGTATCACCTTATCGCCTGCCGAACAGGCCGAGCGTCTGGCGAAGCTGACCCGCGAGTGCGGCCTCGACGGCGTAGTCTGTTCAGCGCATGAGGCCGCACGTTTCAAAACGGCAATCGGCGCGGATTTTACGCTGGTGACGCCGGGTATCCGTCCGGCAGGCAGCGACGCTGGCGATCAGCGCCGTATTATGACGCCGCAACAGGCGAAACAGGCAGGGGTAGACTATATGGTGATCGGACGTCCCATTACCCAGTCGGCCGATCCGGCCGCTACGCTGACCGCCATTTTAACCAGCCTTAAGGAGTCTTCATGAGCCGCGATAATCCTCTGGTCTACTCAACCGATGCGGGCCGCATCGAGCAGCCAAAAGAAAAAGTCGAACGTCCAAAAGGTGACGGCATTGTGCGCATTCAGCGTCAGACCAGCGGCCGCAAAGGCAAAGGGGTCTGCCTGATTACCGGACTCGATCTCGACGACGACGCGCTGAACAAGCTGGGCGCGGAACTTAAGAAAAAATGCGGATGCGGCGGCTCAGTGAAAGAGGGCGTAATTGAAATTCAGGGCGATAAACGCGATCTGCTTAAGCAACTGCTGGAAGCGAAGGGCCTGAAGGTAAAACTGGCCGGTGGTTAAAACAAAATCGGGCTACGAAGGTAGCCCGAGAGTTTTGTAGATGCGCTGCGTAGCCTTTATTATTAAAAATGCTTTTTGGTCATTAATGGACCTGATGACCGATGACACCGCCCACTGCTGCGCCGCCGAGAGTGCCGAGCGCGCTGCCGTGTGTTAACACCGAGCCACCAATTGCGCCGGCTCCGGCACCGATGGCGGTGTTACGATCGCGTTTTGACCAGTTGGAGCAGCCGCTCAGCGCGACAACTAAAGTGGTAGCCAAAACAGCTGCGGTAATACGTTTCATGGTTGTTGTCATAAACTTCTCCTTGATTGTGCTCACAGAGGCAACACACTCAGTATAGGTGGTTTTTTCCTCTGTTCTTAAATCCGCCCGTATTACGCCATCGCTTCTTCCCTGAAGATGCCGATATGCCTTTTCACTATGGACAATGTTGTCTCGGACAGATAAATGCAACCGACAAACAGATCCGCCCATTGCATGAGGGAATTCTAAGCCTTATGCAAATTTTCCGAAGATGGAAGATTCCTAATTCGCGCCGCATTTTTGCGTTATCAGCCGTTTTCCGCCGCTTTTCCAGCCGATCGCTCCATAACCTTTTCTGAGCCAGCCCCTGCACAATTCAGTGATAAATCTGAGCAGGAGAAAACAATGCTGGAACAACTTAAACAGCAGGTACTGGAAGCGAACCTGGACTTGCCGCGTTATAACCTCGTCACCTTTACCTGGGGCAACGTCAGCGCGGTCGATCGCGAGCAGGGGCTGCTGGTGATCAAGCCTTCGGGCGTCAGCTACGCAAGCATGAAGCGCGACGATATGGTAGTGGTGGATCTCGCCAGCGGCGAGGTGGTAGAAGGAGACAAGCGGCCTTCCTCTGATACCGCCACTCACCGCGCGCTCTACCAGGCATGGCCGGAAATCGGCGGTATTGTTCATACCCATTCGCGCCACGCCACCATCTGGGCGCAGGCTGGTCGGCCGATACCGGCATGGGGAACGACCCATGCCGATGACTTTTACGGCGAGATCCCCTGTACACGCGCCATGCGTGATGAGGAGATTCAGAACGACTACGAATGGAATACCGGCGGCGTTATCATCGAGACTTTCGCCCAGCGCGATTTGTCGCCGAGCGCGATTCCGGCGGTGCTGGTCAATTCACACGGACCTTTCGCCTGGGGACGCGACGCGCACGCGGCGGTACATAGCGCGGTGGTGCTGGAAGAGGTTGCCTATATGGGGCTGTTCAGCCAGCAGCTGCGCGCCGACCTGCCGCCGATCAATCAGACGCTGCTTGACCTTCACTACCTGCGTAAGCATGGCGAAAACGCCTGGTATGGTCAAAAAGGGTAACCTGCAGCATCCTCTCCTCAATAAAGAGCAAAGCGCCTGATCCGCCGCGCTCTGCTTCTCACAGAGAACTCAGATCTCACCTGAGCAGGTAGTACAAACCGACAACGCAAACAGGCCGGGCGGGCAGGGATGCCGCTTTTGCCTCTGCGCGAGCGGACGTTACTGCCTGCGCTGCTCAAAACACAAAGCCAGTGACATGTGCACTATCTGTGCCTGAAGCGGCTGGTATGGCGACGTCGATCAAATAAATGAAACGTGATATTCACAAAAAATAAAACAGCGTTTCATTTTAAGGATGAGATCACTGTTTTCTCCCGTCGCCCCACGTACTTTGCTGTCACGCCTTCGGGCATAAAAACGCACCTCCCTCTGGACAGCAAAGGTGATCCCTGATGCATATCAAACGTGCTATCGATAAAATCCCTGGCGGCATGATGCTTATCCCGCTCTTTCTCGGCGCGCTTTGTCATACCCTTTCTCCTGGCGCCGGGAAATATCTTGGCTCATTCACCAATGGCCTGATGACCGGTACGGTGCCGATCCTCGCCATCTGGTTCTTCTGTATGGGTGCCTCAATCAGGATTAGCGCCACCGGCACCGTACTGCGCAAATCCGGCACGCTGGTCATTACCAAGATCGCGGTGGCCTGGATCGTGGCGGCTATCGCTTCACGCGTAATGCCGGAAAATGGCGTAGAAGTCGGGATGCTTGCCGGGCTGTCAACGCTGGCGCTGGTCGCGGCGATGGATATGACAAACGGTGGTCTCTATGCCTCGATCATGCAGCAGTACGGCAGCAAGGAAGAAGCGGGCGCCTTTGTGCTGATGTCGCTTGAGTCAGGCCCGCTGATGACAATGGTGATCCTTGGTACCGCAGGCATCGCCTCCTTTGAGCCTCATGTCTTTGTCGGCGCGGTCTTGCCATTCCTGTTCGGTTTCGCGCTGGGCAATCTGGATCCGGAACTGCGGGAATTTTTCGGCAAAGCGGTGCATACGCTTATCCCCTTTTTCGCCTTTGCGCTGGGTAACACCATCGACCTGACGGTTATCGCGCAGACCGGCTTACTGGGTATTTTGCTGGGCGTGGCGGTGATTATCGTAACCGGCATTCCGCTGATTATCGCCGACCGTTTGATTGGCGGCGGCGACGGTACCGCAGGCATCGCCGCCTCCAGTACGGCAGGCGCGGCGGTCGCGACGCCGGTGCTGATAGCAGAAATGCTGCCGCAGTTTAAACCGGTTGCGCCAGCCGCAACTGCGCTGGTAGCAACCTCGGTGATTGTGACCTCAGTGCTGGTGCCAGTCATAACTGCTGTTTATTCAAAACGCGTTAAGCGTTCTCGCGTTGCGGTTGGCCAGCGCGCGGCGATCAAGTAACCCTGCTTAAGCATCCCCGACCTCTAAGTCGGGGATATCTCTGGATTTTACTTTATAAATCAATCTCTCATTTGGTCTGGCCTCTCTCTGCATTACGCTGATGTGGCGTTTAACGCATCAAATAAACAGAGGATGAGACGATGACAGTAATTAACCAACCAACCTGCCGACTGTTCACCGAAGTGGGACAGACCACCCAGCTTGCCGCGTATTACGAAGAGGGCCGCCGTACCATGTGGATGATGCTGCGGGCGCAACCGCGTCCCAGTTTTAACCACGAATTAATCGAGGAGATCATGAACCTGAGCTATGCGGCGCAGCGTTCCGGTCTGCCGATTGATTTCTGGGTCACGGGTTCGCTGGTGCCGCAGATGTTCAATGCGGGCGGCGATCTGCGTTTCTTTGTCGAGTGCATTCGTAACAACCGCCGCGAGGCGCTGCGCGCTTATGCGCGCGCCTGCGTCGACTGCATCCACTCGGCGGCGCGCGGCTTTGACACGGGCGCGGTTACGCTGGCGATGATAGAGGGTAGCGCGCTAGGCGGCGGTTTCGAGGCCGCGCTGGCGCACCACTTTATCCTGGCGCAAAACAACGCGCGGCTCGGCTTTCCGGAAATCGCCTTTAACCTGTTCCCCGGCATGGGCGGCTACTCCTTAGTCGCGCGTCGCGCCGGGATGAAGCTGGCAGAAGAGCTGATTTGCGAAGGGGAGTCGCACAGCGCCGAATGGTATGAAACGCGCGGTCTGGTGGACAAAGTCTTTCAGCCTGGCGAAAGCTATCGCTGCACGCGTACCTTTATCGATACGCTGCGGCCGAAGCTGAACGGCGTGCGTGCCATGCTGAAAGCGCGTCAGCGCGTACTGCAGCTGTCGCGCGCCGAGCTGATGGATATCACTGAAGACTGGGTAGATTATGCCTTTACGCTGGAACCCAAAGACATTGCCTATATGGAACGTCTGGTACAGTTACAGAACCGTCATAGCGCATCCTTGCGTAAAGCCGGCTAGTAACAACACGTTTTAAACGCGGGCAGGATGCTTAGCCAGCCAATGCCCGAACTGTTCTGCGGGCATTGGTTTTGCGTAGAAATATCCCTGACGCCCATCTACGCCGTTAAGGAGGACAAACTCTTCTTCCGCTTTGGTCTCGATGCCTTCGGCAATCACCTGCAACGCCAGCGCCTTGGCGACGGCGACGATAGCGCGCACCAGCGACTGAGAGACCGGCTGCTCATTAATATTGCGAATAAAACTCTGGTCAAGCTTGATGGCGTTGATCGGTACGCGCGCCAGCTGCGACAGCGAAGAGTAGCCCGTACCGAAATCGTCGAGGTGTACCTGCGCGCCCAGCTCCTGAAACTGTTTCATCAGGGTCAGCGCCTGCGCTTCGTTCTCTATCAGGCAGCTTTCGGTCAGCTCAATATCGATCGGGCACTCCGTCAGCCCGCTGTCGATAAGCGCCAGCCTGAGATCGCTGTAGATACTCTGGTCGATGAGCTGCCGCGCGGAGACGTTGACCGCCACGCGCAGATTGATGCCCTGTTCGCGCCAGACCAGTATCTGACGCAGCACCGTCAGCATCACCCAGCGGCCGAGCGGCACAATCAGGCCAGACTCTTCGGCATAGGGGATAAAGTCGGCGGGCGAGACCATGCCGCGCTCCGGCGAATTCCAGCGCACCAGCGCCTCTGCGCTGCGTACTACACCGTCGCTGTCGAGCTTCGGCTGATAGAACACCGTCAGGTGATCCTGCTCCAGCGCCTTGCGCAGGTTGGTGTCGAGCCAGAGATACTCAAACACGCGCTGATTCATTTCGGCGGCGAAAACGCAGAACTTGCCGCGCCCGTTCTCTTTTGCGTGATACATCGCGGTATCGGCGTTGCGGATCAGGCTTTCCCGATCCTCGCCGTGTAGCGGGGCGAGGGCGATGCCGATGGAACAGCCGCTGTAGACCTCAATCAGGCCGATACGGAAGGGCTGGCGCAGGCGCTCCAGAATGCGCGACGCCATCGCCTCCAGAGCTGCCTGGCTGGTATGCTCCGCCAGCACCACGAACTCATCGCCGCCGAGGCGCGCCAGCGTCTGGTCTTTGCCCAGACAGCTGAGGATAGCCAGCGATACCGCCTGCAGCAGCTGATCGCCGAACATATGACCGTAGGCGTCGTTAACTTTTTTAAAATTATCGAGATCGAGGTAGACCACGCCGGTCTCATCGCCTTTCGCCAGCTCCAGCGCCAGGCTAATTTGCTGGTGAATAGCGTTGCGATTAGGCAAACCGGTCACGGTATCGGTGTTTGCCATCACCCGCAGGCGCTCCTGCGCCCGTCGCTCTTCAGTTATGTCCGTTCCTGAACAGATGAGGAAAATTTCATTTTTCCCGCTGCCGCTGTGAACGAACTTATTACGAAACAGAAAGAGTCGCTGGCCCTTACGGGTTTTCACCCAGCGCTCAACCTCATAGGAATTGCCGTCGCGGAAGAAACCGGCGATATTGCGGCGCGAAGCGGCCGCCTCCTGTTTGGTCATAAACAGCTGGAAAACGTTACGGCCAATCACTTCATGTTCATTCAGGCCGGTGTACTCTTCGCTGAGGCGGTTAAAGCGCTGAATATTGCCGCGCTGATCGAGAATAACGATCACCGAGTTGGCTTCAGAAACCACCTGTTCGGCAAAAGAGAGGCCCTGGGTCAGATCGCGCGCGACCGCAGAGGTATCGCCCCAGGCGGAAGCGGTGCCCGCCCAGCTTGACTGATTAACCTTACGGCCGACAAAGTGCATGGGCACCGGCGTGCCGTGCAGCGACAGCGTCAGGTTGACGCTGGAGGTGATCACCGGCATCGCGCGCAACAGGCTGGCCTGCGCGGGGGTCAGCGCAACGGCGATGTTGGTATGCGCGTTTTCATCCTCTGCTAAATGCAAAGCATCGCTGTCGGTGGTCAGGCGCCAATGAGGGCTGGTCGTGCCAAACAAGGTGTATAGCAACGTTTGCCCTTGTTCATCGGTCATGGAAAGGTCCTCCGGGGGAGTGCTCTGCTGGCGTTATCTCATTATTTTATCAACAGTATTCGGCATCTGACTTCAGCACAAGATGCCAGCCAAATATATTTTCCGGTCTGATTAACAATGGCACAAAAAAGCCCCGCACCGCGGGGCCGATTTCCCTGCTTAACAAGGACATTTCCCCAGCTTGCCTGCCTGGCTGGGGAACCGGGCATCAAGACAGTATCGATGGAAATCGCGCTCGCTCATCGGGGGCAGATCCGGATGTTGACGCTGCATATGCTGAAGATAATTTTGATAATCCTGCACGCCGACCATCAGCCGGAAACTTTGCTGCAGCCCACGCCATAACCTGCGCCAGCTAAAACGCGCGGGCGCGGCGATGGGGCGGCAGCAGATAATGCCGCCCAGGCTTGCCGGGCGGACGGCGCGGCGAATCGCATCAGACATGATGAACCTCCTTACGCAGCGACGGCTCCGCTTCGTGCGTGGTCGGCACGTTGCTTTGCAGGGCGCGACGAATAACGAAGAACGCGGCGATAAGCATCGTCACCGCCACCAGCATAAAGAAGCCGCACAGCACAGCGTTGATCTGATTGCTGAACACGATGGTCTGCATATCCGCCACGCTCTTCGCCGGCGCGATAATCACGCCTTCGTCGATGCCTTTACGGAACTTATTCGCCTGCGCCAGAAAGCCGATTGAGGGCTTCTCATGGAAAATTTTCTGCCAGCCCGCCGTCATGGAGGTAATAAACAGCCAGGCGGTCGGCAGAATCGTTACCCAGGCGTAGCGCTGCTTCTTCATCTTAAACAGCACCACGGTGCCGAGGATCAGCGCCATCGAAGCGAGCATCTGGTTGCCGATGCCGAACAGTGGCCATAGCGTATTAATGCCGCCCAGCGGATCGACCACGCCCTGATAGACGAAAAAGCCCCAGCCGGCGACTGACACCGCGGTGCCCGCCATATTGCCCGCCCACGACCGGTTATTCGCCAGCGACGGCACTACGGTGCCGACCAGGTCCTGCACCATAAAGCGACAGGCGCGCGTGCCGGCATCCACGGCGGTAAGTATAAACAGCGCTTCAAACAGAATAGCGAAGTGATACCAGAAGGCCATCATCGCGCGGCTGTTAAAGACGTCGGTGATAATATGCGCCATGCCGACTGCAAAGGTCGGCGCGCCGCCCGCGCGCGACAGCACTGAGGTTTCGCCGACGTCACGCGCGATGCTGGCGAGCGTCTCCGGCGTCACCACAAAGCCCCAGCCGTTAATCACCTGCGAGGCGTTCTCGACCGTTGTGCCGATCAGCGCGGCAGGTGAGTTCATGGCGAAGTAGACGCCAGGATCGATAACCGAGGCGCAGATCAGCGCCATAATGGCGACGAAAGATTCCATCAGCATCGCGCCATAGCCGATAAAGCGGATATGACTCTCGCGCTCCACCAGCTTCGGCGTGGTGCCGCTGGAGACCAGCGCATGAAAGCCGGAAATCGAGCCGCAGGCGATGGTGATAAACAGGAAGGGGAAAAGCTGTCCCGAGAAGACCGGGCCGCTGCCGTCAATAAAACGCGTAACGGCTGGCATTTTCATTTCCGGCATGGCAAACAGGATGCCGATCGCCAGCCCGACAATCACACCGATTTTCAGGAAGGTCGAGAGGTAGTCGCGCGGCGCCAGCAGCAGCCAGACCGGCAGCACCGAGGCAACAAAGCCGTAGATAACCAGCACCCAGGTCAGCGAGGTGCCTTTCAGGGTAAAGAAGGGGCCCCAGAAGGGATCCTGGGCGACGTTTCCGCCGTAGATAATCGCCGCCATCATCAGCACAAAGCCAATCAAGGAGACTTCCGCGATTTTGCCAGGGCGGATAAAGCGCATATAGACGCCCATCAGCAGCGCAATCGGGATCGTCGCGGCGATAGTAAAGAGACCCCACGGCGAGTTAGCCAGCGCTTTCACCACCACCAGCGCCAGCGCGGAGAGAATAATGATCATCACGCCGAGCGCGCCGAGCATGGTGATCACGCCAGCGAAAGCGCCCAGCTCCTGGCGCGCCATTTCGCCCAGCGAGCGACCGTCGCGGCGGGTTGAGATAAACAGCACGAGGAAATCCTGCACCGCGCCCGCTAGCATCACGCCGACGAGGATCCAGATGGTGCCGGGCAAAAAGCCCATCTGCGCCGCCAGTATCGGGCCGACCAGCGGACCCGCGCCTGCAATGGCGGCAAAATGGTGGCCGAACAGCACCCATTTATTGGTCGGCACATAGTCGAGGCCGTCATTGAAGCGTTCGGCTGGCGTACGACGACGGTCGTCCAGTTCAAAAATATTGCGTGCGATAAACAGGCTATAAAAGCGATAGGCGATGCTGTAGCAGGCGACGGCGGCCACCACCAGCCAGACTGCATTAACCTGTTCGCCGCGATTTAACGCCAGCATAGCGAATGCGCCCGCGCCGACTAACGCCACCGCTAACCAGATTGCACCGGTTTTGACGTTCTTCATGACCTCACTCCTTGTATGAACCGAAAGGGACGTTCAAAGACAACGAGTCAAAAGTAATGTAATGGAATGTAAGTGAAAGTTAATGTGTTGAGAAGTGTGAAGCGGGGAACAAATTTAACATTTGTAGCAGCGGTAAAGAAGAAAGGGGAATAACAATCGTTATCCCCCCGTTTTTTTATGCTCAGACTGCGGGGCGGGCAACCACGCTGCGCGTTTCCATACGCACTTCGGCGATGGTGACGTCAATCACGTCAGTGACGCGATAGACAACCTCACCTTTGATCTGTACGGTGCCGTTTTCCTGGCTGCACACCAGCTCGTCGCGCACCGCATGGATAAAGGGCGCCGGGATAAAGGCGACCGCGCCGTTCTCCAGCAGGCGCACGCGCATGCCGCCGCGCGAGACGTCGATAATCTCCGCGCTGAACTTGCGGTCGGTGCCGGCATGGGGTGCCAGCCAGCGCGCGTAGAGCCAGTCGCCGACGTCGCGCTCCGCCATACGGTTAAGGCGACGACGTTCGCTCATGGTCACCGTCAACGCCTCATCAGGGCGCGCGCCTTGCTCGCCGCGAATAATCGCTTTCAGCAGACGATGGTTGATCATGTCGCCCGACTTACGGATCGGCGAGGTCCAGGTGGCGTAAGCCTCCAGACCCAGCCCGAAATGGGGGCCCGGCTCGGTGCTGATCTCAGCAAATGACTGGAAGCGGCGAATACGGCTGTCCAGGTACTGCGTCGGCTGCGCATCCAGCTCGCGGCGCAGCTGGCGGAAGCCTTCCAGCGTTGTGATGGCGGCGGCGTCAACGGTCACGCCATGGCTGGACAGCACAGCAGCAGCCTGCTCGGCGTTCGTCGCGTCAAAGCCGGTGTGCACGTTGTAGACCCCGAAGCCGAGCTTCTCGCGCAGCACCTTACCGGCGCAGACGTTCGCGAGGATCATCGCTTCTTCTACCATACGGTTGGCGATACGGCGCGGTTCGGCGACGATATCCAGCACTTCGCCTTTCTCGCCGAGAACAAAGCGGTAATCGGGACGATCTTTAAACACCAGCGCATGGTTGTGACGCCATTCGCTGCGCGCCAGGCAGATGCGGTGCAGCAGACGGATCTGACGGGCGATCGCCTCGCTCTGCGGCTGCCATTCGCCGCTGTTTTCCAGCCAGTCGGAAACCTCGTCGTAAACCAGTTTGGCTTTAGATTCGATCCACGCGGCAAAAAAGTGTACGTCGTCGCCCAGCGATCCATCCTGCGCGACGGTAACGCGGCAGGCCAGCGCCGGGCGGCGCACGTTCGGACGCAGCGAACAGACGTCGTCGGAGAGTTCGCGTGGCAGCATCGGGATATTAAAGCCCGGCAGATAGTTGGTGAACGCGCGCTGCGCCGCCAGTTTATCCAGCTCGCTGCCTTCCGGCACGTAAGCGGTCGGGTCGGCGATAGCGATAGTGAGGCTCAGCATGCCGTCGGCGTTCTCTTCGACATAGAGCGCGTCATCCATATCTTCGGTGCTGGCGCTGTCGATGGTGACGAAATCGAGCGCGGTCAGATCTTCACGCGTCAGGTTTTCATCCAGCATCTCGCCAAAGCCAACCTGCGGCGCTTCGCGCTCCAGATTATGGCGCGACAGGGTGACCCACCACGGCGCCAGATGATCGTCGGCTTTAACGATAAATTCAGTCAGTTCGGCATAGAAACCGCGGTCGCCTTTCAGCGGGTGACGGCGCATTTCAGCGACGGCCCAGTCGCCTGCCTGGAAATCATGGCTCAGGCCACGCACCGGACGGCAGGGGATAGCGTCTTTTAATAACGGATGGTCCGGGACGATGGAAAGACGGTCATCTTTCTTCTGCACGCGGCCGACAAAGCGGCTGAGAAAAGGTTCGATCAGCGTTTCAGGCTCGGCGCTTTCACGATCCTTGTCGCTGTGGATGATGGCGGAAACACGGTCGCCGTGCATCACCTTCTTCATCTGCGGCGGCGGAATGAAATAGCTTTTCTGCGCGTCGACTTCAAGGAAGCCGAAACCTTTTTCGGTGCCTTTAACAACACCTTCTGCGCGAGGAGTCTGCGCGTGGAGCTTCTCTTTGAGCTGCGCGAGCAGCGGATTATCCTGGAACATAGTCAGTTTAGTTTCGTGGCCTAAGAGCGGCTGCTAGTTTTACGCGAATCAGGGGCGCGCGGCAAGGCAAAAGAGGGTAAAAAAGCCGGATTAACCGGCTTTTATCTAAGGAAACTCTGACCTTACGCAATGCGCTGCGTAGGCAGTGAAACCGACAGCTCCAGCTTAACCGGAACCGATTTGGAGGTCGGCGTGCCGCTGATATCGCCGAAGCTGTTGAGCGGAACCAGCGGGTTGGTTTCCGGGTAATAAGCCGCGAGGTTACCGCGCGGAATATTGTAGCGAACCAGTTTGAAACCGCTGACGCGACGCGAAATATTGTCGTTCCACAGGGTTTCGATATCCACCAGCTGACCTTCCGTAAAGCCGAGCGCCTGCATATCTTCCGGGTTGATAAACACCACTTCGCGCTGGCCGTAAACGCCGCGGTAGCGGTCATCAAGGCCGTAAATCGTGGTGTTGTACTGGTCATGCGAACGCAGCGTCTGCAGCGTAAACGGCACCTCAGCCACATCCGCCGGGAAGAGCGATTCAGGCAGCGCTGCGCTGCTGAACTCCGCTTTCTGCGTCGGGGTGTTGAAGCGCAGGTCCGCCGCCGCGTTGCCGAGGTAGAAACCGCCCGGCAGGTCGCACTTCTCATTGAAGTCGGCGAAGCCCGGGATCGTGGCGGCGATATGGTCGCGGATCAGGTTGTAATCGGCGGCCAGCTCCAGCCACTTAACTTTTTCATCGCCCAGCACCGCGTGCGCGATGCCCGCCACAATGGCGGTTTCTGAGCGCTGCGTCTCCGCCAGCGGAATGCCGATGCCCTCAGAGGCGTGCACCATGCTGAAGGAGTCCTCAACGGTGATGAACTGGTTGCCGCTCGCCTGCGTGTCGCGCTCGGTACGGCCCAGCGTCGGCAGGATCAGGCTCTCTGCGCCCGGCACCAGGTGGCTACGGTTGAGCTTGGTGCTGATGTGCACCGTCAGACCACAGCGCTGCAGCGCCTCTTCGGTGCGCGGCGAATCGGGGGCGGCGGCTGCCAGGTTGCCACCCAGCGCGATCAGCACTTTGATCTCGTCGCGCAGCATCGCATTTAGCGCGTCAACCGTGTTATGGCCGTGTTCGCGCGGCGGCTCAAAGCCGAAGTGGCTGCCGAGCGCGTCGAGGAAGGCTTTGCTGGGCTTCTCATCGATACCCATAGTGCGGTTGCCCTGCACGTTACTGTGGCCGCGTACCGGGCAGAGGCCAGCGCCTTTCTTGCCGAGCTGGCCGAACAGCAGCTGCAGGTTGACGATTTCGCGTACCGTATCCACCGAGTGCTTGTGCTGAGTAATGCCCATCGCCCAGGTGACAATAACGCGATCGGAACTCTGGTAAATCGCCGCAGCTTCGCGGATTTGCGCTTCGCTCAAACCAGACTGCTGCACGATCTGCATCCAGTCGGTGTTGTCTACCGCATCGAAATAGGCTTCGACGCCGTGGGTGGTCGCGTTAATAAAGGCTTCGTCAAACAGGCCTTTCTCACCGGCCGCTACGCGGGCGCGATGGGTCTCCAGCAGCGCTTTCACCATGCCGCGCACCGCCGCCATATCACCGCCGAGATTCGGCTGATAGTAGGCGGAGCTGATGGTGCCCGCTTTGGAGGTGACCACTTCCAGCGGCTTCTGCGGATCGGCGAAACGCTCAAGGCCACGTTCACGCAGCGTGTTGAAGGTTACGATTTTCGCGCCGTGATCGGCAGCGTGGCGCAGGCTGTGCAGCATACGCGGGTGGTTGGTGCCCGGGTTCTGGCCAAAGACGAAGATCGCGTCAGCATGGTCGAAGTCGTCGAGACGAATGGTGCCTTTGCCGACGCCGATGCTGCGCTTCAGACCGGCGCCGCTCGCTTCGTGACACATGTTGGAGCAGTCCGGGAAGTTATTGGTGCCCGCCAGACGGCCGAACAGCTGATAGAGCCAGGAGGCTTCGTTGCTGGCGCGACCGGAGGTGTAAAGCTCCATCTGATTCGGGTTATCCATCGCCTTAATGTGCTGCGCAATGAGCGCAAAGGCGTCATCCCAGCTGACCGGCTCGTAGTGGTCGGTTTCAGCGTTATAGCGCATCGGGTGGGTCAGACGGCCCTGATACTCCAGGAAGTAGTCGCTCTGGGCATAGAGTTTGGTGACGCTGTGCTGTGCGAAGAAATCGGTATCGACCACGCGACGCGTCGCTTCCCAGGTCACCGCTTTAGCGCCGTTTTCACAGAAACTAAAGGTGCTTTTGTTATCGTCGCCCCAGGCGCAGCCCGGGCAGTCGAAGCCGCGTGCTTTGTTCATGCGCATCAGGTTGCGCATATTTTTCAGCGCGGCCTTGCTGTCGAAAACGAAACGGGTAGTGGCTTCCAGCGAACCCCAACCGCCCGCAGCGGCGCGGTAAGGCTTAATTTTACGTTTGAATTTCATGGTGAGTGCAGGCTTATGTTTTTTGTAGGAAGTTTGTTATCAGGATATATCCTGACGGTGAGGGAAGTGTGCGACTGCAATCATAAGTTGTCTAATTGATTGACTTAATGGTGCGATAGCCACCATTTATCGCGGCGCAGGCGTAATTGTGACGCTGCTCAAATTTTACCCTCTGGTAACCCGCCGATAACGGGAGTTACTGGCGCATCGGGTCAATACTTGCACCTTCTCCTCTGAAAGGGCGCACCCCATGAAACAGCTCACCAGTCAGATCCATGCATTTGGCAAAGCCTTAATGATGCCGATCTCGGTGATCGCGGCGGCGGGGATCTTCCTCGGCCTCGCGGCCGCGATGCAGAACCCGGCGATTACCGGCGACGCCTTTGCTCAGATGCAGGTGCCGCAGCTGATTATCGGTTTCATTCGTAAAGTGGCGGGCGCGCTTTTTGCCAACCTGCCGGTTTTTTTCGCGGTGGCCAGCGCCATTGGCCTGGCGAAGGCGGAGAAGCCGACGGCAGCCTTTGCCGCCGTTATCGGTTATATCGCCATGAACGTTGGCATCAACGCCACGCTGGCGGCGAAAGGGTTGACGGCGGCAACCACCACGCCAGAAGCGCTACAGAAGGCGGGCATGGATCAGACCGCGGCAATGATGACCTCGGCGGAATATATCCAGATGCTGGGCATCTTCACCTACAACATGAGCGTGCTGGGCGGCGTCATTGCCGGGCTGTTGACGGTCATGCTGCATAATCGCTTCTATACCCAGCAGTTGCCGACCGCTATCAGCTTTTTCGGCGGACGTCGCTTCGTGCCCATCGTCACCGTGGTCTTTCTGCCGCTGGTGGGCGTGCTGCTGGCGCTGATCTGGCCGACGCTCGGCGCGGGCATCGCCTGGGTCGGCCAGATGATTGGCAAAAGCGGACAGTATGGCGCCTTTTTGCTCGGGACGGCGGAACGCATCCTGATCCCGACCGGATTGCATCATATTCTCAACGAAACCGTACGTTTTACGCCAATTGGCGGCATCGCCACGGTGGACGGCCAGACGCTGGTGGGGGCGCTCAATATTTTCAACGCGTCGCTGACCCATCCCGGAACGGTGCCTGACGACACGCTGCGCAGCGCCACCCAGTTTCTCGCGCAGGGTAAGATCCCGGTCATGATGTTCGGTCTGCCAGCCGCTGCGCTGGCGATCTACCACACCGCGCGCCCTGAACATAAACAGCGGGTCAAGGCGTTGATGATGGCGGGCGCGCTGACCTCGTTCACGACCGGCATCACCGAGCCGCTGGAGTTCTGCTTTATCTTTGTTTCGCCGGTGCTCTATCTGATGCATGCGCTGCTTACCGGTCTCTCTTTTATGCTGATGTCGATGCTGCATCTGATGATTGGCAACGTACAGGGCGGCGTAATCGATCTGGTGGTATTCGGCATCCTTGGCGGCAGTAAAACGCACTGGTGGTGGACGCTGGCGCTCGGCGCACTCTATGCGCCGCTCTACTACTACGGATTTCGGTTTGTTATCACGCGTATGGGCGTGGAGACGCCGGGACGTGAGTCTGACGATGAAAAACCGCAGCAGGTGGCGGCGGGTGAGCGCACCAGAGTCATTATCAGCGGCCTGGGGGGAGAGGCGAATATTGAGGATGTCGATTGCTGCTTTACCCGCCTGCGCGTACGGGTCAAAGATATGAAAGAAGTGGTGGATCAGACGCTGCTCACTACCGGCGCTAACGGCATCAATCGCGTCAGCGAGCACGATATCCAGGTTATCTATGGGCCGCAGGTCGAAACGATCGCTAACGAAGTGAAAAGCGCGCTCGGCGTGGCGTGAAACGATTTACGTCTACACTTAACAGACCGGAAGTGAACAAGGAGACGGAAATGTTTAAACATAAAACCAATGAAGAACGTAAACAGGAAGGCGACGTGAGCAAGAGCGCCCCCGAAAGCACGCCGCACGTTGGCAACGCCTATGAAGAGGACGATCATCCGGCGGTTGACGCGCCCAATGAACACGGCGAAATCCCTCGCACCCGCGATGACCATAACGATGACAAGAAAGATCCCTATCAGGATCGAGATAAAAAGTAGCGTTTAGCCATATCGGGTTCCCACCTGGCTGACAAGGTTGGTTATGGTGGGAGCTGTATCAGTGCCTTTTCCAGCTACTACGCCGCCGATCGGCGTTCCCGCCTTTATCTTGCGCTGTGAACACGCTTTTTATCTTTGTCCCTGCAGGAGATCCTGACGCTTTTTCTTTTCAGCGGTTATACGACTGGTGAAAGCGCGGCGAGCTGGCCAGATAAAAACAGGCGTTTTGTCAGCTTGTCACTGAGACTGGATAAGAGGAACATAGCGCTACGTTTTTCCGGCACTGCAGACGCTATGCTGATCAGCACTGAACAATTACGCAGCACCTCAGCGGATATCCGACTCGCCTCTACGCTTGCCGCCGTGGCTGGCGCGCTCAATACCGCAGCATTTGAAGTTGTAGGCTTTTTCTCGGCCAATATGACAGGAAATGTTTCCTCGCTTTCAGACAATCTTGCTAAAGCCAATATTGCCCCGGCCATCTTTTTTCTGTCGGTTATCGCGGTTTTTATCGCTGGCTCCGCCTTCTCAACGGTCATTATTAATATCGGCCGCAGGCGAAAGATACCCACGGTCTACGCCTTGAATATATTGATTGAGGGAGCGGGACTGGTGGGTCTCGGCGTGGTTGAAACCTGGCTAACGCCGCTTTCACCTGGGGTGGTATTAATATTATGCCTGAGCTTCCTGATGGGGCTGCAAAATGCGGTGGTGACGAGGATATCGAACGCCCGGGTAAGAACTACCCACGTTTCCGGAACCTCAACCGATATCGGTATTGAGCTGGCAATGCTGTTCGATATCCTGAGACGCAAAGAGTCTCCTGAGTACACGCCGCTTTATCTTGATCGTCTAAAACTTCATGCCCTAACGCTCCTCTCTTTTCTGTCAGGCGGCGTGGCCGGTATCTGGCTCTATCGCCTGCTGGGATATCTTTTTATCATTCTGATCGGCCTTATGCTTATGCTGCTGGCCTTGCATACTATCTTCAGGCAGCCCCAACGGTAATGTCTGCCATCTTTTATGAAGCGACACAGATCCATCTGCTGCAGAGCGCAAAGCGCCGGGGCAGAAGGGGGCGGTGCGCTTAGGCGCATCAGGCTGTAACAGTGACATCAATATGAGACTGCCGAAAGGTCGCCTGAAAAGCGGTCATTTTTTATTTAGATTCGGGAAAACCGATCGCGATGGTCTCTCTATCCACGTATCGAAAAGACAAGATAGTTTTCCAGATGCGTTACATGTTTGCTGGCAAGCAGCGGCGTGCTGACATCGGAACTTATCCCCTGTTGCGACTGAAAGACGCTCGGGATGAACTGTTAAACATCAGGCGTGCTCTGGAAGAAGGAATAGACCCACAGATGGTTCGCCAGTGCCATTGCTATCAAATGCTGCTCGCGTGCTGCTTCATCTATCGGATCTGGATGTGTCATTTCGGTTTCCTGTAGGCAATAAAAAACCCCGCCGTAGCGAGGTCTGTTGGATTGTCTGGTTGTTACTGCAGAGAAAACTGCCATGAGCCAATAGCTTTACGAACAAGAACCATGGTCTTTTCTTCACCGTCAATAACTACATAGTACTGGTCTTTTACTTTCAAAGATCTCGGGAAATCTTCGTTACCTTCATAACGTACAGTGATTTTATTCCCGAAGATTTCTGCTACAGCGCTCTTATCAAACTGAGGAAGATAGATTGTCTTTTTCACTCCCTGACGTCCTTCTGATATACCGGGTCCATTCCCCGTGGAAACTTCATCGACTCTTCTTTGTAAAACTATAGCCGCGTGAGCAATAAAAAACCGCCTCGGTGGGCGGCTTTCTGCTCTGCTAAGCCATCATCCGTTACGGATGATCGTACTGCTCAAACGTGCGCGGCTGCGCGTCACCTGCTTTGCGGAACCGCTCGTTGTCAGCCTTACGCTGCTTCAGATACATCAGGGTCTGTTTCACCTGATACTGCGCGTCCGGTGAGAGAGAGCCCGGTGTGCCTGCGTTAATAGCCGCGGCTACTTACGCCGATAGTAATCGCAAGTCAGCCAGGCGCATTTTAATAGGATTAATCTTAAAAGTGTGGGTTGTTGCAAAATTTCACATCGGGATTTTTAGTAACCTGTTTTCAGCCCCTTCAAGAGCTAAGCCATTACGAGTGCCGGAGATAAGCGCCGGGTGGGGCATATTCAAATTCAAAAAGGTCGCCTGCGGGCGGCCTTTTTGAATTTTTGTCCCTGCCATTCAC
Organism: Pantoea sp. ACRSB; assembly: GCF_022346905.1. Taxonomy (NCBI): domain Bacteria; kingdom Pseudomonadati; phylum Pseudomonadota; class Gammaproteobacteria; order Enterobacterales; family Erwiniaceae; genus Pantoea; species Pantoea sp. ACRSB. The sequence goes on along the minus strand of NZ_JAKRNL010000009.1, from coordinate 50,460 downwards.
TGCATACTTCGGTTTAGCAACCTGTGGCGGAGGGCGATTTTTATCCATAAAAAATCTGCACTCAGGCGGACTCTTCAACGCTGGCTACGCAACGGCAAGGCGGCGCTCCGTAACATAAGGGACGTGATGTGACAGCTTCACATGAACTATACGACTTACATCATGCGGATCCGGATTATGCGCACTACGCTTCGAGTACATATCGCATCGAAACGCAGGATGCTTTGTCATCGTGGACAGCGCGGAACAGGCGAAACCAGGTGATAAAGTGGCGTTTCAGTATGATGGTTATCCGATAATCGGGATTTTGTTCGCGTCCGGGCTAATCACGCCAGACGGAGAAACGATGGAGGGAGAGGTGATGGGGAGAATTATCGTGCCAGGTAAAGTTACTGCGACAATTGTCGATGATGAAAATAAGTTCCGACCGACGATCTAAGCGTTGCAGTTTCCATCTCATTTTGGGCTTCACGTTGACAACCCGGCGGCCCTACCTGAAGATCAAAGGTAAATTACAAAGGCATTTTTTATTGAGTACGCCTGCCAGTACATAATTTTATTTTTACACACAGAAAACCTTGTTAAGCGATTGATAGGTAAAGAAAATAGACATTAAACAGTTAATTTACCTCTGCAACCTTGAGCGCGAGCGCCACTTTGGGCGGGCGGCGGAGGCCAGTTTCGTCAGTCAGCCAACGCTCTCAATGCGCCTGAAAAACCTTGAGCGCGAACTCGGACTGTCGCTGATTAACCGCAGCAATAACTTTGTCGGCTTCACGCCGGAAGGCGACCGCGTGCTGGCGTGGGCGCGGGAAATCGTCTCGGTCTATCAGGGGCTAAAGCTGGAAGTGGAGTCGCTGAAGCATGGCGTCAACGGTACGTTGCGCATCGGCGTGATGCCGCAGTGCAGCGTGGCGCTGCCGGAGCTTTTGAAAAAAGTGCAGAACCGCTATCCGCAGCTTAACTACCGGATCGCCGCGCTGAGCGCCGATCAGCTGCTGGAGGCGCTGAACAGCCATACGGTTGACGTTGGCATCGGCTTTTTTGAGCTGGCGACGCTGCGCGAGTTGCATTTTCAGACGGCCTTTCTGCCCGAACGCGGGGTAGAAGCGATTTTCGATCCCGCGCAGTTTCCCGAACTGGTCAGCGATGAGCCTCTCTCGCTGGCTGCGCTCGCCGCCTTGCCGCTCTGCCTCTCGGAGCCGACGCGCTATTTCCGCCGCTATCTGGATATGGCTTTCCGCGAAGCGGGCCTGACGCCGCAGGTCATGGTAGAGAGCGCCGCTATTCTTGAGCTGGTGCAGAGCGCGCAGGTGGGGTTAGGGGTGCTGGTGTCGCCTGTCGGCCATCTGCTGCCTTCGATGCTGAACGGCATGGCGCAGCGGCCGATTACTATTACCCATATGGCGCGCCAGGCGGCGCTGGTGATTGCCGAGCCGGGCCGCGCGTCGCCGCTGTCGCAGCACTTCTTCGACGAGGCGCGCAGCCACCTCGAAAGCTACGCCGTTTCACCCATGGCGTAAAACAGCCGACTGTTCCAGTTGCCGATCGCCACCGCCTGAATCAGGGCGAACAGCGCTTCCGGCTGCCAGCCTTCTGCGACCAGCGGTTGCAGATGCGCCGCGCTGAAGCGCTCCGGCGAGCGCGTCAGCTGCGCCGCCAGCGCCACAACGCGGCCCTGCGTCGTCGGCTGGCTGGCGGCCTCATCAACGGACTCCAGCAGCGCGTCGCGCACCTCAACCGGGAAAAACTGAAACGCCCAGCGGCAGCCGAGCGCGCGGGCGCAGGTCGCCTCTGCCAGCGGCGTAAAGGCGGCAGGGATGATGCGCAGGCGCAGCGTTTGCCAGCCGTAGAGCGCGGCGGCGTCGTGCGCCAGCAGCCACACCGTATCGGCAAGATCGGGATGCGGCTGGCAAAAGGTGACGGCGGCAAGCTGCTCGGCGCTGGCGTAGCGCAGCTCCAGCGGCTTAATGCCCGGTTTCCACGTCTGCTTCTCGGCAAAGCCGTCGCGGCTGGCGTCAGGCGGCGGCGTTACGCCCGGCAGCCAGCGCACAGGCAGCGCCAGCAGCGCATGCAAACCGGCGACGACGCGCGCCTGATAGCTGACGAAGCCGACGATCTGATTCAGCGTGACGATATCCGGCTCGGTGAGGCCCACGGCGTCCAGCGCCCGGAGCGCCGCCGCGTTAATCAGTTCCGGCTGCATCGCCAGCTGGCGCGCATACTGCGTCAGCTGGGTCAGGCGGTTGTTGCTCTCCCGTGAAGAGTCGGGGCCGGGCAGCGGGTTGAGGCGCGCCGAATAGTGATTGCACAGGCGCTGCACGCCCGCGATCTGCGCGACGGTCAGCGCGGTGCTGAGTCGATCGTAAAGGGTCAGGGTATGGGTCAGCGTCGCCGTCACGCGATCGGGAAACAGCAGCTGGCTGAGATCTCTTGAGGCAAGCAGCATCGGCTGGCTGGCCTGCAACAGCGGCTGAAGCGCGCTGGCCTCCTGCTGTAAACCGAGCAGGAAACGGTCGTTGATAAGGGCTGCTTCGGGAACCAGCGGCTCAGCCTGGATGGCGTGCGGGCTGGTCTGGCTCTCGTAAAACCAGTGGTGATGGCCAGGATAGCGGCGTTGTTCCATGGTTATTCCTTTTGCAAATAACTGGCACGTCGCGCATGGCGTGAATCCGAAACCGTGACGCGCGCCCGGGGGCTGGCTTATCGTCGCTTAACGGTAGAGAAGGGCAAAAGATCGATCGGTGATAATTAATAGCCTGTAGCTATAAGGCGGGAAAAGTGAGCGGTAAAAGAGAGGGCGAGCCAGGCTCGCCCTTACAACTTATTTCAGTTCCAGCTCGTTCATCGCGGCGATGCTGAAGCCGCCGTCAACGTGAACGATCTCGCCGGTGATGCCGCCGGCCAGGTCAGAACAGAGGAACGCCGCTGAGTTGCCGACGTCTTCGATGGTAACGGTACGGCGAATCGGGGTAACCGCTTCGCAGTGCGCCAGCATCTTACGGAAATCTTTGATGCCTGATGCCGCCAGGGTACGGATCGGACCGGCAGAAACGGCGTTCACGCGCACGCCTTCAGGGCCCATCGCGTTCGCCATATAGCGTACGTTCGCTTCCAGTGACGCTTTCGCCAGACCCATCACGTTGTAGTTCGGGATCGCGCGCTCTGCGCCCAGGTAGGAGAGCGTCAGCAGGGCGGAGCCCGGGTTCAGCATCTCGCGGCACTCTTTCGCCATCGCAACAAAGCTGTAGGCGCTGATGTCGTGGGCAATCTTAAAGCCTTCACGGGTAACGGCGTTCACATAGTCGCCATCCAGCTGGTCGCCCGGGGCGAAACCGATGGAGTGAACGAAACCGTCAAATTTTGGCCAGGTTTTTGCCAGTTCAGTAAACAGCGATTTGATGCTCTCGTCTTCAGCCACATCGCACGGCAGAACAATGTCTGAACCCAGTTCTTTAGCAAACTCTTCCACACGACCTTTCAGTTTGTCGTTCTGGTAGGTGAAAGCCAGTTCTGCGCCCTGCTTGTGCATCGCCTGCGCAATTCCGTAGGCAATAGAGAGTTTACTGGCAACGCCAGTAATCAGAATGCGCTTACCGGAAAGAAAACCCATAGCTGTAATCCTTATGGTCATTGTTGTTGGCGGCCGTATTGGTTAAAAAACAGGCGGCCGCGTTAATCGACGTGCGGATTCTAGCACGTCTCAGGCAAATGGGGTAAACCAACCTGTATTAGCGTTCGCGTCGCCAGGCTTCTGCCGTCAGCGCTTCGCCAAAGTGACTGGAAATCAGCCGTTTAGTCAGGTCGTGCAGCGGCGAAGCCAGCACGTCGGCGGTGCCGCCGCGCTCGACCACTTCCCCCTGGTGCATCACCAGCACCTGATCGCTGATGTGCTTCATCATACCGAGATGCTGCGTCACATAAATATAGGTGATGCCGTGTTGCTCCTGTAGTTCCAGCATCAGATTAACCAGCTGGGAGCGCATCGTCATATCGAGCGAGGCGAGGGCTTCGTCAGCGATGATCACCTTCGGCTGTAAAATCAGCGCGCGCGCCAGGCCAAGACGCTGCTTCTGTCCCGGCGCCAGCATATGCGGATAGTATCCGGCGTGATCGCGCAGCAGACCCACCTGGCGCAGCGTCGCGATGATGCGCTTCTCGCGCGCTTCCGGCGGCAGATCGCTGTTCAGCCGCAGCGGCAGGTCGAGGATCTGGCTAACGCGCTGGCGCGGGTTAAGTGAGGTCGAGGGATCCTGGAATATCATGCGGATGCGCTGGCTGCGGTAGCCATAGTCGCCAAACTCCAGCGGATGGTCGTTGATCAGGATTTCGCCTGCGCTCGGAGCCACCATGCCGCTCAGCATTTTCGCCAGCGTCGACTTGCCGGAACCGTTCTCGCCGATAACCGCCAGCGTCTGCTTCTCGCGCAGGATAAAGCTGACTGACTTTACCGCCTCGACGTGCTGACGGCGAAAGAGTCCGGTGCGGTAGCGAAAGGTTTTGCTCAGATTGCGCACCTCAAGCAGCGTTTCCATCTACTGCTCCTCCATATTCAGCGGAAAGTGGCAGGCGAACAGGTGCGTTTTACTGCCGCTCAGACGCGGGGTTTCAACACATTTGCGCTGCGCATAAGGGCAGCGTGGGCCGAGTCTACAGCCGATCGGCAGGCTTTCCAGCGAAGGGATGGCGCCGGAGAGGGTATTAAGGCGACTCTTGTGCGGCAGCGAGCGGCCAAAATCGGGCATCGCGCGGATCAGCGCCTGCGTATAAGGATGGTGCGGCGTGGTCATCAGGTCGTCGCTGCCCGCGGTTTCTACCGTCTGCCCGCAGTACATCACGTTGATGCGATCCGCCCACTGGCTCATGGTGCGCAAGTCGTGGCTGATCAGCAGAATAGTGGTGTTGTTATTCTGATTAAGGCGGCTCAGCAGGCGAAAAATTTGCGCCTGGGTCGTCGGCTCCATGGCGTTGGTCGGCTCATCGGCGATCAGCAGACGCGGCTGGTTGGCCAGCGCGATAGCGATCATCACCTTCTGGCATTCGCCTTCGGTCAGCTCATAGGGAAAGCTGCGCATAATATCTTTGTGATCTTTGATGCCGACGCGGTGCAGCAGCTCGATGGCGCGGGTTTTACGCCAGAACCAGAAGCGGCGCAGCCAGGGGCCTTTGTAGGTCCAGCGCGGAATAGCCTGCATCAGCTGGCGGCCGATGCGCTCCGAAGGATCGAGACAGGACTGCGGTTCCTGAAAAATCATCGAGACGTTGTGTCCGACGATGCGGCGGCGCTCGCGCGGCGACAGACGCAGCAGGTCAATATCGTCAAACACCATACGGTCGGCGGTAACGCGCCAGTTATCTTTGGTCACGCCGCAGATCGCCTTTGCCACCAGGCTTTTGCCCGAGCCCGATTCGCCCACTAACCCGCGCACTTCGCCTTCCATAAGCGTCAGGTTGATGCGATCCACCGCTTTCACGGGGCCGTCGGCGGTCATAAATTCAATGGTCAGATTACGAATATCGAGTAACGGCATTATTCTACTCCCGCCTCTACGGCGCGGCGGATGCCGTCGCCCAGCAGGTTAACAATTAATACGCTGATCATCAGCGCCACGCCCGGCAGCATTACCGTCCAGGGCGCGACATAGACCAGCTCCAGCGAATCGCCGAGCATCGCGCCCCATTCGGGCGAAGGCAGCTGCGCGCCGAGGTCGAGAAAGCCGAGCGCGGCGATATCCAGGATCGCCAGCGACAGCGAGCGCGTTACTTCGCTGATAAGCATCGGCAGCACGTTGGGCAGAATCGCGTGCCGCAGAATATCGACATTAGTAGCGCCGTCGAGGCGCGCGGCCACCACATACTCTTTTTCCAGCTCGTCGTGCACTGCGCTATAGGTGGCGCGCACCAGACGCGGCAATAGCGTCAGCCAGACCGCCAGCAGCGCGTGCTCCAGGCGTGGGCCGAGAAACGCCACCACGATAATTGCCAGCAGCAGCGACGGTATCGACAGCAGCGTATCCAGCACGTGGTTCATAACGGCTGAGCGTAAGCCGTGGGTGATGCCCGCCAGCACGCCGAGCGCCAGTCCGCACAGCGTTGCAAACAGCGTCACCAGAATGGCGGAGCCGACGGTGGGCGCCACGCCGCTCAGCAGACGGCTCAGTACGTCGCGGCCCAGGTCATCGGTGCCGAGGAAAAAAGAGACATCGCCATAGCGCGACCAGGAGGGCGGCAGTAGTTGATAGCCGAGAAATTGCTGATCGATGCCATAGGGCGCCAGCAGTCCGCCAAACAGGCAAAGGAACAGCAGCGCGCCAAAGCCATACAGGCCGATCATGGCGGTGGTGTTGCGATAAAAGTGGTGCCAGCTGCGGCGAAACGCGCCGGGCAGCCGCTTCTCGGCATAGACATTATCGTAGGGCATACGCAGTCGCTTGAGGTTTGGTCTGGATGGGTTGCGGCAATTTAAAATTTTCTGTCATATCAATGTGTTGCTCAGATTCTCAGCGTTATCATGTCGTACTGCGCTTAGCAGGAACGGCGGTACGGATTCAGTTGCCACGCTTGCGTATACGAAAAGGGAGCGTACACAGTGCAGAAGACAGCAAAGAGCGAAAGGCGCAGGCGCGCGCCGCTCGTTACAGAGGATTATCCGTCGATAACCCTCTTACAGGCAAGGGAACGGCGGCAGCAATTTCATTCAGGGGTAACAGAAGGTCAGCTTCTGCGCTGTCAGGCCAGCCTGAAGCGAGCGCTATGCGAGCCGGAAAAGAGCGGGACGCTCTTTTCCGCAGTTAAGCCAGCTCAGCTCTGTTCGCCGGAAAAGGCGCGCCAGGCGGCCAGCGTATCAAGCGACTCCCTCAGCAGGGTAATTTTTCCCGCTACCGCTACCAAGCGACCAGCATAGGTCTGCCTGTAGATGCGGTCGGTGCCTGCGATACCCGCTTCGACGCTGTATTCGCCAAAAGCCTGGGTCGGCGTATCGATCAAAAACTCAATATTACGGAAGCGGAAATCGGGCACTTTCTCCAGCAGGCCAGCAATAAAGGACTCAATTTCTTTCGCGCCCTGCGCGCGATGCGGCAGGCCAAGCGTTTTCAGGTAGGGCAACTCCAGCGCGCCATCAGCGGCGAAAAGCGCCGCGGCGGCGCGGGGATCGCGTATTGAATCCAGATAAAGTTGCAGTAGCTGTACGGCGGTTTTCATGGTCAGGGACTCCTGAAGTGGTTACCGGCCGACAAAGTGTTGCGGGCCTGACACCAGCCTAATTAACTTCAGAAGCGCACAAAACAGCAAAGGATGAAACCTACCATTTCATTTATGTAATCATCCCTGCTGATTTTGCTTTCATGGCGCGTAGCGCCACTCTGGATCGCTGAGACGTTTGGCAAAGAAATCGGAAAGCACTCTGACCTTAAGCGGTCGACTGCGCGCGGTTGGGGTGACGAAATAGAGCCCGCCCTGAGTCATCGACCACTCATCAAGAAGGCGTACCAGACGGCCATCGCGCAAATATTCCGCTGCGATAAACTCTGGCAGTTCGGCGATGCCCAGACCTTCAAGCAGCGGCGGCAGCAGGGCGTCTGAGTTAGTTACCCGCAGCGGTCCATTCGGAACGATATCTTCATGCACGCCGGAGGTATGCGTAAAGCGCCATACCTGACTGCGCGCCCGGTACGCATAGCTGAAGCAGGCACGCGATGTCAGCGCTCTGGGATGCTCCGGCGCGCCATGACGAGCAACATAGGAAGGCGCCGCTACCAGAAACTGTGTTACCGCGCATAAGCGACGCGCAACCAGCGACGAGTCCGGCAGCGCGGCAATGCGCAGCGCCGCATCAAAGCCTTCGGCGATAACATCGACCGACGCGTCCGAGAGGTGCAAATCCACGCTGAGTTCGGGAAACTGGCGAATCAGTTCCGGCAACAGCGGCGCGATCCAGCGCAGCCCGAAGGCCATAGGCACCGCCAGCCGCACCAGACCGCGCGGCTGTACCGCAAGCTCGTGCGCCTCGCTTTCAACTTCCTCTGCCTGCCGGTAAATCTCAGACGCTTTCGCGGCCATGCTCTGGCCAAACTCGGTCAGCGCCACCTGGCGCGAGGTGCGGTTAAACAGCCTGCCGCCCAGCCTCTCCTCCAGCCGGGCGACGGCGCGCGATATCGTTGGGACGGAGACGCCCATAACTCTCGCCGCGGCGGCGAACGATCCTTCCTCTGCTACTTTCGCGAACATCGCGAGTCCTTCGAAATCGGGGAATCTGTTCATTTCAAATCTGCAACGATGAGTTTTAAATCATTCTATTTTGAAAAATGCTGTTCGTCGATATGCTTCTTTTGTCGCCACAGTCGCCGGTCTCGCTTAGTCAGTAACGCCGTCGGCAGCCGTTAATTCTCTATTTAGCGATGTTCAGCTTGAGAGCTTAAAAGACATTCAACAGGCATATGCGTGCCTTAATCTGAGGAAGCAAATGATGAGCAATAAACTTGCAAATAAAATCGCGCTGGTTACCGGCGGCAGTTCAGGCATCGGTCTGGCCTCTGCGCAGGAGCTGGCTTCACAGGGCGCAAAGGTTTATATCACCGGCCGTCGCCAGGAAGAGCTTGACGCTGCGGTAGCGGCGATTGGACCGGCCGCGACCGGTATCCGCGCTGATGCCTCCAGTCTGTCCGATCTCGATAAGGTCTTTGCGACCATCACCAGCGAATCAGGACGACTTGATATCCTGTTCGCCAATGCCGGCGGCGGGGATATGATGCCGCTTGAGGCAATCACTGAAGAACACTTCGATCGCATCTTCGGCACGAACGTGCGCGGGCTGCTTTTTACCGTTCAGAAGGCGCTGCCTCTCCTGAATAATGGCTCATCGGTTATCCTGACAGGCTCGACTGCCGCAGTTAAAGGCACAGCGAACTTCAGCGTTTATAGCGCCAGTAAAGCAGCGGTGAGGAACTTTGCCCGTTCATGGGCGCTGGATTTAAAAGATCGCGGTATCAGAGTGAACGTTGTCAGTCCAGGCCCGATCCGCACCGCAGGCCTGGGCGGCCTGGTCCCGGAAGAACAGCGCCAGGAGCTTTTTGAGGTGCTGGCCGCTGAGGTTCCTCTTGGCAGGCTGGGCGAGCCTGAGGAAGTCGGCAAAGCGGTGGCGTTTCTCGCCTCTGACGATGCTGCTTTTATTAATGCCGCTGAGTTTTATGTTGATGGCGGTCTGGCGCAGGTTTAATCGGCACGCGTTTTATTTTTTAATCTGGCTGTCAGGCCAGAAGCGTGCGGATAGCATCGGGTTCAGGAAGGCTGTGAAATCTGTTTCAGAGGCTGCTTAATGCGGCCTTTCCTTTTTATAACCGGCTAATAAACCCGCAGGCGGGGCCTGCAAAAGGGTGCTTTTACCGGGGGCAGCTACACTCGAACCAGACCCTAACTGACAGGAGAAGCCATGACGGAGAAGAAGCAGTTATCAGACAAAAACCCGACGGATATCGAACACACACTGGTGTTGCAAAGCGGGACCGCCTGGAACGGTCAGGCATACAGGGCGTACCCGGAAGGCAAACCACAGATATCGGTGATGCGTATGTCATTGCCTGCCCACAGCGAGCTACCCTGGCATACACACCCCATGCCCAATACCGCTTATATTCTCTCTGGCCAGTTAACCGTAGAAGATAAGAACACCGGCGAACGCTTTAGCGTTAGCGCGGGGCAGGCGCTTAATGAAACCATCGACAGCGCGCATCGCGGCTATACCACCGAAGAGCCGACGGAATTACTTATTTTCTACGCTGGCGTTGAAGGACAGGAACTTTCCCTGCCGCTGCCAGGGGAAGAGGCGGAATTTTGACAATGCCAGCCCTTATAAAGTTCTGTTTTTACTTAGCGGGCAAAGTAGATTATCGCCAGAAGGCATTAATAAGCTGGCTTATTAAATAACGCTCTTTTGCGCGGCGGCAGTCGCGTATCAATACTTTATCTTTGGGGACTGTCTCATCATTTGTTTTCCGAAATAAGTTCTTACTGCCACTATTTATAGCTTTTGTTTAACTGCCGTTAAAGTTACCTGTGGTTGGTTGATTTTTGTTCGCATATTTTTTGGTGAAAAGCAGAATCAAAAATAGGGAGTCAAATCAATAAACCAGGCATAAACAATTGAAAGATAGCTGTTTTTAATGAACTCTCCAGGCCTGAATTAATTGCAGTTGATAAAAAATCTCTATGTTTTTAATGAACTTTTCACCAGTAAGTTGATCTTGCAGAAAGAACATATACACTAATAACGCATATGACACGCAATGCTCAAATAAGAGATAAAATCGGGCGCGGGTTATTAGCGGTATCCTCCTTGAGTTGTTCTTGCTTTACCTTCCACACCAGATGAAAAAAGTGATAGCCTCTTTAAGGCTGTCTTAAGGTTTCGTCAGCATTATTTCTCCGACGCCTCTCTGAAAAAAGGGAGTCATGGCGAGATTCACCAAAATTACGTTAAAAAGAAACAATTGCTTCATATTTGTAATATTTATTTCTCCAGGCGGCGCTTAACTATTTTACGTTCGAGCAACTTAAATTTGATGGAATCTAACTATGTCATTTATTCCTTTTTCGCGGCCTTCGCTGGGTGAAGAAGAGCTGGCTGCGGTAAAAGCGGTGTTTGAATCGGGATGGATCACCACTGGCCCGCAAAATGCTGCGCTGGAGCAGGCTTTTTGCCAGCTCACGGGTAATCAACACGCTATCGCAGTGAGTTCCGCAACGGCGGGTATGCACGTTACGCTGCTGGCGCTGAATATTCAGCCCGGCGACGAGATTATTACACCCTCGCTGACCTGGGTTTCCACCATCAATATCATTACGCTGCTGGGCGCCACGCCGGTCATGATCGATATCGATCGCGATACGCTGATGGTTACGCCCGAACAAATCGAAGCTGCTATCACGCCGCGCACCCGCGCCATTATCCCGGTGCATTACGCGGGCGCACCGGCAGACAGCGATGCAATTCACGCCCTCGGCAAGCGTTACAGTATCCCGGTGATTGAAGATGCCGCGCACGCGGCGGGCTGCTATTACAAGGGACGCCATGTCGGCAGTTCAGGTACTGCCATCTTCTCGTTTCACGCTATCAAAAATATGACCTGCGCCGAAGGCGGCCTGATTGTTACCGATGACGCCGAACTGGCGGATCGCATGCGCAGCCTGAAGTTCCACGGTCTGGGCGTCGATGCGTACGATCGCCATACCCACGGCCGCAAGCCGCAGGCGGAAGTGATTATGCCTGGCTTCAAGTACAACCTGCCCGATATCAGCGCGGCTATTGCGCTGGTGCAGTTGAAAAAGCTCAACGCCTTTAATGCGCGCCGCGAGGCGATCGCCCAGCGCTATCTGCGTGAATTAGCCGACACGCCGTTCCTGCCGCTGTCGCAACCGACATGGGCTCATCAGCACGCCTGGCATCTGTTTATCATTCGCGTAGACGAAGCGACGTGCGGCATCAGCCGTGATGCGCTGATGGAAGCGCTGAAGGCGCAGGATATCGGCACCGGCCTGCATTTCCGCGCCGCGCACACCCACAAATACTATCGCGAACGCTATCCCCAGCTCTCCCTGCCCAACACCGAATGGAACAGCGATCGTATCTGCTCCATTCCGCTGTTCCCGGATATGCACGATGACGATGTCACCCGCGTTATTGACGCCTTACGTCACGTAGCTGGAGTCTGAGATGCAGGAAGAAAAAGCGATTCACAAAGTATCTGTTGTTATTCCGGTCTACAACGAAGAAGAGAGCCTGGCGGAGCTGGTGCGCCGTACGGATGCGGCCTGCAGCTTGATTGGCCTGGATTATGAAATCTTGCTGGTGGACGACGGCAGCGCCGACCGCTCCGCCCAGATGATCAACGATGCCGCCGATATGCCCGGCAGCCATGTGGTCGGCGTATTGCTGAACCGCAACTATGGTCAGCACTCGGCGATAATGGCGGGTTTCAGCCATGTTTCAGGCGATCTGATCATCACGCTGGATGCCGATCTGCAAAACCCGCCGGAAGAGATCCCGAAGCTGGTGCAGGCGGCGCAGCAGGGGTATGACGTGGTCGGCACCGTTCGTCAGAACCGCCAGGATAGCTGGTTCCGCCGCCGCGCCTCGCGCGCCATTAACCATCTGATTCAGCGCGTCACCGGCAAAGCGATGGGCGATTACGGCTGTATGCTGCGCGCCTATCGTCGTCATATTGTCGATGCGATGCTTAACTGCCACGAGCGCAGCACCTTTATTCCGATCCTCGCCAACACCTTCGCGCGCCGCACTATTGAGCTGCCGGTTACCCACGCCGAGCGCGAGTTCGGCGACTCCAAATACAGCTTTATGAAGCTGATTAACCTGATGTACGACCTGGTGACCTGCCTGACCACCACGCCGCTGCGTCTGCTGAGCATTATCGGCAGCCTGATCGCGCTGGCTGGTTTCGCCTTCTCGCTGGTGTTGATCGTGCTGCGTCTGTTCCTCGGCGCCAGCTGGGCGGGCGACGGTGTGTTCATGCTGTTCGCCGTGCTCTTTATTTTTGTCGGCGCGCAGTTTATCGGCATGGGCCTGCTTGGCGAATACATCGGCCGTATCTATAACGATGTCCGCGCGCGTCCCCGCTACTTTATCCAGCGTGTTATTCACCCACAGCAAAAAGCTTCTTCTGTACAGGAATCCGAGTAATGAAAACCATCGTCTTCGCCTACGCCGAAATGGGCTGTGCGGGCATTAGCGCGCTACTGAAAGCCGGTTATGAAATCAGCGCCATCTTCACTCATGCTGACACCTCGCCTGAAAGCCATGCGTTTCCCTCCGTGGCGCGCCTGGCGGCGGAGCAGGGCATCCCGGTTTACGCACCGGAAGACGCCAGCCATCCGCTGTGGGTCGATCGTATTAAAGCGATGCAGCCTGACTTTATTTTCTCCTTCTATTACCGCGCGCTGCTAAGCGACAGCATCCTCAAGACCGCCCGGATTGGCGCTTTTAATCTGCATGGCTCGCTGCTGCCGAAATACCGCGGCCGCGCACCGCTTAACTGGGTGCTGGTAAATGGCGAAACGGAAACCGGCGTGACGCTGCACCGCATGGTGAAGCGCGCCGACGCTGGCGATATCGTCGTTCAGCAGCGCGTGGCGATTGATGAGCAGGACAACGCTCTGACGCTGCACCGCAAGCTGGTCGCTTGTGCGACGGAGCTGCTGGATGGCGTATTACCGGCGATGAAGCGCGGCGACATTTCCGCCACGCCGCAAAACAACAGCGAAGCCACGGTGGTCGGCCGCCGCACGCCAGAAGACGGGCGTATCAACTGGGAATGGCCTGCGCAGTCGGTGAACAACCTGGTGCGCGCCGTGACCGATCCCTGGCCGGGCGCATTTGCCTTCGCCGGTACGCTGAAGTTTGTGGTATGGAAAGGGCGCGTACATGCGGATGCGCCAAAAGCGAAGCCGGGTACGGTGCTGTCGGTCGATCCTTTCCTGATCGCCTGCGGCGAAGGCGCGCTGGAAGTGCTGACCGGCCAGAGTGATAACGGCGTCTATATGAACGGCAGCCAGCTGGCGCAAAACCTCGGCATGGTGCCGGGCGCGCTGCTCTACTCGCAGCCGGTCGCCGCGATCAAACGGCGCACCCGCGTATTGATCCTCGGCGTTAACGGTTTTATCGGCAATCACTTAACTGAACGCCTGTTGCAGGATGATAACTTTGAGGTGTACGGGCTGGATATCGGGTCTGACGCCATCAGCCGTTTCCTCGATCAGCCGCGCTTCCACTTTGTTGAAGGCGATATCAGCATTCACTCGGAGTGGATTGAATACCACATCAAGAAATGCGATGTGGTGCTGCCGCTGGTGGCGATCGCCACGCCTATTGAGTACACCCGCAACCCGCTACGCGTGTTCGAACTCGATTTCGAAGAGAACCTGAAGATCATCCGCGACTGCGTGAAGTATAAAAAGCGCATTATTTTCCCGTCCACTTCAGAAGTGTACGGCATGTGCACCGACAACCATTTCGACGAGGATAGCTCTAATCTCGTGGTCGGCCCGATCAACAAACAGCGCTGGATCTACTCCGTATCGAAACAGCTGCTGGATCGCGTTATCTGGGCATACGGCGAAAAAGAGGGATTACGCTTCACCCTGTTCCGTCCGTTTAACTGGATGGGGCCGCGTCTCGATAACCTGAATGCCGCCCGTATCGGCAGCTCACGCGCTATCACCCAGCTGATCCTTAATCTGGTGGAAGGTTCGCCGATCAAGCTGATCGACGGCGGCGCGCAGAAACGCTGCTTCACCGATATTCGTGACGGTATTGAAGCGCTGTTCCGCATCATTGAAAACAAAAACGGCAACTGCGACGGCCAGATCGTCAATATCGGCAATCCGGACAATGAAGCCAGCATCAAAGAGCTGGCTGAGCATCTGCTGGCGAGCTTCGAACGCCATCCGCTGCGTGACCGCTTCCCGCCGTTCGCCGGTTTCCGCGAAGTCGAGAGCAGCAGCTATTACGGGAAGGGATATCAGGACGTAGAGCACCGTAAGCCGTCGATCAAAAACGCACGCCGTCTGCTGAACTGGACGCCGACGGTAGAGATGGATACCACCATCGACAACACGCTGGACTTCTTCCTGCGCACCGTTGAGCTACAGGACAAGCCATGAAGAAAGTCGGTTTGCGCGTCGATGTGGACACCTGGCGAGGTACAAAGCTGGGCGTTCCGGCGCTGCTGGAGCAGTTCAGTCTGCATCAGCTGCAGGCCAGCTTCTTTTTCAGCGTCGGGCCGGACAACATGGGACGCCACCTGTGGCGTCTGATGAAGCCGCGCTTTTTGTGGAAGATGCTGCGCTCACGCGCAGCCTCGCTCTACGGCTGGGATATCCTGCTGGCCGGCACCGCCTGGCCGGGACGGGATATTGGGCGCGGGCTGGCTGACATTATTCGCGCCACAGCTGAGCATCACGAAATCGGCCTGCATGCCTGGGACCATTTCGCCTGGCAAACCTGGGCGGGCGTCTGGCCGCAGGCGAAGCTGACTGAGCAGATTGCGCGGGGCAAAGCGGCGCTGGAGGCGATAACAGGTGACGCTGTCACTTGTTCGGCGGTGGCGGGCTGGCGCGCCGATACGCGCGTGGTCGACGCCAAAGAACCGTTTGGCTTCCTCTATAACAGCGACTGCCGCGGCAGCGGGCCCTTTATTCCGCAGCTTAGCGACGGCAGCAAGGGTACGGTGCAGGTGCCAGTTACGCTGCCGACCTGGGACGAAGTGGTCGGTCAGCAGGTCAGTGCGGCAGGCTTCAACGACTTTATCCTCGAACAGATGCTGGCTGCTACCGGCTCGCCGGTTTACACCATTCATGCCGAGGTTGAAGGCATTGTTGGATTATCTGCTTTCGCGGAACTGCTGAAACGCGCAGAAGATCAGGGTATCCACTTCTGCCCGCTCAGCGAGCTATTGCCCGCCGATCTCAGCACGCTGCCGCGTGGCAGCCTCGTCCGCGGCCACATCCCCGGACGCGAAGGCTGGCTGGGCTGTCAGGGCTGAACGTAACGGTAATTATTTGCACAGGAAACATGGATGCGTACAGGCACTAAAACCGCGCTGCTGCTGGCGCTCTTCGCGCTTTATTACCTTATCCCGATTGAATTTCGTGCTTTATGGCAGCCGGATGAAACGCGCTATGCCGAAATCAGCCGCGAAATGCTCGCGGGCGGCAACTGGGTGGTGCCGCACTTTTTCGGTTTACGCTACTTTGAAAAACCGATTGCCGGTTACTGGGTAAACAATATCGGCCAGTTCATCTTTGGCCATACTCTTTTCGGCGTGCGCGCAGGGGCGATTTTCAGCACCACCTTTAGCGCGCTGCTGCTCTACTGGCTTGGCAGACGCATGTTCGCCAGCCGGGCAATCGCGCTCACCGGCGGCCTTATTTTTCTGACTTCGCTGTTGGTATATGGTGTCGGAACCTATGCGGTGATTGATCCCATTTTACTGCTGTGGCTGGTGGCGGCGATGTGCAGCTACTGGCTGGCGGCGCAGGCGAGCACTACGCAGCAGCGTCTCGGCGGCTATCTGCTGCTCGGCGCCGCCTGCGGCATGGGCTTTATGACCAAGGGCTTTCTGGCGCTGGCGGTACCGGTACTGGCAATCGTGCCCTGGGCTATCTGGCAGCGTCGCTTCGCTGAACTGTTGCGCTGGGGATTATTGACCATCGTAATGGCGCTGTTAATCAGCGCGCCCTGGGCGCTGGCGATCAATCGGCAGGAAGGGGATTTCTGGCACTACTTCTTCTGGGTCGAGCATATACAACGGTTTGCTGAAGCCGATGCGCAGCATAAAGCACCGTTCTGGTATTACCTGCCGGTATTGCTGGCGGGCTGTATGCCGTGGCTGGCGCTGCTGCCTGGCTCGCTGAAGGCGGCCTGGCGGGAGCGCGGGCAAGAGCCGGGCGCGGCTTATCTGCTGTGCTGGGTAGTGATGCCGCTGCTGTTTTTCAGCATCGCAAAAGGCAAATTGCCCACCTATATTCTGCCTTGCTTCGCGCCGCTGGCGCTGCTGATAGCGCGCTATGCCCACGGCAGCAGCGCAGCTCTGGGCAAGGTGTTTAAGATTAACGGCTGGATCAACCTGCTGTTCGGCCTGATCGCGACGATCGCAGTCGTGGCATTCCTTGCGCCGTGGGGGCTGGCACACCATCCGCTCTACGCCAGCGACGAGAAGATGCGCGTGGTCTGGGCGGCAGGAGCGTTTGTCTGCTGGGGCGTGGTGGGCTGGCTGAGCCTCCGGCCGCGCGATAACCGCTGGCAGCTGGCGGCACTCTGTCCGCTGGCGCTGGCGCTGCTGGTTGGGTTCGCTATTCCACAGAAGGTGCGCGACTCGAAACAGCCGCAGAGTTTCGTCAGCGCGATAAGCGAGCGGCTGGTGGGCAGCCGTTATCTGCTGGCGGACAATCCGGGCGTCGCCTCGGCGATCGCCTGGGAGCTGCGGCGCAGCGATATTACCCTTTATGACGCTAAAGGCGAACTGCAATATGGCCTCAGCTATCCCGATGCGCAGCCGCGCTATGTGGATGGCAGCGCCTTCGCGGGCTGGCTTCAGGAGCATCGTCGCACTGGCAAGGTATCCGTGGTGATGATGCTCGATTCTGGTCAGAAGGAACCGGATGCGAGCCTGCCGAAGCCGGATGAGGTTTATCGTCAGGGGCGGCTGGTTTATTACGGTTACGACGAAAAACCATGAATCTGCTGCTGATTATGCTGGTGAGCCTGCTGAGTTGCGCAGCGCAACTGTGCCAGAAACAGGCGGCCACCCTCGGCGCGCGCCAGGGCAAAAAACGCCTGCTGATGTGGATCGCGTTAAGCCTGCTGCTGCTTGGCGTCGCGATGCTGGTGTGGCTGTGGGTGCTGCGTCTGGTGCCGGTCAGCGTGGCCTATCCGATGCTCAGCATTAATTTTGTGCTGGTGGCGCTTGCCGCGCGTCTTATCTGGCGGGAAAGCTATACGCTGCAGCAGTGGATCGGCACGCTGGCGATTGTCGCTGGTGTGGCGCTGATAGGGAGCCACCTGTGAAAGGCCTTGGTCTGGCGCTGTGCTCTGTTTTGCTGGTGACGCTGGCTCAGCTGGTATTACGTCTGGCGATGCGGGACTTTCCACCCGCTGCTGAATGGCTGAGCGTCGACTGGGTGCAGCATAGCAAGCCGCTGGTATTGCTCTGTATCGGGCTGGGAGCCTATGGGCTTTCTATGCTTTGCTGGATGCTGGCGCTGCGTCATTTGCCGCTTAACCGGCTCTATCCGCTGCTTAGCCTGAGCTATGTGCTGGTGTGGCTGGCTGCGGTTCTGCTGCCGGTCTTCGGCGAGCCGTTCCGCTGGAGCGGCCTCGCGGGCGTGCTGCTGATCGTGCTGGGTCTGGTCATTATCTCTGTTCCACGCCGCAAGGCCAGGTTATAGCAGGCAGATGCCATCCGTACCGGCAATACAGTTACGGCCCGCTTTTTTAGCGACGTACAGCGCCTCGTCGGCGGCAAGCTTCAGCGAGTCAGGCGAGTCTCCGGAAGAGGAAGCGCTGATACCGGCGCTCAGGGTAACGATTTTTTCCGGCAGTTCACTCGCCCCATGAGGCAGCGCCGCCCGGCGAATGGCCTCCAGCGCCCGGTGCGCCACGTTCTCCGCATCCCGGGCCTTTGTGCCCGGCAGGATAATGGCAAACTCCTCCCCGCCATAGCGGGTCACCCGGTCGGTACTGCGTAGCGGAAGGTGCTTCAGCACCGCCGCCACCTCCTGCAGGCAGCGATCGCCAGCGATATGCCCATACTCATCGTTATAACGCTTGAAGTAATCCACATCGAACATAATCAGAGAGACCGGCGAGGCGGCGCCCTCGAGGCTCTTCTCCAGATAAAAATCGAACTGTCGCCGGTTGCCCAGTCCTGTTAAGCCGTCCAGCATCGCCAGGTCGCTGAGCGTGCTGTTGAGTCGCGTTAGCTCATCCTGCGAGCGCATCAGCGCCTGCTGGCTCTGCTGGTTGGCGTGCAGATGCCGAAGCACCAGAAAGCCGAACAGCAAAACCAGCAGCCACGTAAAAATATTAACGCTGATGCCGGTGATATTACTCATCCACCAGGCGTGCCGGATCGCGCGGGTTTCATAGCCGACAGCCACCACCAGAGGATAACGCTCCAGTCGGGCGTAGCCGAAAAGACGCTCCTGTCCGTCAAGGCGGCTGTTCCAGGTGGCGCTGCCGATGCGGTACTGGCTCAGCAGGCGAGTAAAGAGCGGGCTGGAGGAGAGGCTGCGGTTGAGCACGCTGTCAGGGAAAGGGCGGGCATAGAGAAGAAGGCCCTCGGTGTTCATCAGCGCCAGCAGATCGCCAGGGCTCTGTTCATACCAGCCGTAGAACTGGCGAAAAAAGGCGACCTTTACCGAGCCGAGCGCTACGCCACGAAAATTACCTTCAGCGTCATTCAGCCGCAGAGAAACCGGAATGACCAGTTCATCAGCGCTGCGGCTGCGGATAACCTTTCCGATATGAACGCCCGCGTCTGCGTGGTCGCGGTGCCAGATAAACGACTCCCGGTCGGCATTATTCAGCCGGGTGTCATGCTGGTCGCGGGAGGTGGCCAGCCAGTTGCCCTCTTTATCATAAACAAACAGGCCAGCCAGCTGAGGCAGAGGAAGAGCGAGTCCGGCGAGAATGCCACGTCCGCCGCTGTACGCCTCCGGGTGGCTAAATACCTGGTCTGTCTGGCGGGCTATTTCATCCAGCGCAATATTGACCTGCAGGAAAGTATCCTGCGCCTGCCGCGACAGAGATAGCGACTGGTTGCGGGCCTGGACGGAGACGTCCTGAAGCCGGTTCTGCCAGGATCGCCATAATGCCCAGCTGCATGCCGTCACGATAAACAGGCTAATAAAAAGCAGAAACAGCAGCACAAAGCGCTCTGTTCTTCTGGTGCGGGGTGATGGCAAAGTCTCTCTCCAGTAAAACAGAGGGTTATCAGTAAAAGGTAGCAGTAAAAAGCGGACCTGCAGGCCGGTACGCAGACAGGCGGCCGATGAAAGGGCACTTCTCTTGCCGTTTGTCATAGCCGAAGCCACAGCGCTTTGCGTTAGGGCTCGTTCTAAGGTGGTCAATTTTAAAAAGAGGTGACTATGGAATTTCAACAGATGCGCATCGCAAGGCCTGTAAGCCTGCTCAGCAAAAGCTGTGAAATGTACTGCGACGGCCTGGGCCTGAAAAAAATCGGTGAATTTAGCGATCATGACGGGTTCAGCGGATGCATGTTAGGCCGGGAGGATTTAGCCTGGCATCTTGAATTCACGCAGTGTCACCATCATCCGGTGACGCCTTCGCCGTCGGCCGAAGACCTTTTAGTATTGTACGTGCCTGACAAAGGAAGCTGGGAAAAGCGCTGCGCAACAATGAGTCATGCCGGTTTTGTCAGAGTAAAATCTTTTAATCCTTACTGGGAGCAAAGAGGCATCACTTTCAGGGATATTGACGGTTACAGGGTCGTAATTCAGAACATGCGCTGGGGCGATAATTAACTCGGTATGCCGGCTACGTTTCTGCTGTCACGACACACTGACCCACCGTCAGAACTATGAACAGAAGCAGAGCGGCCTGATGCTTCAGCTCACCAGCCCTATTACGGATGCGCTGCTGAGCCGTGGTTCACAGGCGAAAGAGTCCATGGTGACGGGCGCGCTGGGCGGGCTGAGCGCCAGCAACCTCGGAGCCGCAGCGGGTGGGGCAATGGCGCCTTAATTCGCTAACGCCATCAGGAAAGCCACGACGACGTATAATCCTGACGGCACGGAAAACACCAACCTCATGGCTAACACCATGGCGCACGCGGTGGCAGGCGCAGCGGGTGCGGCAGACGGAGAACTGGCGGCGAAGGCTATTGCGGCGGTAATGTACCCTGACATGAAGATTAGCGACCTGACGGAGAGCCAGAAGCAGACGGTGAGCGCGCTGAGCCAGATGGTGACCGGGCTGGCGGGCGGCATCGCGTCGGACTCGGCGCTGGAGGCGGGACCGGGGCGGTGGCCGGGAAGAATTCGGTTGAGAATAATTATCTGAGCAGTCAGCAACGCTCTGAACGGGATAAAGAGTTTGATGCCTGTAAAGGTAGCGCCTCATGTCAGTGGAAAGTCGGTGCCAAATGGAATGCCATCAGTGTGGTCCAGGATGCTGCTTTTGGTACAAAAATGCTGGCAGGAGTTCCTGCGGGGATTTATGACTCTGTTGAAGGTATCGTACAGATAGCCAGCAGTCCGCTTGATCCCTACGAAGCGCTGAAATCGTTGTTTAACAGTGGAGATGTGCTGGGTAACGTTTCGGATGCGGTGAAACAGTCCTATATTGACCGTATCAACCGGATGGAAGTGGAGTATCAGAAAGCCGGTGCCAGCGGGTCGTTTAATGCGGTGTTGAAGGCGGTAAGCTGGTTACGGATATAGCCGGATTACTTGCCGGTGGTGCCGGATTAGCGAAGGGCGGTGCGGTACTGACGGAGAGGATTGTTGAGAAAGTTGCATCAAAAGCAGCATCCAAAATTGATGATGTGCTTCCCCCACTGACATGGAAAGCCGGTGAAGGTGCATACAGTCCTAAGAGGGATGGAGCGATAACGGATGTCGAGTATACGGGTGGGAAATATAAGGGAAACTCATTACCTTACAAGGATATGACAGGAACGGTCGGGAACAGCAAAGATTATACGGATATTTTATCTCCTGAGGCTAAGCAGCATATACTCTATGGTGATAATTTAACCAGTGGCGGGCATTTATTTCCAGCAAATCCCGGAAAAACGACATTCCCGTCTAACTGGAGTGCAGAAAAAATAGTACATGAGATAGGAGATATAGCGACTTCTCCTATGCCCAGACAGGGACTGGTGGCAGTTATACTAGCAAAGGCAAACCTGCTAACTGGGTTGCTTATGAAATAAGAGATGGTGTGAGAGTCAGGATTGAATATCAACCAGCTGCCGGAAAAATTATCACTGCGTTCCCTGATAATGCATCTGTACCGGGTAGTTATAAACCGATAAAAAAGTAGGTGGTCATTAAATGAGCAAGTTAGATAAAAAAATAAAGGACTTTGGTGGTCTCTTCAGGGATCGCCTGGATAATGAGTTACTCCAAGACGCAATTAATTATGTAGATTATGATGAAAGAGGGTTAGCTTTCGAAACCATCTGTGATCACCTAAGCGAATATGAAGTATCAATTAATAAAGATGAGTATGAACTAGCTATAAAAATATGCAATGAACTTAAAATGGATCAGAATAATATTAGTCTCCAACATTTAAAAGAATTAGTTAGAGGTTAAGAATAATATGCTGGATGGTCTGGATGGTCTGGATGGTCTGGATGGTCTGGATGGTCTGGATGGTCTGGATGGTCTGGATGGCTTTGATAAAGGTTTTATGGATTACGGCCAGTCTTAAAGTCTTACGCGCCATATGCTCAGGATAAAAACCTGCCGCCAGAGCAGGGACAGGCAGTTTTGGTGCGGATAGTGAAAGGTGATCTGCCGAAAAATGCAAAGCCATACTGAGCAATAATCCGGTCTCAGAGACGGTAATGGCATTACTTACGGCGAAAGGCGCGAAAGACTACGCGTTGGCGCTGCTGACATCTATCCCAGCTGAGAAAGCGTTGTCATAAGTCGGTAAAGTTGCGAAATTTATCGATACCAAAATTCTGATAAGTGCGGCAGAGAAAATCAACAGCTAAGCCGAATCAATCAGCAATACCACGGGATATGAATAAACAAATATTTTGGAGTGATATGCAGGAAAATCCGGCAGCAGGTGTAAAATTGAGCGGTATAAATAATGACGTTCGTTTCCCGGCAAGGGCAGGATTCTAAAAATTGCAGGTAGAGTTAAAAAAGGACACAGACTCGCTCCTGTAGTTCAATTTGTCTTAGAAGAATATTTTCAGTGAGCAATCTGCATCGGCAATGATATATAGGGGAAGTATTGCAGGTGAGATTCGAGATCTATCTGTTAATGAAACGATTAAGTTTGATGTTAATAAACCTAATCCCGCTTGAATAATTGAATATTTCTATTATCAGCAATATTAAGAGCTATTCATCAGTTATTCAAAAAAGTTTTCTTGCTCTAGGGCAGTAACGTAGCAGTAAAATACGCGAGCTTAATCGTTCGATAGGGGTGGTCTGAGCGCCAGCAATCTGGGTGCCGCAGCGGGCGGCGCGATGGCACCGTACCTCTTTTACGCCATCAGGAAAGCGACGACAACATATAATCCTGACGGCACGGAAAACACTAACCTCATGGCCAACACCATGGCGCACGCGGTGGCGGGCGCGGTGTATGGGATGAAGGGTACAGGGTCCACTGAACAAAATGCTGGTTCAATTAAAAATGTTAACCCCGGTTATCCTGAACCGGGCCGGACGCATAACTGCGTAAATTGTTCGATTGTTACTGATGCTACTTTGGCTGGAAATCCAGCATCAACGTTGCCAATAAACTCAACTAAAGGCGTACCGTTAAGCGTTTTGGAGCAACAATACGGAACAAAATTTAAATATGCCTCTTCATCTGACAGTATTATGCAGCAAATGACAAACGCTGGTTCTGGTGCGAGAGGAATTGTTTTTGGTTCTTATGGCCCTGGTCAGCCAGGTATATATTTAATGTTGTGAATCAAAATGGTACGGTTCGCTTCCTTGATGGACAAACGGGTAAGTCTGCTGATCTTAGTCAGTTTAAATCATTCCAGTTATTGAGGACGAATTAATGATTACTTTTGATGAAGCGGTAGCAAAAGCAGTCGATCACCTCAGCGGTGAAGAAATACCGATGGTTATTACTCTTCAGGGACGCTTTGCTGAGGGGTGGTTCTTTTGTTTTCAATCCAGAGAATATCTTGAGACCGGTAATGATAGTGCGCTACTTGCAGGTAATGCACCTTTTATAGTGGATAAGGATACTGGAGAAATACACGAATTTGGAACAGCCTATCCTCTTGAAAAATATTTACATGAATACGAAGAAAATAAAAAGCATCTGAGTTAGAAAAAATCCCAACCTCTCGCGGTTGGGATTTTACTTTATATACCAATCAGTTACCGATTCGTGGCTGCGGTGCGGTAATCGTCTGTAAAATGCCTCTGCCTGGCGCTGCTTGCGGGCGGAGAGCTTACAGACCTTGCGCAGCGTTTGCATAATCTCCGGCTCGGGCAGCGCTAAGGAACAAAGCGTTAGCTTTAGCATCGGCCCTGTTGCTGGCTCAACAAGCTAATGCATTTTACATGACGCTCGGTAAAGCTATCAGCGTCATCCTGGCAGCCTCTTTATGCAGAACAGTCGGCACAAAACTAATAACGCTCAATGCATCCCTACCGCAACGCATACCACTCTTTATGCTTCAACGGATTCATCGCCGCGCCAATAATATCGGAAATCACATTCACCAGGATTACCAGACCGCCAACCACCATTACGCCTGCTGAAATGGCCGCGTAATCCTGCTGGCGGATAGCGTTAATTAACCAGCGGCCCAGACCAGGCCAGTTAAATACCACTTCGGTAATCATCGCCAGCGTCAGCATGGTGGAAAACTGTAAGCCCAGACGCGGGATCACCGGCGGCAGCGCATTGTGCAGCACATGCCGACGGATCACGGTAAAGCGCGACAGCCCGCGTGTGGCGGCTGCCTTGACGTAGTTTTTATCCATCACTTCGCTGGTGCTGGCACGCAGCAGGCGCATCACTTCGGTAGCGGGAGCGACCGCCAGCACAATCACCGGCAGGATCATATGCGTCAATACGCTCACCAGCATCTCGTGACGCCACGGCGAGGGGCTAAGCCAGGCGTCCACCAGCGCGAGGCCGGTAATGTTTTGCACCGGATAGAGCAGGTCAAAACGTCCGGAGACCGGCAGCCAGCCAAGCGTCAGCGAGAAAAACAGGGTAAACAGTAGCGCCAGCCAGAATACCGGCATGGAGAAGCCGAGCAGCGCCAGCGCGCTAATCACCTTATCCTGCCATTTATTACGCATCACGCCCGCGCAGATGCCCAGCGGAATCCCGGTTAACAGCGCGAGTACAAACGCCAGCACGCAAAGCTCCAGCGTGGCGGGAAACACCTCTCGCAGTTGCAGGCCGATCTCCTGGCCGTTGGTGCTGGAGACGCCGAAATCAAACTGCAGCATACCGCTGAACCAGAACCACCAGGCATCGAACAGCGAGGCGCCTTCCAGCGGCGCGTTGGGGGTGAAATAGCTAAGGCTGAAGCCCACCAGCGACAGCAGAAACAGGGTAATCACCAGCAATAACAGACGACGCAACATATAGATGATCACTTACGGCTCCTCGCGCTCATCACGATAAACTCCGGCAAAAGAGGTGTTGCCGAACGGACTTAACACCAGGCCTTTGATATCGTGGCGATAGGCCTGCAAACGCAGCGAAGAGGCGAGCGGCAGCACAGGTAAATCGCGCGCCAGCATCTGCTGCGCCAGATGATAGTTATCAATTCGACCCGCAAGCTGCTGCGACAGCAGCGCTTTCTGCAACGCTTCATCGAAGCCAGGAGAACACCAGTGCGCGTAGTTGGTCTGCGAGCGGATCGCCGCGCAGCTTAGTAACGGACGGAAAAAGCTGTCTGGATCGTTACTGTCGGTCGCCCAGCCGGTTAGCGTCAGATCGTGGTTCATCGACATCAATTGCGCTTCCTGAAAACGGCCCTCTACCGGCGCAATGCTGACTTTCACGCCAACCTGCGCCAGATCCGCCTGCAGCAGTTCCGCCATTTTCAGCGGGCTGGGATTCCAGGCTTGCGAAGCGGAGGGCACCACCAGACGCAGATGCAGATCGGTAATGCCCAACGATTCGAGTAGCGCGCGCGCTTTTTTCGGGTCGTATTCAGTAACGCGCGCTTCGCTATCATATGCCCATGAGGCACGCGGCAGCACTGAGGCAGCGGTTTCCGCCGTACCGTAATAGATCGACTCCATCAACCGTTCGTTATTGATCGCCAGCGCCAGTGCATGACGTACTTCCGGTCGATCGAGCGGAGGCTTACGAGTATTAAACGCCAGATAGGCGATATTCATCCCTGGTCGCAGCGTCATACGTAAACGAGGATCGTCGCGCAGGATTGAGATCTGGCTCGCGGCGGGATAGGCGAGCACATCGCATTCGCCAGTCAGCAATTTGGACATACGGCCGGTGCCGCCTGCGCCCAAATCGATCACCGCCTGCTGCAGGCGCGGCACCCCTTTCCAGTAGGCAGGGTTACGTGCCAGCCGGATATATTGCCCGGCGCGATACTCGCTGAGCTGATAGGGGCCAGTACCGACCGGCTGGCGATCCAGCTCTTCCTGGCGGCCGCTGCGAGTCAGCTGGTCAGCATACTCCGCTGAGAGGATTGGCGCGTAGTGAGTCGCCAGATGCCAGAGGAACGACGCGTCAGGGCTATTGAGCCGGATCTCAACCGTATTGCTGTCGAGCTTTTTTACGCTCTGCACAGAATCAGCAAACTGCAGGCTGTCGAAGTAGGGGTAGCTGCCGCCGTTGACGTTATGCCACGGGTGGTTGCGATCAAACATTCGCCCGAAACTAAACACCACGTCATCGGCGTTCATCGCGCGCGTGGGCGTAAACCACGAAGTATGTTGAAACGAGACCTTGCTGCGCAGGTGAAAACGGTAGGTTGCGCCGTTATCGCGCACTTCCCAGGCGGAGGCGAGGTCGGGCACCAGACGATAGGTATAGGGATCGACATCCAGCAAGCGGTCATACAGCTGCGCGGCGAGCGTATCCACGGCGAGGCCGCTGCTTGCCATCTGCGGATTGAAGGTACTCAGCGTGCCGTTAACGCAGTAGACAAAGCCGCTGTGGCGGATATCGCGGTTCTCTGCCGACCAGGCAGAGACGCTTAATACGCTGAGAATAAGCATCAGCGACGGGATTAGTTTTGACATAGAACTCAACGGTGTCCGGGCAATAGGCTGAGTGTATCGCAAAGGGGACGATGACCCAAAACATGGCGGCGCGGCTGCAGGTAATTTCGCCATCCAGAAGAGTAAAGACACACCATTAGCATGGTAATGAGAAAAATTCTCAATTAGCGCTTTACAAGTGAGAACAAGAATGATTATTATTTCATTGCGCTTCAGCGGTGGCTCTACTGATGAAGCGCACGACATTGCTCACATTGCTTCCAGTATTGTTGCCCGCGTAAGCGGGCTTTTTTTTGTTTTCCCCGCTAGCTTTTGCGCTGCGCCTTCAGCCCCGTTTGTAAGCGATTTCTGAAAAAATATCCCGCATTAGCATCAATACCCTCGTTTACGGCGCACTGGCTAAACGGTTACAGTAACTTATTCCTTTAAGCATGGGATTAGCTCAGGCCAGTACTTTATCTAATAAATTAAGTGGCTGATACGTAGTAAGGTTAATGGAAAGAGTAATTAAAAAATAAATAAGCCATGAGTAATAAACAATTATTTAAATAATACTCCAGTTTTGGAGTGAGAATTTATGCTTCATGAGCGAAATAACTAAACGCTCGACGTGCATCCTCAACGAGGCAGAGTTACCTTATTTGGTTGTTAATCAATTTCAATTGCCCAGGGCTGTTGCTCTTTAGTCAGAAAGAAAACGTCGATGCCGGAAGTTGGGAGTTAAGCATAAGATGAAATGGCTGGTGCTTATTATTTTGTTGTTGCCTCTTGTTATGTGCGCGGCGAATTATCATGATGATAAAGAGCAGGTTACCTACAGAAAGATTAAGATGGCGATTCATGAAAATAATAGCAATTATATTGCGCTATCTGAATATGAAGACGTTTTAAATTATATCTCAGAAGGGAAGTCTCAGTGGATGAGTCTTTATCCTGAGCTAATAAAGCCTCCATTCCTGGGAGTTACCTCTTTTCAGGAGGGAATAAATATATCAATGGCTTATGCTTTAGCTGAAAATCCAGCGGAGGTGTTAAAATTTGTAGACATTAATAATGTAGATTATATTTGTGGTGCGCCATTTATTGAGCCAACGCAGCAGGAGCTTAACTCATATTTTATAAAAGCCAGAGCGGCACTTATGGCGACAAGTGCACAGGCTATTTGGAAATGCAGATGCCTGATGATATTAGATCGAGAAAAGAAAACATACAGTACTCTCGCGAGTGAATAAACATAAGGATTTTAGGGGAGCTTCTACGCCGAAATGCTTTAATAAAAGGTGTAGAAAATTTTAGGGAGAAAGTCGAAGAAATGATGCGACTTATCCAGAAACCAGAGGGTTTTATAGAGAAAGGATAAGGTCATGATATATCAAAGATGTCTTAAGAGGTTTACACAGCAAAATAAAATATTTTTTGCAATAAAATTAACATTCGGTGTGGAATAAGAAAGTTAACCAAGAATAAATACCGTATACCTTCAAAACATGTTTTACAGTAAAAAGGACTTCCTTTTTGATTAAGTTAAAATTAGTTTTTTTCCATATTCTTGTGCCGGAGATTGCTGCGAATCAAATAACTGGTCAGAAATAATAGCATCAATTTGATTCAGTGAGGCAATACTCATTACTCCCTCCTGTCCAAATTTAGTGTGATCAGCGAGAATAATACGTTTTTTGCTCATTTTAAGCATTGCCTTGGATACATGCGCTTCATCAATGTTTTTAACCTGTACACCACCATTTAATGTAATGCCGCCTGCACCTAAAAAACAAATATCAGCACGAATGGTGTTAATTTTCTCAACGACCTCTGCGCCAAGGTTCGCACGAAACTCAAGGTTGTATTCCCCGCCAATCACATAAACACGTGCGAAATTGTTATTCTGTTTTATAGATTCTGCAATGAGTGACGAGTTAGTGAAAACAGTCAATGGAAGAGGGGGGATCTGTTCGGAGAAAATAAGGTTAGTTGTACAAGAGTCGATAAATAAAATATCATTAGGGGAAATCAAGGTTGTTGCTTTGCGTCCAATGGCTTCCTTGGCTGGGCGCATGCTTTTAAGCCTTTCTGAAAACTCATCTTCTTTATAAATCTGTTTGCGAAGCGCGCCTCCGTGTATTTTAACTAAGTATCCTTCATCAGCAAGTTGTGACAGATCGCGGCGTATAGTTTCAGAGGT
Organism: Pantoea sp. ACRSB; assembly: GCF_022346905.1. NCBI lineage: Bacteria > Pseudomonadati > Pseudomonadota > Gammaproteobacteria > Enterobacterales > Erwiniaceae > Pantoea > Pantoea sp. ACRSB. The sequence goes on along the minus strand of NZ_JAKRNL010000009.1, from coordinate 21,815 downwards.
AACATTTAATTCCTCAGAAAGAGAAAGTACGCTTACTTCCCCTGACTTATTCAGCGCGTCAAGGATGTAGTTTTTTCTTGATACCGGATTCATTCAAGGGATCTCTGTTTAATGTAATATGCTTAAAGATACAATTATGTTATTGATAAAGCAATCTTTTGATAACGCACGCCACGCCGTCACGGTCATTGTGCGCCGTCACCATGTCTGCAGCTTCACGGACGTCATCCCCGGCATTTCCCATCGCCACGCCTGTTCCCGCCGCCCTGAACATGGGCAGGTCATTTTGCTGGTCGCCAACTGCCATCACCTCTTCGGTTAGCAGGGAAAGTTCTGACTTTATACGTTCAACCGCATGTCCTTTATCGATACCTGCTGGCTGGATATCAATATAATGATCCCCCGTGATCAAGCTGATAAAGCCTGGAGGTAGCGTTTCCTGAATGTTTTCCTGATATTTTGGTATAAAAAAACGATCTCCGCAAACAGTGATTTTATATATATCGGTTGAATTAAATATTTCTGATAAAGGATATTGCTTACTCGTTAAGTTAAAAATTTTTGCTTCGTAAAGTGTGTGGCGTGAGACGGTATTGCAATTACTGTATTTAATCTCTTTGTCTGTGAAAAAATGATGGTCATACTGATAAAGCTTAACGGCTGCGTCAATGCTACGGATTTCCGTCCGTGTCATTTTTCGCTCAAATATAATTTTATCATTCAAAACATCAAAGATTTGTCCACCATTAAATCCTGCAACATAACGTATGCTTGCAATGACCTGTTCGCTTTTCAGAAGGGATAATAAGGTTTTCAGCGGTCGGGCAGAGCAGACGGCAATATAACCGTCGGTACGTTCTGTGAATTCTTTAAGCGCGCTCCGGTTTGCTGCAGAGATATGGCCCTGAGAGTTCAGAAGCGTTCCGTCCATATCAAGAGCGATAAGTTTCATCTTATACTCCAAAAAAAGGAGCCGAAGCTCCTTTTTAAAAGGGAAATTAGTGCTGAATAAACGGTAAAACGGCTTCTTTTGCTGCTGCCTGCACCATATTATCGATTGCCGTACCTACTACCAGAATGTTTACGCCGGTATTGCGGAAAGCCTGCGCGTTGCGGACATTGATGCCGCCTTCAGCCAGGGTCGGTACGTCTACTGCATTGACCAGCGCATGCAAACGGTCTTTGATGATCTGCGGGATCTCACCTGCAGCGACACCTTCATAGCTCATTCCAGTCATCAGACCAATCATATCCACGCCAATGTCCTGCATGCGTTTTGCGACCTGAGCAACCTCTTCAGGTGTACGAGCCGGCAAGCCAAAGGTATGCAAATCGTCAGGGTGGCCGATATAGGCATCTACCGTCAGACCATATTTGTGTGCCAGATCGACCACTTCTTTCAGGTCATCCCAGTCTGATTTATGCGTATGCAGGCCATCTGCACCCGAACGGGCGATTTCAAGAATATGCTCGTCGGTCAGCGGGACTGGCAGCGTTTCGGTAAAGCCGCCTGAAATACCCACGGTGATGAAGACGTCATCAGGCACGACGTTGCGGACGCCCTGACAGGCTTCCGCCATCTGGGTGTTAGAAATTTCGTGACGAATCTGTTCAGCGGCATGCATATTTGTTACGCCACGATGGCCGCGAGCAAGCGCCAGTGCCGGATGGTTAGGTTCCAGCAGTTTTACACCCGCTTCGCAGACTGCTTTTGCGAGGCGCGCATCATCACCAGTGATCCCTGTACTTAAAATTGTCTGGCCGCCGTGAAGTGCAATCGCATCCTTCACTTTTTTAATGGCTGCGGCACGTTTTTTATTCATATCACCTTTAAACATGATTTACCTCTTTGAGACTGGTGAGTTATTTAACAGACTGAGCTACCTGAGTAGACTCTTCTTTTTTCGAGACGGCTTTAAAGCGGTTGGCAATCACGGTCGTAATACAGGTGAGCACCAGGATTGTGGCCATTACAATCGCCATATTCAGCGCATTACTTGACATGAAAGGCGAAACGAATGCGGGCACATAAGCGACGCCCATAATTTTGAAATATCCCAGCAACATGCCGCCCAGCCCCGCATAAACAATTGCTGAGATGAACACGACTTTATTTGCGAACATGAAGGGATAAGCAGATTCGACAAAAGTCCCGAAGCCGATATTGATCAGTAATCCCGGCGTGGCGACAGCTGCTTCACTTTTTTCGCGTGGAGCAATCATATTGGCCAGGTTGATGCCTGCGGCGACCATAACCAGGCCAACCATATCTACAGCACCCAGGAAGCTAACGCCCGATTTTTCCATTTCCAGCAGAACCAGCGGCAGAATGACTGCGTGGTATATACCAGCAAGTATTGCCGGCCAGATAACCAGCCCTGCAAGCAAACCCGCCAGGATAGGGCTGTAGGCAAGGGTGGCTGAAATAGCCAGCTTGATATAGTCACCGGCCATCAGGGCGAGTGGACTGAGCAGATAATGCATAATCAGACCGGCAGCAAGACCCGAAATACCGCCCGCCACGATGTTGACAGTCGTCATAGGAAAGCGCCAGTTCAGGCACAGCTCGAACAGATAGCGCACGAATATACCGGCTAACAGGCCGCCGATGATCCCGCCAATCAGTCCACCTTCTACCGACAGTACGCCTGCGACCACCCCAGATACGATTGACACCTCATCAAGTTCTGAAACCTGCTTCGCGGCCAGAACGGCCACCAGCACCGGCAGTCCCTTAAGCAGAATTTCAAAGATGTCATTAAGTTTTCCCAGTCCGGGAATATGACTTGCGGCCAGCACCAGAGCCATGGCAATGAATCCCGGCAAGGCTGGGATCATAATGCTGCGGATATTGATACGTTTGAGCAGGCTCTGGCCAGAACCCACACTGCCAGTGGTGGCGCCACCCAGATTCGGGCGATATTTCATACCCCAGTGTTTTGCGAGAGAGGCAGCAAAGGAAACGGCCCGGGTCCGGCTTGTTGTTCCGGTTGTCCCGGATGTCGCGACAACTTTTGCCCCTGAGGCGGCAATCATAGCCATAGAGGTGCCACCTGTGCCTACAATCGGCACTTTGGTTTCGGCCGCAGCTCTGAATACTTCTCTGTTCGCACTGCCTGGATCTGCGCTCATGACGATGAGGCCGTGGATATTGCCGCTGCGAATTTCACTGGCGATCGCGGCGTCAGTGTCCTTCATGGCGTCATTAACCTCGGACAGTTTGCCGTCAAAAGTTCGTTTGGGTTTTGAACCGCTACCGTCCGGGAGCGTATACACGCTGGCAGGCGTGGTGGGTTTGGCATTATCCATGGAGGCTTCAGCAGCAATAAACTGCACTGCGCCAACCTCGATGCCCGCAGCTTCACACTGAACGTAAATTTCGGCGAGCAGCTTCTCTGGGTCTGCACCGCCCAGGTTGTAGAGATTTCCTCCACTGCTTCCGATAATGGCAATCTTTTTCATAAAAAAAACCTCTCGGGGGTAGATGCTCTTCTGGTGTTGTTTTGTTGTTGATGTTTTGCTTTCAAGGATATTCCCAAACAAAACAACTTATATCAATAGGTTCTTTCTGGGTTGGTGCAGTTAATTTTTTGATAAAACAATATTTAATATCTATTCATTGGCTTTAATGGTTATTTTTTGGTTTTTTATTTTATTATTTTTCTTTTTTATAGATTTTTATCTTGTTATTGTTTTGTGTTGTTTTTTGTGGAAGTGTGAAGTGGATCAAACGAAAACAGGTAGTGAATTGATGGCTCCACGGGGGTTGAAAAGAGCTAAATGAAGGCCCTGGTAAGACAGGGCGGGCTAAGCTGAACAGGTAATTATTTGAGTTAAATGGATTTTATTACGTGTCTGTTCTTCACAGGCAAGTATTGTCGATTGGACTCTGCTTCTGGCTCGAAAATGTACCCCAGCAATGATATGACCGCAATTGGGCTCATATAGCTCTGGCTACTGAAGGAAGGGATTCGATAAAAAAACCATTACATCTCTGCTATTTCTGACAGCACAGCGCTCAGGTCAGAACAGAGCGAATAAAATCATAACGCTCAGGTTAATTTCTTAGCCTGAGCGTTACAGCAGTCATGGCTGTAATTACTCCTCCGGCAGCCAGCACCAGATAAGCCATCGCCCAACTCTGGCTTGAGTGCATTACTCTCCCAAATAATACAGGGGCAAACGACCCGATACCAAAGTCCCAAATAGTGAGGGAGGCTGGCGGGCAACCGTTAACGTGATACCTGATAAGGGCTATGAGATTCCAGATGGGTTCCGGGGTGGGGGAGGTCGACAGAGCATCATGTTGCTCTTAGTCTTCTGCTATCAGCGAAAGGCGGGCCTTAGCCTTTCACGACTGGTAATAAACCACCGGTATAACTTATTATTTTTATCATCATGGCCCCGTTATGAGCCTTTTTTAGGTTTTCGTCTCATCCGAAATCAGTCATGGATTACGCCATCGACATATAGCGCAGCGGTGTCAGGTGCCCCCCACAGTGAAACCGCAGGAACAATAAAGTGCATATGCAGCATGATTCGTTGTGACTCCGAAAGCTTTACGGTTCTGACTGAGCCTGAAGCACCGCCTCCATAAGCCCTCAGGCAATGTCTGCTGGCGCCGAAAGAAACCTATTCATATTTTACCGGCGTAATCCCAGCATGGCGGGAAAAAGCAACGCTAAAAGCGCTGGCAGAGCGATAGCCAACGTGCTCAGCCACTTCGGCCACCGTCATATCTTTGCCGCGTAAAAGTTTTTTTGCCAGTGCCATTCGCCAGGTCAGCAGATAGTCCATCGGCGCCACGCCAACCGCTTCCCGGAAGCGTACAAAGAATGCGGAACGTGACATGGCCGCTGCTTTCGCCAGTTCGGCGCCCGTCCAGCTATGCTCTGGCCGGGCGTGAATGGCGCGGATCGCCGCTGACACGCGCTCATCAGCCAGCCCACTCATCACGCCCGGACATGCATTGCAGATCAATATCGATCGTAGCGCTTCAATTAATAACAGCTCCAGCAATCGTTCCAGGACTATATCGCGCGCGGAACGTTGTGCGCGACATTCATCCATCACCAGCTGCACCAGCATCGTCAGACGTGACTCGCCTCGAACATGAATAAACTGCGGTAGCAACGAGACTATTAGCCCGGCATCGGGCGCGTCGAACTGGCAATAGCCAATCAGGGTTTGTACATCAGCGGGTTGTCCTGGATCGCCTACCCAGAATTCCCCGGGCGCGAGCATTTGCGGCAGGGTTTCCGGCGCATCGGCGGCTGGCGGTTCGACGCTGCTCATACAAAACTCCAGCGCCGCGGGGATAAGTACAAAATCTCCCTTCTCCAGGGTAATGGGCGGGTTTCCTTTTATAGTCAGCTCACTGCAACCTTCCAGCATCAGGCAGTAGAACGGCTGACCAGTTTCACTGCGATTTACTCGCCAGCGGCCACTGGCGCACACACGCTTAGAGAATGCCGCTTGCGGCTGCAGCAGCGACACTATCTCGGCTAAAGGATCGATCATTTGGACTCCTGCGAATGAATGCTGGACGCTGCGTTGTAGTGAGTACAGAAGGCTGACTATATAGTAATCACCTGACTCAATACCAGACAGGAGTGAAATGTGAAAACTATCTTAATCACCGGTTGTTCTTCAGGCTTTGGGCATGAAACGGCTCTCTATTTCCTCGAGCGTGGCTGGAAAGTGATCGCCACTATGCGTAAACCACAAGCCGATCTGTTTCCAGATTCAGAAAATCTGCGTCTGCTGCCACTGGATGTCAGTAATGAGGCCAGTATCAGGCAGGCTGTCGCAGAAGCAGGTGAGATTGATGTTCTGGTGAACAACGCCGGGATAGGGGTACTTGCAGCGCTGGAAGGTATGGAAATGTCTACGGTGCGCGATGTGTTTGAGACTAATACTCTCGGCACCATCGCGATGACGCAGGCTGTGCTGCCGCAGTTTCGCACGAAACAAAGCGGTACGGTGATTAACGTCACCTCTACGGTAACGCTTAAATCTCTTCCATTACTGGCGGTCTACACGGCAAGTAAGGCAGCGGTGAATGCCTTTACGGAATCGCTGGCGCTTGAGTTACAGCCGTTCAACATCAACGTACGTCTGGTTCTACCGGGCATGGCTCCGACCACTGACTTCGGCAAAAACGCCATGTCGCGCATGGATCACACCCAGCCTGAACCCTATCAGCCCCTGTTTGACCGGGTACTTACCGGTATGCAGCAGCCGCAATCCACTACCAAAGCGCTTGATGTTGCGGAAGCGATATGGCGTGCCGCCACCGATACCACTGCACCGTTGCGTATGCCTGCGGGAGAAGATGCGGTAGCGTTGATGCAGGAAGTAGGTTAATTCTTAGGTGTTGCGACTGCCTTATAAATTTCGTTTAAGCGCTTTCACAAAGACCTGCCGATAATCGCTCAATGCTACGAGCAGACCGTCCGGTTTAATGGTGACATCCGCAGCGAAGTATAAGTCGCTGCGGCCTCAGTAAATTATTAAATTTTGTGCACTCTGCCGATCAAAAGGCAAGCATTTAGGCAGGCGCAGTGAAGATCCTCAACTGGCTTTAACACTGCCGGAGGGAAGAAAATGTAGGGTGAGCAGAGCATCCCAATGTGACTTTAATTCATTACCTGATACGTGCTATGAGGTTTAGAGGGGGATGGAGCGAAACGGCATAATGTTTTTCTTAGTCCGCTTTGAGCGAAAGGCGTAGATTGAAGCATAATGGTCTGAGCACAAAATGCTCAGCCTCAATATATTCGTTGTACTGGCAGTTCAACTCAGCAAAAAGGAGCAAGGATGGACGACAATCATAACTATTTTATACCTTTGCTAAAATACGCTGAAATTCAGCCTGCATTCTCACGTGTTATTGCAGATGTTGTGACAAAGTTGACTCATTCTTTTCCTGACCTCATACATAGTCTTTACGTATACGGAAGTGTGGCGGAAGGCAGGGCAGAGACAAATAATTCTGATTTGGATATGACGCTAATTTTCAAGCACAAACTCGACCAGGCTACAACAAAGCAGCTTGAAGCTATTCATTCTGAGCTTGAAAAAAATAATCCGATTATCAGTAAAATTGATTTTGACTGTGGTTTGCTGGAACAGGTTCTTAACGCAGATAACCTACTCAGCTGGGGATACTGGCTTAAACATCATTGTCGCTGCGTTTATGGTGAAGACCTGAGCCATCGCTTTCAGGTTTTCAGGCCTTCAAAAGCTATTGCAGTCGCTGTGAACGGTAACTTCCAGCAAGTTGTGACGGGTTTGATAATCCAAATGAAAGCATCCTCTGATGAAAACAAAAAGTTGCAACTGGTGCGCTCAGCTGCGCGAAAACTTGTCAGATCAACCAATATCCTTCGCAGTGATCATGACAATGAGTGGCCGGGTACGCTTCATGAGCATAGAGCCTGGTTCATTGCCCGATATCCTGCTTTGGCAAAAGATATGGATTATTTGCTGGCTATGAGCACTGGCGGGCGAGAAAGCATAGCTGATGCCGAAAAAAACTTTTAGATTTTGCCTGCTGGCTTAATGCTGAGTTTAATAGCCATGAGGTCGCATGTAGACTTTGATATGTCCCCAATAGAAATATCTGAGTATCTGGGAAGGGAACCCCGCTCTGTCTCTAAAAAAATAAGCGAAAATGATAAAATTACTAATTATAAATGACGTGAGAGTGTCGGATGGTAATGGCCTTGCGTATTGACTGAAATAAACCAATTTAGAAACGCTCACTTTTGGCTCAAAGCGCACGTTATGTACGCGTCTCATTACGATTGGCCAGCATGCCGCATGTTAAGCTCATAAACTACGCAGGGTACGTCGTAATGCCGTTCTATTGCTTTGTAAGTCATACCAAGTCGCTGCATTACTCGCTGAGAGGGAAGATTTTCAGGATCGGCAACAGCAACTAAATACGTTGCGCCGGTCTGCTCTGCTGCAAAATCAATAATTGCTTTAGCCGCTTCTGTTGCATAGCCCTTGCCATTCTGTTCCGGCACGAGCCGCCAGCCAATCTCTAAAGGTGCACCCTCAACGTTGGCCAGATGCTGAAGGCATGCTGCGCCAACGATAGCCCCAGAAGCCTTTTCTTTGATAGTCCACCACGAATACCCGTAATTCTCCCAACGCGACTTAACACGCCTTATACTTTCCCAGGTCTCTTCTGGTGTTTTAACAATCCCCTTGTTGATATAATGCATCACGCTGGGATCGTTATCCATCACCCTCAGGCCTTCATAGTGTGATTCATTAAAGGGTTCAAGTCTTAAACGAGCAGTTTCTAAATCCACCTGACATTCCTTTTTACGTGACGGTGTTAACAGGATGCCCCATTTTCTATCAATTAACTTATCACGCTGTGAGCGACATCAGCTACTGGCGCATAGCAGACAGGCGTAGTTCCTTTGGGCATGCAGGCGCAGTGGGGCCTGAAACTGGCTCAGCAGCGGGCGGAAGAACAGCCTTATAGAGGACAGGGAGCAGCAGAGCCTGGCGTTATCGCGATATCTGAGAGGTACTGTCAGAGCCCTCAGGAGTTCCTGAGCGAAAAGGGGGCATGTAAGCCAGTCTGGAAATTTCACGTATTTCCAGTTTAATAAGATTCTGGGCAGAAAGGAGCAAAGCAGGATATTAATTTCGCCTGACTGGCAATGTTAATCAATTGAGCTTTTCAGGCCTACAACCTGCCATCGTCCATCAGTCACAGCCCAGGTGCGTAAATGATGGAAACGGCCATTTGCACTCTGACCGTCATAGGTTCCTGTCACTGATACGCAGGTATCCACAATAAGACAATCAGAGTATTCACAGGCGTTGAAACGTTCCCGCGTAATATCCTGAATGCGAATCAGCCCGGAAGAATGCATTTCCAGATCCTGAGCTTTGGTAACACTTAGCCCGGCGTGATTAATGAATATCAGTGAGTCTGCGATAAGGGAATCAAGCGCGTCTGTATCTGAATGGATCATTGCAGCAAAGAGTCTGTTCTCCAGCATAAGGGCCTTTTGCATAAAGTCTCCGGTAAGAAAAATGTTTATGGTGCAGTCTGATGCTGCCAGTGAAGCATAGCGCTTTGCATTCTTCAGTCAGCCTGACCGGGAGCCAGTTTGACAGCAAGCCAAATTGTACGACTGTTACACTGTTTATCTTCAACAATATGCCGGACTGTCTGAAAACCATAATTTTGCATCAGTGATTCGTATTCACGAGACGACAGGCTTGAGTGAGCCAGTGGTTCACCCTGTAACTGGCCAAAGGCTTCTCCTTCTTGCGGGCCGGCATTGAACATTAAAGCCGTACCTTTTTTGGCATGGGCAGAAAAACGGGCAAACATTTCACGCTGATCGTCATGGCAAAGATGAAAAAAACTGTCCCATGCAAGAATGCCATCGAATGTTTTTCCCAGATCCAGCTTTCGCATATCGGCAACAAGCCAGGTTTGATGAGGAAACTTATCTCTGCACCGGGCAATCATGGAAGGCGCTGAGTCTACACCTGTTACCCTGAACCCCTGGTTAAGTAAATATTCTGCTACCGGTGAGCCAGTACCGCAGCCAATATCCAGAATATGACCGCCTGCAGGGAGGCAGGCTGTAAACCTGTCAAGCCATGGTTTTTCTGATAAATTAACAGGGCGCATATTTTCAAAAGCTGAAGCGTGTTTCTCATAAAGAGATATAACTGCTTTAAAAGCCTGATTGCTCATTTTATCCCCTTTTCATGGCCATTTACCCGGTTCTCTAAAACGCGCCGGAGTTGTATAACAAGCCTTTCCGGTTGAGTGTGTTTGTTTATAATCATCCGGGACTTATCCGTGATGGAGCAACATTTTTTTCAGAGTAACATCTGGTCTTTACCGCATGATCTATAGGATCGGCTACATGCAATCATCATGCTTGCGCGAAGTCCTCGGCTCGATTTTGTTAACCGGAGTAGAGGCTGTTAAGGGAAGCTTTGCTGACTTTGAATCGTGACAAAGAGGTTAGTGACAACTGAAATGAACGAGGTATTTGCCATATTGTGACTCAATCACAAACTCTTCGTGCAGGGAGCCATACCATACTGGTGGGCTGGTGATGAGGGTAAAGAACAGTGCATTACCGGTCATTTCATTAAGATCATCTATAAAATGGGCGAGGAGGTTTTGCTTAAGTGAGGAAGGCAGAAGCTGCGTATCCTTATGCTCAAAGAACCATGATGCCACTGTCTCCATAAATATTTTTTGAGAGCATGCTCTAAGTTGTGGATGCCAGTATGTAGCCGGAAACTTATCTGTGACAGATGAATGATACATCGCCAGAGACGTCAACAAGCTGTCGCTTTCCTCAAGTTTAATCACAAAATAGTCAGACACGCGGTTTGCCGTATCATTCATACAGCCTACAGCCCGCATAAATCCTGTGAGCCGTTCCGCATACTTATCCATTTGTCCTCTTTAAGCGCGTTGCCGTATATGAATTCAGGAATAATACTTCATATTTAAAGTAACGATTCAGGCCATTACAACATGTTTGTAAGAGCACGTTCAGATAAAGTCAGGGGGACATCAAAAGCTTAAATCGCCCCTGACTGACAAAAACAAGCTGCTATAGCAACGTCCACTTCTGGCACAGAATCGACATTGAAAGACCCAGGGTGTTCATGGAACCTACCCGATCATTTTGTTAGTCTGTCCCGTGATTCAGTTGCAGTGCTGCATTCGGGCCTTTTTCCATCGTCGAACCCTCCTTCACGGAAATGCTCACATTATTCCCTTTACCTGCGACATATCTTGCCTGCACGCCATAACTGGCATCAATCCTGATGTTATGTAGCGAGACATCCTGTATTGGAGATTCCGGCAGGCCGCTAAAAATCATGGCATAGGTCGCTTTAGTCGCCATCACATCTGAGAGGGTTATCCCTCTGATTTTTGGCGTTGAAGCCGTAAGCGGGCTCGTTTCTATTGGCTGCGTAAAAGTATGCCCTTGCGCCCCCGCCTGGCCGCTGTAGCTGTTGGTCACCAGAATCGGCGTGTTCACATTGGACATGGTGAGATGACTGGCAATAAGAGGGCCTATGGTATTACCTCTGTCCCTGGCTGATTTAATGCGCACGCCATTTTCCGTATTCAGAAATGTGATGCGACTGATCGTCACCTTTCCGATACCGTTCGCGGTTTCACTCCCTACAGAAATACCGTGGCCATCACGCATAATGGAGTCGTGGATGGTGATATCCTTCGATGCTGCTCCCGTGCCGTTAACCAACCCGGACTTAATGGCAATATTGTCATCACCCGTTGCAATATCCATGTTTGACACAGTAATGTTCCGGGAGGAGACAATATCCATCCCGTCAGTATTCGGCGAGGTGACAGGATTGGTGATCTTCACTTTATTCACATTAATATCGACGCTATTGCGAATAACAATGTTCCACATGGGCGAATTGGTCAGGTGTAGATTTTCAATCTTACCCTGAGTGACATCATTTAATTCTACAAACCAGGGGCGTGGAACACCGTTCGCCAAAGGAATCCCGGGAAAGCGGTCGGTGAAGATTTTTTGATTCCCGCCTCTTACTTCGCCGCGTATTTTGAATGCTTCAGGCCACCAGGTTTTCTCTCCATCGCCATCCAGTGTGCCTCCGCCCATAATGGTCACATTTTTCACATTACTGGCGAAGATAAAAGCTTCATTCACTTTGGCCGGATGCCCGATAAACGCTGAAATGAATTTTCCTTCCTGATTGCTGGCCTTAAGGGTTGCCCCTTTTTCAATTTTTAGCGTGATATTATTTTGTAATTGCAGCGGCCCGCTCAACCAGAGCCCCGGCGATAGTTGAACGGTTCCTCCACCGCGCTGACTACATTGCTGAATAGCCTGTTGAATAGCATTCGTGTTCAGGGTTTCTCCATCAGCTTTACCCCCAAATTCCTGGGGGCGGCAGACTGAAGAGGCGGCTTGCGCTAAACAAGACGAAAAAGAAACACAGCAGACCAGAGTCATCAGAGATTTATTCATGCATCCTCAGCAGATTAGACTATTGTGCGGCCGGCAGTCAGGGCGGCCAGTTTCATGCTACCAGGCGGCGTTAATACGTCACCATCGTCTTTGCACGTATTATTTTCTTCACATTGCTTCCTTAGCGAACCAGTGACGGGCGTTTGGCATCATAGCGCCAGTTATCAATTAAAAATTGCATTCCCAGGGCATCGTTTCGGTTCTTATCCGGCAGCGTGTTGTAAAGCGCATGCGCCTGCTCGACGCGTTCCATATTTAACTCGATGCCCAGACCTGGACCGGGTGGCAATTCCAGATAGCCATCGCGGATCTGCGGCGCCTGGTGCGTCAGTTGCTGTCCGTCCTGCCAGATCCAGTGGGTATCAAAGGCGGTCTGACGCTCACCTGGCGCCGCCGCGCCAAGGTGCGCCACCATAGCCAATGAGATATCAAAATGATTATTGGAGTGGCAGCCGGTGGTCAGACCCCATTCATTGCACAACTGCGCCACCACGTTGGCGTTGCGCATCGTCCAGAAGTGAGGATCGGCGAGCGGAATATCTATGGCGTTAAGCTGCAGCGCATGGTGCAGCTGACGCCAGTCGTTAGCGATCATATTGGTAGCGACCGGCACGCCCGTGGCGCGACGGAATTCCGTAAGCGTTTCCCTGCCTGAGTAGCCCTGTTCTGCACCGCAAGGATCTTCCAGATATGGCACTTTCCCCGCCAGCTGTTTACCAAAGCGAATCGCTTCATCCAGTGACCAGCTTGCATTGGGATCGACGGTTACGCGCGCGTCAGGAAAGCGCGTCAGCAGCGCCTCAACCGTTTCAACTTCCACTTCGCCTGCCATCACACCGCCTTTTAGCTTGAAGTCACGAAAGCCGTACTGCTCAACTGCCGCTTCGGCCAGCCGTTGCACTCCAGCACTGTCCATCGCAGGCTCATGACGCAAACGGAACCAGCCATCCGGCGCCTTATCTCCCGAGCGATAATGCATATTGGTGAGCCTGCGATCGGCGATGTAGAACAAATAGCCCAGTACCGGGATACGATCCCGTTGTTTTCCGCTGGCAAGCAAATCTGCTACTGGCAGGTTAAACAGCTTGCCTTGCAGGTCCAGTAGCGCAGCCTCAATGGCAGCAGCAGCGTTATAAAACTTCTCCGGATTCATCTGCGGAATATGAATGTCGTCAGTATGTGAGGTTTGCTGCTGACGCGCTTCGCTATTAAAGAGCTGGCTCAGCGTGGCATTCAGGCGTAGCAGCGAACTGCCTTCAATTAAAGGGCGAAACTGCTCCAGCAGCTGCAAGGTCGATGCATGACAGGGCGTTTCGCCAACACCGGTGTGTCCGGCAGAATCGGTCAGGATTACGATAATGCGTGTAAAGAAGCAGTTATGGGCACCCCCAATATTCAGAAGCATGCTGTCGTAGCCAGCTACCGGTACGATGCGCATGGAGTTAATGACTGGACTGTCTGACATGGTGTCTCTCCTTGTAACCCAAAGATGGGGGAACAGGTTTGCTGCGCAGCAACAGCCACAGGCCGGTAGCCACTGACACACTGGTCAGCGCGTAGAGGCCACCGGTGGTGCTGCCGGTATGCATTTCAAGATAGCCGAACACCGTAGGCGCGAAGAAACCGCCAAGGTTACCAATGGAGTTGATCATCGCAATGCCTGGTGCTGCGATCGCTGCGGGCAGTTCGCTTTGCGGCATCGGCCAGAAGAATGCGGCGCTGACTTTGGAACCAATACAAGCCACAATCATCGCCATAAAGCCAAACCATGGCGTGCCAAGCGTGGCCATAAAGGTGCCGCACGCGGCGAGCAGCATGGCAATTCCGAGACCTTTATCCAGCTTATCGCGATAACGATCGGTGACTTTACCCAGCAGAAACAGAGCAACGATGGCAAACAACCACGGGATGGCAGTCAGCAGTCCGGTTTCGAAACTGTTGAACCCCTGAATACGCTGGATGATTTGCGGTAGCCAGAACACCAGCGTGTAACCGGTCATGGTCATGGTGAAGAAGATCAAGCAGTAGGAGAGAAGGCTGCGATCGGTTATCAACCCCCAGCGACCGTGCGTGACGGCATGTTCTTCACGAGCGGTCTCTTCAAGAGCCAGCTGCTGTGCCAGTGCCTGTTTTTCCGCATCGCTTAGCCATTTTGCCCCTTCTGGTTTCGATACCAACACAAGCGCCGCCAGCAAGCCGATCACTATCGATCCGCCACCTTCCATGAACATTACCCATTTCCAACCCGCGAGCCCACCAGCATTATGCATCATCAGGATTGCGCCTGTGAGCGGGCCAGAGAACAGAAAAGCGCTGGCGGTTGCACTCAGCACCATTGCGGTAGCGCGCCCTCGCCAGGCATTTGGCACCCATTGACGGAAATAGAACAGAACGCCAGGGAAGAAGCCCGCCTCAGCTACGCCAAGCAGGAAACGCAGCAGATAAAAATGCAGCGGCGTGCTAACGAAACCGGTAAGAACGACCACCGCTCCCCAGGTAATCATAATGCGCGTAAGCCACACGCGTGCGCCGTATCTTTTCAGCATCATATTGCTGGGCACTTCAAACAGCGCATAACCAATAAAGAAAAGCCCCGCGCCTAAACCGAAAGCAGCAGCGCTAATGCCGGCATCGGTTTGCAGTTCGGCTTTAACGAAGCCAATGTTGGCGCGGTCAATCTGATTAACGATAAGCATCAGCGCCAGCATTGGAATAATGCGACGGAAAAATTTGCCTATTGCAGAAGCAATATGAGCCTCGTGATCGGCCGATAATTCATGCAGTTGTTGTGTCATGCGTCACCTTTAGGGGCAGAAAAACACCGCTATAGGTATACGCAGTAGAGTGGGTGAGTAGTTATGTGTTTTTGCCCTGGAACTGTCAGGCAAATGCCGTGCAGTTTTTCAATTTCATGAAATTATGTAAATTTACGTCGAAAGGTTTCGTGCTGGTTTGTGCGCTGGCTCACTCGGGAGGTTATGTCCGCTGTTGGCATAAAACATATATACAGGCTGCAAGATCCGCTATGAGCGAAGAGCGGACCTTCATAACTGGCAGCATGGCGATTTACTAGTATGAATATTTGTGAATCATTTGGGAGCGGGCCACCTGAGCTTGATAGTCAGGGGCTCGGTTACATATCCTTTTTTCTATGCCACCTCAGGTTCTCTGAACCTTCGGGTCGTCATTCCGATTCCACTAACTGGTAAGTCGGTAAGCGCCGCTGGAACACCAGAAACGACATTTCGGGCTTAGTGGCTTGTGTCTGATGGTAAATAAGACGTACGCAGCTAACTTTTTTGGTAGCGAATTTAGCGGCCACTAAGAACTATACCAACACACTGACACGATCCGGGGCTTTGCACGGTTCATATCTCCTCATACGGCTTCGTTTCCCGGTCCTTAAGCTGTGAAGAAATCTGCCACACGGACGACCTTATGCAAGAGTCGCTTTGGCACTCACTTCCCTGTTTGCGTTCTGTCCTAACCCCGAGTGGCAGTTCTGCTATCGGGAATCGAGATTACCGAATGACTGGATTAACAAAAATGACTTTAATGTTTTCATAAAAACTGTTATTAAAATTTATTAAGTACAAGCAATAAGAAATTTCTGTATTTACCCTGACTGAGTCTGAGTTTAACAGAATGTTGCTGTTAGATGATAAGTGGTTTAAATAATTGATTTAAAAATCTAATTAACCTGTGTAGGGATACGCATGAAGCTTAAAGCGATTCGTTTATCTGGTTTTCAGTCGTTTGGACATGAATCAACCGAACTGAGCCTTGAAGATATAACATATATCATTGGTCCTAATGGTTCAGGTAAAACTGCAGTTCTCCAGGCTTTGTGTCGACTCTTTGCATTCGACCCCGCATTAAGGCGGATTCAGCGTTCAGATTTCCACGTCCCCTTTGATGAAGAGGAGGTTCCGCTTGAGCGCCAGCTGTGGATAGAGGCTGATTTTCTGTTTCCCGAACTGGAAGAGGAGGAGGACAACAGTACCGTAGCTCCCCATTTTAGTCATATGCGACTGGACGAGCCGGATGGGATTCCGCGTGTACGTTTTCGCCTTAATGCGGCTATGGGGCTGGATGGCGATATTGAAGACGCTCTGGTATATGTTTTGGACGTTGATGCAGATGACTTGCCTTTGAATGTCGCTCAGGTTCCACGCGCTGAACGTAATCATATTCAGGTACACTATCTGCCTGCCAGACGTGATCCTGCTGACCATATTACTTACGGTGCGAATGCATTACTTGGGCGTTTACTTCGCGCTGTTCGTTGGGACGCTGAACGCGAAACGATTAGAGGGCTGACGGATAAAATAAGTGAAAGCCTTGCGGCAAACCCCTCGGTGAATGCTTTCAGTGAGAGTTTAAAGGCAACATGGGCAACGCTGCACAAAGGTAAATTTTTTTCTGATCCTAAAATTACTTTTGTCGCATCAGAAATTGAATCGCTGTTAAGGCATCTGTCGGTTTCCTTTACCCCAGGTCACGATGGCTCATTTGTTGATTTTTCAAGGCTGAGCGATGGTCAAAAATCCATGCTTTACCTTTCTCTTGTCTTATCGTCTCAAGCTATTGGCAGAGCTGTTCTTGCAGAAAAAAATGTAACATTTGATCCCGATAAATTACGTCCTCCGGTCTTCACACTGGTAGCCCTTGAGGAGCCAGAAAACAGCCTTTCCCCACATTATCTGGGTCGCATTGTTAGTTCCCTGAATGTCATGACAGAAAACCCGGATGCGCAAGCGCTCATTGCGACGCATGCACCCACAATGCTGCGCCGGGTGGGTCCTGAGCTAATACGTTATCTTCGTCTGAATGAGTCAAGAGAGACGTGTGTCACCTGTATCAAATTGCCTGATGAAACTGATGAGGCACATAAGTTTGTGCGAGAAGCCGTCCAGGCATTTCCGGAAATTTATTTTTCACGGCTGGTAGTGCTTGGCGAAGGTGATAGTGAAGAAATTGTGTTGCCACGCTTGCTTCAGGCCAAGGGGGCACCCGTTGATGAGTCTGCCATTACGATAGCACCATTAGGAGGGCGGCATGTTAACCATTTCTGGCGTCTGCTTGCAGCATTAAAGATCCCCTATTTTACACTGCTTGATCTTGATGTTGCCCGCTATGCAGCAGGGTGGGGAAGAATTAAGTACGTAAACGATCAGTTTGCAATACATCAACCGAGTAAAAAACTCCCTGAAGATTACGAAATTCCAAAATGGAATGATGGAAAGGATAAAATTCGGGACTTCGAAAATTATCTTGACATTCTTGAAGAGCGCGGGGTGTTTTTCTCCTACCCAATGGATTTAGACTTTTCAATGTTACTTGCGTATCCAAAAGCCTATGACGTTCACGAAGACAAGCCCGATGAGGCAACCCTTAAAGCTGTTCTCGGAAAAAGTCATTACGATCCATCTCAGTACAGTGACTATGAATTAGCGCTTTTCAATACCTATCATCAACGCTTCAAGCTTGGCAGCAAACCCGCAGCGCACATCGAGGCGTTAACTCAACTAAATGATGATGAGCTACTTGATAGCATGCCGGATTCACTGGACAGGCTGGCTGATGCGGTTATTGCCAAACTCACGGAACTGCCAGAATGATTACTGTTGAAGAATGGCAGCCCGCAGATGGATTGATGCTGGAACCTAATGCGAAACGTGCAGCGAAAGCGCGTAAACGTTGTCTGGCACTAACTGCCGGACCGGGCGCGGGTAAGACGGAAATGCTCGCACAGCGTGCTGACTTCCTTTTGCGAACTGGAACGTGCCGATACCCCAAAAGGATTCTGGCGATCTCATTTAAGGTTGATGCCAGCAGAAACCTTACAGAGCGCGTTGAACGTAGGTGTGGACAGGATCTTGCTTCTCGCTTTGACAGTTTTACCTTTCACGCATTTGCTAAGCGCATCATAGATCGATTCAGGCCGGTACTCACGGGAGAATATGCCTTAGATACTGGTTACACTATTGTGGACAAGAAAATCGGGGCGTCTCGTCACGAAATAGCATTCGGCGAACTGGTTCCCTATGCAATTAAGATATTGCAAACGTCAAAAATAGCCCGAAATGCAATCCGTCAGACCTATAGTGACATTTTCCTTGATGAATTTCAGGACTGCACAAATTTACAATATGACTTGTTAAAGCTCGCTTTTCAGGGAACCAAAATTCGACTGACTGCAGTCGGTGATACAAAACAGAAAATTATGGCCTGGGCAGGTGCGCTGGACGGCATTTTCCAGTCCTTCACAAAGGACTTTAATGCGTTGCCGCTCAATATGTATCGCAATTTCCGCTCAAAACCAACATTGCTGCGTGTTCAGAACGAAATTATTCGTAAGTTAGATCCTGACTCCGTAATGCCTGATGATCAACTGGAAGGGGAGGAAGGAGAGGTTTTTGCTTGGAAATTTGAAGATAGTCAAACTGAAGCTATTCATCTGGCTGACCTAATTGATGGTTGGATAAATAAAGAGCAGCTACCTCCAGCTGAAATTGCAGTACTGGTTTCAAAGCAACCAGATTTGTATGCTGATCACCTCTTCAAAGAGTTAGAGCAGCGCGGAATTCCCTACCGCAATGAGCAGCAAATGCAGGACATCACGGTTGAACCCGTGGCTCGTTTAATCGTTGATTACTTGTCCTGTCTTTATGGGCATCGGGAACCTAAAGCCTGGATTCGCCTGATGAACCTGCTGGTTCCCTTTGCTGATGAAGAAATTCAGACCAGCGTGCGAAAAGGTCTTGATCAACTTATAAGAAAGCATCGTAAGGAAGTATCTGGTGCAAAAAAAACGGACACACCCTTTTCTGAATGGTGGAAATTTGGACGAGCTCTCTTAAAGCACATAGGTTTACAGACGCTTGTTGCATTATCTCCTGATTATGAGTCCCATGAACGTCTGAAACAGGTTATTCGCGATGCCAGAGCACGTATCAAATATTTACTGGAAATCGAATCTGATTTACTACTCGCATTAAAACGATTTGCTGATGATCAGGCTGTGCGCATTTTGACCATTCATAAAAGCAAAGGATTAGAGTTTGATTCGGTTGTTATCATGGCTGTAGAGAATGAGACTTTCTTTGGTAAAGAAGAAGAAAATCGCTGCGCGTTTTTTGTCGGTGTTTCACGAGCAAAGAGACGCCTTATTTTAACTCATACTAACAAGCGTGATGAACCTGCTAATGCTATGCACTGGAAAGTTTTTCGGACTGCTCGATTAGAGTTTTTTGATTATGTTCTTCCGTTTGTGAGGTAACGGTCAACCCAAAAATTCCTTATAATTGCACAATTATTTTCATATCATTTATTGGGCTATAATGCATTGATATTTACAATTGGCTATTCAAGCATTGTTCAATAGTTAATGCGGAATGCCATTTGCAGCGTTTGCTTCTTGCGCCAAGTGGCAGACCCGAAAGACATGTAGTTTGTGATTGTGACCGACTCCCCGTTGATCAACACAGACTGAAGCCTGCAGCATCCGTTCCTAACACAACGCGGACCTGCACACCGAACAGCATCTGTTAAGAGTAAGGAGAGGACTAAGTTGTATACACAGTAAGAGACATTATGATGAAATCACTGACAGAAATGTTTCTTAATCAAAGGGGAGCAGGTTGAAGCTGTACAGCTGAGGCTTTACTTCTCATCCCGTCATTGTGGGACAGAAAACGTATAATGAGCGCAAGTTGTGATCGCACCGGCTTCCACTATGCCCCTTATGGCGGTGATATAATAAAATACTATCTAGGTCGGAACACCAACTGGCAGAAAACTCCTGGGCTTGCCTGCTTATCAATAGCCCTCTGCATTATTTAACGGTTAACTAATGGAGAAGCACGTGGCAATTACTGTTTATTCAAAGAAATTTAAAATCGAACTGGATAAAGAGCAATTAGAAAGATTATATCTTAAAAATGTGTCATGTAACTTAGATGGTTTTCAACGATTCGTACATGAAGATGCAGAATGCCCAATGTGCAACGTTACAGGTGCATATTATGTATCGGAAGGCTATTCGAAGATAACTGGTAAAAAGGTTAAGCAGTCATGCTTTGCATTCAGAAAACCTGATGATACGGATGCACACAAGGTTTTTTGTGACTATTATACGGGCCCAGATAAAGTCAGAGATTCAGGTGGTGATGCCTTTATTAAGTTTGGAAAGGATGGTTCAGAAATTATGATATTAGTAAGAGAACTGGTTTGTCGAGGAATTGAGCACAAGGTTTTTAACCAGACCGATATCAGGAACATGAGAAAGTGGTTTGCTGATCTGCGCGAGTCGGGGAATATTGTCATCAGCTACAGCCCACACATTATTAATCTTATCAGAGCATCATTTTATAGTAAAGGTGATACTGATGAATATGTAGTTCAGGATGGTAAGCAATACGAATCATGGTTTAATATAAATGATGAGGTGTATAAGTCTTTAAAGTGTAAATATCCACCCTTCTTCAATATTGATTTGAATACTAAAGAAAACAACCCGTTTATGAGGTTGTATAGTAACACATTAGCAAACCAAGCACATCGACTTGTCATAAAGGACAAAGGAATAAGGATATTTGACAGGCGAGAGCTAAATGATAAGTACGTGGCAGCCATGCACTTGTCAACGACAATAATCAAGCACTATGATTCTCTCAGAAGAAAGTTTACTACTCCGCTCTCAATAATGAGAAATAATCAGTTGCTTGCTGTCTCCGCGTTGCTTCTATTTGTATCTGAATGGGATGAAAACATAGCTACAGATAAATTTAATATGCTCGCTAATGCCGGAAATTCGATTATTCCCGATGCCGGGAATGTTATAGGTATGAACCCATTCATTCATTATGATGCATGGAAAATAATTCATCGCATTCAGGATTTGATTGGTTCATTACCTGATTTCGCTAGTATTGATGAAGAGTTTCAGGCCGAAAAAAAACGATTATCTGAAATTTACGGGCTAAATAAGGACGAGTCATAGATATATAAGATATTGAAAAAAACTGGCTTCTTTGTTTCTTAATTATACAGTAACGTACTGGGGCAGTATATGTCAATTATACAGATAAGAAAGTACCTTAATGGCTTTCCACTGTTTTCCATGGATTATAATAAGCTAAAGATTGGTTCAGGAGAAAAGATAATTATTTCTGATATATGGTCTTTTTGGGACTATATATTGAAACGTTACATTGAGAAAACAACCAAAACGAATGCTGATAAGCTTAAAAAAGAAAAGGTGCTATTTTCTTTTCTGGAACAGGCAAAAAACTTTTACGAATCAGCAGAAAATAGCCCGGTGAAATCCCAACCGTTATTATATTACTATGCATTTCTTAACCTTTCAAAAATCGCAATCAACATTTCCCGGTCAGATAATGTTTTGTTTAAGGGGTATATACACGGCATATCGGAAGATTATCAGAGTGAATTTTCTAAATCCAGCGTCACTATAAAAACAAGTAACAGCGGTGATATTCAAGTCGCCCATGAGATGTTACGTCTTTTTGATTTATCGAAAGCACCTTCCTATAATAGTGGACCGAAAAGTTTAAATATCAGAGATATACTATCGGGTAATGGTCCCAACTTATTGATAGTGTTTTATGTTCAGATAATGCCCGATGACTTTATCATGCAGCTCCACCGATTTTGAGAACGACAGCGACTTCCGTCCCAGCCGTGCCAGGTGCTGCCTCAGATTCAGGTTATGCCGCTCAATTCGCTGCGTATATCGCTTGCTGATTACGTGCA
>NZ_JAKRNL010000008.1:0-130839 GCF_022346905.1 Pantoea sp. ACRSB | reverse complement strand
ATTAAACTTCGTAATGAATTACGTGTTCACTCTTGAGACTTGATATTTTTAAAGTCCGTAGACTTTTTGATATCTGTCCTGCGAGTGCCCACACAGATTGTCTGATAAATTGTTAAAGAGCATGCCGCGATTATTCAGCGGCGCGGGCTGCGTATATTACGCTTTCCGCTTTATCAGTCAAGCATTTATTTTTGCTTTCCTGACGATTCGTACCTTGCCGAATCTTACTTAACACCGCATTCCGTAAGCCGTTGTGCCGTGTCAGTGGAGGCGCATTATAGGGAGTTCTTTCCGGCTGACAAGTGCTAATTTCAAATTAATTTCTGAGTGTCGTTTTTTTCAGCAAAACAGCCTTAAACCGCCACTTTTTCCAGCGAAGGGAAGCCATAACGCTGTAGAACCGGCGATAATTGCAGCGCTTCGCTGTCAAGCTCGGTGCAAAACGCGCAGTTAGCCTGCGAAGAGCGCACGCCTGGCGCCTCATGTTCCAGCAGCCAGGCCGTTCGACGGGCTATCGCCGCGCCCGAATCGATCAGACGCGTGCCTTCAGGCAATACCTGCTGTAGTTCTTCACGCAGTAAAGGAAAATGCGTGCATCCCAATACGACCGTATCCGGCGGCTCCGCCATCCGCAGCCAGGGTTGAACAACCTGCCGTACATCCTGCAAGGCAATAGCCTGCCCATGAAGCTTCTGTTCTGCCAGCTCCACCAGCTCCGCCGAACCCAGCATGGCAATTCGGCAAGAGGTGGCAAACTGCGCCACGAGATCGTGCGTATAAGGACGACGCACCGTCGCACGCGTCGCCAGCAGACCCACCACGCCGTTACGCGTCAGACGCGCCGCTGGCTTAATCGCTGGCACGACGCCGACGACGGGAAAATCGAAGCGCGCGCGCAGCGCCGGCAAGGAGACCGTACTGGCGGTATTGCAGGCAATAATGCAAAGGGAAAGCGGATGACGACTGGCAATCGCGCCGACGATATCGACGACGCGCTCGACAATATACTCTTCGCTCTTCTCTCCATAAGGAAAGCCAGCGTTATCGAAAGCATAGAGATAATGCAGATCCGGCAGTAGCTGCCGGACCTCATCATAGACAGAGAGCCCACCCACGCCGGAGTCAAACACCAGTACGGTGGGACGCAAATCAGAAGCTGTAGCTGGCGCTAAGGTAATACTCCGTTCCTGGAGTTTGATAGCCATACACTGTCTCGTAATCTTTATCAAACAGGTTGGCAATTCTACCACGAACCGTCAGCTGAGATGTGACCGGATACGACACCGCGAGATCCCACAGGCTCACGCCCCCCAGTTTTACGCGACGGGTAGGATAGCTGTTGAAGTCATTATCAAAGCGGTCGCCCAGATAGTGGTAGGTCACCGACCAGTCAAAGTCATAAACAGTCCAGTCGAGCTGATACTTAACCTGTTGTTTTGCGCGGCGTACCAGCTGTTCATTGGTCTCGCCGTCGCGCGCGTCAACGTAGTCGTAGGAGATCTGATGGCCTAGCGGGCCGGTATCGAACGAAGCGGTCGCCTCAACGCCTTTAATACGCGCTTTATTGATGTTGTAGTAGCGATAGGTGGTCGGATCGCTGTCGATAAGGTTATCAATGTCGTTGCGATAACCCGATACCCGCCAGTTAACCGCTCCGGTCAGCCCTTCGAAACCCCCTTCCCACTGCTTGCTCTTTTCCGGATCGAGATCGGGATTACCATAGCTCGTGCTATACACCTGGGACAGGTTGGGCGCTTTAAAGGCGGTGCCGTAAGAGGCGAAGGCGCGGTAGCCTGAAATAAATTCCCAGGAGGCGGCGGTTTGCCAGGTATTGTGCCAGCCGAACTGGTTATTATTGTCGCCGCGCACCGCTCCTTCGAGGGTAACGCTGCCGAACTGCTGCTGCCCGGTCAGATAGACACCGGTGTTGCGCTGCTCATATCCATCCGCCAGATAGTTGGTGCCCGGTTCGGTAGTCTCTTTTTGCCAGTCGACGCCGCCGCTAATCGCGCCCTGCCCAACCTGTACGGTATTGCCCCACTGCAGGTTGTATTGCGTAACGTCGTCAAAAGTAGAGGCGTCGCCATAGCGGCCATTACGCGGATCGTAATTGATATCTTTGGTGCGGCTGTAGCTGGCGATCAGCTGCGTCGAATAGATATCCCGATTGAAACGCAGGCCGGTATCCCAGGTCTGGCTATAAAGCTGGCGCGTGTCTGCAAGGCCGACGATATGGGTATAGCTGCTGTCGTAGCTGTAGGAGCCATCATAGGCGGTGCGGTTGTCGAAACCATAGCCGCGCACAAAGCCGCTCAGCTCATCGCTGAACTGATGCTCAAGGTTGCCATAGAGGGTCTTACTCATAAAACCATCTCTGTCGCCCTGCGCCGGGCCATAGTCGTTAGGGTAGCCCGCGCCGACGTCAAAGCCGCGGGTATAGGTGTAGTTGCCAGCCAGCGTCAGCTTTGTGGCGTCGCCCAGCATCTGCTGCGTCGAGCCGTCATAAGACTGATAGCCTTTTGAGCCGACGCCTGCGGTCAGCGTGGTGCCAGGCTGTGCGCGGCCGGTGATAATATTCACCACGCCGCCGATAGCGTCTGAACCATAGACCGCCGAGCGCGCCCCGCGGATATATTCGATACGCTGCACCAGCGAAAGCGGAATCTGGCTGAGATCGGAAGAGCCGGAGATACCCGCCTGGTTGAGGCGAATGCCGTCAATCAGGATCAGGACATGGCTGGAATTGGTGCCGCGAATAAACAGCGAGCTGCTCTGCCCGATACCGCCGTTCTGCGCGACATCGACGCCAGGCAAACGGCGCATCACATCGGTCAGGCTTTTCGCCTGCCAGCGGTCAATCTCAGCGCGCGTAACCACCGTCGCAGGCGCCAGCACCGAGGATACCGGCTGGGCGAAACGGTTAGCGGTGACAACTTGCGTATCATCATCATTCTGAGCGAAACCAGGTTGCGCCCAGAGAGCAAGCGCCGTTGCGCTAAACGCGAACAGCGAAGCGGAATGTTTTTTCATTTTTATGAGCATCCAAAAGACGAAGCAGGATGCCGCAGGCATACGATCGATAGCACGCGATGACCGTACGAGTTGCGACGTCACACCGGCAGGTCTTCGGGCTGGGAACCATAAATGGCGAAGACTTCCCATCCAGCTGGACAGTGTCTGCAAGGCGATCGCCACGACATTCCTTACCGCTGCGCGTCAGCTCCAGATTCGCACTGGATTCCCTATTAACTCAGGCTGAGGCCGGCGCACGCAGTCTACAGGAGTCTTAATGGAAGTCCAGACTTCCATCCTCCTGGTGCGCGCAGGACTGGACAACGCCAAGTGAATGCCTACAATCGCCCGGCAAGTTTGCTATTAACCAGGATCGCTCATGACACCCGAACATCTCCCAACCGAACAGTACGACGCGCAACTGGCCGAAAAAGTCAGCCGTTTACAGACGATGATGACGCCGTTCGCCGCGCCTGAAGTGGAGGTGTTTCGCTCGCCGGTCAGCCACTACCGGATGCGCGCGGAGTTTCGCCTCTGGCATGATGGTGACGATATTTATCACATCATCTTCGATCAGGCGACGCGGCAGCGTATTCGCGTCGATCGTTTTCCCGCCGCCAGCGAACTGATTAACGCGCTGATGCCGGAAATGATCGCGGCGATCCGCGATAACCGCGTATTGCGCCACAAGCTGTTTCAGATCGACTATCTCTCGACGATGAGCAATGAGATTGTTATCTCGCTGCTTTACCACCGTAAGCTGGAAGCGGACTGGATTGAGGCGGCGAGCGCCCTGCGCGACAAGCTGCGCGCACAGGGCTATGCGGTGCAGCTGATCGGCCGCGCCACGAAAACCAAAATTTGTCTCGACCGCGATTTTATCGACGAGCGGTTGCCGGTGGCGGGCCGCGAAATGATCTACCGACAGGTAGAGAACAGCTTCACGCAGCCCAATGCAGCGATGAATATTCAGATGCTGGAGTGGGCGCTGGACGTGACCCAGGGATCGCGCGGCGATTTGCTGGAGCTTTACTGCGGCAACGGTAACTTTTCGCTGGCGCTGGCGCGCAATTTCCGCCGCGTGCTGGCGACGGAGATCGCCAAGCCTTCGGTCGCGGCGGCGCAGTTCAATATCGAAGCCAACCAGATCGATAACGTGCAGATTATCCGCATGGCGGCGGAAGAGTTTACCCAGGCGATGAACGGTGTACGCAGCTTTAATCGCTTACAGGGCATCGACCTGAAGAGCTATGAATGCGAAACCATCTTTGTCGATCCGCCGCGCAGCGGCCTGGATGAGGAGACGGTGAAGATGGTGCAGGCCTATCCGCGTATCCTTTATATCTCCTGCAATCCTGAGACGCTGTGCGACAACCTGCAAACGCTGGCGCAGACGCATGAGGTTTCCCGTCTGGCGCTGTTCGATCAGTTCCCCTATACGCACCATATGGAGTGCGGCGTGTGGCTGACGCGTAGAAGCGATAAATAGAGCAGGCGCAGACTCACGCAAACGCAGGTAGTGCGGGCGGAAGAGCAAAGCGGCCCGCGCCAGCGACAAAAATGCATGGCGCTGGCGCGATCGGCCACCAAATAAAACGGGAACCTCAGGTTCCCGTTTATCTGTCAGTCGTTGTTCTTACGACGCTTCATCTTAACGCCGATCCAGAACACCAGCGCCACCATCAGCAGCGTCGGAATAAAGTTAGAGCCGATATCCGGATACTCGGCGCGCACCAGCGCGCTATACACCAGAATGCCCAGCAGGAAAAACGCCGCTGCCAGACCCGGCATGCCGTCCGGCATATTGCGGTTCAGATAACGCTGGTGCAGGCTCCAGACCGCAAGGCCTAACGCGATAATCGGAAAGATAGAAAAAGGAACAAAGGCGCTAAACAGCACAGAAAATGAGCCGTTAATCGCTAAGCCGGTAATAAAAGCCAGCAGCAGGGTGCCTTTATCGCGGGAGGTCGGTTGTGTCATGGCTTATCCTTATCGTTTACTCTTCGGTTTTTTCCAGGGTAACCGCCAGCCGCTCCTGCTCACGGCGATACCAGTAATAAGCGCCTTTAGCGATCATGCGCAGCTGCAGCACCAGGCGATCCTCCAGCTTGCGTCGCTGTTCGATATCGACATCCAGCGCTTCCGCGCCTGCGCTAAAGACAATAGTCACCATCGCTTCCGCCTGCGCCTCGGTAAAGCTGCGCGGCATACGGTTTTCCACCTCAAGGTAGTCTGCCAGTTCGGCGATAAAATGCTGAATTTCACGCGCGACGGCGGCACGAAACGCGGCAGAAGTGCCAGAACGCTCGCGCAGCAGCAGCCGAAATGCGTTGGGATTGTTGCCGATGAACTCCATAAAGGTGGAGACCGAGGTTTTAATTATGCTGCCGCCTTTAGCAATACGCTGACGCGCCTGACGCATCAGCTGGCGCAGCATCAAACCGCTCTCATCGACCATCGTCAAACCAAGCTCATCGACATCCTTAAAATGACGATAAAAAGAGGTGGGCGCGATACCGGCCTCCCTGGCAACCTCACGCAAACTTAAACTGGCAAAACTGCGTTCGGCGCTAAGCTGGCTAAATGCCGCTTCGATCAGCGTACGTCTTGTACGTTCTTTTTGTTGCGCTCTGACGCCCATTCTCTCTGCCTTGTGACGAGTTGAAGAGGCACTATAACAAAATTTCAGCGTACATAAGGGCAAAGTTTGTGACCGCCTGTTAACCTCACTCTTTGTCAAACGGAGGGGAATTTCACTGTTAGAATTCAGAAGTGCGCGGCGAGATGTTAGAATCTCGTTGTAAAAATGTATAGAAAATAGGACGTACTGGTATGCAAAAGTCTTACGATTACGATGCCATCGTGATTGGCTCCGGTCCTGGAGGTGAAGGTGCAGCCATGGGCCTGGTGAAGCAGGGAGCGCGCATTGCAGTGATCGAACGCTACCATAACATCGGCGGCGGTTGTACCCACTGGGGCACCATTCCCTCCAAAGCGCTTCGCCATGCAGTCAGTCGCATTATCGAATTCAACCAAAATCCGCTCTACAGCGATCACACCCGACTGCTGCGCTCCTCATTCGCTGATATCCTTAACCATACGGAAAACGTCATCAGCCAGCAGACCGCGATGCGCCAGGGCTTTTACGAGCGCAATCGCTGCGAACTCTTTCAGGGCAACGCCCACTTTATTGATGCCAATACGATTGAAGTCGAGCACTATGACGGCACGCGCGAGCGCCTGACGGCGGAGAAATTCGTTATCGCCTGCGGCTCCCGTCCTTATCATCCGGCGGATGTTGATTTTACCCACCCGCGCATTTACGACTCCGACTCTATCCTCAATCTGCACCACGAACCGGGCCACGTCATTATCTACGGCGCGGGCGTGATCGGCTGTGAATATGCATCGATTTTCCGCGGGCTGAACGTCAAGGTCGATCTCATCAACACCCGCGACCGTTTGCTGGCGTTTCTCGATCAGGAGATGTCAGATTCGCTCTCTTACCACTTCTGGAACAGCGGCGTCGTGATCCGCCATAACGAAGAGTTTGAGAAAATCGAAGGCGTTGACGACGGCGTTATTATGCACCTGAAGTCAGGCAAAAAAGTGAAAGCCGACTGCCTGCTCTACGCTAACGGCCGTACCGGCAACACCGATTCGCTGGCGCTGGAGAATGTCGGGCTGGAGGCGGACGGACGCGGCCTGCTGAAGGTAAACAGCATGTATCAGACTGCGCAGCCGCATATCTATGCGGTGGGCGACGTGATCGGCTACCCGAGCCTTGCGTCAGCCGCCTACGATCAGGGCCGCATCGCCGCGCAGGCGATTATCAAAGGCGAAGCCAGCGCGCACCTGGTGGAAGATATCCCGACCGGTATCTATACCATTCCGGAAATCAGCTCCGTGGGCAAAACCGAGCAGCAGCTGACGGCGATGAAAGTGCCTTATGAAGTGGGACGCGCGCAGTTTAAGCATCTGGCGCGCGCGCAGATTGTCGGCATGAACGTGGGCAGCCTGAAAATTCTGTTCCACCGCGAAACCAAAGAGATCCTGGGCATTCACTGCTTTGGCGAGCGCGCGGCCGAAATCATTCACATCGGACAGGCGATTATGGAGCAGAAAAACGGCGGCAATACGATTGAGTACTTCGTAAATACCACCTTTAACTACCCCACCATGGCCGAAGCCTATCGCGTGGCCGCGTTGAACGGCTTAAACCGCCTGTTTTAACGTGCTGTTGAGATAGCCTTGCATGTGCGTGCGAATCGCTTCTGCCAGCTGCTCATAGCGGCTGCGCAGAGGCGAACCGGGACGATAGACCAGCGCGATAGTGCGCTGCGGCACAGGCTTATAACAGGGCAGATAGCATACGCCGTCGCGCACGCGCTCCTGCGGCACCGCCAGCGCGGGCAGCAGCGTGATGCCACTTCCGGCCGCGACCATATTGCGCAGCGTCTCCAGGCTGGTGGCGCGGAAATGCGTATCCTCGTCAGCGCCTGCTTCAAAGCAGAATCCCATCGCCTGATCGCGCAGGCAGTGGCCATCTTCCAGCATAAGCAGCTTTTCGCCCGCCAGATCGGACATCGGGACGCGATCGCGATCGTGCCACGGATGATCCTGATAGACCGCCAGCCTCATCGGCTCGTCGAACAGCGGCACCTCAATAAAGGCCTCGCTCTCTTTGACCAGCGCCAGAATTGCGCAGTCGAGCTTGCCGCTGTCGAGCTGCGCCAGCAGTTGCTGCGTCTGGGCCTCGTGCAGATACATCTCAAGCTTGGGGAAAGTCTGGTGCAGCATAGGAATAATTTGCGGCAGCAGATAGGGTCCTGTGGTAGGGATCAGCCCGATATGCAGTGGGCCGGACATGGCTTCGCCCTGCTGGCTTGCCATCTCTTTTAATACTTTAACTTCCCGCAGCACGGTGCGCGCCTGATCGACCAGCAGCATGCCCGCCTGGGTGAACAACACTTTACGGCTGGTTCGCTCCAGCAGCATAACGCCCAGCTCATCTTCCAGCTTGCGGATCTGTCCGCTTAGCGTCGGCTGGCTGACGTGGCATGCGTCCGCCGCGCGGCGGAAATGGCGATGCTCAGCAAGCGAAACCAGATATTCAAGATCGCGAATGTTCATTGTTATCCTCCAGACCACGATAGCCCGTGGCGATAGATAGGATAGCAATGAACGATTAGCCCTATCAAGCAATGATGAGAATAATGCACGCAGCAAATTCAGGCGATTCGCTCTCAAGGAGAAAATATGTTTGCAACTCAGGAAGGTAAAGCCGTTCCGCAGGTCGTATTTCACACCCGCCAGGGCGATCGCTGGGTAGACGTTACTACAGATGAGCTGTTCAGAGACAAGACGGTTATCGTTTTTTCACTGCCGGGCGCCTTTACGCCCACCTGTTCTTCAAGTCATTTGCCGCGCTATAACGAGCTCTACAGCGTATTTGCGCAGCATGGCGTTGACAGCATCCTGTGCGTGTCGGTTAACGACACCTTTGTGATGAACGCGTGGAAAGCAGAGCAGCGCGCGGAAAATATTACCTTTATTCCGGATGGCAACGGCGAGTTTACGCGCGGGATGGAGATGCTGGTCGAGAAATCGGACGTTGGTTTTGGCGCGCGCTCATGGCGTTATTCGATGCTGGTGCGTAACGGCGTAATTGAGAAGATGTTCGTTGAGCCGAACAAGCCGGGCGATCCCTTTGAGGTCTCTGACGCCGACACCCTGCTGCGCTATCTGGCGCCGGAATTTAAAGTGCAGGAGTCCGTCTCGCTCTTTACCAAACCAGGCTGTCCGTTCTGCACCAAAGCGAAACAGATGCTGATCGATAACAACATGCCGTTCGAAGAGATTGTGCTGGGTCAGGATGCTACCACCGTCAGCCTGCGCGCCGTTTCAGGCCGCGCCACGGTGCCGCAGGTCTTTATCGGCGGTCGCCATATCGGCGGCAGCGACGATCTGGAGCAGTACCTGCTGTCAGCGTAAAAGAATCACAGTGTCAGCCGGAGCGCTGGCCCTCTGATGATGTGCCTAAAATAAAAAATGAAATTCCGAAGCTAGAGGTTAGCGGGCAATTGTTGCCCGCCTTTTTTTTGCCTGTCGATCAGGCGAGACGCTGTTTCGCCTCGGCGATGGCAGACGCGACCTGCTGCGGCGCGACGCCTCCTTTCGCATTCCTTTTTTCCAGGCAAGAGCGCAGCGCCAGAATAGCGTAAACGTCCTCTTCAATGGTCGCGCTAAACTGCTTTAGCTGCGCCAGCGACAGCGCTTCCAGCGCCACGCCCTGTTTGATCGCTTCGACTACCGCTTCGCCCACGATATGGTGCGCTTCACGGAAGGGCACGCCCTTCGCCACCAGATAGTCGGCCAGCTCGGTTGAGTTGGCGTAGCCCTGCTCTGCCGCTTCCTGGCAGCGCGGACGTTTCACCTGAATGCCATCCAGCACCAGCGCCGACATATGCAGGCAGTCCAGCCAGGTATCGAGCGCGTCGAACAGCCCCTCTTTGTCTTCCTGCATATCTTTATTGTAGGCGAGCGGCAGTCCTTTCAGCGTCATCATCATGCCGGTCAGCGCGCCCTGCACGCGGCCGCATTTGCCGCGGATCAGCTCCAGGGCGTCCGGGTTTTTCTTCTGCGGCATCAGCGACGAGCCGGATGTTACTTTGTCAGACAGCTCCACGAAGCCCGCCTCGCCGGTATTGAAGAAAATTAAATCTTCTGCGAAGCGCGACAGATGCACCATGCCGATAGAGGCGTCAGACAGCAGCTCCAGCACATGGTCGCGATCGGAAACGGTATCCAGACTGTTGCGCGTCGCGGAGGCGAAGCCCAGCCAGCCAGCCAGCTGCTCGCGATCGATTTCGTAGGCGGTGCCCGCCAGCGCGCCGCAGCCGAGCGGGCTAACGTCGAGGCGCTTCAGGGTATCCTGCAGACGGCTTTCGTCACGCGCCAGCATCTCAACATAGGCCAGACACCAGTGCGCGAAGGTAACCGGCTGCGCGCGCTGCAGGTGCGTGTAGCCCGGCATGACCGCATCCTGATTCGCTTCGGCGGTTGCCACCAGCGCCTGCTGCAGTTCGCGCGTGGCGCCCAGCAGCACCTCAACCTGCGCTTTGCACCAGAGTTTCAGATCGGTCGCGACCTGATCGTTACGGCTGCGGCCGGTATGAAGCTTTTTGCCCAGCGCGCCGACTTTTTCGATCAGCTGGCCTTCAACCCAGCTGTGAATATCTTCGGCGTCGCTTTGCAGAATCTGTTCTGGATTCGCCTGCACCTCGGTCAGCAGCGCATTCAGCGCCTGCTCCAGCTGCTGCTGCTCGTCGCCGCTCAGCACGTTGACCGTCACCAGCGCTTTGGACCAGGCGATGGAGCCGACAATATCCTGCTCCGCCAGACGATAGTCGAAGCGCAGCGAATCGTTGAACTGTTTGAAACGTTGGTCTGCTGCCTGGGTAAAACGTCCGCCCCAAAGTGCCATGTGAAACTCCTTTCAATCCTTAAACAAGAGGCGGCCCGAAGCCGCCCCTGCGAAATCTGGTTGGGCGAGGCGTACGCCTCGCCAGCTATTACTTCTTCTGCTCGTTCAGGGCGCGGATGCGCGAAGAGAGCGAGAACAGACGGATAAAGCCGCCTGCATGACGGTGATCGTAAACCTCGTCTTCGCCGAAGGTGGCGAACTCTTCTGAGTAGAGGCTGTTAGAGGAGCGTTTCTGGATCGCCGTCGCCTGACCTTTATAGAGCTGCAGCACCACTTCGCCGTTTACCTCTTCAGCCAGCGACTCGGCGGCGGCCTGGATTGACTTACGCAGCGGCGCGAACCAGCGGCCGTCGTAGACAACGTAAGACATCTCATGGCCCAGCTGCTCGCGCCATTTGAAGCTGTCGCGATCCAGTACCAGCTGCTCAACCGCGCGCAGCGCGTTCACCATAATGGTGCCGCCAGGAGTTTCGTAGCAGCCGCGCGACTTGATGCCCACCAGACGGTTTTCCACGATGTCGATACGGCCCACGCCGTGTTTCGCGCCGATAGCGTTGAGCGCTTCCAGACACTGGAACGGACTCAGCCTTTCGCCGTTCACCGCCACAACGCGCCCTTTTTCCACGGTAACGGTGACGTTTTCCGGCTGATCCGGCGCCTCCAGCGGATCGACGGTCCATACCCAGCAATCTTTGTTCGGCGCGTTAGACGGACTCTCCAGCACGCCGCCTTCGGTAGAGATATGCCAGGCGTTCTCGTCGCGGCTGTAAATTTTTTCCAGTGACGCGGTGGTCGGAATGTTGCGCTCTTTCAGATAGTCCAGCAGCGCTTCACGCGAACGCAGGTTCCATTCACGCCACGGCGCGACCACTTTCAGCTGCGGCGCCAGCGCGGTGTAGGTGGTCTCGAAACGCACCTGGTCGTTACCTTTGCCGGTCGCGCCGTGGCACAGCGCGTCTGCGCCCACTTTCAGCGCCAGTTCTACCTGGGCTTTGGCGATAATCGGACGCGCCATTGAGGTACCCAGCAGATAGGTGCCTTCATAGAGTGCGCCGGTCTGCAGCACCGGATAAACGTAGTCGCTGATAAACTCTTCACGCAAATCGACAACGTGGCACTCAGACGCGCCAGACTGCAGCGCTTTCTTCTCCACGCCTTCCAGATCGCTACGCTCCTGACCGATATCCGCCACGAACGCCACCACTTCACAGCCGCCGTAGTTCTCTTTCAGCCAGGGAATAATGGCGGAAGTATCCAGGCCGCCGGAATATGCCAGTACGATTTTTTTGATATTTTGCGTGCTCATGTCGTCATCCTAAATCTAAGTCGTTAAGCGAGGATCCGGGTGCCGATCGACACGCCGTTAAACAGGTCAGGCAGCTGCTCCGCGTGGCGCCAGCTGGCGATATCCACCGGGCGGCCCAGCGTACGCGCCGCGTCGAGCGCCGCGTTTACTTTTACAATCATGCCATCAGTAATGATGCCTTGCGCGATCAGCTG
Organism: Pantoea sp. ACRSB; assembly: GCF_022346905.1. Lineage (NCBI taxonomy): Bacteria > Pseudomonadati > Pseudomonadota > Gammaproteobacteria > Enterobacterales > Erwiniaceae > Pantoea > Pantoea sp. ACRSB. The sequence continues at coordinate 118,841 of NZ_JAKRNL010000008.1, read as the reverse complement.
CTCCGCTTTTGCGGCCGTCATCTCTTCGATGCGCTGGCCTTTGCCGTCGAGGATGCCGCTCACGTCGGAGAGCAGCACCAGATCGGCACCCAGCGTGGCCGCCAGCGCGGTCGCCGCCTGGTCGGCATTGACGTTCATCAGCTCGCCGCCGTCGGTAATGCCGATAGAGCTGACGATCGGCATATAGCCTGCAGCCAGCAGCGTGTTAATCAGCGCTGGATCGCCCGGTTCGGCGTGGCCGACGTGCCCCAGCTCTTCATCAAGCTGCGCCACGCTGACCAGATCGGCGTCGCCCAGACTCAGGCCGACCGCTTTAATGCCATATTTTTTCGCCCAGGCGAGCAGGGTTTTATTGGCCGTACCCGCCAGCGCACCGGTAATAATGTCGATCTGGTCGGCAGGCGTTACGCGCAGGCCGTTCTTCTTCTTCACCGGCAGCGAAAGCTTTTTCATCAGCTCGTCAACCACGCAGCCGCCGCCGTGAACGATCATCAGCGGGCGCTGATGTGCGCTGCGCCAGGCCAGCAGTGCGTCGAACAGCCGCGCCAGCGCTTCTTCGCTGTCGAGCAGCACGCCGCCCAGTTTGATAATTAATGGAGTTGTCATATGCATCCTTGTCCGTTAAATCAGTGACTGCGTTTCAGGGAAGCCGAAGCGAATATTCATACACTGCACCGCCTGCGAGGCAGCACCTTTCAGCAGATTATCTTCCGCCGCGACGACGATCAGATGCTCGCCCTGCACCGCGAAGCCGATATCGCAGAACGGCTGGCCGATAACCGCTTTCAGCGCCGGCACGCCCTGCTCATAGACGCGCACCAGCGGCTTGTCGTGATAGGCGCGGTGGAACGCCGCCGCAACGTCGTCATGGCTGACGCCCGGCTTCAGGCGACAGGTGATGGTCGCCAGAATGCCACGCGGGAAGTTGCCGAGATGCGGCGTAAAAATTACCGGCGCGCCGAGATGCGCGACGATTTCCGGGTGGTGGCGATGATTAAACAGACCGTATGGCTGCAGGCTCACTTCACAAAAGCTGGTGGTGACGCTCGCCTTGCGTCCTGCGCCGCTTACGCCGCTGGTGGCGTTAATCACCGGCCACTGATCGGCGTTAAGTAGTTCGCCGTCAACCAGCGGTTTAAGCGCCAGCTGCGCCGCGGTGGGATAGCAACCCGGCACCGCCACCAGCTGCGCCTCTTTGACTTTGTCATGGTTCCACTCCGCCAGGCCGTAAACCGCTTTATCAAGCCAGTCGCTGTGCTGATGAGTGAAGCCGTAATAGCGCTGATAAAATTCGCTGTCGTTAACGCGGAACGCGCCGGAGAGATCAAACACGACGCAACCCGCTTCGAGGAAGGCTGGCGCCAGATCGTGGCTGACTTCATGCGCGGTCGCCAGAAACACCACATCAACCTTGTCTGCCCACTCGGCCGCGCTGCTCAACGGCTGCAGCGGCAGATCCACCACGCCTTTCAGCTGCGGATGCAGATCTGACAGACGCTTTCCGGCATCCGGGCTTTGCGCTGAAACCGCCAAAGCGGTTATGTTCATATGTGGATGACGATTGAGGAAGGTGGCGAGCTCTACGCCAGCGTAACCACTGGCGCCAACGATCAGCGTATTCAACATCAGGCTGTATACCTTTTTACAGTCACACGTTCCGGGTCGCGGCCTTGCCCCGTTGCCCACGATGCCGTTTGCGGAGGATTTCTGCTTCCCAGCCAACCGGCGTTAATGTATTTTTATTCACTATTACTGCATGAATATTGATACATCCTAACTCAAGGACCGTCAACAGTGAAGACAAAATTACCGCCTTTTATCGAACTCTACCGCCAGCTGATCGCCACTCCGACCATCAGCGCGACCGATGCGGCACTGGATCAGAGCAATGAAACTTTAATCAATTTACTGGCAGGCTGGTTTCGCGACCTGGGCTTCAGCGTTGAAGTGCAGCCCGTACCGGGCACGCGCCATAAATTTAATATGCTGGCACGCACCGGCAGCGGCGCGGGCGGCCTGCTGCTGGCGGGACATACCGACACGGTGCCTTTCGACGACGGGCGCTGGACGCGCGATCCCTTTACCCTGACGGAGCACGACAACAAGCTCTACGGGCTGGGCACCGCCGACATGAAAGGCTTCTTCGCGTTTATTCTCGACACGCTGCGCGACGTAGACGTCAGCAAACTCAGCAAGCCGCTCTATATTCTTGCCACGGCTGATGAAGAGACCACTATGGCGGGCGCGAAATATTTTTCTGAAACGGCGAACATTCGTCCCGACTGCGCCATTATCGGCGAGCCGACCTCGCTGAAGCCGGTGCGCGCGCACAAGGGCCATCTGTCACACGTTATCCGCGTACAGGGCCAGTCGGGCCACTCCAGCGATCCGGCACGCGGCGTCAACGCCATCGAGCTGATGCACGATGCCATCGGTCATCTGATGCAGCTGCGCAATACCCTGAAAGAGCGTTATCACCACGACGGTTTCGCGATCCCTTATCCCACCATGAACTTTGGCCATATTCACGGCGGTGACGCGGCGAACCGCATCTGCGCATGCTGCGAGCTGCACATGGATATTCGTCCGCTGCCGGGCCTGACGCTAAGCGATCTGGAAGGGCTGCTGAACGAGTCGCTGGCACCGGTCAGCGCACGCTGGCCAGGGCGCCTCACCGTCGGCGAGCTGCACCCGCCGATTCCAGGCTACGAATGTCCGGCCAATCACGAACTGGTCGCCGTGGTGGAAAAACTGCTCGGCACGCCGACCGAAGTCGTCAACTACTGCACCGAAGCGCCCTTTATCCAGGAACTGTGTCCGACGCTGGTTCTGGGGCCGGGATCGATTAACCAGGCGCACCAGCCTGATGAATTTATCGATACCGCATTTATTAAGCCAACTCGGTCGCTGATCGCGCAGGTTGTACAGCATTTTTGCCACTGATTCGCAATAAACAGGGCAATTGACTGTTAAGAAAGCAAATTTCCTGATCTAAACGCGGGATTTGTTGATAAGAATAACTTATCCCGCTCCCGTCAAATTAAAATCTTTGAATTTCCGCTAGTTAGATGAATGTTACCGGGCGCTCAAGCGCATTGACGGCGCCGGGTTTACGTGGCTAGATAAAAGCCGATGTTATGCCCGGTGGGTGATTACTCATGCAGTTCCGGCTTTGCCGCGCGCTGTGGGTGTAGAAGTTTAAAAAGACGATAAGGGTGTCAGGGTCACATGAACGAACAATATTCCGCAATGCGAAGTAATGTCAGTATGCTCGGCAAACTGCTCGGGGATACGATCAAGGATGCACTAGGAGAGAACATCCTCGACCGGGTGGAGACTATCCGCAAACTCTCAAAGTCATCCCGTGCGGGAAATGACACTCATCGCAAGGAACTGCTTAACACGCTGCAAAATCTGTCGAATGACGAACTGCTGCCTGTGGCGCGCGCTTTTAGCCAGTTTCTTAACCTGACCAACGTCGCCGAACAGTATCAGACCATTTCACGCAGCGGCGATGGCGCGAACCATCCCGAACTGCTGAAAACCACCTTCGATCGCCTTAAGCAGCAGCCTGACGTCAGCGAAAGCGATATTCGCGCAGCGATCGAGTCGCTGTCGCTGGAGCTGGTGCTGACTGCGCACCCGACAGAGATCACCCGCCGCACGCTGATCCATAAGCTGGTCGAAGTAAACAGCTGCCTGAAGCAGCTCGATCATAGCGATATCTCAGACTATGAACGCAACCAGATTATGCGCCGCCTGCGTCAACTGGTGGCGCAGGCGTGGCACACCGATGAGATCCGTAAATATCGCCCAACGCCGATCGACGAAGCTAAATGGGGCTTCGCCGTGGTGGAGAACAGCCTGTGGGAAGGCGTGCCTGCTTTTTTGCGCGAGCTGAACGAGCAGGTTGAAGAGGCGTTCGGCGTCAAACTGCCGGTAGATTTCGTACCGGTAAAATTCACCTCCTGGATGGGCGGCGACCGCGACGGCAACCCGAACGTTACCGCCACGGTAACGCGCCACGCCATGCAGCTCAGCCGCTGGAAAGCCGCCGATCTCTTTTTACGCGATATCGGCGTGCTGATCTCTGAGCTTTCAATGTCTGAATGCAGCGAAGAGGTACGCGAGCTGTGCGGCGATCCAGAGGCGATTGAGCCTTACCGCGTCATCCTGAAGCGTATGCGCAGCCAGCTGCTTACGACGCAATCCTGGCTTGAACGCCGCCTGAAAGGCGAGCGTCTGCCGCGCCCGGCCGATCTGCTGGTTTCCAACGATCAGCTGTGGGAGCCGCTTTACGCTATTTACCAGTCGCTGCAGCAGTGCGATATGGGCATTATCGCCAACGGTCAGCTGCTGGATACGCTGCGCCGCGTGAAGTGCTTCGGCGTGCCGCTGGTGCGCATCGATCTGCGTCAGGAGAGTACGCGCCATACCGAAGCGATTGCAGAAGTGACCCGCTATCTCGGCCTCGGCGACTATGAAAGCTGGTCGGAAGCGGATAAACAGGCTTTCCTGGTGCGCGAGCTGAACTCCAAGCGTCCGCTGCTGCCGCGTCACTGGGAGCCGAGCGACGAAACGCGCGAAGTGCTGGAAACCTGCCGCGTCGCCGCCGAGGCGCCGCAAGGCTCTATCGCGGCCTACGTGATCTCCATGGCGAAAACCCCGTCCGACGTGCTGGCTGTGCATCTGCTGCTGAAAGAAGCAGGTATTAACTTCGCCATGCCGGTCGCGCCGCTGTTTGAAACCCTCGACGACCTCAACAACGCCAACGACGTGATGAGCCAGCTGCTGAGCATCGACTGGTATCGCGGTTTTATCCAGGGCAAACAGATGGTGATGATTGGCTATTCCGACTCGGCGAAAGACGCCGGCGTAATGGCCGCCAGCTGGGCGCAGTATCAGGCGCAGGACGCGCTTATCAAAACCTGCGAGAAAGCCGGTATCGCGCTGACGCTGTTCCACGGACGCGGCGGCAGTATCGGCCGCGGCGGCGCCCCTGCCCATGCGGCGCTGCTGTCGCAGCCGCCGGGCAGCCTGAAAGGCGGCCTGCGCGTGACTGAACAGGGCGAAATGATCCGCTTTAAATATGGTCTGCCAGAAGTCACCATCGCCAGCCTGTCGCTCTACACCGCCGCGATTCTGGAAGCTAACCTGCTGCCGCCGCCGGAGCCGAAGAAAGAGTGGCACAGCATTATGGATCAGCTTTCGGCGCACTCCTGCGCTATGTATCGCGGCTACGTACGCGAAAATCCAGACTTCGTGCCCTACTTCCGCTCCGCCACGCCGGAGCAGGAGCTGGGCAAACTGCCGCTCGGTTCACGTCCGGCCAAGCGTCGCCCGACCGGCGGCGTCGAGTCGCTGCGCGCCATTCCCTGGATCTTCGCCTGGACACAGAACCGTCTGATGCTGCCCGCCTGGCTCGGCGCGGGCGCGGCGTTGCAAAAAGCGATGGAGGAGGGTCATCAGGATCAGCTGGAAGCGATGTGCCGCGACTGGCCATTTTTCTCTACGCGTCTGGGAATGCTGGAAATGGTGTTCGCCAAAGCTGACCTGTGGCTGGCGGAATATTACGATCAGCGTCTGGTGGACAAAACATTGTGGCCGCTGGGCAAACAGCTACGCGACCAGCTTGACGCCGATATTAAAGCAGTGCTGACCATCGCCAACGACGCGCATCTGATGGCGGATCAGCCGTGGATAGCCGAGTCGATCGCGCTGCGCAACGTCTACACCGATCCGCTCAACGTGTTGCAGGCGGAGCTGCTGCAGCGTTCACGCGCCCAGGAAGCGCGCGGCGAAGAGGTCGATCCGCGCGTCGAGCAGGCGCTGATGGTGACCATCGCGGGCGTAGCGGCGGGTATGCGCAACACCGGTTAATCTTCCTGACCACTCCCGGGCAGGCCCCCTGCCCGGAAACCTCTGTTCTGCTGCCTGTTTCGCGCTTGCGAGCGTTGTGCCTGGGCGCTACTTTGCTCTATTCTTTAGGACCATTCCTCAGTTATCCACATTCTCATTTACAGGAGTTGCCTTATGGCATCAGGAATTTCTCGCATCTGGATGCGTACCGGCATGTTGCTCGGCGCCGCGCTGCTGGTGCTTAACCTCACCGCGTGCGGCGACAAAGAGGGCGATCAGCGCAAAGCCTTTATCGACTTCCTGCAAAATACCGTCATGCGCAGCGGCGAACACCTGCCAAGCCTGAGCGAAAGTCAGAAGCAGAATTTTGGTAAATATGCAGGCGACTACGCCATTCTTTACGGTTTTTCCCAGCAGGTGAATAAAGCGATAGATCAGGGCATGCGCCCGGTCGTCGATGAGCTGTCGGCGATCCACGTTCCGCAGGATTACCTGACGCGCCGTGACGCGCTCCGCCAGGCGAACGGCGCGCTGGTCATTGTGACGCAGCAGCTGGAGAGCGCCAAAATGCAGGCGGACAGCAGCAAAGCCGCGCTTAAGCAGGAAGAGGATCTGAAAAAGGTTTACGACACCGTTTACGATAAAGTCGTGACGCAGCCAGCCAGCCAGCTGGTGCCGCTGCTGCCGAAGCTGCAGGCGCTGAGCCAGGGCGCGGCGCAGGCGGGCGACTTCCTGCAGCAGCAGGGACCGCGCGTAAGCTTCAACAACAATGCCGTTCAGTTCCCGACGCCGGATCAGGTAACGCAATATAACGCCCTGATGAGCACCATCTCCGCCAATGCGCAGGCGTTAACGCAGGCGCAGACTGCCGTTCAGAGCGGTTTGCAGTAACACCTCTTCCGGGGCGAGCCTCAGGCTTGCCCCGGCTTCTACAGCGTCGCTTCCTTTCAGATTTTCGCCAGCCCGATAAGCGCCTCGTCAGGAGTGTGATCTGGCGCATTTTCGACCAAAAATAGTTTGTGATCTTAGTCACATATATGAAACAAACCAAACACCCTTAAACGTGATGTTCTTCACATTTAGGTCAGTTTTGCGGCGAAAAAATAGCCATTGTGGTTTTTTTACACGTTTATTATGTGATCTTCCTCACTAAAATGCCCCCTGCCCCCACCCGAATTAGGTGATCTGCATCACACTTAGACCGGCCGCTACGCAGCTTCATATTCGCGTGATAGAGTCCGCGTGCATACAGTAATAGCGACGGCTTTCCGCCGTGCTGGCTTAACAAAAACAAACGCGCTCTCTTATTGCAGCGCGTCTCGATAAGGGGTGGCTTTATGTCCTCATCAGTCAAGGTCAAGGTTCAGAGCTTTGGTCGCTTTCTGAGTAATATGGTGATGCCTAACATCGGTGCGTTTATCGCATGGGGTATCATCACTGCGCTGTTCATCCCAACCGGATGGATTCCTAACGCGACGCTGGCGAAGCTGGTCGGCCCGATGATCACCTACCTGCTGCCGCTGCTGATCGGTTTCACCGGTGGTCGTCTGGTTGGTGGCGATCGCGGCGGTGTAGTCGGCGCGATCACAACAATGGGCGTGATCGTCGGCGCCGATATGCCGATGTTCCTTGGCTCAATGATTGCCGGTCCGCTGGGTGGCTGGGCGATCAAATCTTTCGACCGCGCCGTTGACGGTAAAATCAAAAGCGGTTTCGAAATGCTGGTCAACAACTTCTCTGCCGGCATTATCGGCATGTTGCTGGCGCTGCTGGCGTTTCTGGCTATCGGTCCGCTGGTAGAAGGTCTGTCGCATATTCTCGCCGCAGGCGTCAACCTGATGGTGCAGCACAACCTGCTGCCGCTGACCTCGATTTTTGTTGAGCCGGCGAAAATCCTGTTCCTCAATAACGCCATTAACCACGGCATCTTCTCGCCGCTGGGCATCCAGCAGGCAAGTGAAGCGGGCAAATCAATCTTCTTCCTGATTGAAGCAAACCCAGGCCCGGGTATGGGCGTGCTGGTCGCTTATATGCTCTTTGGCCGCGGCAGCGCTAAACAGTCTGCGGGCGGCGCGGCGATCATCCACTTCCTCGGCGGTATTCACGAAATCTACTTCCCGTACGTGCTGATGGCACCACGTCTGCTGCTGGCGGTAATCCTGGGTGGCATGACCGGCGTCTTCACCCTGACGCTGCTTAATGGCGGTCTGGTCTCTCCGGCTTCTCCAGGCTCAATCCTGGCAGTGCTGGCGATGACGCCGAAAGGTGCCTACTTCGCCAACATCGCGGCGATTATCGCGGCCTTTGCCGTCTCCTTCGTCGTCTCCTCTATTCTGCTGAAAACCAGCAAAGTTAAAGAAGAAGACGATATCGAAGCGGCCACTAAACGCATGCATGAGATGAAAGCGCAGTCTAAAGGCCAGGCTGTAGCGGGCGCGCCGGTCGTAGCTGACGCCAACAGCGTTGATGTCAGCCATGTGCGTAAAATCATTGTCGCCTGTGACGCTGGGATGGGTTCCAGCGCGATGGGCGCCGGCGTGCTGCGTAAGAAAGTGCAGGATGCGGGACTGACGAATGTCTCTGTCACCAACAGCGCGATTAACTCGCTGCCGGGCGACGTCGATCTGGTGATTACCCACCGCGACCTCACCGAACGCGCGATGCGTCAGGCACCGCAGGCGCAGCATATTTCGCTGAATAACTTCCTCGACAGTGCGCTCTACACCAACCTGACCGATCGCCTGATTGCGGCGAACCGTAGCGAAACACATCGCGAAACCGTACAGACCGCGCTGGCGGACAGCTACGACTCCAGCAACGCCCATCTGTTTAAACTGGGCGCGGACAACGTCTTCCTCGGCCTGAGCGCCAGCAATAAAGAGCAGGCGATCCGCTTCGCTGGCGAGCAGCTGGTGAAAGGCGGCTACGTTCAGCCGGAATATGTGGAAGCGATGCTGGCGCGTGAACAGCTCACCCCAACCTATCTGGGCGAGTCAATTGCGGTGCCGCATGGCACAGTGGAAGCGAAAGATCGCGTATTGAAAACGGGCGTGGTGTTCTGTCAGTATCCGCAGGGCGTACTGTTCGGCGAGGATGCGGATGACGTGGCGCGTCTGGTCATTGGCATCGCGGCGCGTAACAATGAGCACATCCAGGTCATCACCAGCCTGACGAATGCGCTGGACGACGAAAGCGTCATCGAGAAGCTGGCGCACACCAACAGCGTGCAGGAAGTGCTGGATCTGCTGTCGGGCAGCCCGGCGACCGCCTAAACGTCCTGCGTGATTTTCCCTGGGGCGGGTATGCCCGTCCCGATTTCCGGGGCGGACATGCCCGCCCCATCGTCATTTGATATGGGTCAATATTATGAAAGCGTTACATTTTGGAGCAGGTAATATCGGTCGTGGTTTCATCGGCAAACTGCTGGCGGATGCAGGCATTGAGCTGGTGTTTGCCGATGTCAACCAGGTGGTGCTGGATGCACTGAACGCGCGTCATGAATATCCAGTACATGTAGTTGGCGAGCAGGCAAAAGTGGAAATCGTGAAGGGCGTCAGCGCCGTTAACAGCACCAGCGATGATATCATTGCGCTGGTTGCGGACGTTGATCTGGTCACTACCGCAGTCGGGCCGCAGATCCTTGAGCGCATCGCGGGCAGCGTGGCAAAAGGCCTGGCGAAACGTCAGGAAGCAGGCAACGACCGACCGCTCAATATTATCGCCTGTGAAAACATGGTGCGCGGCACCAGCCAGCTAAAACAGCATGTGCTGAAAGCGTTGCCGGAGCAGCACCACGCCTGGGTTGAGCAGCATGTCGGCTTCGTTGATTCCGCCGTAGACCGTATCGTGCCGCCGTCCGAAGCGGGCAGCAACGATCCGCTGGAAGTAACTGTTGAAACCTTCAGCGAGTGGATTGTTGATAAAACCCAGTTCAAAGGCGAGCTGCCCACTATCGCAGGTATGGAGCTTACCGATAACCTGATGGCTTTCGTCGAGCGCAAACTCTTTACCCTGAACACCGGCCACGCGATCACCGCCTATCTTGGCCAGCTCGCCGGTCATCAGACTATTCGCGACGCTATCCTGGATGAGAAAATCCGCGCGGTAGTCAAAGGCGCGATGGAAGAGAGCGGCGCAGTACTGATCAAGCGCTATGGATTCGACGCCGACAAGCACGCCGCCTATATCGAGAAAATCCTGGGGCGCTTCGAAAATCCTTACCTGAAGGACGACGTAGAGCGTGTAGGCCGTCAGCCGCTGCGTAAACTGAGCGCGGGCGATCGTCTGATTAAACCTACGCTGGGCACGCTGGAGTATCAGCTGCCGAATGCGCATCTGGTGCAGGGCATCGCCGCCGCAATGCACTACCGCAGCGCGCAGGATCCCCAGGCTCAGGAGCTGGAGGCACTGATTAACGAGAAAGGCCCGCAGGCGACGCTGGCGCAGGTATCCGGTCTGGATGCCGACAGCGACGTGGTGGCGGCGGCGGTCAGCGCGTACAACGCGATGGCATAACAGTCGCGTGTTGGTCACGCACAAGCGGTACGGGCGCAGCGACGCTGCGCCCGTTGAGGGTATCAGAATTCTGCAGGCGACAATGGAAGAGAAGCAAGCTTTTGAAAACCGGGTGCTTGAGCGCCTGAACGCCGGACGTTCGGTGAGAAGCTTCCTGATCGCTGCCGTCGAACTGTTGGCCGAAGCAGTCAATCTGCTGGTGCTGCAGGTGTTTCGCAAGGACGACTACGCGGTGAAATATGCGGTTGAGCCGCTGCTGCTGGGCGATGGCCCGCTCGGCGAGCTGCCGGTGCGCCTCAAGCTTATCTACGGTCTGGGCGTTATCAACCGCCATGAGTATGAAGATTGCGAGCTGCTGCTGGCGCTGCGCGAAGAGCTAAATCACGATCAGGGCGACTATCGCTTTACCGACGATGAGATACTCGGCCCGTTCGGCGAGCTGCACTGTGTGGCGGCGTGGCCGCCGAAACCGGACTTTCATCCCGACGACGCCGAGCTGCGCGCCATGCAGCAGCAGCGCTATCTGCAGATGGTGCGCTCGACCATGGTGCTTTCTCTGACTGAACTTATCTCGCGCATCAGCCTGAAACAGGCGTTCAAACGTCCCGGCGCCTGAGATTCAGGCGCCCCGCTCCATCGACGCGCGCGAATCTGCGCCGCTTTTCGTGTATCCTTTGCCTGTTTTCCACAACGAGTTTTCGCCATGAAAGAGCAAGAAAAAGCCGAGATTAAACGTCTGAGCGATCAGCTGGACGCCCTGAACCGCAAAGAGCCGCAGCTGCTGGAGTCAGGCGACGCCGAGAAGCTGGGCGCGCTGCTGAAAGAGAAAGAGACGCTGGTTACGGAGATCGAGCGTCTGCGCGACAAGCGCGACGACAAGCTGAGCCAGGAGGCGCAGAAGCTGCAAAATCTGCCGTTCAGCCGCGAGATTACCAAAAAAGAGCAGGCCGACATGGGCACGCTGAAGAAGAGCGTACGCGGCCTGGTGGTCGTGCATCCCATGACCGCGCTGGGCCGCGAAATGGGTCTGAAGGTGATGACCGGCTTCGCGAAGAAGCCGTTCTGAGCCTGGGATCAGGCGGCCGCCTGATCCTCTCCGCGCTGGCCGACGGCAGCTGATACCTGCTGCGCCAGCGCATCAAGCAGTTCGTAACGTCGACGATACTCAGCCCGTTTCTTACTGGCGATCTCCTCCAGCGCTTTGCGCGGCATACTGAGCGGCAGCGCATAGAGCGCATCTTTGCGCGCTTCGCCGCCGAGCGATGTCCAGAACTCGCTGTAGCTGGCAAAGAAATAATCGCTCTTGCTGTGGCGATAGCGCAGGCTGCGAAACACATGCGTGGTATCGCCGACGGCGACGATTTTCTCCGCCGCGCAGTGCTGCGCCAGCATACACACCACTTCCATAACGATGCGTTTGGGGAACAGCCCGTGTGCTGCTTTCGTCGCTTCGCGGATCACCTCGTTAGAGATATGTTTGCGCGGCCCCTGTAAACCGCCGATCAGCAAGGTGCGCTGGCCCGCTTCATTCATCAGCGAAAAAGAGAGCGAGGCGATCGCCTCATGCTGGTAGTGCAGCACCAGCGTAATCTCGCCTTCGCGATCGAAACGTCCCGGGCAGGAGAAAAGCTCGAAGGTTTCATCATTTTTGCCGCGCAGCGTCGCCAGCAGATTATCGCCGGGACTTTGCAGCAGCTGCCGCAGCCGGGGATTGTGCAAAGCCGCGACCAGCTGATAGTGGTCAAGGATCGCCTGCGCGCGCGCCGCCACGCTGATCCCGGCGCGTAAATAGGGACGATGCGGCTTAGCGGGCAATAAGCCCTGCACGCTCATGACCTGATGCAAATCGGGCAGCTGAGAAAGCTGGTTAAGATAACGCAGCGTCGTCACGGGAAACACCAGGGTTCTCAGGGCGAACTTCAGGCGAAAACCTTTACTCAACCACAGTTTATTAGGGATATATTTTCCGCTGACTAACCGAAAAAACAGCGAAGCCGACGACTCAAGAGCCGGCGCAGGAGTAGTTATAATAGACATGATGTAACATTCTCTTGTGGAATGTTATTTAGCCTACCTGCGTGAAATTCAACGGAAGGTTAATATCGTGAAAGGTTAAAAAACAACTGCGCGCATGTTTAGCTGCGGTTTAATTATTGCTTTTGCAGGCATAAAAAAACCGGCGAATCGCTTCACCGGTTTTTGCTGTTAAACGGACAAACTTATTTTGCAGAGGCGAAACGCGCTGCGGCTTCGTCCCAGTTCACCACGTTCCAGAACGCCTTGATGTAGTCAGGGCGTTTGTTCTGATACTTCAGGTAGTAGGCGTGCTCCCACACGTCCAGGCCCAGGATCGGGTAGCCTGACGCGCCAGAAATCGCTTCGCCCATCAGCGGGTTGTCCTGGTTAGCGGTAGAGACCACGGCCAGTTTGTCGCCTTTTTTCACCAGCCACGCCCAGCCTGAACCAAAGCGGGTAGCAGCGGCTTTCTCAAACTCTTCCTGGAATTTCTCAAAGCTGCCGAAATCTTTTTCGATAGCCGCTTTCAGGTCGCCCTGCAGCGTGGTGCCGATTTTCAGGCCTTTCCAGAACAGGCTGTGGTTAGCGTGACCGCCGGCATTGTTGCGCAGCACAGTTTTTTTGTCTGCCGGAACCTGATCCAGTTTGGTGATCAGCTCGTCAACCGGCAGGTCAGCGAATTCGGTACCTTCCAGCGCGGCGTTAGCGTTGTTAACGTAGGTCTGGTGGTGTTTGGTGTGATGGATTTCCATCGTCTGCTTGTCGAAGTGCGGTTCCAGTGCGTCGTAGGCGTAAGGCAAAGATGGCAGTGAATAACTCATGTTCTTCCTCTCCATTTCATATTTGGGCGGCGGCGCCCGATGGCGTGCCGCGTAAGCAGTCGAACCATTATAGTTAAATTCATGATCCGGAAAAGGGTAATCAATGCCCTATTAAACATAAGGTTTTGATAAATCTGTTATAAACAACCTGTTGTTTTTACAGACTGCCGGTACTGCTGTGCGGCTTCAGCGTTACCGGTAATGCATTAAGCGCGGCCAGCAACCGCGTCCCGGTTTCGTCACAGGGCAGTAACACGAGCCGCTTCGCCCCGCTAACGCAGGCGCTGCGGGTGAGTATAAACCGTGGCGCGTCCCGGTTTGCTAAAGCCCACCAGCGTAAGGTTGCAGCGTTCCGCTACTTCCACGGCAAGACGCGTCGCCGCTGAGACGGCGAACAGGATCTCAACGCCGCACATGGCGGACTTCTGCACCATTTCATAGCTGGCGCGGCTGGAGACCAGCACCGCGCCGTCGCCCCACTCCGCGCGGCTGCGATAGCCGAGCAGCTTATCCAGCGCGACGTGACGGCCCACATCTTCGCAGCCGCCCGCCAGCTCCCCGTCCGGGCGTAGCCAGGCCGCCGCATGGGTGCAACCGGTTTGCTGGCCCACCGGCTGATAATTTTTGAGCTGGCTCAGACCGCGATCCAGCTGGGCCAGATCATAGGTCTGAGTAAAAGGCAGCGGCTGAACCGGCTTGCCAATCTGCTCCAGCTGCTCAACGCCGCATACGCCGCAGCCCGTCCGTCCCGCCAGCGCGCGACGCTGCTCTTTCAGCGCCATAAAGCGACGGCTGGAAAGCTCGATCTGCACCTCGATGCCGTTACAGCCCGGCACCACGTCCAGGCCAAAGATATCGCCCGGCGCGTCAATAATGCCTTCCGAGAGGGAAAAGCCGATAGCGAACGCCTCTAAATCTTTTGGCGTGGTCATCATCACTACGTGGGAGATGCCGTTATAAACCAGGGCGACGGGCACTTCGTCTGCCAGCCAGTCGGGCTGCGCGACGGTGAGATCGGCGCGCTGCCACACCAGCCTTTCGCTGGCGCCGGTCTGAGTTGTTAAATTTTCGCCGGTGGTTTGCGGGATAACGTTCAAGGATTACGACCTGTTATTAACAAGAAATTAAAGTGTGCGCTGCCGCACAGGCGCAGCCACGCGGCTAATTTTGCCCTGTTGTCTTCTGTAGCGCAAAAAAACCGCTATACAAATTATGCGGTGAAAAGATAGCCGATGCCGATGCGGCGCGCCTTAGTCGCGGGAATGAGAATGGTTTTCCGTTGCGCTTTAACAACCGTTTTAATAACGGAATATATTTTTATCGCTGGCCGGAAAACAAGCGGATAAAGCGACTCATCTCTAAAAGGATTTAAACAGAATTTAAAAAAAGCATTACTAAAGGCTAACTTATTGACCCCCGTCAAATAAGGCGCAGACAGGATTGTTATTTTGCATAGCTTCGCAATGGAGCCAATAAAAGAAGAAAGAAAAATGCAAATTACCAGACGGAGTTTTTTCAAAATCTGCGCTGGCGGCATGGCGGGAACCAGCGCGGCGTTGCTGGGTTTTGCCCCCGAAACCGCATTAGCCAGCGCCAGGGAATATAAGCTCGTTCGCGCCAGAGAGACGCGCAATAACTGCACTTACTGTTCCGTCGGCTGCGGCATGCTGATCTACAGCCTCGGCGACGGCGCTAAAAATGCCAGCGCCGCTATCTACCATATTGAAGGCGATCCGGATCATCCGGTCAGCCGCGGTTCGCTCTGCCCCAAAGGCGCTGGCGTGCTTGACTACATCCACAGCGACCAGCGGCTGAAGTATCCAGAGTATCGCGCGCCAGGCAGCGACAAATGGCAACGCATCAGCTGGCAGGAGGCCTTTGAGCGCATCGCCCGCCTGATGAAGCAGGATCGCGATGCTCACTTCCAGCAGACCAACGCCGCAGGCGTTACGGTCAACCGCTGGCCGACCACCGCCATGTTCTGCTCGTCGGCCGCCAGTAATGAAACCGGCCTGCTCGACCATAAATTCGCCCGCGCGCTCGGCATCGTCGCGCTGGAGAACCAGGCCCGGCTGTGCCACGGCCCGACGGTCGCCGCGCTGGCGCCCAGCTTCGGCCGAGGCGCGATGACCAATAACTGGAACGACATCAAAAACGCCGACGTGGTGCTGATCATGGGCGGCAATCCGGCAGAAGCGCACCCGGTCGGCTTTAAATGGGTAATAGAGGCGAAGAAAGGCAATAACGCGCAGGTGATTGTCGTGGATCCGCGCTTCAACCGCTCCGCCTCGGTGGCGGACCTCTATGCGCCGGTACGCGCGGGCAGCGACGTGGTGTTCCTGATGGGGGTCATCAACTATCTGTTGCAGCACAATCAGATCCAGCAGCAGTACGTGCGCGCCTTCACCAACGCCGCGCTGATCGTCAGCGACGGCTACAGCTTCGAAGAGGGCCTGTTCAGCGGTTATGACGCGGCGACGCGCCAGTACGATCGCGCTGGCTGGCACTATGAGCTGGATGAGAACGGCCACGCGCGCCGCGACGACAGTTTTAGCCACCCGCGCTGCGTGCTGAATCTGCTAAAGGCGCACGCCAGCCGCTATACCCCGGAGATGGTAACGCGCCTGTGCGGCACGCCGCATGAGACCTTCCTCGCCATATGTCGGCAGCTTGCTACCACCAGCGCGCCCAACCGCACCGCCACCATCCTCTATGCGCTGGGATGGACGCACCATACGAACGGCTCGCAGATTATCCGCACCGCCGCGATGATCCAGCTGCTGCTGGGCAATATCGGCATGCCGGGCGGCGGCATTAACGCGCTGCGCGGCCACTCTAATGTGCAGGGCTATACCGATCTCGGCCTGCTGTCGCAAAGCCTGCCGGGCTATTTGCCGCTGCCGTCGGAGAAGATGGCGACGCTGGCGGACTACCTGCAAAAGGCGACGCCCGTCGCGTCACTGCCAGGCCAGGTCAACTACTGGCAGAACACCGATAAGTTCTTTATCAGCCTGATGAAGTGCTTTTACGGCGATAACGCCACGGCGGAGAATCAGTGGGGCTACGACTGGCTGCCCAAGTGGGACAAGAGCTACGACTGCATGGCCCAGGCGGAGATGATGGAACAGGGCGCAATAAACGGCGCGCTTATTCAGGGCTTTAACCTGCTGGCCGCCTTCCCCGATAAAAATAAAGCGTGCCGCGCCCTCTCGCGCCTGAAATATATGGTCGTGATCGATCCGCTCAGCACCGAAACTGCCAGCTTCTGGCAGCCACACGGTGAATTCAACGACGTCGATCCCGCGCAGATAGCGACGGAGGTGTTCCGTCTGCCCTCCTCCTGCTTCGCCGAAGAGGATGGCTCGGTCGCCAACTCGTCGCGCTGGCTGCAGTGGCACTGGGCCGCCGCGGAGCCACCGGGCGAAGCGCTGCACGACGGCAAAATTCTCGGCAATCTCTTTTTACGCCTGCGCGAACTCTATCGTCAGGAAGGCGGCGTCGCGCCGGAACCGCTGATGGCGATGCGCTGGGACTACAGCAATCCCGCCGATCCCTCGCCGGAAGAGGTGGCGCAGGAGAGCAACGGTCGCGCGCTACAGGATGTTTACGACGCCAGCGGCAAACTGCTGCTGAAAAAGGGCCAGCAGCTTAGCTCGTTCGCCGAACTGCGTAACGACGGCAGCACCGCCAGCGGCTGCTGGATCTATGCGGGCAGCTGGACGCCGCAGGGCAACCAGATGGCGCGCCGCGATAACGCCGATCCCTCTGGCCTGGGCGCGGTTTCCGGCTGGGCCTGGGCCTGGCCAGCGAACCGCCGCATTCTCTACAACCGCGCCTCCGCCGACGAACAGGGCAAAGCCTGGGACCCGAATCGCCGTCTGATCGAGTGGGACGGCCAGCGCTGGCAGGGCATCGACGTGCCGGACTATCCGCTGACGATGGCGCCGCAGCAGCAGGCCGGGCCTTTTATCATGCAGCCGGACGGTCTGGGTCATCTCTTCGCGCTCGATAAAATGGCTGACGGGCCGTTTCCTGAGCACTATGAGCCGATGGAAAGCCCGCTGGCCGCCAATCCGCTCCATCCGCAGCAGAGCCATAGCCCGGTGGCGCGCCTCTTTACGCGCGACGCCGCACAGCTGGGCGAGGCTGCCGATTATCCCTGCGTCGCGACCACCTACTCCATCACCGAACTGTTCCGTCACTGGACGAAACATGCGTTGCTGAACGCCATCGCGCAGCCGGAGCAGTTTGTAGAGATTGGTACAGAGCTGGCGGCGGAGAAAGGCATCAAGGCGGGCGACAGCGTTAAGGTCACCTCCCGGCGCGGCTATATCAAAGCCAAAGCGGTGGTAACGCGACGTCTCCAGCGTCTGCACATTGACGGCAAACCGGTCGATACCGTCGGCATCCCCTGTCACTGGGGTTTTGAAGGCACGACGCGCAAAGGCTTTCTCGCCAATACGCTGACGCCGTCAGTGGGCGACGCTAACTCGCAAACGCCGGAATATAAAGGTTTTTTAGTGAAAGTGGAAAAGGCGTAACGGAGAACGAACATGGATTACTCCACACAGGACATTATTCGTCGCTCCGCGACCAGTTCCCTCACGCCAGCGCCGCAGGCGCGCGATCACAGGCAGCAGGTCGCCAAGCTGATCGACGTCACCACCTGCATTGGCTGCAAGGGCTGTCAGGTCGCCTGCTCGGAGTGGAACGATATTCGCGCCGAGGTTGGACACAATATCGGCATTTACGACAACCCGACCGATCTTGATGCTAAAGCCTGGACGGTTATGCGCTTCTCGGAAGTGGAAGAGAATGGCCGCCTGGAATGGCTGATCCGCAAAGATGGTTGTATGCACTGCGCCGATCCCGGCTGTCTGAAAGCCTGCCCTTCGGCGGGCGCCATCGTGCAGTACGCCAACGGCATCGTCGATTTTCAGTCCGATCACTGCATCGGCTGCGGCTACTGTATCGCGGGCTGTCCGTTTAACGTCCCGCGCATCAGCCAGCAGGATAACCGCGCTTATAAGTGCACGCTCTGCGTCGATCGGGTCAACGTGGGTCAGGAACCGGCCTGCGTCAAAACCTGTCCGACCGGCGCGATCCACTTCGGCAGTAAAGAGGAGATGCAGCAGCTGGCGACGGAGCGCGTCGCCGACCTCAAGTCGCGCGGCTTTGAAAACGCCGGTCTGTACGATCCAGCAGGCGTTGGCGGCACCCACGTTATGTATGTGCTGCACCATGCCAACAAGCCGCAGCTCTATCATGGGCTGCCGGAGAATCCCGGCATCAGCCCGACCGTAACCTTCTGGAAAGGGATCTGGAAACCGCTGGCGGCGATAGGTTTTGCCGCCACCTTCGCCGCCTCGGTGTTTCACTATGTCGGTGTAGGCCCGAATCGGGTCGAAGAGGAGCAGCATAAGGAAGAGGAAGAATGAAAAAAAGCGATCGCATCATACGTTACCGCGCGCCGGAGCGTATCAACCACTGGATTGTCGCCTTCTGTTTTGTGCTTTTGGCCCTGAGCGGACTGGGTTTTCTCTTTCCCTCCTTCAACTGGCTGCTGAATGTGCTGGGCACGCCGCAGCTGGCGCGCATCCTGCACCCCTTTATCGGCGTAACCATGTTCGTCGCCTTTATGCTGATGTTTTTCCGCTACTGGCATCACAATCTGCTGGATAAAGAGGACCTGCTGTGGGCGCGCAATATCCACAAAATTGCCCTTAATGAAGAGGTCGGCGATACTGGCCGCTATAATTTTGGCCAGAAGTGTGTGTTCTGGGCTGCTATCATCAGCTTAGTGCTGCTTCTGCTCAGCGGCGTAGCGATCTGGCGTCCCTGGTTTGCTGGTGCCTTCAGCATCCCGCTGATCCGCGCGGCGCTGCTGGTGCATTCTCTCTCCGCCGTGGGCCTGATTCTGGTGATCATGGTGCACGTTTATGCGGCGCTGTGGGTTAAAGGCACCATTACGGCGATGGTCGAAGGCTGGGTAAGCTCCGCCTGGGCGAAGAAGCACCATCCCCGCTGGTACCGCGAGCAGCGTAACCGCTCACTACAACAGGAAAAACGCCCCTGATGAGTATTCGCATCATCCCCCAAGACCAGCTGGAGAAGAGCGAAAAAACCACGGCGGATACCATTCCGCCGTTACTTTTTCCACGGCTGAAAAATCTTTATAGCCGCCGCGCCGCGCGCCTGCGCGAGCTGGCGGCAAAGAATCCCCTTGGCGATTATCTGCGTTTCGCCGCCAAGATCGCGCAGGCGCAGGAGATCGTGCTGTATGACCATCCGCTGCACCAGGATCTCTACGATCGTCTGGTGCAGAGCGCCGCCGAGGGAAAACCGCCGCTGGATATTCACACGCTGCCGCGCGATGGGCACTGGCAGCGTCTGCTGCACTCGCTTATCGCCGAGCTGAAGCCGGAGATGACCGGTCAGGCGCTGGCGGTGCTGGAGAATCTGGAAAAAACCGCCGCGGGCGAACTGGAAATCCTGGCCAGCGCGCTGCTGGCGGGCGAGTTCGCGCTGGTCAGCAGTGATAAAGCGCCCTTTATCTGGGCCGCGCTGTCGGTTTACTGGGCGCAGATGGCGGCGCTGATCCCGGGCAAAGCGCGCGCCGAATATGGCGAACAGCGGCAGTTCTGCCCGGTGTGCGCCAGCATGCCGGTCACAAGCGTCGTGCATCTCGGCACGCAGCAAGGGCTGCGCTATCTGCACTGCAATCTGTGCGAAAGTGAATGGTATGTGGCGCGCAGCAAGTGCAGCAACTGCGAGCAAACGCGCGATCTGCACTACTGGTCGCTGGACAGCGAGAAGGCGTCGGTGAAAGCAGAGAGCTGCGGCGACTGCGGCACCTATCTGAAGATGCTTTATCAGGAAAAGGATCCGGCGCTGGAGCCGGTGGCGGACGATCTCGCCTCGCTGGTGCTGGATGCGCGCATGGAGCAGGAGGGGTTCTCCCGCAGCAGCCTGAATCCCTTTCTTTTTCCCGATGAGAGCTGACTAACCTTTTGATGGCGGAGAAGAGTGATGAAACTGATCGGCAGCTATACCAGCCCATTTGTACGAAAAATATCGGTCATTCTGCTGGAAAAAGGCATTGTATTTGAATTCGTTAACGATGCGCCTTACAGCCCCGATAGCCACGTCTCGCTCCATAATCCGCTGGGCAAGGTGCCGACGCTGATTGACGATCAGCAGCAGGCCTGGTTCGACTCCTCAATCATCGCACAGTATCTGGAACTGCGCGGCGATGCGCCCGCGCTGCTGCCGGATGACGCCTGGCTGGCGCTGCATATTCGCCAGGTTGAGCGTCTGGCGGACGGCGTCAGCGACTGCGCCAGCATTATCGTGCGCGAGAAGCTGCGCGCGCCGGAGCAGCAGTCCACTGAGGTGCTGACGCGCCACCGGGAAAAAATCCTGCGCGGGCTGGATAAGCTGGAAACGATTGCGGCGGAAGGACGCTTGCTGAACAGCGGCACGCTTAATCTGGCCGATATCGCCACGGGCTGCATGATCGGCTACATCAACTTCCGTCATGTGGTGCCGAACTGGTGCGTGGATCGCCCGGCGCTGGTGAAGCTGGCGGAGAATCTGTTCCAGCGCGAAAGCTTTGCGCGCACCGCGCCGCCGGCTGCCTAGCGGTCTGTGACAATTTCTGCCAATAACATGCTCAGCGCTTAAGATATGAACCCGTATCTTAGCGCTGTAGCATAAAGCTATACGACCTGAAGGGGGCAATCATTGGTGATAAAACCTCAGATAATAAATTTTTGCAGAGATAACAAAAGGCTGTTTAAATATTTTTAATCGTCTGAAACGGCCTTAACTCATGAATATTTCTGGCCCTTTGTCAGAAATCATATTAATAATACGTAGCACCGCCTGATTAGGCTTACTTTCGCCACGCTCCCATTTAGAGACGCTTTCAACAGACATTCCAGTCGTTCGCGCCAGAGCTGATTGAGACAATTTCCAGCGTTGACGAACCTCCTTAATTTCTTCACCCGTCATAGGGCGAACTTCAGGAATATCAGCAGCTTTGATACGATTTTCGATAGTTTTAAGGGTTTCGTCTTTCACAACGCCATGCTTGTTATAGCGTCTGGCCATCGCGTAAATTTTTTTCAAATCGTCACTCATCGCACTTCACCTCGAATAGTTCTCTCTCTTCAAGAAGATGTTTTATCCTTGCATCGTCCATCTCTATAAAATCCGACGCGATATCACAAAAAATTTCTATTTCGGCATCTTCTATTTCTTTACCTTTCTTTTTAGACAACTCGCTCTTGGCGTAAAGGTAAAAAAAGTAAAGGTGCTCACCCTCATTAAAGAAAACGATTGATCGTGCTCCACCTCTTTCGCCCACTTTTGGTAAAGCAATTCGCCTTTTATAAGTGAATTTACCCAGTTGATCGCCTTTAAGGCCGCTGTAAACTTTCCGGGCTGTTTTGCAAATAATTTTATCGGTAATTCCCAGTCGCCTGCGCTCCTCATCGAACTCAGGCGTCAAATAAATGCCCATAGCTCCCTCTGCCTACCTTTCATCCGTAAGCGTTACTATAGTCTTCCTTACGGGTCAGATCAAACATCTCTCAATCTCTGTCGGCTGATTAAACAGAGTTAAACGACCCGAAAACTGTTAGTACAGGATACTTTTTAGAAAAAAAAGGCCGACAGTAATGTCGGCCTTTTCAATTTATTACTCGCTTACTGCAACAGCGAAATATCTGCCACCTGCAGGAACAGCTCGCGCAGCTTCGCCAGCAGCGTCAGGCGATTCACCCGCACCGCCTGATCGTCGGCGTTCACCATCACTTTGTCGAAAAAGTTATCGACGGCTTCGCGCAGCTGCGCCAGTTCGATCAACGCATCCTGATAGCGACCTTCAGCGAAGTACGGCTGCAGTTTGTCACCCAGCGCGGTAACAAAGGTCGCCAGCTGGATCTCTTCGTTCTCCTTCAGCAGCGACGCCTGCACGCTCTCATTCAGCGTTTCGGTCGATTTCGCCAGAATATTGGAGACGCGCTTGTTCGCCGCCGCCAGCGCCGCCGCTTCGTCGAGCGTGCGGAAGTGCGACACCGCCTTCATACGCGCATCGAAATCAGCCGGGCGAGTCGGACGACGCGCCAGCACTGCCTGCAGCGTATCGACGCTGTGGCCCTCTTCCTGATACCAGGTGCGGAAACGGCCCAGCATAAAGTCGATGACGTCATCTACAACGTTGGCGTTGCTCAGCTTGCTGCCGTACAGACGCACCGCTTCTTCCGTCAGGGTTTGCAGATCGAGCGGCAGGTTCTTCTCTACGATGATGCGCAGCACGCCCAGCGCGGCGCGGCGCAGCGCAAACGGATCTTTGTCGCCTTTCGGATGCTGACCAATGCCGAAGATGCCCGCCAGGGTATCCATTTTGTCGGCGATCGCCAGCGCGCAGGCCACTGGATTAGAGGGCAGATCGTCGCCGGCGTAGCGCGGCTGATACTGCTCATTGAGCGCCACCGCCACATCTTCAGCTTCGCCGTCGTGACGCGCGTAGTGCATCCCCATCACGCCCTGGGTGTCGGTAAACTCAAACACCATATTGGTCATCAGGTCGCATTTAGAGAGCAGACCGGCGCGCGTCGCATGATTCACGTCCGCGCCGGTTTGCGCGGCGATCCAGCCCGCCAGCGCCTGAATACGGTCGGTCTTGTCGCGCAGCGTGCCCAGCTCTTTCTGGAACAGTACGGTTTCAAGACGCGGCAGATGATCTTCCAGACGCTTTTTACGGTCGGTATTAAAGAAGAATTCAGCATCCGCCAGACGTGGGCGCACGACCTTCTCGTTACCGGCGATAATCTGCTGCGGATCGCTCGATTCGATATTGGTGACGAAGATAAAGTTCGGCAGCAGCTTGCCCGCGTCGTCGTAGACCGGGAAATACTTCTGATCGCCCTTCATGGTGTAGACCAGCGCTTCCGCCGGCACCTTGAGGAATTTCTCCTCAAAGGTTGCCGTCAGCACGACCGGCCACTCGACCAGCGAGGTCACCTCTTCCAGCAGGCTGTCGCTCAGGTCGGCATTGCCGCCCAGCTGGCGCGCCGCCGCTTCCGCATCGGCTTTGATCTGCGCCTTACGCACCGCGTAATCGGCGATGACTTTGCCGCGCGTTTCCAGGATGTCAGGATACTGGTCGGCGTGGTCGATGGTGAACTCAGGCTCGCCCATAAAGCGGTGACCGCGAATAGTGCGTCCTGCTTCAATGCCGAGAATCGTGGCCGGGATCAGCTCGTCGTCCAGCAGCAGCGTCACGGTGTGCACCGGACGCACAAACTGCACGTCGCTCGCACCCCAGCGCATCAGTTTCGGGATCGGCAGCTTGCCGAGCGCGGTAGCAATCATGCCGGGCAGCAGCGACTGGGCGGATTCGCCTTTCACCTGCGCGCGGTAAACCAGCCATTCGCCTTTATCGGTGCTCAGGCGCTCAGCCTGATCGACAGTGATGCCGTTGCCGCGCGCCCAGCCTTCCGCCGCTTTGGTCGGATTGCCGTCGGCGTCAAAGGCAGCGGACACGGCCGGGCCACGTTTTTCGACTTCGCGATCGGGCTGCGCGGCGCTCAGCTTAGCCACTTTCAACGCCAGACGGCGCGGCGCGGCATACCAGCGCACTTCGCCGTGTGCCAGACCGGCGCTATCCAGCTCGGCGGTTACCTGTGCAGCAAAGGCTTCGGCCAGGCTGCGCAAAGCTTTCGGCGGCAGCTCTTCGGTGCCGATTTCCACCAGAAACGTTTTTTCAGTCATGGCTGCCTCTTACTTGTTGTTATTGCACATCGGGAAGCCCAGCGCCTCGCGGGAGGCGTAGTAGGCTTCAGCCACGGCTTTGGTCAGGGTGCGGATGCGCAGAATATAGCGCTGGCGCTCGGTCACGGAGATCGCCTTGCGCGCGTCCAGCAGGTTAAAGCTGTGCGCGGCTTTCAGGATGCGCTCATAGGCCGGCAGCGGCAGCGGTTTTTCCAGTGCCAGCAGCTGCTGCGCCTCTTTCTCGTAGTGCTCGAAGCAGGTAAAGAGAAAATCGACGTCGGCGTATTCGAAGTTGTAGGTGGACTGCTCTACTTCGTTCTGATGGAACACGTCGCCATAGGTGGTTTTACCCAGCGGGCCGTCGCTCCAGACCAGATCGTAAACGCTGTCAACGCCCTGGATATACATCGCCAGTCGCTCAAGGCCGTAGGTGATCTCGCCGGTCACCGGCTTACACTCCAGGCCGCCCACCTGCTGGAAGTAGGTAAACTGCGTCACTTCCATGCCGTTGAGCCACACTTCCCAGCCGAGACCCCAGGCGCCCAGCGTCGGGTTTTCCCAGTTATCTTCCACGAAGCGAATATCATGCACAGTGGGATCGATGCCTAACTCTTTCAGCGATCCGAGATACAGCTCCTGAATGTTGTCCGGCGACGGCTTGATAATCACCTGGAACTGGTAGTAGTGCTGTAAGCGGTTCGGGTTTTCGCCGTAGCGGCCGTCGGTAGGTCGACGCGACGGTTGCACGTAGGCTGCGGCAATCGGCTCTGGTCCGAGTGCGCGCAGGCAGGTCATAGGGTGTGAAGTGCCAGCGCCCACTTCCATGTCCAGCGGCTGAACGATGGTGCAGCCCTGACGCGCCCAGTAATCCTGCAATGTCAGGATCAGGCCCTGAAAGGTTTTGGTATCAAACTTTTGCATGATGATTTCGCACGCGAGTCGGGTAGATGAAAAAAGAGTGCGACAGTATACCCTTTGACCGCGCGATGTGCAGCCGGAAATCCTGCCGGGCGTCGCGTCGCCAGACGGCTCCGAATCCTGACGCGAAAAGTTGTCGCGCGCATCGCGACTGTCTACCCTTCTTCGCACTAATGTGATGCGCAAGAGGACCCGATGTCGCAAAAGATTTGCTGGATCGACAATTTACGCGCGGTCGCCTGTTTGATGGTGATCGTGATCCATACCACCACCTGGTATATCACCGGCCCGATGGCGGTGACCGGTCACTGGTGGGATATCGCCAACCTGCTTAATTCAGCGTCGCGCGTCTGCGTGCCGCTCTTTTTTATGATCTCCGGCTACCTGTTCTTCGGCGAACGCAGCGCGCAGCCGCGCCATCTGCTGCGACTGGTGCTCTGTCTGCTGTTTTACAGCGCGGTCGCGCTGGCCTATATCACCTGGCTGACGCCCATCAGCGAGGGGCGCTCGCTGCTAAAAATGCTGCAAAAGCCGGTGTTTTATCATTTGTGGTTTTTCTTTGCGCTGATTGGCATCTATCTGCTGTCGCCGCTGATTCAGGTGAAAGCGGTGCAGGCGCGCTATGTGACGCTGCTGGTTTTGGTGCTGGCGGTGCTGGCGAACCCGAACACGGTGGATCAGGCGGTCGGCCCCTTTCACTGGCTACCGGTGAATCTCTACGTCAGCGGCGACAGCATCTATTACCTGCTCTACGCCCTGCTGGGACGCGCTATCGGCACCATGGAAACCGAAAAACGCGGCGTGACGCCGCTGGCGGCGGGGCTGTTCATCGCCTGCGTCATCGGCATTACGTTAGGAACAAAACAGGCGCTGATCGCCAACGGCGCGTTCAACGATCGCTGGTATCTCTACTGCGGCCCGCTGGTGTTTATCGCCGCCATCAGCCTGCTGGTGCTGTTCAAGAATGCGCTAAGCGCCCGGACGCTGCCGGTGCTCGGCACGCTTTCTCGTTATTCGCTGCCGATCTACGGCTTTCACGCGCTCTTTATCCACTTCCTGCGCACCCGCCACTATGACGATATGTCGCGGCCGCTGCTCGATCTCCCCTGGGTGTTCGGCGTGACGCTGGGGGGCAGTCTGCTGCTGGCGATGGGTCTTCAGCGTCTCGATAAGCGTCACTGGGTAAGCTGATCGCGCCAGCGGTCACGGGCGCGTCGCAGCTGGCGCGCCGAAGAGAAACCCGCCGCCAGCGCCGCTTTTTCCGCGCCTTCGCCCTGCTGCTGGCGCTGGCGCGCGATGCCCAGCCGCAGCTGCTCGTGGTATTCACGCACGCTAATACCCAGATGCTGCCGGAACAGGCGCACCAGATGGCGGCCGCTGACGTGAACGCGTGCGGCGAGATCCTTCAGCGACCAGCCGCGCTCGGGATGCGCGATCATCACGTCCTGCGCCCGGTGTATCGCCGGGTGCAGATGATTGCGATAGCGCAGCCAGGGCGACAGCTGCGGATCGTCGCCGGAGCGGCGGAACCACACCACCATGTCACGCGCGACCTCCAGCGCGATCTGCGCGCCGCACAGCCGGTTAATCAGGTGTAAGGAGAGGTCGATCCCGGCGGTGATACCTGCGCTGGTCCAGATATTGCCGTCATCGACAAAGACGCGATTCTCCTTTACCAGCGCGGCGGGCGCGGCAGATTTCAGGCGTGACAGCACATCGTGATGGGTCGTGCACTGCACGCCGTCGAGCAAACCGGCCTCTGCTGCCAGCAGCGCGCCGGAACAGACGCAGATAAGGGAAAACTGCTGCGCGCGCAGCAGCGGCTGCTGTCGTTGCAGCCAGCGCCGCGCCATCTCCGCCTGCGGCGTAGCGAACCAAACTGCAGAATCATAAACCCTTGGCACCACCAGCAGGCTGTCGGGCGGCAGGTTTTCCGGCAGCGGCTCGATGCCGGCGATGGTCATCTGCGTGGAGCTTAAAACGGCCTCCTGCGGGCCGATATAGCGCAACGTAAAGCGATCTCCCGCCAGCCGCAGCGTCTCCGCCGGTCCGGTCAGGTCGAGCGCCATCACGCCGGGCAGGGTAAGAAACAGGACGGTTTGCGGCATTGCGGCATTCCTTGTTGTCAGACGCGCGCCAGGCACGCTTCCACGCTCACGATCTCGGCAAAGCGGTTGACCAGCACAGTTTCGGTACGGTGAATAAGCTCGGCGCTGCTGAGCGTAATGCCGTTATGCGTCATCGGGAAAGTCAGGGTCGCTTCGCTGACAAACAGTACCTTAAAACCGAGATCGGACGCCACGCGCGCGGTGGTTTCGCAGCACTGTTCGCTGCGAATGCCGCTGATAATCAACGTATCGATCGCCTGCTCGTTCAGCCAGGGCAGCAGACCCGATTCGGTCAGGGCGTTGTGAACCCGTTTCTGGACGCTCAGCGTCGCCTTGTGCTGCAAAAATTCCATTCGCTTCACCCAGCCGGACGCCAGCGCGAAGGGGCCTTCCGGCGCGACGTGAAACACGTCCAACACAGGGAGCCCTTTCGCCTGGCAGCCTGCGATCAGCGCGCTGATGTGGTGCTGAAACGCCGGAAAGTCATCTTCCTGCCAGAAATCGCGGTGGAGAAAAGATTGCTGAACATCAATTACCAACAGAGCTGCCTGCGCCATTTTGCGCCTCCTGAGATATGAACCCAGGCCCATCATGACGGGCCTGGAGCGCAGCAGGAAGGCCAAATCGGGACAGGATAGCGACAGCGCGGGACAGGCTTACTGCATCAGCGGCGCAAGCTGCGTATAGAGACGAGCAAAGGTGTCGCGCAGCGGCTGATAGCGCTGATGGTTCGCCGCATCAGGCTGATGGCGCTGCACCCGCGTTAAGGCGGGCAGCATCGCCTGCGGTTCGATCGCCAGCTGCGCCAGACGCGCCGCGCCCAGCGCCGGGCCGACTTCACCGCCCTGACAGTAATCAAGCGTCTGACCGCTGATATCGGCCAGCATCTGCCGCCACAGCGCGCTGCGCGCGCCGCCGCCGATCAGCATAATGCTGGAGGGCGTGACGCCGCACTCGTGCACCGCATCCATGCCCTGCGCCAGCGCATAACCGACCCCCTCCAGCACCGCCCGCGCCAGCTCTGGCCGACGGTGCTGATGCGTCAGGCCGAAAAAGACGCCTGTCGCCTGCGGGTTGTTGTGCGGCGTGCGCTCGCCGGAAAGATAGGGCAGAAACCACAGCGGCGGCGCGCTTTCATCGGCGCGCTCCGCTTCCGCCAGCAGCTGCGGCACGTCTGCGCAGCCGGTCAGCGCTGCGGCCCAGTCGAGGCAGGCAGCGGCGCTGAGTATGACCGACATCAGATGCCAGCGCTGCGGCAGCGCATGGCAGAAGCTGTGCACCGCGCGCTGCGGGTTGCTCAGGTAGCCGTCGCTTACCACGAAATAGACGCCGGAGGTGCCGAGCGACAGCATACCCTGCCCTGGCTCGGTCATCCCGACGCCCACCGCGCCTGCGGCATTGTCGCCGCCGCCCGCCACCAGCGGCACCGGCGGCAAGCCCCAGCGCGCCGCAATCTCGCGGCTTAGTGAACCGGTTACGGCGTTGCCTTCGAACAGCTGCGGCATCTGGTCGCGCGTCAGCCCGCAGGCGTCGAGCATAACGTCGCTCCAGTCGCGCCGCGCCACGTCCAGCCACATCGTGCCCGCCGCGTCGGACATGTCGCTGGCGAAGTCGCCGCTCAGCCGCCAGCGCAGATAATCTTTTGGCAGCAGCACCTTCGCCACCCGTTGAAAAATCTCCGGTTCATGCTGCCGTACCCACAGCAATTTGGGCGCGGTAAAGCCAGGCATCATCAGGTTGCCGGTGATCTGGCGCGATTCCGGCACGCGCTGCTCCAGCTCGCGGCACTGTTCGCCGCTGCGTCCGTCATTCCATAAAATGGCCGGGCGCAGTACCTGATGCGCGGCGTCCAGCAGCGTCGCACCGTGCATCTGACCGCTCAGGCCGATGGCTCTGACCTCGCTCAGGCTGTGCTGCAGCGCCAGCGCCTGCATCGCCCGATCGGTCGCCAGCCACCAGCTTTCGGGATCCTGCTCGCTCCAGAGCGCGTGCGGACGCGACACCTGCAGCGGCGCGCTGCTTACCGCCGCCACCTGCCCCTGCGCGTCCAGCAGCGCTACCTTGACCCCGGACGTGCCTAAATCGATCCCGATATACATGCCTTACTCCCGGTTATCTCAGAAATCATAAAGATAGTGGTTTACCAGGTTTTCCAGCTGCTCCTGGCGACCGCTGCGATGCTGCGGATTAAACTGCTGCTGCTGAGCATGCGCCGCCAGCGAAGCGAGGGAAAATTCTCCTTTCAGGATTTGCTGGCCGAACTCACCATTCCAGCCGCTGTAACGTTGCGCCACGCGCTTGTCCAGCTCGCCCGCTTCCACCATACGCGCCGCTGCCTTCAGCGCCAGCGCCATCGTGTCCATCGCGCCGATATGGCCGTAGAAGAGATCGTATTTGTCGGTGCTCTGGCGACGCACTTTGGCGTCGAAGTTCAGCCCGCCGGTAGTGAAGCCGCCCGCTTTAATAATTTCGTACAGCACCAGCGCATTCTCTTCGACGCTGATCGGGAACTGGTCGGTATCCCAGCCGCACTGTATGTCGCCGCGGTTGGCATCCACCGAGCCGAAAATACCCAGCGCGATGGCGGTAGCGATCTCATGATGAAACGAGTGACCCGCCAGCGTGGCGTGGTTCGCCTCGACGTTCACCTTGATCTCTTTTTCCAGGCCAAACTGCTTCAAAAAGCCGTAAACCGTTGCCACGTCATAATCATACTGATGTTTGGTTGGCTCCTGGGGTTTCGGCTCGATGAGCAGCGTGCCCTGGAAGCCGATTTTATGTTTGTGCTCCACCACCATCTGCATAAAGCGCCCAATCTGTTCGCGCTCCTGGCGCAGATCGGTATTGAGCAGGGTTTCATAGCCCTCGCGGCCGCCCCACAGCACGTAGTTTTCGCCGCCCAGCGTCTGCGTCGCCTGCATGGCGCTACAAACCTGGCTCGCCGCCCAGGCGAAGACTTCCGGATCGGGACTGGTCGCCGCGCCTGCGCCGTAGCGCGGATGGGTAAAGCAGTTGGCGGTGCCCCACAGCAGCTTCACGCCGCTCTCCTGCTGTTTTTCCAGCAGCTTGTCGGTCATCACCGCAAAATTTTCCTGATAGCTGCGCAGCGAGTCCCCTTCCGGCGCGACGTCAACGTCGTGGAAGCAGTAGTAAGGCACGTTCAGCTTGTGGAAGAACTCAAACGCCACGTCTGCCTTCAGCTTTGCCAGCTGCAGCGCGTCGCCGCTCTTTTGCCACGGACGGTCAAAAGCGCCGACGCCGAACATATCCGCGCCGTTCCAGCAGAAGGTATGCCAGTAGCAGGCGGCGAAACGCAGGTGTTCGGCCATAGTTTTGCCAAGAATAACTTCGTCAGGATTGTAATGACGAAAAGCCAGTGGATTGGTGCTCTTTACCCCTTCAAAACGAACGCGTTCGATCTGGTCGAAATAGGCGTGCATGTTTCGCTCCTCAGCGTGAAAATCCGGACAGTCGGCCGTGAGCCTTTATATTGCTTGCGCCTTTTCTGCTGGCTCAATTACGATATTTCACACTCAGATTGAGATAATTATTATTTGTGCGTCTGCTCGCAAATTAATAACAACTTCCGCTACATCTGCCCTCCGCTCCTCTTAAAAACGTTAAATATCGATCCCGCTCATAAAAACAGAAATAAACCAAAAAACGTAATCGCCGGATAAAAATCAGTAATTGAAGTTGGCGGAAGCTCAGGTCAACAATTCATTCGCCTGGACCAATGCGATAACGACAACAGCCTCTACCTACAGGATAAAAATCATGAAAATGAAACTTACGCTGTTAGCCGCCTGCGCCGCGCTGGCGCTCGTCAGTCATGCTGGCTTAGCGAAAGAAGTAAAAATCGGTATGGCGATTGACGACCTGCGCCTTGAGCGCTGGCAAAAAGACCGCGACATCTTCGTCAGGCAGGCGGAGTCGCAGGGCGCGAAAGTGTTCGTGCAGTCGGCAAACGGCAATGAAGAGACGCAAATGTCGCAAATTGAAAATATGATCAACCGCGGCGTCGATGTGCTGGTGATCATTCCCTATAACGGCCAGGTATTAAGCAATGTCGTCGCCGAGGCGAAACGTGAAGGGATTAAGGTGCTGGCCTATGACCGCATGATAAATAACGCGGATATCGATTTTTATATATCGTTTGATAATGAGAAAGTTGGCGAACTTCAGGCGGAAAGTATTGTTAAGCAGGTGCCGAAAGGAAACTATTTCCTGATGGGCGGCTCACCGGTGGATAATAACGCACACCTGTTCCGCGCCGGTCAGATGAAGGTGTTAAAACCCTACATCGACAACGGCAGCATTAAAATAGTGGGCGATCAGTGGGTCGATGCCTGGCTGCCGGAAAACGCGCTGAAAATAATGGAAAACGCCCTGACCGCCAACAGCAACCATATCGACGCCGTGGTCGCCTCCAACGACGCCACCGCAGGCGGCGCGATTCAGGCGCTGAGCGCACAGGGGCTGGCGGGCAAAGTCGCCATCTCCGGCCAGGACGCCGATCTCGCCGCCATCAAGCGCATTATTAACGGCACGCAAACCATGACCGTCTATAAACCCATCACCCAGCTCGCCAACGAAGCCGCCAATATCGCTATTGAGCTGGGCAACGGCAAAACGCCCGCCAGCAACGGCAAGCTGAATAACGGCCTGAAAGAGGTGCCCTCTCGCCTGCTGACGCCGATTCAGGTCAATAAAGAGAATATCGAAAGCACCGTGGTGAAAGACGGTTTCCATAAACAGAGCGAGCTCTGAGCGCGCGCGCCGCGAAGAGGAGAGATCGATGCTGCTGGAAATGAACAATATCACCAAGCGTTTCGGCGCGGTGAAGGCGCTGGATAACGTCAGCCTGCGGCTGGAGAGCGGCGAAGTCATGTCGCTGTGCGGCGAAAACGGCTCGGGTAAATCCACGCTGATGAAAATCCTGTGCGGGCTTTACCCACACGGCGAGTTCGACGGAGAGATCCAGTTCGCCGGAGAGAAGATTCAGGCGCAGACCATTCGCGATACCGAACGCAAGGGCATTGTGATTATCCATCAGGAGCTGGCGCTGGTGCGCCAGCTGACGGTGATGGAGAACATCTTTCTCGGCACGGAGCTGGGCCGCTTCGGCATTGTCGATGACGAAACCATGACGCTGCGCTGCCAGCAGCTACTGGCGCGGGTGAAGCTCGACGTCTCGCCTGACGCCCGGGTCGGCGACCTGGGGCTGGGACAGCAGCAGCTGGTCGAGATCGCCCGCGCGCTGAACAAGCAGGTGCGGCTGCTGATCCTTGATGAGCCGACCTCTTCGCTTACCGAGCGTGAAACCGAAGTGCTGCTGAGCATTATTCACAACCTGCGCGATCACGGCATCGCCTGCATCTATATCTCGCACAAGCTGAACGAGGTTAAAGCGATCTCCGATACCATCTGCGTGATCCGCGACGGCAAGCATATCGCCACCCGGCCAGCCGCCGGACTCAGCGAGGATGACATCATCACCATGATGGTGGGACGCGAGCTGACCGCGCTCTACCCGCATCAGCGACACACTATCGGCGAAACGGTGCTGCGCGTCGAACATCTGACCGCCTGGCATCCGGTTAACCGTCAGGTGCGCCGCGTCAACGACGTCTCCTTCAGCCTGAAGCGCGGCGAAATCCTCGGCATCGCCGGGCTGGTCGGCGCGGGCCGCACCGAAACGGTTCAGTGCCTGTTCGGCGTCTGGCCCGGCCGCTGGCAGGGCGATATCTGGATAAACGAAAAAAAGGTGCAGATCCGCGACTGCCAGCAGGCGATTGCGCAGGGCATCGCGATGGTGCCGGAGGACCGCAAAAAAGATGGCATCGTGCCGCTGATGGGCGTCGGGAAAAATATTACCCTGGCGGCGCTGGACCAGTTCAGCCACCGCTTTGCGCCGCTCGATGAGACGCGCGAGCAGCACGTTATTAACGCGTCGATCGCGCGACTGCGGGTCAAAACCTCTTCGCCGGAGCTGGCGATCGGCCGACTGAGCGGCGGCAACCAGCAAAAAGCGATTATCGCCAAATGTCTGCTGCTGAACCCGCAAATTCTTATCCTCGACGAACCGACGCGCGGCATCGACGTTGGCGCGCGTCAGGAGATCTATCTGCTGATCAACAGTCTGGTACAGCAGGGGATCGCCGTGATCGTTATCTCATCTGAACTCCCTGAAGTGCTGGGCCTGAGCGATCGCGTTCTGGTGATGCATGAAGGGCGGATCAAAGCCGATCTGATTAATAACAACCTGACTCAGGAGCAAGTTATGGAAGCGGCCCTGCGGAGTGAACATTATGCTTAAAACCGAAAGTCGTCAGGGCACGCTGCCGGGCGCGCCGTCGCCGGGTAAATTTTCGCTGCCTAATCTACAGGTGCTGGTGATGCTGGGCGCAATTGTGGTTATCGCCCTGTTTTTTACCTGGACCACCGACGGTGCCTGGCTCAGCCCGCGCAATGTCTCTAACCTGCTGCGTCAGACCGCGATCACCGGGATTCTGGCGGTCGGCATGGTGTTCGTGATTATTTCAGCAGAGATCGATCTGTCGGTTGGATCGATGATGGGCCTGCTGGGCGGCGCGGCGGCGATTTTCGACGTCTGGCTCGGCTGGCCGCTGCCGCTGACGATAGCGGTGACGCTGCTGATGGGGCTGCTGCTGGGCACCTGGAACGGCTGGTGGGTCGCCTACCGCAAAGTGCCGTCGTTTATCGTCACGCTGGCCGGAATGCTGGCGTTCCGCGGCATTCTGGTGGGGATCACCAACGGCACAACGGTTGCGCCGACCACGCCTGCGATGTCGCAGATTGGGCAGAGCTATCTCTCCGACGGCGTCGGCTTCGGTTTCGGCATCGCCGGGCTGGCGCTCTTTATGCTGTGGCAGTGGCGGCTGCGGCTGCGCCGTCAGCAGCTCGGACTGACCCAGCCTGCCGCTGGCGGTACGGTGGCGCGTCAGGCGCTGACCGCCGTCCTGGTGCTGGGCGCGATCTGGCTGTTGAATGACTATCGCGGCGTGCCGACGCCGGTGCTGCTGCTGGCTTTGCTGCTGCTGGGCGGTATGTTTATGGCGACGCGCACCGCTTTTGGCCGTCGTATCTATGCTATCGGCGGCAACCTGGACGCCGCGCGGCTGTCGGGCATTAACGTGGCGCGTACCAAGCTGGCGGTATTCGCCATCAACGGCGTGATGGTGGCGATCGCCGGTTTGATCCTGAGTTCGCGCCTCGGCGCTGGCTCGCCGTCGGCGGGCAATATCGCCGAACTGGATGCGATTGCCGCCTGCGTGATCGGTGGCACCAGCCTGGCGGGCGGCGTGGGTTCGGTTGCGGGCGCGGTGATGGGCGCCTTTATTATGGCCTCGCTGGATAACGGCATGAGCATGATGGATGTGCCCACCTTCTGGCAGTACATCGTTAAAGGAGCGATTTTGCTGCTGGCAGTGTGGATGGACACCGCCACGCGCCGCCGGGTGTAATCGCGTCGGCGATCACAACCTGGCGCAAACAATTTCTGCTGTTCATCCGGCCATGCTATCCATTGCGCTGGGATTCAGGAGAGCGCGCCACTATGCATGAAAAACGCTATCGCATTACGTTGCTGTTCAATGCCAATAAAGTCTACGACCGTCAGGTGGTGGAGGGGGTCGGCGAATATTTACAGGCGTCGCAGACCGACTGGGATATTTTTATCGAAGAGGATTTTCGCTGCCGCATCGACAATATCCGGGAATGGCTGGGCGATGGCGTAATCGCCGACTATGACGACAGCTCCATCGAACAGTTGCTGGCGAACGTCGAGGTGCCGATTGTCGGCGTCGGCGGCTCTTATCATCGCCAGCAGGATTATCCGCCGGTGCACTATATCGCCACCGACAACGCGGCGCTGGTAGAGAGCGCCTTTCTTCACCTTAAAGAGAAGGGCATTAACCGCTTCGCCTTTTATGGGCTGCCCGCCTCCAGCGGCAAGCGCTGGGCGCAGGAGCGCGAACACGCGTTTCGTCAGCTGGTACAGCGCGAGCGCTATCAGGGCGTGGTTTATCAGGGCATGAATACCGCGCCGGAAAACTGGCAGCACGCGCAGAACCGGCTGGCCGACTGGCTGCAAACCCTGCCGCAGCAAACGGGCATTATCGCCGTCACCGACGCGCGCGCGCGCCATCTGCTGCAGGCCTGCGAATATCTTAAAATCCCGGTGCCAGAGAAGCTAAGCGTGATTGGCATCGACAACGAAGAGCTGACGCGCTATCTGTCGCGCGTGGCGCTCTCGTCGGTGGCGCAGGGCACGCGGCAGATGGGCTATCAGGCCGCCAAACTGCTGCATCGCCTGCTGGACAAGCAGCCGCTGCCGCTCCAGCGCATTCTGGTGCCGCCAATTAAAGTGATCGCCCGCCGCTCCACCGACTTCCGCTCGCTGCGCGATCCGGCCGTGATTCAGGCCATGCACTATATTCGCTTCAACGCCTGTAAAGGCATCAAGGTGGAGCAAGTGCTGGACGCCATCGGCCTGTCGCGTTCTAACCTGGAGAAACGCTTCCGCGATGAAACCGGCGATACTATTCACGCCATGATCCACCGCGAGAAGCTGGAAAAAGCGCGCGAGCTGCTGGCCTCCTCCTCTCTGAACATCAATGAAATTTCTCAGATGTGCGGCTACCCATCGCTGCAATATTTCTATTCGGTATTTAAAAAAAGCTATGCCACCACGCCGAAGGAGTATCGACAGCATCATGGTGAAAGCGTGATGTAAAATGGCCGCTGATTTTATCAAGGCTAAGCCGCGCGCTGACAAAAAATAAACCGCTATTTATTGCAGCCGGGCGGTTTAGCCTTGCGGTTAATATTGTTTTTACCTTTCTTGCCCTGCCTGTTAAATAAGCTCGTTTGCCTCTCCTGTTTTTCCCACTTTCAAAAGTTACAATAGTTACAATATTTGTAATTATTTTTAAAACATGTGTTGCGAATGTTATATTCCGCCGCGCTTTTAACTGTAACTTAACACACTACCGCTTGTGCTGGATGTGAGTTGAAATTTGAATGGAGATCGCAGCGCTTCCGCAGAAGGCGCGCGGTGTCACTTGCCGGTTATCGACAGATAGCCGTTGGAGAAGTTTTTCATGCGTAAAATTGTACAACTTCTGGCTCTCTGCGCGCCGCTGCTGGTCGCGCAACACGCGGCCTGGGCCGACGAGCAGAAAAATGTCGACGTCATGCTGATTGGCGGCGGCGTAATGAGTGCCACACTGGGAACCTATTTGCAGGAACTGGAGCCGCAGTGGAATATTGAGATGGTTGAGCGTCTCGATAAAGTCGCTGAAGAGAGCTCCAACGGCTGGAATAACGCAGGTACCGGCCACTCCGCGCTGGCGGAAATGAACTACACCCCGGAAAAAGATGACGGCAGCATTGATATCAGCAAAGCTGTCGAAATTAATGAATCTTTTCAGATTTCCCGCCAGTTCTGGACTTACCAGGTAAATCGCGGCGTATTGACCAACCCGAAAAGCTTTATTAACAGCACGCCACATATGAGCTTTGTATGGGGAGACGATAACGTCAACTTCCTGCATAAGCGTTATGAAGCGCTGCAGAAAAGCACGCTGTTCCGCGGCATGGAATATTCAGAAGACCACGCGCAGATTGAGAAGTGGATCCCGCTGGTAATGGAAGGCCGCGATCCTAAGCAGAAAGTCGCGGCAACGCGTATTCCTATCGGCACCGACGTGAATTTTGGCGAAATTACGCGCCAGCTGGTGGCTTCGCTGCAGAAAAGCGATCGCTTCTCGCTGGAGACCGGCCACGAAGTGCGCGATATCAAGCGCGCCGATAATGGCGGCTGGAACGTGACCATCGCCGATCTGCACAACAACAACGCCGAGCATGTGGTGCACGCGAAGTTCGTGTTTATCGGCGCAGGCGGCGCGGCGCTGCCGCTGCTGCAGAAGTCAGGCATTCCGGAAGCGGATAACTACGCTGGCTTCCCGGTGGGCGGCGAGTTCCTCGTCACCGATAACCCAGCCGTGGTGCAGCGTCACCTGGCGAAAGTGTACGGTAAGGCCTCTGTTGGCGCGCCGCCGATGTCGGTGCCGCACCTTGATACCCGTATGCTGGACGGCAAGCGCGTGCTGCTGTTTGGACCTTTCGCGACCTTCTCTACCAAGTACCTGAAAAATGGGTCGCTGTGGGATATGTTCAGCGCGACCACGACCTCCAACTTCATGCCGATGGTGCATGTCGGCCTGGATAACTTCGATCTGGTGAAATACCTGATTGGCCAGCTGATGCTGTCGGACGACGATCGCTTCGCGGCGCTGAAAGAGTACTTCCCTGAGGCGAAGAAAGAGGACTGGCGTCTGGCGATTGCAGGCCAGCGCGTGCAGATCATCAAGAAAGATGCGGAGAAAGGCGGCGTGCTGCGTCTCGGCACTGAAGTGGTCGCATCGAAAGATGGCTCTATCGCCGCGCTGCTGGGCGCTTCGCCGGGCGCGTCAACCGCTGCGCCTATCATGCTGACGCTGATGGAAAAAGTCTTTAAAGACAAAGTGGCGTCTGACGCCTGGCAGAGCAAGCTGAAGGAGATCATCCCTTCTTACGGCCAGAAGCTGAACGGCAACGTGGCGGCAACAGAGAAAGAGCTGTCGGAAACCAGCCGCGTACTGCAGCTCGACTACACGCCGATGACGCCAGCGGCGAACAGCGCCCCGGCAGCGACGCCGGTAGCCGCCGCGCAGTAACCGTAGCAAACGGCTGACAAAGCCGATACCCGGGTGACGGGGAGCGCAGAGCAAAGCGTCCCGCGACAGAAAAGTCGCGGGACGAGCGGGCAAGGAAGCCCGGTGTAACGTTGCGATCGCTCCCCGCATCCGGATTTTCAGTCAGCCTCTCCTGCCCTCTAGTCCAGCCTCTGTTCATACTGCTCTATCACCGCCAGCGACAGCCCTACAGCCGGATCGAGACGCGTCTGCAAAAAATGCAGCGCCGTATTCTGGAAGGTAAAAGCGGGCGTACTGGATTCGATACGCTTGCGCACCGTTTCGCAAAACAGCGTGTGCGTATTCCAGGGCGCATCGATAATGACGCTGGCCGGGTTCAGCAGCAAAATAATCTGGCCAATCGCCCTGGCGAGGAAGCTGCCCGCCTGCTGCATCACCTCATCCACGACCTTTGGTGCTTCATGGCGCGTCTGCCAGCTTAAACCAGGGCGGCGCTGCGCCAGCTGCTGTTCTATCGCCGGCTTGCTAATCAGCGTCTCGACGCATCCCTGACGTCCGCAGCGACAGCGCGGGCCGTCCGGCTGCACGTTAAGATGCCCCGCCTCGCCCGCGGTCCAGCTATGGCCGGTCACTACCTCGCCCTGCTGCACCAGCGCGCCGCCTGTCCCTTCGGCAATACGCAAATAGAAGTGGCTGTTTTCCGTTCTTAGCCCAAGCTGCTGAACCGCCAACAGCGCCGACGCCTTGACGTTATTCATCACGCGCAGCGGCAAACCCACCTTTTGTCTGACCGGCGTCAGCAGATCGACATCCTGCCAGCCGAGCTGGGTTGAAAGATGCATCCAGCCGCGCTCTGGATCGACGATGCCGGGAAAGCCCAGCCCGATGCCCAGCAGCTGCGGATGCTTCTCCGCCAGTTCGGCGCACAGGTTAGCTACCTCATCCAGCAGCTTTTTCGGGTTCGTGGTATCGATACGGCGCGTCTGCTCCACCATCACCTGCGAAAAGTAGTCGCAGACGCGCCAGTAAATCGCGTTGCGCTCCACCATGACGCCTGCGCTTTTCAACTTTTCCGGACAGAGAGCGATCTCTATCTTCGGCCTTCCGGCGGCGGCCACGCTGATCGGCCCTATCTCCCGAAGCAGCGACTTTTCCAGCAGTTCATCCACGATCAGCGAAACCGTATTTTTGCTGAGCGACAATATATGGGCTAAATCCTGACGCGAGGTAACGCGCAACCGGCGGAGCTGCGTCATCACGCGCTTCTGATTGTTAAGTCTGAGTAGTGCAGGGCCTTTACTCATATTTTTTAGCGCTCATCTGACAGGCAACGTATCTTTCAGTGTAACAGCCCGTGTCGCGCCTTATCCGGCACTTTTGCGCGCTGTTTCACACAAGTCGCAGCACAATGCGAAAGGCGTAAAAAAACCGGGTCGCGCCCGGTTTTCTACAGAGAAGAGAAGATTAATACTCATCGCCGCGCACGCGGCTGCGGTAACTTTCCCAGTCGAAGCGTACCCACATGCTGTTGCCGAGACGCATGCGGTCCATTACGCGTTCGCCCAGCAGGGTATTCATGCCTGCGGGATCGAGGTTAGAGAGCATACCGGTCGGGCGTTTCGAGGAGGAGCGGCGATCGACGATCTGGTTGATAATCACTTTTTCGTAGCGCGATTCGCTCTGCATGCCGATCTCGTCAATCACCAGCAGATCGACGGTGCTGAGATCCTGCAACAGCCGCTCTTCGGTAATGTCGCTGCCGCCGCTAAAGGTTCCTTTCATGCTGGACATCAGGTCTGCGACGGTGACGATCAGCACGCTTTTGCCGCGCAGGATCAGATCGTTACCGATAGCCGCCGCCAGGTGGTTTTTACCGGTGCCCGGACGGCCAGAAAAAACGAAGCTGGCGATGCTGCCCTCAAAATCGTCCGCATACTGACGCGCCATTGTCAGCGCTCTGCGCTGGCCTTCGTTCTCGACGCGATAGTTATCGAACGAGCAGTTCATATGCAGCTCGCGAATGCCGGA
Source organism: Pantoea sp. ACRSB (assembly GCF_022346905.1). Classification (NCBI taxonomy): domain Bacteria; kingdom Pseudomonadati; phylum Pseudomonadota; class Gammaproteobacteria; order Enterobacterales; family Erwiniaceae; genus Pantoea; species Pantoea sp. ACRSB. The sequence continues at coordinate 79,076 of NZ_JAKRNL010000008.1, read as the reverse complement.
TCGCCCCATTACGCGCTGCATTTTCATCGCGCGGTTTTCACGCACGATAGACTCCGAACGCAGGCGGCCCTGCTCCTGGTTCCAGGCCAGCAGCTCTTCACCGCTGGTGAACTTCGGCTGTACGTTGGCGGGCATCATCTTTTTCAAACGGCTGAACAGATCGGTCGGCGTTTTCATTACTCACCTCGGAACCCATCGGGAATGTTGTAATCAGTATTGCTGATTTGCGTAATGTCGCGTTTTGGCTGGCCGCCGCTGGCAGCGCGGTTCATCTGCACGCTGCGCGCCAGCTTCTGCTGCCACTGCACATGGTGGAACAGGCGACCTTCCGCCTGCCAGTAGGCGACAAAGGCGGCCAGCTCGGCAGGCGTTACCGGCTCGCTCAGCGCCACGCCCCAGATAGCGGCCTGCCGCTGAAAATCGGCGTCGGGCTGCCAGCCTGAATACATGGCGAACTTGCCGACCGGCGTCGGCAAGGCGGCTGGCAGGTCGTCATATAAACTGTCATCCAGCGTCACATCGCTGGGCTGCTGCGCCGCCGTCTCCAGCGCCAGCAGATGCGCCAGCCGCTCGGGCGTCACGGCGTAAAATGCCGGAACGTAATTATCCAGCACCGCCAGCGTACCGTTTTCCGCCTGCTGCAGCGCCTGGCGCGGATCCTGACGAAAGGCATCCAGGCCAATAAGCGTAGAAGTAAGAATTTTGACTGACATGATGAAACCTGACGTTGACCTGCACGTTGCGCCGGCAGAGCACCGGCGCACAAGTCTCTATTGTACCTTTTTTAGCGTCCTGGATCGCCAAAAAAGGCGTAGGTTACGAGGAGGATGAAGCAGTCCCGACGGGAAGCGGCGTCTGTAGCGGCTCAGCAACCGCAACCCTGACGCGCGCCGGACGCGTTTGCCACAGATAGCGTACCGAAGCGAGCCAGCAGAGGCTGTAGCCCAGCAGCTCGGTGCCCTCTTCCGCGATGTTTTTTACCACGCGGTTATAGCCATCCAGCATCAGGTGCTGCCAGAGCTGATGCATGCCGAACAGGCGGGAGAACACCAGTACGACCAGCATGCCGCTGACGGTCATCAGCCAGCAACGATTCGTTATGAAGGCGACCAGCCCGTCCAGCGTGCCGCGCGGCGAACGCAGCGCCAGCGCCAGACAGGCGGCAGTGGTCGCCAGCGCGAACCATATCCAGCTGCCGTGTTTAACCATATCGAACACAAAGTCCAGCTCGCGGATCAACATACAGCTGTAGAAACCGCCGACCAGGATAAGCGCGCCGCGCAGGCCGGGACGCCGGTGCGCCGACCAGAAGAACATCACCGCGATGGAGGCGAGCATAAACTCCTGTAGCGTCTCCGTCAGTGAAGTCTCGTGCATGGCATTGTTCATCCAGTTAACATCGATATAGATAGCCGACATCATCAGCACAATGAAGAGTGTTGCAAATAAAAAAGCCGCGCATTCACGGCCAAGTATTGAGAGTTTTTCGCGCATTTTATCACCACTTTTTTGATTAGCGCGCTTATTATATGGCGCTGACTGCTCGCCCTTTCTCATTTTATGCCCCTGAACTAAAAGCTGGCGCTGAGGCCGAGGCTGTAAATCAACTGATCGCCATTGTTAAGCGCGCTGCTTTGCGAAAAAGCCGCGAACGCTGCAACCTGATGATTTATTGGTATATTGGCGCCGAAGCTGACGTCCAGCCGGCTCTCTTCGCGCGGGGCCGCGTCATCCGGCAGCCGATCGCGCGCCTCGCCTGGAAAGCCCTCGCCCGGCTGATAGCTATAGCTAAGCTGCGCGTAGGGCGCGATCCAGCCCAGCCGGGAGTCAACGCGCCAGCCCAGCGTTGCTACGGCGTCGCGGCTAAAATCGCACTGCGGGCAGCTGAGCGGCGCGACCGCTGTCGCATACTGCGCCACCGGTCCGGTGGTCAGCGAAGCGCCGAGCGGCATATCCCAGCCAGCGCTGTAGCGCTTGCCGGTCGGCACAGGCTCGACGCGCAGCGTGAACGGGCCCTGAGCCGGGTTCAGCGCCGCGTCCAGGAAATTCATATCGGCGTCGTTGCCGACAATCAGGTGATTTCGGGAAATCTTTTCAGCAAGGATAGTGTTGTAATCGGGACGCGTGCGCACGCCGTCATCCGTTGATGACAACGTCTCGCTGCTCCACGCAAACAGAGGCGTTGCAGAACAAAAAAGCAACGCACTACTCAGCCCCAACGCCACAAGGCGCTGGCTGGCACACTGACTTTTCTGCAACATGAAAAGCTCCAGACGATGCTGAAGAGAACACTCGGCGCTATTAAGGGGCCGTTTTATCGCGCCTGTTGTATAACTATTAACCGGCTGAACGTAAGATCAAGCGTCGTCATAAAATTTTCTCTCTCAGGATACTGAATATGCAACGATGCGGCTGGGTCACTCAGGACCCGCTTTACCTGGCCTACCACGATCGGGAGTGGGGCATTGCACAAACCGATAAGCAGGTGCTGTTTGAGATGCTCTGTCTGGAGGGTCAGCAGGCGGGCCTCTCCTGGATTACCGTACTGAAAAAACGCGAAAACTATCGTCGTGCTTTTCACACTTTCGATCCAGAGGCGGTGGCCTTGATGGATGAAGCGGATCTGGCGCGCCTGATGACAGACAGCGGGCTGATACGCCATCGCGGTAAACTCGCCGCCATTATCACTAACGCGCGCGCTTATCTGGCAATGGAGGCGAAAGGAGAGGATTTTGCGCGTTTCGTGTGGGGATTTGTTGATAACCAGCAGATTGTTCATCACTTCGCGCATTATAAAGAGGCGCCCACGACGACAGAGCATGCCATAGCGCTGTCGAAGGCGTTAAAGCAGCGTGGTTTTAAATTCGTCGGCCCGACAATTTGCTATTCCTTTATGCAGGCCTGTGGGCTGATTAGCGATCATCAGACAGACTGTTTTTGCCATCCTGATAACCTTTAACGCTTAACCTCAGCAAAATAAGAGTTTCCCTCACCCTTTCTCTGATTATAAGCGGCATAATCTCGCCGCTTAAAAGACGTCAGGTCTTTATTTGATTTAGGGAATGAGCATGTATAAAAAATCACTTACGCTTTGCCTGTTACTGAGCGGCAGCCTTGCGCTGTCAGGTTGTACCGTTAATCCATACACCAACGAATCACAGGCCGGTAAATCCGGTATCGGCGCGGGAATCGGCGCGTTAATGGGCGCCGGCGTCGGCGTTCTCTCCTCATCGAAAAAAGATCGCGGCAAAGGCGCGCTGATTGGTGCAGCGTCCGGCGCGGCGCTGGGCGGCGGCATCGGCTACTACATGGATATGCAGGAAGCCAAGCTGCGTGAAAAAATGCGCGGCACCGGCGTCAGCGTGACGCGCCAGGACGACAACATTGTGCTGAATATGCCCAATAACGTCACCTTCGACTCCAGCAGCAGCAGCCTGAAAGCGGCGGGCGCCAATACCCTGACCGGCGTCGCTATGGTACTAAAAGAGTATCCAAAAACCGCGGTAAATGTGGTGGGCTACACCGACAGCACCGGCTCGCGCGCGCTGAATATGCGTCTCTCACTGCAGCGTGCAGAGAGCGTCGCCAGCGCGCTGATTACGCAGGGCGTTGCGGCGGGCCGTCTGCGCACGCAGGGTCTGGGGCCTGATAACCCGGTCGCTACCAACAGCACCGAGGCAGGCAAAGCGCAAAACCGCCGCGTGGAAATCACCCTCAGCCCCACGGGCTGATGCGAAAGCGCCCCGCAGCGGGGCGCTTCTTCTCTCTCTGTTATTTTTCTGGCATTTTTACGCGCTTATTTCGACAAAAGCGGCCAGTTGGCGTGCATTCTGTAGTGCCAAAACAGACTTTATGTTAGCGTGAAAATAAACGTGTTCAGCGAGTCGTCCAGCATGTCACTAAAGGCCATCGCCAGCGAATTAGGGTTGTCCGTCACCACGGTTAGCCGGGCATTAAACGGCTATGAGGATGTGGCAGAGGAGACCCGCAAACGTGTCGAAGCAGAAGCACAGCGTCGCGGCTACCGTCCCAATGCCGCCGCACGCCGTCTGAAAACCGGCCGCGCTAATGCGGTGGGTTTAGTTTTTCCCGTCAGTACGTCACCCATCAGCGACTGCCGTTTCAGCGAAATGCTGCTGACGCTCGATCAGCGCCTTGCGCAACTGGAGATCGATCTGCTGCTGCTGGTCGATAAGCCTCAGGACGGGCCGCGCACCCTGACCCGACTGCTGCGCAGCCGGGTGCTGGATGCGCTAATCGTCACTCATACTCTTCCGCAGGATGAACGCCTGCTGAGCCTGCAGCAAAAAAACTTTCGCTTTCTGGCGCTCGGCCGTAGCGACCTGCCGCAGCCCTACGCCTGGCTTGACGTCGATAATCACCTCGGCTCGCGCCTGGCGGTGGAAGCCTGTCTGCAGCAGGGACTGACGCGTATCGCCTGGCTGGGCAGCGATGAGGCGACAACCTTTGTCCGCGACCGCCGCCAGGGTTTTCTCGACGCCATGGGCGCCGTCGCGCCTGTTGATATGGTGGCGGTGCCGCCGTCGCGTCGCGCCGGCTATCTGCAGAGCGCCGCCTGGCTGGCGCAGGAGAAGCCGCTTCAGGCGATTATCGCCGACAGCAGCGCGCTGGCGGAAGGTGCGGCGCTGGCGATGCAGCAGGCGAACCGGCTTGACGGCCCTCAGGCGGTTCGCCTGTACGCCTGGGAGGGCTTGCCGCGTGAAGCGATCGTCGAGGCGCCGGTCGTCGCTATACGCCAGGCTTCAGAGCGCGAAACCGGCGAGCAGCTTGCTGATATGGTAGTGCAGATGCTGAACGGCGCGCCGCTGGAACAGCTACAGCTGCTGCGTCAGCCCTGGCTGGACAGCGCGGCGCGCTGATCGCCCTTTTTGCGACGGCCAGCGGCTGTGCTAGTCTCTGCCTGTTTCTCTTTTTACAGGTATCGACATGAAGAACAGACCGCCTCGCGCCACCATCAGCGATGTTGCTCGCAGCGCGCGAACCGGTAAAACCAGCGTCTCTCGCTATCTCAATGGCGAGCAGCATCTTCTTTCCGCTGATTTAAAAGCCCGTATCGAACAGGCGATAGCCGAGCTTGACTACCGTCCCAGCCAGATGGCGCGCGGGCTGAAGCGCGGCCGCACGCGTCTGATTGGGCTGATTATCGCGGATATCACCAATCCCTATTCGGTCGACGTCATGTGCGGTATTGAAGCCGCCTGCCGCGAACGCGGCTTTACGCTGCTGATGTGCAACACCAACAATGAAGTGGACCTGGAGCAGCACTATCTTCAGCTGCTGAGCAGCTATCAGGTTGAGGGCGTGGTGGTGAATGCCGTCGGCATGCGCGAAGAGGCGCTGAGCCGCCTGCAGCAGTCGCTGCTGCCAATGGTGCTGATCGACCGAAAAATACCCGACTTCGCCTGCGATGTGGTCGGCCTGAATAACGCCGAAGCCGCGGAGATCGCCACGCAGCATCTGCTCGACAACGGCTATGAGGCGCTGCTGTTTTTGAGCGAGCCGCTGGGCAGCGTCAACACACGCCGCGAACGCCTGCAGGCTTTCCGCCAGCGGCTCGCCGCCTGGCCGCAGATTGCGCATGAAAACGCGGAGGTGCCACAGCATCAGCCCGCGGCGCTGGATGCGCTGCTGCTCGACTACGCGCAGCGTCAGCGCGGAAAACGCGCGGCGGTGATGGTGGCGAACGGCGCGATGACGCTGCAGGTTGCGCGCTCCATGCAGCGCGTCGGCCTGCGCTGGGGCGAAAATATCGGGCTGCTCGGCTTCGACGAGCTGGAGTGGGCCGCGCTGGCGGGCGTCGGCATCACTACGCTCAGGCAGCCTACCTGGCAAATTGGCTATGCGGCGCTGGAGCGACTGATCGCCCGCATTGAAGGCAATGCCGGACCTGCCGGAGAGCAGGTTTTTTCCGGTGAACTGGTGGTGCGCGGCTCCAGCCAGCCGCTTCCCTGATCCTCCTCTCTTTCCTCCATTCTCGTGCTCGCTTCGTGAGCACGATCATAGTTTCAGCCTCTGCTCCTTTGCTTTGGAACCGGTTCCAATTAACGTTTTCTCTGTGAATTTTGCTAAATGCGCTTTTGAGGAGTGACGATGAACGCTGAAATTGTTGTGGTGACCGCAGCTTACGGACAACAACAGGTCGCCGCGCTAGGCGGTCAGCAAGCGCTGCTGCCGCTGATCCAGCAGGCAGGCGCCGACGGCGTAGAAATCCGCCGCGAACTCTTCGATGCCGCTACGCTCGCGAACCTGCCCGCGCTGGCCCATGCTATTCAGCAACATCAGCTGCGCGCCAGCTACTCGGTACCCGACACGCTGTTTTGTGACGACGGCGCGTTAAATCCCCGGCTGGAGAACTACCTTAAAGAAGCTCAGCAGCTGAATGCGCAGCGCCTCAAGCTATCGCTGGGCGGATTTAACGGCGAACTGTACGGCGCGGATCTGCGCGCGTTCAGTGAACGTTATCCGCTTGAGTTGGCGGTTGAAAACGATCAAACCGTCAACGGCAAGCTCGCGCCTACGCTGCATTTTTTCGAGGCGGCGGAGCGGGAGAGCCTGCCGGTGGTGATGACCTTCGATATGGGCAACTGGCTCTGGACGCAGGAAAACGCGCAGGACGCGGCGGCGATGCTTGGTCGTTTTGTGCGCTATATTCACGTCAAAGCCGCTGAACCGCATGGCGACAGCTATCGCGCGGTAGCGCTGGACGAGGCGAAAAAAGATGACTGGCGTCAGCTGCTGCAACAGCTGCCGGACGACGCGCCGCGCGGCATCGAATTCCCGCTGGAAGGCGAGGATCTGCTGGCGGTAACTCGCCACTATGTATCCCTGCTGCGCACTCGGTAAGGAGAGAAGATGACTACCCTGAATTACGGCACGCTGGACGTCGTTACTATTGGCGAAGCGATGGCGATGTTCGTGGCTCGTGAAACCGGCGATCTCGCCGCCGCCGAAACCTTTATCAAGCGCGCAGCGGGCGCAGAGCTTAATGTCGCCGTCGGGCTGGCGCGTCTCGGTCTGAAAGTCGGCTGGGTAAGCCGCGTCGGCGACGACAGCTTCGGCCGCTTTATTTGCCAGGTGCTGGAGAGCGAAGGCGTTGACCACCGTCAGGTCACGAAAGACGCGCGCTATCCCACCGGTTTTCAGCTGAAATCCAAAGTCGACGACGGCTCCGATCCGCTGGTGGAGTATTTTCGTAAAGGCTCCGCCGCCAGCCATCTTTCCGTTGACGATTTTAACAGCGACTACTTCGGCGCCGCGCGCCATTTGCATCTCAGCGGCGTCGCCGCGGCGCTCTCCGACAGCTCGCTGGCGCTGCTGAAGCACAGCGCGAAAGAGATGCGCGCGCGCGGCAAAACCATCTCTTTCGATCCCAATTTGCGGCCGGTACTGTGGCGCAGCGAAGAGGAGATGCGTCAGCAGCTTAACCATCTGGCGGAATACGCCGACTGGGTGCTGCCGGGCGAAAAAGAGGGCTATATCCTGACCGGTTATCGTCAGCCGGAAGCCATCGCCGATTTCTACCTGGATAAAGGGGTGAAAGCGGTGGTGATTAAAACCGGCTGCGATGGCGCCTGGTATAAAACCGCGCAGGGCGAGCAGGGTCAGGTCGAGGCGATCCGCGTTGAAAACGTGGTGGACACCGTTGGCGCGGGTGACGGCTTCGCCGTCGGCGTGATCAGCGCGCTGCTGGAAGGTAAAACGCTGCCGCAGGCGATTAAGCGCGGCAACAGAATTGGTTCGCTGGCGATTCAGGTGATCGGCGACAGCGAAGGGCTGCCGACACGCAGCGAGTTAGGCGATTACTAGCCTGCATCCGGAACCGCAATATCAGAGGAGAACACCATGAAAACGCAGACAATCGCGCCGAAACGCTGGTGGTATATCATGCCCATCGTGTTTATCACCTACAGTCTGGCGTACCTGGATCGCGCAAACTTTAGCTTCGCCTCTGCCGCCGGCATCAACGACGACCTGGGCATTACCAAAGGCATGTCCTCGCTGCTGGGCGCGCTCTTCTTTCTCGGCTACTTCTTCTTCCAGATCCCCGGCGCGGTTTATGCCGAACGCCGCAGCGTGAAAAAACTGATTTTCTGGTGCCTGGTGCTGTGGGGCGTCTGCGCTTCGCTGACCGGCGTAGTGAGCAATATCCCCATGCTGGCGGCGATCCGCTTCGCGCTCGGCGTGGTGGAAGCGGCGGTTATGCCCGCCATGCTGATTTATATCAGTAACTGGTTCACCAAATCAGAACGCTCGCGCGCGAACACCTTCCTGATCCTTGGCAACCCGGTCACGGTGCTCTGGATGTCGGTGGTGTCCGGCTACCTGATCAACGCGTTCGGCTGGCGCGAGATGTTTATCTTCGAAGGGATCCCGGCCGTAATCTGGGCTGTCGCCTGGTGGTTTATGGTGCAGGATAAGCCGGAGCAGTCGCGCTGGATGAGCGATGAAGAGAAAGCCGCGCTGGCTGCCCAGCTGAAAAAAGAGCAGGAGAATATCAAGGCGGTACGCAACTACGGCGAGGCCTTCCGCAACCGCAACGTTATTCTGCTCTGCATGCAATATTTCGCCTGGAGCATCGGCGTCTACGGCTTCGTGCTGTGGCTGCCGTCAATTCTGCGTAACGGCACGCAGATGGGCATGGTGGAAGCGGGCTGGCTGTCAGCCGTACCTTATCTGGCGGCGACCATTGCGATGATCGTGGTTTCCTGGGCGTCGGACAAAATGCAGAACCGCAAGCTCTTCGTCTGGCCGCTGCTGCTGATCGGCGCGCTCGCCTTCCTGGGATCATATCTGGTGGGCAGCGGCAATTTCTGGCTCTCCTACACGCTGCTGGTGATTGCAGGCGGTGCCATGTATGCCCCTTACGGACCTTTCTTCGCCATCATCCCGGAAATGCTGCCGCGCAACGTCTCCGGCGGCGCGATGGCGTTGATCAACAGCATGGGTGCGCTGGGGTCGTTCGTCGGTTCCTGGATTGTCGGCTATCTTAATGGAGCGACGGGCAGTCCGGCGGCCTCCTATATCTTTATGGGCGCAGCGCTGCTGGTATCGGTGTGGCTGACGTTGATCGTCAAGCCGGCCGAAAACAAAACGCCGCCGCTACACGGTGCGAAACACGCCTGAAAGCGTAAGCGCTGACCCTCTTCTCCGGGCGACCTGTGTGTCGCCCGTCACACGTTTTACAGGGAGCGAACGATGAAACCATCCGTGATTCTGTATAAAAGCCTGCCGGACGACCTGCGCGCCCGACTCGATGCCCACTTCAGCGTAACCGAAATCCGCGATCTGTCGCCAGAGAGCCAGCAGCAGCACGCTGACGCGCTGGCGCAGGCCGAAGGGCTGATCGGCTCTGGCGGCAAGGTTGACGGCGAACTGCTGGCGAAAATGCCGAAGCTGCGCGCCTGCTCAACCGTATCGGTGGGTTATGACAACTTCGACGTCGACGCACTCAATCAACGCCATGTGCTGCTGATGCATACGCCGACGGTGCTGACCGAAACGGTAGCCGACACCATGATGGCGCTGGTGCTAAGCAGCGCGCGCCGCGTGACCGAACTGGACGCGTGGGTAAAATCGGGCCAGTGGGACAAAAGCATCGGGCCGGACAGATTCGGCGTCGACGTGCATCATAAAACCCTCGGCATTCTCGGCATGGGCCGCATCGGTATGGCGCTGGCGCAGCGCGCGCACTTTGGCTTCGGCATGAAAGTGCTTTATAACGCGCGTCGCGAACATGAAGAGGCGCAGTCTCGCTTCAGCGCGCAGCGCTGCGATCTGGAGACGCTGCTGAAAGAGAGCGATTTTGTCTGCATCAGCCTGCCGCTGACCGAGCAGACGCACCATATGATCAGCGCGGCGCAGCTTAAGCTGATGAAGCCGAGCGCCATCCTGATCAACGCCGGACGCGGGCCGGTGGTGGACGAAGAGGCGCTGATCGCCGCGCTGAAAGAGGGCACGATCCACGCGGCGGGCCTGGACGTATTCGAGAAGGAGCCGTTGACTTCATCGCCGCTCTTCTCTCTGCCTAACGTGGTAACGCTGCCGCACATCGGCTCCGCCACCCATGAAACGCGCTACGGTATGGCGCAGGATGCGGTAGATAACCTGATCGCCGCGCTGACCGGCAAGGTGGAAAAGAACTGCGTCAATCCTGACGTGCTTAAGTAATCCGCCCTTTCCATTGCGCCCGCCGCTGGCGGGCGTTATCGTTGTTTTCCCATTCGTCACACGTTTTTAACTTCTATATGGCTTTTTCTCAGTTCGGCGACAAGTTTACCCAGCACACCGGCATCTCACGTCTGATGGAAGATATGGGCGCAGGCCTGCGCACGCCCGGCACCATTATGCTCGGCGGCGGCAATCCGGCGCAGATCCCGGCGATGAACGCCTATTTTCAGCAGCTGCTGCAGCAGATGCATGACGAGGGCAAGCTGAGCGAAGCGCTCTGCAACTATGACGGCCCGCGCGGCAAAGCCACGCTGCTGAATGCGCTGGCGACGCTGCTCAGCAGCGAACTAGGCTGGCCGGTAACCGCGCAGAATATCGCCCTGACCAACGGCAGCCAGAGCGCCTTTTTCTATCTGTTTAATCTGTTCGCCGGTCGCCGCGCCGACGGCAGCAAAAAGCGCGTGCTCTTTCCGCTGGCGCCTGAATATCTGGGTTACGCCGATGCCGGCCTGGATGAAGGGTTGTTCGTTTCCGCGAAACCCAATATTGAGCTGCTGCCGGAAGGACAGTTTAAATATCACGTCGATTTTGAACATCTGCCGATGCATGACGACATCGGCCTGATCTGCGTGTCGCGCCCCACCAATCCGACCGGCAACGTAGTGACCGACGACGAGCTGATGCAGCTCGACGCGCTGGCGCAGCAGCATGATGTGCCGCTGCTGATCGACAACGCCTACGGCGTGCCTTTCCCCGGTATTATCTTCAGCGAAGCGCGCCCGCTGTGGAATCCCAATATTATTCTCTGCATGAGCCTGTCGAAGCTCGGTCTGCCCGGCGCGCGCTGCGGCATTATCGTCGCTGACGAAAAGACTATCAGCGCCATCAGCAATATGAACGGCATTATCAGCCTGGCGCCCGGCAGCATCGGCCCCGCTATCGCCGCCGAGATGATCCAGCGCGGCGACCTGCTGCGGCTGTCGGAAGAGGTGATTAAACCCTTCTATCAGGCGAAAGTGACGCAGACGATCGCGATTCTTCGCCGCTATCTGTCGGAAGAACGCTGCCTGATCCATAAACCGGAAGGCGCGATTTTTCTCTGGCTCTGGTTCCGCGATCTGCCGATCAGCACCGAGGCGCTCTACCAGCGGCTGAAGGCGCGCGGCGTATTAATGGTGCCGGGCCACTTTTTCTTCCCCGGCCTGGAGCAGGCGTGGCCGCACACGCACCAGTGCATGCGCATGAACTATGTGCCGGACGCCGAGAACATCGAGCGCGCGGTGCAGATTCTGGCGGAAGAGGTAGAAAAGGCGTTTGCGGAGCAGCTGTAATCGGCTGCCCTGAATAAGCTCCGGCCTGACCGGAGCTTACTCCTCTTCCTTTTCCACCAGCGACTCCCGACACCACTGCGCCAGCTGGCGGATCGCCTGCTCGACCTCTTTATTCCAGCCAAACCCGGCGTTAAGCCGGAAGCAGTGGTCGTAGCGGTGATCGGTAGCGAAAATATGGCCTGGCGCAATGCCAATGCCGGCGTTACGCGCCTTGAGAAACAGCGCGCGCACGTTCAGCGCCCCATGCGGCATCTCTACCCACAACACATAGCCCCCTTCTGGTTCTGAGACGCGCGTGCCCGCAGGGAATTCGCTCAGCAGCGACTGCCGCATCTTCTGGATTTGCCCGGCCAGCTCGCGCCGCAGCTTGCGCAGATGGGCGTCATAGCCGCCGCTGCGCAGCAGTTCGGCAATCGCCGCCTGCGACAGCGTCGAGGTGCCCATGGTCGAGGTATATTTCAGCGAAGCGATTTTGCGCATGTAGTTGACGCTGTGCACCCAGCCGATGCGGATGCCGGGCGCGATGGTTTTAGAAAAGCCGCTGCACAGGATGGCGTTGGGGCTAAACGCGCGCATCGGAAAGGGCCGCCGTTCGCCAAAGGCGGTGTCGCCGAAAATATCATCTTCAACGATAACCACGTCATTCTCATCGGCCTGACGGGCAATATAGGCTTTCTGCTCGTTGGGAATCGATTTGCCGAGCGGATTGTTGACGTTGCTGATGGTAAGAAAGGCCTGCACCGCTTTACGACGAAACAGCGCGGTAAGTTTTTCGACGTCGACATAGCCCTCCGGCCCGGCCTCTACTTCAATGACGCGCAGGTTGAGATTATGCAGCATCTGTAGCAGTACAAAGTAGCAGGGCGACTCTACCGCCACCACGTCGCCAGGCTTGAGCGTAGCCCGCAGCGACAGCGATACCGCCTCAATACAGCCGTTGGTGATCAGAATATCATCAGCGCTGATATTACAGCCGTACTCCACCGCGCGGCGCGCGATCTCATGCTTCAGCGGCAGGTAGCCGGTGCCTTTAACCGTGGTGCCCAGCAGCGCCGGTTTGCTGTATCCCATCTGGCGCATCAGCAGCCCGATTTTTTTTACCGGATAGAGCGAGCTGTCGCCGTTCGCCAGATCGAGACGGACGCGACACTCCGAGCCGAGGATCGCCAGATGCATCTCCGTCTGCTCATCCAGCGGCGCGACCAGGCGCGGCTGCGCTAACTGCGACGGCTGCGCCTCTTTATGGGTCAGGCGCGCCGCGACGAAAAAGCCCGACTTCGGCTTCGCCACCGCAAAGCGCTCATCCTCCAGCGTGCGTAACGTTTTTAGCGCGGTTGTCAGGCTGACGCTGTACTGCGTAGCCAGGGTGCGCACCGAGGGCAACCGGCTGTCGGGCAGCAGCGAGCCGCTGCGAATAGCCTGCTTGATCTGCTCGGCTATCTGGCGGTAACGACTGTTCTGACTCTCCTGCTCGTCCGTTTCACCGGGCATCTGTTCCACCCCATATCGTACTGATCTGTGCGTATTCAAGAGAGTACATTCAAAGTACTTTAGGCTGCATCTCTTAATTATTTATGACGCAAAACCGTTCCGTTCTCTGCGCCAGGTTCCCTGACGACCGTCTCAGTTCAGGCATTCATTGCTACACCGCTTAATGGCCTGTTTTACATGAAATCACCGGGTTACATGCAGTTAACCGAGTTTATCAGCCAAAGGAAAACGCGAGAAATGAATAATCTGTCCACCATGATGAGAGAAATTGAAGGCTATCTGACGCCCGCAATCATCGATTCCGCTAAACGGTGCTCTCATCGCCTGCTTGCCGCGCTGCCTGATAGCGAGCATCTCTCGCGCAACCGTATTCTGCTCGCCTACGGCGGCGGTAAAGACAGCAGCTATATGGTGGCCTATGTGCGTTATATTCAGGGGTTAATCTGGCAGCAGCGCGGCGACACCTTCCGCCTGCGCATCAGCACTAACCGCCACGCCGCCATGAGCGACAGCGTGATGGAGAATATCGACCGCGTTTATCACGCGCTGGCTATTCACCATGACGCCTTCGTAGAGAGCCTGATCGTCGACGGCCAGCAGATCCGCCCTTTTGAACGTCATCTTCCCCTGCCTGAGGCGGTGCGCCAGCAAAACCGCAGCGATGTGCTGATGAACGGCCACCGCTTTCGCGCCGACGCGCGCTCGACCTTCTGCAACGCCTGCAACCTCAGCATGGTGAACTCGTTCGGCCTGGCGGCGCACTATAACGGCGGCGTGGATCTGATTATCACCGGCGACTCGCCGCAGGAACAGACCGCCTATGTCGCCTGGGCGCGCCACCTTTCTCGCCTGTTTAACGCGCCGACGGCGGAAAAAGATCAGGGCTTTCGCGGCTTTTTGCAGACGCTCGACGGCGTGGCAGATCGCTACTCGGCCGCCATTCACGGCGAAGAGGGCGTTACGCCCGCGCGCCGCATCATGCATCAGCTGACGCGCAACCCGCTGTTCTTCAATATCTATCAGGACACCGCTTACGAAGCTGGCGCGCACTGGGCGTTGCTCAATGACTTTATGCGCTTCCGCTTCGACGCGCTGATGTTCAGCTTTTCCGAATCGGACTGCGGCAACCCAACGCTGATGGCGCATATCCGCGGCCTGCGCGCAGAAACGCTGCTGCAGCGCAGCTACGCTGAAGGCATCCGCGAATATGTGCGCTTTGCGCTGGGGCTGATGGCGCAGAAAGATTTTCCGCAGCCGCTGATCGCCGAGATGGCGGCGCGCTATCAGGACGACGAGGCTATCGAACAGCAGCGCCAGCGCGCGGCGCGCTTCGCCGCTGAGGCGTTCGGCCTCGATGAGACCCAGCTGATTTGCATGATCTACTCCCCCTTTATCGCCCAGGGCAACCAGCTGCACAGCTGGCTGACGCAGCAGCAGATCGCGCTGGATGAAGAGGCGATTCGCCAGCTGCTCTCCGGCGAGCGCGACGACGCAACGCTGACGCAGCAGCTAAGCCAGCTCTCTGGCCTGGATCTCACCCAGATGCGCCACTGCTGGCGCAGCAGCCAGGTGAGTTCGCTGCTGGAGGGTAAAAGCGCCGATCCGCTGTCGCGCGTTCTGCGCTTCGACCCGCACAAGACGGTAATTCAGGTTAACCACGGCGTCCTGCAGGATACCGTGACCGAAGTGATTTCCGGGCGCTGATCCCGGTAAGGCGAAGCGATGAGAAAGGTCTTCCTGCAAATAGGCGCCACGCGCGACGGCCAGAATCCCTACTGCGAAGTGGCGAAGCGCGACGGCTACTTTACCGTACTGGCGGAGATGAGCGACTTTATCGACTACCAGTCGCTCAGCCTGACGCTGCCGTTTGATCTAATCCTTCGCCTCGATCGGCCGGAAAATGCCTGGGATGTGTTGCAGGCCTGTCTGCACGCCGGTCTGATGGAGCATCCGCGCGTGGTGCTGGCCGGGTTTGAGGCTTATAACGCCAGCGCCGGTCGGGTGCGGGAAATTCTGGCCGGGCCTGATGCGCCGCGCACCTTTATCCCGCTGGATAAATATGCCCAGCGGATGGCGCTGAAAAAAGCCTGGCCGCGCTTTCCCCAGCCGGAGTTTCGTTTTTTCGCCTCGCCGCTCAGTATTCTCGACGCCCACCAGGCCCTGATCTATCCCTGCGTTATCAAGCCGGTGGACAGCGGCGGCGGGCTGGGGATCTGGCTGGTGGAGTCGCCTGAGCGGCTTGCTGGCATCGTGCAGAATCTGGAAGAGACGATGAACTACGGCGGCCGCAGCTTTAGCGGGTTTATCGTCGAAAGCTGGCTGGACGGCGATGAATATTCGCTGCAGGGCGTGGTGCATGAGGGGCAGCCGCACGCGCTGACCTGCTGCCAGAAAGTGATTGAGCAGCATCGCGACGCGCAGGGCGGGATCAGTTTTTACGAATCCGGCCACGTCGCCGTCGCCGCCGAGCCGCTGCCGCCGGCGTTTGCCAGCCTGATGAAGCTCTGCTGTGAAACCTTCGACTATCGACTCGGCGCCTTTCATATCGATTTCATCGTAGTGGATGGCGTGCCGCATTTTCTTGAAATGGGTTTTCGCCTTTCCGGCATGGGCGTTGTGAATCTGGTGGAAGAAGCGACCGGCATCAACTGGGTAGAGATCGCGTTTCGGCTTGAAGCGGGCGGCGAGATGCCCGCGCTGCGCTTCACCGCGCCGCCGCGCGCCGTTGGCCAGCTGCGCCTGCGCCAGCCTGCCCAGCTCCGTCAGGCGGAAAGCTGGATTGCGGAGCATCAACAGGGCGCGCTGCTGCCGCCGCTGACCTTTCCCGGCCTGCAGGTCTCGCGGCGCTCGTCGCTCTATGCCGATTTAACGCGCCATGCGGGCATTCTCGGCACGCTGCGCCTGGCTGCCGACGGTCGCGACGATATTCTTGCCGTCTTTAACAACCTGGTCAGCGCGACATCTTTACTCTCAGAAGGAAATTTATTGTGTGCAGAATGATTCTGGCGCAGGGCGAATTCAACGCGGCGCAGGTACTGGATGCGGCACGCGCGATGAGCTGCGGAGAAACCGCCTGTCATGACGGCCCGATTAAAGAGCACCCTAACGGCTGGGGATGTTTATGGCTGGAAGAGGGTGAGATCCGTACGCTGCGCGGCAGCGGCCCTTTTGCCGACGCGCTGCCCGATATTGATGTCGATCGTATCAGGGGGCGTTTTCTGGCGGTGCATGTACGCCACGCCACGCTGAGTACAAATCAGGGGCTGGAGTTTTCCCATCCGCTGCTGCGCGACAGCGCAGGCACGCGCTGGTACATGATGCATAACGGCTTTATGCCTAAGGTTTACGCCCGCCTCGGCATGGCGGCGTCCCGCTTCGACTCTGCGGAATATCTGGAATATCTGGTGGATCGCATTACCCCCGCCGACTTCACGCGCGACTACCTGCGCGACAAGCTGGCGCAGGTCGAGCCGGGCGGCAGCGCGGGCAATGCGATTTTCGTCACGCGTGAACGCGCATGGGCGTGGCAGTGGCATCCGGAGGATACACCCTATCCGCATTATTTTACGCTGCACACACTGCAGCATGAGCGCTGCACCTATATTTCATCTGAACCTGTTCCAACTCTGGGCGACGCCGCCAGCTGGCGACGCATGGCTAACCATGAACTACGCGAAATTCCTTTGGGGGAGTAAACATCATGGCCATTTTTAATCAGATACGCGTCATCAATCCCAGCATGTATGTGGAGCGAACCTGGCTGGACGATATTGTCACGGCGCGCGTGCCGCTGCTGGTGCTACGCAATTTCCTGACCGATGAGGATCGTCGGGAAGTGGTAACAGATTTGCAGCGCTGCCGCGAGAAGATCCGCGTTTCACACTATCCCAACGGCGCGTTGACTACGCTTGGCCCTTATCTGGCGAAACATACGGCCGCACCGGAAAACTATTTTACCGAATGGCGCGACATCGAGCCTGCGCTGCCGCCCTCTCTCGCCGCGCTGCGCCTGCAAATCTATGAGTGGGTGCGCCACGCGCTGAAGCTGGAAAGCCTGAAAACCGCCCAGGAGCCGGAGCTGGGCGACTACGCCGGATCGATTGTGCGCTTCCACGCCAACGGCGTCGCCAATCCGCTGCACAACGACAATATCGTGCGCGACGCTGCCGACACCGGTCTGGCGGTGACGCAGATCCTGCACCAGCTCAGCTGCGTGGTCTGCCTGCAGGAGTGCAACGCGGGCGGCGAGCTGCGCATTTTCAATAAAAAGTGGGCGCCTGAAGATGAGCGTTTCAAAACGCCAGGCGAGCTGGGCTACCAGAGCGGCGTGGTGGCGCAGAGCGAAACCTGCGAATTCTCGCCGCGCAGCGGCGATATCTACCTGTTTAATCCCGCCTTTTACCATGAAATCGATCGCGTCGAGGGCGATACCCGCATAACCATGGGCTTCTTTTTTGGCCTGACCGATAAAA
Source organism: Pantoea sp. ACRSB (assembly GCF_022346905.1). Taxonomy (NCBI): domain Bacteria; kingdom Pseudomonadati; phylum Pseudomonadota; class Gammaproteobacteria; order Enterobacterales; family Erwiniaceae; genus Pantoea; species Pantoea sp. ACRSB. The sequence continues at coordinate 61,594 of NZ_JAKRNL010000008.1, read as the reverse complement.
AAATGAAACACGCGATTGCGTGGAGCTGACGCCCGACGCGCAGCCTTGCAAAACGAGGAGAACAGATGACGACCTTTTCAAAAATTACCGAACTGCTGGATCGGCATAAGGCGGACTATCGCGTAGTGGAGCATGAGGCGATCGGCCAGACCGACACCATCAGCGCGCTGCGCGGCAATGCGCTTAACCAGGCGGCGAAGGCGATGGTGCTGGAAGTCGCAATGCCGGAAGGGGGTGGGTCGCGCTTCTTGCTGGCGATCGTGCCGGGCGACTGCAAAATCAATTTCAAAAGCGCGGCGCGCGCCATCGGCGGTAAAAAGTCGAGCTTCGCTGCGCCTGAGATGGCGCAGTCGCTGACCGAATGCGTAATGGGCGCGGTGCCGCCGTTTAGTTTTGATGACCGGCTGGCGCTGCGCGTCGATACGCGTCTGCGCGACGTTGGCACGTTGTGGTTTAACGCCGGCGCGCTGGAAAAATCGATCGCCCTTAATGCAGACGACTATCACCGTATTGTGGGCGACGCCTGCTATGCCGATATCGCCACGCCGGTAGCGGTTAGCGCCTGACGGCAGAGGAAAGGTTATGTCAGCCAAAGATATGTTGCTGGCGCTCTGTGTCGTGGTGGCGTGGGGCGTTAATTTTGTGGTGATCAAGCTCGGCTTACAAGGCATGCCGCCTTTTTTGCTGGCGGGTTTGCGCTTTACCCTGGTGGCGTTTCCGGCGATCTTTTTTGTCTCTCGCCCCGCCATTCCGCTGCGCTGGCTGGTGGTTTACGGTATGACCATCAGCTTTGGCCAGTTCGCTTTTCTGTTTCTTGCCATCAAGCTCGGCATGCCTGCCGGGCTCGCCTCGCTGGTGCTGCAGGCGCAGGCGTTTTTCACGCTTTTGCTGGGCGCACTGCTGCTGGCAGAAAAACTGCGCTGGAACCATATCGCAGGCGTACTCATCGCGACGCTGGGGATGTTTATGCTGGCGACGGCGGGCATGGAGGGACAGTCGGCCGCGGGCATTACGCTGACGACCATGATGCTGACGCTGGCGGCGGCGCTGTCGTGGGGGCTGGGCAATATCACCAATAAGATCATTCTGCGCAACCGCAAGGTGCCGGTGATGTCGCTGGTGGTCTGGAGCGCGCTGGTGCCGGTGCTGCCCTTTTTCGCCTGTTCATGGTACTTCGAAGGCGAAAGCGCCATTCTCTTCAGCCTGACGCACATCTCGCTGCAAACCGTACTGGCGCTGATCTATCTCGCCTTTATCGCCACCATCGTCGGCTACGCCATCTGGGGCAACCTGCTTAGCCGCTATGAAACCTGGCGCGTGGCGCCGCTGTCGCTGCTGGTGCCGGTAGTGGGTATCCTCAGCGCCGCGCTGGTGCTGGACGAACGGCTTTCGGCGCAGCAGATGCTGGGCGCGGCGGTGATTATCTTCGGCTTGCTGGTCAACGTCTTTGGCGGTCTGGTAAGCCAGCGCCTGGCGATGCGCACCCATCCGTAATGGCGTGCATGGTTTTTGTCACACAGAGTATGAAAAACAAAAACGCCGCAGAAGCGGCGTTTTTTTCTCGTTGATTCTGATTAGTTCAGAATTTCAATCCGGCGCGGTTTCGCCTCTTCAGGGACGATGCGTTCCAGATCGATGCTCAACAGGCCGTTTTCCAGGCGTGCGTCGCGAACCACAATGTGGTCAGCCAGCTGGAATTTGCGCTCGAAGTTGCGTTCGGCGATACCCTGATAGAGATATTTACGCTCGGTCTGCTCTTCAGGATGCGCGCCACGTACGATCAGTACGTTGTCGTGAGCGGTAATATCCAGTTCGTTCTGGGCAAAGCCCGCCACCGCAATGGTAATGCGATAGTGGTTTTCGCTAACCAGTTCAACGTTGTACGGAGGATAACCGCCATTGCTCTGGTTCTGGTTGGACTCCAGCAGGTTAAACAAACGGTCAAAACCGATAGCAGAGCGATAAAGCGGAGCAAGATCAAAATTACGCATGGAATGACTCCTGATATTCAGCAAGTTTTGGCAACCTTCCACCATGGACAGGTTGTGCGGCGCCCCGATGTCCCTGTCGGCGACAGCGGGTGCGTCCGTAGCTTAAAAATGGGTATGCCCAGTGTGCTTTCAAGAGGCGAATCGCAATTTTTTTCGCCATTCTGCTGAAGTGGCATACACTCAGGGGACCTTTCGTCTGACATAACGCACCTCGCCGTAGAGTGAGGATGTTAACGGACAAGCTAACTCAGCCGGGGCGAACGCCACAGTTGAAGGGACGATGAAGATGAATTTATTAAAAGCATTTCCTCTGGCAGGCGCGCTGGCCTGCTGCACCTTTACCCTTACCGGGTGCTCCAGCGTGATGTCACATACCGGCCCGAATCAGGGCTACTATCCGGGCACGCGCGCCAGCGCCAATATTCTGGTCGACGATCACAGCAGCTGGGTGCTTAAGCCGCTGGCGCTGATCGATCTGCCCTTCTCCGCCGTACTGGATACGCTGCTGCTGCCCTGGGATTATGCGCGCAGCGACGAAGACAAATCGATCGATTCCCCGCGTGAGCGTATCCTTCAGAGCGAAAAGCTGAACCACACGCAGGAGAATCTGGCGCAGGCCGCGCCCTTTCCAGCGGTCAGGCCAGCACAGTAAAGAGCTGTCGCCAGCCGTCAACCTCACGCATAAAGGCGATCTTTTCTCCGTCCGGCGACCAGACGACCGCGTCGCCGCTCGGCGGCTGTTCGCTGCGGTCGGTCAGCGGCTGGCAGGCGCCACTGCTGATATCGCAGCGAACGATCTGGTTGTCGCTGATAAAGGCGACGGCGCTGCCCTGAGGATGCCAGCTAAAAGCTGACTGCACCGAATGCGTCAGCCGCGTCACCTGTCGCGGCGCGCCGCCATTGGGCGATACCGTCCAGAGCTGAATCACCTCTTGCTCATCCGCCATTAAAAAGGCGATGGCGCTGCCGTCAGGCGCGCTGCGCAGCCAGTGGCGCGGCTGTTGAGCCAGCCCGCGCGTAAAGGTCACCCGACGCTGCCGCACGCCCGCGGGCGGCGCCGGCAGGCGGCTTTCCGTTCCCTCCAGCGGTTCGTCGCCCGCCATAGCGTAATCTTCCAGCGCCTCCGGCAGATCGACGACAAAGACCTCCGGCTGTTTTTCACCGGCAGCGGAGAGCGTGTCGCCGATAAAGGCGATAGCCCAGCGCTGCCAGCTGCCGTCCGGCTTCTGATAGCCGCGCGCGCCGATCCAGCCCTCTTCATATGCGCGATTAATTTCGTCGCTGCCCGGACGCGGCGTCGCGGTAGTGCGGCTGATCAACACGCTGAAGTGGCTGCCGCTGTATTCGCGGGGATGCTGCCTGACCGGCGCGACCGCACGCAGCGGCACCGCAACGCCGACGTTGCGCAGATCCTCTTTCGGGTCTTTTTCATGCATCACATGATCGTTGTAGGTAAAGCTGATGCGCGAGCCGTCAGGGCTGTAGAGATGCACATGCGAGCCGCCGCGCAGCGCGCCGGGCGTAAAGGGCGGAGTGATATCGCAGGCGTCGAGATTCTGCGCCCGGCCGTTTTGCACAATCACACCGCGCCGGTGATGAAAATCGTAATGCCACGTTTCGTCAGGATGTTCCGGGCCATGAATGCAGAGATAGCGCGGCGGCAGATCCGGGCTGACGGTCACGACGCCGACATGCGCCCCGTCGGTTGCCTGATAGAGCACCTCAACCGCGCCGGTTTCTACATTGACGCGTTCAATGGTCTCGCTGGTAAAGGAGGCGCCCGACGGACGAACGTCGAAGGCCAGCCACTGGCTGTCGGCGGTCCAGACGTTGCTGTTGGTAAGCTGATGATGTCGCGGGCTGAAGGTGATCTGTTTTTCGCGCATAGGGCAACCTGACTAAAAATGTTGCCCCACACGCTACGCCAAAAGCGTTAAAGATGCAGCTTTGATTTTGTCTGCGGCAGCGACGCGGCGGCACCCTCTATCGACCGCTTACGCCCGACGAACAGCCCCAGCACGCCACCGAGGATAAGCGCGCCCGCCACAATCAGCAGACCGTCGTTATAGCTGCTGGTGGCGTCTTTAATACGACCCATCACTGGCGGAAAACCCAGCCCGGCAATATTCGCCACTGCGTTAATCAGCGCTACCGACGCCGCGCCCGCCACGCCGGACACCGTTTCGGTGGTGACCGCCCAGAAGACTGGCGTGATCGCCCAGTTCAGACCCACCATCAGTACCAGCAGCAGGTAGGCCATCCACTGTTGCGGCACCGCCAGCGCCGCCAGCAGCAGCAGACCCGACGCCATCAGTGGCAGGCCGAGATGACGCGCCCTTTCGCCGGTGCGATCGGAGTGTCGTCCGTTAAGATACATAAAAATACAGGCGAACAGGAAAGGCACCGCCGACAGCAGGCTAACGGTCAGGTTGCTGCGTTCCGCCGCCACGGCTTTCACTATCAGCGGCAAAAACAGCGTAATGCCGATAGTGCCGAAAGCCTGTAGCAGCCACAACAGGCTGAGCGTCCAGACGCGCCTGCTTTTCAACGCCACGCGCCAGTCGTGATCGTTCAGCGCCGAATGCTGCTCGTCGCGCGCCAGCGTCTGCTGCAGATAACTGCGCTGTTCTGCGGTCAGCCAGCGCGCGTTGGCTGGCGCATCGTCCAGATAAAACCAGGTGACGACACCCAGCACGAACGCCGGGATGCCCTCCAGCAGAAAGAGCCAGCGCCAGCCTTCGACGCCCAGCATACCGTGAAGATTAAGCAGGCTGCCGGAGAGCGGCAGTCCGATGACCGACGCCAGCGCCGCGCCGATATAAAACAGCGACATCGCGCGAGCGCGGTCGCTGCGCGGATACCAGCAGCTCAGGTAAAAAATGATACCGGGCGTAAAGCCAGCCTCCGCCGCGCCGAGCAAAAAGCGCATCACGTAGAGCTGCGTCGGCGTCTGCACCAGGCTCATACCGGCGGCGATAATGCCCCAGCTCACCATGATGCGCGCGATCCAGCGGCGCGCGCCGACGCGCGTCATCAGCACGTTGCTCGGCACCTCAAAAATGATGTAAGTGACATAGAAAATACCGGCGGCGATGCCATACATTTCGGCGGTCATCGCTAAATCGGCGTTCATTTGCAGCGCGGCGACCGAGATATTGGCGCGGTCGATATAGGCGATCAGATAAAGCACCATGATAAAAGGCATGATGCGCAGGTTCATTTTCTTAATAGTGCTGAGGTGAAGATGGTTGTTCATCGTGAGGTCCTCAGGTCGAGTAGGATAACAGCGGTAAGTAACTTTTTGATTTATATGTTTTATATTTAATGCAGCGGCGTAGCGCATTTTGACCGCGTCAGCGCGTCGATACGGTGCGACCAACCTTCAGTGACTGGCTCGTCTGAGCCAACATGGAGTGAGGCTGATTGTAGTACTCAAAAACAAAGTTGTACTACAATGAAGATCACAAAACAGACAACCCAGACCCACAGGCCTGAGCAGGAAGCGAAAAATGCGAGGTCGGACGGCGGAATGCCGTCCGTGAGGGGATTACAGCACCAGTTCTTCGATAGCGTGCGCGACGCCATCTTCCATATTGGTTTTGGTGACAAACTGCGCGATCTGCTTAACAGAGTCGATGGCATTGCCCATCGCGACGCCCATTCCGGCGTATTCGATCATCGCCAGGTCGTTCTCCTGGTCGCCGATCGCCATAACTTCATCGCGCGCCAGACCGAGTTTTTCCGCCAGCATTTTAACGCCCTGGCCTTTATTGACCCGGCGATCGAGGATTTCCAGATAGTAAGGCGCGCTCTTGAGGATGGTGTAAGTCTGCTGGGCTTTAGCTGGCAGGCGCTGGATAGCGGCATCCAGCAGATCGGGTTTATCGATCATCATCAGCTTGGGAAAGCGCGTCGCGCGGTCCATCTCCTCAACCGAGCGATAGCGCACCGGAATACCGGTCAGGCTCGCTTCATGAATGGTGTATTCGCTGAGATCTTTGTTTGGCGTATAGAGAAAGGATTTGTCGAACGCCTGGAAATGTACGCCCAGCTCGCGTGACAGCTGTTCGATGTAGAGGTAGTCGTCAAAACCCAGCGTAATTTCCGCTACGCATTCGCCATCTTTTGCCTGCTGCACCAGCGCGCCGTTGTAGCTGATGCAGTACTGACCCTCGTCAGCCAGACCCAGTTCCATCAGGTAGCGCTGTATCCCTACGTAGGGACGACCGGTCGCCAGCACCACGGCAACGCCTTTTTTATGCGCGCGATCGATAGCTGATTTTACGCCAGCGGTGATCTCATGCTGCGGGTTAAGCAGCGTGCCGTCCATATCAATTGCAACCAGTTTAATCGCCATAGCTTCCTCGTTGATTCGGGGTTTGGCTTAAATGCTAGCGCGATTCAGCTCACAATGACCACTTTCGTGATGCTTCAGGCATAAAAAAACCCTTCCGGTCAGGAAGGGTCTGAAGACAGGGTGCCGACGTGGGTGACGGAAACCGATCGCAAAGTCGCTCAAGGCATCCTTGCTCGCTCGGCCCGCGACATCCCTGTCGCGGGACGCTTTGCTCTTCGGTTCCCGTCACCCGCGCTTTGGCTTTATCCGCCGTCTGTTGATCGTTAGATATCGATATTTGCCGCTTTCAGCGCATTCTCTTCGATAAAGGCGCGGCGCGGCTCAACCGCATCGCCCATCAGCGTGGTGAAGAGCTGATCGGCGGCGATGGCGTCCTTGATGGTAACGCGCAGCATACGACGGCTGTCTGGATCCATCGTGGTTTCCCACAGCTGCTCGGCGTTCATCTCGCCAAGACCTTTATAACGCTGTACCGACAGACCGCGACGCGACTCTTTCACCAGCCATTCGATAGCCTGCTCAAAGCTGTCGACCGGCTGACGGCGTTCGCCGCGCTCGATGTAGGCGTCTTCTTCAATCAGGCCGCGCAGCTTTTCGCCCAGCGCGTTGATTTTGCGATATTCCGGCCCCTGAATGAACTCGGCGTCCAGCGTGTAATCGGTATCGACGCCGTGTGTGCGCACGCGCAGTACCGGTTCGAAGATATTCTGCTCGCGGTTAGCGCGTACCTGGGCGACATAGCTGCTGCCATGGGTTTCACGCTCGCCCAGGAAGGCCACCAGCTCGTCCAGCCAGGTCTGAACTTCTGCTTCATTGCTCAGGTCAGCCAGCGTCGGATGGTAAACCAGCGCGCGCAGCAGCGCGACCGGATAACGGCGCTCCATACGCTTGATCATCTTCTGCGTGCTGTTGAACTCTGCGACCAGGTTTTCCAGCGGCTCGCCGCCCAGCGCCGGTGCGCTGGCGTTGGTGTGCAGGGTGGCGCCGTCCAGCGCGATGGCGATCTGATACTGATCCATCGCCTCATCATCTTTGATGTACTGCTCCTGCTTGCCTTTCTTCACCTTGTAGAGCGGCGGCTGCGCGATATAAACGTGGCCGCGCTCGATGATTTCCGGCATCTGACGATAGAAGAAGGTCAACAGCAGCGTACGAATGTGCGAGCCGTCGACGTCCGCATCGGTCATGATGATGATGCTGTGGTAGCGCAGCTTGTCCGGGTTATATTCGTCACGGCCGATGCCGCAGCCCAGCGCGGTAATCAGCGTCGCCACTTCCTGCGAAGAGAGCATCTTGTCGAAACGCGCTTTCTCTACGTTAAGGATTTTACCCTTCAGCGGCAGGATCGCCTGATTCTTACGGTTACGCCCCTGTTTCGCCGAGCCGCCTGCGGAGTCACCCTCCACCAGGTAAATTTCAGAAAGCGCCGGATCGCGCTCCTGGCAATCCGCCAGCTTGCCCGGCAGGCCAGCCAGATCGAGCGCGCCTTTACGACGCGTCATTTCGCGTGCGCGACGGGCCGCTTCACGGGCGCGCGCCGCATCGATGATCTTGCCGACCACGATTTTAGCGTCGCTCGGGTTTTCCAGCAGGTATTCGCTCAGCAGCTCGTTCATCTGCTGTTCCACCGCCGATTTCACTTCGGACGAGACCAGCTTGTCTTTGGTCTGCGAGGAGAACTTCGGATCCGGCACTTTGACCGAAACGACCGCAACCAGACCTTCACGAGCGTCATCGCCGGTGGCGCTGACTTTCGCTTTCTTGCTGTAGCCCTCTTTATCCATATAGGCGTTCAGCGTACGCGTCATTGCCGCACGGAAACCAGCCAGGTGCGTACCGCCGTCGCGCTGCGGAATGTTGTTGGTGAAGCAGTAGATGTTCTCCTGGAAGCCATCATTCCACTGCAGCGCCACTTCCACGCCAATGCCGTCTTTCTCGGTCGAGAAATAGAATACATTCGGATGGATAGGGGTTTTGTTCTTATTCAGGTACTCAACAAACGCCTTGATGCCGCCTTCGTAATGGAAGTGATCGGCTTTGCCGTCACGTTTGTCTTCCAGACGAATCGATACGCCAGAGTTGAGGAACGACAGCTCGCGCAGGCGCTTCGCCAGGATTTCGTACTCGAAATCGGTAACGTTGGTAAAGGTGTCATGGCTTGGCCAGAAACGCACGCGGGTACCGGTCAGATCGGTTTCGCCCGTAACATGCAGCGGTGCCTGCGGCACGCCATGCACGTAGGTCTGCTGATGCACTTTGCCTTCGCGGCGAATGGTCAGCTCCAGCTTCTGCGACAGGGCGTTAACTACCGAGACGCCCACGCCGTGTAAACCGCCCGACACTTTATAAGAGTTGTCGTCAAACTTGCCGCCTGCGTGCAGGACGGTCATGATCACTTCCGCAGCGGAAACGCCCTCTTCTTCGTGAATGCCGGTGGGGATACCACGGCCATCATCCTGAACGGAAACGGAATTATCGGCATGAATGGTCACGACGATATCACTACAGTGACCGGCGAGCGCTTCGTCGATTGCGTTATCCACGACCTCGAATACCATGTGGTGCAGACCGGTGCCGTCATCCGTATCGCCGATATACATACCCGGACGTTTGCGTACCGCATCCAGCCCTTTCAGAACTTTGATACTTGAGGAGTCATAAGAATTCGACATCAACGTTTCTCGCTCATTTAATCTTCAGGTTGAACCGCTATTTTACCCTGTTCCACGCGGAACATCTTGCCCTTTTCGTCACTCATATCGATGACATGATCGGTGGCGATAGCGCTGACAAACACCTGAGCCTGCGTGGCTTTCAGTCGTTGCGCCAGCAGGCGCCGACGGCTGTCGTCCAGCTCGGAAGCGAAGTCATCAATCAGGTAAAGACAGCGGCGTCCGCTCTGGCGCGTCAGGAACTCGCCCTGCGCCAGACGCAATGCACACATCAATAATTTTAACTGGCCGCGCGACAGCAGATCTTCGACCGGCGTGCCGTCGGCGCGAATGCGGAAATCCGCTTTATGCGGGCCGCTGGCGGTATAGGTCAGGGCGCGATCGCGCTCAAAATTGCGCTCCAGCAGCTCGCCGTAGGCGCTCTCTTTATCCCAGCCGCGCTGGAAAGAGAAATTCAGCGCAAACTCCGGCAAGAACTGCCCGCAGGTGGCGACAATCTCCGCCGAGATAGCCTCGCTGTATTCGGCGCGCCACTGGCTGATCTGTTCCGCTAACGGCACCAGCTCCTGGTCCCAGGCGCGGATCTGGCTATAGCGCGTGACCTGGCGCAGTGCGGCGTTGCGCTGCTTGAGCAGCCGCCGTAAATTGCTCCAGGCGTTAAAGAAACCGGGCGTGTTATGAAAACAGCCCCAGTCAACATAGGCTCTACGGTATTTGGGGCCGCCGTTGAGCAAAGTAAACCCCTCAGGCGTAATTAACTGCATCGGCAGCAGCTGCGCCAGCTCTGCAACCTTATGCCCGTCGCTGCCGTCAATGCGCACCTTACTGTCGCCGGCGCGGTTCTTCGTCAGGCCCACCGAGATTTCACGCTCGCTGCTTTCAATTCGGCCATGCAGCACAAAAGCGGCCTCATCGTGACGGATTACGCGGCCAGCCTGCAAACTGCGAAACGCGCGGCCATGGCCCAGCGTATAGATCGCCTCCAGCACGCTGGTTTTGCCGCTGCCGTTCGCGCCGACCAGGAAATTGAATCCCGGCGCCAGCGCCAGATCGGCCTGTTCGATATTACGAAAGTCTTTGATAAGGAGGCGGGTTAAAGCCATGAATCAGTCCAGCGTGAAGGCAATTAAGAGGTGTCGCGTCTTCGCGATCCAGGGCGTCAGCGGCGAAGCGAGTTAGCCCGATATCGACCTGACCAGGCCGTCGTCGGCGTCACCGCTACTTTGCGTCTCGCCAGCGCAGCCACCGGAACGTACTGAAGTACGTGGGGATGGCAGGCACTGCCGGGACGCAAAGTAGTCAGTAAGCCAGGTATTCTACAACCGCATGGGCATGACGACGTAGGCGGCAGCCGGGCTGGCCACATCTTCAATCTGCACGCTCGACACCGAATCCGTCAGCAGCAGACGCACATTTTCGCACTTCAGCGCGTTCAGCACGTCCAGCACATAGCTAACGTTAAAACCGATCTCCAGCTCGCTGCCGCCGTAGGTTACGTCGAGCATCTCTTCCGCCTCTTCCTGTTCAGGGTTATTGGCGGTGATCTTAAGCTGATTTTCGGTGATATAGAGGCGAACACCGCGGAACTTCTCATTCGACAGAATGGCGGCGCGCGCAAAGGCCTGCTTAAGGATATCGCAGCCCGCTTCCAGCGACTTGTCCGGATTTTTCGGCAGAACGCGGCGATAGTCGGGGAAACGGCCATCTACCAGCTTCGAAGTAAAGATAAAGTCGCCGACGTGCGCGCGAATATTGCTGCTGCCAATCTGGACCTGCAGCGGCGTTTCGCCGCCGTCCAGCAGACGCACCAGCTCAATTACGCCTTTACGCGGCACGATCACCGAATGGTTCGGCAGCGCCTGGCCAATCGGCATCGAGCAGACCGCCAGCCGGTGGCCGTCGGTTGCTACGGTGCGCAGCTCCTCGCCTTCAGTCTCAAACAGCATGCCATTGAGGTAATAGCGCACATCCTGATGCGCCATAGAGAACTGCGTCGCTTCGATCAGGCGCTTCAATGTCGCCTGCGGCAGGGTGAATTCCACCTCGCTCTGCCAGTCATCCAGATTAGGAAAGTCGCTGGCTGGCAAGGTCGAGAGCGAAAAGCGGCTGCGCCCGGAGCGCACCAGCATACGTTCGCCTTCCAGCGTCACGTTGATCTCCGCGCCCTCCGGCAGTCCGCGACAGATATCGAGGAATTTACGCGCCGGCACAGTCGTTGCGCCCGGCTCGTGCGGCTGGGCCAGCGCCACGCGCGCTACCATCTCCATTTCCAGATCGGTGCCGGTCAGCAACAGCGTGCCGTCGTTGACCTGCATCAGCAGATTTCCCAGGATCGGCAGCGTCGGACGACCGCCTAACGGGCCGCTGACTTGCTGCAGCGGCTTTAGCAACTGCTCACGTTCAACAATAAATTTCATAGCGTCAGGAGGATAATGTTCGGATGAGATTAGAGAAATCTTCTTTTATGTCGTGGCTCTCTTCGCGCAGCTGCTCGATTTTACGGCAGGCGTGAAGCACCGTGGTATGGTCGCGGCCGCCGAAGGCGTCGCCGATTTCCGGCAGACTGTGGTTCGTCAGCTCTTTCGCCATCGCCATCGCCATCTGGCGTGGACGCGCGACCGAACGCGAACGGCGCTTGGAAAGCAGATCCGCGACCTTAATTTTGTAATACTCGGCCACCGTCTTCTGGATATTGTCGATGGTGACCAGCTTTTCCTGCAGCGCCAGCAGATCGCGCAGCGCTTCGCGCACGAAATCGATGGTGATGGCGCGACCGGTAAAGTTCGCATTGGCGATCACACGGTTCAGCGCCCCTTCCAGCTCGCGCACGTTGGAGCGCAGCCGCTTGGCGATAAAAAAGGCGACTTCGCCCGGCAGACGAATATCGTTTTCATCTGCTTTTTTCATCAGGATCGCCACGCGCGTTTCCAGCTCCGGCGGCTCGATGGCGACCGTCAGTCCCCAGCCGAAGCGCGACTTGAGACGATCTTCCACACCGTTGATCTCTTTAGGATAACGGTCTGACGTCAGAATGATTTGCTGATTGCCTTCCAGCAGCGCGTTGAAGGTGTGGAAAAACTCCTCCTGCGAGCGCTCTTTATTGGCAAAGAATTGAATATCATCGATCAGCAGCGCGTCAACGGAGCGGTAGTAGCGTTTGAATTCTTCAATCGCGTTGTTTTGTAACGCTTTCACCATATCCTGCACAAAACGCTCGGAGTGCATATAGACCACTTTGGCATTTGGCTTGCGCGCAATAATGCCGTTGCCGACCGCGTGCAGCAGGTGCGTTTTGCCCAGGCCTGTGCCGCCATAAAGGAAAAGCGGGTTGTAGGCGCCGCCAGGATTGTCCGCCACCTGTCGCGCCGCCGCGCGCGCCAGCTGGTTAGATTTACCCTCAACGAAGTTATCGAAGTTATGGCGGTTATTCACATTGGAGCGGTAAGTTACGTCGGCAGGCGCCGGAACGTTGTCCCAGCTTGGGCGCAGAAGCTGCGCAGGCGCGGGACGGCTCTCGACCGGCGCAGGCGCGCTGACGCTCGCCATCGCCGGCTGGCTCATGGCCGCTGGCTGCTGTTGCTGTGTAGCACGCGTTCCCACTTCAAAACGCAGCAAAGGTACGTCCACGCCGCAGAATTCATTCAGCAGCCCGTTGATATTATTAATATATTTATCTCGTACCCAGTCGAGCACAAACCGATTTGGTGCATACAAGGCCAGCGTATTGTCGTTTAACTCCGCCTGCAGCGGTCGAATCCACATGCTGAATTCGGTGGCAGGAAGCTCATCCTGCAAACGGGCAAGACACTGTTGCCAGAGCGTAAGTGACACGGCGGACTCCACTTGTACAAAATCGATAAGAAATAGTAGGCGCTAATAAAGAAACGTTCATTTTTGACACAGACGGTAGAAAGCGCCTGCGACCGCTATCAGCGGTTTCCGTCCCTGGGATCGCGACCGGATCGTCAGCGGAAGGGCGGATCATAGCGCAAAGCGAGTCAGAGATCTTCACTTTCTACACAGTTTTGATCCTTTTTATCCACAGGCCGTGGACAGGTAAACCAGTTTACGCCTGCTGGCGAAAAAAGATGCGGGCCAGGACAAAAAAAGAGTGGTTTTTCAGGCAGCCTCTCGTTTTTACCGTAGCGGCCTGCTGCCCGATCGTAAGAAGATCCCGCTGGATCCTTGCGCTTTAAAGCGGAGGCCGTATAATTCTTCCCCCGGCGTTGTCGCGCTATGCCCAATGCCCGGACTCAGCGGGCTGTATCCGGGTTTCCAGGTACCGCGACCAGCGAAGTAAATTGACTCCGGACTGTACAATTATTACAATCCCGCCTCTTTATTAAAGACACATTGAGGCGTCGGTCGTTTTACTGGCCCACAAAACGCGTCACCCAGTGAAATTTTTCAAGTTTAGGTAGAAATCGCCATGAAACGCACTTTTCAACCGTCCGTACTGAAGCGCAACCGTTCTCACGGCTTCCGTGCTCGTATGGCAACCAAAAATGGTCGTCAGGTTCTGGCACGTCGTCGTGCTAAAGGCCGTTCTCGTCTGACCGTTTCTAAGTAATAAAAGCTAACCCTCGTGGTTAAGCTCGCATTTCCCAGGGAGTTACGTTTGTTAACTCCCACTCATTTCACTTTCGTCTTCCAGCAGCCACAACGGGCTGGCACGCCGCAAATTACCATACTCGGCCGCCTTAATTCGCTGGGGCATCCCCGCATCGGTCTTACCGTCGCCAAAAAGCACGTCAAGCGCGCGCACGAACGCAACCGGATCAAACGTCTGACCCGTGAAAGCTTTCGTCTGCGTCAGCATGAATTGCCGGCGATGGATTTCGTCGTCGTGGCGAAAAAGGGGATTGCCGATCTCGACAACCGTACGTTGGCGGAAGCGTTGGAGAAGTTATGGCGTCGTCACTGTCGCCTGGCGCGCGGCTCCTGATCGTCCTGATCCGCGTCTATCAGCGCGGCATCAGCCCCTTGCTGGGACCGCACTGCCGGTTTCAGCCAACCTGCTCTCATTATGGAATTGAGGCGTTACGCAGGTTTGGCCTGATAAAAGGCAGTTGGTTGACATTCAAACGCGTATTAAAATGCCACCCTTTGAACCCGGGTGGTGACGATCCTGTGCCGCCAAAAAACCTTTGATACCAGAGAACATTAACGATGGATTCGCAACGCAATCTTTTTCTCATCGCTTTTCTGTTCGTGTCTTTCATGATCTGGCAAGCCTGGCAGACGGACCACGCTCCGCAGCCGCAGCAGACCCAGACCACGCAGAACACCAACAGCGCAGCAGGTGATGCCGCCAGCCAGGGCGTACCGGCCAGCGGCCAGGGCAAAACGATCACCGTTAAGACTGATGTCCTGTCATTGAATATCAACACCCGCGGTGGCGATGTCGAGCAAGCTCAGCTGCTGACCTACCCAGCTAAACTGGGTTCCGATGAGCCGTTCCAGCTGCTGGAAACCACGCCGTCCTTCGTTTATCAGGCACAGAGCGGGCTGACTGGCCGCAACGGTCCGGATAACCCGAACAACGGCGCGCGTCCGCTGTTCACCGCCGCTCAGGATCACTTTGAAATGGCCGATGGCCAGACCGAGCTGCGCGTGCCGATGACCTACACCGCCGAAAACGGCGTGGTCTACACGAAAACCTTCGTCTTCAAGCGCGGTGAGTTTGCGGTGGACGTGGATTATCACGTTAACAACACCACTCAGCAGCCGCTGGAAGTGTCGCTGTTCGGCCAGCTGAAGCAGACCATCGATCTGCCTAAGCATCGCGATACCGGCAGCAACAACTTTGCGTTGCATACCTTCCGCGGCGCGGCGTACTCCACCAGCGAAGAGAAGTACGAAAAATATAAGTTCGATAACATCGCGGATAACGAAAACCTGAACGCGACCACCAGCAACGGCTGGGTGGCGATGCTGCAGCAATATTTTGCTACCGCATGGGTACCGCGTACCGCAGGCAACAATGCGCTCTATACCAGCAACCTGGGCAACGGCATTGCGGCGATCGGCTATAAATCCGCACCTGTTACTGTCGCTGCGGGCCAGCAGCAGGATCTGGGCGCAACGCTGTGGGTCGGTCCGGAAATTCAGGACAAGATGGCTGCCGTCGCGCCGCATCTCGACCTGACTGTCGATTACGGCTGGCTGTGGTTTATCTCTCAGCCGCTGTTTAAACTGTTGAAGTTCCTGCACAGCTTTATCGGCAACTGGGGCTTCTCCATCATCGTCATCACCTTTATCGTGCGCGGCATCATGTACCCGCTGACCAAAGCGCAGTACACCTCGATGGCGAAAATGCGCATGCTGCAGCCGAAGATTCAGGCGATGCGCGAGCGCCTGGGCGACGACAAGCAGAAGCAGAGCCAGGAGATGATGGCGCTGTATAAAGCGGAAAAGGTTAATCCGCTGGGCGGCTGTCTGCCGCTGGTTATCCAGATGCCGATCTTCCTTGCGCTCTATTACATGCTCTCTGGTTCGGTAGAACTGCGCCATGCGCCGTTTGTGCTCTGGATCCATGACCTGTCGGCGCAGGACCCCTACTACATCCTGCCGATTCTGATGGGCATCACCATGTTCTTCATTCAGAAGATGTCACCGACCACCGTGACCGATCCGATGCAGCAGAAGATCATGACCTATATGCCGGTTATCTTTACCGTGTTCTTCCTGTGGTTCCCGTCAGGTCTGGTGCTGTACTACATCGTCAGCAACCTGGTAACCATTCTCCAGCAGCAGCTGATTTATCGCGGGCTGGAAAAACGCGGCCTGCATAGCCGCGACAAGAAGAAGGCGTAACGCGCTTACGCCCGTCTGACAATCTGGTTTACCCTGAGGCGGTCATTAAGACCGCCTTATTTTTTAGCGAGAGAAAATCCCATGAGCCACAGCGATACTATCGTCGCCCAGGCGACGCCTCCCGGACGCGGCGGCGTCGGTATTTTGCGTATCTCCGGCGCGCGCGCCGCCGAGGTGGCGCAGCAGGTGCTCGGCAAACTGCCGAAGGCGCGCTACGCCGACTATCTGCCGTTCAAAGACGCCGACGGCAGCGTACTGGATCAGGGCATCGCGCTGTGGTTCCCTGGCCCGAACTCCTTTACCGGCGAAGATGTGCTGGAGCTACAGGGACACGGCGGCCCGGTGATCCTCGACCTGCTGCTGAAACGCATCGTGGCGCTGCCCGGCGTGCGCATCGCCCAGCCGGGCGAGTTCTCTGAGCGCGCCTTTCTTAATGACAAGCTCGATCTGGCGCAGGCCGAGGCTATCGCCGACCTGATTGACGCCAGCTCCGAGCAGGCGGCACGTTCGGCGGTCAACTCGCTGCAGGGCGCTTTCTCGACCCGCATCAACCAGCTGGTCGAGGCGCTGACTCATCTGCGCATCTACGTCGAAGCGGCCATCGACTTCCCCGATGAAGAGATCGATTTTCTCTCCGACGGCAAAATCGAAGCGCAGCTTGATGAGGTGATTGCCGATCTTGATGGCGTGCGCGCCGAGGCGCGGCAGGGAAGCCTGCTGCGCGAAGGCATGAAGGTGGTGATCGCTGGTCGTCCGAACGCCGGCAAGTCGAGCCTGCTCAATGCGCTGGCCGGGCGCGAAGCGGCGATCGTCACCGATATCGCCGGCACCACGCGCGACGTGCTGCGCGAGCATATTCATATCGACGGCATGCCGCTGCATATCATTGATACCGCCGGGCTGCGCGAAGCCAGCGATGAGGTCGAGCGTATCGGCATCGAGCGCGCCTGGCAGGAGATCGAGCAGGCGGATCGCGTGCTGTTTATGGTTGACGGCACCACCACCGACGCCACGGAAGCGGCGCAGATCTGGCCCGACTTTGTTTCGCGCCTTCCTGCAGCGTTGCCGATTACCGTTGTGCGCAACAAAGCGGACGTTACCGGCGAAACGCTGGGCCTGACGGAAGTAAATCATCACTCACTTATTCGTCTCTCGGCGCGCACCGGCGCGGGCGTGGACGCGCTGCGCGACCACCTGAAGCAGTCGATGGGCTTTTCCGGCAATATGGAAGGCGGCTTCCTGGCGCGCCGCCGCCATCTTCAGGCGCTGGAGTTAGCAGCTACTCACTTACAGCAGGGCAAGGCGCAGCTGCTGGGCGCATGGGCGGGCGAGCTGCTGGCGGAAGAGCTGCGGCTGGCGCAGCAGGCTCTGAGCGAAATCACCGGCGAGTTTACCTCCGACGATTTGCTGGGCAGGATATTCTCCAGCTTCTGTATCGGTAAGTAAGCGCTTAAACGCGCCTTCCCTCCACCACCAGTCGCCGGACATGAGCTAATGTCCGGCGCAGCGCCCGCCACAAACAGTACGAATTTACGCCCCGCTTATTTATGCCTTTCTCATTTGGCGGCGAACCGCTGTTGGAGTATAAACGGTAAGAAACCCATCGTTTTTTCCGGATACGCCTTCAATATGGCAAGCCTCAGGCGGCCGTTTCCGCCCGACAAAGGAGAGTAAAATGCACACACCGCTCGACAATTCCGCACTGGACCAGCTGTTTAACGAAGCCCGCACCTACAGCTACTGGCAGGACAAAGCCATTGACGCTGACGTGCTGGAACAGCTCTATACGCTGACCGCCCTTGGCCCGACCTCGGCCAACTGCTCGCCTGGCCGCTTTGTCTTTGTCACCTCGCAGGAGGGCAAAGAGAAGCTGAAACCGGCGCTCTCATCCGGCAACCTGGAAAAGACCATGACCGCGCCGGTGACGGTGATCGTCGCCCATGACCTGGCGTTTTATGAGCAGCTGCCGCAGCTGTTTCCGCACGCCGATGCGCGCAGCTGGTTTACCGGCAATACGGAGCTGGTGAAAGAGACCGCCTTTCGCAACAGCAGTCTGCAGGCGGGTTATCTGATAATGGCCGCACGTTCGCTCGGGCTGGACGCCGGTCCGATGTCTGGCTTCGATCCATCGAAAATCAATGAGGCGTTTTTCACAGGCAGCAACTGGCAGGTAAATATGTTGATTAACCTCGGTTACGGCAACCATGAAAAACTGCATCCACGCCTGCCGCGCCTGCCTTTTGAACAGGCATGTAAACTTGCCTGACGGCAATCAGCCGCTGTGCCCTTGCGTAGCGGCTTCCTTCTTCCCGCAGCCTGTTATCAGTCAATTCTGAATATGGTGCCATTGTGCTCCATGCCGGATGCAATGTGCTCAGAAAATTCTTACAATGCGCCCTGATGATTAAGTGACCATTTTCACGGAGCGACGGATGGCGGGTCATTTTGTACGTTGGATGGGCGATCGCGGCATTGTGGCCGACGCCATGCGCATGCCGCAGGATGTGATTGATCAGGCGCGACAGCTTCCTGACAAACACCGCGGTCGCTTTCTTATTGCCCGTCTGATGCTGGCGCAGCTGATGATGCGCGTTTACGGCATTACTACTCTTCCAGCCCTCGTTACCCAGTCCAATGGCCGCCCGGCCTTTGCCGATCGTGATTTACCCGATTTTAGTATCGCCTATGCCGGAAATATGGTCGGCGTGCTGCTGGCGGAAGAAGGCGGACGCGCCGGGCTGGATATGGAGATCGTACGCGCCCACAGCCGACAGACGCAGGAGCAGCTGATGCAGTCGCTTACGTCAGGCGAACGCACCTGGATTAATGCGCAGCAGGACTTTATGGAAGCGGTGACGCAAATCTGGACGCTGCGCCAGAGCATTCTCAAGCTGACCGGCGAAGGCAGCGACAATATGGCCTCGCTGCGGTTGCAGCCTGCCGCTGGTCGCCTCCGCTCGACGATTTACCCCGATATTCAAGCGGTGTGCGATGCGGAGCCGACGCTGGTATGGTCATGCGCTCTGTCGCCCGCGACCCAGCGTCTGCATTTATGGGAAATTGATGCCTCGCAACAGTGGCACGCGCTGCGCGACGTAGAGATGAGTAAACCCAATATCGGGCCGCGCACGCTGCGTCTGACCAGCTCGCCGCTGGAACGCAGCGCCCATCCTGAGATGTAAAAAAGGCCGCGTAAGCGGCCTGGGACTAACCTGCCCGAACTTCGTCGGTGCCACGCGCTATTAAAACGCGTGGATCGAAAGCTTAAGAATAATACTGAATATATTATCAACGCGCGCGGTGAAACCGACTAAATATAAACCGCTTTAGCGCGTTGACGCCCTTTCTGAAATTATTCCGATAATGACGTCGCAGACGCTTTGTAAGTTATTAATCTGTAAGTTGTTAAGATTTTATTATGCTTTAAGCTTAATTTCTGACTTGTCATTATTAAGCCCAGTCTGGAAAATTATAAACGCGCGTTATTTTAGCGCTTAAATTACATAGCAACGCATAATTAAGGCGTCACTCTGCACAGGCTGCGGAGAGGAAGCCTGTTATCTGGACAGGGAAAAATATATGAAGCGTATAGCGTGGGTTGATAATCTGAGGGGTATTGGCGTACTTGTTGTTATTCTGTTGCACTGCGTTATTGCGGTAAACGGTAATGTGGGGCATTTTTCACCACTGATTAAGATACTGGATCCTTTGCTGATCCCTGTTTTCCTCGGCCTGGTCTTTTTTGTCTCCGGACTCTTTGTCGATGCGGGATTGCGCAAGGGATTAGGACCATTCATCCATAATAAAGCGCAGACGATTCTTTATCCTTTTGTGGTGTGGGTGGCCATCTATGGCGGATTAAAAATTCTGTTCAGCTCTATGGCTAATAATCCACAGTCGCCGCTGCATGTGCTGGCGATGCATTTAAGCGGCGGCGGCGATATTACCTGGTTTTTACATTCGCTCTTTTTCTTTTTTATCGCCATTATCGTGGTTCGCCAGCTGCCCTTTTGGCTAGTTATTCCAGCCTGTCTGCTGGCGGGTTACCTGCTGCCGCCGCTTGATGCCAACGGCATGTTTGCCAGCTTTGATAATACGCACCTCAACAAATCCATTAATCTGTTTATTTTCTTCTATCTGGGCGATCAGGTCGTGCGTAACCAGTTTGATATTGCTAAGCGAAGTGAAAATATCCTGCTGGTGCTCGCGTCGCTGGCAAGCGTTATTCTGTTTGAGTGCCTGACGCTGATGACGGCTCAGCCGCCCTCGCACACGCTGCTGGCGGCGCTGGCACTGCTCTCAGTGCCGCTGTTTGTCTGGATTTCCCTGAAGCTGAATTCACGTGTCGTGCACTATGTGGGCGTTAACTCTATCGTCTTTTATCTGTCGCATTACCTGGTGATCCAGCTGTTCAGCAAACTCTTTAAGCTGCATACCGATTCGCTCTGGCTGCAGGATTTACTGTTTGTGCTGGCCTTTGCGGCGGCGATGATTTTGCCGTGGAGTCTTTGTCTGCTGCGCCAGCGCGGCTGGTTCAACTTTCTGTTTACCCTGCGCTCATCGCCGCGGGTAAAGCAGGCGAAGACCGCCTGAGAAGGCGCGGAACCTCTGAGCAGAGGTTCCGCGAAGGGTTTATTAACCGGCGTGGGGGTTAATGCGCGTCGATAAAGGCGATTTTCAACACAAACAGCAGCGCCACAACCACCACGCAGGGGCTGATCTCGCGCCAGCGGCCAGTGCCCAGCTTCATCACGCAGTAGGCGATAAAGCCTAACGCAATACCTTCGGTAATTGAGAAGCTGAACGGCATCATCGCCGCAGTCACAAAAGCCGGTACAGCTTCAGTCAAATCGTCCCAGCGCACGCGCGACAGGCTGGCGGTCATCAGTACGCCGACATAAATCAGCGCGCCTGCGGCCGCATAGCCCGGCACCATCGCCGCCAGCGGCGAGAGGAACATCACCAGCAGAAAAAGCACGCCGGTCACCACCGCCATCAGGCCGGTGCGACCGCCAGTCGCCACGCCGGACGAACTTTCGATGTAAGCGGTCACTGACGAGGTACCCGCCAGCGCGCCGGTTACTGAACTGAAGCTGTCAACGAACAATGCCTGCTTCATGCGCGGAAACGTGCCTTTCTCATCGGTGAGGCCCGCTTTATCGGTTACGCCAATCAGGGTGCCGGAGGAGTCAAACAGGTTGACCAGCATAAAGGAGAAAATCACGCCCGCCATGCCGATATTGAACGCGCCTTTAATGTCCGCCTGCCCTAATACGCTGCCGATTGCAGGCGGCGCAGAGAAGAGGCCGACATATTTCACATCGCCCAGCGCCCAGCCGATTGCCGTGGTAATCACCATCGAGATCAGCACCGCCGCATGGATATTGCGCGACGCCAGAATCGCAATAATAAAGAAGCCGAGCGCGCCGAGCAGGACGCTGTGCGAGGTCAGGTTACCCACGGCGGCGATGGTATCGGGATTCGCCACGATAATACCGGCGTTTTTCAGCCCCATCATGGCGATGAAAAGGCCGATGCCCGCGGTAATGCCGACGCGCAGGCCCAGCGGGATATTGGCGATCATCCAGTAGCGCACGCGCAGCAGCGTCAGGATCAGCAGGCCCAGCGCGCCCCAGAAAATCGCGCCCATGCCGACCTGCCACGAGTAGCCCATCGCGCCGACCACCACAAAGGCGAAAAAGGCGTTCAAGCCCATCGCCGGTGCCAGCGCCACCGGCAGGTTGGCGACCAGCCCCATCAGAATACTGCCGAAGGCGGCGATCAGGCAGGTAGTGACGAATACCGCCTGGGTATTCATGCCCGCCACGCCAAGAATCTGTGGATTTACAAAGACGATGTAGACCATCGTCAGGAAAGTGGTAACACCGGCGATAATCTCGGTGCGCACCGTAGTGCCATGTTCCTGCAGCCTGAAAACGCGCTGCAAAAGGCCTTGTTTACTCATGCCAGGATCCTGATGAAAAGAACTCGGCGCGTATCCTGACCGCTTTGCCGCGGCAATACAATGATTTTTCGCAACCGTTTCCGGGATCGCAATCTGCGGCGATTAGGTTAAAGTGTGTGCTCTCCCGAAATCAGAAGGATAGCGACAGATGTCAGTAGAGTGTGTGTTTTTTGACTGCGACGGCACCCTGGTAGACAGCGAATTGCTCTGTACCCAGGCTTACGTCAACACCTTCGCCCGCTACGGAATTAGCTGCTCACTGCAGGAGATGTTCGAAAAATATAAAGGCGTCCAGCTCTACGACATTATCCGCGACGTGGCCGAAACACATCACGTCTCGCTGCCGCAGGCGGCGTTTGAAACCGATTACCGCGCCGAAGTGGCGCGCCTGTTCGACGAATCCCTGACGCCGATCCCCGGCGCAAAAGCGCTGGTGGAGAAAATCACCGTACCGATGTGCGTCGTCTCTAACGGTACGGTAAAGAAGATGCAACACTCGCTGGGACTGACCGGTATGCTGCCCTGGTTTAACCAGCGCCTCTTCAGCGGCTACGATATCTCGCGCTGGAAGCCCGATCCCGGACTGATGTATCACGCCGCCGAACAGATGCAGGTGCCTGTCGAGCGCTGCATACTGGTTGATGATTCAGAAGCGGGCGCCCGCGCTGGCATTGCGGCAGGCATTCCGGTGTTTTACTACTGCGCAGACGCGCATAATCCTGACATCGATCACCCGCTGGTGACGCGCTTTACTGAGATGTCAGAACTGCCCGCGCTGTGGCAGGCGCGCGGCTGGCAGTTAACGGACTGACGGTGGTTGCGCGGCTGGCTTCCTTATTCAACCAATCGCGCCCAGCGAATCGTCGTTACCCTGCTTTTTCGGCAGCAAAAAGAGCGTCGCGAAGATATCCAGCAGGTAAATTAGCGCCAGCAGCGTAATCGCCGCGACAAAGGAGATCTTCGCCGCCAGCAGCCCGATCACCAGCGGGCCGAAACCGCCGACGCCGCGTCCGAGGTTGAATAAGACATTCTGCGCTGTGGCGCGCGCCTGCGGTGGAAAGGTGTCGGAGATCAGCGCGCCGTAGCCGCCAATCATACCGTTGACGAACATGCCCATTAGCGCACCGGTGAACAACATCACGGTGGGATCGCGCAGCTGCGCGTAGATCACCACCATCGCTACCGCGCCGAACTGATAGAGCAGGAAAATTTTCCAGCGCGCGAAGCGGTCCGCCAGCACGCCAAACAGCCAGATGCCGAAAGTCATGCCAACTACGGTGACCGCCGTCCATAAACCCGACTTCGTCAGGCTGAAGCCGAAGTTAGCGGAAAGATAGCTCGGCATCCAGATCATCAGTCCGTAATAGCCGAAGTTCTGCACCGAGGTCAGGATAAAGATGCCAAGGCTCGCTTTCGCCGTGGCGCGATCCTGCACCAGCATTTTCAGACGCGCGACGAAAGAGAGCGAAGGCGTCTGCTTTACCTGACGGGTAAAGGCTTCCGGTTCGCCCATGCTGCGCCGCAGCACAAACGAGAGCAGCGCGGGCAGCAGGCCGACCAGAAACATGCCGCGCCAGCCGATCACGCCAAGCAGCGGCGGGGTAATAAAGGCCGCCAGCAGCACGCCAAGCTGCCAGCCGATGCCGACCCACGCCGAGGCGCGGTTGCGCTTTTCCGCGGGCCAGGCTTCCGCAATCAGCGCCATACCGATGCCAAACTCGCCGCCCAGCCCCATGCCCGCCAGCGTACGGTACGCCAGCAGATCCCAGTAGCCCTGCGCCACCGCGCACAGGCCGGTAAAAAGCGAGAACATCAGGATGGTGACGGTGAGAATCCGGATACGGCCGAAACGATCGCTGAGCTGGCCGAACAGAATGCCGCCCACTACCGCGCCGATCAGCGTCCAGGTGACCAGCGAGCCAGCCTGCGACGGATCCAGCGCCAGCGACAGGCTAATGGCCGGCAGCATAAATCCCAGAATCAATAGATCGAAGCCATCCATAGCGTAACCGCTGACGACGGCCAGCATCGCTTTCGCAGGCGTCACGCTCTGCTTATTGCCAGAAAGAGACATGAGTCAGCACCTTAATGAAGAAAAAGTGCGCCAAGTATATAGAGGAAACGGTTGCGTGTGACAGAAAAGGAGCAGGCTGTGCGCCAGACGGCGCACAGCAGAGAGCAATCAGGAAGGTTTGTTGGAGCCGTCGTCGCCGGAGAGCAACTCGTCCAGCTTATCACCGCCAACGTGGCGGAAATCCTGTCCCTTAACGAAATAGAAGATGATTTCGCAGATGTTCTGACAGCGGTCGCCGATGCGCTCGATGGCGCGGGCGCAGAATAGCGCGGTCAATACGCTCGGGATGGTGCGCGGATCTTCCATCATGTAGGTCATCAGCTGACGCACAATGCCTTCGTACTCTTTATCTACCTTTTTATCTTCACGGTAGATTTGAATCGCTTCGGTAAGATCCATGCGCGCAAAGGCGTCCAGCACGTCGTGCAGCATCTCGACGGTATGACGGCCCAGCGACTCCAGGCTGACCAGCAGCGGCATATGCTGCTGACCGAATTTTTCCAGCGCGGTGCGGCTGATTTTTTCCGCCACGTCGCCGATGCGCTCCAGCTCTGAGATGGTTTTGATGATCGCCATGACCAGACGCAAATCGCTGGCGGTGGGCTGGCGCTTGGCGATGATGCGCACGCAGGCTTCATCAATCTCCACTTCCATCATATTGACCTTCTGGTCGCCGTCGATTACGCGCTGCGCCAGTTCGCCGTCAAGATTGTGCATCGCGGTGATGGCGTCGGTAAGCTGTTGCTCCACCATGCCGCCCATGATCATCACCTGCGTGCGAATATGTTCCAGCTCCGCATTGAACTGACCGGAGATATGCTTGTTCAGATTAAGGTTATCCATGGTTATCTCCTGAAAATCAGCCGTAGCGGCCGGTAATATAATCTTCGGTCTGTTTCTGCGCCGGTTTGGTGAACAGCCTGTCCGTATCGCTGAATTCAATTAACTCGCCCAGATACATAAAGGCAGTGTGGTCAGAACAGCGTGCCGCCTGCTGCATATTATGCGTCACGATAACCACGGTGTAGTCCTGCTTCAGCTCGGTGATCAGCTCTTCAATACGGCCGGTAGAGATCGGGTCGAGCGCTGAGCAGGGCTCGTCCAGCAGCAGCACTTCCGGGCGAATCGCAATGCCACGCGCGATGCACAGGCGCTGCTGCTGACCGCCAGAGAGACTGTAACCGCTCTGATGCAGCTTGTCTTTGGTTTCATTCCAGAGCGCGGCTTTGCTCAGCGCCCACTGAACGCGCTCGTCCATATCGGCGCGCGACAGCTTTTCAAACAGGCGTACGCCAAAGGCGATATTGTCATAAATCGACATCGGGAAGGGCGTTGGTTTCTGGAACACCATGCCGACGCGCGCGCGCAGCAGGGCGATATCCTGGCTGGAGGCCAGAATATTGTCGCCATCCAGCAGAATGTCACCTTCGGCGCGCTGCTCAGGATAGAGCGAGTACATTTTGTTAAAGGTGCGCAGCAGGGTCGATTTGCCGCAGCCAGACGGACCGATAAACGCGGTGACCTGGTTCTTGGCGATGTCCAGGTTGATGTTCTTCAGCGCGTGGAATTTGCCGTAATAGAAGTTCAGGTTACGCACCTGAATTTTACCGCTGTTGGAAGTCGCGATACTCATTGCTCGTCTCTCTTAAACGGCGCCGCGCCAGGCAGCGCCGAAGGTTATCCGTGTTTGCTCTTGGTGAAGACCACGCGCGCCAGAATGTTCAGCAGCAGCACGCAGAGCGTGATAATCAGCACGCCCGCCCAGGCCAGGCTCTGCCACTCGGCAAAGGGGCTCATCGCGAACTTAAAGATGGTCACCGGCAGGTTCGCCAGCGGCTGCATCATGTCGGTGGACCAGAACTGGTTCGACAACGCGGTAAACAGCAGCGGCGCGGTTTCGCCCGCGATACGCGCAATCGCCAGCAGCACGCCGGTCAGGATGCCCGATACCGATGCCTTCAGCGTAATCGCGGAAATCATCTTCCATTTCGGCGTGCCCAGCGCGTATGCCGCTTCACGCATGCTGTCCGGCACCAGTCGCAGCATGTTTTCGGTGGTGCGGATAACAATCGGGATCTGCAGCAGCGCCAGCGCGATAACGCCCGCCCAGCCGGAGAAGTGGTGCATCTGCGCCACCACGATGGTGTAAACGAACAGGCCGACTACGATCGACGGCGCCGAGAGCAGAATATCGTTAATAAAGCGGATCACTTCCGCCAGCGCCGACTTGCGCCCATATTCCGCCAGGTAGACGCCTGCCAGAATACCCAGCGGCGTGCCAATCACCGTCGACCAGAGGATCAGCAGGCCGCTGCCCGCCAGGGCGTTGGCCAGACCGCCGCCGGCGGTATTGGGCGGCGGCGTCGATTCGGTGAACAGCGACCAGCTCAGCCCGTCAACGCCGCGCGTCACGGTAGTGAACAGGATCCACACCAGCCAGAACAGGCCAAAGGCCATGGTCAGCAGCGACAGCGCCAGCGCAATCTTGTTTTTGGTGCTGCGCCAGGCCTGCATCTTACGGCGCGAGGCGTCCAGTTCGGCGCGTGCCTGCAGTTCAATCGTCGTCATGAGCGCGCTCCTTCACTTTTCGCGAGGCGCAGGATCATCAGTTTGGAAATCGCCAGCACGATAAAGGTAATAACAAACAGGATCAGCCCCAGCTCCATCAGCGCGGCAACATGCACGCCCGACTCCGCTTCGGCGAACTCATTCGCCAGCGCAGAGGTGATGCTGTTGCCCGGCATAAACAGCGAGGCGCTGTCGAGCTGGTAGGTGTTGCCGATAATAAAGGTGACCGCCATGGTTTCACCCAGGGCGCGTCCCAGCCCCAGCATCACGCCGCCGATCACGCCGTTTTTAGTGAACGGCAGCACGATGCGCCAGATCACTTCCCAGGTGGTGCAGCCGATACCGTAGGCGGACTCTTTCATCATTACCGGCGTCTGCTCGAACACGTCGCGCATCACCGAGGCGATGTAAGGAATAATCATGATCGCCAGAATAACGCCCGCCGCCAGGATGCCGATGCCGAAGGCCGGGCCGGAAAAAAGCGCGCCGACGAACGGAATATTCGACATCACCTCACCGACCGGCGTCTGAAAATATTCGGCGAACAGCGGCGCGAAGATAAACAGGCCCCACATGCCGTAAACGATGCTGGGGATCGCCGCCAGCAGCTCAATAGCGGTGCCGAGCGGACGCCGCAGCCAGCCAGGCGACAGCTCCGTCAGAAACAGCGCGATGCCGAAGCTCACCGGCACAGCAATAATCAACGCAATCAGCGAGGTCACGAGGGTGCCGTAAATCGGCACCAGCGCGCCAAAGTCTTCATTTGGCGCATCCCAGGTTTTGTTCCACAGGAAGGAGAAACCAAATTTCTGGATGCTTGGCCAGGAGGAGAAAATCAGGGAGACGATAATGCCGCCCAACAGCAACAGGACAATCAGCGCCGCCAGCTTAACCAGCGCGCCGAAAATCATGTCACCTTGCTTACCGGGGGCTTTGAATGCCGGCTTCGTTGCAGCCATAGAAGTCTCATTCTTCAGAGGTTGTCAGGGCGGCACAAGGCCGCCCTTAGATCTGGCCGGACGCGTGTCCGGCCGGGGTTGTTCGCTTACTGGTACAGCGCTTTGCCAGAACTGTCTTTGATGTTGGCTTTCCATGCAGCGCGGATCTGCTGGGTTACGCTGTCCGGCAGGGTAGCGTAGTCCAGGCTGTTCGCAGTTTTGCTGCCGTTTTTGTAAGCCCAGTCAAAGAACTTCAGCACTTCGCTGCCTTTCTCGGCATTCGCCTGATCTTTATAAACCAGGATGAAGGTGGTGGAAGTGATCGGCCACGCATCGTTACCTTTCTGGAAGGTCAGATCCTGAGCAAAAGATTTGCTCCAGTCCGCGCCTTTCGCTGCGTTAGAGAAGCTGGTTTCGCTTGGCGCGACCGGCTTGCCGTCGGCATCAACCAGTTTGGTGTAGGTCAGGTTGTTCTGCTTGGCATAGGCGTATTCCACATAGCCGATAGAGCCAGGCAGACGCTGAACGAACGCGGCGACGCCGTCGTTGCCTTTGCCACCCAGACCAGCCGGCCAGTTAACGGTGTTGCCTTTGCCGATTTTGCTGTTCCATTCTTCGTTCACTTTCGCCAGGTAGCTGGTGAAAACGAAAGAGGTGCCGGAACCATCCGCGCGGCGAACCACGTTGATGTTGGTATCTGGCAGTTTCACGCCCGGGTTCAGCTTAGTGATCGCCGAATCGTTCCACTTTTTGATTTTACCCAGGTAGATGTCGCCGACTGTTTTACCGTCGAGAGTCAGTTCGCCCGACTTCACACCCGGAATATTAACAGCCAGCACAACGCCGCCAATAACGGTCGGGAACTGAAACAGGCCGTTTTTCTGCAGGTCTTCATCTTTCATCGGCGCATCTGACGCGCCAAAATCCACGGTTTTAGCGATGATCTGCTTGACGCCGCCGGATGAACCAATGCCCTGGTAGTTGATTTTGCTACCGGTGGCTTGCTGATATTCTGCTGCCCACTTGGCATAAACCGGCGCCGGGAAAGTACCGCCCGCGCCCGTCAGATCGGTGGCTGCAAAGGCAGAAACCGTACTTACGGCGAGAGTGGCGGTAAGGATTCGGGCTACGGTGCTACGCATCAGTGTCATGTTCCCTCCAGGGGAGTTAATCTCAGGCTCAAAGCCGTTGTAGTTGGAGTCAGTGATTGCTGCAGGAGGGAAAATAGGACAGTTTGATGACAGTGAAATGTAGGAAATATTACAGTTATATGACAGGCCGCAAAAAGCAAAGGGGCCCGTTTCCGGGCCCGCTTTTTACTCGACGGTAACTGACTTCGCCAGGTTTCGCGGCTGATCCACGTCGGTGCCTTTGATCAGCGCGACGTGATAAGAGAGCAGCTGCAGCGGAACGGTGTAGAAGATGGGCGCAATCACCTCTTCCACATGCGGCAGAGAGATAATCTTCATGCCGTCGCTGTCGCTGAAGCCGGCGTCCTGATCGGCGAACACGTACAGCAGACCGCCGCGCGCGCGCACCTCTTCAATATTGGACTTCAGTTTTTCCAGCAGCTCGTTATTCGGCGCCACGACGATAACCGGCATATCGGCATCAATCAGCGCCAGCGGGCCATGCTTCAGCTCGCCAGCGGCGTAGGCTTCCGCGTGGATATAGGAGATCTCTTTCAGCTTGAGCGCGCCTTCCATAGCGATCGGATATTGATCGCCGCGTCCCAGAAACAGCGCGTGATGCTTGTCGGAGAAATCTTCCGCCAGCAGTTCAATACACTTGTCCTGCGCCAGCATCTGTTCGATACGGCTCGGCAGTGCCTGCAGGCCGTGAACGATATCATGCTCGACCTCAGCCGACATGCCGCGCAGACGTCCCAGCTTCGCCACCAGCATCAGCAATACGGTAAGCTGCGTGGTAAAGGCTTTGGTCGATGCGACGCCGATTTCAGTGCCCGCTTTGGTCATCAGCGCCAGATCCGACTCACGCACCAGCGAAGAGCCCGCGACGTTGCAGATAGCCAGCGAACCGAGGTAGCCCAGCTCTTTGCTAAGGCGCAACGCCGCCAGCGTATCGGCGGTTTCGCCAGACTGCGACAGGGTAATCAGCAGGCTGTTTTTCCGCACAGCGGATTTGCGGTAGCGGAATTCAGAGGCGATCTCGACGTCACAAGGGATGTTCGCCAGCGACTCGAACCAGTAGCGCGCCACCATACCGGAATTGTAGGAGGTGCCGCAGGCGATGATCTGAATATGCTCGACCTGACTCAGCAGGGTTTCGGCATGCGGCCCAAGCTCGCTGAGATCGACTTCGCCATGGCTGAAACGACCGGTTAAGGTGTTTTTAATCGCCATCGGCTGTTCGTAGATCTCTTTCTGCATATAGTGGCGATAAACGCCTTTATCACCCGCGTCGTACTGGACGCTGGATTCGATCTCGGCGCGATTCACCGGGTTACCAGCGCTATCGACGATGGTCACCTCGCGGCGGCTCACTTCGGCGATATCACCCTCTTCCAGATAGATAAAGCGACGCGTCACCGGCAACAGCGCCAACTGATCGGAGGCGATAAAGTTTTCGCCGACGCCGAGGCCAATCACCAGCGGGCTGCCCGAACGCGCGGCCACCAGCAGCGACGGATCGCGGCTGTCCATGATCACCATGCCATAGGCACCGCGCAGCTGCGGGATAACGCGCAGCACCACTTCGCGCAGCGTTCCGCCCTGTTTCTGCTCCCAGTGCACCAGATGCGCTACCACTTCCGTGTCGGTCTCGGACGTGAAGCGATAACCGCGCGCGATAAGCGCTTCACGCAGCGGCTCATGGTTTTCGATAATGCCGTTGTGCACCACGATAATCTGCTCAGAGACATGCGGATGCGCGTTAGCTTCCGACGGCTCGCCATGCGTTGCCCAGCGCGTATGCGCGATGCCGGTGCCGCCGATCAGCGGCTGCTGCTCTGCAGCCTCCGCCAGCATCTGCACTTTGCCGACGCGACGCAGGCGCGTTACGTGACCCTGACGATCAACGACGGCCAGACCGGCCGAATCATACCCGCGATACTCCAGGCGACGCAGACCTTCCAGCAGGATCTCTGCGATATCGCGCTGCGCTACTGCACCTACAATTCCACACATAAATGTTATTCCTGACCTGATGGCTTTAAACCATCTTTCGTTGTCATACGACCTGATAACCGGCTGTGCCGGGCTCCCCGAGCCTTGTAGAGAGTGGGGATTATTATTGTGTTACTGCTGCGGCCAGCATATGGCTGGCCGCTAAAAAATCACTTCTTCTTCACCGGACGCTGCCAGTGCGCTTTGCTGTTCTGCTCTTTACGGTTGTAAACCAGCGATGCCTCGGTGACATCTTTCATAATGGTGGTGCCCGCCGCGATAGTCGCGCCTGCCGCCACGCTGACCGGTGCCACCAGCTGGGTATCGGAACCGACAAAGACGTTGTCGCCGATAATGGTTTTTGATTTGTTGGCGCCGTCGTAGTTGCAGGTAATGGTGCCCGCGCCGATATTGACGTTCGCGCCGATCTCCGCGTCGCCGAGGTAGCTCAGATGGCCAGCCTTGGAGCCTTTGCCCAGCGTCGCCTTTTTCATTTCAACGAAATTGCCGACGTGCGCGGCCTGCGCCAGCTCGCTGCCGGGACGCAGACGCGCGAACGGTCCAACGGTGCAGTCGGCGGCGAGGTTCGCATCCTCGATCACCGTATAGGGGCTGATTTCGCAGTCGTCGCCAATCACGCTGTTTTTAATGACGCAGCCTGCGCCGATTTTCACGCGGTCGCCCAGCGTGACTTCGCCTTCGATGACGACATTAATATCGATCTCGACGTCACGGCCGTGGTTCAACACGCCGCGCAGGTCGAAGCGTGCCGGATCGCGCAGCATAACGCCCGCCAGCAGCAGCTTCTCCGCCTGTTCGCTCTGATAAACCCGCTCCAGCGTCGCCAGCTGCAAACGGTTGTTGACGCCATCGGTTTCGCTGGCGCGCGCCGGATGCACCGCATTAATCTGGCGACCTTCCTGGTGCGCCAGCGCGATGATATCGGTGATGTAATATTCGCCCTGCGCGTTGTTATTGGTGAGCTGCGCCAGCCAGCGTTTCAGATCGCCGCCGTTGGCGACCAGAATGCCGGTATTGATTTCCGTGATTTTCAGCTGCTCCGGGCTGGCGTCTTTCTGTTCAATAATGCCGACGATAGCGCCATTTTCACGCACGATGCGTCCGTAACCGCTGGGGTTATCCAGCACCACCGTCAGCAGGCCGATGCCGCCCTGGGGCTTGGCATCGCGCAGACGCCGTAGCGTCTCCTGAGAGATAAGCGGCACGTCGCCGTAGAGCATCAGGATATCTTCGTCGTCAGCGAATGCGGGGGCAGCCTGCTGCATCGCGTGTCCGGTGCCCAGCTGTTCCGCCTGCAAAACCCAGTTGAGCGACGGCTCCGTCAGCGTGGCTTTCAGCCGGTCGCCGCCGTGGCCGTAAACCAGATGAATATGCTGCGCGCCGAGGCCGGTGGCGGCGTCGATCACGTGCTGAACCATGGGCTTCCCTGCAAGCGTATGCAGAACTTTGGGCAGATCGGAATACATACGGGTTCCCTTGCCGGCAGCAAGGATCACCACGCTCATTGCGCTGTTAGACATAACCATCCTGACAGAATTTTTGACATGCGAAAGTTAAACGGTTGCTCCTGAGATTACTACATTTTTCTCAGGTCGAAATTAGGCGCGCTCTGCTATCGGCGCGCGGGCAAAAAAAATGCCAGCCCGAAGGGCTGGCATTTCGTGACGCATAAAGCCTGATTACATCGCTTTTTTGGTCAGCTCGATCACGCGCAGTTTAGCAATGGCTTTCGCCAGCTCTGCAGAGGCCTGAGCGTAGTCCACGTCGCCGTGGCTGCTGTTCATATGCTCTTCTGCTTTGCGTTTCGCTTCCAGCGCACGCGCTTCGTCCAGGTCGGTACCGCGGATAGCGGTATCGGCCAGAACGGTGGTGCTGCCCGGCTGCACTTCCAGCACGCCGCCAGAGAGGTAAATAAATTCCTCTTCGCCGTGCTGCTTCACGATACGGAT
Source organism: Pantoea sp. ACRSB (assembly GCF_022346905.1). Lineage (NCBI taxonomy): Bacteria > Pseudomonadati > Pseudomonadota > Gammaproteobacteria > Enterobacterales > Erwiniaceae > Pantoea > Pantoea sp. ACRSB. The sequence continues at coordinate 29,118 of NZ_JAKRNL010000008.1, read as the reverse complement.
CATTCCAGGCTTGATGGCAGTCAGCAGCGGCGCGTGGCCAGGGAAAATACCCAGCTCACCTTCGCTACCTGACACCTGAATTTTCTGCACCAGGCCAGAGAACAGCTGTTTCTCTGCGCTGACGACGTCCAGGTGATAAGTCATAGCCATTTCTGTCCTCCCGGGAAACCGTTATTACAGTTTCTTCGCTTTTTCCACGGCTTCTTCGATAGCGCCGACCATGTAGAAAGCCTGCTCTGGCAGATGGTCGAACTCGCCGTCCATAATGCCTTTAAAGCCACGGATAGTGTCTTTCAGCGTAACGTATTTACCCGGAGAACCGGTGAAGACTTCCGCTACGAAGAACGGCTGAGACAGGAAGCGCTGAATCTTACGCGCGCGTGCCACCAGCAGTTTGTCGTCTTCAGACAGCTCGTCCATACCGAGGATGGCGATGATGTCTTTCAGTTCCTGGTAACGCTGCAGCAGAGACTGCACGCCGCGCGCAACGTCGTAGTGCTCCTGGCCAACAACCAGCGGATCCAGCTGACGGCTGGTGGAGTCCAGCGGGTCAACGGCCGGGTAGATACCCAGAGACGCGATCTGACGGCTCAGAGTAACGGTTGAGTCCAGGTGGGCGAAGGTGGTCGCCGGAGACGGGTCAGTCAGGTCATCCGCAGGAACGTAAACGGCCTGTACGGAGGTGATTGAACCGGTCTTGGTGGAGGTAATACGCTCCTGCAGCACACCCATCTCTTCAGCCAGGGTCGGCTGATAGCCTACCGCTGACGGCATACGGCCCAGCAGTGCGGAAACTTCCGTACCGGCTAGGGTATAACGATAGATGTTGTCGATGAACAGCAGAACGTCGCGGCCTTCGTCACGGAATTTTTCCGCCATGGTCAGACCGGTCAGTGCAACGCGCAGACGGTTGCCCGGCGGCTCGTTCATCTGACCATACACCAGCGCAACTTTGTCGATTACGTTGGAGTCGGTCATTTCATGATAGAAGTCATTACCTTCACGAGTACGCTCGCCCACGCCGGCAAATACCGAATAACCTGAGTGCTCAGCCGCGATGTTACGGATCAGCTCCATCATGTTTACGGTTTTACCTACGCCCGCGCCGCCGAACAGGCCGACTTTACCGCCCTTGGCGAACGGACACATCAGGTCGATAACCTTGATGCCGGTTTCCAGCAGTTCCTGCGAGTTAGACTGGTCTTCATAAGAAGGTGCCGCGCGGTGAATAGAGGAGATCTCTACTGCACTGCCGTCTTCTTCTTTGATGTCGCCTTTCATGTCGATCGGCTCGCCCAGCACGTTCATGATACGGCCGAGGGTGGCTTTACCCACCGGAACCTGGATCGGTTTTTTCAGGTCAGCAACTTCCAGACCGCGCTTCAGGCCGTCAGAAGAGCCCATGGCGATGGTACGCACCACGCCGCCGCCCAGCTGCTGCTGAACTTCCAGCACCAGACGAGCATCACCATTCTTAACCTCAAGGGCGTTGTACACTTGCGGTACCGCGTCCTGAGGGAATTCGACGTCAACTACGGCGCCGATAATCTGGACAATCTTTCCAGCTGCCATCTTGAATCCTCTACCTAATTCTTACCTGGTTAAACCGCGGAGGCTCCCGAGACGATCTCGGTGAGTTCCTGGGTGATGCTGGCCTGACGAGCTTTGTTGTATACCAACTGCAGCTCTTTGATCAGATTTCCGCCGTTATCGGTTGCGGCTTTCATCGCCACCATACGTGCGGCCTGCTCACTGGCCAGGTTTTCCACCACACCCTGATAAACCTGCGATTCGACATAACGACGCAGCAGGGTATCCAGCAGCGCTTTCGGATCGGGCTCGTACAGGTAATCCCAGGTCTTCGCCTTCATATCTTCTTCACCTTCCGCTGGCGGTAACGGCAGCAGTTGGGTAATGGTCGGAGTCTGAGACATGGTGTTATTGAATTTGTTGCTGACGACATAGAGCTTGTCGATACGCCCTTCGTCGTAAGCCTGCAACATCACTTTTACCGGGCCGATCAGTTCGGACAGGGCAGGTTTATCGCCCATGCCGGTGACCTGAGCCACGACGTTGCCGCCTACGGAACCGAAGAACGCCAGACCTTTGGAACCGATGATCGCCAGATCGCTCTGCGCGCCTTTATCGGACCAGGCCTTCATATCTGCCAGCAATTTTTTGAACAGGTTAATGTTCAAACCACCACAAAGCCCGCGGTCAGTCGAAACGACCAGGTAGCCGACGCGCTTAACGTCGCGCTCTTCCAGGTAAGGGTGCTTGTATTCCAGATTCCCTAACGCAAGGTGACCGATCACTTTGCGCATAGTCTCTGCATACGGACGGCTGGCCGCCATGCGTTCCTGCGTTTTACGCATTTTGGAGGCGGCGACCATTTCCATCGCTTTGGTGATCTTCTGCGTGTTTTTCACGCTTCCAATCTTGTTACGTATCTCTTTTGCGCCGGCCATTAGCTTCTCCTCAAAGCCTTGCGGCCTGTCTTTTCAGACAAGCCGCCAGACATTACCAGGACTGGGTTGCTTTAAACGTATCGAGCAGGCCTTTCAGCTTCGCTTCGATGTCGTTGTTGTAGTTACCAGTTTGGTTGATTTCCTGCATCAGCTCGGCGTGGTCGCGATCCGCGAACGCCAGCAGCGCAGCTTCGAAGCTCAGGATCTTCGCCAGTTCAACGTCGTTCAGGTAGCCGCGCTCGGCAGCAAACAGCACCAGACCCTGTTGCGCGACAGACATCGGCGCATACTGTTTCTGTTTCAGCAGCTCGGTCACTTTCTGACCGTGGCTCAGCTGTTTGCGGGTTGCGTCGTCCAGATCGGAAGCGAACTGCGAGAACGCAGCCAGTTCACGATACTGCGCCAGCGCGGTACGGATGCCGCCGGACAGTTTCTTAATGATCTTGGTCTGAGCAGCACCACCTACGCGCGATACGGAGATACCCGGGTTAACCGCCGGACGAATACCGGAGTTAAACAGGTTCGATTCCAGGAAGATCTGACCATCGGTAATCGAGATTACGTTGGTCGGAACGAACGCGGAAACGTCGCCCGCCTGGGTTTCGATAATCGGCAGCGCGGTCAGTGAACCGGTTTTACCTTTAACTTCGCCGTTGGTGAAACGCTCAACGTAGTCAGCGCTTACGCGTGACGCACGCTCCAGCAGACGGGAGTGGAGATAGAACACGTCGCCCGGGAATGCTTCACGGCCCGGCGGACGGCGCAGCAGCAGAGAGATCTGACGGTAAGCGACAGCCTGTTTAGACAGGTCATCGTATACGATCAGCGCATCTTCACCGCGGTCGCGGAAGTATTCGCCCATGGCGCAGCCGGAGTAGGGCGCCAGGTACTGCAGTGCAGCAGATTCAGACGCAGAAGCCACGACCACGATGGTGTTCGCCAGCGCGCCGTGTTCTTCCAGCTTACGCACCACGTTAGCGATGGTAGAAGCTTTCTGACCAATTGCGACGTAGACGCATTTGATGCCGGAATCGCGCTGGTTAATGATAGCGTCGATCGCCAGCGCGGTTTTACCGGTCTGACGGTCGCCGATGATCAGCTCACGCTGGCCACGACCGATTGGAATCATCGCATCGACAGATTTGTAACCGGTCTGAACCGGCTCGTCGACTGACTGACGGTCGATAACGCCCGGTGCGATCACTTCAACCGGCGAGAAGCCGTCGTTGTCGATCGCGCCTTTGCCGTCGATTGGCGCACCCAGGGTGTTCACCACGCGGCCCAGCAGGCCACGACCGACCGGCACTTCCAGAATACGGCCAGTACACTTAACCTTCATGCCTTCGGCGAGGTCAGCATACGGACCCATTACCACGGCGCCGACAGAGTCGCGCTCGAGGTTCAGGGCGATAGCGTAACGGTTGCCCGGCAGGGCGATCATCTCACCCTGCATTACATCGGCCAGGCCGTGTACGCGGATGATACCGTCGCTAACAGAGACGATTGTACCTTCGTTGTGAGCTTCGCTCACGACATTGAACTGAGCAATGCGCTGCTTGATCAGTTCGCTGATTTCGGTGGAATTCAGTTGCATATGCTCCAGTCCCCTTAAGACTGCAAGGCGTCTGCCAGACGCTCAAGACGGCCGCGCACGCTGCCATCAATCACCAGATCACCCGCACGGATGATCACGCCTGCCATGACAGACTTATCAATTTTGCAATTCAGCTTAACTTTGCGTGACAGACGTTTTTCCATCGCGGCGCTGATTTTGGTCAGCTGGCTGTCACTCAGCGTACTGGCGGAAATCACATCAACTTCCGCCGTCGCCTCATAGGCGTCGCGCAGTTGAATGAACTGCTCCAGTACAGCCGGAAGCGCGGTCAAACGTCCGTTCTCAGCCATTACCTTAATCAGGTTCTGACCGTGTTCATCTAATTGATCGCCGCAGACGGCAATGAAAGAAGCCGATAACGCTTCCGGCGCCAGCGCGCCGGAGAGAAGATCGGCCATTTGCTCATTGCGTGCTACGGTCGCGGCAAACGCCAGCATATCCTGCCAGCGTTCAATACTTTGATGCTCAACAGCAAAGTCAAAAGCTGCTTTGGCGTAGGGGCGAGCTACAGTAATCAGTTCAGACATCAGCCCCTCCCTCCTTACAGTTCAGCGACCAGTTTATCAACGATGTCGCTGTTAGCAGCTTCATCCACGGAACGTTCGATGATCTTCTCGGCGCCAGCCATTGCCAGCAACGCGACTTGCTTACGCAGCTCTTCGCGGGCACGTTTACGCTCGGCGTCGATCTCTGCCTGCGCTTGCGCCACGATGCGGTTACGTTCGTTCTCAGCTTCAGTTTTCGCTTCGTCCAGAATCTGAGTACGGCGTTTGTTCGCCTGCTCGATAATGACCTGAGCTTCTTCCTTCGCTTTCTTCAGCTGGTCGGTCGCATTAGCCTGCGCGAGATCCAAATCTTTCTTCGCGCGTTCAGCAGAAGCAAGGCCTTCAGCAATTTCTTTCTGGCGCTTTTCGATGGCAGCCATAATCGGCGGCCATACGTACTTCATGCAGAACGCGACAAACAGGATGAACGCGATGGCCTGGCCGAGGATTGTTGCGTTAATGTTCACAGCACAATGCCTCTAAGTAAGTGAGTAACTTATCTGCCGTTATCTCAACGATAAGCGGCAGAACCGTTCATTCATGGCGTTCAATGCCCTGAATGAACAAACAGCGACAGGCTTTAGGCGACAGCAAACATCACATAGAGACCCAGACCAACAGCGATCATCGGGATTGCATCCACCAGACCCATTACAACAAAGAACTGCGTACGCAGCAGAGGGATCAGATCCGGCTGGCGCGCGGCGCCTTCCAGGAATTTACCTCCGAGGATGCCGATACCGATCGCAGCACCGATTGCCGCCAGGCCCATCATCACAGCGGCAGCCATGTACAGCAGATCCATATTCAGGTTTTCCATGACAGTCTCCAGTTTGTTTCAGTTAAACGCTTAGTGTTGAGAAAAAAATCAATGTTCTTCAGATGCCATCGACAGATAGACAATCGTGAGGACCATGAAAATGAAAGCCTGCAACGAGATGATCAGGATGTGGAAAATGGCCCACGGCACATTCAGCACCCACTGCGACCACCACGGCAACAGACCGGCAATAAGGATAAAGATCAGCTCACCCGCATACATGTTGCCGAACAGTCGCAGACCGAGTGAAACCGGTTTGGACAGCAGGCTAACACCTTCAAGGATCAGGTTGATGGGGATGAAGATCGGGTGATTAAAAGGCTGCAGCGTCAGCTCTTTCGCGAAGCCGCCTACACCTTTCATTTTGATGCTGTAGAACAGAATCAAAATAAAGACGCCCAACGCCATAGACAGCGTGATGTTCACGTCTGCGGACGGCACGACGCGCAGCGCCGGCAGGCCCAGCCAGTGCTCGCCGATATACGGCAGCAGGTCGATAGGCAGCAGATCCATGAAGTTCATCAAAAAGACCCAGACGAAAATCGTCAGAGCCAGCGGGGCGATAAGTTTGCTTTTACCGTGGTACATGTCGCGCACGTTGCCATCAACGAAGCCGACAACCAGTTCGATAGCAGCCTGCATCTTCCCTGGCACGCCGCTGGTGACGCTTTTCGCCACTTTGCGGAACAACACCAGGAAGATGAATCCCAGCACCAGAGAGAAAAACATAGAATCGATATTTAATACCCAGAACGTCGCGGGAGCGTCGTGAGCATTCACTAACTCGAAGGTACGCAGGTCCAACTGAAGGTGCGTCAGATGGTGACCGATGTACTCTTGCGGAGTTTGAGTTTCTCCTGCAGCCATGATGCCTTTTACCCTTTGTTGTTAATTACCGCCGGTGCCAACATCTGAACCACCAGCACCGATAACCAGGTTATCCCAAGCGGCCAGAAAACCGCCCTGAAAACACCCAACGCCACAATGAGCAACACGATGGTTGCGATGACTTTGCCGATTTCGCCGAGGGCGAAACTCCACGCAACCCGTCCGGAAGCCGGGGATTGCCCTTGCAGGCGCCAGGCTAAAAACATGAACAACACGTTTGGCAGCCAGGCTGCCGCTCCGCCAGCAAACGCAGAGACGCCCCAGGTGACATCTTTCAGGGCAAAGAGAGCGCCGATGATGACAACAGTCACCAGCTGGATTGCCAGCACGGTTCGGGCGAATTTTACACTGTAAAGAGACACTGACATGGCGCGGTTACTCTCCTGCCCCATAAGGGGTATGTCGCGTGTCGTATAAGACTGCCTTTACTCACTCGAGTCAAGCAGCAAAAGCCGTGCAAATTATACGGGCCGCACTTGCGATTTCAATCCGTAAGTAGCCAAAAGGTGAACAATTATTTAAATTTCTTTCCGAACGGCTATTTTTCCAAAGATTGGCAGGCGAAATTATGTGCCTGCGTAGCGGTAATTCGGCTTGAGCCTTGCTTTTAAAGCGTGCTTTAGATCACATTCCAAACACTGTTCCGCTATTCAAATTTGCTGACAAACAGTAGCGACGCCTATTAAATCGCTCATAATCTTTTGTAAATCAGAAACCTACTATTTTTCTCGCTTCGGGCTGGCGGTATTTTCGATAAAAACAGCGCATTGACAACCCAGAGTGAGGTAAAAACGTTAAATTGATATTACGTACGCGGAGTTATTACCCTGATATATTTTCCCGCGTGATTATCTGCACTCTTTACACAACAGCCTGAAGTGATCTTCGTGATAAATAAATGTGAATTAATCGTTAAATGTAACAGAGATTTTCGGATAATTTCCGCCAGCGCTGTTAACGTTATTTCGCAGCCGTCACGATTAAAATTGAGCCGCGCTGCGAAATCAACTGCCTGTTTTTTGAACAGCGAATTCACTAAGGCAAACGCACGGGAATGCCTTAATCCCTTCACCTTTTAGGGCTATTCGCGTGCGATAACCACCAGATGACGTTCGCCATCCAGTTCGGGCACCTTAAGCGCTTCCACAGAGACGAGACGGAAACCGGCTGGCAGACTGGCGATCTCCTCGTCGGGACGTACGCCTTTCAGCGCATAAAAGTGTCCCTGCGCGGAAGGCAGATGGTGGCACCAGTTCACCATATCTTGCAGCGAAGCGAATGCGCGGCTGATAACGCCGTCAAACGGCGGCTCGGACGGAAACTCCTCTACCCTGCTCTGCACCGGCGTAATGTTAGTTAATCCCAGTTCATGCTGCACCTGGCGCAGAAAGCGCACGCGCTTGCCCAGGCTGTCGAGTAGCGTAAAGTGCGCCTGCGGCAGCACGATAGCGAGCGGAACGCCAGGCAGGCCCGGTCCGGTGCCGACATCAATAAAGCGTTCGCCCTGCAGATGAGGGGCCACCACGATACTGTCGAGAATGTGGCGCACCAGCATCTGCTGCGGATCGCGCACCGACGTCAGATTGTAGGCTTTGTTCCACTTGTCCAGCAGGCCGACATAGGCAACCAGCTGCTCTTTTTGTTGATCGGAGAGGGAAATACCGGCTGCCTTAAGCAGCGAAGTGAGTTTTGTGATCACAGCATAAGTCCAGTCAGCGGGGGCGAGTAGCCTCGCCCCGTTTCAGGTCAGGCGCTTTTGCGCAGCAGCCCTTGTTTTTTCAGGTAAATCAACAGAATTGAAATTGCTGCCGGCGTAATGCCGGAGATGCGCGACGCCTGGCCAATAGAAGAAGGTTTATGATCGTTGAGCTTGGCGATCACTTCATTGGACAGACCGCTGACCTGGCGATAGTCCAGCTCGGCTGGCAGCAGCGTATTTTCATTACGCTGCTGACGATCGATCTCTTCCTGCTGGCGCGCGATATAGCCTTCGTATTTCACCTGGATCTCAACCTGTTCAGCCGCCTGCGCGTCAGGCAGCGTCGGGCCGAAGCTCGGCAGGGCGGTCAGTTGCGCGTAAGTCATTTCCGGGCGGCGTAACAGGTCTTCCCCGCTCGCCTCTTTGGTCAGCGCGGTACTGAGCAACGTATTCACTTCTTCAACGTTCTCTGACTTCGGATGGATCCAGAGATCGCGCAGACGCTGACGCTCCTGCTCAATAGCTTCCAGCTTCTGGTTGTAGCGCGCCCAGCGGGCATCGTCTACCAGGCCCAGCTCGCGGCCAGTTTCGGTCAGACGCAGATCGGCGTTGTCTTCGCGCAGCATCAGACGATACTCGGCGCGCGAGGTGAACATGCGATAGGGCTCTTTGGTGCCGAGCGTGCAGAGGTCATCCACCAGTACGCCGAGGTAGGCCTGATCGCGACGCGGCGCCCAGCCCTCTTTGTCGGCGGAGTGACGTCCGGCGTTAAGACCGGCCAGCAGACCCTGCGCGGCAGCTTCTTCGTAACCGGTGGTGCCGTTGATCTGACCGGCGAAGAAGAGTCCGTGAATATATTTGCTTTCCAGCGTCGGCTTCAGATCGCGCGGATCGAAGAAGTCATATTCGATCGCATAGCCCGGACGGACGATTTTCGCGTTTTCCAGGCCCTTCATTGAGCGAACGATTTGCATCTGCACGTCAAACGGCAGGCTGGTAGAGATGCCGTTCGGGTAAATTTCATTGCTGGTCAGCCCTTCAGGCTCCAGGAAGATCTGGTGCGCATTACGATCGGCGAAGCGCATAACTTTGTCTTCGATCGACGGACAGTAACGCGGGCCGATCCCTTCGATGATCCCGGCGTACATCGGGCTGCGATCGAGGTTATTGCGGATCACCTCATGGGTCTGCTCATTGGTATGGGTAATCCAGCAGGGAACCTGCTGCGGATGCTGCGACGCATCGCCCATGAACGAGAAGACCGGCATCGGGTTATCGCCATGCTGCGGGCTGAGCACCGAAAAGTCGATGGTTCGCGCGTCAATACGCGGCGGCGTACCGGTTTTCAGACGGCTGACGCGCAAAGGCAAGGCACGCAGGCGCTTCGCCAGCGGAACGGAAGGCGGATCGCCAGCACGACCGCCGCTGTAGTTATCCAGCCCGATATGAATTTTGCCGTCGAGGAAAGTACCGACGGTGAGCACAACGGCTTTCGCACGGAACTTAAGGCCCATCTGGGTGACAGCCCCCACCACGCGATCGTTTTCGACGATAAGATCGTCGACCGCCTGCTGGAAGATCATCAGGTTGGGCTGGTTCTCCAGCGCGGTGCGTACCGCCTGGCGATACAGCACGCGATCCGCCTGTGCACGAGTAGCGCGTACGGCCGGGCCTTTGCTGCTGTTTAGTATCCTAAACTGAATGCCCGCTTTGTCGATCGCCGTGGCCATCAGGCCGCCTAAGGCATCCACTTCCTTAACCAGATGTCCTTTTCCAATGCCACCGATCGCCGGGTTGCAGGACATTTGTCCAAGCGTATCAATGTTATGGGTGAGTAACAGAGTTTGCTGACCCATTCGGGCAGCGGCCATTGCGGCTTCTGTGCCCGCATGACCACCACCGATTACGATGACGTCAAAAGGATCTGGATAAAACATGAAGTGGTACCTCGTTGATGAACTGGCAGGGATCGTTGCCCTGGGCGGTGGATTCTACTGAAATTCCGCCGAGGGTGAAAGCGGCGGGATCTGCGGGTTTAAAAGAAAGGATCTTTATTCTGTATATGATCTTTCTGTTAGATCTCTTTATTAGGATCGCCACTCTCTGTGGATAACCCAGAAAAGCTGGAGATTATCAACCGGATAGAAAGGATCCTTTGCTGTGAATGATCGGTGATCCTGATCCGTATAAGCTGAGATCAAAATGCGGACTTATGCACAGCTCAGAAAAGCATCAGCAGTTGTTCTTTGGATAACTACGGGTTTTACGCAGCAATCAAGCATAGTTATCCACAAATAAAGCGCCCGCGATCGTAAAAAAACAGGCGTTTTAACTGGGGATCCGGCGAAATACCCGATCCCCTGCGGCAAAAGATCCGCTCAGAGATGGGCGGTCCAGCCGGTTAGCCAGGCTTCTGCCGGATCTTCGGGGATCTCATGCTCCAGCACGTCGATTTCCAGTCGCTCGCCGATGCGCTGTGCGCCGCGGGCGATCAAAAGCGCGTCCAGCGAACGAATAGCGCCGCAGAACAGATCGTATTCATGGTTGCCGAGGCCGATCGCGCCAAAGCGCAACGCCGACAAATCGGGCTGGGTTTCCGCAATGGCCTCATATAAAGGTTGCAGGTTGTCAGGCAGTTCGCCCGCGCCGTGGGTAGAACTCACCACCAGCCAGATCCCCTGCTGCGGCAGCTCATCCAGCGCCGGGCCGTGTAGCAGCTGTGTGGAAAAACCCGCTTCCTGCAGCTTCTCTTCTAGATGTTCGGCCACATATTCGGCGCTGCCCAGCGTGCTGCCACTGATTAAAGTAATGTCGGCCATGATGCTCTCCCGGAATAAAGGCGAGCATTGTACGCTGTGATCAAGCCGTGATCCACCTGTGGAAAACAGGGTTATCAGAAATGAAGATACGAACGCAGCCGCTGGCGCAGGCGGCGTTCGTACGGGATAAGGTTATGCACAGGAAAAAAGGATCAGGGCTTGATGGTGCGCATGATCGGGTTTTGCAGTGAGATCAGCGTTTCGGTGGACTGGATTTCGTCAATGGTCTGGATCTTGTTGATCAGAACCTGCTGTAGCGCGTCGATAGATCGACACATAACCTTAATAAAAATGCTGTAGTGCCCGGTGGTGTACCAGGCCTCGACCACTTCATCAAGCGCCTCCAGCTTGCTCAGCGCGGCCGGGTAGTCGCGTGCGCTTTTCAGGATGATGCCGATAAAACAGCAGACATCAAACCCCAGCTGGCGCGGATCGATCTCCACGCGGGTGCCGAGAATAATGCCGGCCTGCTTCATCTTCTCCACGCGAACATGGATCGTGCCCGGACTAACGTTGAACTGTTTCGCCAGTTCGGCGTAAGCGGTGCGGGCATTGTCCAGCAGCGCATTCAGGATCCCGCGATCCAGGTTGTCCAGTTGCAGTGATTCGGCCATATCATCCTCGTGTCAGCTCTTCTTCTTTGAACAGAGGAGAATGTGCAGCAAAAAGCGCCGTCAGGCAATCTCCGACAGCGGCGTTTGCCGCTGCCGTTAGGTTTACCGCTTACGCCACAGCGTGACCTGGGCCAGCGAATGCTGATATTTGCGCGCGGTCTCGCGGATGACAAAAGGAACATCCTGCGGGGCGTCGATCGGCTCGAACTCCGCCGCCAGCAGCCGCTGCAGCGCCTGTAACGTGGTGAGCGCTTCGCCGTTTTCGCGGATGCCGCCCAGCCAGTTCTCTTTCGGCGTAAAGGCTTCCAGCCAGGTGTAAGGAGAGGAGAGCAGCAGCAGACCGCCGGAACGTATCATCGGCGCGATATCCTGCAAAAAGCGCTGCGGCTGACGCAGGCGATCGATAAGGTTAGCGGCCAGCACCAGATCGTACTGTGCGGGTTGCGGTTTCAGATTGCAGGCGTCGCCCTGAACAAACTGAATACGCTGCGACTGGCCAGCGTCGAGACCCAGCTCTTTCAGACGTACCTGACGATACTCCACCAGCTCGCCCTCTTCCGGCACCACGTAGCGGAAATCCTCGCCGGAGGCGAGCTGCAACGCCACATCAATAAAGCGCGCCGAATAATCCATCCCGATCACCTGTTCGAAATGGCGCGCCAGCTCGAAACTGGCGCGGCCGGTGGCGCAGCCGATATCGAGCGCGCTGCCGCGCGCCTGACAATGGGGCAGCGCCAGCGCCACCAGCGATTCGGCATAGTTGTCGACGCCGAAATAGCGCGGGCCGTACTGAAAGTCGAGATACTGCGACACCATGTCGTCGGTTTCGTAGGGATTAAGCGACATTGATTCCTGATGCGAGGAGACGACGTAGCGGAAGCCCGCATGCTGGAAAAAGTGGCGGCGAAACGCATAGCGCGACGATTTCAGCGCTTCATTGCCGGTAGAGATCCAGCTGCCGCCTTTGATCAGCGAATGTTTGCCGTCGAACGTCGGCGTGGAAAAGTCATCATAGAGCGGGTGCACGCGGAACCCTTCAAAGCCGTTAATCGGCGTGGTGGTCCACTGCCAGACGTTGCCTACGATGTCAAAAAAGTCGCCCTGGGCGAAGCGGTCCACCGCGCAGGAGGAGGCCCAGTACGCCAGGTTAAGGTTGCCTGGCACCTGCTGCCACTCCGGCTGATCGCCTTCGACCTGCTCGCGCAGCTGCATCCATTCGGCCTCACACGGCAGCTGGACGGGCGCGCCGGTTTGCTGCGCTTTCCAGCGACAAAACGCGGCGGCCTCCAGCTGGTTCACTTCCGCTGGCCAGTCCCAGGGCATCGCCACCTCTTCAGTCATCAGGCGCAGCTTCAGCGCGTCGGGGTGCTTCACATCGCCAAGCCAGAAGGTCGGCATCTGCGCATCGGTAAAGCTGCGCCAGCCCCAGCCTTCGTCGTCCCAGTGCTGACGCTGCTGATAGCCGCCCGCCGCGACAAACTCAAAGAATTCAGCATTGCTGACCAGCATTTTGCTCGCTTTAAAGGGCTGGAGTTCGACTGACTGAGTGCCATATTCATTGTCCCAGCCGTAGGTATCGTCGCTTTTCCCCTGCGTGACGACGCCGCCAGGCATCGCGATCAGGCTATTGGCGGGCACCTTGTTGCGCGTATGGCGCGCCTCCTGGCATACCGGCCACTGCGGCTGCGCTTGCACCCACTGGATGGGCAACTGGCGTATCAACACGCTGGAGGTTTCAAGATGGATGCGCTCATGTTCGATGCCCATCAGGATCACCCACGCCGGGCTTTCCCAGTCGATGGGCAGCTCCAGCGGCATGGTCTGAATAAAGCGCGTCACCAGACTTTTCACCTTGTGGCGGTAGTCGCGCACCTCTTGCACAGTGGGCCAGGCGTAGTGGCTGTCGTCGAGATCGTCCCAGCTCATCTCATCCACGCCTATCGCCATCATCGCCTCAATGCGATCGTCGATGCGCGCATCGATGTAGCGGCCCGCCATCAGCTTATTGATATAGAAAGAAGCGGTGTGACCGAAATAGAAGATTAAAGGATGGCGCAGCGTAATGGCTTTCGTGAACCAGGCGCGATCGTCGGCGAGACAATCGAACAGGCTTTCATACAGTTCCCAGGTTTGCGTGTAGTAAGCCAGCAATTCAGCGCGTTTATCTGCGACGCTGCTGCCGGAAAGGCGGACCGTACGGGTTGGCGCCGGTAGTTGTTGTTGTTGCTGGAAGAGGGTCACAGTGAACTCCGTTAGCTGAATAAACACAGCGGGTAGCTCACTATAGCAAATAAGGATTTCTGCTCCGTGACTAACGGCGCCAGCGGCGCAGCAGGCGGCTTTTCATGCCGGTGTCGAAACGCCAGATATGATCGAAGATACGCAGAATGCCGGGTTTGCCGTGAGCCGACATCGCCACGGCGTGAAAGCGCTGCTGCTGTTGCAGCTGGCGCAGCTTAACAACATTAACGATCTCGTCTGGCAGGCGCTGAGCGATAAAATCGGAGACCACAACGGCGTCAGCATCCTGCCACAGCGAGCCCTCCATGCGCTTGACCACGGCCGCCAGACAGGCGGCGAGGTCGGTGCCGCCGCGAAAACGCTGGCTGAGAAAGCGGATCGCCTGTTCCAGCCCGTCGTCGCCGGTGAGTTCGTAGCCGATAACCTCGTGGGCGAACAGCATAATATAGCAGCGGCGACGGTCGGCCAGCGCCACCTTGAGTAACGCAAGGCAGAACGCCTTAGCGCAGCGCTCATTGAAGCCGCCCATCGATCCTGAAGTATCAACGCAGACGATAAAAGGGCCGCGCGGCTGCTCTTCGTGCTGCTGGTGGCTGACCGGGCGCAGCGTGACTTTTTCATGCCAGGCGTCGCCCTGTAGTTTGTAAGTCAGCAGGCGTTTTTCTACCAGGCGGCGATAAAACTCCAGCTCCAGCTCGCTGATGCTGATGGTCGCCAGCTCTGGCGGCAGCAGGCGCAGCACGTCGTCGCTCTGGTGAATGCCGCTCACCTCTTCCGGCACCGCGTCTGGTTCACGTACCAGCTGGTGGAACGCTTCCAGCGGCGCATCCTGCGAAGGCACCGACTTCGCCTCGCGGCTGCGGCCCAGCTGTTGCGCCAGCGCCAGCAGCTCCGGCTGCTGCGCCAGAAAGTCACCATACTCCAGCATCAGCTGATAATCGCCATGCTGCAGCGAGGCTTTGCTCATGTCCCATAAGCGACCGGCGGCGGCCTCGTCGTTTTCGCTCAGCAAAGGCGCCAGCTGGCCGCTCAGCGCCATACGCTGCTGCAGCTCGGCCATTAACCGCTCACGCTGCTGCTCCAGCAGCTGTTCGTTAAGCGTCAGGGTTTGCAGCGTCAGGCTAAGGCGCCAGCGCTGGAGGAACAGCGTATGCTGCGCGCCGCTCAGTTGATGCGCATCGGTATGCAGCAGCAGCCGGTGCGCCTCTTCAAGAAAGGGCGAGGGCAACTGCGTCAGCCTGGCGAGTATCTCTGGCAGCTGCTGGCTGAAATCGTGATGGCTGAGCAGCTGGGCGCGCTGGAACAGCTGAAACTCGGCAGCCAGCGTTTCCGGCACCGGCGTCGCTTTCAGCTCGGCGGTGATCTCCGCTTTCCAGCGCGGCACATCGCGCATCATCGCCTGCTTCAGGCCGGGAAATTTTTCAAAAAAGATCGCCAGCTGCGGGGTGGCGAGCAGCGCAAGGATCAGCTCATCTATCAGTTCGGCTTCGCCAATGGAGAGCAGGGCGCTGAGCGTCTCCAGCGAGATCATTTACGCGCCTGTTTTAGCTGATCGGCCACATCCTGCAGGCTGGTTTCGATACGCGCCAGCCAGTCGTCGCTGATAAACAGGCAGCGCTGATGCTGGCTGAACTGGTGGCGCTGCGCGCGCAGCTGAGCCTCTAGTTCGTCCAGCGCCTCGCTGATTTCTGCGGGCAGTTCGCTGTGCGACACGGCGCCTGGCAGCGTCAGGCGCGCCGTTTGCAGGCTGACGTCGCGTAGCGCCAGACAATGCTGCGCATCCACCAGCAGATCGAGCGTCTGGGCGAAACCAATGCCGTTCAGCTTGCCGCGAATGTCTCCGCCCTTCAGCAACCACTGCTCCAGCGCGTCGCGGGCGATCACCACATGGGTTACCTGCATATCGTGCAGCGTCAGCGGCTGTTGCAGCATCAGGGTCAGCTGCGCGTCGGCCAGGCTGGCGGGAAGCTCATAGTGCGGCTTGCGGCTGAACATGCCGCTGTGTTTTTCCAGCGTGATCGCCTGCGCCACGCTCTGCTGCTGTTGCAGCACCAGACGCCGCGCTTTGAGCTGCTGTAGCTTGAGCAGCAGCGTCTGCTGTTGCCACGCCTGCTGAGTCATTAGCTGATCAATGGCGCGCTCCAGCACCTGCATCGAGGCAACGTCGTGCCACAGACAATCCTTTAACAGAACAAGGTCGACTGGCGCGATAGCGTTACGGCCGCTGTAGAAGGCGCTCGCCTGCAGCAGATGTATCGCTTTTTTCCAGCGACGGTCGGAGATATAGGGCGCGTCGGGCAGCTTTTCCAGCTGCTGGCGCAGCTGATAGATCAGTTCGAAAACATTATCCGGCAGGCTGACCTGGCTGATGCCCTGCTGCCACTGATGATATTCTTCATCGCTGATGCGCAACGATTCCGCGACCGGATTGGCGTTCTCATCCTGCTGGTGGGTCAGCATGCTGCGAAAGTTTTGCTTTTCATGCACGTTGTCGAGCCAGAGACGGATCAGCATGCGGTCATATAACGCTTCCAGTCCGCTGTCCGCTTCCGGTAGTTCGTTTGAAGCGGTAACCAGCAGGCGCATCGGAATTTTTTCCTCGCTGTCCCCGTTGCGAAAGCGTCGCTCGTTAATTGCGGTCAGCAGGGTATTGAGGATAGCGGGGCCCGCTTTCCAGATCTCATCCAGAAATACAATTTCCGCGTCAGGCAGGTAGCCTTTCGTCAGGCGCTGATAGCGGCCTTCATCTTTTAGCGCCTGAATCGACAGCGGGCCGAACACTTCCTCCGGCGTTGAGAAGCGCGTCATCAGATATTCAAACGCGCGGGCGTGCTGAAAAGCGTACTTTAAGCGGCGGGCGATCAGGCTCTTGGCGATGCCCGGCGGGCCAAGCAGAAAGACGCTTTCACCGCTCAGCGCCGCCAGCAGGCAGAGGCGAATAGCGTCGTGGCGTTCGTACAAACCCTTCTCCAGGGCATTGCTGAGACGAGAAATTCTTTCTGCCAAAAGATGGGGTTGAGCCATAATCACTTCATTGTCCTTCTGTTACTGCTGCCGTCGTATTATGGCAGGCGCGCTACTCTACTGATTATGATGCGTGAAAGCGTTGATTGCCGTCCGCTTTTTTGTGTCACAAAATTCAATCATCGCATAATGCCGCTGCGGCTTGTAATGTCGCGAGAAAAATCGTCAGCGTCGGCTGCATTGATGAAGGAGCTATATGGGTTTTTTGGGAAATACGTGCATACTGTGCGCTTTTTGACAGCAAGAGCGATGGGGTTTCGCGCCTCTCTGCTCCAACAAAAGATAACTCTATGAGCTCGGATAACAAGCAATCACTTAGTGCGTTAACGCTGGCCGCAATTGGCGTAGTGTATGGCGATATCGGCACCAGCCCGCTCTATACCCTGCGTGAATGCCTCTCCGGTCAGTTCGGTTTCGGCGTTGAGCGCGAAGCGGTTTTCGGCTTTCTGTCGCTGATTTTTTGGCTGTTGCTGCTGGTGGTGTCGCTGAAATATATCAGCTACGTCATGCGCGCGGATAACGCCGGCGAGGGTGGGATTTTAACCCTGATGTCGCTGGCGGGGCGAAATACCGGCGCGCGTGCGACGGCGGTACTGGTTATTATGGGCCTGATCGGCGGCAGCTTCTTTTATGGCGAAGTGGTGATTACGCCTGCCATCTCCGTAATGTCGGCGATAGAAGGACTGGAGATCGCCGCGCCGTCGCTCGATCCTTTTATCGTTCCGCTCTCAATCGCGGTACTGACGCTGTTGTTTATGATCCAGAAACACGGCACCGGCATCGTCGGCAAGCTCTTCGCGCCGGTGATGCTGGTCTGGTTCCTGACGCTGGCGGTACTGGGCGTGACCGGCATTATGAAGAACCCGGACGTGCTGCAGGCGCTTAATCCCCTCTACGCGGTAAACTTTTTCGTTCACTACAAAACCATCTCCTTCTTTGCGCTGGGCGCGGTGGTGCTGGCGATTACCGGCGTGGAAGCTCTCTATGCGGATATGGGACACTTCGGCAAGCTGCCGATTCGCATCGCCTGGTTTATTGTGGTGCTGCCGTCGCTGGTGCTGAACTATTTCGGTCAGGGCGCGCTGCTGCTCAGCGATCCGAAAGCGATTAAAAACCCCTTCTTTCTGCTGGCACCTGACTGGGCGCTGATTCCGCTGCTGGTTCTGGCGACGCTGGCAACGGTTATCGCTTCGCAGGCGGTGATTTCCGGGGTCTTCTCGCTGACGCGCCAGGCGGTTCGCCTGGGCTATCTGCCGGGGATGCGCATCATTCATACCTCGGAGATGGAGTCTGGTCAGATCTACGTGCCGATGATCAACTGGGTGCTCTATTTTGCCGTACTGATTGTGATTATCAGCTTTGAACACTCCAGCAACCTGGCGGCGGCTTACGGCATTGCCGTGACCGGCACCATGGTGCTGACGTCAATTCTCTCCTGCACCGTTGCCGTGAAAAACTGGCACTGGAACAAGCTGGCGGTCGGCCTGATCCTGACGCTGTTTCTCTGCATCGACGTGCCGCTCTTCTCCGCCAATCTGATTAAGCTCTTCTCCGGCGGCTGGCTGCCAATCTGCCTGGGTCTGGTTATGTTCCTGATTATGACTACCTGGAAGAGCGAGCGTTTCCGCCTGCTGCGCCGGATGCATGAACACGGCAATTCACTGGAGGCGATGATCGCCTCGCTGGAGAAGTCGCCGCCGGTGCGCGTGCCGGGCACCGCCGTCTATATGTCGCGCGCGCTGAACGTGATCCCTTTTGCGCTGCTGCATAACCTCAAGCACAACAAGGTGCTGCATGAGCGCGTAGTCTTTCTGACGCTGCGCACCGAGGACGCCCCTTACGTGCACAACGTGCGCCGCGTGGCCATAGAGCAGCTGTCGCCGACCTTCTGGCGCGTCGTGGCGAGCTATGGCTGGCGCGAAACGCCGAACGTGGAAGAAATTTTCCACCGTTGTGGTCTGGAAGGGCTTAACTGCCGGATGATGGAGACTTCGTTCTTTATGTCGCACGAGTCGCTGATTATGGGCAAACGTCCCTGGTATCTGCGCCTGCGCGGCAAACTCTTCCTGGCGCTGCAGCGCAACGCCCTGCGCGCGCCCGATCAGTTTGAGATCCCGCCGAACCGGGTTATTGAACTGGGCACCCAGGTCGAAATCTGATTTCTACCAGCGCAGGGCGACGCAGAGTCCGCCGCCCTGGCGCTGGCTGAAGCTGAGCTGCATAGCGTGCAGCTGCGCAACATTGCGCACAATCAACAATCCCAGCCCGCTGCCGCTTTTTTCCTGTCCCGGCGGCCGCCAGAAGCGTTCGCCCAGGCGCTGCATTTCCGCCTCGCTCAACCCCTTGCCGTTATCCTCAACGCGCAAGCTGCGGCTTTCCAGAATTACTCTGACCTCGCTGCCTTCAGGCGTATAGCGAATGGCGTTGTCCAGCAGGTTGCGTGCCAGCAGTGACAGCAGCAGAGGATGGCCCTGAATCACGGGTTCGGCGCTGCTTTCCAGACGCAGCGCGACGCCGACGCGGTCAGCTTGCGGCAGCTGCTCGGCCAGCGCCTCCTGCAACAGACGCTGTAAATCGACAGGCTGGAACGCGTCGCGCGCGTCCTCTGCCTCGGCGCGCGACAGCGTCAGTAGCTGATCTACCAGCCGCGTGGCGCGCTGAATGCCGCTATCCAGCTGGCGTAAAGCGTGCAGACGCATCGCCTCATCGTCAGCGGCAAGTTGCACCACTTCGCTCTGTACGCGCAGCGCCGCCAGCGGGCTGCGTAACTCATGGGCGGCGTCGGAGGTAAACCGGCGCTCGCGCTGGACCATTGCGCTGATGCGGCTGAACAGTCCATTCAGCGCTTCTGTCAGCGGTTTGACCTCCAGCGGCACCCGGCCAGCATCCAGCGGCCTGTCGTCGTCCGGCGCGCGCTGCGCCAGTAGTTTTGTGATGCGCTTGAGCGGACGTAGCTCGCGCCATACCAGCACGAGCAGCAATAACAGCATCAGCGGCAGCGCGATTAGCCAGGGCAGGATACTGCTTTTCACCAGCGTTTCCGCCATGTCGTCACGGTACTCCCACTCCTGACCTACCACGATTCGGTGTTGTCCATCCGGCGTCGTCAGCCAGACAAAACGCCAGGCGTCGTCGTCATCGGTGAGCCGCCCGTCGTGGAATCCTTGCGCGTCAGCGTCGAACGGCAGCATTCTGCCGTTTTCGCCGTCGTTCAGTACCGGTTTGCCGTCGCGGGTAAAAATCGCGAAGGCGAGGGCGTCGTCATCCTGATTGCCGCGATGCTGGCGCAGCAGCACCTTATTCTTCGGCAACGTGGCGCTGTCGGGCGCGGCAAGGTCAAGCGCCATCAGGCGCTTAGCGAACAGTAGCTGTTGCGTATCGAACAGCTCGTTGATGGTGGCGCGCGTCTGTAACCAGACACTCAGGCTGGCGCTGCCCCAGCAGAGGCCGAGCAGCAATACAAAGCCGATGCCGAGCCGGAGAAACAGGCTCATTCCGCTTCTCCCAGAATATAACCGACGCCGTGTACGGTGCGGATAAAGGCGGTGCCGAGCTTTTTACGCAGGTGGTGAATATGCACTTCAACCGCGTTGCTGGAGACGTCGGCGTCCCAGCTGTAGAGCTTCTCCTCAAGCTGGCTGCGCGTCAGCACGCGGCCAGGATTGCGCAGAAAGAGTTCCAGCAGCGTCAGCTCGCGGCTCGTTAAGGTCAGAGGTTCGCCATCCAGCGTAACGCTGTGGCTTGCAGGCTGCATAACCAGCCTGCCGTGGCGCAGTTCTGGCTGTAGCTGGCCGTGACGGCGACGGATCAATGCCTGCAGCCGCGCCGCCACTTCGGCCAGCGCGAAGGGTTTACAAAGGTAATCGTCAGCGCCGAGCTGCAGGCCTTCGACACGCTGATCGAGGGCGTCGCGCGCGGTCAGGATCAGCACCGGCACCTCCGCGCCCTGCTGTCGCCAGGCGCGCAGGATATCCAGTCCATCGCGCTGCGGCAGCGATAAGTCGAGGATCACCGCGTCCCAGGGCGCGGCATGCAGCGCGGCGAAACCCTCGTCGCCAGAGGTAAACCAGTCAACGCTGAAGCCCAGCTTGCCCAGTCCGGCCTTGATGCCGTCACCAATCAGCCGGTCATCCTCAATCAGTAAAATGCGCATAATCTCTCCTTAATCCGCAAAGGCTTTATACGAAGCAGAACGCCGCTTGTACAGGCGATATCGCGACTTTTCGCCTTTTTTACCCCTTAAGATCCTGTTAAGAACTGGCTGTTTTAATAAGGACGTACACAAGAGACATTCATGGAAAAGAGGTGAAAAGATGAAAAAGCATGCCGCACTTTTAGCTATCCTGGCGCTGGCTACCGCGCCGGTTTTTGCCGCCGCGCAGGGCGGATTCGTCGATGCGAATGCGCCTGCAGCCCAGGCGAAACAGGGAGGTTTTCAAAACGCTCAGGGCAGCGTGGTGACCGTTAAGCAGGCGGAAGAGATGAAAGATGACAGCTGGATCACCGTACGCGGCCAGCTGGAGAAGCAGATCGGCGATGAAGATTATCTGTTCCGCGACGCTACCGGCACCATGAAAGTAGAGATCGACCACAAGCGCTGGGATGGTCTGACTATTACGCCGAAAGACCGCGTTGAGCTGACGGGCGAGCTGGACAAAGATTTCAACAGCATTGAACTTGACGTCAAACGGGTACGCAAAGCGCCCTGATACTGACCACACCGGGCCGCTTCAGCGGCCTTTTTCATACCTAAGCCAAATTCTCGTCAGCGAGCGCGAAACGTTTCGATGACGATCACACTTCTCGATCTCCCCCGTTGAGTTACCGCCGCCATTTCATACACTGCCGCTAGCGAAACGTTTCGCTCTGGAGCAGAAAATGAAAAAAGGTCGCCTGTTAAACGCTGAACTCTCTTACGTGATTGCCCGCCTGGGCCATACGGATACGCTGACTATCGCCGATGCTGGTTTACCGATCCCGGCGGGACCGCAGCGCATTGATCTGGCGCTTACGCCAGGTACGCCCGATTTTATGCAGGTGGTGGAAGCCGTTACGCTGGAGATGCAGGTAGAAAGCGCCCTTATTGCGGAAGAGATTAAGCAGCACAATCCGCAGCGCCATAGCGAGCTTCTCGCTGTGCTCGAAGCTTTGCAACAGCACCAGGGAAACAGCATTGCAGTGCGTTACATCAGTCACGAACAGTTCAAACAACAGACTCAACGCAGTCAGGCGGTCATTCGCAGCGGAGAGTGCTCTCCGTTTGCGAATGTCATCCTGAGCGCTGGCGTCACCTTCTGAGGCCGTTATGCAACCCTTATTACAGCTTCAGGGGATTGAGAAGTCCTTTCCCGGCGTAAAGGCGTTAAAGAGCGCGTCGCTGGCGGTCTATCCAGGACGCGTCATGGCGCTGGTAGGCGAGAACGGCGCCGGTAAGTCCACCATGATGAAGGTGCTGACCGGCATCTATAGCCGCGATGCGGGTTCGCTGCGCTGGCTCGGCGAGGAGACCACCTTCAGCGGCCCCAAAGCGTCGCAGGAAGCGGGCATCGGCATTATTCACCAGGAGCTGAACCTCATCCCTCAGCTCAGCGTGGCGGAAAATATCTTCCTGGGTCGCGAGTTCGTTAACCGTTTTGGCCGCATCAACTGGAAGCAGATGTATGCCGAGGCGGATGCGTTATTGAAGCGCCTCAACCTGCGCTTTAACAGCCACAAGCTGGTGGGCGATCTGTCGATCGGCGATCAGCAGATGGTGGAGATCGCTAAGGTACTGAGCTTTAAGTCGCAGGTGATCATCATGGATGAACCGACCGACGCGCTTACCGATACCGAAACGCTGTCGCTGTTTCGCGTTATCAACGAGCTGAAGGCGCAGGGCTGCGGCATTGTTTATATCTCTCACCGCATGAAAGAGATCTTTGAGATTTGCGATGACGTCACGGTCTTCCGCGACGGCCAGTTTATTGCCGAGCGTCCCGTAAACACGCTCAGCGAAGAGAGCCTGATCGAGATGATGGTGGGGCGCAAGCTGGAAGATCAATATCCGCGCCTCGACCAGGCGCCGGGCGACATTCGTCTCAAGGTTGAAAACCTCAGCGGACCAGGCGTGCACGACGTCAGCTTCACGCTGCGTAAAGGCGAAATTCTTGGCGTGTCTGGGCTAATGGGCGCCGGACGCACCGAACTGATGAAGCTGCTCTATGGCGCATTGCCGCGCAGCAAAGGCCGTGTCTGGCTCGACGGGAAAGAGATCGCGACGCGCGCGCCGCAGGACGGGCTGGCCAGCGGCATCGTCTATATCTCAGAAGACCGCAAACGCGACGGACTGGTGCTGGGCATGTCGGTGAAAGAGAACATGTCACTGACGGCGCTGCGCTATTTCAGCCGCGGCGGCAGCCTGAAGCACGCCGCAGAGCAGCTGGCGGTAGGCGATTTTATTCGCCTCTTTAATATCAAGACGCCCTCGATGGATCAGGCTATCGGTCTACTCTCTGGCGGCAATCAGCAGAAAGTGGCCATCGCGCGCGGGCTGATGACGCGTCCCAACGTGCTGATTCTGGATGAACCGACGCGCGGCGTTGACGTCGGCGCGAAAAAAGAGATTTACCAGCTTATCAATCAGTTCAAGGCCGAAGGGCTGAGCATCATCCTGGTTTCATCTGAGATGCCGGAAGTGCTTGGCATGAGCGACCGCATCCTGGTGATGCATGAAGGCCGTTCCGGCGGCGAATTTACCCGTGAGCAGGCGACGCAGGAATCTTTAATGGCGGCAGCCGTAGGCAAGCAACACAGCGAGGATTTAGTTGTATGAGTACTCAAACCTTACCGTCCAGCCGTCGCTGGTTCAGCAAAGCCTGGCTGATGGAACAGAAATCGCTGATTGCGCTCATTGTGTTGATCGCAGTGGTAGCGAGCCAGAGCCCCAACTTTTTTACCGTAGCGAACCTGTTCAATATCCTGCAGCAGACCTCGGTCAACGCCATTATGGCTGTTGGTATGACGCTGGTGATCCTGACTTCCGGCATCGATCTCTCGGTGGGATCGCTGCTGGCGCTAACGGGTGCGGTAGCCGCTTCGCTGGTGGGCATGGAAGTAAACGCGCTGGTGGCAGTGGCGGGCGCACTGGCGCTGGGCGCGGCGATTGGTGCCGTTACCGGCACTATTGTGGCGCGCGGCAAGGTGCAGGCCTTTATCGCCACCCTGGTGATGATGCTGCTGCTGCGTGGCGTCACGATGGTCTACACCGACGGCAGCCCGATTAATACCGGCTTTAACGACAATGCCGATCTCTTCGGCTGGTTTGGTATCGGCCGCCCGCTGGGCATTCCGACGCCGGTGTGGCTGATGGCCGTTGTCTTCCTGCTCGCCTGGTACATGCTGCACCACACGCGTCTCGGCCGCTATATCTACGCGCTGGGCGGCAATGAAGCGGCGACGCGCCTCTCCGGCATTAACGTAAACCGCGTAAAAGTAATCGTCTATGCCCTGAGCGGCATGCTGGCGGCGCTGGCGGGCACCATTGAAGTCGCGCGCCTCTCTTCCGCGCAGCCGACGGCGGGTACCGGCTACGAGCTGGACGCTATCGCAGCGGTGGTGCTGGGCGGCACCAGCCTGGCCGGGGGCAAAGGACGCATTATGGGCACGCTGATCGGCGCGCTGATCCTGGGCTTCCTTAATAACGGCCTGAACCTGATGGGCGTCTCTTCCTACTACCAGATGATCGTAAAAGCGGTGGTAATCCTGCTGGCGGTACTGGTGGATAACAAAAGCAGTAAATAACTCTGACCTTTACACAGGATGAAATGATGAAAAAGTTGACCGCACTGGCAGTGATCCTCGGCGCGACCTTAAGCGCCAGCGCAATGGCGAAGGATACCATCGCGCTGGTGGTATCTACGCTGAATAACCCCTTCTTCGTTTCGCTGAAAGAGGGCGCGCAGAAAGAGGCTGACAAACTGGGCTATAACCTGGTGGTGCTGGATTCGCAGAACAACCCGGCAAAAGAGCTGGCTAACGTGCAGGATCTCACTGTGCGCGGAGCCAAACTGCTGCTGATTAACCCAACCGACTCCGATGCGGTCGGCAACGCGGTGAAAATGGCGAACCAGGCGAATATTCCGGTGATCACGCTCGACCGCGTGGCGGCGCAGGGCAAGGTGGTAAGCCATGTCGCCTCCGACAACCGTTTCGGCGGTAAAATGGCGGGTGACTACATCGCTAAACGCCTGGGCGACAGCGCGAAGATTATTGAACTGCAAGGCATTGCAGGAACCTCTGCGGCGCGCGAGCGCGGCGAAGGCTTTAAGCAGGCCGCCGATGCGCATAAATTCCAGGTGCTGGCGAGCCAGCCGGCAGACTTCGATCGTACTAAGGGCCTGAACGTGATGCAGAACCTGCTGCAGGCGCATCCGGACGTGCAGGCAGTATTTGCGCAAAATGATGAAATGGCACTTGGCGCGTTACGCGCATTGCAAACCGCCGGGAAATCTGATGTCGTGGTAGTCGGCTTTGACGGCACCGCCGACGGCGTGAAAGCGGTCGAAGGCGGCAAGCTGGCGGCGACAGTCGCTCAGATGCCGGATAAGATCGGCATGATTGGCGTTGATACCGCTGATAAAGTGCTGAAAGGTGAAAAAGTGCAGGCCATCAATCCCGTTGACCTGAAACTGGTCACCAAATAACTCAAAGAAAAGCAGGGCAATGCGCCACCCTTAAACCGGTGGCGCACTCTTTCTGGATCACACCCTATGAGCAAAAGCGCAAAACTGGCCGTTCTCGGCAGCATTAATGCTGACCACATTCTTAACCTCGCGCACTTTCCCCGTCCCGGCGAAACGGTGATCGGGGAGCAGTACACCGTTGCGTTTGGCGGCAAAGGGGCGAACCAGGCGGTTGCCGCCGGACGGGCTGGCGCAGATATCGCCTTTATCGCCTGTCTTGGCGATGACGCCATCGGCGAACGTATCCGCGCGCAGCTGACGCGGGATGGCATCGATGTCGCCTCAGTTGAGACCGTCAGCGGTGAACCGACCGGCGTGGCGATGATTTTCGTTAATGGTGAAGGTGAAAACAGTATCGGCATCTGCGCTGGCGCCAATGCGGCGCTGACGCCCGCCTGCGTGGCGCGCCATCAGCAGGTTATTGTTAACGCCTCGGCGCTGCTTATGCAGCTGGAGTCACCGCTGGAAAGCGTATTAGCCGCGGCGAAGCTTGCTCGCGCCCATCAGACCCAGGTCATCCTCAACCCCGCCCCGGCGACCCCGCTCGATGATGAGCTGCTCGCGCTGGTGGATATCATTACGCCCAATGAAACCGAAGCGGAAAGCCTGACCGGCATCGCCGTTACCAGTGATGAAGAAGCCGCCCGCGCTGCTGAGGCGCTGCACGCCAAAGGCATTGGTACGGTACTCATTACGCTGGGACGCCGCGGCGTCTGGCTGAGCGAGCAGGGCAAAGGCGAACGCATTGCCGGTTTCACGGTGAAAGCGGTAGATACCATCGCCGCAGGCGACACCTTTAACGGCGCGTTTATTACGGCGCGGCTGGAGGGCAAAAGCCTGCATGAGGCGGTGCGCTTCGCCCATGCGGCGGCGGCGATTGCCGTCACGCGTCCGGGAGCGCAGCCCTCTGTGCCGTGGCGCGCGGAAATTGATGATTTTTTACTTCAGCAGAGTTAAGCCTTGGCAACCATGAAAGATGTCGCCCGCCTGGCGGGCGTCTCCACCTCTACCGTCTCGCACGTAATCAACAATAACCGTTTTGTCAGCGAAGCGGTGCGCGAGAAGGTCGAGCAGGCGATCAGCACGCTAAACTATGCGCCCTCGGCGCTGGCGCGCAGCCTCAAGCTTAACCAGACGCATACTATCGGTATGCTGCTGACGACCAGCAGCAACCCCTTCTACGCCGAAGTGGTGCGCGGCGTTGAGGATAGCTGCTACGAGCGCGGCTACAGCCTCATCCTTTGCAATACGGCTGGCGATGAAGATCGCATGAATCGCAGCCTGGAAACGCTGCTGCAAAAGCGCGTCGACGGACTGCTCATCATGTGTACCGAAAGCCACCTGCCGTCGGCGGCTATTCTTAACCGCTACCCTTCTATTCCGACCGTCATGATGGACTGGGCGCCGTTTGAGGGACGTGGGGATATTATTCAGGACAATGCGCTGCTGGGTGGCGAAATGGCGACGCAGCATCTGATTGATACTGGCTATACGCGCATCGCCTGCATTTCCGGTCCGCTGGATAAAACGCCGGGGCGCATGCGTCTGCAGGGCTATTACCATGCAATGGAGAAGAATGGTCTGGCTATCCCGCCCGGCTATGTGGTTAACAGCGACTTTGAGTTTCAGGGCGGCTATAGCGCCATGAAGCAACTGCTGGCGCTGGCGTTACCGCCGCAGGCGGTGTTCACCAGCAACGATGCGATGGCGGTCGGCGTTTATCACGCGCTGTTTGAAGCCGGGTTGCGCATCCCGCAGGATATCGCGGTGATGGGATATGACGATATTGAGCTGGCGCGCTATCTGACGCCACCGCTCTCTACCATTCATCAGCCGAAAGATGAGCTGGGCCAGCTGGCGATAGATACGTTAATCCATCGCCTGAGCGATCCCGACGCCAGCCAGCAAACCCTGGTGCTGACGCCGGAACTGGTGGTACGCGCTTCGACCTAAGCGGTTTTTTTCTTTTTATCGCGGTTGGTGATGAGATGACGCCCATCGCCGGACCGCAGCAATGCAAAGGTAAAGGCGGAGATGACCGTTACGATGCCCATCGTCAGAAAGGTCGCATGGAACTGCGTAACGGTGTCGGTTTCGAATTCCTGATAAAAACGCAGCACCGCCGCACTCACCGCGACGCCAAAGCTAATCGACAGCTGCTGCGTTACCGCCAGCACGCTGTTGCCGCCGCTGGCGTTCTCATCATTCAGATCGGCCAGCGTGATGGTATTCATCGCGGTGAACTGCGTTGACATCGACATACCAAGAATAAACAACGGCAGCAGCAGCAAAATAATGCTCTCAGTGGGTGACTGCAGCGCAAAGCTGGCGATTAAGATGCCGATGATGACGGTTATGCCGACCAGCGTACGGCGATAGCCGAACAGGCGTAGCACCTGAGTCACCGTCGATTTCGCCAGAATCGAGCCTATGGCCGTAGGCGCCATCATGCAGCCCGCCACCACCGCTGAAAAACCAAAGCCAACCTGCAGCATTAACGGCATCAGGAAGGGTACGCAGCCGGTACCGAGGCGCGAAGCAATATTACCGATAATACCGACCGAAAAGGTACGGGTCTTGAACATCGGCAGGCTGATCAAGGGGGACGGATGGCGACGCGCATGAACAATATAAAGAAGCAGCAGTATTACGCCCATAGCCAGCACGCCCGACGCCAGCCAGGCGGAGACGATGCGCTCGCCGAACAGCTCGATGCCGATAGAGAGCAACACTAGCCCGGCGCCGAACAGCAAGAAACCGAGGAAATCGAAGCGACGCTTAGGAAGCGTGAAGTCCGGCATATATTTCCGCGCATAGAAAATGCCAAGGATGCCGACCGGAATGTTGATTAAGAATATCCAGTGCCAGGTCGCGTAAGTGACCAGCAGTCCGCCGAGCAGCGGGCCCAGTATCGGGCCGACCAGACCAGGCATAGTCACGAAGTTCAGTACCGGCAGAAGTTCGCTGCGCGGGTAGGCGCGCAGCAGCGCCAGACGCGCGACGGGCATCATCATCGCGCCGCCAACGCCCTGAATGATGCGTGAGATAACCAGCACCGTCAGCGATTGCGAAAAGGCGCAGGCCAGCGAGCCAAAGGTAAAGAGCGAAACGGCGATGATAAACACCTTGCGTGTACCGAAGCGGTCAGCGAGCCAGCCGCTGACGGGAATTAACATCGCGACGGTAAGCGTGTAGCTAATAACGGCGGACTGCATGGCCAGAGGAGAGCGTTCGAGACTGTGAGCGATGGCGGGTAACGCGGTGTTGAGAATGGTGGCATCCAGTGCCTGCATAAAAAACGCCATGGCGGCTATCCATGGCAGACCGGCCATACTGCGCGCGGATCGTATCATCGAAAATCCTTCTATATATATGTGTCAGTAACTGGCGGGGAACCGAAGTGACAGCATAGCATCGGCATAAAGGGGCAGGGGGGCAATTTCCATCGCGCATGTCCGTTTCTGTGCGGTTTTTCACCTGGAAAAGCGTGCTTTTAAACCGTTCGGTTAAAAAAAAGGCATCCGGAAATTAATTTCAAAGAAATGCTTGTCAGCCGGAAAGAACTCCCTATAATGCGCCTCCACTGACACGGCACAACGGCTTACGAAGCGCGGTGTTCAGGAGGCTCGGGAAGCTGAGCCGCCGGAGAAAATCGCTGAAAAAAG
>NZ_JAKRNL010000007.1:0-223082 GCF_022346905.1 Pantoea sp. ACRSB | reverse complement strand
AAAGTCCGTAGACTTTTTGATATCTGTCCTGCGAGTGCCCACACAGATTGTCTGATAAATTGTTAAAGAGCGGTGCAGTCAGCGGCTGAGCCTGCTGCTGCGAGGTGGCGTATATTACGCTTTCCTCCCTCAGAGTCAACCACTTTTTTCAGCGATTTTCTCCGGCGGCTCAGCTTCCCGAGCCTCCTGAACACCGCGCTTCGTAAGCCGTTGTGCCGTGTCAGTGGAGGCGCATTATAGGGAGTTCTTTCCGGCTGACAAGCGCTAATTTAAAAAAAATTATCGTTCGCATTAATTTTCGTCAAATCGCTGTTATTCACGCCGATTTGGTGGGTAACTGAGCAAATTCCTGCGCAAAACGCGCCACCTGATGCCAGTCGGTGTACTCCACCTCTTTCGTCTTATCTGTTTCCCCGCCCGTCATGCGCATAATCAACTGAATCATTACCCGATCAAACCAGCGATAGCGTGGATAGCGCAGCGCGCCAGCGAACACGGCGCAGCAATCGGGCTGCCAGGGCGACTGCTGTAAGAACTTACGCGTATAGGCATTGGTTTGCGGAGAACGTTTCTCTGGCTTACGCGCGGTCAGGTTCACGCAGAAGAAGCCGCTCGCACGCTGCTGCAGCTCACGCAGATGCGCCTTAACGAATTTCGCGACCGCCGGATGGAAATTGCCATAACGGATTGAGGCGCCAATCAGCACGCGGTCGTATTGCAGCCAGTCAACGGAGCCGGCATGCAGAATATTGATAACGTCGCACGCCTGCTGCGCCTTTATCTCACTGGCAATATAAGAGGCAATTTCGCGCGCTTGCCCGTCGCGGCTGGAAAAGAGAATCAAGGCTTTCATCGTTATATCCTGTTTTGCTTATTCACGCCAGAAGGTCGGCGTGAAGAGGACTAATAAGGTAAACACTTCAAGACGCCCAAACAGCATGGTCGAGATCAGGATCCATTTCGCCACGTCATTCATCGACGTAAAGTTGTCCGCAACTACGCCGAGTCCAGGCCCCAGGTTATTCAGGGTCGCCGCAACGGCTGCAAACGCAGAAAAGTCATCGACGCCGGTCGCGATAATCGCCAGCATGCTGATCAGAAACACCAGCGCATAGGCGGAGAAGAATCCCCATACCGCTTCCAGAATACGTTCCGGCAGCGCGCGGTTGCCGAGCTTGATGGTGTAGACCGCATTTGGATGCACCAGACGCTTCAGCTCGCGCGATCCCTGCTTGCACAGCAGCAGGATACGGATCACCTTCAGACCGCCGCCGGTAGAACCCGCCATTCCGCCGATAAAAGCGGAGCAGAGCAACAGCACCGGCAAGAACAGCGGCCAGCGCGCAATGCTGTCGGTAGTAAATCCTGCCGTGGTCGCCATCGATACCACCTGGAAAAAGGCCTGATTCAGGGTTTGCCAGCCGCTGGAATAAACGTGATGGAACCAGAGCACCAGCGTGCAGATAATGACCAGCGTAAGCTGCACGCCAATAAAGGTGCGGAACTCTGGGTCGCGCCAGTAGACGCGCAGGTTGCGATTGCTGAGCAGCGAAAAGTGCAGGCCGTAATTACAGCCTGAAATCAGCAGAAAGATACCGATGATGGTGTTGATGGTGCCGCTATTGAAATAGCCGATACTGGCGTCGTGCGTAGAAAAGCCGCCGATGGCGATGGTCGAAAAGCTGTGCCCTATCGCGTCGAACAGCGGCATGCCCGCCAGCCAGAGCGCCACGGCGCAGGCTATCGTCAGCAATACGTAGATAAGCCACAGCGTTTTCGCGGTTTCGGCAATACGCGGCCGCATCTTATTGTCCTTCAGCGGCCCCGGCATTTCCGCGCGGTAAAGCTGCATGCCGCCTACGCCCAGGATAGGGAGAATTGCCACTGCCAGCACAATGATCCCCATTCCCCCCAGCCATTGCAGCATCTGCCGATAAAACAGAATGGCTTTAGGCATCGTATCGAGTCCTACGAGGGTGGTTGCGCCGGTTGTCGTCAGACCGGAAAAGGACTCAAAGAAAGCGTCAGTCACGGAGAGATGCGGCTGCTCGGCGAAGATAAAAGGCATCGCCCCCACGCTGCCCAGCACCGTCCAGAAGAGCACGACGATTAAGAAGCCTTCGCGCGGCTTCAGCTCGGTACGCTGTTTGCGGTTCGGCCACCACAGCAGCGAGCCGATCGCCAGCGCCATCAAAAAAGTCTGGCTAAACGCGCGCCCGGCGCCATCGCGATAAATTAAAGCCACCAGCCCCGGCACGATCATAGTTACGGAAAAGAGAATGACCAGCAGACCGACAATGCGAGTAATGGCGCGAAAATGCATTCAGCCGTTCCTTAGAAAAGAGTTTTCATGGTGTTAAGGGGTCGAGGCTCAGCGCGCCTCGGCTAAAGTCAGAAAGCGCCTGTTTGAAAGCGTCAATGTGCGCATAAGGCAGCGCCAGCGTCAGAGCGATACGGTTCAGGTAGATAACCTCATCAATGCGTCCGTCGAACCTGGCCAGCAGACGTTCGATATCGCCTAGCTGGGCATAATCGCACTTTAGCTCATAGCGTTTCACCGGCACTTTGCGCATGCGCGCCAGCTGCTTAAGCCCTTGCTGAACGCCGCCGCCGTAGGCTTTTACCAGCCCGCCGGTGCCCAGCATAACGCCGCCATAGTAACGCACCACCACGGCGGTGATCTCGCCGATATCCGCGCCCATCAGCTGCGCCAACATCGGTTTACCCGCCGTACCGGAGGGTTCGCCGTCATCTGAAAAGCCCAGCTGCTGCGAATCCTGCGGCGCGCCCGCAACCCAGGCCCAGCAGTGATGACGCGCGTCGGGATGTTCGCCTTTCACCCGCTGAACAAAGGCGCGCGCCGCCTCCACGCCGTCGGTATGGGCCAGCAGCGTGATAAAGCGGCTTTTCTTAATCGTCTCCTCGCTGATGCTGACGGCATCAGCGGGAATATCGTAAGCGTCCATCAGGCAAGGTGCAGATCGCGCGTCATGTTCTCAATACGGTTCGCATGGATCACGACGTTGTCTTCAATACGAATGCCGCCGTAGGGCTTCAGCGCATCGATCGCCTGCCAGTTAAGATATTGACTGAACGGGCCTTCCCGCAGCGGCGCCAGCAGCGACTCGATAATATAGAAGCCCGGTTCGATGGTCAGCACCATGCCTGGCTCCAGCACGCGCGTGCAGCGCAGATAAGGATACTGCGCCGGGGCCGCCAGATGCGTGCCCGCCTCATCCTGCATAAAGCCTGCGACATCATGCACCTGCAAACCGAGCGGATGCCCCAGCCCGTGTGGCATAAAGGGGCCGGTGATGTTTTCCGCCACCAGCGCCTCTTCGCTTATCCCTTGCGCCAGCTCGAACTTCAGCAGCAGCTTAGCGATGCGCTGATGCATCTGCAGATGATAGTCGGTGTAGCGAACGCCCGCTTTCAGCGTGCCGATCAGCGCCAGCTCCTCACTGTTCATCGCCGTGACCAGGCTGGCGTAAAGCGAGTTCTTTTGCGCCGCATAGCTGCGCGTTAAATCGGCGGCATAGCCGAGATATTCCGCGCCCGCGTCAATCAGAAAGCTGTGGCGTTTCGACGGTGGCTGGTGATCCAGGCGAGTATAGTGCAGTACAGCGGCGTGCTCGTTAAGCGCAATAATATTGCCGTAGGGCACATCAATATCGCGATGGCCGGTCGCCGTCAGGTAAGCCTGATTGATATCGAACTCGCTCAGACCAGAGAAAAACGCCTCTTTTGCGGCGCGATGTCCGGCGACAGCCAGCTTTTGCGCCTCGCGCATGCAGGCCAGCTCGTAATCGGTTTTGATGCTGCGATGGTAGTGCAGAAAATCGATCACCGCTTTTGGGTTAATGTTGTCAGCGCTGATGCCCAGCTGCGCGGCGCGCTGCACAACTGGACCGATATAGGCGACCTTATCGCGCTGGGTGGGCAGCAACTGAGCAATCTCATCGGCGCTTTTCAGACCGATTACCTCAACGGCCTCAGTCCAGAAGCTGTTCGGCAACGGCTCAACGTTATGCCAGTAATCGACCGGCGAGTAGAACCAGAGTTTGGGCTTATTGACCCCGTCGATCCAGAGCCAGCAGTTCGGCACCTGCGTGACCGGCACCCAGGCTTTGAACTGAGGATTCACCTTAAAGGGATAGTCATGATCGTCGAGAAAAACCGTCAGTAATTCGCCGGAGTGAATCAACATCGCATCCAGTTTGTTACGTGCCAGCACCTGCTGCGCCCGCTGTTGCAGCGTAGCGATATGCGTCTGATACAGCGTTTTCATTGAATCCATTGCTCGCTCTCCCGTGTCGCGAAAATCGCCGCAGTGTAGCACAGCCGCAGCCTGAACGCCGCGTTGCAGAGGCTGTGATCCTGTTAGCAAATAAGCAAACTTTGGTTTGCAAAAAATTAACACGAATCCCACACTCCTGATCATCTGGTACGACCAGATCCCCTTTCGCGATCAGGAGACGCACATGCTCTACCAAGGCGATACCCTTTCACTGCGCTGGCTTGAAGACGGCGTCGCTGAGCTGCAATTCAACGCCCCCGGCTCAGTCAATAAACTCGACACCAGAACCGTCGCCAGTTTTGGCGAAGCGATTAGCGTACTGGAGCAACAGACCGCGCTGCGCGGCGTGCTGCTGAGTTCGGCTAAACCTGCCTTTATCGTCGGGGCCGATATTACTGAATTTCTCTCGCTGTTCGACGCGCCGACGGAAAAGCTCAGCCAGTGGCTGGCCTTCGCTAACAGCATTTTTAACCGGCTGGAAGATCTGCCGGTGCCGACTATCGCCGCTATAGATGGCTACGCGCTGGGCGGCGGGTGCGAATGCATCCTGGCGACCGATCTCCGCGTCGCCACTCCCGGCGCACGCATCGGGCTGCCGGAAACCCGACTGGGCATCATGCCCGGCTTCGGCGGCAGCGTACGGCTGCCGCGCCTGCTGGGCGCGGATGCCGCGCTGGAGATCATCGCCGCCGGAAAAGAGGTCGACGGCGTTAGCGCGCTGAAGCTCGGGCTGGTCGATGCGGTAGTGAGCAGTGACAAGCTGCATGACGCCGCGCTCGCCATGCTGAAAGACGCCATCGAACAGGGCGGCTGGCAGATGCGCCGCGCGCCAAAACTGGCGCCGCTGCGCCTGAGCCCCATAGAGGCGGCCATGAGCTTTACCGTTGCCAAAAGCGTCGTGCTGCAGACCGCAGGCAAACACTACCCTGCGCCGCTCGCCGCGGTAAAAACCATTGAGGCCGCCGCCGCGCTGGGACGAGACGATGCGCTGAAGCTGGAAACCGCCGCTTTCGTGCCGCTGGCGCAGAGCGATGAGGCACGCGCGCTGGTCGGCATTTTCCTTAACGATCAGTACGTCAAAGGGCTGGCGAAAAAATACGCCAGCGCCAGCAGCGCGCCTGAGCAGGCGGCGGTACTGGGCGCGGGCATTATGGGCGGCGGCATCAGCTATCAGTCGGCGTGGAAAGGCGTTCCGGTGAAGATGAAAGATATTCAACCGCAGGCGCTGGCGCTGGGCATGAGCGAAGCGGGCAAGCTGCTGAATAAACAGCTGGAACGCGGCAAGATCGACGGCGCCAGGCTGGCCAGCACCATTGCGATGATTCAGCCCACGCTCGACTATGCCGGTTTTGAACGCGCCGATATAGTGGTCGAAGCGGTAGTGGAAAATCCGCAGATCAAAGCAAAAGTGCTGGCAGAAACCGAGCAGCATCTGCGCGCGGATGCGGTACTCGCTTCTAATACCTCCACGATTCCCATCAGCCAGCTGGCGCAGGCGCTAACACGCCCTGAGAATTTCTGCGGCATGCACTTCTTCAACCCGGTGCCGCGTATGCCGCTGGTGGAGGTGGTGCGCGGCGAGAAGAGCAGCGACGCCACCATCGGCAAAGTGGCGGCCTGGGCGAGCAAAATGGGCAAAACGCCGATCGTCGTCAATGACTGTCCCGGCTTCTTCGTCAACCGCGTGCTCTTCCCCTATTTCGCCGCGTTCGGCCTGCTGCTGCGCGACGGCGCCGACTTCCGCCAGATCGACAAAGTGATGGAGAAGCAGTTCGGCTGGCCGATGGGCCCGGCCTGGCTGCTGGACGTGGTCGGCATCGATACCGCGCATCACGCGCAGCGCGTGATGGCAGAGGGTTTTCCGACCCGCATGCAGAAAGAGTACCGCGACGCTATCGACGTGCTGTTCGACGCCGAACGTTATGGACAGAAGAACGGCAAAGGCTTCTACCGCTGGGAGACGGATCGCAAAGGCAAAGCGAAAAAAACGAACGATGCCGAGGTGGACGCGCTGCTTAATCCGGTATGCGCCGCTACGCGCGTCTTCAGCGACGAAGAGATCCTCAACCGCATGATGATTCCGATGCTTAATGAAGTCGTACGCTGCCTGGAAGAGAGCATCATTGCCTCTCCTGCCGAAGCCGATATGGCGCTGGTCTACGGACTCGGCTTCCCGCCCTTCCGCGGCGGCGCGCTGCGCTATCTCGACACGCTCGGCAACAGCAACGTCGTAGATCAGGCGAGACGCTACAGCGATCTGGGCGCGCTTTATCAGCTGCCCGAACTGCTGCTGCAGAAAGCGCATCGACGCGAAAACTGGTATCCGGCGGTTAAACCCATCGACGAAGCGGCGCTGCAAAGCGCCTGAGGAAAGAGAATGGAAAATGTGGTGATTATTGATGCGCTCCGCACGCCGATGGGCCGCTCCAAAGGCGGCGCCTTCCGCCAGATACGGGCGGAAGACCTCTCCGCGCACCTGATGCGCGAACTGTTAAACCGCTATCCGGCACTCAATCCCGCCAGCCTGGATGATGTGGTATGGGGCTGCGTGCAGCAGACGCTGGAGCAGGGGTTTAATATTGCGCGCAACGCCGCGCTGCTGGCGGAAATTCCCCATCGCGTTCCGGCGACTACCGTCAACCGCCTGTGCGGCTCGTCAATGCAGGCGCTGCATGATGCGGCGCGTGCCATCATGGTAGGCGACGCGCACGCCTGCTTAGTCGGCGGCGTCGAACATATGGGACATGTGCCGATGAGCCACGGCGTCGATTTTCATCCCGGACTGGGCCGGACGGTGGCTAAAGCGGCGGGCATGATGGGTCTGACCGCGGAAATGCTGGCGCATATGCATCATATCAGCCGCGAGCAGCAGGACGCCTTCGCGCTGCGCTCTCACCAGCGCGCCTGGGCTGCAACGCAGCGCGGCGACTTTCTGCGAGAGATTGTGCCAACCTACGGACACGACGCCGACGGCGTGCTGAAACGCTACGACTATGACGAAGTGATCCGCGAGGAGACCAGCCTCGAAGGGCTGGCGGCGCTGAAGCCGGCGTTCGACCCGGTCAACGGCACAGTCACAGCGGGCAGCTCATCGGCGCTCTCCGACGGGGCATCCGCGATGCTGGTAATGAGCGAGAGCCGCGCGCGCGAACTGGGCCTGACGCCGCGCGCGCGTATCAAAAGCATGGCGGTCATCGGCTGCGACCCGTCAATTATGGGCTACGGCCCGGTGCCCGCCAGCAAGCTGGCGCTGAAGCGTGCCGGACTGAGCGTGGAGGATATTGAGGTATTCGAGCTGAATGAAGCCTTCGCCGCGCAGACGCTGCCCTGCATTAAAGATCTCGGTTTGCTGGAAAGGCTGGACGACAAGGTAAACCTGAACGGCGGCGCGATTGCGCTCGGGCATCCACTCGGCTGCTCCGGCACGCGCATCAGCACCACGCTGCTGAACATTATGGAACGACGCGATGCCCAGTTCGGCCTTGCCAGCATGTGCATTGGCTTAGGTCAGGGCATCGCAACCGTATTTGAACGTCTGTAATACGTTGATCGCACTGGAAGTCTGTTCCCGCCTGTCAGGGGCGGGTTTTTTCTGCCTGTGGCGCCTTAAATAAAGGCGAACGCGTCACCAAACATTTGCGTCTCTTTTGCGCCGCGCTCGGCGCAGAAGCGGTCGCGCGCGATCTTCGCCATCTCAAAGCGTCCGGCGATATAGATATCATGCTCCGCCAGGGTGGCGTAATCCTGCATAACAGCAGTCAGCACCGTACCAGAACGTCCCTGCCACTCCTCTGCCGGCTGCTCGACTACCGGCACCACGCGTAAATTCGGGTGCTTCACCGCCAGCGCGTTGAGCTCATCCAGATCGTAAAGGTGGTGCAGTTCGCGGCCGCCCCAGTAAATAGCGATATCGCGATCCGGCTGCTGCGCCAGCGCGGTCAGCAGGATTGAGCGCGCATAGGAAAATCCGGTGCCGCCCGCGATCAGGACAATCGGGCGCGAGCTATCTTCTCGCAGCCAGGCGTCGCCGTGTGGAATATCCACGGTGATCTGGCGATCGTCGCGGATGCGATCCATTACCGCCATGGCGTAGAGATTAAGATCGGATGCACCAATATGCAGCTCGATAATATCCTTTTCCATCGGCGTCGAGGCGAGCGAGAACGGGCGCTTGTCGCGTTCATCCATTACCACCATCAAATACTGCCCGGCGCGAAAGGTAAAATCCGCTTCGGGGATCAGGCGAACGCGATATACGGTATCGGTAATCGCTTCAACCGAGGTTACTTTACAGCTTAAGGTTGTCATGCGTTCCCTCTGTCGGGTCGTCATTAGGGTTATGCTCGCCGTCAGCGCTGCGGCGGCGGGTTAAAGATGCCTAAGTCATCCCAGATCGCGTCGATGCGCGCCGTCACGGCGGGATCTTTCACGATCGGACGTCCCCACTCGCGCTGGGTCTCACCCGGCCATTTATTGGTCGCGTCCAGGCCCATCTTGGAACCCAGGCCGGAAACCGGCGAGGCGAAATCCAGATAGTCGATAGGCGTGTTCTCTACCAGTACCGTATCGCGTGCCGGATCCATACGCGTGGTAATGGCCCAGATCACGTCGTTCCAGTCGCGTGCGTTAACATCGTCATCACACACAATAACAAATTTGGTGTACATGAACTGCCGCAGGAATGACCAGACGCCGAACATGACGCGTTTGGCATGACCTGCATACTGTTTCTTCATCGTCACTACGGCCAGGCGGTAAGAGCACCCCTCCGGCGGCAGATAGAAATCCACGATCTCCGGAAACTGCTTAATCAGGATCGGCACCAGCACTTCGTTCAGCGCGACGCCCAGCACCGCCGGTTCATCTGGCGGACGGCCGGTATAGGTGGAGTGATAGATGGCGTTCTGCCGCTGCGTGACGTGCGTGACGGTGAAAACGGGAAAGTTATCAACTTCATTGTAGTAGCCAGTATGATCGCCATACGGCCCTTCCGGCGCCATATCGCCCGGCTCAATATAGCCTTCCAGCACGATCTCCGCGCTGGCGGGCACTTCCAGATCGTTGGAGAGACACTTCACCACTTCGGTTTTGTTGCCGCGCAGCAGGCCGGCGAAAGCATACTCCGACAGCGTGTCCGGCACTGGCGTCACCGCGCCGAGAATAGTGGCGGGATCGGCACCGAGCGCCACCGACACCGGGAAGCGTTCGCCCGGATGCGTCTGGCACCACTCCTGGAAGTCGAGCGCGCCGCCGCGGTGGGAGAGCCAGCGCATAATCAGGCGGTTTTTGCCAATCACCTGCTGACGATAGATGCCCAGATTTTGCCGCTCCTTGTGCGGGCCACGCGTGACGGTCAGCCCCCAGGTAATCAGCGGCGCGGCGTCGTCCGGCCAGCACTTCATAACCGGAATGCGCGACAGATCAACCTCATCGCCGCTGAACACCACTTCCTGACAGGGCGCGTTGCGCAGCCGTTTGGTCGGCATGTTCAGCACCTGTTTAAACTGCGGCATCTTGTCGAACAGATCGCGAAAGCCCTTCGGCGGCTCCGGCTCTTTCAGAAACGCCAGCAGCTTGCCAACTTCGCGCAGGGCGCTGACCTCTTCCTGGCCCATGCCCATCGCCACGCGTTTCGGCGTGCCGAACAGGTTGCACAGCACCGGCATGTCATAGCCTTTAGGATTTTCAAACAATAGCGCCGGTCCGCCAGCGCGCAGCGTGCGGTCGGCGATTTCCGTCATTTCCAGTTCAGGATCGATAGACTGGCTAATACGCTTCAACTCGCCGCGCTGTTCCAGCAGGGTGAGGAAGTCTCGTAAATCGTGATATTTCATGCGGCCTTCGCTTCCAGCCAAAGTGAATCGGCCATTATAGGGCCGATTCTTAAGCCGTGTTGGATTTTATGCGGCAACCTCAGTCGCAGCGAAATGGAACCAGCGCCTGTAGCGCCGAGACGTCGCGATAAGCCTGGATCGGCTGCCCGTGGCGAAACACTTTAAAGTCTTCGTCGCGCACGCTGAAGTAAGAGAGCTGGTTTTCATGCACATGCAGAAAACTCCCTTCGCGCAGCGCAATGACCGACTCCTCAGGATTGACGGCGCAAAACTCCGCCAGACGTTCGTCGCGCGTTTCGCCCATATGCCCGCTGGCATGCGCATCAAGATAGTGTGGATTGATCTGGA
The DNA here is from genome assembly GCF_022346905.1 of Pantoea sp. ACRSB. NCBI lineage: Bacteria > Pseudomonadati > Pseudomonadota > Gammaproteobacteria > Enterobacterales > Erwiniaceae > Pantoea > Pantoea sp. ACRSB. The sequence goes on along the minus strand of NZ_JAKRNL010000007.1, from coordinate 212,603 downwards.
TCGGAAACAGGCCCAGCGCAGGCAAGACCACGCTACTGCGCACCGGCATATCATTGGTGGTGCGAATCGACGGCGTCGCCACGTTGCAGCCGGCGCTCCAGCCGACATAAGGCACCGCCCGCTCGCGCACAGCACGCTGGATCGCTACGATCAGGCCGGTCTCGTGCAGCATCTGATTGAGCAGCCAGGTATTACCGCCGCTGACCAGAATCAGTTCAGCCTGCTCGATGGCCGCCACCGGCGTAGCGAAATCCTGCACGCAGCGAACCGTCACGCCCAGCGACGCGCTCAGCTCGGCGGCGCGCTGTTGATGGTCGCCGCGAATAATGGCGTACGGCACTAACACCGCAGAACGGATGCCGCGCTGGGCGATCATCGCATGCAGCTGCGGCTGCGCATAGCCAAGCAAAGGCGCATCGTCAGCCAGTTTGCCGTTGCTCAATAAAAACAGTTCCATCAGCATATCCTTTTCGCAAACGTGATAAGCACCGAGTCTGACCCAGCGCACCGCCGCTCGTCAATTCTCCTTCTTGCGCCGGGCAGTTTGCGGAAACCTCAGCCAGTTTGTCCGCCCCGACATCTTTCCGCGCTGCGATGCGCTATAACTCTGGCAGCAGGTTTGCTATTCTTAGCGTCCATTCAATGGGAGCATTTATGGAATCCTGGTACTTACTCTATTGCAAACGTGGACAGCTGTTGCGCGCGAAAGAGCATCTTGAGCGGCAAGAGGTGCATTGCCTCAGCCCAATGATCGCTCTGGAAAAAGTGGTGCGCGGCAAACGGACCACCGTGAGTGAGCCCCTGTTTCCTAACTACCTGTTTATCGAATTCGATCCGGAAGCGATTCATACCACCACCATCAGCAGCACGCGCGGCGTCAGCCACTTCGTGCGCTTTGGCACGCTGCCCGCGACGGTGCCTTCAGCAGTTATCGAAGCGCTGCAAACCGACGCGCCGCAAACGCTGATCGATGCGGAAACGCCGCAGGTCGGCGATGAGGTCATCATCACCGAAGGAACCTTTGAAGGCCTGCGCGCCATCTTCGCCGAACCAGACGGCGAAACCCGCTCTATGCTGCTGCTTAACCTGCTGAATAAACAGGTGATGCGCAGCGTAGACAACAAGCAGTTCCGCAAACTTTAAGCCAGGCGGAACAGCGCACGCGCGTTGCGATCGACCTGCGCCGCCAGCGCATCCTGCTCTTCCCCGCGCCACTTCGCCACCTGCTGCACGATATGCGGCAGAAAACAGGGCTCATTACGACGTGATGCAGGCCGTGGATGCATATCGCGCGGCAGCAGATAAGGCGCGTCCGTCTCCAGCAGCAGACGATCCGCTGGAATCAGCGGCAGCATTTCGCGCAGCGCCATGCCGCGGCGTTCATCGCACACCCAGCCGGTAATGCCCACCGACAGCCCCATTGCCAGACAGGCCTCCAGCTCCTCGCGCGTGCCGGTAAAACAGTGCACCACCGCACCCGGCAGCTTCGGCAGCCAGGGTGCCAGCACCGCCGCAAAGCGATCGTGCGCCTCGCGGCAGTGGAGAAACACCGGCATATACAGTTCGGCGGCCAGCGCCAGCTGCGCGTCAAAAGCGTACTCCTGCTGATCGTGCGCGGCGAGGTTGCGGTTGAAATCGAGCCCGCATTCGCCAATCGCCACCACCTGCGGCCGCTCCGCCAGACGACGCAGCGTATTGGCCGTCTCATTCGACCATTCGCTGGCGTGATGCGGGTGCACGCCCGCCGTAGACCAGCAAAAGTCGGGCTGGCGCTCCGCCAGCCGCTGCGCCTGCTGGCTCTCCAGCGCATTGGTCCCGGTTATTAACATGCCGGTGACGCCCGCTTCGCGTGCGCGCTTTACCACCTTGTCGCGGTCGGCGGCGAATTGCGTGCTGGTCAGGTTTACACCGATATCAAACATAATTTTTCCCATAGCTTATTAAACAAAAACCGCCCAGATGGGCGGTTCGGTAACAGGGTCTACCCGCCAGGCGCGGGAACCATAATCAGAACGGATCAGGAATCGGTATGCTGTTCCTCTTCTTCCTGCGACCGCCGTCCCTTCCCGACGTAGTAACGGGAAAAGAATACGCCGACTTCAAACAGGCAGTACATCGGAATAGCGAGCAAAGTTTGCGAGAAAACGTCCGGCGGTGTGAGCAGCATCCCAACAACAAACGCGCCGACCAGGATGTAAGGACGTTTCTTTTTCAAATCTTCCGGCGTGGTAATGCCGGTCCAGCAGAGCAGCACAATCGCCACCGGCACTTCAAACGCCACGCCGAACGCCATAAACAGCGTCATCACGAAGTCGAGGTAGTTGGTGATATCGGTTGCGATAGTCACGCCCTGCGGCGCGGTTTTAGCAAAGAAGCCAAACGCCAGCGGGAAGACGATAAAGTAGGCAAAGGCCACGCCGACGTAAAACAGCAGGGTGCTGGAGAAGAGCAGCGGCATCACCAGCTTACGTTCGTGACGATAGAGCGCCGGGGCGACGAAAGCCCACACCTGATAGAGAATGACCGGCACCGCAAGAAAAACCGACACGATGATGGTGAGCTTAATCGGCGTAAAAAAGGGCGACGCAACATCGGTAGCGATCATGCTGGCGCCTGCCGGCATCTGGCTGATCAGCGGCGAGGCGACCAGATGATAGATGTCATTGGCGAAAGAGATCAGCGCCAGGAAAATCACAAACACCGCGATAATGCAGTACAGCAGACGCTTACGCAGCTCAATCAGATGGCTGATAAGCGGTTGGGTATCTTCAACGGCCATGGTTATCGTTCATCATTTGCAGAAGAGGTTGTTGCCGGACTGCGCGACGCGGCCGGTTGCGGATTAACAACCGGCGCTTGCGGGTTCGCATCAGTTTTAGCGGTGTCAGCGACATCCGGCGTCTGCGCCGGGGCGCTGGCCTGCGTGTGGGCCGTCGCTGGCGTCACAGATTCAGCCGCGCGCTGCTGCGGCGCATGAATGGTATTGGCTTCGTCCTCGGCTTTCTCGATGTCGATGCTCTGCTGAACCGAACGCTTCATTGAATCGGCGGTTTTACGCAGCTCTTCCATTGACTCTTTCAGCTCCGGCGACATGGTGCCGCGGCTCGCCTCTTCCACTTTTTTCAGGCTGTCCTGCAGCTCCTGCAGTTTCAGCTCCTGCGCCAGCTCGTGCTGCACGTTGGCGGCCAGCGAGCGCATCGCCCGAATCCAGCCGACTACGGTTTTTACCGCAACCGGTAATCGTTGCGGGCCAAGCACAATCAGCCCGATCACGAACACCAATACCAGTTCACTAAAACCAATGTCGAACACGGTTTATACCTGCTTGTCGTTTTTGGCTTCTTCTTTGTTAGCCGGAGTTTGCTGTTTGTCCGCCAGCGTTTTAGCGCTAAAGTCAGCGTCCTGCGGCGGGTTTGGTTCGTTCTTTTTCTCGTCTTCATCGCTCATGGCCTTTTTAAAGCCCTTGATAGAAGAACCAAGATCGGAACCCAGGTTTTTTAACTTATTGGTTCCAAACAGAAGAACAACGATGACGGCAATGATTAACAATTGCCAGATACTGATACCGCCCATGAGATATAGCCTCTGATGTTGCGAGATATTGAGAAGAATAATGTCAGCCAAAAGCCCTGATGACGCCGGGCTTAAGGCTGCGACATTACCGCGATTCAGGCGTGGCTGACAATTAGTTTGTCTTACGCCAGCCGATGAGCCAGGTGACGAAACCCGCCGCCATTAACAAAGCCGGGAAGAAATCCCAGTCCGGGCGGCTCAGCAATACGGCAGTACCGCTTAACAGCAGGGTTGCGCCGACGCCGAACAGATAGCGCGCTTTATGATGGCGCGTCCGCTGGGCGTGCATGTCGTGGGTCAGCTTATCGACGCTGTGCTGCAAAAGTTTATGGTGCCGCATGCTTTCATAGAAAAGCTCCGGCAGCTCCGGCAGCTTCTCCGCCCAGAATGGCGCCTTCTCTTTTACGGCGCGCAGTATCGCAGGCAGACCAATCTGATCTTTAATCCAGTCCTCAAGGAATGGCTTTGCGGTTTTCCACAAATCGAGCTGCGGATAGAGCTGACGACCGATGCCTTCAATATAGAGCAGCGTTTTTTGCAGCAGCACCAGCTGCGGCTGGACTTCCATATTGAAACGGCGCGCGGTGCTGAACAGGTTCAGCAGCACATGGCCGAAAGAGATCTCCGCCAGCGGCTTTTCAAAGATAGGTTCGCAGACGGTACGAATAGCGAACTCAAAATCTTCTACGTTGGTGTCGGGCGGTACCCAACCTGAATCAACGTGCAGCTCCGCCACTTTGCGGTAGTCGCGGTTAAAGAAGGCGATAAAGTTTTCCGCCAGGTAGCGCTTATCCTCTTTATTCAGCGAACCGACAATGCCGCAGTCGATGCCGATATATTGCGGATCTTCCGGATGGTCATAGCTGACGAAAATATTGCCGGGGTGCATATCGGCGTGGAAGAAGCTGTCCCGGAAAACCTGGGTAAAGAAGACCTGCACGCCGCGCTCGGCCAGCAGCTTCATATTGACGCCGTGCTGCTCCAGCGTCGCCACGTCGGAGATGGGAATGCCGTAGATGCGCTCCATTACCAGCATCGTCTCGCTGCAGTAGTCCGAATAGACCTCCGGCACGTAGAGCATGCGGCTGTCTTCGAAATTACGGCGCAGCTGAATGGCGTTGGCCGCTTCGCGCAGCAGGTTCAGCTCGTCAATTAACGTCTTCTCATAGTCGCGCACCACTTCCATCGGACGCAGACGACGCCCGTCTGGCAGCAGACGCGGCACCCAGCGCGCCAGGCGGTAGATCAGCTTCATATCCGCCTTGATCACCGGCAGGATGTCCGGGCGAATCACCTTGATCACCACTTTTTTGCCGGTGGCTTTCAGGGTAGCGGTATGCACCTGAGCGATTGACGCCGACGCCAGCGGTTTGATATCGAAATCGTCAAACCAGGTTTCAACCGGACCGCCGATCGACTTTTCAATTTGCTCTTTGGCTTTCACGCCGTCAAAAGGCGCGACGCGATCCTGCAGGATGGCGAGCTGATCGGCGATAACGGGCGGAAAAAGGTCGCGACGCGTTGAGAGCATCTGACCGAATTTAATCCACACCGGCCCCAGCTGCTCCATCGCCAGTCGCATACGAACGCCAATCTCTTCATCTTTATGACGATTGGGGATCCAGAAAATAGTGCGACGCCAGAGGCGCAGCGGGATGGTAAGGCGCATGCGGGGGATCAGTTCATCAAGACCGTAGGTCAAAAAGATCCTGATGATGAAATACAAACGGCGAATCTCTCCAAATGTCATTTCGCCTCCAGCTGCGCTAAACGCGCATTCAGCGCATCAAGCGAACGTTCCATCGCGTCTACCTCCTCAGAAAACCACGCCAGTTCCAGCGCGCCCGGCGCAACGCGCCACTCTTCGGTTAATGCCTGCCCCAGATAATCCTGACGACGTGAGACCTCGCCGCGTAGCCGCCACACAACGCGCTGCGCCGCCTGGCTGACGCCCTGCGCGGCGATATCGCCGATCCAGGGCGCGAGATATTCGGCCGGATCCAGCTCTGCCAGATCGATCAGCGCGGAAAAGCGCTGCACAACCTGCAGATCGCCTTCGACCTGCAGCTCGCCGCTGCGGATCAGGCTGGTCAGCTGCTGGCGGTCGCGCAGCTTTGGCAGGGTCTTCAGCTGCGTAATCACGGTGCAGTCGCTGCTGTCCTGCCAGTCGCTCAACACATCGAGCTGCTGTTCGCTAAAGACCAGCACCAGCGGATGGGAAAGCTCCTCAAGACGCAGCGTCAGCACCTGTCCCACCAGTCGCTGGCGAGCGGCTTTCAGGCTGCGATCGCGATAGAGCATGCGGTTTAGCGCGGTCTCAAGACCGGCGGTAATCAAGGGCGTCAAGCGCATCACCATATCCGGTTAAAACTTAAATCCACGATGCAACGCGACGATGCCGCCGGTCATGTTGTAATACGTGGTGTTCTCGAATCCGGCGTCGTTCATCATCGCCTTCAGGGTTTCCTGATCGGGATGCATGCGGATCGACTCCGCCAGATAGCGGTAGCTTTCCGCGTCCTGCGCCACCAGTTGACCGACGCGCGGCAGAATATGGAACGAGTAGGCGTCGTACGCCTTGCTGAGCGGATCGAGCACCGGTTTGGAGAACTCCAGCACCAGCAGACGTCCGCCTGGCTTGAGCACGCGGAACATCGACGCCAGCGCCTTCTCTTTATCGGTCACGTTACGCAGCCCGAAAGAGATGGTGATGCAGTCGAAATAGTTATCCGGGAAGGGCAGCGCTTCGGCGTTGGCCTGCACATAGCTGACGTTGCCGACTACGCCGAGATTGCGCAGCTTGTCGCGGCCCATTTTCAGCATCGAGCTGTTGATGTCCGCCAGCACGACCTGGCCGTTATCGCCGACCAGACGGGAAAACTTCGCCGTCAAATCGCCGGTGCCGCCCGCCAGATCCAGCACGCGCTGTCCGCGGCGCACGCCGCTGCTGTCGATGGTAAAACGCTTCCAGATGCGATGGATGCCAAACGACATCAGATCGTTCATCAGGTCATATTTCGCCGCTACGGAGTGAAACACGTCCGCGACTTTGTCAGCTTTTTCGCTTTTGGCGACCGTCTGAAAGCCAAAATGGGTAGTTTCCTGCTGTGATTCATCTGCCATCGGTTTTACCTGTTCCACAAACAATACTTCCCGAAGTGTATCAGAGTCAGGGTAGTCAGGCACGCGACGACCCGCTTATTCGTGGAGCCGCCTTACGCGCGCCTCCATTGTTGCGACGTCGTCGTCGGGCGTCTCCTCGTCGTCCCATGCCTTTTCCGGCATAGCCTGCTCGACTAACTGCGGATTAATTGAACGTTTAACTTCAACGCCCAGGGATTTAAACGCCTCGCTCTGCGCGATCAGGTTGCCGCGCCCTTCCGCCAGCTTTTTCATCGCCTCGCGGTAGCTGTTGTGCGCCTTGTCCAGATTATGGCCGATGCCGGTCATATCATCGACGAATAGCCGCATTTTGTCGTACAGGCGCGCCGCGCGTTCGGCGATACGCTGAGCGTTGCGGCTCTGATGCTCGTAGCGCCAGAGGTTATTAATAGTACGCAGCGCTACCAGCAGCGTAGTCGGGCTGACCAGCATTATGTTCTGCTGCAGCGCTTCGCTGATCAGCTCCGGCTGACGGTCGATCGCCAGCAAAAACGCCGGCTCCACCGGGATAAACATCAACACATAATCGAGGGAGCGTAAACCGGCAAGTTGTTGATAATCTTTACGACTCAGCAGGCGAATATGACTGCGTACCGCGGCGACGTGCTCCTGCAGCGCCTGTTCGCGCGTCACCTCATCTTCCGCGTTGAAGTAGCGCTCATAGGCCACCAGGGTCATTTTGGCGTCGACCACTACATCTTTGCCCTGCGGCAAACGCACGATCACATCCGGTTGCATTCTCCCCTGCTGTTCCGACTGTAAACTCACCTGCGTCTGATATTCATGACCTTCGCGCAGTCCTGAAGCCTCCAGTACGCGGCTCAGTACTACCTCGCCCCAGTTGCCCTGAATTTTGTTGTCGCCCTTCAGCGCTTTGGTCAGGTTGATCGCCTCCTGCGCCATCTGCGCGTTCAGCTGCTGCAGTTGACGGATCTCATGCGCCAGCGTGTGACGCTCGCGCGCTTCCTGACCAAAGCTGTCGTGTACCTGACGACGAAAGCCGTCCAGCTGTTCACGCAGCGGGCCGATCAGGCTGTTCAGGCTCTGGCGGTTCTGTTCGTCAACGCGGCGACCGCTGTTTTCAAAGATGCGGTTGGCGAGATTCTCAAACTGCGCGCTGAGGCGCTGTTCGCTGTTGGTGAGCAAACGCTGCTTCTCCTCGGCGGCGAAGCGCGTCTCTTCAAGGCGGATGGTTACTTCGCGCAGTTCAGCTTCCTGCGCGCTGTTGACCTCCAGCTGGTTGCGCAGCTCGCGGTTAAGCTGTTCGCATTCGCCGCGCCAGTAATCGAGCTGTTGCAGCCGCTCCTGCGCGCCGCTCAGGGAACCGTGTAGCTTCAGCAGCTCTTGTTCGCGCTGCTGAAGCTGCTGCTGGAGCTGTTCAAACTGCTGCTGTTGACGCTGCTGCGCCTCCTGCTGCAGGCGACGCTCGGTGGCGAAGCTGGCCGCCTGATGGCTGGCGCGCAGCTGCGCCAGCATCCAGCCGATACCCAGTCCGGCGAGCGCCAGACAGGCGCTGAAAATAATCTGCTGATCCATAATTCCCTCGCGACGCGCGTTGCTGGGAAGAAAGTAGAGTCGCACTGTATGAATGTCCAGACTATTTTCAGTCCGGAAAAGGAATTACAGCGCTTTTACCTGCAGGTCACCCGCTTTCCAGGCGTCAGTTAAAAAGAACGGCATCGCCATTATCCACTCATCGCCTTTAACCCGCGCCGGATAAACAAAGGCGCTGCCGCCGTAGGTCAGTTCTACAGGCTGCGTCTCGCCCTCTTTCACCGTCGCCTTGCCCGCCATGCTGGCGAAACCGGCGTTACTGCCGACGTGGAAGTTGTCCATTCGCCAGCGCACCGGCGCGTGCGGCGGCCAGGGCTGCGCCTGATGAAAATGAAAAATCTCGTCGTGGCTGAGCAGGCTCTCCCGCACCGTCGGCCACAGCGCCACCTTCAGGAAATATTGATCGGTAAAGCGCTCGCTGCCGCTATAGCGGGAGATAAAGTCGCGCATCGCCTGCGCCATATTGCTGAAGACGCCGTTGCAGCCGCCCCACATGCCCGCCAGCAGCAGCTCGGTATGAGAAAAATAGTCGCGCATATGGTGGAACCAGTATGGCGAAGCGAGCCAGGCGTTTACCGCCGCTGCTTCACGCTCCGACAGCAGCGAGTCGGCGTCACGAATAATAAAGCGTCTGACGCCAGGGTCGTCCATTACCAGAAAACGCCACAGCGTTGGGTAAATTGCCTTTTCCTGCGACATATCGATCAGCGTGACGTGCGGCTGCCTGAGACGCTGCCACACATGCTGCGGCACGCTCTCATCCAGATAGATGCGACAGGTCCAGCCGGGATAAAGCGCCTGCGCGACCTCAACGTTTTTAATCAGGGTTTCGCAATAGCGCGGGTGGCTGCCATAAAGGCTGAAGGCGATTACGTTCTGTTCGGGCCGGGTGAGATCGACAGGTTCAGGCCGCTCCGCCGGAAAGGCGAAACGCTGGCCCTGCCGGAAACGGGCGTCTGCGCCGTTGAGCGATTCCAGGCCATATTTTGCCAGCTCATCCTTTTTACCCATCCAGCCGCACAGCTCCGCCAGACCATCCAGCCAGGTTTCCGATGCGGTTGCGCGCACCGCGGGCGGCGCCTGATATATTTTCTGATAGATCTTGTAAGACTTGTTGTACTGGCCAAGCCGCAGCAGGCAGAGCGCATAGTCGCTCAGCACCTGCATCTGGCTGGGCATCGCGCGCAGCACCTCTTCACAGCACCGGGCGGCGGCGGCGTAATCCTGCTGTGCCATATGCTGGCGGAAGCGCGCGGCAGCATGTTCAAGACGCGCCTGCATGGCGGCGGGGGAAGCGGTTAAGGCCGGTTTTTGTCGGGGCGGAGTCTGGCGCATCGGGCGGTCCTCGCTTTTGCTGTAAAGAGCAGAGGCAGCGCGCGCGGGCGCGCTGCCTGAAAAGCGTTATAACAAACGGCGCGCCGCTTCGACCACTATTTTTACCGCATCGCTCTCGGTCTGCTTCATGGTGGCCGCATCCGGGATCTCTTTCTGGGTACGGTTGACGATAACGCCCGCCACCATGCCCGCGCGCAGTCCCTGGCTGGCGCACATCGTCAGCAGCGTAGCGGACTCCATCTCATAATTGAGCACGCCCATCTGCTGCCACTCTTTCATTGAGCCCTGAAAGCGGCTGACTACGCGGCCAGAGAAGGTATCGTAACGTTCCTGGCCCGGATAGAAGGTATCGGACGACGCGGTGACGCCAATATGGGTCGTGGCGCCGCTCGCCTCCGCCGCCGCGACCAGCGCGGTAGTACAGGCGAAATCGGCTACTGCCGGAAACTCCAGCGGCGCGAAGTGCTGGCTGGCGCCGTCGAGACGCACCGCGCCGGTGGTGACCAGCACGTCGCCGACGTTAATGTGCGGCTGAATCGCGCCGGTGGTGCCGACGCGCAGGAAAGTGCGTACGCCAAGCTGCGCCAGTTCTTCCACTGCGATAGAGGTCGAAGGCCCGCCGATGCCGGTCGAGCAGACGACAACGGGTTTGCCGTCCAGCTTCGCCAGCCAGGAGGTGAATTCACGGTGCGAAGCCAGCGGCTGGGCATCCGCCATCAGTCCGGCAATTTTTTTTACGCGCTCCGGATCGCCGGGAACGATAGCCAGGGTCGCGCCCTGCAGATCGGCTTTGGTCAGGCCAAGATGGAAAACGTCAGACATAGCAAACTCCTGAACAGGGAAGTGAAGCGCGCCACTCTACGTGAGCGCAGCGCAAATTTATGTGATAACAATCACTATCAAAAATGAATGTTACATTTTATCAGCCTACAAACGAGACCTTTGTCACATAACCAATCCATTCAGAGCGCCATTGCTACAAGCTGTATGCGCCAGGGTTGGCAGCAATGTTAAAGAGAAGAGTGTTTTTACTCGCTTCCTGCTCTGTTCCCAACCTCTGGCTCAGACGTAATCTGGCCAGGCTATAGTTACGTGATTGCGCTACTGCCAGTACGGAGAGAAAAATGAAAACCGAAGACAATATGGCACAAAAATCATCGACGGGCGGTTTTGCACCCGCAGTACAGCCGACCGCCTCAACCACTATTCACACCGACAGCCCCACTATTCAGTCTGGCGAAACCTCGGTGCCGAGCCAGGGCGAAAATATGCCTGCCTGGTACGCCATGCCCAAAGAGGCCAGCGGGCCGCTGCCGGTAGTGCTGGTGGTGCAGGAGATCTTTGGCGTACACGAGCATATTCGCGATATCTGTCGCCGACTGGCGCTGGAAGGCTATCTGGCCGTTGCGCCGGAGCTTTACTTCCGTGAAGGCGATCCGAATGATTATCACGATATTCCGACGCTGTTCAGTGAGCTGGTAAGCAAAGTGCCGGATACGCAGGTGCTCTCCGATCTCGACCATGCCGCTAACTGGGCGGGACGCAACGGTGGCGATATTCGTCGCATGGGCATTACCGGCTTCTGCTGGGGCGGCCGCATCAGCTGGCTTTACGCCGCGCACAATCCGCAGCTGCGCGCCGCCGTCGCCTGGTATGGGCGTCTGATAGGCGAAAAGACCATGAAGCAGCAAAAGCATCCGATCGATATCGCGGTAGATTTAGGCGCGCCGGTGCTGGGCCTCTACGGCGGCCAGGATGAGGGTATTCCGCTGGAGAGCGTAGAGCAGATGCGCCAGGCGCTGCATGCCGCTAACGCTAAAGCGGAGATTGTCGTTTATCCCGACGCGGGCCATGCGTTCAACGCCGACTACCGTCCGAGTTATCACGCCGAGTCGGCGCAGGATGGCTGGGCGCGTATGCTGACGTGGTTTAAGCAGTTCGGCGTTGTCTGATTTCGCCATACAAAAAGGGGGCGCACAGCGCCCCAATATCAACAACACACAGCAAAATCAGGCGGCTTCGCCGCGCAGTTTCCTCGCCGCTTCCACCATGTTCGCCAGCGCCTGACGGGTTTCCGTCCAGCCGCGCGTTTTCAACCCGCAGTCCGGATTAACCCACAGACGCTCACGCGGAATGCTCTGCGCCGCTTTACGCAGCAGGTTTTCCATCCACTCAACGCTCGGCACGTTGGGCGAATGAATATCGTAAACGCCGGGGCCGATTTCGTTCGGATACTCAAAGGCTTTAAAGGACTCCAGCAAATCCATATCGGAACGTGAGGTTTCGATGGTAATAACGTCCGCATCCAGCGCCGCGATAGCGTCCATGATGTCGTTGAACTCGCAGTAGCACATATGGGTGTGGATCTGCGTGTCATCTTTCGCCACGGCGGCGTTAAGACGGAAGGCGTCTACCGCCCACTTCAGATAGGCGGCCCAGTCGGACTGGTGCAGCGGCAGACCCTCGCGCAGCGCCGGTTCATCAATCTGGATAATGCCGATGCCCGCCGCTTCGAGATCTGCCACCTCGTCGCGCAGCGCCAGTGCGATCTGCTTCGCAATGGTTTCGCGCGATACGTCTTCACGCGGGAAAGACCAGCAGAGAATAGTCACCGGGCCAGTCAGCATCCCTTTTACCGGCTTGTCGGTAAGCGACTGCGCGTACTTCGCCCACTCCACGGTAATCGGCTGCGGACGGCTAACGTCGCCGATAATGACCGGCGGCTTGACGCAGCGCGAGCCGTAGCTCTGTACCCAGCCGTTTTGCGTGAACACAAAGCCGTCGAGGTTTTCGCCGAAGTATTCCACCATATCGTTACGCTCAGCTTCGCCGTGAACCAGCACGTCAAGGCCCAGACGCTCCTGCTCAAGGATCGCCTGCCTGATATGTTCCGCGATGCCGGTGCGGTAGTTGCCGCCGTCGATGTTGCCTTTTTTGAAGTCGAGACGCAGACCGCGAATTTCAGGGGTCTGCGGGAAGGAGCCAATGGTGGTGGTCGGCCAGGCGGGCAGATTAAAGCGGTTGCGCTGCTTGCTGGCGCGTTCGGCATAGGGGCTTTGACGCTCGGTATCCTGCGCGGAGATCGCTGCCAGACGTTTACCGACCGCGGCATTGTGCACACGGCTGGAGTGAGCGCGGTTGCGGATCGGCGCGCTCCAGGCCTCCAGCGAGGCCGCGTCGTTGTGGTTGAGCGCATCGCTCAGCAGCTTCAGCTCGCCGCATTTTTGCAGCGCGAAGGCGAACCAGCTTTTCACTTCGTCATCAAGGCGCGTCTCAACGCTCAGGTCGATTGGACTGTGCAACAGCGAACAAGAGGAGCCAATCCACAACCGGTTGCGCTTGCCGACCAGCGGCTGCAGACGCTCGAACCAGCGGCTCAGATCGGCGCGCCATACGTTGCGGCCGTTGATGACGCCAAGCGACAGCAACCACTCCGCAGGCAGCTGCTGATTGAGCTGGTCGATATCGTCGTGACCATGCACCAGATCCACATGCAGCCCCTGCACCGGCAGGTCGCGGATCACGTCAAGATTCTGGCCGATGCTGTCGAAATAGGTGGTCAGCAGCAGCTTCACGTTGCCCTGCAGCGCGTTATAAGCGGGTTTGAACGCGTCGCGCCACGCCCGCGGCAGTTCCAGCGCCAGCGCAGGCTCATCAATCTGTACCCACTCAATATCGCGTTTTTTCAGCTCGGCCAGTACCTGCTGATAAACCGGCAGAACGGCATTCAGCAGCGACAGACGATCGAACGGCTCGCCTTTGACTTTGCCTAACCAGAGCCAGGTCACCGGGCCGAGCAGGACGGGTTTCACCTTATGGCCCAGCGCCAGCGCTTCGTCCACTTCGTCCAGCAGCTGCGTCCAGGTCAGTTTGAACTGCTGGCCTTTAGTGAACTCCGGCACGATGTAGTGATAGTTGGTGTTAAACCATTTGGTCATCTCGCCGGCGGCGGCCGGTTCGCCGGTCGGCGCGCGGCCGCGCCCAATGCGGAACAGGGTATCGAGATCGACGGAGCCGTCTCTATTCTGATGGCGCGCCGGTACGTTGCCCAGCATCAGGCTGGTGGTCAGCACATGATCGTACCAGGCGAAATCGCCGACCGGCACCAGGTCAACGCCCGCCTCCTTCTGCTGCTGCCAGTGACGGGCGCGCAGCTCGCGGCCCACGGCCAGCAGCTCTTGCTGAGTGGCGTTGCCCGCCCAGTAGCTCTCCTGCGCTTTTTTCAGTTCACGACGCAGACCGACGCGGGGAAAGCCAAGGGTATGGTTCAGAATAGTCATTTGCTCTTCTCCAGTAGTCTCTCTCTTAGGCTTCGCCTGGAAGCCAAAGGATGTTTAGCCGTCCAGATGTTTACACCGCTATATTCTGCGGGTAGTGTATGTTCCTCAAGCGCAAATTGTTCAATCTCGATGTGAAGGACTCTCATGATCGAACTCAAGCACCTGCGGACGCTTCAGGCTCTGCGTAATACTGGCTCGCTGGCCGCCGCCGCCGCGCAGCTTCATCAGACGCAATCCGCGTTGTCTCATCAGTTCAGCGATCTCGAACAGCGGCTGGGATTCCGCCTGTTCGTGCGTAAAAGTCAGCCGCTGCGCTTCACGCCGCAGGGCGAGATCCTGCTACAGCTGGCAGAGCAGGTGCTGCCGCAGATCCAGCAGGCGCTGCAGGCGTGTCACGAGCCGCACCAGGCGACGCTGCGCATCGCTATTGAGTGCCACAGCTGCATACAGTGGCTGACGCCCGCGCTGGATAATTTCCGCAAGAGCTGGCCGCAGGTGGTGATGGATTTCAAATCGGGCGTCACTTTCGACCCGCAGCCTGCGCTGCAGCAGGGCGAACTGGACGTGGTGCTCACCTCGGATATCCTGCCGCGCAGCGGCCTGCACTACACGCCGATGTTCGATTTCGAAGTGCGGCTGGTGCTGGCGCCGGATCATCCGCTGGCGCAGGTCGAACACATTACGCCGGAGGAGCTGGCGCAAGAGGTGTTGCTCATCTATCCGGTACAGCGCCAGCGGCTGGATATCTGGCGGCATTTTCTTCAGCCGGCGGGCGTCAGCCCGGCGCTGAAAAGCGTCGACAACACGCTGCTGCTGATTCAGATGGTCTCGGCGCGCATGGGTATCGCCGCGCTGCCGCACTGGGTCGTAGAGAGCTTTGAAAAGCAAGGATTGATCGTGACGAAAACGCTGGGCGGAGGTTTGTGGAGCCGCCTCTATGCCGCCGTTCGTGACGGCGAGCAGCGTCAGCCGGTGCTGGAAGCCTTTATCCGCTTTGCGCGCCAGCACGCCTGCGAACATCTGCCTTTCGTGCGCGATGCCGCGCATCCCGGCGCGATTTTGCAACGCTGAGCCGCAATTTCCCCTATAATGCGCAGCCTGTTAAACGACCATGAGAAAATCTCACCATGACCAATAACGATATTTTGCGCAGCGTGCGCTTTATGCTGGATTTAAGCGATGCCAAAGTGGTGGAGATTTTCGCACTGACCGACTGTGAGGTCGAGCTGAGCGACGTGCAGGCCTGGCTGAAAAAAGAGGATGACGCCGCCTATAAAGCGCTGCCGGACGTGCTGATGGGCTACTTTCTTAACGGCCTGATTTTCTTCCGCCGCGGCAAAAGCGAAGATGCGCCCGCGCCCTCAATCGAGCGTCGGATGAACAACAATATCTTTATGAAAAAACTGCGTATCGCTTTCGATCTGAAGACCAGCGATATTCCGGCGGTGCTGGCTAAAGCCAACTTCTCGGTTTCCCAGGCTGAAATAGGCGCGATTTTCCGCAAGCCGGATCACAAAAACTATCGCGAATGCGGCGACCAGATTATGCGGAATTTTTTGAAGGGTCTGACGCTGACGCTGCGCCCAACGCAGGCGGCGAAATCAAAATAATCCCAACCTCAGTCAGGGCGTGAAGCCTGTCTGGCTCCTGCCCTGACTGCCGGCTCTAGTTATTGCGTACTACCCAGCGCTTATGCACATACAGCGAGGCGAAAATCACCAGCGCCCCGGCGATAAAACTGGGCCAGTGCGGCTTCTGCTGCCAGATAGCCAGGTTGACCAGCAGCCCCGCCGGAACGTGCATATTGTTCATAATGCCCAGCGTGCCCGCATCCACCTGCGTGGCGCCGTAGTTCCACATAAAGTAGCCCAGCCCTGACGCCGCCACGCCCAGCCAGACCAGAATGCCCCACTGTAGCGAGGTGGTCGGCAGCTTCGCGGCGTTGCCCCAGAGACACCAGGCGATAATCGCAATCAGCACCGCGCCGAGATAAAACCAGGAAAAGGCGGTGTGCTGCGGCATTGGCCGGGTTTCCTGGAGACGCTTGTAACCCACCATGCCTACGGCAAAGCAGATATTCGCCAGCTGCACCAGCAGCAGACCCAGCCAGAAATGATCGCTGACCTTGTCATAGCGAATAATCGCCGCGCCCGCAACCGCCAGCAGCGCGCTGAAGGCATAGCCGATACGCAGCGGCCGTTTGCTGATCAGATCATAAATCAGGGTGACATAGAGCGGCGTCATGACGGTAAACAGCAGGAACTCCGATACGCTGAGGTAAAGGTAAGCCTCGAAGCTGATCAGATACATGATGCCAAGCTGAAGCATGCCCACCAGCATATAGAGCAGCAGCGTGGACGGACGGTAGCCGCGCCAGCGCAGAAAGGGTAAAAACACCAGCGCCGCCAGCGCCAGGCGCATCAGGACGGAGAACCAGGTATCTACCTGCCCCGCCAGATATTCTCCGATCAGGCTAAACGAAAAAGCCCAAAGAATGGTGGTAACGATCAGTAACAGCACAGCGTCAATCCTGAAAAAAGAGAGAGGCGGCTAGTGTAATCAATGTCCTCTGCGCACGCGGCGCTTTCTGGTTGACAACTGTTCACAAACAAGACGTTTAGCGTACATTGCACCCGGTCGTTTTATCAGCCAGGCGCGTTTAACACCTTTGTGTGAATTTAATTCAGCGTGATTGTCATAAAAGTGTAACAAATGTGTCAACTGTCACAGCCAGCATGCGCGAAAAACGCCACAATTGACGCGAAAAGGAACATGACGGCGCAACCTCTGGGCATATCCGCTCATTTCCAATTCTTATAACGACAATACCGCCTGGGAGGGCAGCTATGCTGAGTATCTTTAAACCCGCGCCTCATCGACCGCAGGTAGCGGACGATCAGGTTGATCCTTTATATCGCCGCCTGCGCTGGCAGATCTTCTTCGGGATCTTCTTTGGCTACGCCGCCTACTATCTGGTACGCAAAAACTTCGCGCTGGCGATGCCCTATCTGGTAGAGCAAGGCTTCTCGCGCGGCGATCTCGGCTTTGCGCTTTCCGGCATTTCAATTGCGTACGGCTTCTCGAAATTCATTATGGGTTCGGTCTCGGATCGCTCTAATCCGCGCGTCTTCTTGCCTGCCGGGCTGATCCTCGCCGCCGCGGTAATGCTGATAATGGGCTTCGTGCCCTGGGCGACCTCCAGCATTATGGTGATGTTCGCCCTGCTGTTTATTTGCGGCTGGTTCCAGGGTATGGGCTGGCCCCCCTGCGGACGCACGATGGTGCACTGGTGGTCGCAGAAAGAGCGCGGTGGCATCGTCTCGGTGTGGAACTGTGCCCATAACGTCGGCGGCGGCCTTCCGCCGCTGCTGTTCCTGGTTGGTATGGCCTGGTTCAGCGACTGGAAAGCGGCGCTCTATATGCCCGCTTTCGCCGCCATCGCCGTGGCGCTGATCGCCTTTGCGCTGATGCGCGACACGCCGCAGTCCTGCGGGTTGCCGCCGATTGAGGCGTACAAAAATGACTACCCGCCGGACTACAGCGCCACACATGAAGAGGAGCTGACGGCGAAGCAGATTTTCACCCAGTATGTGCTGCCCAATAAGCTGCTGTGGTATATCGCGCTGGCCAACGTCTTTGTCTATTTGCTGCGCTACGGCATTCTCGACTGGTCGCCGACCTATCTGAAAGAGGTGAAGCACTTCACGCTGGATAAGTCTTCCTGGGCCTACTTCTTTTACGAGTACGCCGGGATCCCCGGCACGCTGCTGTGCGGCTGGATGTCGGATAAAGTGTTCAAGGGGAACCGCGGCGCGACCGGCGTCTTCTTTATGACGCTGGTGACCATCGCCACGGTAGTTTACTGGTTTAATCCGGCGGGCAATCCTGGCGTGGATATGGCCTGTATGATCGTGATCGGCTTTTTGATTTACGGCCCGGTGATGCTGATCGGTCTGCATGCGCTGGAGCTGGCACCGAAAAAAGCGGCGGGCACCGCAGCAGGCTTTACTGGCCTGTTCGGCTATCTCGGCGGATCGGTCGCGGCCAGCGCCATTGTGGGCTATACCGTTGACTTTTTCGGCTGGAACGGCGGCTTTCTGGTGATGGTGGTGGGCTGCGTACTGGCGGTGATCCTGCTGCTGTTAACCATGATTAACGAACGCAAACACAAGCAGCAACTGGCGTCATAGCTAAAGGGGCCGGCATCGCGCCGGCCCTTTGCCGTCAGGATAAAAACAGCGTGCGCAGCGTATGCGGCACAGCGTCTTCCGCATTGCTGCCAATCACTTCCAGGCCAGGCAGCGTATCTTTCAGCCGCTGATGGGCGTTGCGCATAATGCAGCCTTTGCCCGCCATGCTCAGCATCTCTACGTCATTCATGCCGTCGCCGAAGGCGATACACCCTTTTAGCGAGTGCCCAAGCTGTTTCGCCACCGCTTCCAGCGCGTGCCCTTTCGACACACCGCCCGCCATCACCTCCAGGCAGGTAGGCAGCGAAAAGCTGACGTTGACGCGATCGCCCCAGCGCGCCTGCAGCGCCAGCTCAAGCGGAATGAGCGCGTCGGGATCGTCGCTGGTGAAAAAGACCTTGCTGATATTATCGCCGGGCAGCATGCCTGGCTCATAAACCTGATAAGTGAATACGGACTCGCGAAAATAGTCCTGTTCCGCCGGATGCGCGCGGCTCATAAACCACTCATCGTCGCGGTAGACGTGCGTCAGGATCGCGGGACTGGCGTAGTGCAGTTCGTAAAGCTCCAGCGCGATATCTTCGTCAAGATTGTGGCTGAAGACCAGTTCGCCCTCGGCATTGTGCACGCGCGCGCCGTTAGAGGTAATCATATAAGCGGGAATGCCCAGCTTGTCGCGCATCTGCCCCACGTCGATGTAATGACGTCCGGTAGCGAAAACAAAGTGGATATCGCGCGCCACCAGCTGTTGCAGAATATCGTGGGCGTAAGGCGTCAGGCGATGTTCAGGAGAGAGCAGCGTGCCATCCAGATCGGATGCGACGATTTGAAACATGAAAACCTCAGGTATTGTTTTAGGCCGTAGCCGGTAAGGTAGCGATTCGAATTACGGGTGCGCCTCGAAAAAATCGACCAGCGCGTTGAGCGCCTCAGCGCGCATGGCATCTTTTTCAAACAGGATTTCATGGCGCGCTTCTTTAATCAGGCGCGTCTCGCATCGATGACCCGCCTGCGCCATCGCCGCGCAGAAGAGATCCTGCGAACGGTTATCCACTACGCGGTCGTCGCCTGCCTGCAGCAGCAGGACCGGCGTAGTGATAGTGTTTGCCACGCTCAGGATATTGCGCCCGGCATGGATGCCTTCGCGCACCCAGTGATAGGTCGGGCCGCCCACGCGGATAGCGGGATCGTCAGCGTAAAAGCGCAGGCTGCGGCGGTAGCGCTCCGCGCTGTGCGTCAGGCGATTGATGCCGAACGGATGAGCGCGCCAGCGCCCAGTGCCGAGCGCATAGCCATCGCGGATCGCCGGTCGCTTTTCCGCCCAGTCAAGGATGCGGTTCGCCAGGAACGAGGGCATCGGCAGCGCGATGCCGAACATCGGCGCCACCAGCGTTACGGCGTGAAACGCCTGCGGCTGACGCGCCAGAAACAGCGCCAGGATCGCGCCGCCCATCGAATGCGCCAGCGCGTAACGGCGCTGGTAATGTCCGCCAACGATCTCTTTCAGGTAGAGAGTCTCTAAATCATCCACGTAGTGCGTGAACTCTACAACATGGCCGCGATGGGTATCCTGCAGCAGACGATCGGAACGTCCCTGCCCGCGATGATCGAGGATCACCACGTCAAAGCCGCAGTGAAACAGGTCATATGCGAGTTCAGGATATTTGACGTAGCTTTCAATACGTCCAGGTACGATAAGGATAACGCGCTTATGTTGCGGTGCAGTGAAACGCACATAGCGCAGCGTGACGTTTTCCACGCCGATAAATTCACGCTCTTCGCGGCGGTGCCAGAAGTCGAGCAGCGGACCGTGTGCGAAGGCAGCAAAGGCTTTTTCGCGATTGAGCCAGCTCGCTTTATGTCGTTCCATCCAACCCCCTGCAGATGCGCGATTAAAGAGTAACAGGCCGCGCATGCAGCCCGTAGCGCCGCGCTTGTTTCTGGCGTATTGTGTCACATTTCCGCCCAGACAGGGAGCGCAACCCATGACCACTGAATGGTGGCTGACCTACCTTCTTACCACCACTATCCTCAGCCTTTCGCCTGGCTCCGGCGCGATTAATACCATGAGCACCGGCATCAGCCACGGCTATCGCGGCGCGGCGGCCTCTATTAGCGGTCTGCAGCTTGGGCTGGCGATTCATATTGTGCTGGTGGGGATCGGTCTGGGGGCGCTCTTTTCGCAGTCGCTGCTGGCGTTCGAAATCCTTAAGTGGGCGGGCGCGGCCTATCTGGTGTGGCTCGGCATTCAGCAGTGGCGCTCTGCAGGCGCGATCGATCTGGATGCGGTAGCCAAAGCGATGCCGCGCCGCCGTCTGTTTAAGCGGGCGGTGCTGGTGAACCTCACCAACCCGAAAAGCATCGTGTTTCTCGCCGCGCTGTTTCCGCAGTTTATTCTGCCACACCAGCCGCAGGCGATGCAGTATCTGGTGCTCGGCGCGACCACCATTGTCGTCGATATTATCGTGATGATTGGCTATGCCACTTTAGCCACGCGCATTGCCGCCTGGATTAAGGGACCGAAGCAGATGAAGCTGCTTAACCGTATTTTCGGCGGATTATTTATGGCGGTCGGCGTGCTGTTAGCCAGCGCGAGAAAAATCGCATAAAGATGTAACGAGAGCACCAGTCAGATTGCGGGCGGACAGCGCGCAGTCACCGCAGCGTACAGTGAGTACGTGAGGATGACGAGCACTGCCCAACCGCAAGCTGGCAAGTAAGCCAGGCTCTAGCGTGAAAGGATAAGGTGAATGCCGAAACCGGCGAACAACACGCCCGCCACGCCATCAACCCATTTCGCCGCGCGCTGATACTTGTCGCGCATCCACGGCAGAGCGAAAATCGCTGCCACCAGCGTAAACCATGCAAAGGTTTCGCCGACGATCAGCAGAAACAAGCCCCAGCGCTCCAGCGAGCCGACGTCGTTGCCGACGAACAGCGAGAATACGCTGCCGAAGTAGATAATCGCTTTTGGATTGGAGAGGTTAGTAAGAAAGCCTTTCAGAAAGCTTCTGCCCTTTTTCGGCAACTCTACCACCGGGGCATCCTGCACCGGCTGTTTATGGCGCTGACGCGCCGAACTGAGCAGCTGCCAGCCCATCCACAGCAGATAGAGACCGCCGCCGATCATTATAATCTGATGCAGCCACGCCATTTTCTCCAGGATCAGGTGCAGACCCATCAGCGCGACGCCCGCCCAGATAACGATCCCCAGCGTAATGCCCAGTACGCCCATCATCGCCTCTTTGCGCGAGCGGCTGGCAGCGGTTTGCGAAACGAAAAAGAAGTCCGGGCCAGGGCTCATCAGCGCAACCAGATGCACCAGCGCGACCGTAGCAAATAACATCAGCATGGGTAGTATCCTTTACTCTTCATCAAGATGCTCTTTGATCATTACCAGGAAGGGTTTGCCAAAGCGCTCCAGTTTGCGGTGGCCGACGCCGTTGACGCTCAGCATCTCCGACGCCGTGACCGGCATCTGCTCTGCCATCTCAATCAGCGTGGCGTCGTTAAACACCACGTAGGGCGGAATGTTCTCCTCGTCGGCAATGGCTTTACGCAGCTTGCGCAACTTGGCGAACAGTTTACGATCGTAATTGCCGCCGTAAATTTTCGGCGAGCTGCTGCTCTTCGGCTTCGCCGCGTTCAGACGCGGCACCGCCAGCATCAGCGGCACTTCGCCGCGCAGCACCGGGCGCGCCGCTTCCGTCAGCTGCAGCGCGGAGTGCATGGCGATATTCTGCGTCACTAACCCAAGATGGATCAGCTGGCGCAGCACGCTGACCCAGTGTTCATGGCTCTGCTCGCGGCCGATACCGTACACCGGCAGCTTGTCATGGCCCTGCTCGCGGATGCGCTGGTTGTTAGCGCCGCGCAGCACTTCCACTATATAGCCCATGCCGAAACGCTGCCCGACGCGATAGATGCTGGAGAGCGCTTTCTGCGCCTCGACCAGACCATCGTAACGCTTTGGCGGATCCAGACAGATATCGCAGTTGTCACACGGCTGCTGGCGCCCTTCACCGAAATAGTTAAGCAACACCAGACGGCGGCAGGTTTGCGCTTCGGCGAACGCGCCCATAGCGTTGAGCTTATGGCGTTCAATATCCTGCAGCGGGCCTGGCGCTTTCTCTTCCAGGCATTTGCGCAGCCACGCCATATCCGCCGGATCGTAAAGCATCATTGCTTCGGCCGGCAGCCCGTCGCGTCCGGCGCGACCGGTTTCCTGATAGTAGGATTCGATATTGCGTGGAATATCGAAGTGCACCACGAAGCGCACGTTGGGCTTGTTGATGCCCATACCGAACGCGACCGTCGCCACCACGATCTGCAGATCGTCGCGCTGAAACGCCTCCTGCACGCGCGCGCGCTGCGCGCTGTCGATGCCCGCATGATAGGCACCAACGCTCAGCCCGCGGCTTTGCAGACGCGCGGCAGTGTCTTCCACTTTGGCGCGGCTGTTGCAGTAGATAATGCCGCTCTTGCCGCGCTGATCCTGAACGTAGCGCAGCAGCTGCTCAGTGGGCTTGAACTTTTCAACCAGCGTGTAGCGAATATTGGGACGATCGAAACTGCTGATCTGAATCAGCGGGTCCTGCATATGCAGCAGGTGCACAATGTCGTTGCGCGTGGTTTCGTCGGCGGTGGCGGTCAGCGCCATGACCGGCAGCTGCGGGAAACGCTGGCGCAGCTGGCCCAGCGCGCCATATTCGGGACGGAAATCGTGACCCCACTGCGAAATACAGTGCGCCTCGTCGACCGCCAGCATCGCAGGCTGCCAGTGCGCCAGGCTCTCAAGGAAGTTGTCCATCATCAGACGCTCAGGCGCGATATAGAGCAGCTTGACGCGGCCGGTGCGGCAATCCGCCATTACCTGCTGTTGCTGCTCGCGCGTCATGGTGGAGTTGAGGCACGCCGCCGCCACACCGTTCGCCAGCAGCTGATCCACCTGATCTTTCATCAGCGAGATCAGCGGCGACACCACCAGCGTCAGCCCGTCTTGCACCAGCGCGGGGATCTGATAGCAGAGCGATTTACCGCCGCCGGTGGGCATAACGACCAGACAATCCCGACCGCTCAGCGCCGCATTGATAATGGTTTGCTGACCGGGACGAAAATGCTGATAGCCGAAGGTATCCTGCAATACCTGCTGCGCCAGCGACTCCTGATTATGTACTACCGAGATTGCCACTGTATTCCTGTTGTTTTCCGGAGAGTCAGAACAGATCGTTTAGCATGACGCCGACGCCGACACGCGTCTGGCGATGGTTGTAGTCGATAAGCGACTCGCCATAACCGCTAAACACCTGGGTATAGAAACGAACGTGTTCGCTGATCGGATAGCTCCAGCCCAGCGTCGCGCCGCCAAAACCGGTGTTCCAGTTGTAGTTGCCTTCCACGCTGAAGATATTGTCGCCGGCGATATAGCCCAGTTTAAGACGGTAGTAGCCCATATATTTAGTAATATCCGGGTTATCGTCTTCACTGTCCGGTATGCGATACCAGGGTTTTACTTCGGCGAGGAAGTTACCGTTCTGCGCCATCAGGCGCGCGTAGACGCGGTTCCAGCTGCGCGAAGTTGGATCGCTGCGGCCGTTGGACTGGTGATTGAAGCCCATTTCAACATCGCGCAGCGTCCAGCCGGCGAAGTCATAATCCGTAGCCCAGCCGAGGAAAATCTGCGGCTCGTAGTTGGTTTCGCGAAACGGCGACGATTCGCCGCGGTTCGACAGCTGCCACCAGGAGCGCTGCGTATAGGAAGCCGCCAGTACGGAGTTATCCCCCAGAATACCGCGCCACAGCGGAAACGCCAGACTGAGCTGAAATTTCACTTCATCTTTACGCGCATTATCTGCCCAGTTATATGAGGAGATCGCCTCTTTATTCAAGTCGCTGGTGTAGGTGTAGAGCAGATAGTTGCTCTCATACGGGTAGAGCACAAACGGATTGTCGTGCTTCTCCAGCAGGTTGGCGATAATGCTGCCGCGCACCTGAGGGGTGTCGTGGACATCTTTAACGGTGGCTTCCTCAGCCAGCGCCAGCGCAGGAAATAACAGGGCGGCTGCTAACAAGGCGCGATGCTTGCGCATAACTTTCTCCGATGAAGGCTGCGTGTCAAATGAATGGGGAGTCATAAAAAGGAGGCCATTCTACACGCAAAATGCGGTGAAGATGAGCGCTGATTTCTGAAACTGGAAACCCCTTCGCGCGCAGCTTAGAATACACAACTCGTTAACATTTCGCGCCCTTAACGGCGTGTTCGCAGGAATATCGTCATGTCATCAGTGCTGTTGTCTCAGCATGAAGCCCGCCGGATGGTGGGCGAAATCTTTGTTTATCATATGCCCTTCAACCAGGCGCTCGGCCTGGAGCTGGATCGGCTGGAGAGCGACTACGCTGAAATCAGCTTCGCCAGTAAAACCATGCTCATCGGCAATGCGGCGCAGCAGATCCTTCACGGCGGCGTTATCGCCTCGGTGCTGGATGTCGCCGCCGGTATGGTCTGCGTCAGCAACGCCCTGACGCGCGCGGAAACCATTAGCGAAGAGGAGCTGCGTCAACGCCTTTCGCGCATGGGCACCATCGATATGCGCGTTGACTATCTGCGCCCTGGCCGCGGCGAACGCTTTACCGCCACCAGCAGCCTGCTGCGCGCCGGAAATAAGGTAGCGGTGGCGCGCGTCGAGTTGCATAACCAGCAGGGCGACTATATTGCCACGGCGACGGCGACCTATTTGATTGGTTAATCGCGGACGCCATGCGAGAATCGACTTTTTGCGGACGCTTTCTATCTATGGATACGCAACAAACTCGCCAGGGCATAGGCTTCGCGCTCGGCGCCTACTTTATCTGGGGCATCGCTCCGGCCTACTTCAAGCTGGTCAAAACCGTTCCGCCGACAGAGATCATGACGCACCGTGTGATCTGGTCAGCACTCTTTATGCTGGTGTTGATTAGCCTGAGCCGCAGCTGGGGCCAGGTGCGCAGCGTGCTGGCGCAGCCGAAGAAGGTGCTGCTGCTGGCGCTGACCGCCGTAACCATCGGCGGCAACTGGCTGCTGTTTATCTGGGCGGTGAATAACCAGCATATGCTGGAAGCGAGCCTCGGCTACTTTATTAACCCGCTAATTAACGTGGTGCTCGGCATGCTGTTCCTGCGCGAGCGCTTCCGGCGATTGCAGTGGCTGGCGGTAGCGCTGGCGACCATCGGCGTGCTGGTGCAGCTGTGGAAGTTCGGCTCGGTGCCGCTGATCGCGCTGGGCCTGGCGCTGAGCTTCGCCTTTTATGGACTGGTGCGCAAAAAAATTCAGGTCGATGCGCAGAGCGGCATGCTGATTGAAACGCTGTGGCTGTTTCCGCTGGCGGCGATCTATCTGTTCGGCGTCGCCGATACGCCAACCAGCCACCTGAGCGCCAATCCGCTGAGTCTGAACCTTAAGCTGGTCGCGGCAGGCATCGTGACGACGATTCCGCTGATGCTGTTTGCCGCCGCCTGTACGCGACTGCGTCTTTCCACCGTCGGCTTTTTCCAGTACCTCGGCCCGACGCTGATGTTCCTGCTGGCGGTGCTGTTTTACGGCGAGACCATTACGCCCGACAAGATGGTGACGTTTGGCTTTATCTGGCTGGCGCTGGCGGTGTTTATTTTCGATGCGGTGGTGGCGACGCTGCGTAGCCGACGCGCGATAAAGCAGCGGGTTATTTAATCCAACCGCGCGTAAAAATGTCAAAACGCGAATGACACAGGCCCAAAAGCAAAGCGTCCCGCGCCAGGGAGGGCGCGGGACGCTTTGGCAGGAATGCCGTTTTTTGCGTCTTGGCGAGCGGTTCTTGCTGTTCGCGTAAGCTCCGGATTCTCCGTCCGCTGATGAACGATTACAGCCAGTTCTTGCGCTTAAAGTAGAGATAAGGCGCCAGACCGGCGAGGATCATCAGGCCAATCGCCGCGGGATAACCAAAGCTCCACTTCAGCTCCGGCATAAATTCAAAGTTCATGCCGTAGCTGGAGGCCACCAGCGTCGGCGGCAGGAAGACAACCGACACCACCGAGAAGATCTTGATAATGCGGTTCTGCTCGATGTTGATAAAACCCATCGCCGCCTGCATCAGGAAGTTGACCTTCTGGAACAGCGATTCGTTATGCGGCAGCAGCGACTCGATATCGCGCAGGATCTCGCGCGCCTGCTCCAGCTGGTTGTTCGGCAGACGCGCCTTGCGCACCAGGAAATTAAGCGCGCGCTGGGTATCCATCAGACACAGCCGCACCTTCCAGCCGATATCTTCCAGCTCGGCGAGACGCGACAGCGCCTGGTCATACTCTTCGCCCTGCTGCCCTTCCATAATCACGCGGCTGAGCTTCTCCAGCGCGCTATAGATGTTCTCGATCTCATCCGCCAGCTGTTCGATTTTAGTCTCAAACAGATCCAGCAGCAGTTCGAAGGCGTTGCCGTCGATCAGCGTCTGATTGCGGGCGCGCATACGGTAAAGGCGAAACGCAGGCAGCTCGCGCTCGCGCAGCGTATAGAGGCGCCCTTCACGAATGGTGAACGCCACGGTGGAGTTGCCGGCGTGGTCTTCCGCATCTTCATAAAAGAAGAAAGAGTGGATATGCAGCCCGTCTTCATCTTCGAAGAAACGCGCCGAGGCTTCAATATCCTCCAGCTCCGGACGCGTAGCCAGGCTCTGGCCCAGCTCGCTCTGCACGCGGTCGCGCTCGCCCTCTTCCGGCTCGATCAGATCGACCCAGACCGAGGTGGTCAGTTTGTCGTTTTCGTCTTCCAGCTCCAGACGCGTCAGGCGGCTGCGATCCAGTTTAAATGCGCTCAGCATAGCAATACTCCCCATTGCAGACTTAATGGGACAAGGCCGCTGGCCAGTCGGCCACGGCAAACGCCTGAACACGGAAACGCTCGTTCAAAAGGTGAATCAGTGCTGACTCATGCGACGGGATAAAAAAGGGAGGTCGCTGATAACCGCTAAGGCTACCAGCAAAAAGAGGTAGCCTTAGATGTTATTCCTGGTAACCAGGTGACTGAGCCAGCATCGACTGGGCGTGTCCAAGGCATTGTCCTCTCTTGATAATAGTGCGCGCATGTTACGCTGAGACGAAAAAGTCGTCAACCGGTGACTAAGCAGTTTCCAGCTTCGCATAGGCGGCCACCAGCCACTTGATACCCTGGCCCTGAAACGCCACCTGAACGCGGCTGTGCTCGCCGCTGCCTTCCAGATTGATAATGGTGCCTTCGCCGAATTTCGCATGCTTCACGCGCTGTCCCAGCGAAAAGCCGCTGTCGCTTTTCGAGACCGGCGTGCCCATACGCTGATGGTTGACGGGGCGGCTAACGCTGGCGCGCAGGCGTACCTCTTCAATGCACTCTTCCGGCAGCTCGCCGATAAAGCGCGACGGCCGGTGATAGACCTCTTTGCCGTAGAGGCGTCGCGTCTCGGCATAGGTCAGCGTCAGCTTCAGCATGGCGCGCGTCACGCCAACATAGGCAAGGCGACGCTCCTCTTCCAGACGCCCGCCCTCATCCAGCGACATCTGGCTTGGGAACATCCCCTCTTCCATACCGACGATAAAGACCTGGCTAAACTCCAGCCCCTTGGCCGAGTGCAGCGTCATCAGCTGCACCGCGTCCTGCCACTTATCGGCCTGGCCTTCGCCCGCCTCCAGCGCGGCGTGCGACAGAAACGCCTGCAGCGGCATCAGATCTTCGTCTTCATCCTGGTAGCTGAACTGGCGCGTCGCCGTCACCAGTTCCTCAAGGTTTTCAATACGCGCCTGGCCCTTTTCGCCTTTCTCCTGCTCATACATAACCCACAAGCCGGAATCTTTAATCACGCGGTCGGTTTGCACATGCAGCGGCATTTCGGCGGTTTCGCTCGCCAGCGAATCGACCAGCTCGCAGAAGCGCTGCAGTGCCGAGGCCGCACGCCCCGCCAGCGCTTTGGTTTGCAGCAGTTCGCGCGTCGCCTGCCACAGCGTCATCTGCCGTTCGCGCGCGGTCTGGCGCACCACGTCAAGCGTGCGATCGCCCACGCCGCGCGTCGGCGTATTGACCACACGCTCGAAGGCCGCATCGTCGTTGCGGTTGGCGATCAGGCGCAGATAGGCGAGCGCGTCTTTAATCTCCTGACGCTCGAAGAAGCGCATGCCGCCATAAATGCGGTACGGCATGCTGCTCTGCAGCAGCGCCTCTTCCAGCACGCGCGACTGGGCGTTGCTGCGGTAGAGAATGGCGCAGTCCTGCAGGGCGTTGCCGTTCTCCTGCCAGGTTTTGATACGGTTGACCACAAAGCGCGCTTCGTCCAGCTCGTTAAAGGCGCAGTAGATCGAAATAGGATCGCCGTCAGTGCCGTCGGTCCACAGCTCTTTGCCGAGACGGCCATTGTTATTGGCAATCAGGGCGTTAGCTGACTTCAGGATATTATTGGTAGAGCGATAGTTCTGCTCAAGGCGAATGGTTTCCGCCGCCGGGAAATCCTGCAGGAAACGCTGAATGTTCTCGACCTGTGCGCCACGCCAGCCATAAATCGACTGATCGTCGTCGCCGACGATAATCACGCGGCCGCTGTCGCCCGCCAGCATGCGGATCCAGGCGTACTGAATGTTGTTGGTGTCCTGAAACTCATCCACCAGAATATTGCTGAAGCGTTCCCGATAGTGATTGAGAATATGCGGCTTATGCAGCCATAGCTCATGGGCGCGCAGCAGCAGCTCGGCGAAATCGACCAGCCCGGCGCGATCGCAGGCTTCCTGATAGGCCTGATAGATGCGTAGCCAGGTCTGCTCTACCGGATTGCCATAGCTTTCAATATGCTTCGGGCGCAGCCCTTCATCTTTTTTGCCGTTGATGTACCACATGCCCTGACGCGCGGGCCACTGCTTCTCATCCAGATTCATCGCCTTAATCAGGCGTTTCAGCAGGCGCAGCTGATCTTCACTGTCGAGGATCTGAAAATCCTGCGGCAAGCCAGCGTCGAGATGGTGGGCGCGCAGCAGACGATGCGCCAGGCCGTGGAAGGTGCCGATCCACATGCCGCCCTGGCTGGTGCCGATCAGCTGCTCAATACGGTGGCGCATCTCCGCCGCCGCTTTGTTGGTAAAGGTCACCGCCATAATGGAATAAGGCGAGCAGTTCTCCACCGACAGCAGCCAGGCGATGCGGTGCACCAGGACGCGTGTTTTTCCGCTGCCCGCGCCTGCCAGCACCAGCAGGTTGCCGCGCGGCGCCGCCACGGCTTCGCGCTGTTTGTCATTCAAACCGTTGAGCAGATCAGAAACGTCCATAAGCACCGTTCACTAAAGAAAACAAAAAGCGAACCCTGAATCATTCGGCTTGCAGCAAGGCGCATGACTCAGGGTACGACTGGATAAATCTACAGCCATTATAACAGTGAGGTCAGGGATGCCAATCGCGAAATTTCCACATGCGGCACCAGGCGCGCATCGGCAATGTGCATCAGGTTGCCGCCGCGCAGATTGATCCAGCACGCCTGCATACCGCAGCGCAACGCGCCAGCCACATCGGTGGTCAGATCGTCGCCCACGTGCAGGATCGCTTCCGGCGCGAGGCCGAGACGCTGCGCGGCGAGATGGTACATATCCTGATAAGGCTTCGCGCGGCCGTCCGGCCCGGCGCGCAGCGTGAACTGAAAATAGTCGGCGATACCGAGCTGTTCCGGACGCGCGTTGCCGTTGGTGATCGCCACCAGCGGGACTTTTTCGCCGAGCGCTTTCAGCGTCTGATGCGTCTCTTCCGGCATCTCTACCTGACTGCGCCAGTGATGGAATACGTTCATGATCTCTTCAGCGCCGGTCGTCGCCTCCTGCGCCGAAAGACCGACGTTCAGCAGCGCCAGCTCGACCGAGCGTCGACGCCACTCTGAGACGTCGTGGTAAATATCCGGCTCGCGCGCCAGCAATTCGTCGCGCAGCTTCTGATAGTCCTGCGGCGTAAATTCGCGCAGCGACGGATGCCAGGCCTGCAGCGCCGCGTGCGCTTCAGCGGTGGTTTTGCGGATCACCGGATAGTTGTCGTAGAGCGTATCGTCGAGATCGAAAGTGATAGCCTTAATGGCGCGTAACGGACGGTAAAACTTCATTCGTTCTTTCCTCGTTTGGCGCGGGGATGCGCAGCATCATACACCGTCGCCAGATGCTGGAAATCGAGATGGGTATAGATCTGTGTCGTTGAGAGGTTGGCGTGGCCCAGCAACTCCTGCACTGCGCGCAGATCGCCGCTCGACTCCAGCAGATGGGTGGCGAACGAGTGACGCAGCTTGTGCGGATGGATGTGGCTGGCGACGCCCTGTTTAACGCCCCATTCGGCGAAGCGCTTCTGCACGTTACGCGCCGAAATCCGGCGTCCGCGGCTGGAGAGGAACAGCGCGTCATCCTCGCCGCCGAAGCTGGCGCGCAGCGGCAGCCAGCGCTCCAGCCAGGCAACGGCGGTGCGGCCGATCGGCACGCGACGCTCCTTGCTGCCTTTTCCTACGACCCAGACTTCGCCCGCCTCAAGATCGACGTGCCGGCAGTCCATATTAACCAGCTCCGACAAACGCAGCCCGCCGCCGTACATCACCTCCAGCATCGCGCGGTCGCGCACCGCCAGCGGATCGTTAAGGTCGATCTCCAGCAGCTGATTGACCTCATCGACGTCGATATTCTTCGGCAGGTGACGCGCGTTGCGTGGCGTGGTGACGCCTTTAGCGGGATTGGCGGAGAGCCGGCCCTGGCTGACCTGCCAGTCGAGAAAACTGCGCAACGCCGAAAGCCGCAGCGCGAGGCTGCTGGCGCCTAAACCGGCGCGGCGACTGCGTGATGCCATGCTGCGCACCTGCGCAGGCTCCAGCTTCGCCCAGTCGTCCAGCTTCATCTCTTCGGCCATCTTCGTCAGCGCCGCCAGCTGGCGCGCGTAGTTCTCCTGCGTCAGCGGGCTGAGCTGGCGCTCAACCTTGAGGTAGCGCAGGAATTCATCGACGACGGCCAGGAGCGCGCTCATGCGCGTTCTACCCAGCGCGACAGCAGTTCCGGCATCATCTGCGCCAGATGCTGCAACAGCAGCGTGCCCATACCAGCCTGATAGTGCTGGCTGTCGCGGCTGCTGAAAATCAGTACGCCCAGTTCGCCGCGCTCGCCCATAAGCGACATCGCCACCGAACCGATCGCCTTGGCCTGCGGCAGCAAGAGCAGCAGTTCGGGGCCGTTCAGGCTGCCGAGAAAATGGTGCTGCTGACCGAAACGCTGGATGCGCAGCGGTTCAAACGCCTGACGCGACAGGCTGAGCTGCACGAACTCAGAGGGTGCGCCCAGCCGCCACTGGTCGGCAAAGAGGCGCAGATTAGCGCCGGCCAGACCCAGCTCGCGCGCCCAGCGTTGCAGGCGATTAAGCATCTCCTGCAGCGAATCGGCCGCCGCCAGATGTCCCTGCAGCGCCAGTAGCCGATCGAACAGCTCATGGTTGGCGCTGGCCTGCTCCATCAGCAGCGTGATCTCTTCCTCCAGCCGCTGAATATGGTTGCGCTGGCGCGCCATATGCCACTCCACCAGCGATACGCTGCCGCGTACCGGATGCGGCACCGCCATCTGTTCGACCTGGCGGGCGTTGCGGATAAAGAAGTCAGGATTTTGCTGCAGATAATCGTTAACGGCCTGATCGTCCAGCAGGAGAGTATTATCAGCCTGCTCTTCGATATTTTTCATAAATGAATAAACCCATCGTATACGTGTGTGGCGGGTCCGGTCATAAACAGCGGCTGACCGGCTCCTTTCCAGGCGATATGCAGCATGCCGCCGGGCAAATCGACGCGCACCTTCGGCGACAGAATGCCCTGCTGAATGCCGCAGGCTACCGCGGCGCAAGCGCCGCTACCGCACGCCTGGGTTTCGCCCGCGCCGCGCTCGTAGACGCGCAGGCGAATATGCTCCGACGACACCACTTCCATAAAGCCGACGTTGACGCGTTCGGGAAAGCGCTCGTGGCTTTCCAGCGCCGGGCCAAGCGTTTCGACCGCGGCGGTCTGCACGCTGTCGACCTGGATCACGCAGTGCGGATTGCCCATGGATACCGCGCCGAACATCACCGTCTGTTCGGCAACGCGCAGCAGATAGAGATTTTCCGCCTTATTGGCGCGGAACGGCACCTGCTGCGGCTCGAAGTTAGGCTCGCCCATATTGACGCGCACCAGTTCGTCCGGCGTCACGCTCAATACCATGCGGCCGGTCTGGGTGCTGACGCGGATCTCGCTTTTGTTGGTCAGGCCTTTCAGCCGCACAAAGCGGGCAAAGCAGCGCGCGCCGTTGCCGCACTGCGCCACTTCGCTGCCGTCGGCGTTGAAAATGCGGTAGTGGAAGTCGAGATCGGGATCGTAAGGCGGCTCGACGATCAGTAGCTGATCGAAACCGATCCCCAGATGGCGATCCGCCAGCCGGCGAATCAGCTCCGGCGAGAAAAAGACGTTTTGCGTCACGGCATCCACAACCATGAAATCGTTGCCGAGTCCGTGCATTTTGGAGAACTGCATTTTTTGCTCCGCCGGGTGCGCCATTACAATTATTCTGCTGTCATGCTGGCGTTGCCGCCGCTCACCAGTCCACGCGTATCCGCCTGCGCCGCTCGCTGTTGCTGCTGCTTTTTCTGCTGCTCAGCTTGCTGTGGGGTTTGCGTTTTCGGCTGGTTAGCGGGCGGGAAGTAAAGCGGTCCTTTTAGTCCACAGCCTGCCAGGCTCGTCAGCGCCAGCGCCATTGCCAACAGGCTTTTTACTCTCTTCATCTCTTCTGCTCTTTTGTCCTTAACCTGGTTGCTTATCATCGCAGTTGAAGATGGAAAAGCAACAGGAAATCCCCGCAATTCGCGTGCGCGCGGTGACAGTTCGGCAAGGAAAGGGCCGCGCGGCGAACGCGGCGTCAGTGTACCTGGTAGCGCGGCTGATAGTCGCCGTTGTCGTTATCCGGCTGCGTGGCGCAGAGCTGGGCCAGCGTCTGGCTGCGGAACGGGATAACCTGGAAGCGTTCGCCGGTATTTACGATCTGGTAGAACTGCGGCAGGTTAAAGTTGATAAAGCTGGAGCCGTAGGTAAAACGATCGTGCGAAGAGGAGTAAAAACGGCTGACGTCGCGCACCAGCTCCTCTTTGCTGCCTTCGCAGTGGTGATAGACCTCGACGCGGTTGGTTTCATCCAGAATATAGATATTGAAACCCTGCTCGTCGGTGGTGTCTTCGAAGAAGAACTGAATAATGCCTTCGCTGGCGTAGCCGTTCACCACCGGCGGCAGCGGCGTCTGGTTCGACTCCACTTTGATCGACAGACCGTGCAGCTTGTTGTTGGAGATCGCGCCGTAAAACTCCACGGCATTTTCCAGCTTCTGTACCGAGACGCTCATGCGCTCAAAGAAGAGTCCCCACGTCTGGCCAGCCATGCGCAGCGCCTTAAAGCGGCCCGGCTCCTGACGCGTGCTGGAGAGACGCAGCTCAATGCATTCAGAGACGAGTTGCTGAACGCGCGTGCGGATCAGCCCGCGCAGATGCTGGCTGTAGCAGAACACTTCAACCGTGTCCGGCGGCGCAGCGTCCTGGTGCATTTTGCCCAGAATGGTTTTTAACGCCTCGATCATCGCCTGCTCGCCGTTGAAGTGCAGCGTACGCACTTCATTCCACGAGTTGCGGTAGAGCAGATCGATGCTGCCGATCAGGCACTGCTGCTGTTGACCGAAGCTAAAGACGTCGAGCTTACGGAAATCGAAATGCACCACCTGGTTGCGGAAAGCGGAGGTCGGATCGTGCTCAAGGTTGACGATAATCGCCAGATGGCGGATTTCGCATGGGCTGTAGAGCGCTTTCGGCGTCGGCGCAGGCAGACGCAGCGGAAAATGGGACGACACGTCGTTCACCAGCTCCTGCAGGCGTGCCAGATCGCAGATCTCGTTGCCTTTGATATGCAGACGCGTCTTGCTGGTCAGCAAGCCGTTGAACCATGCCCAGGCCACCAGCTTATTCAGGTAGCGGTTATACTCCAGCGGCTGATGGCTGATGATTGAGTTCATGTCCGGCGCCTGGTTATAGAGATACCAGCCTGAGCGGTTGGCGCGGCCAGCGGGGACATGAATAAAGGTGAGATTCTCTTCCGACAGATCGGGCGAAATCTGCGGGTTGACCAGCGTGACTTTGCCAGGCAGCGCTTCAAAAGCGGCGTACAGTTTACGCGTCAGCACGCCGATATCCTGCGGACTCGCGCTGACGCTTAAATTGTTGCGGCGGGCAAAACGGATCAGGTTGCGATAGCTCTGCATCATCGCATCCAGCAGTTCGTTATGCGCCTCGCGCACGCGTTCGATTTTCCAGCCGCCGCGATTATCGAGGATTGCCAGTTTCTCCTCGTCCCAGCCCCACTCTTTCACCAGCTGCGACAGGATCTCGCGTCGCCAGCCTGAGCGGCTGCTGTTTTCGTCGGTACTCAGCTTCTCGCACACTTTCAGATAGAAACAGCGGCGCACCAGATCGAGACGCGGCTGATCGTCCATGCTGGTCAGATAGTGCGTCACGCGCTCCAGCATCATGCAGTAAGGATCAAGGCCAAAGCTGACGATTTCGCCGTCGTGCAGACGCTGTTTAATATCCATCGCCAGCAGCTGCGTGTTGGGATACTCCCAGCTGTACGCTTCCAGCAGCAGGGTTTTCAGCACCGCCTTATAGGGCGAGTCGATACTTTTATAGAGCTGCCACAGGCTGGCGCCGAAATACTCTTCCGCCGACAGCGTGCCGAGTCCGCCAAGATCGAGCCACTCGTTAGGCGTCAGCACGCCCTGCGCATAAAGCGACATCACATAGTCGTCGTAGTGA
Source organism: Pantoea sp. ACRSB (assembly GCF_022346905.1). NCBI lineage: Bacteria > Pseudomonadati > Pseudomonadota > Gammaproteobacteria > Enterobacterales > Erwiniaceae > Pantoea > Pantoea sp. ACRSB. Next base: position 177,669 of record NZ_JAKRNL010000007.1, on the reverse strand, counting down.
TGTTCCTCTTCGCAGGGCACCATATTCCACAGGATGCGTTTACCCGCCATACGTACGGCGGTACGGTAGAACTCATCCAGCAGCAGGATATGTTGCGTCGAGCCGCAGTCTTCTGCGCCGAGACTGCCGCTTTCATTATGGCGGAAGCGGTTTTCATCAATCAGGAAGAAGCTGACTTCCACGCCCATCGACACGCACCACTTCTGCAACAGCGTGCATTTGCGCTGCAGGTTGAGACGCTCTTCGTTGTCCAGCCAGGATTGATGGCAGACCCAGATATCGAGGTCAGAGACGCTGTTCTGACCGACCGACGAGGTGCTGCCCATGGAGTAGATGCCGGTAATCGGCATTTCGCCGGTGCGCGACACGTCCAGCGTCAGTTCTTGGCCGCCCGCCAGTTCGCGCATCAGCAGAAGCTGGTTTTCTTCAGGCGTGAAGAAGCTGATACCGCGGGGAACGTTACCGTCAAAGTAACCCGGCATGAGCGGATGATGATAATGCAGTAAGGTCGGCAGCAGACTGTATACGTGCTGGAAAGCAGGTCCCATCGCAGCCAGCGCGCGATCGACGCGCAGCTGATTAATGGCATCCAGTCTCTGTTTCAGTGTCTCAATGTAGAGGTACAAGACGTTTCGCCTGATTGTCCCAGTGTTTAAGCAACCTGTCTCCGAAACCTGCCGCTTAATAATCGAAAAAGATGGGCAGATTATTGCTGGAAACGTGATCAATCTAACACCTGGCAGATTGACCGTAAAGAAAGTTGCGCTACTTAACAGTTTAGCACGTTCCTGTTCGCTTCCTGCGCTTTCGGACACCGGTATCCGCTTCATCCTCTTTTAACTGGCGAATCTTCCCGCCTGCCCGGTCAAATAATCCGTTGAAACTGTCAGCCTCAGGCCGACAATGATAGGATATTCGGTGAACGATCAAAATGGTTAACAGCATGTTAGACAAAATTTTCAGAATTGCTACAAGACAAAGTCCTCTTGCGCTCTGGCAGGCACATTATGTCCAGCAACGCCTGATGGCCGCGCATCCGGGCCTGCGCGTTGAGCTGGTGCCTATGGTCACTAAAGGCGACGTCATTCTCGATACGCCGCTGGCGAAAGTGGGCGGTAAGGGCCTCTTTGTCAAAGAGCTTGAGCTGGCGATGCTGGAAAATCGCGCCGATCTCGCCGTCCATTCAATGAAAGATGTGCCGGTCGCGTTCCCAGAAGGATTAGGGCTGGTCACGATTTGCGAACGCGAAGATCCGCGCGACGCCTTCGTCTCAAATCACTACAACTCGCTTGATGAGCTGCCGGCGGGCGCGGTGGTGGGCACCTCCAGCCTGCGTCGCCAGAGCCAGATTAGCGAACGCCGTCCCGATCTGGTGATCCGCTCGCTGCGCGGCAATGTCGGGACGCGCCTGTCGAAGCTCGACGCCGGCGAATATGACGCCATTATTCTGGCGACCGCCGGACTGAAGCGTCTGGAGCTTGAAGCGCGCATTCGTCAGCCGTTGCCAGCGGAAATTTCTCTGCCCGCTGTCGGCCAGGGTGCGGTGGGCATTGAGTGCCGCCTCGACGACAGCGAGCTGATCGGGCTGCTGCAGGCGCTTAACCATGACGATACCGCCGTGTGCGTCAAAGCCGAGCGCGCCATGAACACGCGCCTGGAAGGCGGTTGTCAGGTGCCGATTGGCAGCTTTGCGCTGCTGGAAGGCGACGAGCTGTGGCTGCGTGGTCTGGTCGGCGCGCCGGACGGCAGCGTAATGGTGCGCGGCGAACGTCGCGGCCCGCGCGCCGAGGCGGAGGCGATGGGAATTTCTCTCGCCGAAGAGCTGCTCAGCAAAGGCGCGCGCGATATTCTGCGCGACGTTTACCAGGGGCAGCCGCCGCTATGACGATTCTGGTCACTCGCCCGGAGCCTGCAGCCAGCGCGCTGGTGACTCGCCTGCGCGCGCTTGGCCGCGAGGCGTGGAGCCTGCCGCTGATTGAGTTTGCGCCGGGCAGCGACCTTGATCGTCTGCCGCAACAGCTTGCCGCGTTACGCAAGGACGACCTGGTTTTTCTGCTTTCTCAGCAGGTGATCCACTATGCACAGCCCGCGCTGGCGCGCCACAACGCAGCGTGGCCCGCAGACGTGGACTATTATGCAATTGGTCGCAGCACCGCGCTGGCGTTTCATACCGCCAGCGGTCGTCACGTTGACTATCCGCACGCGCAGGAAACCAGCGAAGCGCTTATCAATATGGCGGCGTTGCAGCGGGTGTCCGGTAAGAAAGCGCTGATTTTACGAGGAAATCCAGGGCGCGAACTGCTGGCGGAAACGCTGACCGATCGCGGTGCGGAAGTCTCGTTCAGCCAGTGCTACCAGCGCTGTCAGAAGCACTACGACGGCCCGGTTGAAGGCCGACGCTGGCGCAACCGCGACATCACAACGCTGGTGGTCAGCAGCGGTGAAATGTTACAACAGCTTTTTTCTCTGTTCCCCGCAGTCGATCGCGAGGAATGGTTATTACGCTGCCGACTGGTTGTCGTCAGCGAACGTTTGGCTACGCTGGCCAGTGAACTGGGCTGGCAGGATATTCAGGTAGCCGATGGTGCCGATAACGATGCGCTGCTGCGCGCGTTACGCTGAACTTAATCATGGGATGTGCCACAGATGACGGAACAAAAAGCGACCTCCGCCACGGTTGAAGAGACTACGCCAGCGGCAGATACTTCGCCCTCTTCCCGCCAGCAACCGCCGCGCGACAAAAAGAGCGGCGGCATGGTGCTGGGCGCAGTGGCGATTATCATCGCCTTGGCCACCGGCGCGGGTTTATACCTTAACGGGAAACATCAGGCTGAACTTCAGGCGCAGGCGAATCAGAGCCTGAGCGATAAGCTGAACGCCTTGCAGCAGCAAGCGAGCAGCGACAAACAGCAGCTGGCTCAGCAGCTCAGCAGCGCGCAAAACGCGCTGAACGACGCGCGCACCCAGCAGGCCGCCACGGCGAAGGAGCTAGAGACGCTGCGTGAAAAAGTCGCCACCATCTCTGGCAACGATGTGCACGCCTGGCTGGTATCGCAGGCCGATTACCTGGTGAAACTGGCGGGCCGCAAGCTCTGGAGCGATCAGGATGTCACTACGGCGGCGGCGCTGCTGAAAAGCGCCGATGCCAGCCTGGCCGATATGAACGATCCGAGCGTAAACAACGTGCGCCGCGCGCTGACGCAGGATATCAGCACGCTCTCGGCCATCAACCAAATCGATTATGACGGCATTATTCTGAAGCTGAACCAGCTGTCGAACGGCGTCGATAACCTGCGCCTGGCGGACAACGACAGCGACGACGCGCCGATGGACAGCGATGGCGGTGAGCTGACCTCCTCGCTGCGCGAATGGCGTCAGAATCTGGTGAAAAGCTGGCATAACTTTATGGATGATTTCATCACTATTCGCCGCCGCGACAATACGGCGCAGCCGCTGCTGGCGCCGAACCAGGACGTCTATCTGCGTGAGAACATTCGCTCGCGTCTGCTGATCGCCGCGCAGGCGGTGCCGCGTCATCAGGACGAAATTTATAAGCAGTCTATCGACACCGTATCCAGCTGGGTTCGCGCCTGGTACGACACTAACGATCCCGCGACCAAAGCCTTTCTGGCGCAGCTGGACGAACTGAGCCAGCAGAGCATCAATATGAATCTGCCGGATAATCTGGAAAGCCAGCCGCTTATCGATAAGCTGATGCAGACACGCGTGCGCAACCTGATCGCGCAGCCTTCCGTCGCCGCCGATCAGCAAGGAGGCTAAGCGCATGCTTAAGGTATTTATCCTGTTCGTCCTGCTTATCGCCGGCATTGTGGTAGGCCCGATGATTGCCGGTCATCAAGGCTATGTGCTGATTCAGACTGATAACTGGAACGTAGAAACCAGCGTAACCGGACTGGTGATCATTCTGATCGTCAGCCTGCTGATTATTCTGGGCGTTGAATGGCTGCTGCGTCGTCTGTTTCGCACCGGCGCACGCACCCGAGGCTGGTTTACCGGTCGCAAACGCCGTCGCGCGCAGCGCCATACCCAGACCGCGCTGATGAAGCTGGCTGAAGGCGATCACCGCCAGGTTGAAAAACTGCTCTCTAAAGATGCCGATCACGCTGATGTGCCGGTAGCCAACTACCTGCTGGCGGCCGAAGCGGCGCAGCAGCGCGGCGATGAAATCCGCGCCAACCAGCATCTTGAGCGGGCCGCTGAACTGTCGGACAACGACGTTATTCCGGTCGAAATCACCCGCGCGCGTATCCTGCTGGCGCGTAACGAAGATCACGCCGCGCGTCACGCCATCGATCGACTGCTGGAAGTCGCGCCGCGCCATCCGGAAGTTCTGCGGCTGGCGGAGCAGGCTTACGTGCGCACCGGCGCATGGAGCTCGCTGATTGATATTCTGCCCGCGATGGAAAAATCGCAGGTTGGAGATGAACAGCATCGCGCCGACCTGCAGCAGCAGGCGTGGCTGGGTCTGATGAATCAGGCGATGGCCGATCAGGGCAGCGACGGCCTGAAACGCTGGTGGTCAAATCTGAGCCGCAAAACGCGTCAGCAAACGGCGCTGCAGGTGGCGATGGCTGACCATCTGATTGAGTGCGACGATCATCAGACCGCGCAGGATATCGTGCTGGACGGCCTCAAGCGACATTACGACGATCGTCTGGTGCTGCTGATGCCGCGCATTAAAAGCAGCAATCCGGAAGCGCTGGAGAAAGCGCTGCGCCAGCAGATTAAGCAGCATGGCGCGACGCCGCTGCTGCACAGCACGCTGGGGCAGTTGCTGATGCGCCATGGCGAATGGCAGCAGGCCGTTGACGCGTTCCAGCAGGCGCTGGCGCAGCGTCCCGACGCTTTTGACTACGCATGGCTGGCGGACGCCTACGACCGTATGCATCGCCCGGAAGAAGCAGCAAAAATGCGCCGTGAAGGCTTACTGCTGACGCTGAAAAACAACCCGAATGCTTAATGTTGTTGTTACTTGTTTATGCCGGGCTTGCCCGGCTTTTTTTTGCCCTTTATCCGCACCAAAAAAAACACCTGCCAGAGGCAGGTGTAAAATCAGGTCGGTAAGACAACCTTAAGGTATCCGACTCAACGGTATGTCTGATGACCCTGCAAGGCGTAAGCGATGCAGGCAGGCAGACAACGGATACCCAAAAGTGGCTCTGCGTCATTCCCAGGTTTATGCAGCATCAGCAGACATAAGAGGTGGAATGAGCATCTACGCGATAATTATTGCACAGCGCGTGCCAGGTTGCTGAAGATAAAATAAAAGCTTTAATTTCAATGATCTGAAACCCACGGCTCAGGCGAAGAAACCAGAAGTTGTCTGTAACAGGCGACAAACAGCTAAGGTGCCGTCTCCTTTTTGAGACGATGAAGCGCATTTATTTTTAATATCTGTTAAATCAATAAATTAGTCGTCTCCAGAAAGAGACAATGCGTCTGTTGCTGTCACAGAGGCCGATCTTCTTATCCTCATTTTCTACAGACGAAAAAAAACCTGCTTTTTCAAGCAGGTTTATAAAATGGTCGGCGAGAGAGGATAACGCTTATCTGCGATAAGCGCCCTTCGGGCCGTTGCTGCGCAACGTTGTCTCGCTTCGCTCGGCGCAAACCTCCTTCGGAGGTTCTCATCCTCATTTTCTACAGACGAAAAAAAACCTGCTTTTTCAAGCAGGTTTATAAAATGGTCGGCGAGAGAGGATTCGAACCTCCGACCCACTGGTCCCAAACCAGTTGCGCTACCAAGCTGCGCTACTCGCCGATAATTTTTATTGTTTTGTTTTGCCTGGTGCGAAGAGAGGGACTTGAACCCTCACGTCCGTTAAGACACTAACACCTGAAGCTAGCGCGTCTACCAATTCCGCCACCTTCGCGTATCCCAGCAAAATCTGGGGTGGCTAATGGGACTCGAACCCACGACAACTGGAATCACAATCCAGGGCTCTACCAACTGAGCTATAGCCACCACAATTCAGTATGTTGCAAGTCTCTGACCTACAGCATGTAACTCTTTACTAACGCGGTAATGTAACCACCGCAGCTCCTGCGCACAAACTAAATGGCGCGCCCGACAGGATTCGAACCTGAGACCTCTGCCTCCGGAGGGCAGCGCTCTATCCAGCTGAGCTACGGGCGCGTAGCGCCGTTGCGGATGGGCATACTACGGACTTGGGGTGATGCTGTCCAGTGCTTTTTTAATAAAAAAACGCGTTTGATTACGCTTTGTGCATTTCGTCGAGTAATGCAGCACTCTGGCTATTTCCCCAGCGAAAAAACGCCGCAGTAATCAGTGATATCAGAGATCGCCGCGCCAGTGATAGCGCAAATATTTGATCAGTTTTAACTGGCGGCGCAGTCGGCTGGGCTGTCGAATCAGACGATAGAGCCATTCCAGTCCAAGATGCTGCCAAATCTTCGGCGCACGCTTCACCTGTCCCGTAAACACATCATAGGTTCCGCCAACGCCCATATAGAGTGCATGCGGCCAGCGCGCGCGGCAATCGCGCATCAGCAGCTCCTGACGCGGCGATCCCAGCGCCACGGTGACGATACGCGCGCCGCTGGCGGCGATGCGGGTAAAAAGCGCATCGCGATCGGCTGGCGCGAAGTAGCCGTTCTGCGCGCCGACGATATTCAGGTTCCACTGGCGACGCAGCTTATTGCAGGTTTCATCCAGCACCGCCTGTCGCCCGCCAATCAAAAACACCGGCGTGCCCTGCCGTCCGGCGCGCTCCATCAATGCCTCCCACAAATCCGCGCCCGCTATACGCTGCACCTCGGCATGGGGATATTTTTTACGGATGGAGCGCACAATACTGATGCCGTCGGGATATTTGAACTCCGCCTCCTGCAACAGCGCGCGCAGCTCGTCATCCTGCTCTGCCGTCAGTATCTTTTCGGCATTAATCGCCACTAACGTTCCGCTGCGTACCGCCTCGTCCGGCAGCAGAAAATCCACAAACGCGGACATACTGTCGAAACCATACAGCGACACGCCGCGTATCTCATACTGCGGCGCTTCTGGTAACCTTGTCATGGTTGAGTTTTGTTTCCCTGTTATGCCAGAGGCGTTAAGTGGAGCTCTGTAAAACCTGGCCGCCGCGACGTCGAATCAGCCCGGCGCGATCCAGCAGCCAGTAAAGCATCTTCGCCACGCCGAGGCTGGCCAGAAAAATTAAAGCGAAAAAGACCACGCGGGAGCCGAACGCATCCAGCCCCTCGCGCGCCAGCACAATCATATTGAACACCGCGCCAAAGCAAAAACTCTGCATAATCGCGCCGCTGTAGCGGTTGCTGGCGTCGCGGCCGCGCAAATAAAGCGTATCGAAGCCCTTAATAATCAACCCGACCGCCACCGCGCCCGGCAGAATAAACCAGACGCCGCCCATTACCAGCAGCGAGCCCAGCAGCGTAGGCGAAATCGCCAGGCCTGAATGGTTGTTCAGCACTTCCCAGGTAAAGTAGTTAGCGCTGTTCAGCACCATCGACGGCCTGCCCGGCCACAGCCAGCCGGGAATATAGACATAGAAGTCGCGCCAGACGGGCGCCAGCCCCTGAAATTCTATTTTGGAATAATTTTCCAGCAGCAGTGCCAGGTTCTCCCACGGCGAAAACGTATCGCGCGTCAGGTAAAGAAACGTGTAAACCGCCTCTTCGCCGAGCACGTTAAGGTTATAGCGCCGCAGCGCCAGCCAGAACATGCCGCCTATCGCCAGAACCCCCGCCGCCGCCAGCATCCACAGGCTGATCCAGCCGCGCGTGATGCCGATAAACAAGAACAGGGCAAAAGCGATAATGATATTGGCGCGCGTACCGCCGACCAGCGCGTAGGTCAGCAGGCCGAAGGCGACCGTGACCACCAGAAACAGCAGCCAGTTACGCTGCGTAGGACGCAGAAAATAGAGGATCAGCATCGCCGGAATAAAGAAATAGAAAAAGCGCTTCAGCGCCACGCCGGAGACTTCGCTGGAGAAAATCTGGTTATAGGCGGTCAGGCGGAACAGCAGAAAGCCGTTGTTCAGGAAAAATACCGTCACCGTACCGATAGCGACCAGCGCCAGCAGCACGCAGGTCAGGTGCGTCTCGACGCGATTCATCTGCAGCCAGGGTCTGGCGCGCGGCACCGTCGCAGGCCGCAGCCGCACCTTATAGCTGACGTAATAAACGGCATAGAACGCCGTCGCCGACAGCAGCGCCTGCAGCAGATACTCAGGCGGCACCACCTCAACGTTAAAGCGGAACACCAGCAGGCTGGTCAGCGGAAACCCGAAATAGAACGTCAGTAAAAACAGCAGGGTAAAAAAGAGGTGAAAATTAAAGCGTACGCGCCTGAACTCCCGCCAGGTCAGCGTCAGGATAAAACCCAGCGACAGCAGATAAACCACCAGCAGACCGCTGAACTGCATCAGGTTCATGAGGACTCCCTTTCACAATGGCGCAATGCCTCGCGCCAGCCCGTCACATAGCCCGGTGCGAAAAAAGCGATGGCCTGTTTGTCGCAGCTCGCCAGCTGACGGCGCGCTTCAGCCACGCTCCCGCTGTCCAGCGCATCGCTGCTAAACAGCACCGGCAGCCCCTGCTCGCTGAGATCGCGCCAGAACGGGTTGCGTCGGTTAAGCACAAAAGGCACGTTGGCCTGAATCAGCAGGCAGAGCGTTCCAATACCCTGCTGCCGCTCGAACATAAAATAACCTAAATGACAGCGGGCGAGCAGCGCTAAATAGTCATCAAAGGCGAGATTGCTGCGCAGCAGCTCCACCTGTCCTTCAGGAAAAAGCCTCTCTGCCGCTGTCGCCACCTCGTTGATGTAGGCTTCATTGTTCGGCGGATAGCCCAGCGGCACGACGATGCGCACCTCTGTGCCAAACTGCTGGCGAATAGACGTTAAGCCTTCAATATGGCGATTGCTGGCGTCGCCGGAATTGCCCAGTACGATAGTAAAACGCGCTTCCGGCGCGCTTTGCGGCGCGGTGGAGGGCATCTTCGTTGGAAAATAGAGCCGCGCGGCAGGCACGCGGGGATGCCGCTGCTGGTAATAGTGTAAATCGCCGAGAGTGGCGAAAACCTGCGCCACGCGCCCCTGCGCGATACGTCGCAGCAGATAAAAGAGGCGGAACTTCAGGCTGCGCGACTCTTCATAAAGGTCGGCGCCCCAGACGTGCCAGTAGAGTTGGCTGGAGCGGATCTTGCCGCTCAGCAGCGCCAGCCAGATGCCGGGATTAAACTGACCGTGGCAGAAAAAACGCTGCTCGCGGTTTTTCGCCCGCGCCGTCAGCGCCTGTGCCAGCGCCTTCTTCGAACCAAAGGTCTCAATAGCAAGATTGCTGAAAGCGGCGAGCGAGGCGGGCTGCTGCGTCACCACCATAAAATGGCGCGGCTGATCGACAGGCAGCTCAACGCTTAACACATCGTTGAAAAAGCGCAGCACCGTTTGATTGTGATGAGGGATATCCGATCCCAGAACGTGTATTAACGTCATTTTTTCCGGTAATAAACCATAAATGCGCCGCAGCAGAGCGCGAAATAACAGAGATAGGTCGCCATATAGGCCTGCGCCGCGCCGGTCGCTCCCGACAGCGGGATCAGCCAGCGCGAGAAGAGCGTCAGCAGCACGAACTGGCTGATTTCGGCCAGAATATAAAAGCGCAGCGACGCCTTAGCAATCACCAGATAACCGAAAACATAGGCGCCGACCTTAAACACATCGCCGCACAGCTGCCAGACAAAGAGATCGCGCATGGCGTGAAACGCCGGAGAAAAGAGCAGCCAGATCGCCAGATCGCGCAGCAGCCAGACGCAAAAGCCGACTGCCGCCACGGCAGGCAGAACAAAGCGCAGCGCCCGCATGATTTCGCGCGCAATATCGCGCTTCTGCTCCAGACGCGCCAGCGTCGGCAATAGCCAGACGCTGAAGGTGGCGGTAATGAACTGCAGCCAGGCGTCCGAGATGCTGGTGACGCCCTGCCACAGACCGACCTGCGCCCAGCCGTCATGTTGCGCCAGCAGGTTACGCATCATGACCCAGGCTACCGGCAGCGTCACCGAGGTTATCAGCGCCATCAGGGTAAATTTCGCCAGGCTGCGCGCAAAGTCTGACTGCCACTGTGGCTTCAGCCAGCCGAGCGGCAGAGGGACGCGTCGCTTTAGCAGCGCAAATGCCGGTACGACAACCAGCGCAGGCACCAGCGCAAACCCCACCAGCGCGCCCGCATAACCGCCAATCCACCAGCACAGCACATAGGCCGCGACGCCGATTAAGCTGCCGATGATCAGCGCCAGCGCGTTGCCGCGCGCGTCGCGGTAGCCTTTCAGCAGCGCCAGCGCCAGGTTAGCCCAGGCGATGCCGAACTGAAGGAAGGCGACAATGCGCACCACATTCTCGAAGCGCGTGTGGCCGAACAGCGCCTGGCTAATCGGCGCAGCCGCCAGCAGGAAAACCAGCGCCAGCAGCGTGGAAAAGCCCAGCACCATCGCGGATGCGGTACCCAGCAGCGCACGTAGCGACTCCGGCTGATGCTGATACTTTGCCACAAAGGTAGTGACGCCATTAAAGATGCCTGCGCCCGCCAGCACGCCCAGAACGGTGATCAGCTGGCGAAAGTTACCTGCCTGCCCGACGCCTTCCGGGCCGAAACTCACCGCCAGCAGCTTCACCACCAGCAGCCCGGCAGCGATTTTCACCAGCGTGGACGATGCCGTCCACACCGACGCTCTGGCCAGCGACATCAGGCGAAGAAGCTCAGTAAGGAACTAATAACCGTATTCTGGTTATTGTCCGTGAGGTTATAAAACAGCGGCAGGCGCAGCAGTCGCTCGCTCTCGCGAGTAGTAAAAAGATCCTCGCCGTGAAAGCGGCCAAACTCTTCGCCGGCGGGAGAGCTGTGCAGCGGGATATAGTGAAAAACCGTCAGGATCTCCGCCTCTTTCATCCAGCTAATCAGCGCCTGGCGATCGTCGCTGTCGCGCAGTTTGATATAGAACATATGCGCATTGTGCTCGCAGGCGGCAGGCAGCGACGGTAACTCGATGCGCCCTTTCGCCGCCAGCGGCTGCAGCGCGTCGTAGTAGCGCTGCCACAAGCGTAAACGCTGCTGGTTGACGCGCTCGGCCGCCTCCAGCTGCGCCCACAGGTAGGCTGCCTGCAGATCCGCCATCAGATAACTTGAGCCGATATCACGCCAGGTGTACTTATCCACCTGGCCACGGAAAAACTGGCTGCGGTTAGTGCCCTTCTCGCGAATTATTTCGGCACGCTCGATTAGCGCCGCATCGTTGATCAGCGTCGCGCCACCTTCGCCGCCCGCGGTGTAGTTCTTGGTTTCATGGAAGCTGAAGCAGCCGATATGGCCGATAGTGCCCAGCGCGCGGCCCTTGTAGCGCGACATCACGCCCTGCGCCGCATCTTCGATCACCCAGAGCTTATATTGCGCCGCCAGCGCCATAATAGCGTCCATTTCGCAGGCCACGCCCGCGTAGTGCACCGGCACGATGGCGCGTGTTTTCTCGGTGATCGCCGCTTCGATTTTGCTTTCGTCGATATTGAGCGTATCCGGGCGAATATCCACGAAGACGATAGTCGCGCCGCGCAGTACAAAGGCGTTGGCGGTAGAGACAAAGGTATAGCTCGGCATAATCACTTCATCGCCGGGCTGAAGATTAATCAGCAGCGCTGCCATCTCCAGCGACGCGGTACACGACGGCGTTAGCAGCACTTTTTTGCTGCCGAAGCGCTGCTCCATCCACTGCTGACAGCGACGGGTAAAGCCGCCGTCGCCGCACAGTTTGCCGCTGGCCATCGCCGACTGCATATATTCAAGTTCGCTACCCACTATCGGCGGCGCGTTAAATGGGATCATGACCTTTCCTGTAGAACCAGTAAGCGGTGCTTTCCAGCCGGGCACCACTGCGTAAATAGAGTCGCATCGCCGAGAGGTTGCTGAGCTGCGTCGCAACGCGCAGACGGCTAAGCTGGCGAACCCGCCCCCAGTCTGCGCCTGCCAGCAGCAGGCGCTGCCCGATGCCGTTGCCCTGCGCATGAGGCAGGACGCCCAGCAGCCCGACGCGCGCGTCGCCTTCCGTCTCGCGCAGCGAGATAAAACCCTGCAGCGCGCCGGATTCATCGCTGGCGATCAGGCACTGATCATCAAAAGTGCCGCGCACCGCGTTTTCAATCCACTGGGCGTAAAAGCGGCCGCTGGCGTCCGCATCGAACCAGGGCGCACGAAAGCGGCTCTGCACGAAAATCTGCGCCGCCGCTGCGCGCAGCGCGTCGATTTGCGCTTCACGGGCGATGCGGATGCCGCTCTGCCGTTCAGTGCGTTTAATATTAATAGCCAGGTCCGCTTCACCTTCCGCCAGCTGAAAACCCTGCTGGCAAACGGCGTCGATCGCCTCAAGGCGGTCGGCAGGCACTTTGATTTGCCATAACCCGGCCGGATGGCGCAGCGCCTCGTCCAGCGGCAGCTCTCCATCGAGATCGAGGCGCGCTGTCTCACAGCCAAAAAAGGCGCTTTCCCACGCCAGGGGATTAATACTGACGCGGACGGGCATGTAGGAGATCCAGCAGATACTGGCCGTAGCCGGTTTTTGTTAATGCCTCACCGGCTGCACGCAGCTGGTCGTCACTCAGCCAGCCGTTGCGCCAGGCAATCTCTTCCAGACAGGCGACTTTGAATCCCTGTCGCTTTTCCACCGTCTGTACGAAGGTGCTGGCTTCAATCAGGCTGTCGTGCGTGCCGGTGTCGAGCCAGGCAAATCCGCGGCCTAACAGCTCGACAGAGAGCTGACCGCGTGCCAGATACATCTGGTTGATAGCGGTAATTTCCAGCTCGCCACGCGCTGAAGGCTTGACCAGCTTCGCAAACTCCACGACCTGATTATCGTAAAAATAGAGGCCCGTTACCGCCCAGCGCGATTTTGGCGCGCTGGGTTTCTCTTCGATAGAGAGCGCGTTAAACGCGTCGTCAAATTCCACCACGCCAAAGCGCTCGGGATCCATAACCTGGTAGCCAAACACCGTCGCGCCCTGCTCGCGAGCGGCGACTTTCCTTAATTTAGGGCTGAAGCCCTGACCAAAATAGAGGTTGTCGCCTAACACCAGGCAGCAGTTATCGCCGTCGATAAAGTCTTCGCCGATAATAAACGCCTGAGCCAGACCGTCCGGGCTTGGCTGCATCGCATAGCTAAGGTGAATGCCGAACTCGCTGCCGTCGCCCAGCAGGCGCACAAAATGATCGCGATCCTCCGGCGTGGTGATCAGCAGGATGTCGCGAATGCCCGCCAGCATCAATACCGACAGCGGATAGTAGATCATCGGCTTGTCGTAAACAGGTAGCAGCTGTTTAGAGATTGCGCGCGTGATGGGATGAAGACGCGTGCCTGAACCGCCCGCCAGAATAATACCTTTCATCGCTTCTGCTCCTCAGACGCCATCATAAGCGCGACGCAGCCAGGCCAAGCCGCTCGCCGCGATAGCGCCCGTCCAGAATAGCCTGCCACCATGCCTGATTATTTAAATACCAGAGCACGGTTTTACGCATACCGCTTTCAAAGGTTTCCTCTGGCATCCAGCCCAGCTCACGCGCAATCTTACTGGCGTCGATGGCATAGCGCTGATCGTGCCCTGGACGATCCGCGACAAAGGTAATCAAATCGCGGTAGTGGGCAAGACCTGCGGCTTTACGTTCCGGCGCCAGCAACTCCAGTAAATCGCAGATGGCGTGCACCACATCGATATTACGCTGCTCATTGTGTCCGCCGATATTGTAGGTCTCGCCTACCTTGCCGCTGCTCACTACGCGATAGAGCGCGCGCGCGTGATCTTCGACATAAAGCCAGTCGCGGATCTGTTCACCGTTGCCGTAAACCGGCAATGGCTTGCCCGCCAGCGCATTAATGATGGTGAGCGGAATCAGCTTTTCCGGGAAATGGCAGGGCCCATAATTGTTTGAACAGTTGGTTACGATAACGGGCAGGCCATAAGTCCGAAGCCAGGCGCGCACCAGATGATCGCTGCTGGCTTTGGTTGCAGAATAAGGACTGCTGGGCGCATAAGGCGTGGTTTCGGTGAAAAACGCCTCGGGGTCCAGCAGATCGCCGAACACTTCATCAGTCGAAATATGATGGAAGAGAAAAGCTTCGCGCCGCTGCGCGTCCAGTTTGTTCCAGTAAGCACGCGCCGCTTCCAGCAACTGGTAAGTGCCGACAATATTGGTTTCGACAAAGGCGATCGGGCCGTCAATAGAACGATCAACGTGGCTTTCCGCTGCCAGATGCATAACGCAGTCAGGCTGATAGCGCGTAAAAACCGCGTCCAGCGCCGGACGATCGCAAATATCGACCTGCTCGAAAGCGAAGCGCGCATTCTGCATGACGCTGGCCAGCGAGGCGAGATTGCCTGCATAGCTGAGCTTGTCGACTACGACTATGCGGTGATCTGTCTCTTCGATAAGAAAACGCACCAGCGCCGAGCCGATAAAGCCCGCGCCGCCCGTGATCAAAAATTGCTTCACCGCCATACTCCCCGCGTATCCACAATCCAGGACTGGGTAACCTGGGAGGCGTCAACGGCGCGGAAATGGTCATGATCCACCAGCATTACCAGCACGTCGGCCTGTGCCAGCGCCTGCTCGCGGGAGACCAGCTCAGCTTTGTCACCGAGCGAGGCGGGCAGCGCGGCGATATGCGGTTCCACCACCCAGCTCTGGCCGCGGTGCCATTCGGCAATCATCTGCGCGACCTGCATCGCCGGGCTTTCGCGTAGATCGTCGATATTGGGTTTAAACGCCAGGCCGAAGCAGGCAATAACGATCTCATCGGCGCGCTTGCCGCTCTGGGTCAGGCAGTCAGCCAGCGCTGCCTTGACCTGATTAAGCACCCAGTGCGGCTTGCTGTCGTTCACTTCCCGCGCGGTGCGGATCAGTCGCGCCAGCGACGGGTTCTGCGCCACGATAAACCAGGGATCGACTGCAATGCAGTGCCCGCCGACGCCAGGGCCAGGCTGCAAAATATTGACGCGCGGGTGGCGGTTCGCCAGCGCAATCAGTTCCCAGACGTTAATTCCCTGATCGGCGCAGATTAGCGACAGCTCATTGGCGAAAGCGATATTGACGTCGCGGAAGCTGTTTTCCGTTAGCTTGCACAGTTCCGCCGTACGCGCGTTGGTCTCAACGCATTCCCCCTTCAGGAAAATGCGATAGAGCGCGCTGGCCTGTGCCGAGCAGGCGGGCGTCATGCCGCCGATCACGCGGTCGTTATGAATCAGTTCCTGCATGATTTTGCCCGGCAGCACGCGCTCCGGACAGTAGGCGATAAAGATATCCGGTTCGCCGCCGTGTTGCGGAAAACGGAGATCCGGACGCGTTACCGCCAGCCACTCTGCCATCTGCTCCGTCGCGCCAACCGGTGAGGTCGATTCCAGAATAACCAGGTCGCCTTTTTTCAATACCGGCGCGATCGATTCCGCCGCCGCCTTAACGAAGCGCAAATCGGGCTGATGATCCGCCATAAAAGGCGTCGGCACAGCGATCAGGAAAGCATCGGCCGCTTCAGGCTGCGTGGTAGCGCGCAGAAAGCCTTGGGTAACCGCGTCATGAACGACTTTGTCCAGCGCAGGCTCGACGATATGGATTGCCCCGCGATTAATGGTTTCTACCGCGTGGGCGTTAATATCAACGCCCACGACGTTTTTCTCCTGCGACGCAAAAACGGCTGCGGTCGGCAGCCCGATATAGCCCAGGCCAATCACGGAAATGGTGTCAAAACTCATAGGTTAACTCGGGTATCTTTTAAGGCTTGCAGAATGCGCTGACAGGCGTTGCCGTCGCCGTAAGGGTTATGTGCGCGGCTCATGGTTTGCCACGCCGCGTCGTCGGTCAGCAGCAGGCTGGCTTCGGCCACGATTTTTTCCACATCGGTGCCGACCAGCTTCACGGTGCCGGCATCAACCGCTTCGGGACGCTCGGTAGCGTCGCGCATGACCAGCACCGGCTTGCCCAGCGATGGCGCTTCTTCCTGAATGCCGCCTGAATCGGTCAGGATCAACCAGGCGCGGTTCATCAGCCAGACAAAAGGCAGATACTCCTGCGGCTCGATCAGCACAATATTGTCGATGCCGCTAAGGATGCGGTTTACCGGCTCGCTGACGTTGGGATTGAGGTGCACCGGATAGACGATCTGCGCGTCAGGATGCTGGCGCGCGATACGCGCCAGCGCGCTGCAGATGCGCTCAAAGCCATCGCCAAAGCTTTCACGTCGATGGCCAGTAACCAGCACCAGCTTTTTCTCGCTGTCGAGGAAAGGATAGTGCCCCGCGAGCTGTGCGTTGAGGCTGGGATCGGCGATAACCCGATCGCGCACCCACAGCAGCGCGTCAATCACCGTATTGCCGGTCACGAAGATACGCGCATCGGGCAAATTTTCCGCCAGCAGGTTCTGGCGCGATCGTTCAGTGGGCGTAAAGTGCAGGCGGGCAAGATGGCCCGTTAGCTTGCGGTTGCCCTCTTCCGGCCAGGGCGAGGTCAGATCGCCGGTGCGCAGTCCCGCCTCGATATGAGCGACCGGAATCTGGTGATAAAACGCAGCCAGACTGGCGGCAAGCGTCGTGGTCGTATCGCCATGCACCAGCACCACGTCGGGTTTGAAATCGAGCAGTACGGTTTTCATGCCTTGCAAAATGCGGCAGGTGATCTCCGTTAATCCTTGCTCAGGGCGCATGATGTTCAGGTCGTAATCTGGCTGCAGCGCAAAGAGGCGCAGCACCTGATCCAGCATTTCGCGGTGCTGCGCCGTAACGCACAGGCGCGACTCAAACGCAGGATCCTGCGCCAGCGCCTGCACCAGCGGCGCCATTTTTATCGCCTCCGGGCGAGTCCCGAATACTGTAAGCACTTTCACGCGGTATCTCTCACTGATCTGGCGCCGGAACGGCGCGCCAGCGCCACGCCTGCGCCCGTCAATGCGCCTAACGCGCCCCACATAATCATCATAAACAGACGACGCGGACTGTCGCGCGAAACCGGCTCTTCCGGCGTACGCAGATAGCGGTAGGTCTGGAAGGTTCGGTTTAACGTCGGCCCGGCGCTCAGGGTCGTGAGCATCGCTCTGTTCTGATCGTAACTGATATCGTAAGTCGGCCCGGTCGCCTGCAGCGTTTCCAGCTGCGCCTGCAGCTGCGGCTCGCCGAGCAGGAAGAGATCGCTGTCGGCGATCGGCTCGCGCGCGTCGCGCGAACGATTCTCATGAATGCCCTGCTGACTGGCCACCTTCAGCGCCTGCTGCAGGCGGTGCTGCTGACGCTGGAAAACAGCGTTCGCCACATCCTCCTGCCGTTTCACCTGCGCCCGCAGCTGCTCGCTGCGCGCCTGCCAGGCACCCTGCAGTTCGCCGTTAAGGTGGCGCGCCGCACGCTCGCTAGCAAAGGCAATATATTGCCGCAGCAGGTTATTGGCGTCGCCAGCGGTTTCCGCAATCAGCTTAACGCTGTCACGCGTGTTACGCGCCGTATCGGCGGGCAGGAACTGGATATTAGCGACCATATCGTCCAGCAGCGCGGCGTCGTTGTGCGCGTTGCCTGAGCGGCGGCTTTTATAATACTCCGTCTGCTGCCAGAAGTCGCGGCGCGTATCCCAGGCACCCAGTTGCATAATAAATTCCTGATAAACCTCGTCCATAATGGTTGGCGAGGAGGTCGCCAGACTAAGCGTATTATTGCGCACGTCGAGGTTGTTCAGAAATTGCTCCTGCGCGTAATAGTCGCCGAGCATATTTACCGTCGGACGATCGGTAATCGCCGTGGTGCTCCACGCCTGCGTCATCAACAGCGAAGCGAGCCAGGCGACCAGCGCGAAAAGCAGCGCCAGCCCGATAATCCAGCGCTTACCGCGCCATAACGTGCAGCCCAGCCCGCGAATATCCAGTTCGTTATCTGCAACCTCAGAGGTCATAACAAGGCAATCCTTATCAGGGTAATTTTTTCTTAGCATCGCCGTGAGCGTTCAGACGACGTTTTATACGACGAATCAGGCGCGCCACGCGCCAGGCGTGTTTCAGGCAATAGCCGTAAAACATAAACGCCACCATAAACAGCACCAGCATCACCCATTCAGGGATAAAAGCGAGATATTCGCCAAGCACGCCGATGCCGGCGAGAATAGCGGCTGCCACGGTGATCAGCACAAACGCCTGACGCGAGGTGAAGCCGGCGCGCATGATCAAATGGTGAATATGCTGGCGATCAGCGGAAAAGGGACTCATGCCTTTGCGCAGGCGGCGATACATAATCGCCACCATATCCATCAGCGGAATGGCGATCAGCCAGAGTGCAGTGACGGGCGTAATCGGATGGCTTAACCCCTGCGTGGTCTCCAGCAAAATCCAGATAATGGTAAAACCAATCATGGTGCTGCCCGCGTCGCCCATAAAGACTTTATAGCGGCGGCCGAGGAACCCCAGATTCAACAGGATGTAGGGAATAGTGGCGGCGATCATGGCGAAGCACCACATCGCGAGGCTGTATTGACCGTCGAAGCAGAGAATAATACCCATCGCCGCAAAGGTGACGGACGAAAGACCGCCCAGCAGGCCGTCAATGCCGTCCACCATATTAAAGGCGTTAATTGCGGCCCAGACGGCGAACAGCGTCAGAACGTAGCCGAACGGCCCTACCACCAGCTCCACCGGGCCGATAATAAAACCGAGACTGAGCAGATAGAGCTTGGCACCCACCATCATCGCTACCGCTACGGCAGCCTGCACGATGGCGCGGATTTTAACGCTGATATCGAAACGGTCGTCGAGCGCGCCGACCAGCACCAGCAGTCCTGCGCAGATAAGATAGAGCGTAGCGTGCGGCAGATAAAACCGGGTGATGAGAAACATAAAGCAGATGCCGGCATAGACGGAAATACCGCCGACCAGCGGAATCGCGCCGTGATGGCGTTTACGGGAATTTGGCGTATCGACCAGGCCTATTTTTTTAGCCGCTTTGCGCGCAAAAAAGATAAAGACTAAAGAAAATAGAAAAGTAAGCCCCAGCTCAGTACTCATAGTGAGTAAATTCACGTTTAACGCTCTCAGCTAAAATCAGGGACAGGATAAACAAACTGCATGTTTTTGCCTTTCATCCCGAGTCCGAATTCTGCTTCCGACCACGCGCGCATGGTTAATTTTTGCGCACTGCCGCCGCAGTCATTATAAATGCTCCTGCCAGCGGTAATCCTAATGCGCACAAATAAAAAACGCCACGTTAAGACGTGGCGTTAGGGCGATTTCCTGCGCATTTAGGCTAAAAAAGCCGGTTTAGCCGTTTCGATCGGTCGATGCAGGATTACGAGCGCTTCATCATATCGAAGAATTCGTCGTTGGTTTTGGTCATTGCCAGTTTGTTGATGAGGAATTCCATCGCGTCGATTTCGCCCATTGGGTGAATGATTTTGCGCAGGATCCACATCTTCTGCAGCTCTTCCTGAGAAGTAAGCAGCTCTTCTTTACGCGTACCGGAGCGGTTGTAGTCAATCGCCGGGAAGACGCGTTTTTCAGCTATTTTACGGGAGAGATGCAGCTCCATGTTACCGGTGCCTTTAAACTCTTCGTAGATCACTTCGTCCATCTTCGAACCGGTGTCGATCAGCGCGGTTGCAATGATGGTCAGGCTGCCGCCCTCTTCCACGTTACGCGCGGCACCGAAGAAACGTTTCGGACGATGCAGGGCGTTGGCATCAACACCACCGGTCAATACCTTGCCGGAAGCCGGCACGACGGTGTTGTAGGCACGCGCCAGACGGGTGATGGAGTCGAGCAGAATAATGACATCTTTCTTGTGCTCAACCAGGCGCTTCGCCTTCTCGATCACCATTTCGGCGACCTGAACGTGGCGTGAAGCCGGTTCGTCGAAGGTAGAGGCGATAACTTCGCCTTTGACCAGACGCTGCATCTCGGTCACTTCTTCCGGACGTTCGTCAATCAGCAGTACCATCAGCACGCAGTCTGGATGGTTATAGGCGATGCTCTGCGCGATATTCTGCAGCAGCATGGTTTTACCCGCTTTCGGCGGCGCGACGATCAGACCACGCTGGCCGCGGCCGATCGGCGAAGCCAGATCCAGCACGCGTGCGGTAAGGTCTTCCGTCGAACCATTGCCGCGCTCCATGCGCAGACGGCTGTTGGCGTGCAGCGGCGTCAGGTTTTCGAACAGAATCTTACTACGCGCGTTTTCAGGCTTATCGTAGTTAACCTCGTTAACCTTCAGCAGTGCAAAGTAGCGCTCGCCCTCTTTCGGCGGACGAATTTTGCCGGAGATGGTGTCACCAGTGCGAAGGTTGAAACGGCGAATTTGGCTGGGAGAAACGTAGATATCGTCGGGACCGGCGAGGTAGGAGCTGTCTGCGGAGCGGAGGAAACCAAATCCGTCCTGCAGTATCTCCAGCACACCATCACCGAAGATGTCCTCGCCGCTCTTCGCGTGCTGTTTGAGGATGGCGAAAATAATATCCTGTTTGCGCATACGCGCCAGGTTTTCCAGCCCCATATTTTCGCCGAGGGTTATCAGCTCAGAAACCGGCGTATTCTTTAATTCGGTAAGATTCATAGTGATGGGTTCTTAAACTCGGGGTAATTCTCGAAATGTTGGTCGTGAATGGTATGGCTTAATATTCCATGCCTGTTAATGGCGCTTTCAACTCTTCTCGACGATCATCGTCAGGGATGGCGACTGGAAGCGAGAGAGACGGTTGAAATGCGATGCCAAAGTTGGTGCTAACCGTCAGAATTGTCAAACCGCTGCATACGGAACGTGCTTCAGGGTTTAACAAAGGAAATCTTTAAGATGCAAACTACAAGGTAAGTGCGTAATGCAGTGAAAGTAACTTAGCACGCTAAAATGCGAACGTCCAGCAGTGGAAGAAAATTCGCCACCGCCGAACGTTCTCGTCCTTACGCCAGGTTGGCGTTCAGGAACTCTTTAAGCTGGCTTTTAGACAGCGCGCCGACTTTGGTCGCCGCGACTTCACCGTTTTTGAACAGCAGCAGCGTCGGAATACCGCGGATGCCGTACTTCGGCGCAGTGCCCGGGTTGTCGTCGATGTTCAGCTTGGCGATAGTGAGCTTACCGTCGTACTCTTCGGCAACTTCGTCGAGAATCGGGGCGATCATTTTGCAAGGACCACACCATTCAGCCCAGAAATCAACCAGCGTGACACCTTCTGCTTTCAGAACGTCTGCATCGAAACTGTCATCGGTGAGGTGAACGATTTTATCGCTGCTCATGTATTTCTCCACAAGATTATGCCTGGCGAATTGGCGTAAAGTTTACCAACGAAGGTTGACTTTATTTCATCGGATACGCTTTCGTAAAGCGATAGTAAGCTGATATTCTACCACACTATGAGCAAAACACACTTAACAGAACAGAAGTTTTCCGACTTCGCCCTGCACCCTCTGGTCGTGGAAGCCCTTGATAAAAAAGGCTTTCATAACTGCACGCCTATTCAGGCGTTAGCTCTGCCCTTTACGCTCTCAGGGCGTGATGTCGCAGGCCAGGCGCAAACCGGTACCGGCAAAACGATGGCGTTTCTGACGTCAACGTTTCATCATCTTCTCTCTCACCCCGCGCAGGAAGGCCGTCAGATCAATCAACCGCGCGCCCTGATCATGGCTCCGACGCGTGAACTGGCAGTGCAAATCCACGCCGACGCCGAACCGCTGGCGCAGGCGACCGGCCTGAAACTGGGCCTGGCTTACGGCGGCGACGGTTACGACAAACAGCTTAAAGTGCTGGCCGACGGCGTAGATATTCTGGTCGGTACGACAGGCCGCCTGATCGACTACGCTAAACAGAATCACATTAACCTCGGCGCGATCCAGGTACTGGTGCTGGACGAAGCCGATCGCATGTTCGATCTCGGCTTTATTAAAGATATTCGCTGGCTGTTCCGCCGCATGCCGCCTGCGACGCAGCGCCTGAGCATGCTCTTTTCCGCCACGCTCTCATGGCGCGTGCGCGAACTGGCTTTCGAACACATGAACAACGCCGAGTACGTTGAGGTGGAGCCAGAGCAGAAAACCGGGCACCGTATTAAAGAAGAGCTCTTCTACCCGTCGAACGAAGAAAAAATGCGCCTGCTGCAGACGCTGCTGGAAGAAGAGTGGCCGGATCGCGCCATCGTCTTCGCCAATACCAAGCATCGCTGCGAAGATATCTGGGGCCATCTGGCGGCGGACGGCCATCGCGTCGGCCTGCTGACCGGCGACGTTGCCCAGAAGAAGCGCCTGCGCATTCTGGATGACTTCACTAAAGGCGATGTCGATATCCTGGTCGCTACCGACGTTGCGGCGCGCGGTCTGCATATTCCTGCGGTTACCCACGTCTTTAACTACGATCTGCCTGACGATCGCGAAGACTACGTTCACCGTATCGGCCGTACCGGTCGCGCGGGCGCAAGCGGACATTCGATCAGCCTGGCCTGTGAAGAGTACGCGCTGAACCTGCCGGCGATTGAAGAGTATATCGGCCACAGCATTCCGGTGAGCAAGTACAACAGCGATGCGCTGATGAACGATCTGCCGCCGCCGAAGCGCCTGGCACGTACCCGCACCGGCAATGGCCCGCGTCGCGGCGGCAACAACGCGAATCGCCGTGGAGCGCCGCGTAATAACAACCGTAAACGTTCAGGTTAATCCACACTATGCTAAGCGCATCGTCACTTTATGCTGCGATTGATCTGGGCTCCAACAGCTTTCATATGTTGGTGGTGCGCGAAGTTTCCGGAAGTATTCAGACCGTCGCGCGTATTAAGCGCAAGGTGCGTCTGGCTGCGGGCCTGGATAAAAATAACCATCTTTCCGTCGAGGCGATTACGCGCGGCTGGGAGTGCCTGAAGCTCTTCTCCGAACAGCTGCAGGATATCCCGTCTGAACAGATTCGCGTTGTCGCTACCGCTACGCTGCGCCTGGCAGCCAATGCGAACGACTTTCTTTTTACCGCGCAGCAGATTCTTGGCTGCCCCATCAACGTTATCAGCGGTGAAGAAGAAGCGCGCCTGATTTATCAGGGCGTCGCGCACACCACCGGCGGTTCGGACAAGCGGCTGGTGGTCGATATCGGCGGCGGCAGCACCGAGCTGGCTACCGGCGACGGCTCGCACGCCTCTGTGCTCTTTAGCCTGCCTATGGGGTGCGTCACCTGGCTTGAACGCTTTTTTAGCGACAGGCATCTGGCGAAAGAGAATTTCGCCGCCGCCGAGCAGGCCGCACGCGATATGATCCGCCCGATTGCCGCGCCGCTGCGCGCTCATGGCTGGGAAGCCTGCGTCGGCGCCTCCGGCACCGTACAGGCGTTGCAGGAGATTATGGTGGCGCAGGGCATGGATGAACGCATCACCCTGAGCAAGCTCCAGCAGCTAAAACAGCGCGCCATTCAGTGCGGCAAGCTGGAGGAGCTGGAGATCGAAGGATTAACGCTGGAGCGTGCGCTGGTTTTCCCCAGCGGGCTTTCGATTCTGATTGCGGTATTCCAGGAGCTTGGCATTGAGAGCATGACTCTGGCTGGCGGCGCGCTGCGCGAAGGGCTGGTTTACGGCATGCTCCACCTGCCGGTAGATCGCGATATTCGCAGCCGAACCATCCAGAACGTACAGCGTCGTTTTTCCATTGATGTGGAACAGGCGGCGCGCGTGCGTCAGGTGGCGGACGTTTTTTTCCGCCAGGTAAGCACCGTATGGAAACTGGATCAGCGCTGTCGAGAGCTGCTGCTCAGCGCCAGCGCGATACATGAAATCGGCCTCAGCGTCGATTTTCGCCAGGCCGCACAGCACGCCGCCTATCTGGTTCGCCATCTCGATTTACCCGGCTTTACCCCCGCGCAAAAAAAACTGCTGGCCTGCCTGCTGCAGAACCAGAGCGGCAGCATTGATTTAGCGCTGCTTACCCAGCAAAACGCTTTGCCGCCGCGTCTTGCCGAGCGCCTGTGCCGATTGCTGCGGCTGGCGATTATCTTTTCCAGCCGCCGTCGCGACGATACCCTGCCTGCGGTGCGTCTGCAGGCTGACGACGATACGCTGCAACTTACTCTGCCGACAGACTGGCTGAACGCGCATCCGCTGCGCGCCGAGCTGCTTGAGCAGGAGAGCCATTACCAGTCCTATGTGCACTGGCTGCTGACCATCGCCTGATTTAAGACAGGGCTTTTTAGCCCTTCTTCGCCTTCTCCAGCATCGCTCGCAGTCCGGCAACCCGCGTTTGCCCGGTTTTCATTCGCTCTTCTGCGCTGACGACTTTGCGCTCGGTTTCCCAGACGACATCATCCTGCGGCAGCTCCAGCAAAAAGCGGCTCGGCTCCGGACGCACCAGTTCGCCATACTGACGCCGCTCGCGGCAGAGCGTAAAGGTCAGCTCTTTCTGCGCGCGCGTGATGCCGACATAGGCCAGACGGCGCTCCTCTTCGATATTGTTCTCATCGATGCTGCTCTGATGCGGCAACAGTCCCTCTTCCATGCCGACCAGGAAGACATAGGGGAACTCCAGCCCTTTCGAGGCGTGCAGCGTCATCAGCTGCACCTGATCGAGGTCTTCGTCGCTTTCGCCGCGCTCCATCATGTCGCGCAGCGTAAAGCGCGTCACCACCTGCGTCAGCGTCATCGGCTCATCGATATCGCTCCCTTCCAGCATCTCCGTCATCCACTGAAACAGCGTGTTGACGTTCTTCATCCGCATCTCGGCCGCTTTCGGACTGCCTGACGTTTCGAACAGCCAGCTTTCGTAGTCGATGCCGCGGATCAGATCGCGCACCGCATTGACCGGCTCGCGCTCGGTCATCTGCACGATCTCATGCAGCCAGTGGGTAAAGCGCTGCAGGTGCTCCAGACCGCGCCCGCTCAGCGTCTGGCCTAATCCGACGTCGAAGCTGGCGTTAAACAGGCTTTTGTTGCGCAGGTTCGCCCACTCTCCCAGCTTTTGCAGCGTCGCCGGGCCGATCTCGCGACGTGGCGTATTGACGATGCGCAGAAACGCGCTGTCGTCGTCCGGGTTAGTCAGCACGCGCAGATAGGCGAGCAGATCTTTGATCTCCGGCCGCGAGAAAAAAGAGGTGCCGCCGGAAATGCGATAGGGAATGCGGTTCTGCATCAGCAGCTTTTCAAACACGCGCGACTGATGGTTGCCGCGATAAAGAATCGCATAATCTTTGTACTGCGTTTTATTGATAAAGTGGTGAGCAATCAGCTCGCCCGCTACGCGCTCTGCCTCATGATCTTCATGATTCGCAGTCAGCACCTTCAGCTCGCTGCCGAGACCCAGCTCGGAGAAAAGTCGCTTCTCAAATACGTGCGGGTTGTTGGCGATAAGGATATTCGCTGCTTTCAGGATACGCTGCGACGAGCGGTAGTTCTGCTCCAGCTTGACCACTTCCAGCGCCGGAAAATCCTCTTTGAGCAGCACCAGGTTTTGCGGCCGCGCGCCGCGCCAGGAGTAGATAGACTGATCGTCATCGCCTACCACGGTAAAGCGCGCCCGCGCGCCGACCAGCAGCTTCACCAGCTCATACTGGCTGGTGTTGGTGTCCTGATACTCATCCACCAGCAGATAGCGAATGCGCTGCTGCCAGCGTTCGCGGACCTCCTGATTACGCTGCAGCAGCAGCGTCGGCAGCAGGATCAAATCGTCGAAATCGAGCACGTTGCAGGACTTCAGATGCTGGTCGTAAAGGCTGTAGCAGTGGGCGAAAATATTGTCGCGCTCGCTACGCGCCAGCGCGGCGGCGCGCGGCGGATCGACCAGATCGTTCTTCCAGTTGGAAATAGTGGAAATCAGCTGCTGTAGCAGCGTCTTGTCCTCTTCCAGCCACGGCTGTGTCAAATCTTTCAGCAGTGCCAGCTGGTCGGTATCGTCGAACAGCGAGAAATTGGACTTCATGCCCAGCGCGGCATATTCACGCTTGATAATTTCCAGCCCCAGCGTATGGAAGGTGGAGATCATCAGACCGCGCGCCTCTTTCTTTCCCAGCGTCTGGGCTACGCGCTCTTTCATCTCGCGCGAGGCTTTATTGGTAAAGGTTACCGCCGCGATATGGCGCGCCTGATAGCCGCATTCGCGAATCAAATGGGCAATCTTGTTGGTGATGACGCGGGTTTTGCCCGATCCCGCTCCCGCCAGTACCAGACAGGGGCCGGTAACAAACTCGACGGCGCGTTGTTGGCTGGGGTTTAAACGCATAGTAAAAAATCGCTCAGTAAAAAGGGAGGAGGATGAAATAATGGGCGGCCAGTATACACAATCAGAGGACTATCATGGCGAAAACCGCGGCGGCTTTACACATTCTGGTGAAAGAGGAAGCGCTGGCTCACGAGCTGCTGGCGAAGCTGGAAAAGGGCGCCAGTTTTCAGCAGCTGGCGAAGAAGCACTCTACCTGCCCTTCCGGGCGCAACGGCGGTGACTTAGGCGAGTTTCGACAAGGCCAGATGGTGCCGGCCTTTGATAAAGCGGTCTTCACCTGCCCGCTGCTGAAACCTTTTGGGCCGGTGAAAACCGCATTTGGTTATCACATCATTAAAGTGCTCTACCGCAGCTGATTACTTTTTGCTTTTCATCTGCTGCAGCACGTTGCTGCACTGGTTATCCTCGTTGTCGCTTGGGCTGATTAACGCCAGCAGCGCGGCGGCGGGGCCTACCACGGTGCCGAGCGCCACGGCCGCCGCGCCGCGCGCCAGCAGGGGGCCAGCTTTTACTCCAGCGTCTGGATTTTTGAAGGTGCCGCGTACATAAAGCGGCGAACGCAGCGTCACGATGCGGATGCCTTTACTCTCTGGATTAATCGAAAGATCCAGACGCTCGCTGGCGAAGTTGGCGTTGCCGGTAACGTTGATTACCGCGTTTTCGGTGTCAAACACAAACAGGTTCGGCGTCGCCACGCCGTTTTGCAGCTTCACATCCGTCGCAGCGCAGTTAATACGTACTTCATCGTCGCCAAAGAGCCTGCCGACCACATAGTTGCCGACGTTCAGCCCGGCGATCTCCATCAGGCTGCGGCTAATTACGCCGTCGTTCATCAGCAGCTTAAGCTGGCCGTTACTGGTCGCCAGCAAGTCCGCCACTGAATTGCCGGTGCCGGTAAAGCTGGCGTCGCCGTTCAGCTGCCCCAGGCTGCGCCGCATCGCTTCAACATTCGGGAAGAGCTGCCGCAGATGCAGGCTCCGCGCGTGAATATCGGCGCGGCCGCGCATCGGCGATTTATCCCCTTCGAGACGGATAGTGCTGTTAAGCGTGCCGCCCGCCATGCCAAAGCGCAGCGGATCGAGCAGCAGATCGCCATCTTTTAACTGCAGATGCGTATAAAGATCGCTTAACGGCAGCGAACTGCCATGTTCGATGCGTTTGCCGGTGAACTTCACGTCGGCATCCATCACGTCCCAGTTTTTGGTGTCAAAGCTGTCATGCGGCAGCACGCGATCGGCGGGCTGTGTCGATTTACCGTCTCGTTTCGTCTTCGCCTGTTCGGTTTTCTTGCTGCCTTTGCCGGAGTCGACGCCGATAAGCGGCCCCAGATCCGCCATACGCAGCTGTTTCGAACTCAGCTCACCCACCAGCGCCGGACGCGGTTTGCCCTGCGTGTAGGTAAGCGAGCCGTGAATATCGCTGTCGCCGATATGGCCGTTAAAGTTCTCGTAATGGTATTCCGGCCCTTTTTTCCCGGCGAAACGGGCGATCAGGTGACCGTCAGTTTCATAAGGTGGCGTGTCAGGCAGCAGTACGCCGGTCAGGCCGTAAAGGTTAGCGAGCGTATCGCCGGAGAAGCGCAGTCGCACATTCACGCCACCGAGATTCATGGGATCCTGAATGCCGCCCGTGACCTGCACGCGCGTGGTGCCGTTACGCACATCGGCCTGAATGGGGAATGGCGTCGTTTTGCTGCGCAGCGAGAGCATGCCGCCGGTTTTGCCTTCGCCTTCCAGCTGCTCGTTGTTATAGGTGCCGCGCGCTTCCCAGCCGAAGACAAAGTCTCCCGCGCCTTTTTGCGCATCGCTGCCGCCTGCCACCTGCCCGTAAGCCACCGGTTTACCGAGCGGATTAATTTTTACCGTGACGTCAGCTTTATTAACCGCATCGCGGTAGCGCACCTGGCCCTGGTCGAACAGAATATTGTCGAGGCGGAATGACCAGGCGGATGGCGGCGCATTGGGATCGGCGTTATCGCTGTTGGCAAGATTGAAGGTCCAGTTGTTCTTTTTATCGGCAGTCTGAATCAGCCGCGCATCGGGCTGCTGGAGTTTGATCCATGGAATGTAGATCTCCTTATGCAGCAGCGCCAGCGGCGCCAGGGTCGCGTCGACGCGCTCCAGATGCACCATGGTGACCTCCGCCATTTCAGGCGGATTGCCTAATATGATGTCCTGCGCGTGAACATGGGGCCAGGGGATCCAGCTGCGCCAGCCTGGCTCATTGCGGTTGCGCTCCCAGGCGACGCCCAGATCGCCGCGAATCGCGAACTGGCGGTTCAGCTCCGTTGAGACCTTCTGATTGATGGTGGGCTTCAGGCGATTCCAGTCAAAAGTCGCGATGATCACTATAATCACCACGATCAGCAGCAAAAGAATCCCGACTATCCAGCTAACAATTTTTCCTGCGCGCGACATCTCGCTTCCTCCTTGCCTTTCCACAGTCTCCGTTAAAGATAGTCGAGACGTTGTGGAAGGGCATCAGGCAAGCTGAAGCGGCAGATAATTAAGTTGTGAGAAAGGGACCGGCTTTGAAAAAAAGTAGCCTTGCGCCGCCATCGCGGGGGAACAGCACACCTGCCGCCACTCCTCTTCGGTTTCAACACCTTCGACGATAACGCCGTTACAGTAGCGGTTAATCAGCGCCAGCAGCATAGAGAAGAGTGCTTTACCCTCTTCTGTTCCGCGCAGCAGGATAAACAGCTCGCGCGACAGCTTGATGTAGTCATACTTCAGCTCCGTCAACGCTGAAAAGTTCGCCATGCCGGAACCGAAATCATCCAGCCACAGCGGCCCCAGCTCCGGCATCTGCGCAATCATCTCTTCCTGCGGCAGCGCGTGATGCTCGGTCAGCTCGAAGCGCACCCACGGCAGATCGGTGATTAAACGACGAATCGGCGGATGCTGCTGGATTGCCATAAGCGTCGGACCGTCGATATTCACCGACGCGACTACCTGATTGTCGCAAAAAAAATGCTGCCACTCTTTCAGCAGCGCCAGCTGTTCATGGACCACATGCAGACGCTGGTTAATCGCCAGCGCCTCGAAGTAAGCCTCCGGCGACAGCCGTTTCTCCGGCGCGGTCGGATGCGTGACCGCCGTCAGGATTTCAATTGCCAGCAACCGGCCCGATACCTGATATATCGGCTGGAAAGTGTAGAATCGTTGGCATTGCTGCCAGAAGAGACGCGCTTCCTGTTGTAGGTTGATGTCAGCTGAAGAAGGTAGCCAATGACTAATATTCTTCATCACCATGGTTTTTTCCTGGTTGTTGGCGAGTGCCATGTGTCAGCTCAGCGGCAAGTATCGGCTGTTCCCGCCATATCTTTATCCGCCTGCCGGACACATAAGACTACAGAGTGTAACAACCCAAATCGGACGCAATCGTGAAAAAAAGCCCGGCTTTGTCCGCTAAATCGCCGCAAAGACAGGCTTTTTTTTAACTTAAGTGGAATTAAAACGTCGTTTTAAAAATCATTGACGTCTGCCATACCAGACGCGAGACTAAGGCACTATTTCACTACAGGCCAAATACCATGACGCATAAAAAAATAGCCATCATCGGCGAGTGCATGATTGAGCTGTCCGAGAAGGGTGAGAACATTAAACGCGGCTTTGGCGGCGATACGCTGAACACGGCAGTTTATCTGGCGCGCCAGGTCGACGAGGCGCAGCTTAGCGTCGATTACGTCACGGCGCTGGGCATCGACTCCTTCAGCGATCAGATGATCGCCGCCTGGCAGCAGGAAAAGGTCAATACCGGCTTAATCCAGCGGCTGGAAAACAAAATGCCTGGCCTCTATTTCATTGAAACCGATGATAAAGGCGAGCGCACCTTCTGGTACTGGCGCAGCGACGCCGCCGCGCGCTACTGGCTCGACGCTCCGCACGCCTCCGCTATTGTTGACGAGCTGGCGCACTACGATTATCTCTACCTGAGCGGCATTTCGCTGGCGATTTTGCCCGCCGATAGCCGCGAGAAGCTGATGGCGCTGCTGGACCGCTGCCGCGCCAGAGGCGGTCAGGTTATTTTCGACAATAACTATCGTCCTCGCCTGTGGGCCGACAAAGCAAGCGCGCAGCAGGCCTACAGCGCCATGCTGCAACGCACCGACATCGCTTTTCTGACGCTGGATGACGAGCATCTGCTGTGGGGCGAGTATCCGTTAAGCGCGGTGATTGAGCGCACGCGCGCGGCGGGCGTCAGTGAAATCGTGATTAAACGCGGCGCGGACTCTTGTCTGGTCGCGATCGGCGACGATGCGCTGATCGATGTGCCAGCGATGCGCCTCGATCCGGCGAGCGTGATTGATACCACTGCCGCGGGCGACTCCTTTAGCGCGGGCTATCTGTCCCGGCGTCTGACGGGCGGTTCGCCGCAGGCGTCTGCCGAGCGCGGCCACCTTACCGCCAGCACCGTTATCCAGCATCGCGGCGCGATCATTCCGCTGGAGGCGATGCCGAAATAAAGCCATGCCAGTCTACCGGGGCGGGTTATTTTCGCCGCTGAATGGCCAGCCAAAACAATATTGCATTTGTGTTAGCGCCCGATATTAAGCGGTAAATATTAGTTAGCATCACAGCAAAGACTGGCGTTGATTTTTATGCGTGCGCCAGTCTCGCTTTTTCGACCTTAATCCTTATCTCTCCTCACTCCAGGCATAGTCTGAATCCTTCTCTGCGCCCCGTTTTCGGATGGACGACCGCCGAAAAAAAGACCATCTTTTCTTCAATAACAGCAGGACGCTGTTTATCCGGCCGCGACAAAAAAATTACAACACTCCTCGCATCAGGACCGTTTTATGCACACAGAAATTATCAATATCTGGCCAAACGGCGACGCGCCAGGCGCCAGCGATTCGCGCGCGCAGCCGCAGATTGTCGATCTGGCGAAAGAGTATGAGCCTTACGATCGCGCCGCCACGGGCGTGCGCTGCCCGGAGATCGCCATCTGGCATCCCGAAGAGTCTAACGGCATTACGCTGCTGGTCGCGCCGGGCGGCGGCTATCAGCGCGTGCTTATCGATCGCGAAGGCAGCGCGCTGGCGACGTTTTTTACCGCGATGGGCTATACCCTGGCGGTCATGACCTATCGCCTGCCCTACGACGGCCATCACGAAGGCCCGGACGCGCCGCTGGCGGATGCACAGCGTGCGGTGCGCGTGCTGCGCGAACGCGCCCAGCGTGGTCTGAACGGAAAATATATCGTTATGACGGGCTTCTCGGCGGGCGGCCATGTCGCCGCCAGCCTGGGAACGCGCTTTGCCGAGAAAATCTATCCGGTACAGGACGGCGCGGATAATTTCTCGCCGCGTCCGGACGCGATGGTGCTGGTCTATCCGGTGATCAGTATGCGCGACGGCATTGCGCATGAGAGTTCGCGCACGCGCCTGCTCGGCGCCTGGCCCGATGAGAAAACCATCGAAGCCTATTCGCTGGAGACGCGCGTGCATGCGCAGACCCCGCCAACGCTGCTGATCCACGCAGCGGATGATGAAACGGTCTCGGTGAACAACAGCATGGCGTTTTTCAGCGCGCTCCGCGAACATAAGGTGCCCGCAGAGCTGCACTTCTATCAGAAAGGCGGCCACGGATTCGGCATCCGCGGCGTAGCAGATCTGCCCCTTGCCAGCTGGCCGATGCTGGTGACCGAGTGGCTCAGGGCGAAGACCTGAGGGATCAGGAGGAAGGCGGCGCGCTGTCGCTGGCGCTGCTCTCCTGCGGCGCGGCGTCAGCTGCCGCTGGCGGCGCCATCACCTTATCCCAGATAGCCTGCAGGCTTTTGACGTTAGTCTCCGCCTCGCCTTCCGGCTGCATCAGCACCATGGTTAGCTCCTGCGACAGCTGCTGACGCAGCTCCTGATTCAGCTGATCGCGCGTCAGGCCGCTCAGAAACGCCTGACGCAGCTTCTGATACTGCTCAGGCGCGATATCCACCACGGCATTCTGCTGCGAACGCAGACGCTGGCTCATCAGCACGTCGGTATCGGTGCGCGCATAGGTAGCGAACAGCTTGTTCAGCTCCAGCAGCTTCTGCGCCATCAGCGCATCAAACTCCTCCTGCGGCAGCCCTTTGTCGCGTACTTCGGCCAGCTCGCGCGCCACCATAGTCAGGCCCGGCTCCAGAGCGTCGTTGCGCGCGTCGAGATTAACCGAGCACTGAGCGCGCTGGTAGAGCACGCGGCAGTCGAAACCGACCTGCAGGTTTTGCGTTTTGCTGTCGCCCAGCGTGCGCTGCAGATGCCAGAACAGCGCCTCGCGCGCCAGATCGCTCTGCCAGTAGCGCTGCAGATTTTGCGAATCGCGAATCGGCTGCCAGGGGGTATCCCATACCAGCGCCAGCCTGTCCTGGCTTATTGCGCTATTGACCAGATTGATTGGCTGATGCGGCAGCGGCGACAGGGTTGGCAGCGGCGCGGGCGTGCTGCGCTTGCCTTTCAGCGAGGAGAAGGCTTTATTGATCTGCTCTGCCAGGCTGCGGCTCTCAACGTTGCCGACGACATAGAGCGTCATGGCATCCGGCGTGTACCACTGCTGGTAGAAATCGTTCAGCGCGTTCAGGTCGACGGGCGCGCGCGGCTGCTCGGCGGGATCGTGCGCCAGCAGCGTTGAGCCTTTCAGGCGGTAGCGCCACCAGACGTCCTGGGTACTGGCAGGCCAGGTCGCGGTGGGATCGGAGGCGCTCAGCGCGGTGCTGACCACCTGCTCGTTAATGGACATCTTGCCCGCCGTCGCCGCCAGCCAGTTGAGCGCTTCTTTCAGCAGCTCCGGGCGGTTATTGGGCAGGCTAAGGTTATACTGGGTAAAGTCGTAAGAGACGATCGCAGGCGGCAGCGGATGCTGCGGATCCATCGCCTGCTGCCACAGCGCGCGCTGCTGGTTGGTGTCGAGCGCGGCGTTGTGCACCATCGCCAGACGCGGCAGAAGATGACTGAAGCCGCTCTGCTGAGTGGTTTCCACCAGCGATCCGGTATTCACCACCATGCGCAGTTCAATGCGATCGCTGGGGCGCTGCGGCGTAGTCAGCAGCTGCCAGCTCAATCCGTTATCCAGTTTCCCTTCCTGCCAGGCAGGATCGGGCTGCAGCGTTTCGGCATAAGCGCCAAAACTGGCGGCCACCCACGCTAACCCCCCAACCAAAAGCCGAATTCTGGTGCCCTGCATGTGAACCTCTAATCTAAAAGTCGTTATCACTGGCACGTTTCGCCGTTGTAATACGCGGTGAGTTTTTCTCTTTTTAGCCGCGTCGTTTTTCGACAACAGAGTCTTTGACCACGTGAAGGCCAGGATGTCGCGCAACGAAGTGAAAAACCATGAAAAAAATAAGTGGGCATTATTATGCAAATGCCCGCTGTCAGGGCAAGCAACAGCGGGCATTTAGAGGGTTTTTGCTAAAAAGCGGTAGTTATACGGAGGTTTCCGGCACTTTTTTCGCCTTTGCATTGCCGGAAAGCGTCGCCTTTAACTGGTTTTCATCCAGCTGGCCGACCCACTTCGCCACCACCACCGTCGCCACGCCGTTGCCGACCAGGTTAGTCAGCGCGCGCGCTTCAGACATAAAGCGGTCGATGCCGAGGATGAGCGCCAGACCCGCTACCGGCAGGTGGCCTACCGCCGACAGCGTTGCCGCCAGCACGATAAAGCCGCTGCCGGTCACGCCCGCCGCGCCCTTCGAGGAGAGCAGCAGCACCACCAGCAGGGTGATCTGATGGAAGATATCCATATGCGCGTTGGTGGCCTGGGCGATAAATACCGCCGCCATGGTCAGGTAAATCGAGGTGCCGTCAAGGTTGAAGGAGTAGCCAGTCGGAATCACCAGCCCCACGACCGACTTTTTACAGCCCAGCTTCTCCATCTTATCCAGCATACGCGGCAGCGCAGATTCAGACGAAGAGGTACCAAGCACAATCAGCAGCTCTTCTTTGATATAGGCGACGAAGCGGAAGATATTGAACCCGGTGACGCGCGCGATAATCCCCAGCACCACCACTACAAACAGCACGCAGGTAATATAGAAACAGACGATCAGCTGGCCGAGCTGCACCAGAGAACCGACGCCATATTTACCGATGGTAAAGGCCATGGCACCGAACGCGCCGATTGGGGCAAGGCGCATGATCATATTGATGATGCCGAAAATAACCTTCGAAAAGCTCTCAATCACGTTAAAGATCAGCGTGCCGGCACTGCCGAGACGATGCAGCGCGAAGCCGAACAGAATCGCGAACAGCAGCACCTGCAGGATATTGCCGCTGGCGAAGGCGCCGATGACGCTGCCTGGGATCACGTCCAGCAGGAAGGCGACCACGCCCTGCTGCTCCGCCTGCTGGGCATAGACCGCGACCGCTTTCGCATCCAGCGTCGCCGGATCGACATTCATGCCCACGCCCGGCTGCAGTACGTTAACCACCACCAGACCAATAATCAGCGCGATAGTGCTGACGATTTCAAAATAGAGCAGCGCGACGGCGCCTGTGCGCCCTACTGCCTTCATGCTTTCCATGCCGGCGATACCGGTCACGACCGTACAGAAAATCACGGGCGCGATGATCATCTTGATCAGTTTGACGAAGCCATCTCCCAGCGGCTTCATTTGCGTGCCTAGCTCTGGGTAGAAATGGCCTAACAGAACACCGATGCCGATGGCTAACAGCACCTGAAAATAGAGGCTTTTAAACAGTGAAGTTTTCATAAGATGTGTCCACTACAACAGGGTTGTGAGGTTGTCGTTTTAGTGTGTCCGCAAGTAAAGCGCTCCCCGGCGCTGGCGGTTGGCAAAAAATAACACCCTGTTAACGGGATTAATACAGGCCTACAAAGGCCGAGGGTTTTCTGAAAACGCAACTATGAACTGAAACGCTTCAGCAAGACCTTTTGTAACTAATAAACGCGGGAAATCAACGGATCAGGTTGTTAAAACTTTTCGGTTAAAAGGAGTGACGCGCAAGCGCCCCGCTGCGCTGGCAGGGCGGAAGGAAAGGAGGAGGCATTCACTGATGACGCTTCTGCCCTGTTACTGGTCAGAAGCGAGAGCAGGCAGCCAGGCTTGCGTAAACCGCTCCAGCGGCAGCGCTTCGGCATAGAGATAGCCCTGGCCGATATGAATACCGCGCGCCAGCAGCCAGTCGCGCTGCTCTGCGGTTTCGACCCCTTCGGCGATAACGTCAAGATCGATGATTTCAGCGATGGCCGCCACGATGCGCACCATGGTGTCGTCATCCGGCAGCGCGGCGACGAAGCTGCGATCCATCTTCAGCTTGTTGACCGGCAGCGACTTGAACTGATGCAGGTAGTTGAGATTGGAGTAGCCCATGCCGAAATCGTCCAGCGCGACCGCGACGCCCACCGTCTGCAAAGAGCGCAGCAGCGCCATCGCCACTTCGGCATCGCCAATCTGCGCGGTTTCGGTAATCTCCAGCACAAAACTGCCGGGCGCAATCTGGTGACGCTGCAGCAACCCCTGCAGATGATTCACCATGCTGGCGTCACGCAGCTGTACGGCGGAAATATTAACGCTGAGCGGGATGAAGATGCCGCGCTTCTGCCAGCCAGCGAGAATCCGGCACGCCTCTTCAAACACCCAGCGCCCGATGGCAGCGATGACGCCGATCTCCTCCGCGCTGGCGATAAACTCCTCCGAAAGGCCGTAGCTGCCGTCCGGCATGCGCATACGCAGCAGCGCCTCCGCACCCGCCAGCTCGCCGGTTTGCATATTGATCTGCGGCTGAAGAAACAGCCGGAACTGCTCATCCTGCAAACCCTGCAGAATGTCATGCTCCTGCGTCAGGCGCTTCTGCGCGCGCTCGGTAAGCGCCGCATCGAAAAATAGGATCTGGTTTTTACCTAAATGACGCGCTGACATCATCGCCGAGGTAGCGCGATCGAGCTGCTCGTTGGCGGAGAGGTGCTCTTCGTCATACAGCGCAAGGCCGATGCTGGCATTAGGCCGCAGCTGGAGCTGATGCAGCGTCACCGGCTGGTTAAGGCGGATCATCAGATTGCGCGCCAGGCGCATCGCGCGAAACGGCGTACTGGCGCGCTTCATCAGCAGCGCGAAGTCGCTCGGCCCGGTTTGCGCCAGCAGCGTATGGTCGTCGATGGTGCTGCGTATCTTCTCGACCAGCGTCAGCATCAGGGTGTCGCGCTGCTCGTCGCTCAGTACGCCGTTGGCTTCCTGCAGCGTTTCGATGCGGATTACCATCAACCCAAACCCTTTGCTGTGGCTGCGAAGATGCTGATCGACCAGCGCCAGGAAAAGCGCGCGGTTGGGCAAATCCGTCACGGCGTAGTGGGTGGTCAGGCGACTCATCTCATCATGCACCGACTCCAGCACCTGCTGATTGCGGTTATAGCTGCGGATCAGCATGCCGATCTCATCGTCACGGTGGCTGGCGGGCAGCGTCAGCTTGTGGGTGAGGATCGCCTGCGGCGGGAGCTCCTGCAGCTCGCGCGAGATATTGCGCAGCGGATGGACCACCAGCCGGTTGATGCACCAGCTGATCGCCACCGACAGAATAAGCGCCAGCAGCAGATAGGTGGTGACCATGGTAGAGACGGTGCTGAGGATAAACTGGTAAACGCGCGTGGAGTTGGCCTGCAGCACCAGATAGGCGAGCGGCTTGGGCGAAGCGCTGCTTTCGACCGAATAGAGCGGCACAGTGATCTGCACCGGCAGTTCGAACAGGCGAGTAATCAGCAGCGGGATCGGCTTTTCATTTTCGAAGCTGGCGTGCAGCGCCTGAAAGGCGTTAGGCAGAACCACGTCGGCACGCGAAAGGACGCCAGCAGGCTTCAGGGTTTGCAGAATGCGCTCGGCCTGGGCGATATCCGCTTTCAGCACCGCCTCGGAGAGCGGTTGCCGTACGGTATGCGCAATATTCTCCATCTGCTGGGCGTAGTCGATCCTGCGCTGTTGCACAAAATGAAACAGTTGAATGACGATAAAGACAGAGACGGTTATCAGCGCCACCGCAGATACCGTCGCCATTTGCTTTATCGTAAGTGAACGGCTGACGCGCAAAATCTTCTCCAGGCTAAAAAGCACAGCTATCAGACAGGAAAATGCGCAGCAAGTATATCCTGGAACTCACTTTTTTTACTGCCTGCCAGAGTCCGAGTTTTACACGACCCGACGATTATTTGAAATCTGCGTAAGGGGTAAGCGGCTCTGGCGGCATATCGAGATCGCCATCCCAGCCGGCGGCGGAGTAGCGCACATAGAGCAGCCCGTGGCTCGGGGTATAGTCCTTCGCCTGTTGAATATCCACTCCTGCGCCGATAAACCAGTGCGGTGTAATGCGGCGCTCGACAACGGCCCGTAAAGTATAGCCGACGCCGCCTCCGCTGCTGCTTGCCGAGGTGGGATTGCTCGCCAGCGTAAAGCCCGGATTCACCGGATAACGCTGCTGCGCGTCTGTTTTCGAATGCGACCAGGAGACCGAGCCGCCCAGATCGAACGACCAGTTTTCGGTACGCTGCCGCCAGGTGACCGGTACGGAAAACGACAGATACTCTTGTGGGCTGTAGTAACCGCCCTGGCCGAAGGTGTAATCGCTGAGATCTTTCTGGTAATGCCACAGCATGGAGTTGAATCCCACGGTGGCGCGCTGATTATCGGTATTGATCAGCTTGTAGTAGTAGCCCGCCATCAGGCGCTCGCGGCTGTTGTCCGCGACGTTCTCGCCGGTGATCTGATGCGCGCTGATATCGGCCCAGACGCCATGTGCGCCGCCGCGATCGTAGCTCAGCCCGACGCTGCCGCCGGTCGCCACCACGCCGCCCCAGGTTTTGCCGCCGTTAGCCGCCGGGTCGCGCGCGCCCGCAAAGGCGAGCAGCGAACTGGAAACAGGCCGCCGCGAGGCGGTGAGCGTCACGCCGACCTCTTTTACGTCGGTTCTCCAGCTTACCCCGCCTACCCAGTTAGTGACCTCAAAGCCGAGCGGCGTTGTGCCGAGATCCGCCGACCAGACGTCGTTGCGCCAGCCGACCCCCAGCGCGGTGCCTTCGTCGCGCTGGCTGGCGTACCGGCTGCAGCCGCCTGAGTTCGCATCGTCGCAGCTGCCGAACGTCTCGTCAAAACTGCCGTTGCTGGTAGAGAACGTGCCTGCAGACACCTGAACGCGATCGAGTCGTACAAAGCCGCGTCCGTCGGCAAGCGGCGTTTCCGCCTGCAGCATTGTGGTATGGGCGGTAAAGTCGGAAATGCCGCCGGTGCCCTTGTTACGCGAATAATCCTGCTCCAGCATCAGCGTGGTGTCCTGCTGGCGATAGAGATCGGCGGCGTCGCTGCGAATGCTGCGCTTCAGCCAGTCATCCTGCGCGTTATTGCGCGTTAGCCTGCTGATATTCTCGCCGTCGCCGATACCGCTGGCGACCATCGCCTGCCGGTAATCCGCCAGCGCGGCGTCGGGCTGCTGCTGCGTGCGTTCAAGCCGCGCCGCATCGCGAAATACCAGCGCCTTATCCTGCGAAGGCGGCTGCGAGGCGGCGCGCTGCTTCAGACCCGCAAACTGCGCGGCGGCCTGCGTGACGTCGCCTGTCGCCTGCCACGCCAGCGCCACGCGGCGGTCGGCGTTCAGGCTGGCCTGCGCGGGCGGCAGTGCTTTTAGCGCCGCGCGCGCCTCGCTGGTGCGGTTCAGCGCCACCAGCGCCTCGATACGCCCGAGCGACGCATCGCCGTTGTCGGCGTCACGCGCGAGCACCTGCTGATACCCATCAAGCGCCTCCTGCGCATCGCCGCGCGCCAGCGCCCAGTCGGCCAGCGTCAAATCGCGGCGGCTGGAGGCGGGCTGCTGACGCAGCAGCGCAATGGCCTCTCTTTCCTGCCCTGCCGCGCGTAGCGCCTCCGCACGCGCGAACAGCTTATTCTGCACCAGGCGTTCAGCCAGCTCGTGCATATTGCTGTTCCACTGCGCTTCCGGCAAAAGGTGCAGCGCCGCCAGCGCCGCCTCGTCGTCATCCTTGCCGGAGAGATAAAGCGCTGAAGCATAGAGCGCGCTCGCATCCTGCGGACGCTGCTGCTGTAGCGCCGCCATAACAGCATCCGCCTGCTGCGGCGCGCCGCCGTTGCGCAGCGCACCAGCCAGTCGATAGCTGAGCCAGACGTCATCCGGCGACAGCGCCTGCGCCTGGCGATATTTCTCCGCCGCCTCTGACCAGCGGCTCTGCTGCGCCAGCGCGTCGGCTTCGGCGCGCAGGCTGTCGCTGCGCAGGGAGCGCAGGGTATCAGCCAGCGCGCGCTGCTGCGCGGCGGGCAGGCCATTAATAAACTGCATTGCGCGCGCTGGCGACTGCGTCTGATAGAGTCCCGCCAGGCGGCGAACCGCAGTGGTATTGCTGGCGTCAAGGCGCAGCGCGCGCTGCCATAACTGCTCGGCGCTCTGCGCATTGTTTCGCGCCATCGCCACGTCCCCAAGGCCGATCAGCGCGTAGCTGTCGGTGTTATCCAGCGCCTGCGCGTCGTGATAGCGGCGTTCTGCGCCGTCGAGATCGTGCTGCGCCAGCGCCTTATCGCCTTCGTCAATGGCCTGCCAGTAGCGGTTGGTTTGCAGCAGCGACTGCCACTTGCCTACCTGCGTGCTTTGCTGGCCTGCCTGAATCGCGCGTTCCAGCCAGAGAACAGCGGCGGCGCGATTGTTGGCACGCGCCTGTGCCTGGCCCATTGCGCCCATCAGATCCGCATCGTTGGGATTCGCCTTTAGCGCGGCGTTCAGCGTCTCGATGGCATCTGCGCCACCGCCTGCGTCCACCAGTGCCAGTCCGCGCATACGTTCGCGATAAGCGGGATCGGCGAGCAGCGCCTGCTGTTTCGCCAGTGCGTCCAGCCCCTGCTTCTGCGCGTCGCCTTCGGTAAAGACGGAGAGGTACTCTTTCAGCTGCGCTACGCTGCTGTCGCTGACCGGCTGATTGGTGATCTGCTGCAGCCAGAGTTCCGCCGCCGCGTCGCGTCCGCCATTGCTGTTCGCCAGTCGCTTCAGCTGCTCCACCGCCTGCGCCGTCTGCTGACGATCGAACGCCATTCGCGCGATTTGCAGCTCAACGCCGATATTGCCGGGATAGCGCTGCTCCAGCGCCTGTAGCTGCTGATAAGCGACATCCTGCTGGCCCGGTATGCGCGCCAGCAGTCGCCAGTACTCCAGCGCGGTATTCGCATCGGGAAAGACGCCGTTGAACAGCGCGTCGTAGGCGCTTTTCGCTTCCGCCAGGCGGCCGGAGGTGGCGAACAGGCGCGCCTCCTGCAGCTTCTGCCGTCCCTCAGACGACATCAGCGCCAGACCCACGGCGGATTCGCGCGTCGCCGCCGAATCGGGCGCGACTTTTTTCAACTGCTCCAGCAGCGTCTGTGCGGCGGCGACGTCACCCTGATGCAGCGCCAGCCGCAGACGCGCCGCCAGCACCTGTGGATTATCGGGGTCGATCTTCTCCAGCCGGTAGAGCGACTGCTGTACCAGATCATATTTGTTGGTCGACTCACCGGTGCGGATCTGCGTCAGCAGCCAGTCCACCGGCGAGACCTCCGGGCCTGCGCCAGGCGCGGCCAGTCCCGGCAGCGCGCCTAGCACGCCGCTCAGCAGCAGACTCGCCCGTAGCGCGTAAGCTTTATTCATCTTCATCATCAAGCAGACGACGGCGGGTAATGATGCGCATCAGGCGCCAGGTCATCAGCGCGAACAGCACCACG
Organism: Pantoea sp. ACRSB; assembly: GCF_022346905.1. NCBI lineage: Bacteria > Pseudomonadati > Pseudomonadota > Gammaproteobacteria > Enterobacterales > Erwiniaceae > Pantoea > Pantoea sp. ACRSB. The sequence goes on along the minus strand of NZ_JAKRNL010000007.1, from coordinate 136,767 downwards.
ACAAAGACCGCGCAGAGCGCCAGCCAGAACGGATGCGTCGCCAGCATCGTCCATAAACGCTCCCACCAGGGCAGATGGCCGACAAAATAGTTACCGCCGACGCGCAGGCTGTTAACGCCCGACTCGCGGATAATGGCGGCGGAGCCGAAAATCGCGCCGCGCTTGCCGCTGTCGGTCAGCGCATCGTTCAGCAGCTGCCAGGCGCGCGGAGTGCCGTCCGCCAGCAGCGCGACTACGCTGCGCTGATCGTTAAACGGCGACTGGAAGCCAATGACCGTCGCCAGCGCACCGCGCGAACCGATGGCGGTGGTGCTCTCTACCGCGCGGTCGCTGTCGCTGAGGCTGCCGTTATCGGTGGCTGCCTGGCGCACAGGCGTGTTGATCCAGCTTTTAGCGGCGTCAACCAGCGCGCTGATCCGGCGGTCATCCTGGAGATCTTTTGGGATGTCGCCGATCATCAGCAGATCGGCGTCCTGATCCTTCGCCTTGCTCCAGTCGTCGGTAAACTGCACCCGCAACGCCGGATAGCCGGTTTGCGCGCCGATATTACCCAGCGCGTTAAGCATCGTGCCGACCTGCTGCGCGTCGGGTTTCGGCTGCACCAGTACCAGCGTTTGCGCCAGATCGGCGTAGCGCGTGAAGGGGAAACCCGCGCCAGACCAGGCGCGCAGTGAAGGCATTTCGATATAGTGACGGTAGCCGGAGAAATCGACGCTGGAACTTTCATCCACCACTACATGATGGCTGACCGGCGTAACGGTTTCGCAGCGTCCGTCGGACGTGCCGCCGATATAAGTATTGGAGTAGTCGAAGTCGAAGCGCAGCTGATTTACCACGCCGAGACGCAGCGCCGGGATCGTCAGCTGACGGCTGTTATCCTGCAATCCCTGAACCAGCGGAATATGCAGCAGCTGCTGACCGGCGGTGTTTTTCGGCGGCAGCGGGTAGTCCTGAATGAACTGGTTATTCAGGTTGACCGCCAGCCGCGAGCCGTCTGCCTGGAACGGCGCGGTGTAGCGATAGCTTAAATCCATATCGATGCCGCGCGCGCGCACCAGAAACAGGTCAGGCGGCAGATTAAGCGTCAGGCTGACTGGATTCGGCTGCAGGCCGTCGGACTGCAGCTGGTTCTCATACTGCGTCAGTTCGGCGAATGTGGTGCGTCGATCGGTTCGCACCCAGTTCGGCGCGTCGTAGGCTTTGCGCGGCGCGAGCAGCTTCACGCTGTCGATGGTGGACGTATCGCCGCGCAGCAGCAGTTCACCCTGCGCGATGCCCTGCACCGCCGTCAGCAGATCCTGGTCGTTGCGCCCCAAAATCAGCAGCATCTTTTCGTAAGGATTGTCGGGCTGGCTGACAATCTCCACCGTGGGTTTAGTCACCGGCGGCAGATCTTTCAGAAAGTCCGGGCGAGCGTCATTGGTAGCAAAGACAATGGCATGCTGCTGTTGCGGCAGCTGATTGTAGAGTACCGGGAAGTTCTGGCCGCGCCATGCGGCTTTGCTGCCGAACCAGGAGGCGAGTATCGCGGCGGCGCGCTGCTGCGTCACGTCCGGCTGCGCGGCAAAGACGACCGGCAGCGTCAGCGGACGCTTGTCGCGCGCGTCGAAGAATGGCTCCGGGAAGTGCGACAGGTCATTTTTCAACGGCAGCTTTTGCAGCGTTAAATCGATGCCGCTCTCTTTGCCGATATCGAGCCAGATGGTGCTGTTGGCCGGGTTCTCGCAGACGTTGGCGTAATGGCCAACCAGCTCAAAGCGCACGCGGTTGAAGTCGGTGATAAAGCGCGGATCGATCGCCAGCTGGGTTTGATTCTCTTTGCCGAGCTGCTCCGGCGTCACGGTGATAACGCCGATCAGTTCATCGTTGAGGTAAACCTTAAGCTGTGACAGCGTCGGCAACAGCGCGGGCGAGGGACGGTAGCTGAGGTTAAGCAGCGCACGCGTCACCACCTCGTCGCTGCGCACGCCGAACTCAATCTGACCGTTCGGCTGGGTGCCGCGTAGCGTCATGCTGCCCGGCGGCGGCGCCAGCTGGGTAAAGTCGAGCTGGCTGTCGCGCAGCGGCGCGGCGGGGCCCTGCGGCGCGGCCTGAACCGGCGCCGGATCAGCGACGTTCGCTGGCGCGGCGTCCTGCGCAGCAGCGCAGCTCAGCGTTGCGGTGCCCAGCAGCAGGGCGGTAAACCAACTGTTTACTCTCGTCATCGTCATATCATCAACTCAATACGTTTTTTGAAGCGGGCCCACGTCCGATGCCCTGCGGCAACAGTGAGGCCAGCCAGCTCACCCCAGCGGTAAGCAGGTTAAACAGCCGACGTAACTGCGGCGGACCATATTCCGCCAGGCGCAGATAGCCTTTAAAGCCGAGGATCATAATGTCGGCGAGGCTCTGCACCGGTTTATCTTCCGGGAAACCGTCCTGCCACAGCGCCCAGGTATCGGCGCGGGCGAAGGTGCACTGGATAAATTCGATATGCTGCTGGGTCGTAAGCTGATGCAGGCGAATACCGGCGCGCAGGCCAAAAACGCGCTGCACGCGGCAGGGAAAGCTGAACTCCTGCTGGCCGCGGCGCAGCAGCAGCCAGACCTTTTCATCTTCCTTGAGCGCATTCGGCTCACGCAGCTCAACGCCGACGCCGCCGTCGGAGTAGTCGCGCAGCGTACAAGGCAGCATATGCCCGTCTTCGCGCGCAATGGCGGCTGGCATGGCGATCTCCACGCGGTGCGCCTCGCGGATTTGCCGCGCCTCGACGGAAACTGCCACCGCGCCACCGAGGATCACCATGTTGTAGACGACCCAGACCAGGCTCACCCATACCGTTAACACTTCATTGGCCGGGCCGTTGTGCATGCGCCAGAACGCCATCGCGACGCCCGCCAGGTTGAGCAGCACCAGGAACATATAGGGTTTAGTGATCACCCAGTCGAGATGATGCTCCTCGACCAGACCGCCTTTCGCCGTCACGTTGAATTTGCCCTTATGCGGGTTAAACAGAGCCACGGTGGTCGGTCGGGCGATATACCAGGCCAGTACGGTTTCATACACCTCGCTCCAGAAGGAGTGACGCCAGCGACCCTGAATGCGCGAGTTGGTCAGGCTGGTGTGCAGCATATGCGGCAAGACGTAGATGGCGATCGCCAGCGCGGGGGCGTAGATGATGTAAGCGTGGCAGAGCAGAAACGCCAGCGGTGCCAGCAGAAAGATCAGCCGCGGAATGCCGGAAAGAAAGTGCAGCATGGCGTTGGCGTAGCAGAGGCGCTGCACCCACTTCAGCCCCTTGCCGAATAAGGGGTTATCAAGACGGAAAATCTGCACCATGCCGCGCGCCCAGCGGATGCGCTGGCCAATATGCGCCGACAGGCTTTCGGTCGCCAGCCCCGCCGCCTGAGGAATGCGGATATAGGCCGAGGCGTAGCCGCGCCGGTGCAGACGCAGCGACGTGTGCGCATCTTCGGTGACGGTCTCCACTGCAATGCCGCCGATCTCATCCAGCGCGCTGCGGCGCAGTACGGCGCAGGAGCCGCAGAAGAAGGTGGCGTCCCAGGTATCGTTGCCGTCCTGCACCAGGCCATAAAACAGCGAGCCTTCGTTCGGCGTGCGACGGAAGCGGCCCAGGTTGCGCTCAAAGGGATCGGGCGAGAAGAAGTGGTGCGGCGTCTGCAGCATCGCCAGCTTCGGGTCCTTAATAAACCAGCCGATAGTCATCTGCAGAAAGGCGCGCGTCGGCACATGGTCGCAGTCGAAAATCGACACGAAGTCGCTGCGACAGCGCGTTTTCAGCGCGTGGTTAATATTGCCCGCCTTGGCGTGTTCGTGCGTCGGACGCACCACATAGTTAACGCCGACGCTGGCGGCGAATTCGCGAAACTCTTCGCGGCTGCCGTCGTCAAGCAGGAAGATATTGAGCCGGTCTTTCGGCCAGTCGATGCCCATCGCCGCATAGATGGTCGGCTTAACGACGCTGAGCGGCTCGTTGTAGGTCGGCACCAGCAGATCGACGCTCGGCCACTGATCGAGCGTTGTCGGCATCGAAACCGGCTGGCGGTTAAGCGGCCAGAGCGTCTGGAAATAGCCCAGCACCAGCACCACCCAGGCGTAGGTTTCCGCGGCAATCAGCAGCAGGCCGAACACCAGGCTGAGCGGATCGTCCCAGTTTAACGTCGAGGTATAACGCCACCATAAATAGCGGCAGGAGACGGTCAGCGACAGCACAATCAGCATCATGGTGGGGAAGCGGCCCGGCACGCGCCGTACCAGCATCGCCAGGCACCAGAGCAGCACCACAAAGATAAACTGCGTCATCAGCCCGAACGGCTGGCTGATGCAAAGCAGCGCCAGCAGCGAGGCAAACAGCGCCGCGCCGATAAAGATCAGGCGACGCGTCAACGGCGACAACCGCTGCAGCCGCTGCTCAATGCGCTCGTCGACGTTGCCTGTCTGCACGCGCGCGGAAAGCGCATCGAGCCACTGATAACCGCGCTGACGCCAGCGAAACAGCGGCTGGAAGGCTTTAAAGCGCTGCCGTTCGCTGCGGCCGCTGTCATCCTGCGGCAGGGTAACGACCAGCCATAGCGTCTGCACCAGATAGCGCAGAATGTCTAACGGACGCGGCCGTTCCGGCGAGATATGCGGGTAGAGACGACGGCGATCCTGAATAATGCGCTGCCAGCCCGGCGTTTCAAAACGCAGCAGCATCCAGCCCAGCGAACACCAGAGCAGATTCAGGCCGCTGGCGAAGCGGGACGCTCCATTGTCGCGCGCCGTCGTATAGCGCAAACGCAGCGCCTGCCAGACCGGCGCGGTCAGCAGCCAGCGCAGCGGATTCATGGACGCGCTCCGTTCAGATGAAGCAGTAGCCAGTTCGCCAGCGTGGTGATCTCTTCGCTGACCAGCGCGTGCGGGCGGTACTCCCCTACCGGCTGCTTCATCATCAGCGCTTCCGCCAGCGCTTCGTCACGGTGGATTAGCAGCGGGATCAGGTTATTCAGTGACGCGACCCACAGCTGATGCAGATCCTGCTGCAGGCGGCTGTTGGCGTTGAACTGGTTGATAATAAAGCGCGTATGCGGCGTAAAACGCTGCTGATGGAGGCGCAGATGGCAGTTGGCGTCCGGCGTTAACACGCGCAGCACGCCGTCGAGCCGCTCATACAGCGTTTCATGCCAGGGCAGCAAATCGGCGGGAAGGTCAAAAATCAACCACTTATAGCGACTATTCAGATCCGCCAGCGCATCAAGCAGCGGCGCGGCGGCCGCGGGTTCCTGCCGCAGCAAAGTGAAGTCCTGCTGATGAGAAAGCGGGCCGTGAGGCAGCAGATCAGGGCCATGAGGATAGCGCAGCGCGGCTGCCTGCCAGGCGTCGCCGCGGCGCAGCGCCTGCATCCAGCCGTTTTCCGGCAGCGCGGGCAGGTTGAAGTGCGCGCCAAGCTGGCTGGACGGAGAGCCGTCAATCAGCAGCACGCTTTCTCCGAGGGCCGTCAACGCCCAGCCGAGCGCCGCGCAGAGCGAAGTTGCGCCCGTCCCACCGCGTACGCCTTGCAGCGCGATCAGCGGCATTAGCGCGTACGTCCCGGCCTGTCGCCCGCCGTTTCAGCTAACAACGGCCAGCGCGCCACGATATTCGTCAAACGCTCTTCACGGGCAATATCAATATAGCGAAAAGCTCGCAAAGAAAAAGCGTCGCACAAGGCGCTAATATCATCCTGACGTTGGCCGTCTGACGCGACCAGAGTATAAGCATTTTCATTTTTCATTACTTTTCGCCACGGATAAAAAAATGGTTATATTTACGCGGGATTTAAATGAGCTCCGCCTGAATCGACGCGTTGATAGAACAATGCGAACCCGTTTGCCATAGCCATAAAGTATTTTTAAATTTCTTTGGTTTCATCCTGCCCCGTCTATAATAAGCTAGCCTGGACTGGACAAATCGCGAATTCAATATGAAAAATTCCTTTGCGCTGGGGCTGTTGCAGGTTCAGCCTGAATTAACGGTATTGCAAACGCCCGGCTGTTATTGGGTAACCTGCGCGCGTCAGGAAGACGCGCGCGCTTTTATTCGCCAGGCCATCTCGGCACAGCAATCCGTCACCCTTATCAGCGCAGACGAAAAGCCACGCGATCTTTTGACGCCGGACCCTGCAGGCGGGCCTGATCGTATCCCACTGTTTTCTCTTCCTAAAAATAAAAGCAGCCTGCTGCGTCTGGAGAGCGACTTTACCCGTAAACTCAGCAGTAAAAACGGCCTGGTGATTTTTAACAGCGGCGCGGCGCAGTGGGATAAACTTGACGACGCGGAGTTAACCTCCTGGATAAAGCGTATGCGCCGGGTGCTGAATAAAAAGCAGATGACGCTTTTAATGGTCACGTCAGGCGCAACGATAATTAACCTGCGTAATAATCTTCAGCGTTATTTTCGCCAGCTGGACGGCGTGGCTCATTTAACTTTTCAACAGGATAGCTGGCAATATCGAATTAACTGGTGGTACGCCGGCGATCGGTTGCTCGCCGATCGCGCCATTCGGCTTGACTGCAAAGACGATCGTTTTTACGCCGTAAATGAAAATGAAAAGCAGGAACCGCTCAGCCTTAACGACGAGCAACATTATCTTGCGGATAAAATAGTGTTGGAGGGCGCGCCGCCGCTCTCCCGTCAGTGGCAGCTCTTTGATGATAATGAACAGGTCTTTTTCCGCGCGCAGCAGGCGAGCGCCGCGACGGTGGTTTTCAGCCTGACCCGCAGCGACTACATCGGCGAGCTGGCGAAAATGGTGCACAGCCTGCGCCGCGCGCGCGGCAACGGCTTAAAAATCGTGGTGCGCGAGATGGGCACCAGCCTTCGCTACAGCGATGAGCGCCTGCTGCTGGCGTGCGGCGTCAGCGCCATTGTGCCGACCAGCGCCACCATGTCGCGCTTCCTGACAACGCTGGAAGGCCTGCAGGGTCAGGTATTCAACCGCCGCGTGCCTGCCAACCTGGATGCGTTGACCGCCGCGCTGCAACCACTGCAGGAGAAAGGCTATCTGCGTCTCGACGCCTTCTGTCAGGCGGTAGGACAGCTGATTGGCAATACGCTGCTGCCGGAGAACGATAAAGGTTTGCTGGTGGCGCTGCGCCCGGTGCCGCAGCTCAAACCGCAGCAGATTTTAACCCTGTGCAAACCGCGCCGCTTCGGCGATCTGGTCACGGTGCTGGACGATCGCGTCATTCTTTTTCTCTCCTCCTGCCGCTATAACGATCTTGATAAAGCGTTGAAATTTATCTTTTCTTTGCCGCATGACGAGCTTTTCGCTAACCGGCTGGTATGGTTTGAGGACAATCAAATTCTGGCTGAAATCAATAACATAAAGAACCTGACGCCCAATGCGCTGCAGGACATTACACCGGAACTTCAGCCAACGCAGCCCGCCGCGGAACCGGTTGAAACCCGCGAGCGTCCCACGCCGCAGCCCATCATTTTACTGGCGGAGAGTAAAACCCGATGAACCTGATGGACTGGGTGCAAATTGCGCTCTTAATTTTGGTTATTTTATTGTTTTTAAAGCCGTTATATCGGCAATGGCTGCCGAGTCGCTGGAACGGCATGTTGAATCGCCTGCTGCCCGCTCGTGCGCTAAAGTCTGAAGGTCACTGGCAGCGTAAATCCTCGAAAAAGGATGCAAATCATTAATGAATAACGATCAATCCACTTCCGCTCACTCTTCCCGCGTATGGTCTTACTGGCGCGGGCTGGGCGGCTGGAATTTCTATTTTCTGCTTAAGTTCGGCCTGCTGTGGTACGGCTATCTCAATTTCCACGCGCTGAGCAATCTGGTATTCCTGGCCTGGCTGTTATTCCCCCTACCCTCGCCGCGCCTGCATCGTCTTCGCAGCTGGATATCGCTTCCCATCGGCTTCGGCCTGTTCTGGCACGATACCTGGCTGCCGGGCATAGAGAGTATCCTTAGCCAGGGCAACCAGGTGGCGGGCTTCTCCGGCGCCTATCTGCTCGATCTGGTTAATCGCTTCATTAACTGGCAGATGGTCGGCGCCGCCTTTGCGCTGCTGGTGCTCTATCTGTTTATCTCGCAGTGGATACGCGTGACGGTGCTGGTCTCCCTGATGCTGATCTGGCTTAACGTGCTGACTATCGCTGGCCCCGCGCTGTCGCTGCTGCCAACCAAAGCCGCCACGCCGGAAGTGGTGCTGAATCAGACCCCTGCCGCCGGTCAGCCGCAGGCCGCCAGCGCGCCGGACGGTCTTGATCAGTCGGCGCCGCCCACCAGTGCCAATCTTACCGCCTGGCTGAACCGCTTTTACGACAGCGAACGCAAGCGCGTGACCCATTTTCCCGACAGCCTGCCGGCAGATTCGCAGCCGTTCGACATTCTGGTGGTGAATATCTGTTCGCTCGCCTGGTCGGATATGGACGTCTCTCAGCTGCGCAGCCATCCGCTGTGGCAGCACTTTGATATCGTACTGAACAACTACAACTCCGCTACCGGCTACAGCGGCCCGGCGGGTATTCGTCTGCTGCGCGCCAGCTGCGGTCAGACCTCGCACAGCGACCTCTATAAGCCGACCGATGCGAACTGCTATCTGTTTGATAATCTGGCGAAGCTGGGCTTTAAAGAGCAGCTAATGATGGACCACACCGGCGTGTTTGGTAACTATCTGAAGGAGCTGCGCGACGACGGCAATATTCAGGCACCGCTGATGTCGCAGGCGGGTATTGCGCCGGAGCTGACCTCATTTGACGGATCGCCAGTGTTCAACGATGCGCAGCTGTTGCAGCGCTGGCTTGACGATCGCAGCAAGAGCAGCGACGCGCGCAGCGCCACGTTCTATAACCTGATCCCGCTGCATGACGGCACGCGCGATCTGGGCAGCACTCAAACCGCGCCGTGGAAGCCGCGCGCGCAGGTGCTGTTCGATCAGCTTGACGCCTTCCTGACGAATCTTGAGAAGTCGGGACGACGCGTGATGGTGCTGGTGGTGCCGGAGCATGGCGCGGCGCTGCAGGGCGACAAGATGCAGATGTCTGGCCTGCGCGATATTCCCAGCCCGAGCATTACTCATGTGCCGGTTGGCATTAAGTTTGTCGGCATGAAGGCGCCGCATCAGGGCCAGCCGTTAACCATTGATGCGCCCACCAGCCTGCTGGCGATTTCCGAACTGGTTTCTCGCGTAGTGGACGGTCAGGTATTTAACGCACCGAACGTGAATATGTCGGTGCTGGCGGACAAGCTGCCGCAGACGCCAGTTGTCTCGGAGAATGACAATGCCGTGGTGATGATGTATCAGGGCAAGCCCTGGATCCGGTTGAACGGCGGTGACTGGGTGGCTTATCCGCAGTAAGCGGGGTTCGCTGCGCGAATGGCTGGCGATGAGCGGGTTTCGCCCGGCTGGTTTGCATGGTATGCAGGCGGGTTTGTGTTCGCTGCGCGAACGGCTCTGTGCGGGTTCCGCCCGCCTGGGGTTTGCATGGCGTTCGCTGCGCGAACGGCTGGCTCTGTGCAGGTTCCGCCCGCCAGGCGTCGGGGAGTTTCAGCAGCTGCGCTGCCGGCGTGCGTGTTAAGGGGCTCGCCAGCCCCTTAACAATCCCGGCTTCCGGCAGCCTCCACGCCGCGCTCCGCGCGGTCCCTTCGTTGCTTACGTCAGCCTTACGGACCGCGCGGATTCGCCGTCCTGGCTCATGCCGCGCTCTCGCCGACGTCCTGTCGGCTCGTCCTGGCCGCCGCGCGCGCCTCAGCGTGTCGGATGCCTCTGTCACACCCTCGCCTGTGATTTCTCATTTTTATAAAAGGCTGTGCTGTCTGAATGCAGGGTTCGCGCATACAGCCATAAGGCCGTTGGTAAAAAAACAGAACTTGCAGCGAGGGTTGTGGGGGCCATCGCAGCCGCTGAGCGGAGGAGGGATTTCAGGACGAGCGGCAGGGATGCCGCGAAGAGGCTGGCATGAGCCAGGGATGGCGAATCCAGCCGGTCCGTCAGAAATCCTGACGAAGCGAAGGAACCCGCGTAGCGGGCGGCGAAGCTGGCCCAGGGCGCGGGTGCAGGGCCGACGCCTTGCGGCCCTGCTCGGTCGTCCGCAGAGGGCGGGATGAAACTGCCCGGCTGTTGGGCGAACGAAACCTGCGCTGAGGCTCCTCCGCTGTTAAGCGAACGAAACCTGCACTAAAGCCCCCGCCTGTCGTGCGAACGAAACCTGCACTGAAGCCCCCGCTGCCAGGCGAACAAAACCCGCGCCAGGGTTCGACGGCTGCAAACACCCTCTGCTTAGCGCCCATTCACACAGCGAAGCCAGAGTCCCTGCGCAGCAGGTAAACGCTTAGCGCTTCTCCTGCAATGCCTGCCACACCAGCAGCTGCAAACTGGCGGAAAAGTAGTTCTGATCCGGCGCAATCCGGTCGCTGATATACCCCGTCTCGTTCAGCGTCAGATCGCGGATCGCCAGCAAGCCGCCATCAAGATTATAAGGCGCGTTGCTGTTGCCCAGCACGTCGAACCAGGCGGGCGTCGTCAGGCGGCCGTAACGCTGCCAGACGTTCTGAAACGGCACCAGACGCAGGCTTTGCGGGTCATACCACCAGATATTGAGCGGCACGCGAATCGCATCGTAGCTGAAGCGGCCGGAGTAGCCCACCGCTGGCGCGACCGAGCCGTCAGCATTCAGCGCCACCCAGTCGAGCGGCAGACCCGTTTTGCCGAAATGCATTGCGCCCAGCAGATCCATGCCGTTATCAATCAAGGTGTTCCACACCTTGAGATGGCTGTGGTCGGCAAAGGTGCGCCAGGCCTCGAAGAGAAAATAAGAGGGGTTCAGCACGACATAGCTGCTCTTGTTGAAACCCTGCGCGCCCGGCAGCATTACCGTATGGCCGGCGAAGGTCACCACGTTATGCTTCACAATGGCGCGCTGAATCCGATCCGACGCCTGCTGATAGGCCTGCGAAGACCATTTATCGGCCGCGCGCTGTAGCGCCCAGGCAATAAGCACGTCGCCGTCGGAGGCGTTATTCTTATCCGCTACCGGATCGCTCACATCTGGCGTATAGCGCCAGTAAAAGAGGTCGTTTTGCGTATTCAGCAGGTGCTGGCGCGTCCAGCCCCACAGCTTATCGAACGTGGCGCGATCGTCGTTCGCCACCGCCAGCAGCATGCCGTATCCCTGCCCTTCCGTATGGCTGACGTTATTGTTGGCGTTATCGACAATACGTCCTTCCGGGGTTAAAAAGCGGCTCTTGAAGGTGCTCCAGCCGTCGGCCGAAGCCTGCGCGCTTACCATCATCACCATGAAAAAAATCACCCATCTCAGCCAGGCTGGCTTTGTCATCTCATCGCTCCGTTAGTACCGATAGTGCAGCGTATTGCCATCGTTAAACTCCAGCGTTACCGCAACCGCCGCGCCGCCGCCCTGGGCGCGCAGCCAGCCGCCGTAAAGTCCCGCCAGCACAGCGGCCATCGCCAACTGCCAGCTTTCCGCGTCCAGCGCGCCGTCGCCCGCAGGAAGCGCATGATGCTTCAGCAGAATCGCCGCGTCTTGCGGCTGTAGCTGAACAAACCCCCAGCTAAAGCGGGCCAGCTGCAAATTCATGTCGCGCTCCAGATCCTGCACCGTACGCGCGTCAGGCAAAGGATAGCGTGCCGCCAGCGATTCGCCCATGCTGTAGAGAAACGCCTCCGCCTCTTCTCTGCCCGCATTCGCGAGCATCCCTTCCATCATCACGCTGACCAAGTCGAACCAGCCAGGCTGATGCGTGTGGCTTACCGCGCCCATATGCTCACCCATTAGTTATCTCCAAACAGATAGCGGAAGTAGAGCTGTGCCGTACTTTCGCTGTAGTCGCCAAAGGTGTCGTAGCCAAGCTGACCGCCAATGGTGACATCTTTGTTCACCTTGTAGTCCGCGCCGGCATGCAGGTTATAGCCGATGCCACTTTTGCCGCCGCCGCTATAGTAAGCGCTCTTCACCGCGCCGCTCGCGGCATAGGATTCCAGCTGCGCCTGCAGAGAGGGATCGTTGGGGAAGTAAGCGCTGCGATCCTGACTATAGGACTGGTAGCCAGCCGAGCCGCCGATCTTCAGGCTTAGATCGTCAAACTTGCGGGTAAAATCCACGGGGAAAGAGACCGCTACATAGTCTTGCGGGCTGAAGTAACCGCCCTGGCCATAGCTGAAATAGCTGAGGTTTTTCGAAAAATCCATCCAGTTCAGGCTCATGCCGACCTTCAGCTCGCGATCGTCGGTATGGAAAGGCCGCACGTAAGCGCCCGCCGTGGCGTTGAGGCTGTTGTTGCTCGCCACATTCTCGCCAGCGTAGCGGTAGGCGCCGCCGCCAACGTAAAAGCCAGCATCGCCGTTGTCATAGCTCAACAGCGCGTTGCCGCCGTTTTTGGTGACGCTGCCCCAGCGTTTGCCGCTCGCTTTGTCCTGCGCGCCGACATACGAGAGCAGGCTGTCTGTCATTGCGCGACGCTCGCCGGTGAGGATGAGCGTCAGGAAGTCGGTCAGCTTCGGCGACCACTGCACGCCGCCCACCAGCGTGCTGAGATCCTGGCCCAGCGGCGTGCTGCCGAGGTCGATCTTATAGCTGTCGCCTTTCAGCGCCAGGTTAAGCTCTACGCCGGACGCCTTTTGCGAATCGGTAGAGGCGCTCGGCACATCGGTCACCTTCGCGCCGCCTGCGGCAACCACTTTGGCCTGCTCAAGCGCATTACTGCCGAAGCGACGCCACGCGTCGCCCGCCGCGCTGTCCGCCGTCAGCGAGACCGGCGTCATAGTGAAATCGAAACGCGCATTGCCAAAGGGCACAGTTGAGAAGGTCAGCGGCGCTTTCGCTTCGGTCAGCTTGCTGAGGCCTGACTCGCCGTCACGTCCGCGCACCTGCACCTGACCCTGCGCCCAGCTGCCGGTTTGCTCCTGCAGTCCTTCCATCATGCTGTCGATCTGATGCAGAGTGCGCGCCTGCTGCAGCGAGGAATTGTCGCCCCCCGCCAGCGCCGCCGCCTCGCCGCCGCGCACCACGTCAGCCGGCGCGCTCTGCCACGGCAGTACCCTGCCGTAGCTGGAAGCCGAACGTCCTACCGGTGAGGTGCTGCGGTTGATAAAAGGATTATCCGCCAGCGCCAGCCCGCCGATGGTGGGTGTCTCGCCGCTCTGCGCTCCCTGCAGACCCGTCAGCTGGCCGCGCGCGCTACGCAGGTAGCTTATCGCCTGGGCGCGATCGCCGTTAGCGTCGGCGACGCGCGCCAGCAGCAGCAGGCGTTCCGGCGTTTGCTGCGCCTGCAGGCCACGAGACAGTTCGTTGACGCGCTGCAGATTGTTTTGCGCCAGCGCCACATTGATAGCGCCGACGCGCGCATCCTGGGTCGCTGTGTCCTGGGTCATCAGATAGTCATAGACCACGCCCGCCTCTTTGTTCATCTTGCCGTCCTGATAGAGACGGGCCATGGCGAACATCAGATCGCGGTTCTGCGGATCGTGCTGTAAGGCGCCGATCAGCTTGTCATAGGCGGCGGCGTACTGTTTCTGCTCGCGCAGGCGATCGACCTCGTTAATTACGTAGCCGTTGCGAATGCCCGCCAGCTGCGTCGGCGTGCTGCGCGCCTGCAGTTCAGGTCGGCTGAGAAAGCGCTGCGCTTCGCTGCCAAGGCCTGCCTGATTCAGCACCGCAACCTGCGCCGCGTAGTCGCCCGCATTGCCCTGTACGCCGCGCTGCATATTGTCGCGCACGATTGCGACGGCGGCGGCGACCTCGCCTGCTCTGGCGAGCTTCTGCGCCAGATTGCCTGCGTCCACCGGATTCGTCGGCGGAGTCTGCGCCAGCGCCTTCAGCGTGTTGGCGGCAGCCGCGTTTGCGCCCTGTGTCAGGTATTGATCGGCGGTCGCCATCTGCAGATTGAAGTTTACGCGCTGAGCCAGCTCGCGCATGTCGCGCGTCTGGGCGCTGGCAGGGATACCCGCCAGCAGCGAACTGGCCTGCTGCCAGCCCCCGCTTTCGCTGGCGTTAATGGCAGCGGCATAGCGCTCGCCGACGCTTGCGCCGTCGCGCATCGCAGCGACCATAACGCTGGCGGCCTGCTGCGTATCGCCCTGCGCGCGGTAAAGGCGCGCCAGATCGAGACGTAGCCAGCCGTCGTTGGGATAGCGCTGAATTCCCTGCTGCAGGGTGACCATCGCCGCGCGGATGTTACCCGCCTGCTGCTCGCGCTTCGCCTGCTGACGAATGGGATCGCTGCTGTTGCCGCGCGGTGCCACGCTCTGCCTTACGCTGTCGGGCAGCGACGGCAGCAACGAACTGGCTTCGGCGCTGCGGTTCTGCTGGCGCAGCACATAAAACAATCCCTCTTTCGCGCTACGGTTGTTCGCGTCGCTTTGCAGGATAGCCCGGTAGGCCTGCTCCGCCTCGCTGAACTGGTTGCTGCGGCGCAGCACGTCGGCGCGAAACAGCTTCGCGGCAACGCCCTTTTCGCCTTCCGCCTGAGTCAACGGCTCGCTGAGCGAGAGCGCCTGCGCGCTGTCGCCGCTTTTCAGCGCCTGCTGCGCCGCCGCCAGCTGGGCATAGAAGCGCGCGTCGCTGGCCTGCTGCTGGCGTTCCGCGCCCTGTTCGCCGCCGAGCTGCGCTGCGCGTTGCAGATAGTCCGCCGCTTCGCCGTAGCGGCCGCCGCGCTGCGCGACATAGCCCATGCCCGCCAGCGCGTCGGCGTCCTGCGGGTTAGCGCTCAGCACTTTTTCAAAATTGTTTTGCGCGCCGCTGACGTCCCCGCTGTTAAGCGCGCTAAAACCCGCGCCCTTTTCAGCGCCGCCGACGTTTTTATGGTAGTAATCCATCACCGCGGTGTCCTGCGGATGGCGCTGCTGCCAGGTTTGATAACGCGCGGCGTCCTCTGCCTGTGGATTAAGCCACATCAGCGCCTGTCGCAGCGAGCGATCGGCCTCCTGATTGCCGTCCGCCAGCGTACCAAGCAGATCGATGCCCTCGCGGCGCGTCGCGTCCTGATAGGTCAGGGCTTTGCCCAGCGCCAGTCTGGCGCCGGTATCCTGTGGATGCGCCGCCGAGAATTGCCGCAGCGCTTCGACCGCCTGCGGCAGCAGCGTGCGGTCGCCCGCCATCGTCAGATAATACTCCGCCAGCCACGCTGGCAGGCGGTTCGTTGCCGTTAAAGGTATTACGCCACGTCTGCAGTGACGCGGCGATATTGCCGCTGCGCGCCTGCTGGCGCGCCAGCGATAGCTGCGCCTGCGGGATAGTCTGCAGCTGACGCGCATTGTCCAGCTCGCTCAGCCGCGCATCCTGCGGCGAAACGCTGCTCAACTGCTGACGGTAGCGCGCCGCGCCGTCGACGTCGCCACTCTGCTGCGAGTAGAGCGCCAGCAGATAGAGCGCCTGAACGTTATTCGGCTCAACCATCACCACTTTTTGCAGCGCAGACTTCGCTAAATCGTCATGCGCTTTCTGATGCCAGTAGGCTGCCTGATCGAACAGCGCCTGCAGGGCGGGGTTGGTGCTTTCCGCCGCCAGCAGCGGCAAAGAGAAGGTCAGCGTACCGCCCAGCAGCAGCGTGCGGCGAATCCCGGTGCTTAACTGATTTAGTTTCATTATTTTTATCCTGACTTCTTACCGGAATCGCGTACGTTCTGCGGATCGAGCCGACGCCGCGCATGGCGCTGCAACATAGCGAAAACCGCGACGCCCGCCAGCCCGGCAAGGATCAGCGCCGCCAGCGCCAACAGCACTGAATGCTGGCTGGCGTACCACACCACCATCATGTACCAGGGCATTTCGCCGCTCGGATACTGAGGGCCGACGCGGAAGCTGCGAATGCCGTTTTCATCGGTGATGATGGCGGTATCACCGCGGATCGCCGCGTTGATGCGCGCTGAGTTCAAATCGTCATGCAGCCGCAGCAGCTGTTCGTCGCTGGTGGCCACCGTCATTACCACGGTGCGATCGCGATTCCAGGGGGAGCGATAGCTGACAAAGCCGCGCCATGCTTCGTTCGAGGAGAAGTAGCGATCGGCGTCCAGCGGCTGCCGATACCAGTCGCCGGTTAGCCAGCTGCGCAGCCTGTCGAGCGTAGAGGGCGTTTTAACGCCAAAGGTGCTGCCGTTGGTTTCAAACGGCGAACGCGCCAGCATCTGCTGGTTAAAGTCCCTGTCGCCGGTAGTGCTGATCGCCAGAACGTCGCTTTTCGCCAGCCGCGCCAGGCTGGTGCCGCCGTGTGGCAGACCGAAGATAACCTGGTTTTGCGTCAGCGCCGCGCCGGTGGCGTTGCCGGCGCGCGCCGCCAGATCGAGCAGCGTGGCGATTTCGGCGCTGCCTGGATTTTCCGGCATCAGCAGCGTGGTCTGGCTAAAGTCCGCCAGCCGCGTAAAGGGAAACGACGCGCCGACAAAGTAAGAAAGATTCGGCAGCAGCGCAAAATGACGCGTATGGCTCAGATCGATCCATGACGCCTCTTCTATGCGGCTCTTGATGTTGTTGTTCATCAGCACGCCGCAGGGCGCATCCGCTTTTGGCCTGATATTGAAGTAAAGCGACAGCTGGTTATCGCCGTAAATCAGCCAGGGATCGAGGTGCAGCTGATACTGCTCCTGCCGCGCGTCGCCGCCCAGACGGTGCCAGGCCTGCTCCAGCAGGCCCACTTTATTGACCGTCAGGTTGCGCAGGAAGGTGCCGTTAAGCATCACATTCAGGAAGGAGTTGTTCTCGTCGATCCAGCTCTCCGACGGGAAGCGATAGTTCAGGTTCACCGGCACAGTATCGCCGTCCCACAGAAAGAGGTCCGGCGCGGCGCGGAAGTTGACGCGCAGCGCGTCGTGCCAGATGCCGGTCGACGTCAGGCTCTGATTCGGGTCCAGCAGCGCGTTCAGGCGTACCGGACGACTGGTGTTGATCCAGCGCGGCGCGTCGTAGGGCTTGCGGCTGACGATCGCCTGCGGCTGGACGGCGAGGCTGCTGGCGTCGGTATTCAGCGGCCCGGTGGTGAGACGCAAAGCCGCCTGACGCAGCCGGGCGTCATCCTCGCCCGTAACCAGCAGCAGTTTGTAAACCGGGTTATTGGGATTATCCACCAGCGTCAGCTGCGGGCCGCTGGTCTGCGGCAGAGTCAGCGTACCGATTCGATCGCCCGGATGGCCAAACAGGATGCCGTTTTGCTCTGGCAGCTCGCCGCGCGTTACCGGAAAGCGAATACCGCGATAGTCGCTCTGAATGCCGAGCCACGACGCCACCAGTGCGGCGGCGGAGATCGCATCCGGCGCGACGTTGCTGGCGAAGCCCATAGAGACCGACGCTGGCGTCATGCGCAGCGGATCGATAAAGGGACGTGGAAAGTTGCGCAGCCGCGTACCGATATTAAGCTGCTGCCCTTCCAGGCTCAGCGTGGTTTTCGGCAGGATGGTGACCTGATAATTTTTCGCGCTCTCTTTTTCGCACAGCAGCTTATCCGCATCGTTAATCTTGAAGCTGAGGTTATTGCTGGCGACCACCATTGCGGCGGGGATCTCCAGCTGATAGTCGCTGACGTCGCTGTCGCTGGCCCCAAGCGGCAGCGTGCCGAGCGGCTGGCCGTTGAGCATCAGCTGCAGCGAAGTGTTGCGCGCTGCCAGCGCCTGGGAAACGCGCAGCGACAGATTCAGATGCGCGTTGGTGATCACCTCATCGCCCGGCAGGGTAAAGATGATACCGGACTGCAGCTGGCCGCCGGTCAGGGTAATGCCCTGCTGCTGGCCCATCTGCGCCACGGAAATGGTGTTGCTGATCGGCTGATTCAGCGCGGCGGCAGGCGCAGGCGCGGCGACCGGCTGGCCCGGCACAAAGGGCGCGGCGGAGGCGGCGGACGAAAGCTGCGGATCGGGCTGCTCCAGCCCGTCCGGCTGCGGCAGCGCCGACAGCGCGCTGTTTTCCTGGGTCGTCGTGATGCCTGGCTCCGGCGCGACGGGCGCGGCACTGTTAACCGGCGCATCGGGATTAGCGGAGGGTTCCGCCCAGCCGGCGGTCAGCCACAGCGCTGTCGCCAGCGATGACGCCAGCAGCGTATGTCTCAGGATTTTCATGCTGCGCCGTCCTCTTTTGCCGCCGCAGGCGCGGCCGCTTTGCCTCCGGCGCGCCGATCTTTCCAGCTCAGCCAGAACAGTTCGAACACGGTGCGAATAATGGTGCCCAGCGACAGCAGCGCATTGTCTTTTTTATACTCCGGCTGGAGCCAGGCGTCGGCGCGCGCCAGCACCACGCGCACCAGCTCGCGGCGGCGCGCCAGCGGCATCGCGGCGAAGCGCAGACGAATCGACTTATCGTCGCCGGAAATTTTGCTTACCGGAATGGTTATGGCACCCGACTGCAGTAGCAGATCGATCTCTTCAATCTCATCGGTTTCGTGACGGTTATCCGGCGCATCCAGCTGCGCGCCGCCCATTGAGAGATCGCTGGTGCGGGTGCGCGACGAGATGCCGCTGGCGTAGTGGATAATCGCCGGTATCTCGACCTCAATGCGGATGGATTTACGCACCTGGCGGGTTTCGCGCGCCACCGCAATCGCCGCCATCAGAATAATCAAACTAAAAAGGGCCCAGCCGACGTTCAGGGCGATAACCCAGGGATCAACGCCAAAGTAGTCGTGCATTACCGCGCGCACCACGCCGGCGGCAATGCCGATAGCCAGCAGCGCCGCCACGATGACGTGCGGGCGCACAATGTGAAAGTCGAAGAAGCCCTGATCGAGCAGGCCGCCTTTATCGGTTACGTTAAACTTGCCGTGTCTGGGCGACAGCAGGGTCAGCAGCGTCGGGATCACCAGATGGAAGCACATTACGGTTTCGTAGATTTCGCCCCAGAAGGTGTAGCGAAAACGTCCATTCATGCGCGAGTTGACGTAGAGCGACATTACCAGGTGCGGTAACACATAGGCGAAGATCAGCGACGCCGACGAGTGAATGATATTCAGGTTGAACAGCAGGTAGGCGAGCGGCGCGGTAAGAAACACCACGCGTGGCAGGCCGAACTGGAAATGCAGCATCGCGTTGAGATAGCAGAGACGCTGTTGCCATTTCAGGCCGCGCCCCAGCAGCGGGTTATCGACGCGGAAAATCTGCGTCATGCCGCGCGCCCAGCGCGTGCGCTGCACGACGTGCAGACCCAGACGCTCGGTCGCCAGACCGGCTGCCAGCGGAATCGCCAGAAATGCCGATCCCCAGCCGCGACGCTGCATTTTCAGCGCGGTATGCGCATCTTCCGTTACCGTTTCCACCGCAAAGCCGCCGATCTCCTCCAACGCTGCGCGGCGGATCACCGCGCAGGAGCCGCAGAAAAAGGTGGCGTTCCAGTTATCGTTGCCCTGCTGCACCGGCCCGTAGAAGAGCGCGCCTTCGTTGGGAATCGTGCGTGCCGCGCGCAGATTACGCTCGAAGGGGTCGGGCGAATAGAAGTAGTGCGGCGTCTGCAGCAGCGCCAGTGTCGGATCGGTCAGGAAAGGGCCGACGGTGGCCTGCAGAAACGTTCGCGTGGCAACGTGGTCACAGTCAAATATGCAGATCAGCTCGCCTTTAGTGATCTTCATGGCATGGTTCAGATTGCCTGCTTTAGCGTGGCTGTTGTCCTCGCGCGTAATGTAGCCGACGCCGACATCGGCGGCGAAAACCGCAAACTCCGGCCGCTTGCCGTCATCCAGCAGGTAGACCTTCAGCTTGTCGCGCGGGTAGTCAATGCACTGCGCCGCCAGCACCGTATCGCGCACGACGTCGAGGCTTTCGTTATAGGTCGGCACATAAACGTCCACGGTCGGCCACAGAGTGACGTCATCCGGCAGCGGTTCGATGGTGCGCTTTAATGGCCAGGTGGTTTGCAGAAAGCCGAGAATTAAAATCAGCCAGACATAAATTTCGGCAAGATATAAGCCGATGCCGAGAATCGCTTCTGTTTCGGAATTAAAATGGAGCGTCTCAGTGGTGCGCCACCAGATATATCGGGTGGACATCAGCGCAGAGAGAATAACCATAACTACCGTTATTTTGCGGCTTTTGCTGAAGCCCAGTAAAAACATCATCAAAATACTGATTAAGCCAAATATATATTGTTTCTGGCTGTCCATCGGCGTAATGACGATCACCGCTGCGACTGGCGCAAGCACCAGCAGCAACAGGTAAAACCCGATCTTATTCATGATTCACCCTGGGAAAAGCTCTGTTTTATAGCCTGGCAACGCCAGGCAATTAATAATGATTGCTGCGGATCGGTGCCTGAACTTCGCCATTGCCGACGGAAATATTCAGGATGTTCGCCACGCGTTTTCCAATGAGTTCAATATCGAATGCGGCGGCGGACGCCGGACTGAAATCATAAACGGATTGCTGTGAGGCGTTGGCTTCAGCCACGCTTTCATCACGATGCACGACGCCCAGTAAGTTCTCTCCCAGACGTTGCTGCATAAAAGCGGTAACGTCGCGGCTGATATTGCGGCGGTTGTCGCTCTGATTTAGCACGAAATAGTGCCCAAGCCGATTATTCAGCGGCTGGCCAATCATGCGGTTATTTTCAATTTGCGGTAACAATGAGACCGAGGCGGTATCGGCCAGCATGACCACCAGGTGCATGTCCGCCAGCGCGCTCATCGCTTTTAGCGCCGGGCCGGGGCCGGGCGGAAAGTCAGCGACAATTACCAGACCGGGATAATTCAGTACCGTATCCAGCCCGCGTCGCAGGAAGTGGGGGTCTTTCGCCAGATTTTCTTCAAAGCGCTCGCGCTGCGGCTCGGTTACCTCACCGTAGGGCAGAACGAAAATATTGCCGCCGGTGGTGAGAATCGACTGGCTCCAGTCCGCCTGCTCTTCCGAACGCGCGACAAAGCCGCGACCATCGTTGAGCGGTACGCCGAAATGCAGCCGCAGGGCGTTCTGCACGTCAAAGTCGATCGCCAGTACCTTGCTGCCCGCCCTTGCCAGTCCCCAGGCCAGATTAGCCGCCAGCGTGGTTTTTCCGACTCCCCCTTTCGGCGAGCACACACAAACTAACGGCATAACGCAATCTTCTCCAGTAACGGTTTGAGCAGGGTCCCTTTCGACAGGCTGACCGGCTCGCTACGGCTACGGCGCGCGCGGAACAGGCCGCCAAAGCGACGCGCCGTGTCTGCGTGCGGCGCAGGGGCAGTATGTGGCGCGATATATGCCTGAGCGGGTTGCGCCGCTGCGGCCGCAGGCTGAGCTTCTGGCTGCGGCGCGCTGACCGGCGGCGGGAACAGCGACAGATCCGCTGCGGCAGCGGCTGGCGCGCCTTGCGCAAGGCTGTCGAGGATAGCGCTGCGCGCTGCGGCCGGCTGGCGCGACAGCGGGGATGCGGCTGACGGATGGAATTCATCGCCGCGCAAAGGCTGCGGCTGCGGCAGATCGATGCGCTGGCTGCCGCTGAACGGCGTAGAAGCATCTTCATGAGCGAGCTGACGGATAAGCGCCCACTGGCTATTTTCGGCGGGTTCCTGTAGCTGACCTGACATATCTTTGAAGGCGATATCGAGCGTTTGCGTTTTTTCTTTAAAACGCTGCAAATCGTCATAGTTTTTCATCGAGCCATGGCCTGCATTAAGGGGAAAAATTTGCCGGGAATATATCACATTCATTTAGGCTGAGTGAGAAAAATCTGATTATAAAAACCGCATATCCAATAAAATATTTGTATCTTTATGCCCCGTTTGAAACCCGCATAACTCTTTCCGGCCGGTTTTGTGAATAAATTAATTAATTGTTCTTAAGTAAAATAGTTAAGGCATTGATTGAGTTTCAGCCATTATTTTTATTCCCACCCCTTTATGTTGCAGCCAGTAAACCGTTGAATCTTTATTACGTTTTTTCTTAATGAAAAACTGACAGGCTTTTATGCTTTCTGGAAAGGAAGCGAGCAGCTGCTCACGTCAGCGACGATAAACTTTTACGCTGGTTTTTTTCGCGGCGGCTGACGATGCATCAGGTGGAGTGAAGGATTTGGCAGTAAAAAGGCTCCTTACGGAGCCTCTGTTTTAAACGATCCCTTCCGCCGCGCCGACCGGCTGGTTTTCATCCTGGTCGACGGCGAAGCAGGCAATTTGCTGATCGCCGTAGCGCTTCAGCTTCGGCTGTAGCTGCACGCAGGTGCCGAAACGGCGGCGGCAACGCGCGTTAAAAGCGCAGCCCGGCGGCGGGCTGAGCGGGCTGGGCAGTTCGCCGGTCAGCTTGATGCGCTCGCGCCGATCGTCCGGGTTAAGACGCGGCGTGGCCGACAGCAGCGCCTGAGTATAAGGATGGCGCGGATTGTTGAAGATCGCCTCTTTGCTGCCTTTCTCAACGCAGCGGCCCAGATACATCACCATAACCTCGTCCGCGATATGCTCCACCACCGAGAGGTCGTGCGAGATAAAGACGTAGGACAAGCCCATCTCCTGCTGCAGATCCATCATCAGGTTAAGCACCTGCGCGCGCACAGAGACGTCAAGCGCCGAGACCGGTTCATCGGCGATCAGCACGTCGGGTTCGAGCATCAGCCCGCGGGCGATAGCGATACGCTGACGCTGGCCGCCGGAGAACATATGCGGATAGCGATCGTAATGCTCGGTTTTCAGGCCGACCTTCGCCATCATCTCCAGCGTCTTCTCTTTACGCTCCGCCTTGCTCAGCGCGGTGTTAATCAGCAGCGGCTCCTCAAGGATCTGGCTGACTTTTTTGCGCGGATTGAGTGAACCGTAGGGGTTCTGGAACACAATCTGGATTTTCTGGCGGCGCAGCTTCTGCGCCTGCGGATCGTGCTTCAGCAGATCCTGACCATGCCAGTAGAGCTGGCCTTCGGTCGGCGTTTCGATCATGGTCAGCAGGCGGCCAAGCGTCGATTTACCGCAGCCGGACTCGCCAACAACCGCCAGCGTTTTACCGCGCTCCAGATTAAAGGAGACACCGTCCAGCGCTTTCACCAGGCGCTGCTGGCCAAACAGGCCTTTCTTCACCGGGTAGTGTTTTTTCAGGTCAATCGCCTGCAGCAGGTAATCCTGCCTGGTATTATCAAGACTCATAGGTTGGTCTCCCGGCATCATCCAGCGGATAGTGACATTTGGACTGACGCCCCGGAATGTCGCGTAAGGCAGGTTCTTCTTTACGGCAGCGATCGGTGGCGTACGGACAGCGCGGATTCAGCAGGCAGCCGACCGGACGGTCATATTTACCCGGCACGACGCCCGGCAGCGACGCCAGACGCGCTTTGTCGGCGGCAAATTCCGGCAGCGCACGCAGCAGCGCCTGGGTATAGGGATGGCGCGGCGCCTTGAAAATATCGTTCGCCCTGCCGCTCTCCACCACCTGCCCGGCATACATCACGATAATGTGATGCGCGGCTTCCGCCACCAGCGCCAGATCGTGCGTAATCAGGATCAGCGCCATGTTCTCCTGCTGCTGCAGCTCAAGCAGCAGCTCGATAATCTGCGCCTGGATGGTCACGTCCAGCGCCGTGGTCGGCTCATCGGCAATCAGCAGCTTAGGCCGACAGGCGATCGCCATAGCAATCATCACGCGCTGGCTCATGCCGCCCGACAGCTGGTGCGGATAGACATCCAGACGCGACGCCGGATCGGGGATGCCGACCTGCGTCAGCAGATCGATTGCGCGCTGACGACGGGTACGCCGGTTGCCACCCTGATGCACCTTAATCGCTTCCATAATCTGGTAGCCGACGGTGTAGCAAGGGTTAAGGCTGGTCATCGGGTCCTGGAAAATCATCGCCACTTCTGCGCCTACCAGCTGGCGGCGCTCTTTCTCGGAGATGCGTTTCAGGTCACGCTGGTTAAACTCCAGCTTCTCCGCCATCACTTTGCCGGGAAAATCGATCAGGCCCATAATCGCCAGCGAGCTGACCGATTTGCCGGAGCCGGACTCGCCGACGATCCCCACGACCTGCCCCTGCTCTACCTGATAGCTGATGCGGTCTACCGCGCGGAACGGTGCCTTATCGTCGCCGAAATGCACCGATAATTTATCTACATTTAATAACGCCATCTCGGTGCCTCTTACTGCTTGAGTTTCGGGTCGAGGGCGTCGCGTAAGCCATCGCCCATCAGGTTAAAGGCCAGTACGGTGAGCAGAATAACCAGTCCAGGGAAGGTCACTACCCACCAGGCGCTTTGCGCATACTGCAATACGTCGGAGAGCATGGTGCCCCACTCCGGCGTCGGCGGCTGCGCACCCATACCGAGAAAGCCCAACGCCGCCATATCAAGAATGGCGTTGGAGAAGCCCAGCGACGCCTGCACGATCAGCGGCGCCAGACAGTTAGGCAGAATATTGACGAACATCTGACGCAGCATGCCCGCGCCCGCCACGCTGGACGCAGTGACGTAGTCGCGGTTCACCTCCACCAGCACCGCGGCGCGGGTAAGACGGATATAGTGCGGCAGCGCGACAAAGGTCAGCGCAATAGAGGCGTTGACGATTGACGGGCCGAATATCGCCACCAGCACCAGCGCCAGCAGCAGGCTCGGCAGCGCCAGCATAATATCCACCACGCGCATAATGGTGGCGTCTACCACGCCGCCGAGGTAGCCCGCCAGCAGGCCAAACACGACGCCGAGGATCAGTGACAGCACCACCACCATACAGCCCACCAGCAGCGACAGGCGCGCGCCGTACATCAGACGCGACAGCACATCGCGGCCCACATCGTCGGTGCCGAGGATATAGCTCCAGCTGCCGCCTTCCTGCCAGACCGGCGGATGCAGCAGCGCATCGCGGAACTGCTCTGCGGGCGCATGCGGTGCCAGCGCGCCGGCGAAAATGGCGATCAGCAGCATCAGCACCACATAGACCAGGCCGATGACCGCGCCTTTATTGCGTTTAAAATAGTGCCAGAACTCCTGGATGGGGGTCATCGGCTTAGGTGCAGCGGCTACGCTTGCGGGATCAACAACAGACATGACGCCCCCTTATTTTTTATGTCGTATGCGCGGGTTGACCACGCCGTACAGCAGATCAACCAGCAGGTTGACCAGGATAATCAGCACCGCAGTCAGCAGCACGCCGCCCTGCACTACCGGATAGTCGCGGCGTTGCAGCGCTTCGATCAGCCAGCGGCCGAGGCCCGGCCACGAGAAGATGGTTTCCGTCAGGATGGCGCCCGCCAGCAGCGTGCCGACCTGCAGTCCGATCACCGTGACCACCGGCAGCATGGCATTGCGCAGCGCGTGAACGACAATAACGCGCATCCGCGTCAGGCCTTTCGCGCGCGCGGTGCGGATATAATCTTCGCCCAGCACTTCCAGCATCGCCGAACGCGTCATACGCACAATCACCGCCAGCGGGATGGTGCCGAGCACGATAGCGGGCAGGATCATATGCATTACCGCATCCTTGAAGTCGCCCGCCTCGCCCCAGAAGAAGGTGTCAATCAGCATAAAGCCGGTGAGCGGATTGCTGTCATCAAGGAAGACGGTATCGCTGACGCGTCCGGATACCGGCGTCAGGTTAAGCTGCACCGATACCAGCATAATCAGCATGATGCCCCACCAGAAAATCGGCATGGAGTAGCCGGTCAGGGAGATGCCGACCGCGGTATGGTCAAAGATGGAGCCGCGCTTGACCGCCGCGAGAACGCCCACCGGGATACCCACGGCGACGGCGAAGATCATGGCGCAGATGCCCAGTTCCAGCGTGGCTTTAAAGCGCGGCACGAACTCATCCCATACCGGGATGCGGCTCTTGAGCGAAATGCCCAGATCGCCATGCAGCACGCCGTAAATGTAGTGAACGTACTGTTTCCACAGCGGCTGGTCGAGGCCAAAGGCCGCCATCAGCTGCGCGTGGCGTTCCGGGGAGATCCCGCGTTCGCCCGCCATGATCAGCACCGGATCGCCGGGGATCATATGCACGAACGCGAAGGTCAACAGGGTAATGCCGATAAATGTCGGGATGACAAGTCCCAGACGTCGGAGTATGAACTGCAGCATAAGCCGGATTCTCAGTCTTTTCCCGCCGCGATAAGCGCCAGGATCTATTGCTCACAACTCGCGCCCGGGGAAATCCTCGGACGCGACGCAAAGTGCGTTTAACCGTCATCTCTCGCTGTGCAGGCGCGATAACCCTTTTCCAACGCTTACCGGAGTAAATGTCGGAGACTGGTCGGCTCGCCGCTTTCCTGCAGCGCGAAGATGTTGGGTTTAATTCGAAGAAGTTAGCCGAAAATGCACATCGACTGAGCGGGCAAGCGCCCGCTCAGGGGCCGAACAGGTCGGCCCAGACCGCAGGCGTTATTCCTGGATATCGACGTTTTCGAAGTGGTGTTTGCCTAACGGATCGACCACGTAGCCAGAGACTTTTTTGCTCACCGGTTCATACACCGTAGAGTGCGCGATAATCAGCGCCGGCGCCTGGTCATGCATTACAACCTGCGCCTGCTTATAAAGCTCGATACGTTTATTGTGGTCCGATTCGGCGCGAGCCGGCTGGATCAGATCTTCAAACGGCTTATAGCACCAGCGCGAATAGTTGGAGCCATCTTTTGCCGCCGCGCAGCTAAACAGCGTGGCGAAGAAGTTGTCTGGATCCCCGTTGTCGCCGGTCCAGCCCATCATCACCGACTGGTGTTCGCCCGCTTTCGCGCGCTTCAGGTATTCACCCCACTCGTAGGTCACGATTTTGGCTTTCACGCCGATCTTCGCCCAGTCAGCCTGAACCATTTCGGCCATACGGCGCGCGTTCGGGTTGTAAGGACGCTGAACCGGCATCGCCCACAGGTCGATAGAGAAGCCATCCGGCAGGCCCGCTTCTTTCAGCAGCGCTTTGGCTTTTGCCGGATCGTAAGCGTAATCCTGAATCGCGTCGTTATAGCCCCACATGGTTGGCGGGATCAGGTTTTTCGCGGCCTGGCCTGCGCCCTGATAAACGGCATCAATGATGGCCTGTTTGTTTACCGCCATGGTCAGCGCC
The DNA here is from genome assembly GCF_022346905.1 of Pantoea sp. ACRSB. Taxonomy (NCBI): domain Bacteria; kingdom Pseudomonadati; phylum Pseudomonadota; class Gammaproteobacteria; order Enterobacterales; family Erwiniaceae; genus Pantoea; species Pantoea sp. ACRSB. The sequence goes on along the minus strand of NZ_JAKRNL010000007.1, from coordinate 109,861 downwards.
TGACGCACCTTGACGTTATCCATCGGCTTCTTCTCGGTGTTAAACGAGAGATAGCCAACGTTCAGTCCCGGCTGTTCCATCAGGTTGATGTTGGTGTCTTTCTTCATGCTGGCGATGTCGGCCGGGTTTGGATACGGCATCACCTGGCACTCGCCCTTCTGCAGCTTGGCGTAGCGTACGGAAGCGTCCGGGGTAATAGAGAAGACCAGACGATCGATTTTCGGCTTCGTGCCCCAGAAATCCGGGTTGGCCTTATACAGAATGCGTGAGTCTTTCTGGTACTGCTGCAGCACGAACGGGCCGGTGCCGACCGGGTTCAGGTCCAGCTTCTCCGGCGTACCCGCTTTCTGCATCTTGTCCGCATACTCTTTCGACAGAATTGATGCGAAGTCCATGCCGAGGTCAGCCAGGAACGGCGCTTCTGGACGCGTCAGCGTAAAGCGCACAGTGTAGTCGTCAACTTTCTCGACTTTGCCGATCAGCTTCGGCATGTCCATGCCTTCGAAATATTCGTAGCTGCCGCCGGAAACGCTATGGTAGGCGTTGTTTTTATCCAGCTGACGCTCGAAAGAGAAGATTACGTCGTCGGCGTTAAACTCACGTGATGGCTTAAACTCTTTGGTGGTCTGCCACTTTACGCCTTTGCGCAGGTGGAACGTGTAGGTTTTGCCGTCATCGCTGATATCCCACTTCTCTGCCAGACCAGGCTGCAGCTCGGTGGTGCCGATTTTGAACTCAACCAGACGGTTATAGATCGGCACAGAGCTGGCGTCATAGGTTGTGCCTGAAGTGAACAGCTGCGGGTTAAAACCTTCCGGCGAGCCTTCTGAGCAGTAAACGAGGGTTTTTGCCTGAACACCTGCGGCGACGGTCATAGCAATCAGGCTCAGACCGACCTTCAGCATCCTGGATTTGGCCAGGGAGTTGATCATGCTTTTACTCCATTGTGATGTGTTGTTGTGTGTATTGCCCGACCTCTGTTTTTTTTATGCGGTTCAGGCAGACCACTGAAGTGGTCGAAAGTGCGGAGCGGTTCTTGTTGTGTTTTCCGACGCCGTAGAAACTGCCGGATCACGCCGCTTCTGCAACTTTATTGACGCATCAATTTGTCAACAGTTGCAATGAACGTCAATACAGCCGCGAGTTATTTACACAGAGTGTGAGGAATAGCAAGCAACGGTAAAAAAAAGCCTTCGTCGTTAATTGCCGGATATTGCACAGCGCTTTTACCCACAAGGCCATATATCCCACTAATTCGGACGATAATTGACAGTGATTCTCACCGCTAAAAAACATAAGCAATTACCCGATAAATGTTGAATAACTGAACGATTTAGCGTGCGTTATCGCGTCCAGGTAGTGGAAAATGCTAGTACATGGCTATAAGAAATCGGCATGACAATAAAAAACGTCATAAGAAAAACGTGATGCGAAATAAGCATCTGGGCCTGTTGCAGCGGGCGATAACATATTAAAAGCGGGAATAACTGGATGGATCAGGCCTGAACGACGGCAAAGGTTTATTTCAACAGGTTTCCAGTAAAACTGGCAAGAGACAGTTGAATCTGACAAGGGCAATATTACCTCAGCAAACAGGCGCCAATATTCCTCTGTGTCGCCTGCTAATGCCTCATAAAAACTTATGCGAATAACGGCCTTATTGTGCTTATTTTTGATAAGCCGAGCGGCGTATTAAGAGAATGCCCGGGATAAAAAAGCAAAGCGTCTCGCATCAGGGATAAAGCGCCAGGGACGTGTTAAACAACGCACAGCGTTGCCAGGCAATTCACGGCGGCGCTTTTCTACAGGCGAAAAAAAAGCTGCTTTTTCAAGCAGGTTTCTTAAATCTGGTCGGTGAGAGAGGATAACGCTTATCTGCGATAAGCGCCCTTCGGGCCGTTGCTGCGCAACGTTGTCTCGCTACGCTCGGCGCAAACCTCCTTCGGAGGTTCTCATCCTCTTTTCTACAGGCGAAAAAAACCTGCTTTTTCAAGCAGGTTTCTTAAATCTGGTCGGTGAGAGAGGATAACGCTTATCTGCGATAAGCGCCCTTCGGGCCGTTGCTGCGCAACGTTGTCTTGCTACGCTCGGCGCAAACCTCCTTCGGAGGTTCTCATCCTCTTTTCTACAGGCGAAAAAAAACCTGCTTTTTCAAGCAGGTTTCTTAAATCTGGTCGGTGAGAGAGGATGACGCTTATCTGCGATAAGCGCCCTTCGGGCCGTTGCTGCGCAACGTTGTCTCGCTACGCTCGGCGCAAACCTCCTTCGGAGGTTCTCATCCTCTTTTCTACAGGCGAAAAAAAAACCTGCTTTTTCAAGCAGGTTTCTTAAATCTGGTCGGTGAGAGAGGATTCGAACCTCCGACCCCTTCGTCCCGAACGAAGTGCGCTACCAGGCTGCGCCACTCACCGATGGGGGCGCATGTTACTGCGCCGGTTTCTAAGCGTCAACCGCTTTTTCACCATTTAGCCGCGATCGCCTGAAAAGCAACCTGTCAGTAAAATCCCTCACCGCTCAGCCAGTTCCGGCACTTCACAGCGCGCTGGCGCCTGAAGAAGCTGGTGCCTGGCACCAGTTGTTCGCCGCTTTAATACCGCCATTCGGAGAGGTATAGCCCAGGCAGCCCAGAATAGTATCGAACAGCTCAACATGACGATGCGTCTTGCCGATGCGCTGCTGCGCCTGCAGACGTTCGAAATTAGCGCGGTTATTGGCGTCAGCCAGATACTTGTCCGAAGCCCACACCATCATCGGCACGCGGAACTGCTCCGGCGGCGCCATCTCGCGCGGCGTACCGTGAAGATGCATATTTTCACTGATCGACTCGCCGTGGTCTGCGGCATAAAACACAATCGCTTTCTTGTCGCGCAGCTGATCAAGCACGCTGTCCAGCATGCTGTCTACGTAAAGGATCGAGTTATCGTAAGCGTTAATCAGCTGCGCCTTGCTGCAGGTCTCATCGACGCCCATACACTCCGGCTGATAGCGGGCGAAACTGCGCGGATAGCGCTGCGAATAGAGATAGTGCGAGCCTTTGGTATGCAGCACTACCAGATGCTTCCCATGCGGATAACGCTCCAGCGACGCCTTAAGCTCCGGCACTAGCAGCATATCGTCAACCGACTTGCCGGCATTGCGCGGTTCTGAGCCAATCTGCTCGCGGAAGGAGAAGTTATTCACTTCCGCATTATCGTAAAACCACACCTCGCTCTGCATGGCGAACAGCTCGGACGAAAAGCCCAGCTCCTTCATCACGGCAAAGATATTCTTTTCTTTAAGCGTGCGTCCCGGACTGTCCTCGGTGCCGCCCTCGCGCACAAACATACAGCGCAGCGACAGCTTAGTAGAGGTATCGCAAGACTCGCCGCGAAACGCCACCAGGTTCTTCTCTTTGGAAAGCTTCGGCGTAGTGTCGCGATCGTAGCCCAGCATGCCCATATGATCCCAGCGCGTAGTCTCGCCAATAACGAACACCACATAGGTGTCGTCGATGCCCGGCGGCGCAACATAAGTAAATTTCTTCGCCGGGTCGAGCAGTTCCTGGCTGTCCAGCGTCTCATCGATATGCGTCCAGGCGAACAGCCCTACCGCGGCCAGCCAGTTCGACGGCAGATAAGAGTGGGCAACCACGCCGCCATAACTTGGCAGATCGATATTGGTAATCTCTTCGTTAGCTTTTTGCAGCTTGTCGAAATAACGGATCGGCAGCCATACCAGCGCGACACACAGCAGCATCACCAGCGTCGGCTTCAGGCGCTGTCCCGGCGTACGCAGCTGCTCAATCAACGTCTGGCTGAGATTGTTGCGCCAGATCATCAGCAGCGGCAGCGCGCTAACGGCGACCATCCATAACACAAAGTGCAGGCCGACCACCTCTTTCGACAGATCAACATCGGTCGTCATGACCGACGCTACGATGCCGTAGCCAATCATTACGTTAAAAAAGGCCATGTAATAGGCGGCGGCGACGGAAATCAGCACCAGCAGCGTAGCAAGCACCCGATAGAAGCGTTTTCCGCCCAGCGACAGCAGACGCATCAGGAAAAAAGTGAGCACGACGATAGCCATCACTTCAGTCACAGCCGTCAGCCAGTTTGTTACGGTAGATTTGGTCAGAAAGCCGTCAAAGCGACGATAAAAGATCGGCAGATTAAGCAGAATGCCGATGTATAACGCCAGCAGCAGCGAGAGCTTTTGCTGGGTTATGGTTTTTATGTAATTCATCTTAAAGGGTTTTCCCTGGAGTGGAGCATGATGTTGAACGGTATTGTGACTACCGGAACGCGGAAGAGTTCGCTTGCTTAGCGCAGAGACATGACGATTTCCTGGAGAACAGGAAGAATCTGAACGGGATCGGACGGCTCTTTCACGAGGCCGCACAGTAGAACATAAATTAACCAGTCAGACCAGAAAAGAGGATGAGACAAGGGGGAAAATGCGATGAGAAGCGAAAAACGGGCCCCCTGAGGAGCCCATATCACTTAGCGAATAATATTCAGCGTCACGTCGATGTTATTGCGCGTGGCGTTAGAGTAAGGACAAACGATATGCGCGGCGTCAACCAACTTCTGCGCTTCCGCTTCGTCCATCTCCGGCAGGTGGATATTCAGTTTGGCTTCGATGCCGAAACCATTCGGGATTGGGCCGATACCGACTTCGCCTTCGATCCAGGCATCTTTCGGCATGGCGATTTTATCGCGGCCCGCCACGAACTTCATTGCGCCGAGGAAACAGGCGGAGTAACCGGCAGCGAACAGCTGTTCCGGGTTAGTGACTTCACCGCCCGCGCCGCCCATCTCTTTCGGCACGCCCAGCTTCACGTCCAGCACGCCGTCAGAAGAGGTTGCACGACCATCACGGCCGCCGGTTGCTTTGGCTTTTGCGGTATAAACAGCTTTCTCTAAAGACATAACTTCCTCTCTGTATTAAACGATTTAATCGTACGCGATTAATAAAAGTGTAGCAGGTGTTTCGACGGGCGCGAACGCCCGGTAAATCTTTAGCGCGACTGGTTAAGATTGTCGCGCAGCAAATCGAGTCCGTCTTTCAGCGCCATCAGCGTGTCGCTATCACAGGCGGTCGCGCACTGGACCGCTTCTGGTATCGCACTCGCCTGGCTTTGCAGCGCGCGGCCCTGCTCTGTCAGCGTGACCACCACCTGGCGTTCATCCTGACGCGAACGCTGACGGTTAATCAACCCTGCGCTTTCCAGACGCTTCAGCAAAGGCGTCAGCGTGGCGGAGTCAAGAAACAGCTGCTCGCCGATTTCAGACACGGTGAGATCGTCCTGCGCCCAGAGCACCAGCATCACCAGATATTGCGGATAGGTAATGTCGAGCTGCGACAGCAGTTGTCGATAGACTTTATTCATCGCCAGGTTGGCGGAATAGAGCGCGAAGCAGAGCTGTTGATTGACCAACAGTGGCGACGCCTTCACTTTTTTGTCATTTTGGTTACTGTTCATGGCAATAAATATAGATAGCGCGCTAGATAATTGCAAGCAACTTTTTACCAGGAGGGCTTTTGCATGCTGGAATCTCTGGAAGAGCAGGCGCGACGCTATGCGACACGCGCACACGCGGCAGCCGGTCAACGACGTAAATATACCGACGAACCCTATATCGTACACCCCGCCGCCGTTGTGGAACTGGTGCGCAGCGTCAGCGCAGACGATGAACTGCTGGCGACAGCCTGGCTACACGATACGGTAGAGGATACAGAGACTACGCTTGCCGATATTGAATCACACTTTGGTTCGCGCGTCGCGCAGCTGGTGGAAATGCTTACCGACAGCGCTCAGCCGCAGGCGAAAAACCGCGCCGCGCGCAAGCTGGCGCATTTTCGTCATACCGCCGACGCCTCGCCCGAGGCGCAAACCGTCAAGCTGGCCGATATTATCGATAATACGCGCGCCATCGTACGTTTCGATCCCCATTTCGCGCGCGTTTATCTGGTGGAAAAACGCGTTCAGATCGAACTGTTGAAGCAGGGCGACGCGCAGCTATGGCGCCAGGCCAGCGCTATTATCGAACAGGGAATTGCACAGCTTGGTCAGCCGCCCTATAGCGTGCCGGAGAGCTGGTTCGTTAAGCAGGCGGCGAAATACCGCAGTCTGAGTTAAAAAAAAACCCGCCGCTGGCGGGTTCTCTTTTTTCTTTTTTTTAGTCCAGCAACTGCCGTCCAAGATAGGGATTGGCATGCAACAATTTCATCAGTTTCTGCGCCGTCGCGGAGGGGCGTGTACGGCGCGCTTCCCAGCTTTTGACTGAAGAGACGCTGACGCCCATCACTTTGGCAAATTCATCTACTTTCATACCGGTTAATTCACGCAGGCGTTGCGGCTCTGGCATGGCGGGCTGAAGCTGAATTTCAGTTGTGGCAGGTGTTGCATCACGTGTCAGTACAATCTGCTCAAGGCTGCTGAGCAATTCAAAAACGGGATCTTTTACTTCCATAGAGAACTCCTTAAAACTCACTATGAATCACGTGAAAGTAGAGGTAAAAACCAAATGGTTTACACACCGATCTTTGCAGGCTGTATCCCGCAAGGGTTTATGGTTATCGTTAGTGAAACCCTTACGGGACACAGCCTGATTCGCACCGCCTGAAAACGTGTCAGCACAATGCATCATTTCGCCGGGATTCTAAGTATGGATAGAGACCTGACGTTTTGCTGCGTGAATATTGATTATTTTTTTAGCCAAAACTGTTGTTTTTGCTATAAGCAAAACAAGCCTTTGATCACAAAAGGCAAACCCGTCGCGCCTCGCTTAAAAAAAGCGCAAAAATTGCAAAAAGTGCACAACGTTTACACTGCTACTGTAACCTGGTTTGCCTAAAAAGCAGGCAAAATTCGCGCCAACATGCAAAGCCCATGATTTTTTCTTGTTTCACCTCACCCCCGCTTGCGACAGAAAATAAGTTGCACCACATCAGCGCATCGTTATGGCGCAGCTGCACTCTGATAAGGAATGAGACATGCGTTCTGAATTCGATTTTCACGCCAGCTACGCGTCGCATCGCGTTCCTGTTATGGGCCGCAATGCCGTCGCCACTTCTCAGCCGCTGGCGTCGCAGGCTGGCTTGCGCATGTTGCTGCAAGGCGGAAACGCAGTAGACGCGGCGATCGCCACCGCGATGGCGCTGACGGTGCTGGAGCCGACCGGCAACGGCGCAGGAAGCGACGCCTTCGCTATCGTCTGGGACGGCAGCCAGCTGCATGGTCTGAACGCCTCAGGACGCGCGCCAGCCGCCTGGTGCCCTGACCGTTTTGCCGGCCGCGACCGCATGCCAGAGACAGGCTGGGAAGCAGTGACTGTGCCGGGCGCAGTGTCGGCATGGGTCGCGCTGGCGGAGCGCTTCGGCACGCTGCCGCTGACCACGCTGGCGCAGCCCGCTATCGACTACGCGCGGAACGGCTTTCCCGTCTCGCCGCTCATTGCCGAGCTATGGCAGCGCGGCTTCGACAAGCTTCAGCACCAGCCCGGCTTCAGCGCCTGCTTTGCGCCAGACGGCCGACCGCCGGGCGTCGGTGAACTGTTCCGCAACCCGGCGCTGGCCGACACGCTGCAAAAGATCGCTGAAAGTAATGGAGAGAGCTTTTATCGCGGCGAGCTGGCGGAAAAAATCGCTGCCTTCGCCCGTCAGCACAACGCCGCGCTGACGCTGGAGGATCTCAACAGGCATCGCGCCACCTGGGTAGATGTGCTGTCGCAGCCGTTTGCCGGCGGCTCGGTGCAGGAGCTGCCGCCTAACGGCCAGGGGATCGCCACGCTGATTGCGCTGGGCATTCTGGAGCAGCTTGATATCGACCGCTACCCGCCCGATTCCGTTCCCTGGCTGCATCTTTCTATTGAGGCGATGAAGCTGGCGCTGGTGGATCTGGAGCGTTACGTCAGCGACGAAGATCATCTGGAGTTTCCGGCGCAGCGGCTGCTTAGCGACAGCTATTTGCGCCAGCGCGCGGCGCTGATCGATCCTGAACGCGCAGGCGACTTCACCTTCGGCGCGCCGCAGCAGAGCGGCACCGTCTACCTCAGCACAGCCGATGCCAGCGGCATGATGGTCTCTTTTATTCAGTCAAACTTTATGGGCTTTGGATCTGGCGTGGTCGTGCCTGAAACCGGCATCAGTTTGCAGAATCGCGGAGCGGGCTTTTCGCTTGATCCTGCGCATCCCAACGTGGTGGCGGGCGGCAAGCGCCCTTTTCATACTATTATCCCGGCTTTCGCGCTCGACGCTCAGGGTGCGCCGCTGATGTCATTTGGCGTTATGGGCGGTCCGATGCAGGCGCAGGGCCACCTCCAGGTGGCGCTGCGCATCATGCTGCACAAACAGAATCCGCAGGCGGCAATCGACGCGCCGCGCTGGCGCGTGGTGCAGGGTCGTCACGTCGTGTTTGAGGCCTCGCTTGAGCGCAATACGCTGGCGGCGCTGCGGCGGCTGGGCCATCAGGTGACGCTGGAGGATCCGCTGCAAGGGTATAATTTCGGCGGCGCGCAGGCGATTGTGCGCGACCCGCAGGGGTTCTATATCGCAGCGACAGAGAGCAGAAAGGATGGTCAGGCGGTGGTATTTTAAAGGTTAACGGGGCAGCGCGCCTGCCCCGCCAGATAGCAGAAATTACGCAGCGATAACCGGTCGTACGCCCAGCGTATGGCAAATGGCGTAGCTCATCTCCGCGCGGTTCAGCGTATAGAAGTGGAAGTCCTTCACCCCTTCGCGCGACAGGATTTTTACCATGTCCATAGCGATATTCGCGCCGACCATTTTGCGCGTCTCCGCATCGTCATCCAGCCCGTCAAACATCGCGTTCATCCAGCCCGGCACGCGCACGTTGGTCATAGTGGCGAAGCGCGTTAGCTGTTTGAAGTTCGATACCGGCAAAATCCCCGGCACGATCTCTACGTCAATGCCGGTGGCGACGCAGCGGTCGCGGAAGCGCAGGTAGCTCTCTACATCAAAAAAGAACTGCGTGATGGCGCGGTTAGCACCCGCATCGATTTTACGTTTCAGGTTGATCAGATCGGCCTGCGCGCTTTTCGCTTCAGGATGCACTTCCGGGTAGGCCGCCACAGAAATATCAAAGTCGCCCACCTCTTTCAGCAGGGAAACCAGATCGCAGGCATACATATCCGGTTTGCCGCTGCCTGCAGGCAAATCGCCGCGCAGCGCCACGATATGGCGAATGCCGCTGTTCCAGTAATCTTCCGCAATGGCGCGCAGCTCTGCGCGCGTGGCGTCGATACAGGTCAGATGCGGCGCGGCTTCCAGCCCGGTGCGATCCTTAATGCCTTTAATAATGCTGTGGGTGCGGTCGCGTTCGCCGGAGTTCGCGCCGTAGGTAACGGAGACAAATTTCGGCTTCAGGCTGCTCAGACGATCGATGGAGTGCCACAGGGTTTCTTCCATTTCGCTGGTACGGGGCGGAAAAAACTCGAATGAGACATTAATCTGCCCGTTCAGCTCTGCCAGGCTCTGATTCAGCGCTTCGCGCTGGTTGGCATGAAAGAAACTCATCCTGCTTACCTCATCAAAAACGTCGGGTTAATTTGCTGCCTGCGAACATCCATACGTTTAGACGTCCAGATGCACAAAATGAACGAATCTCATGAAGGCGTCAACAAAAAAGTGCTAACGAGGCGTGACAAATATTCAAACCAGGTGAGGGAAATTCATACAGAAAAGAGAAGAGTCTTTGACAGTCAGCGCTTTATCGCAGAAAGCAGAAATCCTGACGCAATAATTTAAAAAACTCGTCTCGCGCATTCCTTTACGCGAGACGCTTTATTGCGCTTTATCTGCTCTCAGGCGATGCAATGCATTCTGAAGCCGTTACAGCAGCTGAGCGAGTCGATGTAGATCGGACTGAATGGCACCCGCCGTAACGTCCCGCCCCGCGCCAGGACCGCGGATCACCAGCGGGTTATCGCGATACCAGCGGCTTTCAATCGCGAAGACGTTATCACACGGCAACAGCGCCGCCAGCGGATGCTCCGGGCGCACCGCTTCAACGCCGACGCGCGCTTTGCCACTGGCGTCGAAACGCGCCACGTAGCGCAGCACCAGCCCCATCTCCTGCGCGGCTTCCAGACGCTGTAGCATCTGCTCGTTAAGCGCTTCGCCATGCTCGAAGAAGTCGTCGATAGACCCTTCTTCACAGCCCGCCGGCACCAGCGACTCTACGCGCACCTGATCCGGCTCGATGTTGTAGCCCGCCTCACGCGCCAGAATCACCAGCTTGCGCTTCACGTCCTGGCCCGACAGGTCAACGCGCGGATCGGGTTCAGTTAAGCCCTGCTGCCACGCCTGGTCCACCAGCTCGGTAAAGGGCACAGTGCCGTCGAATTGCAGGAACAGCCAGGAGAGCGTGCCGGAAAAGATGCCGCTGATAGCTAAAATAGTGTCGCCGCTGTCGCGCAGATCGCGCACCGTGTAGTTAACAGGCAACCCTGCACCGACCGTGGCGTTATAGAGCCAGTGCCGGCCGGTTTTGGTAAAGGCGTCGCGGATCTGCCGCCAGGTCTGGCTGTCAGACGCGCCCGCAACCTTATTCGCGCTGATAACGTGGAAGCCATGGCTGGCGAAGTCGAGATACTGCTGCGCCAGCGGCGTGCTGGCGGTGACGTCGAGCACCACCAGATCGTCGAACGGATGCGCGCGCATCAACAGGAACAGCGACTCTTCGTCACGCGCCTCCGCTTCGTCATCAAAGAAGGCGAGCGCGCGGCTGGCGTCGAGTCCGTCATAGCTCAGCAGGCTGCGCTGGCTGTCCGCCACGCCCGCCAGCACATACTCAAAACCGGTGCGCGCCGAGAGCGCTTCCTGCTCGCGCGCAAACAGCTCCAGCCAGCGCGAGCCGATGTTGCCTTTGCCGAACAGCATCAGGCCGATGCGCTTTTCCGCACGGAACAGCGACTGATGCAGGCCCTGAACCAGCGACTGCGTCGGTCCGACGCGCAGCACCGCCACCAGGCTGATGTGGTCTTCCGACTGCCAGACAAACTCGACCGGCTGATCCTGAATCTCCTGCCAGAAGCGGTGGCTATGCAGCGGATTGCGCGTAACGCCCGCGCCGACCAGCGCCACCAGCGCCAGCCCTTCGCGTAGCTGCAGATGCGCAGGCAGTCCCGCATCCTGCAGCAGCTGAAACACGCTGTGAACCACTTCGGCGGTATAGCAGAGCTGCAGTAGCTGACGATCCGGATGTACTCCGGTCGCCAGCGGACGCAGCTGCGCACGCTTGAGGTGCAGCTCTACCTCTTTGTGCAGCGCTGCGAAATCGTGTTGATCCGGCACCTGAACTTCAATCAGGCAGACATCGTCATGGCTGGTGACGATGCGCGCGCCGGTACCGGAAGCCAGCACGCGTTCGATACGCGTCGAGCCCTGCTCCGGCTGGTAGCTGCAGCGCAGCTGAAGATCGATATCGCTGCCGGAGACCGGCTGTAGCGTACGCGTATGCAGCACCGGCGCGGCGAGGCGCGCCAGCTCGCTGGCTTCGTCGAGGCGCAGCAGCGGCAGCAGGCAGGCGTCGGAGACTTTGCGCGGATCGGCGCTGTAAACCCCGGCGACGTCGCTCCAGATTGTGACGCGGCTGACGCCCGCCAGCGCGCCGATTTGCGTGGCAGAGTAGTCGGAACCGTTACGCCCCAGCAGAACAGTTTCGCCCGCGTCGTTGCGGCTGATAAAGCCGGTTACCACGATACGCTGGTGCGGATGTTGCGCCAGCAGCGTTTGCAGCAGCGGCCAGGATTTGCCTTCATCCACCTGCGGCTGCGCGGCGCGCTCCGCACGCAGAAAGTCGCGCGCGTCCAGCCAGCAGGCGTCGATGTCGCGCTGGCTCAGCACCGCCGCCATCAGGCGCGCCGACCACACTTCTCCGTGTCCGACCACTTCGGCGTATACCGCGTCGGTAATCGCGCCATCCAGCATCGCGGCGAGTTTTTCCAGATCGCGGATAAAGCTCGCTATCAGCGGTTCAGCATATTCAGCAGGCAACAGCCCGGCGATCAGCTCGCTGTGATAACGCCGTAAAGCCTGTTGCACCTGATGCGCGGCAAGGCGATCGCTCTGGCTGAGCTTCAGCCAGCTGATCAGCTGGTTGGTCGTCGAACCTGCCGCTGAGACCACCATTAAATCGCCCGGCTGGCTGTAATCCGCCATGATGCTGGCGACGCGCTGGTAACAGCGCGCATCGGCCAGGCTGCTGCCGCCAAACTTGTGCAGCTGCTTAATATTCGGCGTTGCCGCGCCGGCTGAAATCGTCATTTTTAACCCTCGGATGCCGTCCGGAATGCATTATCCAGATCGGCGATTAAATCTTCATGATCCTCAATGCCCACAGAGACGCGCAGCAAGGTTTCGGAAATGCCTGCCGCCGCGCGCGCTTCCGCCGACATGCCGGCGTGCGTCATGGTCGCGGTGTGGGAAATCAGGCTTTCTACGCCGCCCAGCGATTCCGCCAGCGTAAACAGCTGCAGCGCTTTCAGGAAGCGACGCAGCAGCGCTTCGTCACCGTCCAGTTCAAAACTCAGCATCGCGCCGAAGCCGCGCTGCTGACGCGCCGCGTGTTCGTGTCCGGCGTTTTCCGGCAGAGAAGGATGATACAGCTTTTTCACCAGCGGCTGCTGTTGCAGATAGCTCACAATTGCCAGCGCGTTGCGTTGTGCCGCCGCCATACGCGGCGCCAGCGTACGCAGACCGCGCAACAGCAGATAACTGTCGAAGGCCGCGCCGGTAACGCCGATATTGTTCGCCCACCAGGCCAGTTCTGTCACCAGTGCCGGATCTTTGGCAATCACCGCGCCCGCCACCACGTCGGAGTGGCCATTCAGGTATTTGGTACAGGAGTGGATCACCAGGTCCGCGCCCAGCGCCAGCGGATTTTGCAGCGCCGGACTCAGGAAGGTATTGTCGACCACGCTGACAGCTCCCGCAGCGCGCGCCGCCTCGCAGATAGCGGCGATATCCACCACGCGCAGCAGCGGATTGCTCGGGCTTTCCACCAGCACCAGCTTCGGTTTTTCCGCCAGCGCCGCATCCAGCGCCGCGCGGTCGCCCTGATCGACGAACTTCACGCGATAGGCGCCGCGTTTCGCCAGGCTGTCGAACAGGCGATAGCTGCCGCCATAACAGTCGTGCGGAGCGACCAGCAGATCGCCCGGTTTCAGGAACACCGTCGTTACCAGATGGATCGCCGACATGCCGGTATTGGTCAGCACCGCGCCCGCTCCGCCCTCCAGCTCCGCCAGCGCGCGCTGCACCACATCACGCGTTGGGTTGCCGCGACGCGAATAGTCATGGGCGCGCGGCTCGTTGAAATCAAGGAAGTTATAGGTGCTGGAGAGATGAATCGGCGGGACAACGCAGCCATATTGCTCGTCATCATTCAAACCGCTGCGGACTGCGATGGTTGCCTGTTTACGCGTCATGGTGCTTGTGTTCCTGAAAAGAGTAATAGAGAGGCATCAGGATAACATTCCACAATTGGACGTCAATACATCTGGACATCTAAATGTCTTTGCGTATAGATTGAGCAGAAAGCTATAAACCGCTAAAATTACCCTTCATTGCCTGCGTTTTGCGTCCGTTTTTGCGGCCAGGATGAAGAAACCCCGCAGTTCAAGAGGTCAGGTACGGTAAAATCGGGCATAATCCACGGATTTCCCCACTTTTAACTTTTATTGATTAAGGTAACCCATGGCTGAATGGAACGGCGAATATATCAGCCCCTACGCTGAACACGGTAAGAAGAGTGAGCAGGTTAAGAAGATCACAGTTTCTATCCCGTTGAGCGTGCTGAAAATTTTAACGGATGAGCGTACCCGTCGTCAGGTAAATAATCTGCGTCACGCCACAAACAGCGAACTGCTGTGCGAAGCCTTTTTACACGCCTTTACCGGACAACCGTTGCCGGATGACGTTGATTTGCGCAAAGAGCGCAGCGATGAGATCCCGGAAGAAGCGAAAAAGATCATGCGCGAGATGGGCATCGATCCCGATACCTGGGAATACTGATTCGCCAGATATAAAAAAACCCAGCCTGAGCTGGGTTTTTTCTTGCCGTCGAACCTGAAAGGTTCGAATGCCGTTTAATCTTATTTTTTCGCGCCTGGCACGCTGAAACGCTTGTTGAAGCGGTCAACACGGCCACCAGTTGCAACTTCACGCTGCTTGCCGGTGTAGAACGGGTGGCATTTACCACATACGTCCAGGTTTAAGTCGTGAGCCATAGTAGAGCGAGTGTGAATCACGTTACCGCAGGTGCAGGTGATGGTCACAGCTTCGTATTTCGGGTGAATACCTTGTTTCATGGGAGAACCTCATAAAAGGCCGTGTCGCTCTCCGTGCCAGGCTAAAACCTGCACAGCACCACACGCGGTTGAACATTAATGTTTAGGCTTTGGCGAGAGCTTCTCACCAAAGGCGGCATACTATACAGAAAATAACCGCTTTTAGCAAATCTTCTGCAAGATACCCGCTGGTCGCGCCAGCGTGTACACTAGGCATCCCGCTATGAATCGTTGAACCGGAAAAAGATCGCTATGCCCGTCGTTCAGGTTGCCCTGCCCGTTCCGCTACCTCGTCTGTTTGACTATCTGCCGCCACACGGCGCGCAGCCGGTAATAGGCGGACGCGTCAGCGTGCCGTTCGGCAACCGTAAAATGGTCGGCATCGTGGTGGGCTTTCGCGAACAGAGCGACCTGCCGGAAGCGCAGCTTAAACGCGTCGCCGAGGTGCTGGACAGCGAATCACTCTATCCTCCTTCGCTATGGCGGCTGCTTAACTGGTCGGCGGGCTACTATCACTCACCCGTCGGCGAGGTGCTGAGCCATGCGCTGCCGGTGCTGCTGCGCCAGGGCAAACCCGCGCAGGAGGCGCCGCTGTGGCAATGGGTTATCACTGAACAGGGCCAGGCGACCGCGCCGGAAAGCCTGAAGCGCGCGCCGAAACAGCAGCAGGCACTGGCGGCGCTGCGCAATCAGCCGCTCTATCGTCATCAGGTCACCGAACAGGATCTGACCGAAACGGCTTTCCAGGCGCTGCGCGCTAAAGGATTGTGCGATCTGCGCGAACACCAGCCGCAGCGGCTGGACTGGCGCGAGCGCTATGCGGTGAAAGGCGAGCGTTTGCGCCTCAATACCGACCAGGCGATGGCGGTCGGCGCAATCCGCAGCGAGGATGAGCACTATGCCGCCTGGCTGCTGGCCGGCATTACCGGTTCCGGTAAAACCGAAGTCTATCTCAGCGTGCTGGAGAATGTGCTGGCACGCGGCAAGCAGGCGCTGGTGCTGGTGCCGGAGATCGGCCTGACGCCGCAAACCATCGCCCGCTTCCGCGAGCGCTTCGACGCTCCCGTCGACGTGCTGCATTCCGCCCTGAACGACAGCGAGCGCCTCGCCGTCTGGCTGCGCGCGCGCCAGGGCGAAAACGCCATTATCATCGGCACGCGGTCGGCGCTGTTTACCCCACTGGCGCGTCCAGGCGTGATCATTATTGATGAGGAGCACGACAGCTCCTATAAACAGCAGGAAGGCTGGCGCTATCAGGCGCGCGACCTGGCGGTGTTCCGCGCGCGCGAAGAGAATATCCCGATTGTAATGGGCTCAGCGACGCCCGCGCTGGAGACGCTGCACAACGTACGCAGCGGCAAATATCGCCAGCTCGACCTGACAAAACGCGCCGGAAACGCGAAGCCGGCGCTGCAGCAGCTGGTGGATCTCAAAGGCCAGCAGCTTATCGGCGGCCTGGCGCCCGCGCTGATCGGCAAAATGCGCCAGCATCTGCAGGCGGGCAATCAGGTATTGCTGTTTCTTAACCGCCGCGGCTATTCCCCCGCGCTGCTCTGCCATGACTGCGGCTGGATTGCGGAGTGCCAGCGCTGCGAGCGTTATTACACCCTGCATCAGCAGCAGCGCCAGCTGCGCTGCCACCACTGTGACAGCCAGCGCCCGCTGCCCAATCAGTGTCCACAGTGTGGTTCGACGCATCTGCTGCCGGTCGGCGTTGGCACAGAGCAGCTGGAGCAGCAGCTCGGCACGCTGTTTCCCGGCGTGCCGGTATCGCGTATCGACCGCGACACCACCAGCCGCAAGGGCGCGCTGGAGCAGCATCTGGCCGATGTGCATCGCGGCGGCGCGCGCATTCTGGTGGGCACGCAGATGCTGGCGAAAGGCCACCATTTCCCGGACGTGACGCTGGTATCACTGCTGGACGTGGATGGCGCGCTTTTTTCCGCCGATTTCCGCGCCGCAGAGCGCTTCGCGCAGCTCTATACGCAGGTCGCAGGTCGCGCCGGCCGCGCCGGCAAACAGGGCGAAGTATTGCTACAAACCCACCATCCTGAACATCCCCTGCTGCAGTCGCTCTTGCATCAGGGCTATTTCGCTTTTGCCCAGCAGGCGCTGCTGGAGCGCCAGTCGGTGATGCTACCGCCCTGGACCAGTCATGCGCTGTTTCGCGCCGAAGATCACGATAACCAGCAGGCCGCTGAATTTTTGCAGCAGCTGCGCAACCTGCTGGATGCCAGCCCGCTGAAGGATAACGCCATGTGGCTGATGGGCCCGGTTCCCGCTTTGCAGCCAAAGCGCGGGGGACGCTGGCGCTGGCAGTTGCTGGTGCAGCATGCTTCGCGTAAGCGCCTGCAACAGCTGCTCGACGGCTCGCTGCCGCTGATCGCGACGCTGCCCGCCGCACGTAAAGTCAAATGGACGCTCGATATCGATCCCACCGAGAGCTAAGCCTGCGAGCCAGATCGAAAAAAGTCGCACAAGTCACAATTTTTATGCAAATTAAGTAACAACCCAGCCGCGCAATCGTTAACAATGTGCGCGGCGTGGCTTTTTTCGGCCACAACTATCCTTTGAATGCGTCAGGAGTAGAGTGTTGGAGCAGAATCCTCAAGCGTCCACCGCCACCATGAAAGATGTGGCTGAGAAGGCGGGCGTTTCAACCGCAACCGTCTCGCGCGCGCTGATGAATCCTGAAAAAGTCTCGGCGGCGACGCGACAAAAAGTCGAGCAGGCAGTGATAGCTGTCGGCTATGCGTCACACGGGCTGGCGCGCAACGGGCGTCGCGGCGAGACGCAGACGATTCTGGTGATTGTGCCCGACATCTGCGATCCCTTTTTTAGCGAAATCATTCGCGGCGTCGAAGTGACGGCGGCGCAGGAGGGTTATCTGGTGCTGATTGGCGACTGCGCGCACCAGAACCAGCAGGAGAAGACCTTTCTGGATCTGCTGCTGACGCGCCAGATCGACGGCATGGTGCTGCTCGGCTCGCAGATCCCATTCGATCCCGTCAATGAGGAGCAGCGCAATCTGCCGCCGATGGTGATGGCAAACGAGTTTGCCCCGGAGATGGCGCTGCCTACTGTGCATATCGACAACCTGACGGCCGCATTTGAGGCGGTCAATCATCTGCTGCAGCTGGGCCATCGCCAGATCGCCTGCATCGCCGGGCCGGAAGATATGCCGCTGTGCCAGTACCGCACTCAGGGCTATATTCAGGCGCTTCGCCGCAGCAACCTGACCGTCGATCCCACTTATATTGTTCGCGGCGACTTCAGCTTTGAAGCGGGCGCGCAGGCGCTGAAACAGCTGATGGCCCTCCCTCAGCCGCCGCGCGCGCTGTTCTGTCACAGCGATATGATAGCGCTCGGCGCAATGAATCAGGCGAAACGCCTTGGTTTGCGCGTGCCGCAGGATCTGTCGATCGTTGGTTTCGATGATATTGAGCTTTCGCGCTACTGTGAGCCGCCGCTGACCACCGTGACGCAGCCGCGCTATCAGATTGGGCGCGAGGCGATGCTGCTGCTGCTGGATGAGCTGCAGGGCAAACGCGTAAATAACGGTTCACGTCTGCTGGACGCCGAACTCACCGTGCGTGGCAGTACGGCCCCTGAGAAGAAGCGCGAGAAATAGCCGCAATTTTCAGTTATTTTCAGTAGATTCTTAAGGCGAACACTGCTGGTCAAAGTTCCAACCCTTGAGTAACATGGCGGACTCCTTGCCGGGCGGTCTTTCAAGGCGTTTTCGCCCCGTTGGCACGATTTTTTGAAGGGTATCAGAACGAGAGTGGCACAGAGAGATTACGTAAGCCGCGGGCGTTCAACAGGGACGCGTCGCAAAAAAAGCAACACCAGCCGTGGAAAGAAAAGCAAAGGCGGTTCAGGTGTTTCCAAACTCATGGTGGGGCTGGCCGTCGCGGTGCTGGTGACCTTTGCCGGTGGTTTATGGTTCCTTGCGCATCATAAAAAAGAAGATGTGCCGGTGATCCCGGATCATAAAGCCAACGGCAACGGTCTGCCGCCGAAGCCTGAAGAGCGCTGGAAATATATTAAAGAGCTGGAGAATCGTCAGGTCACGGTGCCGACGCCGACCGAACCGTCGGCAGGCGGCGAGATCCAGTCGCACACGCAGCTTACCGACGAACAGCGCCAGCTGCTGGAGCAGATGCAGGCGGATATGCGTCAGTCGCCGACGCAGCTGAATGAAGTGCCGTGGAATGAACAGACCCCGGCGCAGCGGCAGCAGACGCTGCAACGCCAGCAGCAGCTTCAGATGCAGTCGCGCCAGCAGCAGACGCAGCAAACTACGCAGCAGAGCCAGCCGACGCGTCAGCCGCAAATCACGCAGCAGAGCCAGCCGGCGCGTCAGCCGCAAATCATGCAGCAGAGCCAGCCGGCGCATCAGCCGCAGACAACGCATCAGACGCAGCCGCCGCGCGCGACGCCGCAACCGCGTCAGACGCAACAGCAGCAGCCTGCTCCCGTCACGCGCGAGCCTGCGCAGGAAACAGCGAAGAAAGCGGCGGAAAAACCTGCCTCTTCGCAGCGCTGGATGGTGCAGTGCGGCTCGTTCAAAGGCACCGACCAGGCGGAATCGGTTCGCGCCGGTCTGGCGTTTGAAGGGTTCGAAAGCCGCATTACTACCGGCGGCGGCTGGAACCGCGTGGTGATAGGTCCCTTTAAAGATCGCAGCAGCGCTGACAGCACGCTGAAGCGGCTGCGCGGCAACGGCCATTCAAACTGTATTCCGCTCGCCGTCGGGGGTTGAAACCCGCCAAACCCGCCCCATATCTGGTTGCATGATGCGCCGCGCCTTGCCGCGCGGCGCTTTTTTTCTACTGCAACAAGGGGTCTGCCCGTGACAACAATAGTAAGCGTACGACGCAACGGACGAGTCGTGATCGGCGGTGATGGCCAGGCAACTCTCGGCAATACCGTTATGAAAGGCAACGTTAAAAAAGTGCGTCGTCTTTACAACGATAAAGTAATTGCCGGTTTCGCTGGCGGCACTGCAGATGCCTTCACGCTCTTTGAACTCTTCGAACGTAAACTGGAAATGCATCAGGGTCACCTGGTGAAAGCTGCCGTTGAACTGGCGAAAGACTGGCGTACCGATCGTATGCTGCGTCGCCTTGAAGCGCTGCTGGCGGTTGCCGATGAAAACGCCTCGCTGATCATCAGCGGCAACGGCGACGTTATCCAGCCAGAAAACGATCTGATCGCCATTGGTTCCGGTGGCCCCTTCGCTCAGGCGGCAGCGCGTGCGCTGCTGGAGAATACCGAGCTGAGCGCGCATGATATCGTCGCGAAATCATTAGATATCGCGGGCGACATCTGCATCTACACCAACCACAATGTTAACTTCGAAGAACTGCCGGCCAGGGCGTAAGGATTAAACATGTCTGAGATGACTCCACGCGAAATCGTCAGCGAACTGAATCGCTTTATTATCGGCCAGGACGGCGCAAAACGTGCAGTTGCCATCGCGCTGCGCAACCGCTGGCGTCGTATGCAGCTCGACGAAGAGCTGCGCCATGAAGTGACGCCGAAAAATATCCTGATGATCGGCCCGACCGGCGTCGGTAAAACCGAAATTGCCCGTCGCCTGGCTAAACTCGCCAACGCACCTTTCATCAAAGTGGAAGCCACAAAATTCACCGAAGTCGGCTACGTCGGTAAAGAGGTGGACTCCATTATTCGCGACCTGACCGACGCCGCGGTAAAAATGGTGCGCAGTCAGGCGATTGAAAAGAACAAATACCGCGCCGAAGAGATGGCAGAAGAGCGCATTCTCGACGTGCTGATCCCGCCGGCCAAGAACAACTGGGGCCAGCCGGAGCAGAGCAGCGAGCCTTCAGCCGCGCGCCAGTCGTTCCGCAAAAAGCTGCGCGAAGGCCAGCTGGACGATAAAGAGATCGAGATTGACCTTGCGGCCGCTCCGGCTGGCGTCGAGATCATGGCGCCTCCCGGCATGGAAGAGATGACCAACCAGCTTCAGTCGATGTTCCAGAATCTGGGCGGCCAGAAGCAGAAGCCGCGTAAGCTGAAAATCAAAGACGCGATGAAGCTGCTTATCGAAGAAGAAGCGGCCAAGCTGGTTAATCCGGAAGAGCTGAAGCAGGACGCAATCGAGGCGGTAGAGCAGCACGGTATCGTGTTTATCGACGAGATCGACAAAATCTGTAAGCGCGGCCAGTCATCCGGCCCGGACGTGTCACGCGAAGGCGTACAGCGCGATCTGCTGCCGCTGGTGGAGGGTTGCACCGTTTCGACCAAACACGGCATGGTGAAAACCGATCACATTCTGTTTATCGCGTCAGGCGCGTTCCAGGTCGCCAGCCCGTCAGATCTGATCCCGGAGCTGCAGGGCCGTCTGCCGATCCGCGTTGAGCTGCAGGCGCTGACAGTGAACGACTTCGAGCGCATCCTTACCGAGCCGAACGCCTCTGTAACCGTACAGTACAAAGCGCTGATGGGTACCGAAGGCGTTAACGTCGAGTTTACCGAGGATGGTATTCGCCGCATCGCCGAAGCGGCATGGCAGGTAAACGAAACCACCGAAAATATCGGTGCGCGTCGTCTGCATACTGTGCTGGAGCGTCTGATGGAAGATATCTCCTATGACGCCAGCGATCGCCATGGCGACTCCATCACCATTGATGCGGAGTATGTCAGCAAGCATCTGGATGAGCTGGTGGCGGACGAAGATCTCAGCCGCTTTATCCTGTAATTCCGTTTTTCAATGCGCTTGCGCAAAGCCCGGCCACTGCGCCGGGCTTTTATTTTCTGCATGCTGCTGATGCAGCGCCTTTTTTTCCGCTGATGATTTTGCCAACAATCCGCAACTGGCGGTATACTTACCGCTCCTGTGGCAAACAGATGAACCCATCATGAAATACGATACCTCTGAACTCTGCGACATCTATCATGAAGAAGTGAACGTTGTTGAACCACTTTTTTCAAACTTTGGTGGCCGCACCTCATTTGGTGGTCAGATAACCACAGTGAAATGTTTTGAAGACAACGGCCTGCTCTACGACTTGCTGGAAGAGAACGGACGGGGCCGCGTGCTGGTGATTGACGGCGGCGGCTCGGTGCGGCGCGCGCTGGTTGATGCGCAGCTGGCTCGCCTGGCGGTTGAAAATGAATGGGAAGGCCTGGTGGTTTACGGCTCCGTACGTCAGGTAGACGATCTGGAGGAGCTGGAGATCGGCATTCAGGCGATTGCCGCTGTTCCGGCGGGCGCGGCGGGCGAAGGCATCGGGGAAAGCGATGTGCGCGTTAACTTTGGCGGCGTTACCTTCTTCTCCGGCGACCATCTCTATGCCGACAATACCGGCATTATCCTTTCTGAAGATCCGCTCGATATCGAGTAGCGTCGAAAACGAAAACGGGAGCGCATCGCTCCCGTTTTTCATTCTACTGAGGCGCTTACACCTCTTCCATTTTTCCCAGCAGTGCACGCAGGCGATCCTGCCACAGATGCTGCTCTTCCTTAAGCTGCTGATTTTCACGCACCAGCGAGTCGTGATTGCCCGCGGCCTGTTGCGCTTCGTTTCTCAGCGCGTTGTTCTGCTCTTTCAGCTCTTCGATTTCCATCTGCAGCAGGGTGATGGTATCAATCGCCTGCTGTACTTTCGCTTCCAGTTTCTCGAATACTTCAAATGACATCTTTCTGACCTCTCCTAAATTCTCGCAGGGCGTTGATGATGCCAGCCTTAGCGCATGACGCCCTGTATCAGCCAGGCCAGCAACAATGTTTCCGATTGTATGTAGCCTGATAGCGCAAGTCCAGCGACGTGGGCGCTGCGAGCGCAGTCTGTACCATTTTTCGGCTTATGCCTGGAGCCTGACCGCCAGACGCGAGCCTGTCTAAAAACGAAGCGGTTAAAAAGATGAAATGATGTTTCATGAAAGCCAAAAGGCGC
Organism: Pantoea sp. ACRSB; assembly: GCF_022346905.1. Classification (NCBI taxonomy): domain Bacteria; kingdom Pseudomonadati; phylum Pseudomonadota; class Gammaproteobacteria; order Enterobacterales; family Erwiniaceae; genus Pantoea; species Pantoea sp. ACRSB. The sequence continues at coordinate 87,642 of NZ_JAKRNL010000007.1, read as the reverse complement.
GAAAACGCGCATTTTTTTGACTCAGCACACAGATTTAGATTTCGCTATTTCTCGTTTATGCTCGTTAACGATAAATTCACATCAGCCCTACAAGAGAGCTGGGTGGCTCATGGATTGAGAACAAAAACTGATAAAATTTAACCTCGCTTCAGGAATACCATTATGAGTCAGACAACAAACACACTGAAAGGGCAGTGCATCGCCGAATTTATTGGGACCGGCTTAATTATCTTTTTTGGCGCAGGCTGCGTGGCCGCGCTGAAAGTCGCTGGTGCCGCCTTCGGACAATGGGAAATATGCATTGTCTGGGGACTTGCCGTCTCCATGGCCGTTTACCTTACCGCCGGCGTATCTGGCGCTCATCTTAACCCTGCCGTCACGGTGGCGCTTTGTCTGTTCGCCAACTTTGAAGGGCGTAAGGTGGTTCCCTATATTCTGGCGCAGGTCGCAGGCGCATTCTGCGCAGCCGCGCTGGTTTACGGCCTTTATTACAATCTGTTTTTCGATTACGAGCAGAGTCACCAGATGGTGCGCGGTACGGTTCAGAGCCTGGATCTCGCCGGTATCTTCTCAACCTACCCTAACCCGCATATCAGCGTGGGACAGGCGTTTCTGGTTGAAATGGTGATTACAGCAGTATTGATGGCGGTGATCATGGCGCTGACCGACGATGGCAACGGCGTACCTCGCGGTCCGCTGGCGCCGCTGTTGATCGGTCTGCTGGTAGCCGTTATCGGCGGTTCCATGGGCCCGCTGACCGGCTTCGCCCTTAACCCGGCGCGTGATTTCGGACCCAAGCTGTTCGCCTTCTTCGCTGGTTGGGGTAACGTTGCCTTCACGGGCGGTAAAGATATCCCCTACTTCCTGGTACCGATCTTTGGCCCGTTAGTGGGAGCCTGCCTGGGCGCCTTCTCCTATCGCGCACTGATTGGTCGCCATCTGCCGGGCGCAGTAGTGGCCAGCAGCAAATCAGAAAAACCGGTCGCACGCGCTGAGCAGCGTAAAGCGTAAGTTTCACCTTTTCATCGGGAATGCATTATGACAACGACTACTGATAAAAAATATATTGTTGCGCTCGACCAGGGCACCACCAGCTCACGCGCCGTTGTGCTGGATCATGACGCCAATATCGTTGCGGTATCGCAGCGTGAATTTACCCAGATCTACCCTAAAGCCGGCTGGGTTGAACATGACCCGATGGATATCTGGGCATCCCAGAGCTCTACGCTGGTAGAGGTGCTGGCGCACGCCGACATCCGTTCTGATGAGATCGCCGCAATCGGCATCACCAACCAGCGTGAAACTGCCATCGTCTGGGACAAAGAGACCGGCAAGCCGATCTATAACGCTATCGTGTGGCAGGATCCGCGCACCGCGGACTACTGCAATAAGCTGAAAAAAGAGGGTCTGGAAGAGTATATCCAGCACACCACCGGCCTGGTGATTAACCCCTACTTCTCCGGCACCAAGGTTAAATGGATCCTCGATCATGTAGAAGGCGCGCGTGAACGTGCGAAGCGCGGCGAGCTGCTGTTCGGCACCGTGGATACCTGGCTGGTGTGGAAAATGACCCAGGGCCGCGTGCATATTACCGATCACACCAACGCCTCGCGTACCATGATGTACAACATTCACAAGCTGGAATGGGATCAGCGTATGCTGGAGATCCTCGACATTCCGCGTGAAATGCTGCCGGAAGTGAAAGGCTCTTCAGAAGTTTACGGCCAGACCAACATCGGCGGTAAAGGCGGTACGCGTATTCCTATCGCTGGTATCGCAGGCGACCAGCAGGCGGCGCTCTACGGCCAACTCTGCGTTCAGCCGGGCATGGCGAAAAACACCTACGGCACCGGCTGCTTTATGCTGATGAACACCGGCACAGAAGCGGTAACTTCATCGCATGGCCTGCTGACCACCATCGCCTGTGGCCCGCGCGGCGAAGTGAACTATGCGCTGGAAGGCGCAGTGTTTATCGGCGGCGCCTCTATTCAGTGGCTGCGTGACGAGATGAAGCTGATCAGCGACTCTACTGACTCTGAATACTTCGCTCTTAAGGTTAAAGATACCAACGGCGTCTATATGGTTCCCGCCTTTACCGGTCTGGGCGCGCCCTACTGGGATCCCTATGCACGCGGCGCGATTTTCGGCCTGACGCGCGGCGCTAATGCTAACCACATTATTCGCGCCACGCTGGAGTCTATCGCCTATCAGACGCGCGACGTGCTGGAAGCGATGCAGAACGACGCCAATACACGCCTGCAGTCGCTGCGCGTGGATGGCGGCGCGGTAGCGAACAACTTCCTGATGCAGTTCCAGTCCGACATTCTCGGCACGCGCGTAGAGCGTCCGGAAGTGCGTGAAGTTACCGCGCTGGGCGCCGCCTATCTGGCGGGGCTGGCTGTGGGCTTCTGGGGCGACCTGGAAGAGGTTCGCGCCAAGGCGGTTATCGAACGTGAATTCCGCCCAAGCATCGAGACCACTGAGCGCAACGTTCGTTACGCCGGCTGGAGAAAAGCTGTGGCTCGCGCGCAGGCGTGGGAAGAACACGACGAGTAATGCACCGTCCCGCGTCCTTACGCGGGATGTTTTACTCGCTGACCACGGCCTTTCGCCGACACGCTCTCTGAGCACTCTGCGCCCGCGACCCTATCGCGGGCTTTTTTTTGCCCTTCCCCGCTATGCTACACTGCCCTTTTTCATCAGGTGCAGGCCATGAAACGAGAACTTGCCATAGAATTTTCCCGCGTGACCGAAGCGGCAGCCTTAGCTGGCTATCGCTGGCTGGGCCGCGGCGACAAAAACAGCGCCGACGGCGCCGCTGTCCACGCTATGCGACACGTCCTGAACACCATTGATATCGACGGCCAGATTGTGATCGGCGAAGGGGAAATCGATGAAGCGCCGATGCTCTATATCGGCGAAAAGGTCGGCAGCGGTCGCGGCGACGCGGTAGATATCGCAGTCGATCCGATCGAAGGCACGCGCATGACTGCGATGGGCCAGGCTAACGCGCTGGCGGTGCTGGCGGTCGGCGACAAAGGCAGTTTTCTGCACGCGCCGGATATGTATATGGAAAAGCTGATTGTCGGCCCGGCGGCGAGGGGTCATATCGATCTCAACCTGCCGCTGGAGACCAATCTGCGTAATATCGCGACGGCGCTGGATAAACCGCTGGCGCAGCTGACGGTTTCTATTCTGGCGAAACCGCGCCACGACGCGATCATCGCGCAGCTGCAACAGCTTGGCGTACGCGTGTTTGCGTTCCCGGACGGCGACGTGGCGGCCTCTATCCTTACCTGTATGCCTGACAGCGAAGTCGACGTGCTCTACGGCATCGGCGGCGCGCCAGAGGGCGTGGTGTCGGCGGCGGTGATCCGCGCGCTGGATGGCGATATGCAGGGCCGCCTGCTGCCGCGTCATCAGGTCAAAGGCGAGAGCGAAGAGAATCGCCGCATCGGCGAGCAGGAGCTGGCGCGCTGCGACGAGATGGGGATTAAGGCGGGCGAAGTGTTACCGCTGGCGCGTATGGCGCGCAACGATAACGTTATCTTCGCAGCCACCGGCATTACCAGCGGCGACCTGCTGAAAGGCATTACGCGTCAGGGCAATATCGCCACCAGCGAAACGCTGCTGATTCGTGGTAAATCGCGCACTATCCGCCGCATTCAGTCGATCCACTACCTGGATCGCAAAGACGCGGCGCTGCACCCTTTTATCCTGTAACCGTACCGCTTTGACTCTCCGGCTGCCGCGACAGCGGCAGCCAGCAGAGCAGCATCACCAGCGCGGTAGCAAACATTAACATGCCCAGGCTGAACTGGTCGCGCTGCGGCAGCAGTGCGGACGCCCATGCCACCACGCCTGAGCCCAGATTCTGCAAACCGCCAATCAGCGCGCCTGCACTACCCGCCAGCCACGCGTAGGGCTCCATCGCGCCTGAGGTCGCCAGCGGAAACAGCATGCCCGCGCCGAAAAAGAAGAGCGCAGCGGGCACCAGCAGCGTCCAGATATTCATTACGCCGAACCACGCCGGGATCCACATCAGCGCCCCGGCCAGCAGACAGCTGTTGACGCCGGTCCACATCAGGCTGTGCCATGAGCGCGCCTCGCGTCCGGCAAACCACGCGCCGAAAAAGGCGGCGGGAATAGGCAGAATAAACAGAATACTGACGGTGAACGCATCCAGTCCGAGGACCCCACCCAACAGCACGCCGCAGCTCGCTTCAAATACCGCAATCCCCGCCAGCGCGCCGATAAGCAGCAGAATAAAGCGCACGAAGCTGGCGTCGCTCAGAAGACGCTGGTAGCGGCGGAAAAAGGGCGTTACGTCACCGCCTTGCGGCCGCGTTTCCGGCAGCCAGCGCGCCATCGCGCCCGTTACTGTGACGCAGAGCAGCAGTAAAAAGGCGAAACAGGCGTGCCAGCCGAACAGCTTCGTCAGCAGCGCGCCGATGACCGGCGCGAGCAGCGGGCTGACCAGCAGCCCCATATTGAGCAGGCTGTTAGCCTGACGCAGCGCAACGCCCGCATAGAGATCGCGCGGCATGGTGCGCGCCATCACGCCCGCCACGCCGGTGCCCAGTCCCTGGATGGCGCTGCCCAGCACCAGCACGTTCAGCGACGGCGCCAGCATAGAGGTCACGGCGCCGATCATAAAGATCGTCATGCCAGCGAGGATCACCGGACGGCGTCCAATGCTGTCGGAAAGCGGGCCATAGATCAGCTGCGATCCGCCATAGGTCATCAGATAGGCCGCCATCACGCGCTGCATTGTGCCGTTGTGCACGTTAAGCGCGTCCGCCATGTCAGCCATCGCCGGTACATAGATAGTTTGCGCCATCTGCCCAACCGCCAGCATTAAAATCAACATCAGCAGCAGCGGCCGATTTTCCATCTTCTTCATCGACATCTCGGTCTGGGAAATAAGGTTAATTCAGCAGCAAAACGCGCTGCATTGAGATAATGACGGGCAAAATATCAGGATTACGTGACAAATCGAGAGGCGGGCGTAAAGCTGCAGAAGAAGGCGCGTCAAGTTTTCGTACCACCCTGTCAATCCAGGGCAACGGCGTGTTGAGGCGTGCGGTGCATTTGTCGATTAGAGCCTAAAAACCGGCGCGCGGGTGGAAAATCCATCGAGCAGCCGCGATGATATCTCTGTGCCTGAAAAATCAACGACCAGGAGAGTAATGATGGCCGAATGGGTCAATGCGCAAGTAAAGGAAGTGAAAAACTGGACAGATGCGCTGTTCAGTCTGCGGGTGCACGCACCGATCGATACTTTCACCGCCGGACAGTTCGCTAAGCTGGCGCTGGAGATAGACGGCGAACGCGTGCAGCGCGCTTACTCTTACGTTAACGCGCCCAGCGATCCGCTGCTGGAGTTCTATCTGGTCACTGTGCCGGAGGGCAAGCTGAGCCCGCGTCTGCAGGCGCTTAAGCCAGGCGACACTGTAATGGTGACAAAGGAGGCCGCCGGCTTTTTTGTACTGGATGAGATCCCGCCGTGTAAAACCTTATGGATGCTGGCTACCGGTACGGCGATTGGCCCCTATCTCTCTATTCTGCAACAGGGCGAAGGCCTGGATCGCTTCGACCATATCGTGCTGGTGCACGCGGTGCGCTACGCCGCGGATCTCAGCTACCTGCCGCTGATGCAGTCACTGCAGCAGATCTATAACGGCAAGCTGCGTATTCAGACGGTAGTGAGCCGTGAAAACGCCACCGGCTCGCTGACCGGCCGCGTGCCGGCGCTGATAGAGAGCGGCGAACTGGAGCGCGCGGTAGGTCTGCCGATAGAGCCGGAATCGGGTCATATTATGCTGTGCGGCAACCCGCAGATGGTGCGCGATACCCAGCAGCTGCTGAAAGAGACGCGTGACATGCGCAAGCATCTGAAGCGTAAACCGGGACATATCACCAGTGAGCACTACTGGTAAGCGGTGCTGCGATGCGGTAAATCTTATCTAAGGGCAAATTTTGCCCGTTGTGCTTTTGACTTTAGCAGATAAAAACCGTTCTAATTTGGCACTAAGTTTACTGGTAGAGCCTACGAAATGAAGAATTTGCCTGGCGCATTGTTGCTGAGTCTTGCGCTTACGGCTTCGGCGTTCGCTGCCGATCTCCCGCTGCGCGAGCGTAGCGAGTCCGTGCCTGCCGCGCCCTATTTGCTGGCGGGCGCGCCTACCTTTGATATGACCATCGGCCAGTTCCGCGAAAGGTATAACGCCGCTAACGCTGACCTGCCGCTGATGGAGTATCGCGCCATCGACAACAAAAACGACAGCAGCCACCTGACGCGCGCGGCGAGTAAAATCAGCGAAACGCTTTACGCCTCCACCGCACTGGAACAGGGTACCGGGAAAGTGAAAACGCTCCAGCTGACCTGGCTGCCGGTGCCGGGACCGGATCAGAAAGCCTCACAGGAGAAAGCGATGGCTTATATGACCGCGTTGCTGCGCTTTTTTGTTTCCGGTCTCTCGCCGGAGGAGGCGCGACAAAAGCTGAACGCGCTACTGAGCGAGGGCAAAGGCGCGCGCTATTTTTCCCGCACCGAAGGCGCGCTGCGTTTCGTCGTAGCGGATAACGGCGACAAGGGGCTGACCTTCGCCATTGAGCCGATAAAACTCACGCTGCCGCCTGTCGATCAGGGCGGCAAAAATGACGAAAAGCAAAGCCATTGACCTGAGAGATCTCTATACTGTCTGGCAGTCTACGCTGCCTGACGGCAGTGCAATTTAATGAATCGCGTAACGCGGAGGATAGAATGCGACATCCATTGGTTATGGGTAACTGGAAACTGAATGGCAGCAAGCAGATGACGGGCGAGCTGATCGAAGGCCTGCGCAAAGCGCTTTCCGGCGTTGACGGCTGCGGCGTCGCGATCGCACCGCCGGCTATCTATCTCGACCAGGCGAAACATGCCATCTCCGGCAGCCATATTGCCCTTGGCGCGCAGAACGTCGACGTAAACCTGTCCGGCGCTTTTACCGGCGAAACCTCCGCGGAAATGCTGAAAGACATCGGCGCGAAATATATCATTATCGGTCACTCTGAGCGTCGTACTTACCACAAAGAGAGCGACGAGTTCATCGCGAAGAAATTCGCCGTGCTGAAAGCGGCTGGCCTGGTGCCGGTGCTGTGCATTGGTGAAACCGAAGCGGAAAACGAAGCGGGCCAGACTGAAGAAGTGTGCGCGCGTCAGATCGACGCGGTGCTGGAAACCCAGGGCGCAGAAGCCTTTAACGGCGTTGTTATCGCCTATGAGCCGGTCTGGGCTATCGGCACAGGCAAATCAGCTACCCCGGCGCAGGCGCAGGCGGTACACAAGTTTATTCGTCAGCACATCGCGAAGAAAGACGCTGCGGTCGCCGAGCAGGTGATCATTCAGTACGGCGGTTCTGTTAACGACAAGAACGCGGCTGAACTCTTTACCCAGCCGGATATCGACGGCGCGCTGGTAGGCGGCGCCTCGCTGAAGGCTGATGCCTTCGCCGTTATCGTTAAAGCAGCGGCAGAAGCGAAAAAAGCGTAATGTCAGCTAAGTAATAAAGGCGGCCTGCAGGCCGCCTTTTTTATTGCCGTAAAATCTCGCAGCTGTGGTCCTGCAACTCCTCCGCCGATCCCCGGTTTAGCAACAGCCAGTTGCGCTCAAGCGCCATCAGCGCCAGACGCCCGTCCGGCAGTGCCGCCAGCGCCAGGCCATATTTGCCCATCTCGCTGCGCGCATCAGGAATTTCATTTGCCACGCGGATAAACAGGCTCTGCTGCGTCAGCTCCGGCAGCGTTAGCGTGCGTATCAGGTAATCGTGCTGACGCAGCCTTTCCGTTTGCCAGCGGCTGGATAGCGCAGGCGCAAGGCTGTCCAGCGTGCGGCGCACATCGGGACGCAGGCAGGAAATATGAATATGCAGCTGATTCTGGGTGCGGCCATACTGAGCGTTAATTGCCAGCGACAGCGCACTGTCTGCGATGGGCGCGCCGCGCCGCGCCGCCAGCTGTGCGCGCGACTGCCAGGCGAAAGCGAAAAAGTTGGGCGTGGCGGGATCCAGCAGCGCCGGACTTTCCATGCCGGTGATTTTCGCCAGCGGGATCAGCAGATACTGCAGCGGCCCGTTCAGATCTTTTAGCAGCGCATAGCCCTGATCGAGCGCGACGCGCTGGCAGGGCGCGGGGCTGCCCGTTGCGCGCTGATTCGGCTCGCATTTTTCGCTGACGATCTGCCACAGCGCATCGCTGTTTTTATGCAGGTGGAGAGCGGCGATCGCTAAGCCGCTTATAAGGAGCAACAGCAGCAGTGCAATCAGGCCCAGCGCACGGCGACGTTCCCGCATAGCAATGTTCCTCTTTCAGCTTTTGCCCGAATCCTCGCCTGGCCGCCGCCGAATGTCACGCACAAATAAAAAGGGCCAGCTTGCTGGCTGGCCCCCCTTACTGCATTTTTACGGTTAAGGCTTCATCACCTGATCGTAGGTGCCGCCATCGGCGAAGTGCGTTTTCTGCGCCTGCGTCCAGCCGCCGAACTTATTGTCGATGGTGAACAGCTTCACCGGCGCGAAGGTACTGGCGAATTTCTTCGCTACTTCCGCATCACGCGGGCGATAGAAGTTCTGCGCCGCAATGGTCTGGCCTTCCGGCGAGTAGAGGTACTTCAGGTAGGCCTCTGCAACTTTGCGCGTGCCCTGCCCGTCTACCACCTTATCGACTACGGAAATGGTCGGCTCGGCCAGAATAGATTCGCTCGGCGTGACGATTTCAAATTTGTCTTTACCCAGCTTATCAACCGCCAGGTAAGCTTCGTTTTCCCAGGCGATCAGCACGTCGCCAATGCCGCGCTCTACGAAGGTGTTAGTCGCGCCTCGCGCGCCAGAGTCCTGAACCTCGACGTTTTTAAACAGCGCTTTTACGTAAGCCAGCGCTTTCGCCTGATCGCCGTTGTTTTGATCCAGCGCCCAGCCCCATGCGGCCAGATAGTTCCAGCGCGCGCCGCCTGAGGTTTTCGGGTTCGGCGTGATAACTGAAACGCCTGGCTTGATCAAATCTGGCCAGTCGTGAATGCCTTTCGGATTGCCTTTACGCACCAGGAAGACAATGGTGGAGGTGTAAGGTGCGGAGTTGTCCGGCAGACGTTTGATCCAGTTCTTATCGATACGGCCGCGTTCGGCGATGGCATCGACGTCGGACTGCAGCGCCAGCGTAACGACATCGGCGCGAATGCCGTTAATTACGGAAGTCGCCTGTTTGCCTGAGCCGCCGTGGGACTGGCGGATCACGACGTTATCGCCGGTTTCTTGCTTATAGTGCGCGGCGAAGGCCTTATTGTACTGCTCGTACAGCTCGCGCGTCGGATCGTAAGAGACGTTTAGCAGCTGGTAATCCTTTGCCAGAACGCTGGCTGAGGCCAGCAGAAGGGTAATTCCGATACTCCACTTTTTCATTATGCACGCTCCCGATCTCATCTGGCCGGTAGCGTGACATAAACCATTTTAGAGCTAAAAGAATTAAAAATAAGCAGTTATAACCGGCTGGAATATAGACAGCTAAAATAAAGGCGTGCCTGTAGAACACGCCTGAAATTGTCTGTAAATCAGTAGAGCTTCTTCGCCGTTTCCAGCCAGTCGCGCTTAAACGGACGCTTCATATTTTCGATAGCGTCGATAATATCGTGATGCACCATCTTCTCGTTCTGGATACCGACGCAGCGACCGCCGTAGCCCTGCAGCAGCAGTTCAATTGCATAGGCGCCCATACGCGATGCCAGGATACGGTCGTAAGCGCAAGGCGCGCCGCCGCGCTGAATATGGCCGAGCACAGTAGCGCGCGTTTCGCGTTTGGTTTCCGCTTCGATGTACTTCGCCAGATCGTCGATATCGCAGATATGCTCTGTGATCGCCACAATCGCGTGTTTTTTGCCTTTCGCGATGCCCGCTTTAATCTCCATTACCAGCTCTTCGCGGGTGTACGGAATTTCCGGCAGCACGATAAATTCGCAGCCGCCCGCAATTGCCGCAGCCAGCGTCAGGTCGCCGCAGTAGCGTCCCATCACTTCGACAATAGAGATACGCTGATGCGAAGAAGAGGTATCGCGCAGACGGTCGATCGCTTCGACCACGGTCTCCAGCGCGGTGAAGTAGCCGATGGTATAGTCAGTACCCGCTACATCGTTATCAATGGTGCCAGGCAGGCCGATACAGGGGAAGCCCATTTCAGTCAGGCGCTTCGCGCCCATATAGGAGCCGTCGCCGCCGATGACGACCAGCGCATCGATGCCGCGCTTTTTCATATTCTCAATCGCGACCTGGCGGACTTCGTCGTTACGGAATTCCGGAAAGCGCGCCGATCCCAGAAAGGTGCCGCCGCGGTTAATCATGTCAGACACGCTATAGCGGTCGAGATTAATCATACGGTCTTCATACAGTCCCAGATAGCCGTCATAGATACCAAAAACTTCCAGTCCTTCGCTCAGCGCTGATCGCACAACGCCGCGAATGGCTGCGTTCATGCCGGGGGCGTCGCCGCCGCTGGTCAATACACCAATTTTTTTGATCATGACAACCTCTGGATTGTTAAAACGAAAAGTTAATCCTGCCTGTCGTGCGCCGCTAAGCGGCATATCGTTATGCGCGACCCGTGATGGCAGATAGTATATCAAAGGCTTGCTGCTGAATTGATTCAGGTCAGACAAGTTTTCACTAAATTTTTTGCATATATGTTAGCGCTTCGTCATTTTAAATAGATAAAACTGATTCAATCAGGTTAAAAGCCCGGTGAATCTTGCTGTTCGATTGCCACTACCGAGCAGGGATCCTGGTGAATAATCACGTCCGAGCCGGGGAATCGCTTACGCAGCGCCTTTTCAACCTGATCCGCTACGCGATGCGCCTGAACCAGCGGTAAATTGTCATCCAGCTCCAGATGCAGCTGTATAAATTTAGTCGGTCCTGACTGGCGCGTGCGCACATCGTGCACCCCCTCTACGCCGGGCCAGTTCAGTGCGAGATTCAGAATGATATTGTGCTCTTCTTCAGGAAGCGCGCGATCCAGCAGCGCCTGTACGGCGTCGTAACCCATACGCAGCGCGCTGTACAAGATAAAAACGCCGATGCCCAACGCGAACAGCGCATCCGCGCGCGTAAAGCCATAGCTGCTCAGGGCAAGAGCGATGAGGATAGCGCCGTTCATGATGACGTCGGACTGGTAATGCAGCATATCGGCGCGGATCGCCTGACTGTGCGTGTGGCGGACGACCCAGCGTTGAAACGCCACCAGCAGTAGGGTCGAACAGAGCGCCACAACGGTGACGATCACCCCAACCAGCGGCGCGCGCAGCGTACCTGGCGAAGCCAGATGCTGAAGACCGGTTAAAAACAGGAACAGAGCCGAGCCGGAGATAAACATGCTCTGCGCCAGCGCCGCCAGCGACTCCGCTTTGCCATGACCAAAGGTATGGTCGGCGTCAGCAGGCTGCAGCGCATAGCGCACTACCAGAAGGTTTGTCAGCGAGGCGGCGATATCCACCAGCGAATCCACCAGGCCAGCCAGCAGGCTGACGGAGCCGGTATACCACCAGGCAAAAATTTTTACGATAAGCAGGCAGCTCGCCAGAATAGTCGCCGCCAGCGCTGCGCGCTTTACCAGACGGGCATAGGTGGGTTGCATAGTTTGCTCCCTGAGCCATTACAGGCATGCACCCGAAATAAAGGAATGGCTAAAGTTTAACATCCAGACTGTCGCTGCGCATAAATCCTCTGTCACCAGGAAGAGGAAAGCTGTCAAAGCACTATAAAAAAACAAACCCCGTCCTCAGGGAGGACGGGGCATCATTTCCCGCTCGGGAAATGCACGACTACAGCTGAGCTCGTTAAAAATCAGGAAGAGCTGCGGCCGCCGCCGTGGCTGTTCTGACCGCCTTTTTTGCCCGCTTCAGAGGCTTTTTCACGGTCATTTTTGAAGTTACCGCCGCTGTTTTGTCCGCCTTTTTTACCAGCTTCAGAGGCTTTCTGCGGGTTATCTGCGAAATTGCCTGAACCACCACGATGTTCTGCCATAACTTACTCCGTTAATATATTCAGATTGATTTACGTAATGTGGTTAATGCACTCCATTTAAATTCCCGGGATGTGCGCTTTCCTTGCTGCGACAGGATTAAGTGTAGAGGTAACCTGAGATAATTCAAGAAACGGCAAAAATGGATAACCTTATGATTTTAAAGTTTATTTTATATATAAGTAAAACTTATTTGCTTATTATCATATATTTAAATAATTCACCGTATCGCTTTATTTATTTTCTTCGCCTCGCTTATTCCTGTATTTACCCGACATTACTTAGCCACTCAAAAAAAAACAAACGAGACGCGGGAAAATATATTTCCGACAATTAGTTGAATATTTAAGGGGTTAGTCCCTTTCTTAAATGGAGTGTTAATAGCTTTATGGCAACATTCAACGCAGGTTGACACAGCGGCCAGAAACGCGCAAAAAAGCAAAAAAAACCCCGCCATCATGGCGGGGAAGACAGGGATGGTGTCTATGGCAAGGAAAACAGGGATACTATGTTACTGGTTACTGCTGGTACTACTCACTGCTTGCAGCGATGACGCTGACTGCAAATTTGAGAGCTTGCGTAACTCGGCGAGGCGCCGCTCGTAATTCTTCTGCAATACGGCCTGCTGCGCCGGCGTTAGCAAGTGGTACATCTGGTTACGAATGCGCGCCATCTCGACATGCTGTTCGACCTGCGCCTGAGCGATTTTCTCAGCCTGAGCGCGGATAGCCGCTTCGTTAAAATTGTCTGCCGTAATCAGCCCATGCATGTTTTCGATATCGCCGATGCTGACAGGGGAACGTTCATATCGCGCCTGCTGCATCAGGTCTCGCATCTGCTGACGTTGTTCTTCTGTCAGATCAATGCCGTCGAACATGTGGCTTTGCGGATTTTGCGTCATACTGCCTGTCGTCAATCCGCCGTGATGCATTTCGTCAATCGTCGTCGTGTCTGCTGCTCCTGCGCTGGCGTGATTGAGAACCATCGCTGAGGCAATGACGACGGCGGTTACTGTGCGCATCGTTTACTCCAGTTCGTTCCGTTTTACGATTCAACGAGAACCAGTGTACGGCGACAGCTGCAAACATCCGTCAGGGGGTGTAAAACTACGTAAAGCGTTGGATTGACGAGTCAGGAACACGGTATTTTGCCTGCGGAGGGCAATAAAAAATGAATAAAATCCTGTTGGTTGACGATGATCGCGAATTGACTTCGCTGCTTAAAGAACTGTTAGAAATGGAAGGGTTTGAAGTGGTAGTTGCCAGCGACGGCGAACAGGCGTTGAGCCTGCTGGACAACTCCATCGATCTGCTTTTGCTCGATGTGATGATGCCGAAAAAGAACGGCATCGACACGCTAAAAGAGCTACGCCAGCAACATCAGACGCCCGTCATTATGTTAACCGCGCGCGGTAGCGAGCTGGATCGCGTGCTGGGGCTTGAACTGGGTGCGGATGACTATCTTCCTAAGCCCTTTAACGATCGAGAGCTGGTAGCGCGTATCCGCGCCATTTTGCGCCGCTCTAACTGGAGCGAACAGCAACAGCAGCACGACAGCAGCTCGCCGACGCTGGAAGTGGACTGCCTGCGCCTTAATCCGGGCCGTCAGGAAGCCAGCTTCGACAGCCAGACGCTGGATCTCACCGGTACGGAGTTCACCCTGCTCTATCTGCTGGCGCAGCATCTTGGCCAGGTCGTCTCACGCGAACACCTGAGCCAGGAAGTGCTTGGCAAGCGTCTGACGCCGTTCGATCGCGCCATCGATATGCATATCTCCAACCTGCGCCGTAAACTGCCCGAGCGCCGTGACGGCCACCCCTGGTTTAAAACCCTGCGCGGCCGCGGCTATCTGATGGTTTCAGCTTCATGATTGGCAGCCTTACCACCCGCATCTTCGCCATTTTCTGGTTAACTCTGGCGCTGGTGTTGATGCTGGTGTTGATGGTGCCCAAGCTGGACTCCCGTCAGATGGCGTCGCTGCTCGATAGTGAGCAGCGACAGGGCACTATGATTGAACAGCATGTGGAAGTGGAGCTGGCGCAGGATCCGCCCAACGATTTGATGTGGTGGCGGCGACTCTCGCGCGCCATCGACAAATGGGCGCCACCGGGACAGCGTTTGCTGCTGGTTACCAGCGAAGGCCGCGTAATTGGCGCGCAGCATAATGAAATGCAGGTAATTCGCAACTTTATCGGGCAGTCCGATAACGCCGATCATCCTCAGAAAAAGAAATATGGCCGTATCGAAATGGTCGGCCCCTTTGCCGTACGCGACGGCGAAGATAACTATCAGCTTTACCTGATTCGACCGGCGACCAGCTCGCAGCTCGATTTTATTAATCTGCTGTTTGACCGCCCGTTGCTGCTGCTGATTGTCACCATGCTAATCAGCTCGCCGCTGCTGCTGTGGCTGGCGTGGAGCCTGGCGCGTCCGGCGCGCAAGCTTAAATATGCGGCGGATGAAGTCGCCAGCGGCAATTTGCGCCAGCATCCGGAACTGGAATCTGGCCCGCAGGAATTTCTCGCCGCCGGCTCCAGCTTTAACCAGATGGTGAGCGCGCTCGAAAGAATGATGACGTCGCAACAGCGTCTGCTGTCAGATATCAGCCATGAACTGCGCACGCCGCTGACGCGTCTGCAGCTCGCCACAGCGCTGCTGCGCCGCCGTCACGGCGAAGGCAAAGAACTGGAGCGAATCGAGGTAGAAGCGCAGCGTCTGGACGGCATGATTAACGATCTGCTGGTGCTGTCGCGTACCCAGCACAAGAACGCGCTGGTCAGCGAGGCGATAAAGGCGAATCAGCTCTGGAACGACGTGCTGGAAGACGCGAAATTCGAAGCCGAGCAGATGGGTAAACAGCTTGATGTGCCCTATCCGCCAGGCCCCTGGCCGCTTTACGGCAACCCGCATGCGCTGGAGAGCGCGCTGGAAAACATCGTGCGAAACGCGCTGCGCTACTCGCACTCGCATATCAGCGTCA
Source organism: Pantoea sp. ACRSB (assembly GCF_022346905.1). Lineage (NCBI taxonomy): Bacteria > Pseudomonadati > Pseudomonadota > Gammaproteobacteria > Enterobacterales > Erwiniaceae > Pantoea > Pantoea sp. ACRSB. The sequence continues at coordinate 72,618 of NZ_JAKRNL010000007.1, read as the reverse complement.
GCTTCTCGGTGGATATCAGCGGCCTGACGGTACACGTTGACGATGACGGTCCGGGCGTCAGCCCTGAGGATCGCGAACAGATCTTCCGTCCCTTCTACCGTACCGATGAGGCGCGAGACCGCGAGTCCGGCGGAACGGGGCTCGGCCTGGCGATTGTCGAGACCGCGATTCAACAGCATCGCGGCTGGGTAAAAGCTGACGACAGCCCGCTTGGCGGCCTGCGCCTGACGCTCTGGCTGCCGCTCTACTCCTCCAGCCGACAATAATTTGCTATGCTTCGGCCCTCGTTATCGGGGGCCTTATGCTTAACATCGTCTTATTTGAACCAGAAATCCCACCTAATACCGGCAATATTATCCGCCTCTGCGCGAATACCGGCTTTCACCTGCATCTGATTGAGCCGCTCGGTTTCGCCTGGGATGACAAACGGCTGCGCCGCGCCGGTCTCGACTATCACGAATTTACCGCGATTAAGAAGCATGAGAGCTACGACGCTTTTCTGCGCGTAGAGCAGCCGGAGCGGCTGTTTGCGCTGACCACCAAGGGTACGCCAGCGCATAGCACGGTCAGCTACCAGGCGGGTGACTATCTGCTGTTTGGTCCGGAAAGTCGCGGCTTGCCAGCCGAAATCCTTAACGCGCTGCCGGCAGAGCATAAAATCCGCATCCCTATGCGCGCAGAGAGTCGCAGCATGAATCTGTCGAACGCGGTATCGGTCGTGGTGTATGAAGCCTGGCGCCAGCTTGATTACGCAGGCGCGCGGCTCAGTTAGATCCCGTCGCCAAACTCAAAGCCCGGTACGGTGCCGTTGAAGTGTTGATCCATATCCATCGAAGGTTTATCGCTCGCCGGTTTGCCGACGATGCGCGCCGGTACGCCTGCCGCGGTAGTATGCGGAGGCACCGGCTGCAATACCACTGAGCCCGCGCCGATTTTTGCGCCGCGCCCTACTTCGATATTGCCGAGGATTTTTGCGCCTGCGCCAATCATCACGCCTTCACGGATTTTCGGGTGGCGATCGCCGCTGGTTTTACCGGTACCGCCAAGCGTGACCGACTGAAGAATAGAAACGTCGTTCTCCACCACCGCCGTTTCGCCGATAACGATGCCGGTCGCATGGTCAAGCATAATGCCATGACCAATGTGCGCCGCCGGATGGATATCCACGGCAAAGGAGACGGAGATTTGGTTTTGCAGGTAGACTGCTAACGCGCGACGCCCTTCGTTCCAGAGCCAGTGGCCGATACGATACGCCTGCAGCGCATGGAAGCCTTTGAGATAGAGCAGCGGCGTAGAGTATTTATCTACCGCCGGGTCGCGCTGGCGTACCGCCTGGATATCGTGCGCGGCCGAGGCGATCATTGAGGGATCCTGACGATAGGCCTCCTCAACGATTTCGCGAATGGCGATAGCGGGCATAATGGGATTGGAGAGCTTGTTCGCCAGCATATAGCTCAGAGCGCTGCCGAGGTTCTCGTGCTTCAACAAAGTCGCATGAAAAAAGCTGGCCAGCATCGGCTCGCAATCGGCCAGCGCGCGCGCTTCCGCTTTGATGTTGTTCCAGACCAGTTCTAACTCATCAGACGACATTGCGGTTTTCTCCCGATAAAAAAAGCGCCTGGATGGCGCTACAGGTAACAATGCTGCGCATCCTGCATCAGCTTGTACTGTTTTCGTCCTTCCTTGTACGGCCTAACAGGCTTAATGCTGCCTCTCGCGCCGGTTTTCCGCAATAGAGCACCTGGTAGATTTGCTCGGTAATCGGCATTTCAACGCCGACACGCGCTGCCAACGCTCTGACTTCTTTGGTATTTTTAAAACCTTCTACAACTTGTCCGATAATGCGCTGCGCGTTCTCGACCTCTTCGCCCTGTCCCAGCATCAGGCCGAAACGACGGTTACGCGACTGATTATCGGTACAGGTCAGCACCAGATCGCCTAAGCCAGCCATGCCCATAAAGGTGGTGGGATCGGCACCCAGCGCGGCGCCGAGTCGGCTCATTTCTGCCAGGCCGCGCGTGATCAGGGCGGTACGCGCATTCGCGCCGAAACCGATGCCGTCAGAGATGCCTGCGCCGATGGCGATAACGTTTTTCACCGCGCCGCCAAGCTGTACGCCGATAAAATCAGGATTGTTATAGACGCGGAAGCTCTTGCCGCAGTGCAGCTTTTGCTGCAGATCCTCGGCAAAGGTGGCATCGGTCGCCGCCAGCGCAATCGCGGTCGGCAGGCCTGCAGCCAGCTCTTTGGCGAAGGTCGGCCCAGAGATCACCGCAAGCGGCGTATCATCGCCCAGGATCTCACGCGCCACATCCTGCAACAGTCTTCCGGTCTCTCTTTCCAGCCCTTTGGTCGCCCAGACGATGCGCGATTCGGGGCGCAGATGCGGTTTAATCTGCCTCAGCACCTCACCAAATACATGGCTTGGCACGACGACCAGCAGATCGCGACTGGCCGCAATGGCGCTGGCTAAATCAGGCTCAAGCTCAAGATTATCGGGAAAAGGCACGTCGGGAAGAAAAGCGCTGTTGCAGCGTTCGGCCTGCAGCTGCGCCAGATGCGCGGGATTGTGTCCCCACAGCAGCACAGGATTGCCGTTGCGGGCTAAGGTAATGGCCAGAGCGGTGCCGTACGAGCCGGCACCGATGACGCTAATCGAAGCGTGTGTAGTCATCAGGCATCCTGATGTGGTTCGGCACCTTCGCCTTGCTGCTGCTGCAGATAGTTCATGAACAGCGCATCAAAGTTGACCGGCGCCAGGTTAAGCTGCGGGAAGGTGCCGCGAGAGACCAGGCTGGTGATGCATTCGCGCGCATACGGGAACAGGATGTTCGGGCAATAAGCGCCCAGGCAGTGTGCCATCTGCGTGCCTTCGATGCCGCTGATGGTGAAAATGCCCGCCTGCTGAACTTCACACAGGAATGCGGTTTCTTCGCCAACGCTGGCGGTCACGGTCACGCGCAGCACCACTTCATAAACTTCGTCAGCCAGCTGTGATGACGCAGTATCCAGATCCAGCTTCACTTCCGGTTCCCACTCTTTCTGGAAAACCTGCGGCGCGTTCGGCGCTTCGAAGGAAACGTCTTTGGTGTAAACGCGTTGAATCTGGAATTGCATTTCGTTGGTGTTTTGTTCTGACATCTGACTAAGTCCTGTGAGTTGAAAAATCCTGCGCCGCTTACGCCTGCAGTAGCGGATCTAATCCTTCACGACTGTCCAGCGCGTAAAGGTCGTCGCAGCCGCCAATGTGCTGCGCATCAATGAAAATCTGAGGCACTGTAGTGCGGCCGCTGCGTTTGATCATCTCTTCGCGTTTCGCGGCGTTCCCGTCGATAGGGATCTCCTGAAACGACACACCTTTTTGACTCAACAGCGCCTTCGCCCGGTGGCAGAAAGGACAGGTCGCTTTGGTGTAAATCTCGACATTCGCCATGTTGCGTACCTCAGTAGATGTTATTTTCCGCGTACCAGCGGAAGGTTGTCTCCGCTCCAGCCGCTGATGCCGTCTTTCAGTACGGTCACCTGGCTAAAGCCGGCAGCGCTCAGTTTTTCAGCCGGTTCGCTTGCGCTCTGACCGGTCGCGCACACCACAATTATGGGCTGGGCTTTATGCTTTTCCAGCTCGCCAAAGCTGCCTTTTTTGATATCTGCCGCCGCCACGTTCAGCGCGCCAGAAATATGTCCTTTGCGGTAATCGTCACGCGACCGCACGTCTACTACTACCGCCTCTTCTTTGTTAATCAGGCGGGTTGCTTCACCGCGGCTGATAACTTTCACCTTTGAAAACATACCTTTAAAGGTGGTCACAATCACCAGAACCAGTAAAACGACCCATGCCAGACTAAGGATGGTGTGATTGCTTGCAAACTGCATAATTTCTTGCATGAGGGGTAAAGACTCCAGACCGGGCTAATTAAGCTAAAAACAAGGGTTCTGAGTATACCTGCGCCACTTCTCATGTACAGACGCTAAGCAGCCAGAGTTACGATTTGTGCGTCATTTTCTAAAAAAAATTGCCGTATAGCAAAAATGACGTAACCCTTATGCGAGATCGGGAGAAATACCGACATCTTTGGAAAAGGAAATCCAGTGGCGTTGCGCTGGTAAGCGGCTGTTCATCGTGGAATAATCACTGGCCTATGAAGGGAAAAGCGACTGTTTTAGCCACAAGGACTCGTCACAGCGGAAAGAAACGCCCGTTGCCTGCACACCTGTCCACTCTCTCCTTCAGCCTGCTTTGCGCGGGCGTACTGTTATTGCCTGTGGCTGCGCATAGCGCTGACGACAGCAAATCGCAGCTAAAATCCATCCAGCAAAATATCGCCGAAAAAGAGAAAAGCGTTAAGGCGCAAAAAATCGCGCGCAGCAAGCTGCTCGATCAGCTGCAAAGCGAGGAAAAGGTGATTGCGCAGGCGAGCCGCCAGCTGCGTGAAACCCGCAACAGCCTGAACGCCCTTAACAGCGAAATCAGCCAGCTTACCGCTTCGATAGCGCGGCTGGAAAAACAGCAGTCGCATCAGGAAAGCCTGCTGGCTCAGCAGCTTGATGCGGCGTTCCGTCAGGGCAAGCATAACGGCGTACAGCTACTGCTTGGCGGCGAAGAGAGCCAGCGCAGCGAACGTATTCTCGCCTATTTTGGCTATCTCAACGACGCGCGTCAGCAGAGCATCGACGCGCTGCAAAAAACCCGCCAGACGCTGGGCGAGCAAAAGACGTCGCTGGAGCAGAAACAGCAGCAGCAAAAAACGCTGCTGGCCCAGCAGCAAGGCCAGCAGGAGAAGCTGCAGCAGGCGAGCGCGGCGCGTAAGAAGACGCTGAGCGCGTTGGAAAACGCGCTGGAGAAAGATCAGGCCGATCTGGTAGAGATGCGGCAGAACGAAAGCCGTCTGCAGGACAAAATTGCCAGGGCCGAACGCGAGGCGCGCGAGCGCGCTGCACGAGAAGCGCGCGAGGCGGAAAAAGTGCGTCAGCGTCAGGCGCAGGCGAAAGCCAAAGGTTCTACCTACCAGCCGACGCAGAGCGAGCGCGAACTGGTGGCGCGTACCGGGGGCCTTGGCCGCGCAGGCGGACAGGCGATGTGGCCGGTGCGCGGACGTATCGAACACCGCTTCGGCGAGCAGCTGCAGGGCGAGCTGCGCTGGAAGGGGCTGGTAATCGATGCGCCGGAAGGTTCCGAAGTTAAAGCGATAGCCGACGGCCGCGTGCTGATGGCTGACTGGTTGCAGGGTTACGGACTGGTGGTCGTGCTGGAACACGGCAAAGGCGATATGAGCCTCTACGGCTATAACCAGAGCGCGCTGGTGAGCGTGGGTGCCCAGGTGAAGGCCGGACAGCCTATCGCCCTGGTGGGCACCAGCGGCGGACGCGGTACGCCATCGCTCTATTTTGAAATCCGACGTCAGGGACAGGCCGTCAATCCACTCCCGTGGTTAGGAAGGTAAGTGTTTTTTCAACGTCCCCATCTCGCCGCCGTTATCGGCGGACTGCTACTGAGCTGCGCCGCCCATGCGGGTAAGCTCGCCATCGTTATCGACGATTTCGGCTATCGGCCTTCTGAAGAGAATAAAGTGCTGCAGATGCCCGCCGCGATCTCCGTCGCGGTGCTGCCTGACGCGCCCGGCGCGCGTTCGATGGCGATTAAGGCGCATCAGGGCGGTCATGAAGTATTAATCCATCTTCCTATGGCGCCGCTCAGCAAGCAGCCGCTGGAAAAAGATACGCTGACGCCGGAGATGAGCAGCGAAGAGATCGCGCGCATCCTGCGCAACGCAGTCAATAACGTGCCTTACGCCGTTGGGCTGAATAACCATATGGGCAGTAAAATGACATCCAGCCTGCCCGGTATGGTGAAGATGATGCAGGCGCTTAATCAGTACAATTTTTACTTCCTCGACAGCATGACCATCGGCAACAGCCAGTCGGTGCCCGCCGCGCAAGGCACGCGTGTAAAGGTGCTGAAGCGCCGCGTTTTTCTGGACGACAGCCAGGATATTGACGCGATTCGCCAGCAGTTTGCGCGAGCGGTGAAGCTGGCGCAGCGCGACGGCTACGCTATCGCTATTGGCCATCCACATCCTAATACGGTGCGCGTGCTGCAGCAGATGCTGCCGACGCTGCCTGCGGATATCACGCTGGTGCGTCCGAGCCAGCTGCTGAATGAGCCGCTGCACAGCGGGACGTCTCCGGTTAAGCCGCAGCCTCGACCGCGTCCGCAGAAACCGGTCTTCCAGCCGCCTGGCGTATGTCAGGTGCAGCCGCAGCCGGTTCCGGCGACGAAAGCGCTTGGCGTAGTGTGGGAGAGCGTTAGCCAGAGCGTCATCGCACAAAGGCTAAAAGAGCTTTTCTAACAAGCGATTTCTTTTGGCCGCGCAGCCTTAACATTCTTTTCTGAACAGAAATCACTATAATCCGAGCGAGCTACGCAGACCGGTTATAAGGATTTCTGTCAGGATGGGGACGGCGAAACAAAGAATTATGCTGCTGGATAACGGCAGAGAATGGGGCGGCGGCACCAACAGCATGCTGGAGCTGCTTAAACGCATCGACCGTGACGCTTTTGATATCACCTGCTGCTTTTATCACAATTACACGCGCGGCAATGGCGAAACCATCGAATCGGTTCTGAACGCCATCAATATACCGGTGATCTTTATTCCGCAGAGAAAGCAGCCTGCCTGGGCGAAACTCGCTAAGGAAGCTGCACGCGCCCTACTTTTCTTCAGCCGTCGTCTGAAAAAAGAGGCGGTCGACGCTATTGACGCGCGCTGGCGCGTCCTGCCTAACGCCAGCAAGCTGCGCGCGCTTTTGCAACAGGGGCGCTACGATACGCTCTATATGAATAATCAGCCCAGCACGAATGTTGAAGGCTACGTTGCCGCACGCGGTCTTGATATTTCCGTTGTTCAGCACTGCCGCATTGAACCGCTGATGAACAGCCGTCTGGTAAAAATGGTTAACGATGGGTGCGACGCGGTGATTGCCGTCTCGCATGGAGTAAACCAGACATTACGCGCCAGCGGAGTTGATGCCTCACGCTGTTTTACCGTCTCCAACGCGATTGATATCCACCAGCCTTTACCCGACCGCGTGACGGTGCGCCAGCGCTTAAACCTGCCGGCAGACGCCTTTATTTTCGGGACTATTGGCTCGCTGATCCTGCGCAAATCGAACCATCATGTTCTGCAAGCGTTAAGCCATTTCAAACAGGCCTGTCCCGATGCGAACTGGAAAATGATTGTGGTTGGCGATGGGCCGGAAGCAGGCCCGCTGCGCCAGCAGGCCGAGAGAGAAAATATTCTCGATCGGGTAATCTTTACCGGTTTTCAGAATAACGCGCTGGATTACCTCGCCGCTTTTGACGTCTTTATCCTGGCGTCACGTAGCGAAGGCCTGCCGCGCGTCGTGCTGGAGGCGATGCTGGTAAACACCGCCGTGGCAGGTTCCCGCGTGGTTGGCACTGAAGAATTAATCAGCCATAACGACACTGGCCTGCTGTTTGAATATGGCGATGTCGCACAGTTAACACAACATCTCATCACGCTCTGGCAGGATCAGGCCCTGCGTCAACGATTAACCCATGCCGCATCGACGCGCGTTCGGGCCCAATACGCTATCGAAAACTACGTTAAAGGCGTAGAAGCCATCCTGAAAAGCGTCACAAGGAAGAAGCATGCTTAATTTTCTTAACCCGCGCTTTCGTCACGTGCGCGCACGCCATAACTTGCCCTACTCACAATCTGACGTGCAGGGCGAGATCCCCGTTACATCAATCGTTATCCCTTGTACCGGGGAAGATTACGTTGAAGAGGCGAAGCTCAGCGCGCTGTTTGCCGAACGTTTTGCAACGGCGGCCCAGGAGATCGTTATCGTTAGCGACCAGCCCGCCGCTGCATTTGGCACGCTGCCGGGCAAAACTCGCATTGTGACGCTGGAAGTGCCGCAGCGCGAAGAGTCCTACCCCTACAAGCAAATTTATCGCAGCCGGCTAATTAAAATACAGGCGCCATTACACGCGCAGGGTGACGGGATCCTGATGATCGATTCCGATCTCAACCTGCTCAAGATGCCTGAAATCAGCATGAAACCCGGGCATTTTTACTCCAGCTTCCGCCAGGGGAAAATGATTGCCAAACTGGCTGGCGCGGCGCAGGAAGCCATCCCCGCCTATTATCAGCTCAGCGTTCGCCCTTACCTGGTAGACCATGTGAACGGCGCTTATCTGGCGGCCACGCGCCAGACCTGGCAGCGCGTCTGCCCGCTCTGGCTGACATTATTTGATGACACATGGAAATTAATGAATGACAGCCAGCCGCCAACCGATCAGCTGCCGCTGGCGTGCCTGCTGGATCTGCTCGACCTCCGCACCGTTAACCTGGGCGAATGGGCAAACTGGCCGGTCTCTAAACGCATTGGCGGCAAGCCGGGGGTTATACCGCCTGAAGTGGTGGGCGCACACGGCGGCTTTCCTCTTTCTGAATGGCAGAAATACCTGGATGATCCCCGCCAGCCGCTGACCTTTAAGGGACAGGATTACACCCGGAAAGTGCGCTACCTGACGGATGCGGAGAAGCAACAGCAATAGCCATAAAGCCGCCTGTGCGGCTTTTTAATCCCAGCTCAGCACCACTTTGCCTGAACGCCCGGAACGCATCTCGTCGAAGCCTTGCTGGAAGTCGTCGATAGAGTAGCGGTGGGTGATCACCGGCGTAAGATCGAGCCCAGACTGAATCAGCGCCGCCATCTTGTACCAGGTCTCGAACATTTCACGGCCATAAATGCCTTTAATAAACAGTCCTTTGAATATTACCTGATTCCAGTCGATAGCCATTTCACCCGGCGGGATGCCAAGCAGCGCAATGCGTCCGCCGTGATTCATCACCTCCAGCAGCGTGCGGAACGCAGGCGGCGCGCCGGACATCTCCAGCCCGACGTCAAAACCTTCCGTCATCCCCAGCTCGCGCATGACGACGCGCAGATCCTCACGCGCCACGTTAACCGCGCGCGTCACGCCCATCTTGCGCGCCAGTTCAAGGCGATAGTCGTTGATATCGGTGATCACTACGTTGCGTGCGCCGACATGTTTACAGACCGCCGCCGCCATAATGCCGATAGGGCCAGCACCGGAAATAAGCACATCTTCGCCGACCAGATCGAACGACAGCGCGGTGTGCACCGCATTGCCGAAGGGGTCGAAAATCGCGGCGAGCTCGTCGGAAATATTGTCAGGGATGCGGAAGGCGTTGAAAGCCGGGATCACCAGATACTCGGCAAAACAGCCCTGACGGTTTACGCCCACGCCAATGGTATTGCGACATAAATGGGTGCGTCCGGCACGACAGTTGCGGCAGTGTCCGCAGGTAATATGCCCTTCGCCAGAGACGCGATCGCCGATGCTGAAGCCGCGCACCTCCTGGCCGATCGCCACCACTTCGCCAACATATTCATGTCCGACGATCATCGGCACAGGGATCGTTTTCCGCGACCAGTCATCCCAGTTATAGATATGGATATCGGTGCCGCAGATAGCGGTTTTACGGATCTTGATCAGCAAATCGTTATGGCCCGGCTCCGGTATCGGCGCATCGGTAACCATCCAGATACCTTCCTGCGCATGAAGTTTGGCTAACGCTTTCATTCAGAGCTCCTCAGGCGATCACGCCAAGCTGTTTTCCAATACGGGTAAAGGCGTCTACTGCGCGCTCCAGCTGCTGCTGGGTATGCGCTGCCGAAATCTGCGTGCGGATGCGCGCCTGACCGCGCGGCACCACAGGAAAGAAAAAGCCGGTAACGTAAATCCCCTCCTGCTGAAGCAGGCGGGCGAACTCCTGCGCCACGCTGGCTTCGCCCAGCATCACGGGAATAATGGCGTGATCGGCGCCCGCCAGGGTAAAACCGGCTGCGGTCATTTTCTCGCGGAAGAAGCGCGCGTTGTCCCACAAGCGCTGTCGCAGACCATCGCCTTCGCTCAGCAGATCGAGCACGCGAATTGAGGCGGCAACGATCGCAGGCGCCAGCGAATTGGAGAACAGGTAGGGGCGCGAGCGCTGTCGCAGCCATTCGACTACTTCTGCACGAGCGGCGGTATAGCCGCCGGAGGCGCCGCCCAGCGCTTTGCCCAGCGTGCCGGTAATAATGTCGATGCGCCCCATAACGTCGCAATATTCATGCGTGCCGCGGCCGGCCGCGCCGACAAAGCCTACCGCATGGGAGTCATCCACCATCACCAGCGCATCAAACTCGTCGGCGAGATCGCAGATGGCGCGCAGGTTAGCGATCACGCCATCCATAGAGAAGACGCCATCGGTAGCAATAAGGATATGGCGCGCGCCTTTGTCCCGCGCCTCAACCAGACAGGCCCGCAGCGCCTGCATATCATTGTTGGCGTAGCGATAGCGCTGCGCCTTGCAGAGCCGCACGCCGTCGATAATCGAGGCATGGTTTAGCGCGTCGGAGATGATCGCATCTTCCGCGTCCAGCAGGGTTTCAAACAGCCCGCCGTTGGCGTCAAAGCAGGATGAATAGAGAATGGCATCGTCCATGCCGAGAAACGCCGCCAGCTTTTTCTCCAGCTGCTTATGGGTATCCTGCGTGCCGCAGATAAAGCGTACCGAGGCCATACCAAAGCCATGCGACTCCATACCCTCTTTTGCCGCCTGGATTAACGCAGGATGATTAGCCAGTCCTAAGTAATTGTTGGCGCAAAAGTTAATAACCCGATCGTGGCCGACTTCAATATCGGTTTGCTGAGCGGAGGTAATGATGCGCTCCTGCTTAAACAATCCTTCCCGGTGCGCCACATCCAGCTGCTGGCGGATCTGCTGATAAAATTGCGCTGGCATCATTGTTCTCCTCAGATGGCATAAATTCGGCACATCTTACTGAATAAGAAGGATGCTAACGATAAATCGACCAGGAGAATGTTAATTTTGCAGCATAGTTCACGTCAGCGGGCGGAGCGGCGACAGCGTGTCAGAGTCATCTGGCTGTCTGCTCCGTGACGAAATGTTATGATGTGAGACATTAGCGCGTGAAACCGCCTGTTTCGCGCCCCAACTTTTAAGGTAGAGCACATGATTATCGTCACTGGCGGCGCAGGAATGATTGGCAGCAATATCGTCAAGGGGCTCAACGAGCGTGGTATTCGCGATATTCTGGTTGTAGACAACCTCAAAGACGGCACCAAATTTGTCAATCTGGCCGATCTGGATATCAGCGACTACATGGATAAAGAGGAGTTTCTGACCTATATCGCCGCGGGCGAAGATCTGGGTCCGATTGAGGCAGTTTTTCATGAAGGCGCCTGTTCCGCGACGACGGAGTGGGACGGCAAGTACATGATGGACAATAACTATCAGTACTCCAAAGATCTGCTGCACTACTGCCTGGAGCGTGAAATTCCTTTCCTCTACGCTTCTTCTGCCGCGACCTACGGCGGTCGCAACGACAACTTTATTGAGAAGCGCGAATATGAGCAGCCGCTGAACGTTTACGGCTATTCGAAAATGCTGTTCGACCACTACGTGCGTCAGATCCTGCCGGAAGCGGAATCACCAGTATGCGGCTTCCGCTATTTCAACGTTTACGGCCCGCGCGAAGGCCACAAAGGCAGCATGGCGAGCGTGGCGTTCCACCTCAATACGCAAATCGCCAACGGCGAAAATCCCAAGCTGTTTGAAGGCAGCGATAACTTCAGACGCGACTTTATCCACGTTGATGATGTGGTCGCGGTCAATCTGTGGTGCTGGGAAAATAACATTTCGGGCATCTATAACTGCGGTACCGGCCGCGCCGAATCGTTCCAGGAAGTGGCGGACGCGGTGCTGAAATTCCACCAGAAAGGGCAAATCGAATACATTCCCTTCCCGGATAAGCTGAAAGGCCGCTATCAGGCCTATACTCAGGCGGATCTCACTAACCTGCGTGCGGCTGGATATGACAAGCCGTTCAAAACCGTGGCGCAGGGCGTGGCCGAGTATATGGCCTGGCTGAACCGCAGCGCATAAGGAACGCGTACCGGCGATGAAAATTCTGGTTATTGGCCCATCGTGGGTCGGCGATATGATGATGTCGCAAAGCCTCTATCGCACCCTCAAGGCTCAGCATCCGGACGCCGTGATTGATGTGATGGCGCCTGCATGGTGCCGTCCGCTGCTGTCGCGCATGCCGGAAGTCAACCAGGCGCTGGCGATGCCGCTGGGACACGGCGCGCTGGCGCTCGGCGAGCGTCGCCGCATTGGCAAAAGGCTGCGCGCCAGCGGTTACGATCGCGCCTATGTGCTGCCTAACTCCTTCAAATCTGCGCTGGTGCCTTTCTTCGCCGGAATCAAACGCCGTATCGGCTGGCGCGGCGAGATGCGCTACGGCCTGCTGAACGATATTCGCGTGCTGGACAAAGCGGCGTTTCCCCTGATGGTGGAGCGTTACATTGCGTTAGCCTGCGACACGCCGGTCGCCTCGGCGCAGCAGCTGCCGCAACCGCTGCTCTGGCCGAAGCTTCAGGTAGAAGATCAGGAAAAAATCGAGACCGCCGCCCAGTTCCAGCTGTCGGCGGAGCGTCCGCTGATCGGTTTTTGCCCCGGCGCGGAATTTGGCCCGGCGAAGCGCTGGCCGCACTATCACTACGCCGCGCTGGCGCAGCAGCTGATTGCCGAAGGCAAGCAGGTGGTACTGTTCGGTTCGGCAAAAGACCGGGCCTGCGGCGAAGAGATTATCGCGGCGCTGCCTGCGGAAGCGCGACATTACTGCCGCAACCTGGCGGGCGAAACGCAGCTTGAGCAGGCGGTAATGTTGATTGCGCGCTGCGACGCCGTTGTCAGCAATGACTCTGGTCTGATGCATATTGCCGCCGCGCTCAATCGCCCGCTGGTAGCCCTCTATGGGCCAAGCAGCCCCGACTTTACGCCGCCGCTTTCCAGGCAGGTGCGCATTATTCGTCTGATCACCGGCTACCATAAGGTGCGCAAAGGCGATGCCGGAGAGGGCTATCATCAGAGCCTGATCGATATTCAGCCGACGCGCGTTCATCAGGAGCTGAGCGAACTGCTGGCTCACCCGCAGGAGAAGGCATGCACGTCCTGATCGTCAAAACCTCGTCGATGGGCGATGTACTTCATACGCTTCCCGCCTTAACCGATGCCATGCAGGCGATCCCCGGTATCCGCTTCGACTGGGTGGTGGAGGAGAATTTCGCCCAGATCCCCTCCTGGCATCCGGCGGTGGATAAAGTTTTGCCGGTAGCGATTCGCCGCTGGCGCAAACACTGGTTCGGCAGCCAGCAGCGCGAAGAGCGCGTGCGTTTCAAGCGCGATTTGCAGTCGCGCCAGTATGACGTCGTGATCGATGCGCAGGGGCTGATTAAGAGCGCCGCGTTGGTGACCCGTCTGGCCAGGGGCGTTAAGCATGGCCAGGACAGCCGCAGCGCGCGCGAACCTTTCGCCAGCTGGTGGTACGACCAACGCCATGAGATTGATAAGAAGCAGCATGCGGTAGAACGGACGCGCGAACTGTTCGCCAAAAGCCTCGGCTATGAGAAGCCGCAGACCCAGGGCGATTATGCCATCGCCGCACACTTTCTGCGCGACGAGCCGCAGGATATTGCCCCTTATCTGGTGTTCCTCCATGCGACTACGCGTGACAACAAACACTGGCCGGAAAGCCACTGGCGCGAGCTGATCGGCCTGCTGCAGCCAGCCGGACTGCGTATCAAGCTGCCGTGGGGTGCCGAGCACGAGCACCAGCGCGCCCAGCGCCTGGCGGAAGGTTTTGATTACGTTGAGGTGCTGCCGAAGCTGACGCTGGAAGCGATAGCGCGCGAGCTGGCGGGTGCCAGGGCGGTTGTGTCCGTAGATACCGGACTGAGCCATCTGACCGCGGCGCTGGATCGTCCGAATATCACGCTTTACGGGCCAACGGATCCGGGCCTGATTGGGGGCTATGGACAAAATCAGCAGGCTATCTGTCCGCCTCAGGGCAACGATATGTCAGATATTAGCGCGGAAGCTGTCAAAGAAAGGCTGGAGAAAGCTTTAGGATGAAAAAGCTTCATATTATCAATCTTGGTAAGATGGGCGGCGTTGAACGCCTTTTTCTGCAGTACATCAATGATTTTTCTGAGGGAAAGGATGAGGTTATTTGCATCAGCAATGAGATCGATGAAGAGATTCGTCAGCAGATGCCGCAGCAAAAGATTACCTTCGCGAGCCGGTTGTTTAACGGCCTTAAATTAAAAGCGCCCCAGTCACTCAGAAAATATCTCCTGCAAAAGCGGGTTGAGGCCAGCGATGCGCAGGTCATTGTGGTCTGGGATTTAGTTCCCCGGCTGACGGCAAAACCGAAGCGAGCAAAGCTGGTTTATTACGATCATGGCTGCTCCTGGCGCTATCCAAAGAATCATAAGACCCTGAGTTTTATGCGCATGTTAGATGGCGTTATCTCTGCATCTTCTGCTTCTTCTCAGGTAATGAAGCATCGTTTTAATCTGCCCTGCCCTCATCATGTGGTAATTAACCGCATCATGACTCCGCCCGGTATCCGGACAGAACCTCGCGTCCTGACGTCCCCGATTAAAATCGGTACAGCTTCGCGCCAGGTCAGCCTGAAGGGGATTAGCGTCACCCTGTTGACGCTGAAAGAATTATTGCAGCGGGGTCACAACGTTACCCTTGAAATCGCGGGCAAAGGGCCTGACCGTGATGCTTTTGCCGCTCTGGCCAGAAAACTGGGTATTGAGGAAAAAGTCACTTTCAGCGGCTTCCAGCAGGATATTGCGCCGTTTTTTAATCGTATTGATATCTATATGAGTACGCCGGTTACTGAACCTTTCGGCCTGTCATGTATGGAGTCCCTCTATTTCGGCGTGCCTGTTATTTACCCTCTGATCGATGGTCAGCCTGAGGTTATAAAGAATGGCGTGTGTGGTATCGGACTGACGCCTTCCGTTACCATTGAGGAGCATGAAAAGCTGACGGGCATACGGGTAGATTTTCCTTACGACGTCTACGATCCCGTAAAAAATATGATGACCCGCCCGCTATTGCTTTCCCATACCGCCTGCGCGGACGCTATAGAAACCTTATTAAATCCGCCAACCTATCAGCGCGTTAGCGAAGAGGCAAAACGCTGGACGAAAGAGCATTTTGATTACGCCGTTTTCAGGATCGAATTTAACGGTGCGTTGAACGCTATAACTGGTAGCTGATATGAAAATTAAGCCGACTCTTTTTCGACAGGATACGCCGCATTTATTTTTTAGCCTGCTCATTTTCTCCGGATGCGCCCTTGCTTTTCTGACGGCCCCGTTCGGTGGATCGTTCGGCAGAAACGTATTTTATATCACCAGCTATCTGGCACTGGCCGGATTTATTGTTCATTCCAGATATTATCTGCAAGAGAAAAAAAACCTGATTTTGCCCGGTGCTCTTTTCCTTGTCGGGATGGTAAGCATTATCTGGACCACACTCTATAAACAGCCCGGGGATTACATTACCCTTTACCGCCAGTATCAGTCGACCGGAAGGCTACAAATTGCAGCCTCGTTTTTGCTGCTGGTAACGCTAAACGAAAGGCGTATAAGCCAGCGCGCCGCAATCATCGCCGCCGTTATGACCGGCCTGGCCGTAAACAGCTATGCGCTTTATCAAGGTATTCATCTCAACATTGACCGGGTAGAGCTCAATTATGACCGGGCGACCGTTGCTGCTTATATCATCACCGCCGTAAACCTGGTTTTTATTAAATCGGCTTTGCTGTTCAGGACGCGACATAAAATATGGCTGTTCGCTCTGTTATTTATAGTGACGTACGCTACTGTCATTCTGACCGGAACGCGGGCAGCTATGCTGGCTTACCCTATACTGGTCCTGATTCAGGTATTGTTTACTAAGGACGTCATACAGCGTAAGCATAAAATCATTCTGTTTACCGCCCTACCGGTATTGCTGGTGATTAGTGCGCTGGCTTTTCAAAGTAAAATCCAGTCTCGCATTCATGACTTCAAAGAAAACATTGCCATGATGCATGAAACGCAGGGAGAAAATTCGCTAATCTCTCGTATCAGTATGCAGACTGTTGCCTTCCACACCGGCGCCAGCGCCCTGGCGGGTCAATCTGCCGAGGAACGCGGGCAGAAGGCTGAAGCGCTGATTAAACAAGACCCCAGCCTCTATGGCGCACGGATTTATCTGACCGTGCACATGCACAATGAGCTACTGGAAAACTTCTCTATAAAAGGCCTTTTCGGCGTTATTTCTTTAATCGGCCTCTATCTGAGTTTGATCTACTGTTCCTTCAGGCCGATGCGTAACTCAGCCCTTCTTTCTCTATCTGTATCGCTCATCGTTTATGGTTTGAGCGATGTAATTTTCTTTAGTACGGAAGGAACCTTGCTGTATTGCCTGGCAATTATTTTCAGCGTGATGATAATGAAACAGAATAATCTCTCTGAGGGCAGAAGCTAATGGCAGAACAGGTTTATCTGCTAAGCGTCATCGTTCCCTTTCACAACGATGCAGCCTTTATTGTTCCCTGCCTGACCTCACTGTTGACTCAGGCTGATGACGATATGCAGGTTATTATCATCGACGATGGTTCTACTGATAGCTCAGCACAACAGGTTGCCACGCTATTAGCGCGTTATCCTCACCAGCATATTACTTTTATCCAGCAGGAAAATCAGGGCATTGCAACAACGCGTAATGTCGGGTTACGTCATGCAAACAGCGAGTTTATTACTTTCCTGGATGGCGATGACCTGATAAGCAGCAACTATTACTCTGTCATTAAGCCAGTGCTGCTTGAAGGTAGCGACGATCTTATTGATTTCAATTACGCCCGCTTTGACGAGACGCCGCCTGTGGCGCCGCAAAGCGAAACGGCGCAGCGAAAGGTTTATGATATTCAGGGACAAGGCCTCGCCTGTTTACATCCGCTGTTTAAACGCGCGATGTGGCATTTGTGGAACCGTATTTATCGGCGCACCCTGCTGGAAGGCGACCGCTTCGAAGATGGCCGTCGTTATGAGGATGTGATTTTTACACCCTTCCAGTACTTTAAAACCCGCCATATTTGTCATCTGGATAATACCTTGTATTACTATCGTGACAACCGAGGCGGCATAACGCGCAATATTCGCCAGAGCGATATCAGAGATATGCTTTTTGCGCTGGAAAAGATGCGAACTCTGGCTGAAACGCGGCGCAATGAGCCAGATTTCCGCAGGCTGGCGGCGGACATGATGTTGAACTGCTTTAGCGAAGTAAAAAGCATGTCAAAGGCGCTCTATGGCTACTACTACTATTCCCCTGAGACCAGAAAATCGCTAAAAGCCGCCGCCTTGATTTGCCGAGGCTACTGCAAGCCGAAAAAATACTGGCAGATGCGCTATCCGGGCCTGGATACCTTCTTTTCCGCCATGCGCCGCATCGGCAAAAAGAAGCCAGCGTCGGCCTTACGCCGACGCGAGTAGCTGCTCTTTTTTCTGAATGGCGAATTCTGTCAGCGTCATGCCCTGAGTACGACTTTGCAGCCAGCTGAAGAGCTGTTCAAGATCGTCATACAGTCGTTCAATATCCGCCTCATTTTTAAAGGTCGGGCTGCCGTCGGGCATGAATTCAGACGAGTGGAGCATAAATTCCACGTAATCGCACCCCTGAGCCAGTGACTGTTCTGCTACCCGTTTCATCTGTGCCAGGTTGCCGCCTACGGGTCTGAGCCAGTTTACGGAAGGGCCGCGCCGCTTGCCTCGCAGGTTGTCCCAGGCGGATTTCAGTCGGGTTGCAAGGGGGCCGTGTCGATACTGGATGCTCATAGGCACTTCTAATAAGCCTGACTGTCCAGGTTGCGATATATCGTTCTGGTCAAGGAAATAGGCGCGATCGGGGAAGCGGCTATAATCAGTGCCTCCATTACCCTGCGGCGCTCCGGCGGATCCGCGCCAGTCAACGCGCGGCGTAACCGAACAATCGACGAGATAGCCGTTATCCACCAGCGCCTGCGCATAAATTTCGTTAAATGCCCAGCGCCCAGCGCGATGGCTGCACATCTTCGTCTGAAAAGTCTTTTCCAGCAGGTCGGTCATAAAGGCGACTTTGTCGCGCAAAATCTGCTCTGGATATTCAATCAGATAGGGCTGGTAGCGCCAGTCATCATCAGTTAGAGCATAAGCTGGCGGGCTATGCCAGGCGTGCAGGTGCATTCCTACTTCGCCCTGACCACGCGCCAGCATATCGCGGGCGAACTCAACATAGGCGGGATCGCTTGCCATCTCGTAATTGGTCAGCCAGGTGGGTTTAAAACCATACTTTTCACATAACGCCTGAAATCGCGGCAAAAAACGAACATTATGCGTGGTAACCTGGCCGCTACGGTTGCGCCAGAGGTTATCGCCCTCAGTATCGAGCGTAATTAAAAAAGCTGGTTTTTCCATTGCTTATCCGTAAAACGAGGTGGCGCAGTAAGCTGTTATGTTACGCAGGCAGGACGCAAGTGGCAAAAAATTTAATGGCAGAGTTCTTACTCTGATTTGCAGCAGAGCATGTTTGGTTAAACTAAAATAATTTAAGCTGTAAGTTCTTTCGCCTTGTTACGTTAACGTTTTATAAAACAAGGGTAGGATATCCCAGCATGGCTCCTTTAAGATTGGGACCATAACAACATTAGTGTTTACACACTTTTTTCTGCCAGGTCGAAGCAGCCTTCTATTTAACTCTGTAAAGGCTGGCAATTTGAGGTAGGTATTTTGTCGAAACGCATACTGATGATCATTGATGGCTTACCCGGCGGAGGCGCTGAGAAAGTCGTCCTGACACTGGCGGAAGGTCTGGTTAATCAGGGACATCGCGTCTCCCTTTTCTCTTTGCGCAGCGTATGCGACTACCCTATCCCGGATGGCGTTGATTATCAGGTCGTTAAGGATAACTGCAAACTTCCCTGGCGCAAGCTTACTGAAACGCATCGCCGTGCGCAGCTCCTCGATCAGGCAATTGAAAAGTCACAGAGTACAAAAGGTGATTTCGATCTGGTGTTTTCACACCTCCACAAAACCGATCGCATCGTTAAACATTCACGCGTACTGGATCAGACAAAAACATGGCACTGTCTGCATGGCGTCTTTTCCGCGTCCTATCTGGCCAGGAAATCAGGTTTTTCACTCTGGCTGAAGCGATTTAAAATCCGTCATGTTTATCAAAATCGTCAGCTTATTGCCGTCTCGCCTTATGTGCTTGAAGATTTAACTGAAAATATTGGCGTCAGGCCCAGCCGCTCGCGCGTTATCGCCAACCCGTTTGATTTTGAACTAATCAAACAGCTTGCGGCAAAACCCTGCCCGCTTGCAGGCACCGATTTTATCCTGCATGTTGGCCGCTTCCACGAAACCAAACGTCATGACCGGCTTCTTGAGGCTTATGCACAAAGCGGTATTGCGGCTCCGCTTGTGCTGTTGGGTCAGGGACGTCCGGAGCGCGAGGCACAGCTGCGCCAGCAGGCGGAAAAACTGGGTATTGCAGAGCGCGTTATTTTTCAGGGATTCCAGGCAAACCCTTATCCCTGGATACGCCATGCCCGGCTGCTGGTCGTCAGCTCTGACAGCGAAGGATTCGGTAATGTTCTGGTGGAAGCGCTGATCTGCCAGACGCCAGTCGTCAGCACGCGCTGCCCGGGCGGACCAGCAACGATTCTGACTAATGACTTGTCGCGTGGTCTCGCTGATTTGAACGCCGCCTCTCTGGCGGAAAAAATGCATGAAATTTATCATTACCCGCCCGAGTTGCATCATCTCGACCTAAGCATTTATAGTCTCTCCGTCATTTGTGAACAATACCTGCAGCTTGCGCAGCCGCCACATAAGGAATTATCTGCCGCTCCGCAACTAATGAGCTAAGAAGGTCTCCCTTTCGGCGTGACCGGATAAAGGGAAAACATTTTGAATTACGTGATACTTTTTCTGCTTTTTTTGCCGGTAAAGTGGGTGATGAAGCTGCTGCATCCACGAAAAGGTAAAAATCTGGTGATTCAGACAGCGAAAATCGGTGATTTCGTTAATATCACGCCGCTGCTGGCGCATCTGCAAAAAAGCGATGCGCTGCTAAGCCGCAGCGTTGCGCCGCTGGCGGAGCGTGACGATACGCTGGAAACGCTCTGGTATATTGAGGATTACAGAAGCAGCCTGCTCAAGAAATTCAGGCTGGTATGGCAGCTTCTCAACCGCTACGACAACATCTATCTTCTGCATCCCAACAATCTGAATTTATTTATTGCCTCCTGCTGTAATGCCAGCAATAAGCAGTTTTTAACCACTTATAAGCGCAAAGCTTATCAAAACCTGTTCTACCTGACCGCCAGCGGCGTCGTCAGCCATGAAAAAAATACGCTGACGGTAGAAAACTATTTAAAACTGGCTGACCGCTCTTTTACTAAAGAGAGCTACCCCAGACACGCCACCCGTCCTCTCTGGCAACCTGACGCCCTGCCGAAAGAAATTTTTGCTGGCCAGGGTGCAAAGATTGGCTTCAGCATCACCGCCGGCAATCAGGCCAAAACGATTCCTCCAGCCATCTGGAAAACCCTTTTCGACAGCCTAAATGATTTGCCCTGTACCTTTTATGCGTTTGGCGCGCCCAATGAGCAGACCCGGATGCAGGAGCTTTTTAAGGTGACCGGCGAGCGAGAAAATATTGTTAACCTGGTGGGAAAAGTGCCGCTGGAAAGCCTGCCGGCCGCCATCCGCGAAATGGATTTTTATGTCGCTTCAGATTCCGGGAATGTCTATATCGCCGATGCGCAGCAGGTGCCTGTTATTCTGATATACGGCCCATGTAGCGTAGAGGAGCAGCGCCCGCTTGGCGACGTACTGTTAATTGGCCCTGACCACATTGCCCCCTCTTCCTTTGTGTTTGATGCGCTTTATCAGTTCCATCAACCAGCCGAACAGTTGTATAAACTGGACCAGCGCAAGCTTAACGATATTCACGATTTTATTTCCGCCAGGCTGGATAAGCAGCTGGCGCGACGGAAAAACAAACAGCCAATATGACAGGAAAGCCTGATTATTTCCCTTTGCTCAGCATCATTTCCCCTATGTACAACGCGGGTGAGATGTTCGATGCCTTTATGCAGTCGCTGCTGGCACAGACGCTGACCTCGCTGGAAATCATTATCGTCAACGACGGTTCCACCGACGATTCCGGCGCGCGCGCCGAAGCGTATGCGGCACAGCATCCCCACGTCACCGTTATTCACCAGGAAAACGGCGGCGTGTCGCGCGCGCGCAACGCCGGTCTGCGCATCGCGCGCGGCAAATATGTCACCTTTCCAGACTCAGACGACACCATGCAGCCAGAGATGTATAAAACCCTGGTGGCAATGGCGGAAGAGGACAATCTTGACGCCGCGCAGTGCAATGCCGAGTGGTTTTTTCAGCGCGACCAGCGCACCAGGCCGATAATTCCGCTGGATCGCCTGCGCAGCACGCCGGTGCTGGGCGGCGCGGAGTGGCTTAATACCGCGCTGAAAACGCGACGCTATCTGCATGTGGTCTGGCTGGGCATCTATCGCCGATCGTTGATCGAGCAAAAACAGCTCTGGTTCGAGCCGGGTTTGCATCATCAGGATATTCCCTGGACCACCGAGTTTATGTTGAACGCGCAGCGCGTCCGTTATACCGAGCAGGTGTTTTATCGCTACTACCTGCACGATGCCTCAATCAGCAACCGTAAACGTACCGGTCAGCGCAACGTGGAGTATCAGCGCCACTATCTGAAGATCGCCCGCATGCTGGAGGAGATCAACGCGCGTTATAAAGAGAGCGTGACGATTTATCCGGCTTTTCATGCACAAATTACCCACGAAGCGCTCAGCGTCTGCCACTGCGTGCGCCGCGAGCCCGATCCCGCAGCGAAGCAGGCGATAATCAACGATATTTTCACCAGCAAAACGCATCTACGTATGCTGCGCAATGCGCGCGGCATCAAACAGTGGTATCAGCTGCTGCTGTGGCTGAGTCGACTCTGGCGCTGGCGAGACAAATAACCGCCGCCGCAGGTTTCACCTCCGAAGGGTTTGCCCTACAATCGCCTCACTGAAAATTAAGAGCATTTGTGTATGGCAAACCCGACTCACGCAGACGTTACCCCACACAATATTTTGCTAATCAAGCTGCGCCACCACGGCGATATGCTGCTTACCACGCCGGTCATCAACGCGCTACGCCAGCGCTATCCCCAGGCCAATATCGACGTGCTGCTCTACAAAGAGACGCGTCCGATGCTGGAAGCGCATCCGGCAATTCGTCAGCTGCACGTTATCGACCGCAAATGGAAGCAGGAAGGAAGCTGGCGCAAACTGCGCCACGAGCGCGATCTGCTTGCCGCCGTTCGCGCCAGTCATTATGACGTGGTTATCAATCTCGCCGACCAATGGCGCAGCGCGCTGATTACCCTGTTCAGCGGCGCGCCGCTGCGTATCGGCTTTGCCTTCAATAAGCGCGACAACGCATTCTGGCGGCTCTGTCACAACGCTCTGGTCCCGACCCGCAACCATAATCAGCTTCATACGGTTGAGCAGAATATGACGGCGCTGACGCCGCTCGGCATTACGCCGCAAGGCGCGCGCGTCTCTATGCATTACAGCGCCGTTGATGGACAAAAAGTCGATGCGCTGCTGGCTGAACAGGGCGTTGACGCCTCTTTTATCGTCGTACAGCCTACCTCGCGCTGGAATTTTAAGTGCTGGGAAGAGGAGAAGGTCGCCGCAACTATCGACCAGCTGGCGCAGGCGAACCGCAAAGTGGTACTGACCGCCGCGCCCGACAAGCATGAAATGGAGATGATCGCGCGCATCCAGGCGCTCTGCACAACGCCGAATCTGGTATCGCTGGCGGGCCAGCTTACGCTGCCGCAGCTGGCGGCGCTGATTGACCGCGCCCGGCTTTTTATCGGCGTGGACTCCGCGCCGATGCATATGGCCGCCGCGCTCGACACGCCCTGCATCGCGCTGTTCGGCCCGACCAAGCTTCAGTTCTGGCGACCATGGGGCGAGCATAACCACGTCATCTGGGCGGGCGATTACGGCCCGCTGCCCGATCCTGACGCCATCGATACCAATACCCGCCAGCGTTATCTCAGCGCCATTCCGGTTGAAGATGTGGTCGAGGCGGCAAGGAAGTACTTACATGACTAAATTACGCCTGGCGATTGTCCGGCAAAAATACCGTCCCGACGGTGGTGCCGAACGTTTTATCTCACGCGCGCTCGAAGCGCTTGGCAGCGAGCAGCTGGATCTCAATATCATCACGCGCAGCTGGCAGGGCACGCCCAATCCTGACTGGCATCTGCATATCTGCAATCCGCCTAAGCTGGGCCGTATTTCGCGCGAGCGCGGCTTTGCGCGCGCAGCGCGCGCCTGCTGGGAAAAAGAGCGGTTCGATATTGTTCAGAGCCACGAGCGCATCGCGGGCTGCGATATTTTTCGCGCCGGCGACGGCGTGCATCGCGTCTGGCTGGAGCAACGGGCGCGCATCGTCTCGCCGTGGCAGCGTATGAGCGCCGCGCTCAGCCCCTATCATCGCTATGTGCTACGAGCGGAAGCGGAGATGTTTAACGCTTCCTCTCTGAAAGCGGTGATCTGCAACTCCGAAATGGTCAAGCGCGACATCCTGCGCTGCTTTTCATTGAGCGCGGAGAAAATCCACGTTATCCATAACGCTATTGATGCGCAGCGTTTCCAGCCCGCCAGCGAGGCGAGCCGCCATGCGACACGTCAGCAGCTGCAGCTGCCGGACAACGCCACTGTACTCATCTACGTCGGCTCCGGCTTCGAGCGGAAAGGTTTAAAGGCGGCGATTGAGGCGCTGGCGAACAGCGACCGCTATCTGATCGTAGTCGGACAGGACAAGCAGCTGTCGCGCTATCAGCAGCTGGCGAATCAGCTGAACTGTCTTGACCGACTGCGCTTTGTTGGCGTGCAGCAGGATGTGCAGCCTTTTTACCACGCCGCCGACGGGCTGCTGTTGCCGACGCTCTACGATCCCTTTCCCAATGTGGTGCTGGAAGCGATGGCCTGCGGCCTGCCGGTGATTACCAGCACCGGCTGCGGCGGCGCGGAATTTATTACCGCTGGTCAGGAAGGCTTCGTTTGCGATGCGTTAGATATCAAGGCGTTGAATCAGGCTATTATGGCGATACCGGCGCTTTCAGCTGATTCGCGCTTAGGCGAAGCCGCAAGGCGTAGAATTGAGCCTTACGGACCTCAGCGTCTTGCGCAGTCGCTGACTTCGCTTTATCAGCAGGTTCTGTCGCGTCGCTGACAAAGTGATGAGCGTATTTAGGCTTTCTGATAACATAGATTGATTTATGTGAAATTTTTTCTGCCAGGCTGTCGAAACGATAACTATGACAACCCTTTATACCGTTCTGCTCTACCTCATTCAGCCGCTCATCTGGCTGCGCCTCTGGCTGCGCGGTCGTAAAGCGCCGGCGTACCGTAAACGCTGGGCTGAGCGCTACGGCTACTGCACGGGAAAAGTGGAGCCGGACGGCATTGTTCTGCACTCGGTTTCCGTCGGTGAAACCCTGGCGGCGATTCCGTTAGTACGCGCGCTGCGTCATCGCTATCCCACCCTGCCGATTACCGTCACCACCATGACGCCGACCGGTTCTGAGCGGGCGCAGTCGGCGTTCGGCAAAGATGTGCATCACGTTTACCTGCCTTACGACCTGCCGGGCGCCATTAATCGTTTCCTCGACACGGTCAATCCGCGTCTGGTGATCATCATGGAAACCGAGCTGTGGCCCAACATTATCCGCATTCTGCATCAGCGTCAGATTCCGCTGGTGATCGCCAATGCCCGGCTGTCGGAACGCTCTTCTAAGGGCTATCGCAAGCTGGGCGGCTTTATGCGCGACCTGCTGCAGCGCATCACCCTTATCGCCGCACAGAATGCGGAAGATGGCGATCGCTTTCTGGCGCTGGGCCTGAAGCGCTCGCAGCTGGCGGTTACCGGCAGCCTGAAATTCGATATTTCCGTCACGCCTGAGCTGGCGGCCAGAGCAATTACGCTGCGTCGTCAGTGGGCGCCGCGCCGTCCAGTCTGGATCGCCACCAGCACCCATGAAGGGGAAGAGGCGATTGTGCTCGATGCGCATCGCCGTCTGCTGCAGACCTTTCCCGATCTGCTGCTAATCCTGGTGCCTCGCCATCCGGAGCGCTTCAGCGACGCGCGCGATCTGACGCAAAAACGCAACTTCAGCTTTATCCTGCGCAGCAGCGGCGAAATCCCCTCCGGCTCGACGCAGGTTGTTATCGGCGACACCATGGGCGAGCTGATGCTGCTCTACGGTATCGCCGATCTCGCCTTTGTCGGCGGCAGCCTGGTAGAGCGCGGCGGACATAATCCGCTGGAGCCTGCCGCGCACGCCATTCCGGTACTGATGGGGCCGCACACCTGGAACTTCAAAGATATCTGCAGCAAGCTGCAGCAGGCGCAGGGCCTGATTACCGTGACTGACATTGTGTCGCTGGAGAAAGAGGTGACCAATCTGCTGCAGGATGAGGATTACCGACTCTACTACGGCCGTCACGCGGTTGAGGTGCTGCACCAGAACCAGGGCGCACTGCAGCGTTTGCTACAGTTACTCGAACCTCATTTACCGCCACGGGCCCACTGATGACCGCTCGCCAACGTCTTTCTGTGGTAATGATTGCCAAAAACGAAGCGGCGCTGCTGCCCGACTGTCTCGCCTCGGTCAGCTGGGCGGATGAGATTATCCTGCTGGACTCCGGCAGCAGCGACGAGACCGCCGAGATTGCCCAACAGGCGGGCGCAAAGGTCTATCACGCCGAGGCGTGGGCCGGCTTCGGCAAACAGCGCCAGCGCGCGCAGCGCTATGCCAGCGGCGATATGATTCTGATGATCGATGCCGACGAGCGCGTTACGCCGACGCTGCGCGCCAGTATTGAGGCGGTACTAACGCAGCCGCCCTCGGCAAACGTATACAGCCTGAACCGCAGCAACCTTTTTCTCGGCCGCTTTATGCGCCACAGCGGCTGGTATCCAGATCGCGTGATGCGCCTCTATCCGCGCGCGCTGACCTATAACGACAACCTGGTGCATGAATCGCTGGAAACGCAGGGTGCGCCGGTTGTCCGGCTGCAGGGCGACCTGCAGCATCTGACCTGTCGCGACCTGATTGTTTTCCAGCAAAAGCAGCTGGCCTACGCCGCCGCATGGGCGCAGGAGCGTCACCAGCGCGGCAAGCGCTGCGGCCTCTTCTCGATATTTACCCATACGCTGGGCGCTTTTTTGAAGACGCTGCTGCTGCGCGCAGGCTTTCTCGACGGCAAGCAGGGATGGATTCTGGCCGTAGTCAACGCACAGTACACTTTCAATAAATATTCCGCGCTGTGGGCGCTGAATCATGCCGCAGATAAAGGTCGTCTATGAGCACTAAAGCGATTTATCCCGGAACCTTCGATCCCGTTACGCTCGGTCATCTTGATATCGTGACGCGCGCCGCGCAGATGTTTAATCAGGTAGTTATGGCGGTCGCCGCCAGCCCGAGCAAGAAGCCGATGTTTACCCTGGATGAGCGCGTCGATTTGGCACGCAGCATGGTGGCGCATCTGCCAAACGTCGAGGTAGTAGGATTTAGCGATCTGATGGCGAACTTCGCCCGAACGCAGCAGGCCAACGTGCTGGTGCGCGGCCTGCGTGCGGTGTCTGACTTTGAATATGAGATGCAGCTCGCCCATATGAATCGCCATTTGCTGCCGACGCTGGAGAGCGTGTTCCTGATGCCCACCGAAGGCTTCTCTTTTATCTCTTCTTCACTGGTAAAAGAGGTGGCGCGCCACGGCGGCGACGTGAGCGCCTTTCTGCCGCCGCATGTGCTCCAGGCGCTGCTGGCGAAGCTGGCCTGATTAACGCTGGCAGTTGGGGCACCAGAAGGTGCTGCGCTGCCCATGCTTACCGCTGGCAATCGGCGTGCCGCAGGCGCGGCAGGGTTCGCCAGCGCGTCCATAAACCTGCAGTTCCTGAGCAAAATAGCCTGGCTTGCCGTCGCTCTGTAAGAAGTCGCGTAGCGTCGTACCGCCCTGCTCGATGGAACGCAGCAGTACGGCCTTAATGGTCGCGGCCAGACGCTGCGCCTCTTCATCGCTCAGGCTCATTGCCGGACGATCGGGCAGGATCCCGGCCGTGAACAGCGATTCGCTGGCGTAGATATTACCGACGCCGACCACCACTTTATTATCCATTAGCCACTGCTTTACCGCCGTACGCTTGCCGCGCGACTTCTCATAGAGATAGTCGCCGCTAAAGGCATCGCTGAGTGGTTCAGGGCCCAGATGCGCCAGCACGTTGCTCCCTTCGGGATCGGTGCTCCACAGCCAGGCGCCAAAGCGGCGCGGATCGGTGTAGCGCAGCACTTTGCCGTTGCTCATCACTAAATCGACATGGTCATGCTTCGCGGCGGGCTGCTCTTCCGGCAGCACACGCAGGCTGCCAGACATGCCAAGATGGATGATGATCCAGCCGTGGGGCAGCTCCAGCAGCAAATATTTGGCGCGGCGCTGCACGCTCAGCACAGGCTGGTCGCTGAGCGCATGAATCTCCTGCGACACCGGCCAGCGCAGACGCGAATTACGCACCACCGCATGTAAAATCTTTTCGCCCACCAGATGCGGTTCTATGCCGCGTCGGCTGGTTTCGACCTCGGGTAATTCCGGCATGTTCTCTCCTCAAAAAGCGGCAAAAACAAAAAACCCGGCCGAAGCCGGGTTTTTCACAGAACACCAAAATTATTTAATTTTGGCTTCTTTGTAGATCACGTGCTGACGTACAACCGGATCGAACTTTTTCAGTTCCAGCTTCTCAGGTTTAGTACGTTTGTTCTTCGTGGTGGTATAGAAGTGACCTGTACCAGCAGAGGAAACCAGCTTGATCTTCTCACGAATACCTTTAGCCATGATTCAGTTCCTTAGTACTTCTCACCACGGGCGCGGATTTCGGCCAGAACCGTATCGATGCCCTTTTTATCAATAACACGCATACCTTTAGCAGATACACGCAGAGTAACGAAGCGCTTCTCGCTCTCAACCCAGAAACGGTGTGAGTGCAGGTTCGGAAGGAAACGGCGTTTCGTCGCGTTCATTGCGTGGGAACGGTTGTTACCGGTCACCGGACGCTTTCCAGTTACCTGGCAGACTCGTGACATGTCTATTCTCCAAAAATCAAATCAGCTCGAGCTTTAAAAACTAGGTCTTGGCCGCCTCGTCAGGCTCATAGCCCGCCAGGCGAGTTCCATGTGAACCCGCTAAGCTGGCCCAAACGCCAAACCCGAGATTCTCAAAGGTGGCGTAGTATACGCCGCTCAGCGCAAGTGCTCAAGTCCCGAACAGATAAAGATCCCTGAAGATCGTGCAAAAACCCGCCATCTGCACCTGGCAAGAGGGGCTTTTTACAGCCAGCCACGCTCCGCAAAAGAGACATATTCGCCGTGACCAATCACCAGATGATCGAGCAGACGTATATTAAGCAGGGCGCAGGCCGCGCTTACTTTGTGCGTAATATGGCGATCGGCGCGGCTGGGCTCCGCCATTCCGGAAGGATGATTATGCGCCAGAATAATCGCCGCCGCGTTAAGCTTCAGCGCCTCGCGCACGATTTCACGCGGATGCACCTCGACGCTGTTGATGGAACCCATAAATATCTTCTGCGCCTGCAAGACGCGATGCTGATTATCAAGAAACAGCGCCATAAAGATCTCCCGCTCTTGATGCGCCAGCACGCCCTGCAGATAGTGTCGCGTCACCTGCGGGTTCGCCATCACATCTTCCCGCGCCATCTGGCTGGCGAAAAAGCGCCGCGCCAGTTCAGCGATAGCATGCAGCTGCGCCAGCTTCGCCGCGCCGACGCCTTTTATCTCGTCAAACTCCGCCGGCCCAGCGGTCATGATGTGATAAAGCGAGCCGAACCGCTGCAGCATCTGCTGCGCCAGCGTTATAACATTCGCGCCAACCGTCCCCGTTCGCAGAAAGATCGCCAGCAGCTCAACGTCGCTTAACGCCTCTGCGCCCATCAGCCGCAACTTTTCCCGTGGTGTCATATTGTCCATAAATGCCTCCTGCCGTTGACGACATCATGGTTAAATACTGTATACTTAACCAGTAATCTCTGCCGAATTTACGAGGCGGCTCGTAAACGCAAGAGGTGAAAAGGTGCGGGGGCGGTTTTATGATACAGTCCTGCCACCCAGCCGCGCCTGACGCGGCTTCCAGCGAAACGAGGCCTACAGCATGATGGGATTAGCCGGAAAAAAAATTCTGCTTGGCGTAAGCGGCGGCATTGCCGCCTATAAAACGCCCGAGCTGGTGCGCCGCCTGCGCGATCGCGGCGCTGAGGTGCGCGTGATGATGACGCCCGCCGCTAAAGCCTTTATTACGCCGCTCAGCCTGCAGGCCGTTTCCGGCCATGTAGTATTCGAAGACCTGCTCGATCCTGCTGCCGAAGCGGCGATGGGCCATATTGAACTGGCGAAATGGGCGGATCTGGTGGTGCTGGCACCGGCGTCAGCTGACCTTATCGCTCGCCTGAACGCGGGCATGGCTAACGACCTGGTGACTACCGCCTGCCTCGCTACCGCTTCCCCGGTCGCCGTGGTGCCGGCGATGAACCAGCAGATGTATCGCGCCGCCGTCACCCAGCATAACCTGCAGCAGCTTGAGGCGCGCGGCCTGCTGATTTGGGGACCCGATAGCGGCAGCCAGGCGTGCGGCGATGTGGGGCCAGGACGCATGCTCGATCCGCTGGCCATTGTCGACCATGCGGCGCAGTGGGCGTCGTCAGTCAACGATCTGCAACATCTCAACATTATGATTACCGCCGGTCCGACGCGCGAAGCGCTCGACCCGGTGCGCTACATCAGCAACCACAGCTCCGGCAAGATGGGTTTCGCCATCGCCGCCGCCGCCGCCAGCCGTGGTGCCAGCGTGACGCTGGTGACCGGCCCGGTAAACCTGCCGACGCCGCCTGCGGTAAAACGCATCGACGTCACGACGGCACTGGAGATGGAAGCCGCCGTGATGGCTGAAGCAGCGCAACAGCAGATTTTTATCGCCAGCGCCGCCGTAGCGGACTATCGCGCCGCGACCATTGCGGCGGAAAAGATGAAAAAACAGGGCGGCGAAGATGATACCGTCACGCTCCAGCTGGTGAAAAACCCGGATATCGTGGCGGGCGTCGCCGCGATGCAACAGGGCCGACCTTATGTGGTTGGATTTGCCGCTGAAACCCAGAATGTGGAAGAATACGCACGACAAAAACGGGTAAGAAAAAATCTGGACCTGATCTGCGCCAACGACGTGGCGAAAGCCGGACAGGGATTTAACAGCGATACTAACGCGCTCCACCTTTTTTGGCAGGAGGGAGAAAAACGCTTGCCGCTCAGCGATAAGACGCTCCTTGGCCAACATTTATTAGACGAGATTGTCCGCCTTTATGATGAAAAAAATCGACGTAAAGATTCTTGATGCGCGCGTGGGCGCGGAGTTTCCGCTGCCTGCGTATGCCACCTCCGGCTCGGCCGGGCTTGATTTACGCGCCTGCCTGGACAGCGCGCTGGAAATCACACCCGGCATGACCACGCTGGTGCCAACCGGCCTTGCGATCCACATCGGCGATCCCAGCCTGGCGGCGGTTATCCTGCCACGCTCCGGTCTTGGCCATAAGCACGGCATCGTGCTGGGCAATCTGGTCGGCCTGATCGACTCCGACTATCAGGGCCAGCTGATGGTATCGGTGTGGAACCGCGGCCAGCAGAGCTTTACGCTGCAGCCAGGGGATCGCCTTGCGCAACTGGTCTTCGTGCCGGTGGTTCAGGCGGAGTTCAACCTGGTGGAAGATTTCGACGCCAGCGCCCGTGGGGAAGGCGGTTTCGGCCATTCAGGTCGCCAGTAACGCCCATTTTTGCTTAACCATCTGTTTATTTCTTATCAGCCTTAAGTTTCGCGCTTAGGGCTGACAGGAAGGTGTGCCTGCTTAAGGTGAATTTCAGGGGTTTTTAAGGTCATGGCAGAAAAGAAACTCGCCAAACGGAACCGTCGCGAAGAAATTTTGCAGGCGTTGGCGCAAATGCTGGAGTCCAGTGACGGTAGCCAGCGCATCACCACCGCCAAGCTGGCGGCAAACGTCGGCGTTTCTGAAGCGGCGCTCTATCGCCACTTTCCCAGCAAAACGCGCATGTTCGACAGCCTGATTGAATTCATTGAAGACAGTCTGATTACCCGCATCAATCTGATCCTGAAAGATGAAAAAGAGACGATGGCGCGTCTGCGTCTTATCGTGCAATTGATTCTTGGCTTTGGTGAGCGTAATCCGGGGCTGACCCGTATTCTGACTGGCCACGCGCTGATGTTTGAGCAGGATCGCCTGCAAGGGCGTATCAATCAGCTGTTTGAACGTATTGAAGCACAGCTGCGTCAGGTAATGCGCGAGCGCAGAATGCGTGAAGGCGAAGGGTTTGAAACGGATGAGGCGCTGCTGGCGAGCCAGCTGCTCGCTTTTTGCGAAGGCATACTGTCGCGTTATGTACGCTCAGAATTCCGTTTTCGCCCTACCGCCGACTTTGATATTCGCTGGCCGCTGCTGGCCGCACAGCTGGTATAGTTCGCCTGCTGCTCTCGTTAGCCGGGCTGGATTCCCTTTCCCGAACAGGGAAAGGGAATGTCACAGCGTTAAATGCCGTACTCTTTCTGATAGGAGCGCACTTTCGCCAGATGATCGGCCATTTCGGGCCTTTCTTCCAGATAGCTAATCAGATCTGCCAGTGTGATGATGGCGGTGACCTGACATTTGTAGTCGCGCTCAACTTCCTGAATCGCTGAAATATCACCGCGCCCGCGCTCCTGCCGATCGAGAGAAATCAGCACGCCTGCCAGCGTGGCGTTATGCGCGCTGATAATATCCATCGATTCACGGATTGCAGTGCCGGCGGTGATTACGTCATCCACCAGCATAACGCGCCCCGCCAGAGGACTGCCTACCAGCAGGCCGCCTTCGCCGTGATCTTTCGCTTCTTTGCGATTGAAGCAGTAGGGCACGTCGCGGTCATGGTGGTCAGCCAGCGCCACGGCGGTTGTCGTGGCGATGGGGATACCTTTATAGGCGGGGCCGAACAGCAGATCGAAGTCAACGCCCTCATCTACCAGCGCCTGCGCATAGAAACGGCCCAGCAGCGCCAGATCGCGACCGCTGTTAAACAGGCCGGCATTGAAAAAGTAGGGGCTTTTACGGCCAGACTTCAGGGTAAACTCGCCGAACTTCAGCACCTGTTTGTTCAGGGCGAATTCAATAAACTGACGCTGCCAGGCTTTCATCTCTCACTCCTCTCACAAAAAAAAGGCGACTCTCTGGTCGCCTGTTAAATCAGTTGTTCAGCGCTGCTTTCTGCGCCTGAATCAGTTCCTCAATGCCGCCGCGCGCCAGCGCGAGCAGCGACAACAGTTCTTCATGGCTGAACGGCTCGCCTTCCGCCGTACCCTGCACTTCGATCATGCGGCCATCTTCCAGCATCACGACGTTCATGTCGGTTTCGGCGGCAGAATCTTCCACATACTCCAGATCGCAGCGCGCTTCGCCCTCGACGATGCCGACGGAGATCGCCGCCACCATCCCTTTCATCGGGTTGGCTTTCAGCTTGCCGTCCGCCACCAGCTTATTCAGCGCATCGGCCAGCGCCACGCAGGCACCGGTAATCGATGCGGTACGCGTGCCGCCGTCAGCCTGGATCACGTCACAATCGAGCGTGATGGTAAATTCGCCCAGCGCTTTGAGATCGACCGCCGCGCGCAGCGAGCGGGCAATCAGGCGCTGGATCTCCAGCGTACGTCCGCCCTGTTTGCCTTTTGCCGCCTCACGCGCCATACGGCTATGCGTGGAACGCGGCAGCATGCCATATTCAGCGGTAACCCAGCCCTGTCCCTGTCCTTTCAGGAAACGCGGGACGCTCTCTTCCACGGTAGCAGTGCAAAGCACTTTGGTTTCGCCGAACTCCACCAAAACTGAGCCCTCGGCATGTTTGGTGTAGTTTCGGGTCAGGGTGACGGGACGCACCTGCTGTGCGCTTCGGCCTGCTGGACGCATGGTAATCTCCGGCTGAAATGAATTGGCTGCGCATTATACGGACTTCCTCGTCGCCTGTCTTGCTGACGGGATTTCACAGCGGCAGATGAATTTCCTCACGGTCTGTGGCTAAATGCGCCTTCCTCACTCACTGAAAATAAAAAGTATGACCTCAATTCTTCATTTCCTGCTGGCGCTGGCGGTGATTTTCGCCCTTGCGCTGCTGGTCAGTCATGACCGCAAACAGATACGTCTGCGCTATATTGTACAGCTGATCGTGGTGGAAGCCGCGCTGGGCTGGTTTTTCCTGCACTCCGCCAGCGGGCAGGGGGCGGTCAGCGCCTTCAGCGGTTTTTTTGAGAAGCTGCTGACCTTTGCCGCGCAGGGCACCGACTTCGTGTTTGGCAATATGAGCAAGCAAGGGCTGGCCTTTATCTTCCTCGGCGTGCTCTGCCCTATCATATTTATCTCAGCGCTGATCGGCATCCTGCAGCACTGGCGCATTTTGCCGCTGCTGATTCGGCTGGTGGGCACGCTGCTGTCGAAGGTAAACGGCATGGGCAAGCTTGAGTCATTCAATGCGGTCAGTACCCTGATCCTTGGCCAGTCAGAGAACTTTATCGCCTATAAGGGCATTCTGGGTGATATTCCGCCGAAGCGCCTCTACACCATGGCCGCCACGGCGATGTCCACCGTGTCGCTCTCTATCGTCGGCGCCTATATGACGATGATCGCGCCTAAATATGTGGTCGCCGCGCTGCTGCTCAATATGTTCAGCACCTTTATTATCCTCTCCATTATCAACCCCGGCAAAGCGCAGGACGAGCAGGCAATTCAGCTCGACAAGCTGCATGAAGAGCAAAGTTTTTTTGAGATGCTCGGCGAGTACATTCTGGCGGGTTTCAAGGTTGCGATGATTATTCTGGCGATGCTGATCGGCTTTATCGCGCTGATAGCCGCGGTTAATGCGCTCTTTAGCGCGCTGTTCGGCTACAGTTTTCAGCAGGTTCTTGGCTATGTCTTCTATCCTTTTGCCTGGCTGATCGGCATCCCTGCCGCTGATGCGCTACAGGCCGCCAGCATTATGGCGACCAAGCTGGTCGCGAATGAGTTCGTGGCGATGATTGAGCTGCAAAAGGTAGCGGCAGGCATGACGCCGCGCGGTCTGGGCATTCTTTCCGTGTTCCTGGTGTCGTTCGCCAACGTTGCCTCTATCGGCATCGTGGCCGGGGCAATCAAAGGACTGAATGAACAGCAGGGCAATGTGGTGTCCCGTTTCGGCTGGAAGCTGGTTTATGGCTCAACGCTGGTGAGTCTGCTGTCGGCGGCATTTGCCGGCCTGTTTATCTGATCTCTGCGGCGGCCTTGCCGCCGCCGTTTCTGCTCAAAATCCGACGCATACCGGCGCATCGACGCGCATTACAGACTCCTGACCGAAGCGCTGCTTGTAAATCGTGCGCAGCGCTTCGATATCGCCGTTCACGCCGTTTTCCGCCCCATGAATAAGCATAAGCGCCTTGCTCGGCTCGCGCGCCAGCTTTCCGCTTTTCTCCAGCCATTGACCGCTGGCGTCGTAAACGCTCAGGCCCGCCTTGAAGCGCGGCGTCACCTCTTTATCCAGAAAAAGCTGCCAGTCGGAGCGGCTTACCATCCCGCCCTGCGGTTTGCTGAGGCCGAACCACAGCGTGGTTTGCATCATCATTTCGCCGCCTGCGCATATGGCAACAGGTTTAGTCGGCGGCGCAGGCGGGCGCGGCGCCTGGCAACCGGCCAGCAACGCGGCCAGCGCCACGGAGAGGGTAACAGAGCGGAACATTGGCGTTATCCTTAATCAAAACGATCAGCGGCCATCATAAGTGTCTGTCCGCAAAAGCGGAAATGTTTCGTTATTCGCACGCGCTTGCGCTTATGCCTGTTAGCGCGCGGCGGGTATCGCTATACTTGCTGCATAATTTCTGACAAAGAGTAGCCGATTATGATCCGCAGTATGACCGCTTACGCCCGCCGTGAAGCCAAAGGCACCTGGGGCAGCGCCGCCTGGGAACTTCGCTCCGTTAACCAGCGTTATCTTGAAACCTATATCCGTCTGCCGGAGCAGTTTCGCAGTCTGGAGCCGGTTATTCGCGAACGTATTCGTCAGCGCCTGACGCGTGGCAAAATCGAGTGCAACCTGCGCTTTGACGCCGATCCCGGCGCGCAGGGCGAGCTGATGCTGAACGAAACCCTGGCGAAGCAGCTGGTGCAGGCCGCCAACTGGGTGAAGATGCAGAGCGACGAAGGCGCCATCAACCCGATGGAAATTCTGCGCTGGCCTGGCGTAATGTCTGCGCAGGAACAGGATCTGGATGCGATTAATGCCCAGCTGCTGAGCGCGCTGGACGGCGCGCTGGATGACTTTATCGTAGCGCGCGAAAGCGAAGGCGCCGCGCTGAAGGCGATGATCGAACAGCGTCTCGACGGCGTGAAGCAGGAAGTGGCGAAAGTGCGCGCCCAGATGCCTGAGATCCTGAAATGGCAGCGCGAACGCCTGGTCGCGAAGCTGGAAGAAGCGGAAGTCCAGCTGGAAAACAACCGTCTCGAACAGGAACTGGTGATGATGGCGCAGCGCATCGACGTCGCAGAAGAGCTGGATCGCCTTGAAGCCCATGTTAAAGAGACCTATAACATCCTGGGTAAAAAAGAGGCAGTCGGTCGCCGTCTCGACTTTATGATGCAGGAATTCAACCGCGAGTCGAACACCCTGGGTTCGAAGTCGATTAATGCAGACGTTACCGCATCGGCGATTGAACTGAAGGTGCTTATTGAGCAAATGCGCGAGCAGATTCAGAATATCGAGTAACAATGCAGTAAAGGTAAATAGCTCGCCTCGTGCGAGCTTTTCGCCGTTTTTTTATGTCGGCCTGCGTAAATTCTGCGTAAATAACCATAAGAATTCATTTCCGGACCACTCTTCAGGAGAGTGCGTTTGTTGCCCGCTGTCATTTTGCTGATTTTTTAACGTGCTGTTTATACAGCGTCTTTTATTATCCCCCTCGCCGCTTTTCGCTTTAATGCCTCATTCGATGAAACATCCATCTCCATATGATTCTGTTGTTTCGCTTTCTTTAACGGCACTTTTTGCTAATGTGCCGGTCCGATTGACTACAAGCTGTAGCGCCTGGGGAACTTATGGAAGTGCTTCTTTATGCGATACATACATTCATCACATAAAGGTGCGCTATGAAAAAGACCGGAGCTTTTTGCCGTTCCATGCTGCATCCACGCTACTGGGTTACCTGGCTAGGTCTGGGCATTCTGTGGCTGCTGGTTCAGCTTCCTTATCCTCTTCTGATGCGTCTTGGCGCTAATGCCGGTACGCTTTCTCGTCATTTCCTAAAACGTCGTGAGCGCATTACGCGACGCAATATCGAACTCTGCTTTCCCGGCATTGCTGAAACCGACATTGAGCGCATGATCGCAGGTAACTTCGCTTCGCTGGGTATGGCGCTGGCAGAAACTGGCATTGCCTGGTTCTGGTCGGATCGCGCGGTAAAAAAACTGTTTGAGGTGTCAGGTCTGCAGCACCTGCAGTCCGCCATGGAACAGAAGCGCGGCGTAATGGTAATTGGCGTGCACTTTATGTCGCTGGAGCTGGGCGGCCGCATCAGCGGTTTGTGTCAGCCGATGATGGCGATGTACCGCCCACATAACAACCGGGCGATGGAGTGGGCGCAGACAAAAGGACGTATGCGATCCAATAAGGCGATGATCGATCGGCGCGATCTGCGCGGTATGGTTCACGCGCTGAAAAAAGGCGAGTCGGTCTGGTTTGCACCGGACCAGGATTATGGCCCGAAAGGCAGCGTGTTCGCCCCACTGTTCGCCGTTGAGAAAGCAGCGACCACGAACGGTACATTTGTTCTGTCGCGCCTCGCGAATCCGGCGATGTTAACCATCGCGCTGATCCGCAATCCAGATAACTACGGCTACCAGCTGATCATTGATCCAGAACTGGAAAACTATCCTCATACTGATGAAGCCGCTGCCGCCGCCTATATGAATAAAGTTATCGAAAGCCAGATCCTGCGGGCGCCAGAGCAGTATCTGTGGCTGCATCGCCGCTTCAAAACCCGTCCGCCAGGCGAAGCCTCGCTCTACGTTTAATCCACACCGCATCATGAGCGATCATGGTGCGGTTTTTAGCATTGTGCGGCTGGCATCCGGACGCCGATTGCTGAATGATGGGGTTTCATCCGTTTGTGCAGGAACCTCGTATGGATATGAATCAACGCTGGCAGCGTCCTCTGCCTGACGACCGTCTTACGCCCTACATTGAGATCGACGCCGAAAGGCTGGAAAAGAATCTGCAGGCGATGCAGGAGAAAGCCAGCCGCGCAGGCGTCACGCTGCGCCCTCATATCAAAACGCATAAAAGCCTCTATATTGCTCGTCGTCAGCGCGCGCTGGGCGCGTGCGGCATTACCGTTTCCAAACCGAGCGAAGGTGAAGTCTTTATCCGCGGCGGCGAACGCGACATCTTGCTGGCTTATCCGGTTATTCGTGCCGAAAGCATAGCGGCCCTGCTGAAACTGGCGGCGCAGCATCAGGCGAAAGTGACGCTGATTGTCGATGCGCCGCATGGCGTAGCCGCTATCGCTGAAGCGCAACGCCGGCAGCCGGATGCCGACATCGCGGTAGCCATTAAGGTGGATGTCGGGCTGCATCGTATCGGCATCGATCCGCATCGCAACGACGCGGCCGCACTGGCGAAGGCTATTCAGGCGGCGCAGCTGCGTTTCGCTGGCCTGGTGTCGCACGCCGGGCACGCCTATGGCGCAGGAAATCCCGACGCCATTGCCGCGATCGCTCAGGAAGAAGCGCGGCTGATGCAGCATGTGCAAAACCAGCTGCGAGAAGCGGGCTTCGCCGGTTGTTCTGTTTCCGTTGGCGCCACGCCTACGGCGCTGGCCGCGCCAGTAGCGGCCGGAACCGATGAGATCCGACCGGGAAACTATGCCCTGCTCGATCTGACTGCATGTCGTCTTGGCCTGAGCCGCGTTGACGAACTGGCGCTCAGCGTTATTGCCCGCGTCGTCGCGGTAAATCGCCATTTCATCATTATCGATGCCGGTTCCAAAATGCTGAGTTCGGATAAAGGGCCTCACGGCACCAATGCCAGCGGGTTCGGCGTGGCCGTTGATGAAAAGGGCGTTTGTTATGAAGTCAGCAAGCTGTCGGAGGAGCATGGGTTTATCCCCTGGCAGGATAGCGCGCCCAGCGTCGGCGCCCTGCTGCGTATCTACCCTAATCACAGCTGCGCGGTGATGGCGCAGTCGGACAGCTATGTGCTGCGTCACGCCGATGGCCGCGCAGAGACCCAGCCGATTGACGCGCGCGGGCGTTTTCTCTGACTGTTTTACGGCAGGCCGCCAGGCCTGCCAGCCGGATGAAACCCCGTCTGCGCCACACTTCTCGCCGTGTGCGATTTTCCCTCTGCGCGCAACATGCTTTAATGCCTTTTTAACCACGTTCCGGAGGTAGCATGTTGTCGTCCCAGGTTGTCAGTCAGACCATTGCGCGTAACTGGTTAGATTTGTATGAAACGATCTGGAAGCCGGAATATTTTGCGAAATGGGCTTCCGGACTAAGCAGCAGCACGCTGGAACAGGAAGGGAGTTACTGGCGCGCCCGCGGACCTGAAGGTTCAGTAAAGATTCGCTTTACGCCACATAATCCGTTTGGCGTGATGGATCACTGGATAGACAGCGGCTTTGGTAAAGAGATCTATATGCCGATGCGCGTGATAGCTAATGAACAAGGCGCTGAGGTTGTGATAGTGGTTTATCGTCAGCCGCTGATGTCTGATGAGAAGTTTTCTCAGGATATTGAATGGGTAAGAGGCGATCTTGCGCGTCTCAACCGCCTGCTTACTCAGTAAATCAGGCGAAAAATCCCCCGCTCTTTAGTCATTGCTGGGCCTTACGGCTCAGAAAAGTGAAAAAAGTTCGGCGAAAATGCATAAGCGTTTTCGCCTTTTTCATCAGCCGCTCCTGCCCCTCACAACAGTTTCATTAAAGCCAGATAACCGGGAAAATTCCTGGACAGCCATTGCTGCCGTTTCGCTGTGATGCCTGTAATACGTGCATTCTCTGCATGTGTGCTTTTTTTATTCCGCTCATTTTCCCTTTTTACTGCACAACGATTAATAAACCTTTACAACGGAAGTTAAAAATATTTCATGCAAAGGGTGAATCCATTTATTTCTGTAGCGGCTTTATCGGACTTTTCTGATGGTGTGAAATTAAAAAAAACGAGGTATAAATTAACCACACACACAGCAACACTTAAAATAACAACATCAGGAAATTAAAAATGGATTGCTCAACTACGGCTCTGCTGTCAGAAGAAGAACTTGTTGAGATCGCTGGCAGGATGCTGGCAGGAGAATATAAAACAATAAAAGGATTTACCCGGGACCTGGCCGCTTTTCTGTTAAGCACAGAAAAGACGGCCCTGTCCCGGGACAATAAAAATAACGGGGAAATTATTTACGTATCTGAAATCCATCGCATTGAATCAATAATAACAGGTGAAGCCTGGCGTACTGCGTCTGGACTTCGCTCAGGCGAATGGCATTAATTATTTGGGCGGAATAGCCAGCTATTTCGCGCATAACACTTTATTCGGTACCTGTACCTAACGAGTATATCATGGCGATACGTGAACGAAGCTTTACTGGTGCAAAGTGGTCTATTCTCTCTTCAATTAAGGTTATTGGCATCGGTGTGCTCCAGCTCTCTTTACTGGCGCAAATCCTGCAGGCTAACGAGCTGAACTTGCTAGCTGTGGCTATTGTCGGGCTGCTGATCATCGATACCCTTGCCGATCGCGGCTTTTCTAACGCCTTAATCCGCAGCGGCAGCTTGTCGGTTCGCGATCAGTCAATGCTTTACTGGGGCAATATGCTGCTGAGCCTGATTATTTTCGCTGTACTGTTTATCGGCAGCGATCTTATTGGCAGCTATCTGCAGCAGCCTGAAATGGCTATTATGCTGGAAATGGTCTCTGTGGTGTTTATTATTATTCCTCAGGGGCAGCATTATCGCGCTATTTTACAGCGTGAAAAGCAATATACCCGCATCGCCTTTACTGAAACTATATCAGTGCTTTTTGGCTTAGGCGTCACCTTATTCACCGTCTGGCTAACGCCGTCTGTACTGTGCGCCATCTGGGGTTATCTGGCAATTGCCTCTGTGCGTATGCTGATCTACTGCTATTATGGTCGCGAAAGTTTTCAGCCGGAATATCGCTTTAACCTGAAAGAATACAGTCACATTCGTGCAAGAATTGAATAATAAAAACAAGTCTGTATGGTGGGCTCTGGGCATCTGAAGAGATGCATTCGCGTGCTGGCGACAGCACGCTTTTTTCTTTTTATCCGCCCTGCATTTTTATTGCTCTGTAAATATCTCCCTGCCTGCGAAAGCTGGGCCTGACGTACCTCATCCTGTTAATTCCCTGAAAAACCGCTTCGCTCGAATAGTCGCTGAAATTACGATTCGCATTTCTTATTTTATTGCCGCAGCGGCGCTTCCCGCTTTCCCTCTACGTCGGCGTTTTTCCTCAGGCCAGCATAAGTTAAACTGATACGAAGCGATCGCCTGAGAATTTTTCAGTAGCTGATATTCCTCTAACCCCGTAGCCTTGCCGCCCACCCTCTGGAGCCAGCTATGTTATTAACCGTCCTTTATATTATCGGCATTACCGCGGAAGCCATGACAGGCGCGCTTGCCGCCGGACGACGCAAAATGGATCTGTTTGGCGTCATTATCATCGCCTCAGTGACGGCGATAGGCGGCGGCTCGGTGCGAGATATTTTGCTGGGCCATTACCCGCTAGGCTGGGTGAAACACCCGGAATACATCATGATCGTTGCCGCTGCGGCAGTGCTTACCACCTGGCTTGCGCCGCTGATGACGCACCTGCGCAAAGTTTTTCTGGTGCTGGATGCGCTGGGTCTGGTGGTCTTCTCGATTATCGGCGCGCAGGTAGCGCTAGACAGCGGCCATGCGATGATTATCGCCGCCATCGCCGCCGTGATTACCGGCGTATTTGGCGGCGTGCTGCGCGATATGTTCTGTAACCGTATCCCACTCGTCTTTCAGAAAGAGCTTTATGCCGGAATCGCCTTCGCTTCCGGCTGGATCTATATCCTGCTGCTGAAAACC
Organism: Pantoea sp. ACRSB; assembly: GCF_022346905.1. Taxonomy (NCBI): domain Bacteria; kingdom Pseudomonadati; phylum Pseudomonadota; class Gammaproteobacteria; order Enterobacterales; family Erwiniaceae; genus Pantoea; species Pantoea sp. ACRSB. Next base: position 31,302 of record NZ_JAKRNL010000007.1, on the reverse strand, counting down.
TCACTGGCGCATGAGGCCGTCGTGATCATTACTCTGCTGTTCGGCTTTCTGGCGCGCCTGCTGGCGCTGCGCTTCCGGCTCGGTCTGCCTGTTTTTAACTACCCGCATCCGGAGCACTGACGCCGTTCGGGATGCCCTGCTCCCGCAGAAAAGCGATCAGCTTTTGCATGCGTGCATCCTGCAACATGGCGTAAATGCGCTGCGCCAGGGTTGTGCCGACGCCAGGCAACGCCTGCCACCGCTGCACGTCGCGCTGCTGCACCTCATCCCAGGTCGCGTCCGGCAAAGCGTGAAGCGCTCGCCGCGGCAGCGGTATACCCAGCGCGCCGATCCAGCGGCGCAACGGCTGCTGTCGCGTAAGGTTGAAACGATGCCAGAGCTGCTGCGCGCGCGTCGGGCTAATGCCTGGCGTCTGCGCAATCTGTTCCGGCGTCAGCGTCAGCCAGGAAAAAAGATGCTCCATAGCGCTACTCTCCAGCAGCCGTAGCCAGGTGCTGCGCTGTACGCCCGCGATATCCAGCACCGATTTCTGACTCAGCCAGCTTAGTCGCGCCAGCAACTGCTGTCGGCAGGCAGGCGTGATGCTCAGGCAACTGAGCGGCGTGAATTGTTCAGGATCGGGCGATTGTGGGTAATCACGCTCCCCTACCCGCCAGATCACTCTTTCCAGGCGTGGAATACCCTGTCCCGCCAGGCTGATAACGACCTGATCGCCTGCAATAACATCCCATTCCCGCCAGCGCCGCAGCGAACCGATATTCACCCGTCGTACCATTTTGTCGTCGAGCGCGACCGGCTGGAGATTAAGCACTACAGAGATATTTCCGGTACGGCCAGTGTTGAAATCAACCGACCGCACTTCACTGGTTACGTCCGGCGGCTGGAATTTCCACGCCACCGCCCAGTCGCCTTCGCCAGGCATCCAGCTTTTTCCGGCCGGCCGCATCGCCTGATGTACCACCACGCCGTCTGTGGCAAAGGGAAGCGGCGCGCTGAACCAGCGATCCCGCCAGCGGGCGACCTCTTCCTCATCACGAACAGGTTTGCTCCACGTTTGCGCCAGCTCCAGTCCCCAGGCAGCGAGCTGTTGCAGACGTTCCGCCATCTCAGCGGGACCATCCGGCCAGCCCCAGATAAACAAGCCGATATCGGCCAGCAGCGGACCAGGCGTCTGGCTCATTAACGCGCCCGCTACCTGCGCCCGCGCATTTTTACCGCCGTCGCGCGCCTGACGATGATCGGTCATCTTCAGAAACAGCTCGCCCTGCAGCACCACACGCGGCGCATCGCTCTCAATCTGTAGCGGGATGGCAGGAATATAAGCCGCTTTTGCCAGCCATGACTCGCCGCGCAGGCCGTCGCCGCGACTAATTAGCGCCGTCAGCTTTCCCCTCTCATAAACCAGCGTGACCGCTACGCCGTCGATTTTCGGTTGTACCCATAAATCCCGACGATTCTGCATCCAGTACGCCAGCGCCAGCTTATCCCGCAGCTTTTTTACGCCGGTATGCGCCACCGGATGCGCGACTCTGCCGCTGGCTGGCAGGCGGGAGGTATAAGTCGCCTGCTCGGATCTGAAGCAGCGCTGCCAGCTTTTCAGGCGCTGCAACAGCGTGTCGTAATCCGCATCGCTGATCAGACTCTTTCCGTCGCGATAGTAGGCGTCATCCCAGCGTTGCAGCTGCTGCTGCAGACGGGCAATTTCATCCCCGGCGCGTGCGGGCGTCCACACCGGACAAAGCGCGTTGGCTGAACCGACAGCCAGCAGTAACAGACTTAGCAGCAGGCGTAACGTCTCTTTCATAGCGAGCCTCCTCAACGTTTCGCCTATTGAAGCGGCGAGGAAACGACAAGGCGACAGGCAAAGCGAGAGAACGGAACTGGCTGCGCAGGAAAAGCAGACGCTTGCGGCCTGGCAAAGCCGCTTCTGCGCGCCGCGCCGCAAAAGTTTTAGCGCAGCGTTACGCGCAAACGCTGCGTTACGGCGCTAAGCCGTGTATACTGAGCAGGAAATCGACTCCGCTCTTTACTCAATTCAAGAAGACCATGGCTCAAGGCACGCTTTTTATTGTTTCCGCCCCCAGCGGCGCGGGTAAATCCAGCCTGATTCAGGCGTTACTGAAGACACAACCGCTGTACGATACGCAGGTGTCTGTTTCTCATACCACCCGCGGCATGCGTCCCGGCGAAGTCCATGGCGAGCACTATTACTTCGTCTCGAAAGATGAATTTGAAGCGATGATCGCGGAAGACGCCTTCCTCGAACATGCGAAAGTCTTCGACAACTATTACGGCACGTCGCGTAAAGCGATTGAGCAGGTTCTCTCTACCGGCGTCGATGTTTTCCTGGATATCGACTGGCAGGGCGCGCAGCAAATCCGCGCAAAAATGCCCGCCGCACGCAGCATTTTCGTTCTGCCGCCCTCGCAGGACGAGCTGGATCGTCGCCTGCGCGGCCGCGGTCAGGACAGCGAAGAGGTGATTGCCCGTCGCATGGCGCAGGCGGTCTCTGAGATGAGCCACTACGCTGAATACGACTATTTAATTATCAATGATGATTTTGATCTGGCTCTGTCGGATCTGAAGACCATTATCCGCGCTGAACGCCTGCGCATGGGGCGCCAGAAGGCGCGCCACGATGCTTTAATCAGCAAACTATTGGCAGTCTGAAGTCAGTTTCAGTATTATGCCCAGTCATTTCTTCATCTGTGGAGTAGCACACCTATGGCACGCGTAACCGTTCAGGACGCAGTAGAAAAAATTGGTAACCGTTTTGACCTGGTGTTGGTCGCTGCACGTCGTGCACGTCAGATGCAGGTAGGCGGTAAAGATCCGCTGGTTCCGGAAGAGAACGATAAAGCCACCGTTATCGCCCTGCGCGAAATCGAAGAAGGCCTGATCACTAACCAGATCCTGGACGTTCGCGATCGTCAGGAGCAGCAAGAGCAGGAAGCCGCTGAATTACAAGCCGTTACCGCTATCGCTGAAGGTCGTCGTTAACAGCAACCTGCAGGCCAACCTTGTATCTGTTTGAAAGCCTCAATCAGCTGATTGAAAAATACCTGCCGGAGGAGCAAATCAAGCGCCTCCAGCAAGCGTACCTTGTCGCACGTGATGCTCACGAGGGACAGACACGCTCCAGCGGCGAGCCTTACATTACCCATCCTGTTGCCGTCGCCTGTATCCTGGCGGAGATGAAGCTCGACCATGAAACGCTGATGGCCGCGCTGCTGCATGACGTGATCGAAGACACGCCAGCCACCTATCAGGATATGGAGCAGCTGTTCGGCAAAAGCGTGGCGGAACTGGTGGAAGGCGTATCCAAGCTGGATAAGCTGACCTTCCGCGACAAGAAAGAGGCGCAGGCAGAGAACTTCCGCAAGATGATCATGGCGATGGTGCAGGATATCCGCGTCATTCTCATCAAGCTGGCCGACCGCACGCACAATATGCGCACGCTGGGCGCGCTGCGTCCGGACAAGCGTCGCCGCATCGCGCTGGAAACCCTGGAGATCTACAGTCCGCTGGCGCATCGCCTGGGTATCCATCACCTGAAAACCGAGCTGGAAGAGCTGGGTTTTGAGGCGCTCTACCCTAATCGCTATCGCGTGATTAAAGAGGTAGTAAAAGCGGCGCGCGGCAACCGCAAAGAGATGATTCAGAAGATCCTGGCGGAGATCGACGGACGACTGCAGGAAGCGGGCATCCCCTGTCGCGTCAGCGGTCGTGAAAAGCATCTCTACTCTATCTACCGTAAAATGACGCTGAAAGAGCAGCGCTTTCACTCCATCATGGATATCTACGCTTTCCGCGTGATCGTGAAGGATGTGGATACCTGCTATCGCGTGCTCGGTCAGATGCACAGCCTGTACAAACCGCGTCCAGGCAGGATGAAAGATTATATCGCTATCCCCAAGGCCAACGGCTATCAGTCGCTGCACACCTCCATGATCGGGCCACACGGCGTGCCGGTCGAGGTGCAGATCCGTACTGAAGATATGGATCAGATGGCTGAGATGGGGGTCGCCGCGCACTGGGCATATAAACAGGCGGGCGAAAGCGGCACTACCGCGCAGATTCGCGCCCAACGCTGGCTGCAAAGCCTGCTGGAGCTGCAGCAGAGCGCGGGCAGTTCTTTTGAATTTATTGAGAGCGTGAAGTCCGATCTCTTTCCTGACGAGATTTACGTCTTCACGCCGGAAGGGCGCATCGTCGAGCTGCCGGCTGGCGCGACGCCGGTCGATTTCGCCTATGCGGTGCATACCGATATCGGCCACGCCTGCGTCGGCGCGCGCGTCGATCGGCAACCCTATCCGCTGTCGCAGCCGCTTGCCAGCGGCCAGACGGTAGAAATTATCACTGCGCCGGGCGCACGACCTAACGCCGCCTGGCTTAACTTCGTCGTCAGCTCCAAAGCGCGCGCCAAAATTCGTCAGCTGCTAAAGAATCTCAAGCGCGAAGACTCCGTCAATCTTGGACGCCGTCTGCTGAGCCACGCGCTCGGCGGCAGCCGCAAGCTGGCCGAGATCCCGCCTGAGAATATCAAGCAGGAGCTGGATCGCATGAAGCTGACGTCGCTGGACGACCTGCTGGCGGAGATCGGCCTCGGCAACGCCATGAGCGTTGTGGTGGCGAAGAACCTGCTGCAGTCGAGCAGCGCGACGCCGCCGAGCAGCAGCAAGCGCGGCAAGCTGCCTATTAAAGGCGCTGACGGCGTTTTGATCACCTTCGCCAAATGCTGTCGTCCGATTCCTGGCGATCCCATTGTAGCGCACGTCAGTCCCGGCAAAGGGCTGGTGGTGCATCACGAATCCTGTCGTAATATTCGCGGCTACCAGAAAGAGCCGGAAAAGTTTATGCCGGTGGAGTGGGATAAGGTCACCGATCAGGAATTCGTGGCTGAAATCAAAGTCGACATGTTCAACCATCAGGGCGCGCTGGCGAACCTGACGGCGGCGATCAATACCGCAGGCTCTAATATCCAGAGCCTCAATACTGAAGAGCGCGACGGCCGCGTTTACAGCGCCTTTATCCGCCTGACCGCGCGCGATCGCGTCCATCTGGCGAACATTATGCGTAAAATCCGTGTAATGCCGGACGTGATCAAAGTCCACCGTAACCGTAATTAGCGCATGAACGCCCAACGCTTTGCTCGTATTCAGGAGATGCTGGCGCTTCGCCAGCACGACCTCACCGTCTGTATGGAACAGGTGCATAAGCCGCACAACGTCTCGGCGGTGATCCGCACTGCGGATGCGGTGGGCATTCATGAAGTGCACGCCGTCTGGCCCAGCGAACGAATGCGCACCATGGTCTCCGCTTCTGCCGGCAGCAACAGCTGGGTGAAGGTAAAAACCCACCGCAATATCGCTGAAGCGGTCACGCATCTGAAAGATCGCGGCATGCAGGTGCTGGCGACTAACCTGTCGGCCAGAGCGGTCGATTTTCGCGAAATAGATTATACCCGCCCGACCTGCATTCTGATGGGTCAGGAAAAAACCGGCATAACCGCCGAAGCGCTGGCGCTGGCCGATTGCGACATCATTATTCCGATGGTCGGCATGGTGCAGTCGCTCAACGTTTCCGTGGCGTCCGCGCTGATCCTCTATGAAGCGCAGCGCCAGCGACAGAATGCCGGGCTCTATCAGCGTCAGCACAGCCTGCTGGATGAAGATGAGCAGCAGCGCCTGCTGTTCGAAGGCGGCTATCCGGTGCTGGCGCGCGTAGCGAAGCAGAAAGGTCTGCCTTATCCCCATATCAACGCCAGCGGCGAAGTAGAAGCTGACGCTGAGTGGTGGGCCAGAATGCAGGCGACGGGGAAAAAGAAATGAAAGGCCGCCTGCTGGATGCCATTCCGCTCAGTACCCTGACCGGCGTCGGCGCCAGCCAGGCAGCGAAACTGGCTAAGCTCGGCCTGCATACCATTCAGGATCTGCTGCTCCATCTCCCGCTACGCTACGAAGACCGCACTCAGCTCTACGCTATTAATGATCTGCTGCCCGGCATCTGGGCCACGGTAGAGGGCGAGGTGTTGCAGTCTGAGGTCACTTTTGGCCGACGCCGTATGCTGGTGTGTCAGATCAGCGACGGCAGCGGCGTCCTGACCATGCGTTTCTTCAACTTCAACGCAGGGATGAAGAACAGCCTTGCGCCGGGTCGCCGCGTTACCGCCTATGGCGAAATCAAGCGCGGCCAGCGCGGCCCAGAGATTATTCACCCCGAATATCGCGTACAGGGCGAACAGAGTCCGGTAACTCTGGAAGAGACCTTAACGCCGGTCTATCCCACCACCGAAGGCATTCGTCAGGCCACGCTGCGCAGCCTCACCGATCAGGCGTTAACGCTGCTGGAAAGCGTGCCGATCGCCGAACTGCTGCCGCAGGAGCTGGCGCAGGGATTGATTAGCCTGCCGGAGGCGCTGCGCACGCTGCATCGTCCGCCGCCGGATCTGCGTCTGAGCGAGCTGGAACACGGCCGTCATCCGGCGCAGCGTCGTCTTATTCTGGAAGAGCTGCTGGCGCACAATCTCAGTATGCTGGCGGTACGTGCCGGGGCGCAGCGCTATTACGCGCTGCCGATGCCCCCGCGTCATACGCTGAGCGACAAACTGCTGGCGGCGCTGCCCTTCTCCCCGACCGGCGCGCAAAAACGCGTGGTGCAGGAAATAGAGCGCGACCTGGCCAACGATTTTCCGATGATGCGCCTGGTACAGGGCGACGTCGGCTCCGGTAAAACCCTGGTCGCAGCGCTGGCGGCGCTGGATGTCATAGCACACGGCAAGCAGGTGGCGCTGATGGCACCCACCGAGCTGCTGGCAGAACAGCACGCGAACAACTTCCGCAGCTGGTTCGCGCCGCTCGGGATTGAAGTCGGCTGGCTGGCCGGCAAGCAGAAAGGCAAAGCGCGTCAGGCGCAGCAGGAGGCGATCGCCAGCGGCCAGGTGGCGATGGTGGTCGGTACGCACGCCCTGTTCCAGGAGCAGGTGCAGTTCAAAGGCCTGGCGCTGGTGATAATCGACGAGCAGCACCGCTTCGGTGTTCACCAGCGGCTGGCGCTGTGGGAGAAAGGCGAAGAGCAGGGGTTCCACCCGCATCAGCTGATTATGACCGCTACGCCGATCCCGCGTACCCTGGCGATGACCGCTTACGCCGATCTCGATACCTCGACCATTGACGAGCTGCCGCCAGGCCGTACGCCGGTCACCACCGTGGCGATCCCTGACAGCCGCCGCGACGACATTATCGCCCGCGTGCGGCATGCCTGCCAGGAGGGCCGCCAGGCTTACTGGGTCTGCACGCTGATTGAAGAGTCCGAGCTGCTGGAGGCACAGGCGGCGGAAGCGAGCTGGGAAGCCCTAAAAGCCGCGCTGCCCGATCTGAATATCGGCCTGGTGCATGGCCGCATGAAGCCGGCGGAAAAACAGGCGGTCATGGCGGCCTTTAAAGCCAATGAGATGCAGCTGCTGGTAGCCACGACGGTAATTGAGGTTGGCGTCGACGTCCCCAACGCCAGCCTGATGATTATCGAAAACCCGGAACGCCTGGGGCTGGCGCAGCTGCATCAGCTGCGCGGACGCGTCGGGCGCGGCGCGGTCGCCTCGCACTGCGTTCTGCTCTACAAGGCGCCGCTGAGCAAAACCGCGCAGCGGCGTTTGCAGGTGCTGCGCGACAGCAACGACGGCTTTGTTATTGCCCAGCACGATCTGGAGATCCGCGGCCCAGGCGAGCTGCTGGGTACGCGCCAGACCGGCAACGCCGAGTTCAAAGTCGCGGACCTGCTGCGCGATCAGGCGATGGTGCCAGAGGTGCAGCGCGTGGCGCGCCATATCCACCAGCATTATCCTGAACAGGCCAAGGCGCTGATTGAGCGCTGGCTGCCGGAAACCGCCCGCTACACCAACGTCTGACCCGCCTTCTTTACCACTGGCTAAACCTTCTCTCTCCGCGCGCTTAAGATAAAGAATGGCAAACGATTGCTTTCAGCCATAAGCGGTTTAAAATCCCCCTCTTCACAGATTGGGAAGCCACTTTATGTCCGTTAAGCAACCAGACGCCACCCTGAATAAATCAACAGCGCCGCGTCAGAGCGAGCTGATTTATCGTCTTGAAGATCGTCCGCCGCTGCCGCAAACGCTGTTTGCTGCTGGCCAGCATCTGCTGGCGATGTTCGTGGCGGTCATCACCCCCGCTCTGCTTATCTGTCAGGCGCTGGGCCTGCCTGCGCAGGATACGCAGCATATTATCAGCATGTCGCTTTTCGCCTCCGGCGTCGCCTCCGTGTTGCAGATTAAAACCTGGGGTCCGGTCGGTTCTGGTCTGCTGTCGATTCAGGGCACCAGCTTTAACTTTGTTACGCCTTTAATTATGGGCGGCATGACGCTGAAAAACGGCGGCGCAGACGTGCCGACTATGATGGCCGCGTTGTTCGGCACGCTGATGGTCGCGTCCTGTACCGAAATGGTGCTGTCGCGCGTGCTGCATCTGGCGCGCCGCATCATTACTCCGCTGGTCTCCGGCATCGTCGTGATGATTATCGGCCTGTCGCTGATTCAGGTCGGGCTGACTTCGATTGGCGGCGGGTTCGCGGCCATGAACGATCACAGCTTCGGCGCGCCGAAGAACCTGCTGCTGGCGGGCGTGGTGCTGGCGGTGATCATCGTGCTCAACCGGCAGCGCAACGCCTATTTGCGCGTCGCGTCGCTGGTTATCGCCATGGCCGTCGGCTATTTCGCCGCCTGGCTGATGGATATGCTGCCGCAGGCCGCCGCGCCGGTCAGCCAGCCGCTGCTGTCGGTACCCACGCCGCTCTACTACGGCCTGGGCTTTGACTGGAACCTGCTGATCCCGCTGATGCTGGTATTTATGGTGACGTCGCTGGAGACCATCGGGGATATCACCGCCACTTCGGACGTCTCAGAACAGCCGGTAAGCGGCCCGCTCTATATGCAGCGTCTGAAAGGCGGCGTGCTGGCAAACGGGCTGAACTCCTTTGTTTCCGCCCTGTTCAATACGTTCCCGAACTCCTGCTTCGGCCAGAACAACGGTGTTATCCAGCTTACCGGCGTCGCCAGCCGCTACGTGGGTTTTGTGGTGGCGCTGATGCTGATCCTGCTTGGCCTGTTCCCGGCGGTTAGCGGTTTTGTGCAGCATATTCCGGAACCGGTGCTGGGCGGCGCGACCATCGTGATGTTTGGTACCATTGCCGCCTCTGGCGTGCGCATCGTATCGCGCGAGCCGCTGAACCGCCGCGCGATTATGATTATCGCGCTGTCGCTGGCGGTCGGAATGGGCGTATCGCAACAGCCGCTGATCCTGCAGTTCGCGCCAGACTGGCTGAAGACGCTGCTCTCTTCCGGCATCGCCGCAGGCGGGATCACCGCCATCGTGCTGAACCTGATCTTCCCGCAGGAAAAGTAACCTCTCCGGCGGGCCTCGGCCCGCCTCTGCTATTTATTCGGATTTACATCCAGGCTGTTGAGCTACAACGGTAATTCAGGCATAACAAGCACTGACCGGAAAGATGGCGGGATGGATGCAATGAAATTTCTTGGAAAGTTTTTTCTTACGGTACTGTTGCTGCTGGTGCTGAGCCTGGTAGTGATCTACGTTCTGTTGCAAACGCAATGGGGCGCGGGCTGGTTCAGTCGTTACGTGAGCGATAAAACCGCATGGCATCTCTCCCTCAGCAAGATCGAGCATAATTTCTCCTCGCCTTCGCACATCATTCTCGACAACTTCAGCTTCGGCCATGACGGCCAGCCAGCCGCGGTCGTGGCAAAACGCGTTGATCTCGGCCTCGCCCTGCTGCAGTTCAGCGACCCGCTGAATTTCGGCAGTATCGAACTGCGCGACGGCATCGTGAATCTGGCGAACCTGACGCCTGGCGACAATCTGCCCTTCCAGGCCGGTCGTCTGCAGTTGAATAATATGCGCATTGACAGTCCAGCTACGGCGCTGCCGCTTTCGGCTCTTCAGGTGAACGGCGGCATTATGCCCTGGAAACCCACCGCGAAGAGTATGCTGGGCAGCGACGCGCAGTTTCAAATGAGCGCTGCCGATATGACGCTGAACAACGTTTCAGGCGCTAACGTCTTGATTCAGGGCAGCGTGACGCAGGGCCGTATGCTGTTCAGCAACGTCGGCGCCGATCTGGCGCGCGGTTCGATGACCGGCAGCGCCGAGCGCGACGCACAGGGCAACTGGCTGATCCGCCAGCTCCGCCTGAACGATATTCGTCTGCAAACCACCCAAGGCCTGACCGATTTTCTGCGCCCGATTCAGGCGCTGCCCTCCGTTACTATCAACCGTCTGGATATGACCGATGCCCGGCTTCAGGGCCCGGACTGGGCAGTCACTGACCTTGACCTGACATTAAAAAATGTGACCTGGCAAGGCGACGACTGGCGCAGCGACGACGGTTCGCTGTCGCTGAATGCCAGCAACTTTATTAATGGCCGCTTCGAGCTGAACGATCCGATTCTTAATCTCAATCTGTCGCCGCAGGGCATTGCGCTTACCCAGTTCAGCTCGCGCTGGGCTAACGGCGTCATCCGCGCCGACGGAAGCTGGAGCCGCAGCGATAAGCGTCTGACGCTGAATAATCTGGCGGTTGCCGGGCTGGAGTACACCCTGCCGGAGACGTGGCGCGATCGCTGGCAGGCGACGCTGCCGGGATGGCTCGATACGCTGGAGATCAAACGCCTTACCTCCAATCGCAATCTGATTATCGATATCAATCCGGCGTTTCCGTTCCAGATGACCTCGCTGGACGGCAGCGGTGAAAACCTGCTGCTGGCGCGTCAGCATCAGTGGGGGATCTGGTCAGGCAAGCTGAGCCTCAACGCGGCGGAAGCGACCTTTAACCGCACTGACCTGCGTCATCCCTCTCTGTCGCTGAACGCCGACGACCGGCAGATTCAGGTGACGGAGCTGAGCGCCTTTAGCGGCAGCGGATTACTGGAAGGCTCGGCCAGCGTCGGTCAGCAGCCGGATCGCCCGGTCGCGCTGACGCTGAAGGGCCAGGCGGTTCCCGCCAGCGTGCTGCAAAACTGGGGCTGGCCCGCCTTGCCGGTAAACAGCCCCAGCAACTTCCAGCTTCAGCTGAACGCCTCGCTGAAGGCGGGCGTGCCGCTAAAACCTTCAGCGAACGGCTCGCTCTCGCTGCGCACCGATACCCAGCAGATCCAGCAGCAGATGCAGGCGGGCGAGATAAGATAAAGGGTTATGCCAGCGGCCAGGCAGACGCCGCGCCGCCAGAAAAAAGGGCCGATGATTCGGCCCTTGTTATTTAATTGATACGCGCGCCGGAACCGCCCTCTTCCAGCGGCTCGTCGGGATCGGCGGGCAGGACGATATAAACGCCTTCAAACACTGCCCCCAACTCCTCATTGCCGAACAGCTCCACCTCAAGTCGTACGCGCGCTTTGCGGCCGCGCGCCAGTCGGTCGAGATCGCCGCTCATAGAGCCAATATCGGCAGTCGCGCCCGGACGCCCGCTGATCGGTTTGCTGTAGCGAATATGAGCATCGGCCAGAATAATGGTGCCGCCAAGATGTCGCTCGCGCAGCAGCAGCCAGATTAGCCCCCAGCCGGTCAGGGTCGCCAGCGAAAAGAGGCTACCTGCAAAAAGCGTATGGTGCGGATTCTGGTTGCCGGTTTCCGGCATGGTGGTAATGAATTTCTGGCCGGTGAACTGCAAAATCCGCACGCCCATCTTTTCGCTGAGCGGGATATTGTCATACCAGGCCTGCTGTAATTGCCCACACCAGTCGGCGCGATGCAGGATATCGTCCAGCGTCACCACCGGCTTGATCATCAGGAAGTGGCGCAACGGCGTGGTTTGCGGCGCAGTGATCTCGCCCTGATTGATGTAACCCAGCTTGGCGAAGAATTCGACCGCATCTTCACGCGCGGCGCAGGTGACGCGCTTGACGCCCTCCTGACGAGCGACCGACTCCAGCGTCATCGCCACCAGCGTGCCCAGCCCTTTGCCCTGGACAGAGGGATGTACGGCGAGGAAGCGAATCGACGCTTCGTTGTCGGCATTGATATAGAGCCGCCCGGCAGCCACCGGCTGGCCATGCTCGTCCACCACCATCTGATGGTGCGCCAGCGCGTCCCAGCCATCCCGCTCCGACCCCTGAGGCTGGCGCAGCGGCTTGCGTAGCATTTCCCAGCGGAACTGGTAGTACATATCCAGCTCTTCCGCAGTTTGCGGTACCCGAAGATGATACATAAAGTGGTTCTCTCGTTCAGAGCCTGCATGGCCGATCCCGTGCTGCTCGGCTACCAGCCTCACACCTGTAACCAGAAGGTAACAGGACCATCATTGACCAGCGCGACCTGCATATCGGCGGCGAAGCGTCCGTTGGCGGTGGTCACGCCCTGGCGACGACAGCAGTCGCTGAAATATTCATACAGGCGGTTCGCCTCATCGGGCGCCGCGCCGCGTGAAAAAGAGGGACGCATTCCTTTCTGCGTGTCCGCCGCCAGCGTGAACTGCGATACCACCAGCACGCTGCCGCCAGCCTGCTGGACGTTGAGGTTCATTTTTCCCTGCTCGTCGCTGAAAATGCGGTAGCCCAGCACTTTTTCCGCCAGCCTTTCGGCGCGCTTCTCATCATCCTCTTTTTCCACACCCAACAGCACCAGCAGGCCGGGACCGATTTCGCCGACCACCGTACGCTCTACGCTTACGCTGGCGCTGAGTACTCGTTGTATCAACGCAATCATGCAACCTCTCGTTCTTTTTCGCCTTCCTGCTGTTTTAACTGGCGATAATCGCCCAGCGTCACGGTGATTTCCGCGCCCAGCAACACAATACACCAGGTCCAGTAGACCCAGAGAAACAGGATTGGAATAACCGCCAGCACGCCATAAATCAACTGGTATGAGGGAAACATCGTAACATAGAGGGCAAAGCCCTTTTTACCCAGCTCAAACAGCGCGCCCGCCACCAGCGCGCCGATAAGGGCGTCGCGCGACGGCACGCTGCGCGTCGGCACAATGCTGTACAGCAGCCAGAACGCGAACCAGGAGAGCAACAGCGGGAAAACCCGCAGCACCTGATCGATGATGCCGTAAACGCCGCTGGCGCTTATCCAGCGCAGCGACAGCAGATAAGAGCTGATCGCCAGGCTGGCACCAGCCAGCAGCGGCCCCAGCGTCAGGATCATCCAGTAGACAGCGAAGGAGTACACCAGCGGACGCTTCTTATGGCTGCGCCAGATTGTGTTGAGCGACGTATCGACCGAATGCATCAGCAGCAGCGCAGTGATAATCAGTCCTACCGCGCCGAGCGCCGTCATACGGTGTACGTTAGCGACGAACTGATCCAGATAGCGCTGCACCACATTGCCCGTCGCCGGAACAAAATTGGTAAAAATGAAGTTTTTCAGCTGAACGCTGACTTCAGAAAAGACCGGAAACGCAGAGAAAAGCGCGAATACCACAGCGATCAGCGGTACCAGCGCCAGCAAAGAGACAAAGGCCAGGTTTCCGGCCTGCGTCGTCATGTTGTCCTCGTTAATACGTTTCCACAGCAGCCTGAACCACAGCCAGAGGGCGTGGCAGTTCGAAATAAAGGGACGCGACGTCATCATTCAGCGATGGCTTGCCAGCCAGGTCGGCACTGTTTTGCTATCGGTGACCAGCACGCTCCTGATGCCCAGCGCCTCGGCAGCCGCGATATTAGCCTCATTGTCGTCAAAGAAGATTGCCTGATCGGCAAGGTAGCCCTCCTGCTGCAACACATGCTCAAAGATGCGCGCTTCAGGCTTGCGCATCCCTAACTCCTGCGACAGGTAGACCACGTCCGCCGCCGCTCGCACCTCAGGATACTGCGTCGGCCAGAATTCCGTATGCAGCCTGTTGGTGTTGGAGAGGATCACCACGCGGTGGCCGTCGGCGCGCAGCTGGTTCATCAGCGCCAGCGTCTCGGCGCGTGCCTCCATAAATACCGCCTGCCAGCCCGCTACGAACTGTTCGTAGCTCAGCGCGATATCGAGCTGCTCGCACAGCTTCGCGGCGAAATGCTCGTCGCTAATTTCACCGCGCTCGTGCTGCTCAAACGCCTCATCCATCTGGAAACGGCTTTGCAACAGCGCCAGCGGTACGCGGCCAAGGTCACTCCAGACGCCCAGCACACGGTTAAAATCGATATCAACAATCACATTGCCTAAATCAAAAATGTACAACATGTCGTTACTCCTCTGATTCCCTGGATCATTCACTCTAGCGGCAAAAACATGGACTGAACAGGTAACAGGCAGGAGAAAAATCCGTTATGGAAGCTGGCGCATGCAGGCTTAACGCGTGCAGGGTATGGGCTGGGCTATGCAGCAGGGTAAACAGAATCAGAATGGCGGCAGGAATAAAAAAGCCCCGGTAAACGGGGCTTTTTATCAAGGCGAAACGTCTTACTCTTTCGGACCGCGAGACGCGCGTTTGCGGTCGTTCTCGGTCAGATGACGTTTACGGATACGGACTGACTGCGGCGTCACTTCTACCAGCTCGTCGTCATCGATGAATTCGATGGCCTGCTCAAGGGTCATCTTCACCGGCGGCACCAGGGTAGTCGCTTCATCCGTACCGGAAGCACGCATGTTGGTCAGCTTCTTACCGGTCAGGCAGTTAACGGTCAGGTCGTTAGAACGGCTGTGAATACCGATGATCTGGCCTTCATAGACTTCTGCGCCGTGACCCAGGAACAGCTTGCCGCGATCCTGCAGACCGAACAGGGCGAAGGCTACCGCTTTACCCTGACCGTTAGAGATCAGCACGCCGTTCTGACGCTGACCCACTTCGCCCGGACGAATGTCGTCGTAGTGGCTGAAGGTGGAGTAAAGCAGACCGGTACCTGAAGTCATGGTCATGAATTCGTTACGGAAGCCGATCAGACCACGGCTCGGGATAACGTAGTCAAGACGCACGCGGCCTTTACCATCCGGATCCATGTTTTTCAGATCGCCTTTACGCTCGCCCATGGCTTGCATAACCGCGCCCTGATTGTTCTCTTCGATATCCAGCGTAACGTTCTCGAACGGCTCTTGTTTACGGCCGTCGATTTCACGGAAGATAACTTTCGGACGGGATACCGCCAGCTCGAAGCCTTCGCGACGCATGTTTTCGATCAGCACCGACAGGTGCAGTTCGCCACGGCCGGATACGCGGAACGCGTCCGCATCTTCAGTCTCTTCAACGCGCAGCGCAACGTTGTGCACCAGCTCTTTGTTCAGGCGCTCAAGGATCTGACGCGAGGTCACATACTTGCCTTCCTGACCGCAGAATGGCGAGGTGTTGACGTTGAAGAACATGGTTACGGTCGGCTCATCGACGCTCAGCGCCGGCAGCGCCTCTACATTCTGCGGATCGCAGATAGTATCGGAGATGTTCAGCTCGCCCAGACCGGTGATCGCCACGATATCGCCCGCTTCCGCCAGGTCAGTATCGATACGCTCCAGGCCCAGGTGACCCAGCACTTTGCCAACTTTACCGTTGCGCGTTTTGCCTTCGCTGTCGACAACAGTAACCTGCTGGTTCGGCTTGATTTTACCGCGCTTGATGCGGCCGATGCCGATCACGCCCAGGTAGTTGTTGTAGTCCAGCTGCGAAATCTGCATCTGCAGCGGCGCGTCAACTTCAACCTGCGGCGGAGAAACGTGCTCAACGATCGCCTGATAAAGCGGGGTCATATCTTCAGCCATGTCGGTGTGATCCAGACCGGCGATGCCCTGCAGCGCAGACGCGTAAATAATCGGGAAATCAAGCTGCTCGTCGGTTGCGTCCAGGTTGACGAACAGGTCAAACACCTGGTCAACAACCCAGTCAGGACGCGCGCCCGGACGGTCAATCTTGTTGATAACAACGATCGGCTTCAAACCATGGGCAAAGGCTTTTTTGGTCACGAAGCGGGTTTGCGGCATAGGGCCATCCATCGCATCGACAACCAACAGCACCGAATCCACCATGGACATGACGCGCTCTACCTCACCGCCAAAGTCGGCGTGTCCCGGGGTATCAACGATGTTGATACGGTAGTCATTCCATTTGATGGCGGTGTTTTTCGCGAGGATGGTAATCCCACGCTCTTTCTCCAAATCGTTGGAGTCCATCACACGCTCAGTCGCTTCGGTACGCGCGTCAAAGGTACCGGACTGTTGCAGCAGTTTATCAACCAGGGTGGTCTTACCATGGTCTACGTGCGCGATGATGGCGATGTTACGCAAATTTTCGATCACAACTTTGCCTCAGGCATTAGAAATAGCGCGCTATTGTACACGGATTAAGCGGGATACTGAACACGATCACACTTCTCACCTGAAGTTTATTGCACTGACGGAAATTTGCGCTGGCAGCGGTGCACTTAATGCACTAAGTTGGAATATTGCACCATATTGGTGCTTAAATTTGCTGGTAAAGCACGCTTTTGGTGCAAAAAAGTCAGGCTGGTGCATCTCTCTGGCGACAAAAGAGTGCGCACAGGCCCGATTTAGTCGCTTTGAAAAAAGTTGGCATAAAATTCGCTTTATCTTTTTTAAGCGAAAACAGCAGTTGCACGACAGTTGCAGAGCTTGCCGAGATCGGCTGGTTGGGAATGGCGGTCAGACACACTGGAATTCAGACGACGCTGCCACTCACCACGATGATAATGACCCTTTCCAGGAGAGTTGAGTATGTCCGCTGAACACGTTCTCTCGATGATGAACGAGCACGAAGTTAAGTTTGTTGACCTGCGTTTTACCGATACCAAAGGTAAAGAACAGCACGTTACTATCCCTGCTCACCAGGTTAACGCTGACTTTTTCGAAGAAGGCAAAATGTTTGATGGCTCCTCTATCGGCGGCTGGAAAGGCATTAACGAATCAGACATGGTGCTGATGCCGGACGCAACGACTGCGGTTCTGGACCCGTTCTTCGAAGACCCGACGCTGATCATCCGTTGTGACATCCTCGAGCCAGGCACAATGCAGGGCTACGATCGCGACCCGCGTTCCATCGCCAAGCGCGCTGAAGAATATCTGCGCTCTTCCGGCATCGCCGACACCGTACTCTTTGGACCGGAGCCGGAATTCTTCCTGTTCGACGACATTCGTTTCGGCTCTTCTACCTCCGGCTCGCATGTCGCTATCGATGATATCGAAGCGGCCTGGAACACCGGCAAAGAGTACGAAGGCGGCAACAAAGGCCACCGTCCTGGCCTGAAAGGCGGCTATTTCCCGGTTCCACCGGTCGACTCTTCGCAGGACATCCGCTCCGCCATGTGTCTGACCATGGAACAGATGGGCCTGGTTGTTGAAGCGCACCACCACGAAGTGGCGACCGCAGGTCAGAACGAAGTGGCAACCCGCTTCAACACCATGACCAAAAAAGCGGACGAAATTCAGATCTATAAATATGTCGTGCATAACGTCGCACACGCTTACGGCAAAACCGCGACCTTTATGCCGAAGCCGATGTTCGGCGATAACGGTTCTGGCATGCACTGCCATATGTCGCTCTCTAAAGGCGGCGTAAACCTGTTCGCAGGCGACAAATACGGCGGCCTGTCTGAAACCGCGCTGTTCTACATCGGCGGTATCATTAAGCACGCAAAAGCGATCAACGCCCTGGCGAACTCGACCACCAACTCCTATAAGCGTCTGGTGCCTGGTTATGAAGCGCCGGTTATGCTGGCTTACTCTGCCCGTAACCGCTCCGCCTCTATCCGTATCCCGGTTGTTGCCAGCCCGAAAGCGCGTCGTATCGAAGCGCGCTTCCCGGATCCGGCTGCTAACCCGTACCTGGCGTTCACCGCGCTGCTGATGGCTGGCCTCGACGGCGTGATCAATAAGATCCACCCGGGCGATGCGATGGATAAAAACCTGTACGATCTGCCGCCGGAAGAAGAAGCGGAGATTCCAAAAGTTGCAGGTTCGCTGGAAGAAGCGCTGAACGCGCTGAACGAAGATCGCGAGTTCCTGACCCGCGGCGGCGTATTCACCGACGATGCCATCGATGCCTATATCGAACTGCGTAAAGTTGAGAACGACCGCGTTCGCATGACGCCGCACCCGGTTGAGTTCGAACTGTACTACAGCGTTTAATCTTTATTCTGCACAGGTCGCGTTGCCGCTCCAGGCGGCAACAGGAAAGATTCCGAGGCTGCTAACGCAGCGGCGACGCGCAAGCGCAGAAGGTTTTTGTTGCCGTGGAAACTTTAGCCCATCTCCGGATGGGCTTTTTTCGCCGCGAAATCATCGTTCAGCCGTCTGGAAACAGGCGCGGAAGAGTATAATGCACTGAATTAGTGCAGAGGAACGCTGTATGGCAACTGGCTCCCTGCCCGATGCGGGGCAAATTCTCAACTCTCTGATAAACAGTATCCTGCTGGTGGACGACGAACTGGTCATTCACTACGCCAATCCGGCGGCGCAGCAGTTACTGGCGCAAAGCTCACGCAAACTGTTCGGCACGCCGTTGCCCGATCTGACAGGTTACTTTTCGCTGAATATCGAAGTAATGCGCGAGAGTCTGGAGGCTGGCCAGGGCTTTACCGACAGCGAAGTGACCCTGGTGGTCGATGGCCGCGCGCATGTGATGGCGCTGACGGCGCAACGGCTGCCGGACAGCTTTATTCTGCTGGAGATGGCACCGATGGATAACCAGCGCCGCCTCAGCCAGGAGCAGCTTCAGCATGCGCAGCAGGTCGCGGCGCGCGATCTGGTGCGCGGACTTGCGCATGAAATTAAAAATCCGCTCGGCGGACTACGCGGCGCGGCGCAGCTGTTATCACGCGCGCTACCCGATCCGTCGCTAAACGAATACACCAAAGTCATTATTGAGCAGGCCGATCGTCTGCGTAACCTGGTCGATCGACTGCTCGGCCCGCAGCAGCCTGGCATGCATATTACGCAGAGTATTCATCAGGTAGCGGAGCGCGTGGTGAATCTGGTGTCGATGGAGCTGCCGGAAAATATTGCGCTGGTGCGCGATTACGATCCCAGCCTGCCAGAACTGCCACACGATCCCGATCAGATTGAGCAGGTGTTGCTGAACGTGGTGCGCAACGCGCTGCAGGCGCTGGGCAAAGATGGCGGCACCATTATTTTACGCACCCGCACCGCCTTTCAACTCACGCTTCACGGCACGCGCTACCGGCTGGCGGCGCGCATCGACGTTGAGGATGACGGCCCAGGCATTCCTGCCCAGCTGCAGGATACGCTGTTCTACCCAATGGTGAGCGGACGCGAAGGCGGCACCGGCCTCGGTCTCTCTATCGCCCGTAGCCTGATTGATCAGCATTCAGGAAAAATTGAATTTAACAGTTGGCCTGGACACACCGAATTTTCGGTTTACCTGCCTATACGCCAGTGAGGTTTCTATGCAACGAGGGATAGTCTGGATCGTCGATGACGATAGCTCCATCCGCTGGGTGCTTGAACGCGCGCTTACTGGAGCCGGGTTAAGCTGTGCCA
This sequence comes from Pantoea sp. ACRSB, assembly GCF_022346905.1. NCBI lineage: Bacteria > Pseudomonadati > Pseudomonadota > Gammaproteobacteria > Enterobacterales > Erwiniaceae > Pantoea > Pantoea sp. ACRSB. The sequence goes on along the minus strand of NZ_JAKRNL010000007.1, from coordinate 11,849 downwards.
CGTTCGACAGCGCCAGTGAAGTGCTGGATGCGCTCTCGACCAAAACCCCAGACGTTTTACTGTCAGATATTCGCATGCCGGGCATGGATGGGCTGGCGCTGCTGAAACAGATTAAACAGCGTCATCCGATGCTGCCGGTCATCATTATGACAGCGCACTCCGACCTGGATGCGGCGGTAAGCGCTTATCAGCAAGGCGCGTTCGATTATCTGCCGAAGCCCTTTGATATTGATGAAGCCGTGGCGCTGGTTGAGCGCGCTATCAGTCACTATCAGGAGCAGCAGCAGCCGCGCAACCAGCCAGTCAGCGGACCGACTACCGATATCATCGGCGAAGCGCCGGCGATGCAGGACGTTTTCCGCATTATTGGGCGTTTGTCGCGCTCGTCGATCAGCGTGCTGATCAACGGCGAATCAGGCACCGGTAAAGAGCTGGTCGCACATGCACTTCATCGTCACAGCCCGCGCGCCAAAGCGCCTTTTATCGCGCTGAATATGGCGGCTATCCCGAAAGATCTGATCGAATCTGAGCTGTTTGGCCATGAAAAAGGGGCCTTTACCGGCGCAAACCAGATTCGTCAGGGCCGTTTCGAGCAGGCGGACGGCGGCACGCTGTTCCTGGACGAGATCGGTGATATGCCGCTCGATGTCCAGACGCGTCTGTTGCGCGTACTGGCCGACGGGCAGTTTTACCGCGTCGGCGGCTATGCGCCGGTTAAAGTCGACGTGCGTATTATTGCGGCCACGCACCAGAATCTGGAGCTGCGGGTGCAGGAAGGCAAGTTTCGCGAGGATCTCTTCCATCGCCTGAACGTGATCCGCGTTCATCTGCCGCCGCTGCGTGAACGCCGTGAGGATATTCCCCGCCTGGCGCGTTATTTCCTGCAGGTGGCGGCGCGCGAACTGGGCGTTGAGGCGAAAATCCTTCATCCGGAAACCGAAGCGGCGCTGACGCGTCTGCACTGGTCAGGCAATGTGCGCCAGCTGGAGAATACCTGCCGCTGGTTGACGGTGATGGCGGCCGGTCAGGAAGTGCTGATTCAGGATCTGCCTCCTGAGCTGTTCGAGTCCAGCACGCCGGAAAGCCCGATGCAGTCGCTGCCGGACAGCTGGGCGACGCTGCTGGCGCAGTGGGCTGACCGCGCGCTGCGTTCCGGTCATCAAAACCTGCTCTCTGAAGCGCAACCGGAAATGGAGCGCACGCTGTTGACGACTGCGCTGCGCCATACCCAAGGGCACAAGCAGGAAGCGGCACGACTGCTGGGCTGGGGACGCAACACCCTCACTCGCAAACTGAAAGAGCTGGGCATGGAGTAACGGCGCGGGCGAACGGGCAACTTTTTGTACGCTTTTTCGCCTTGTCCCGCTTTACACACCGAAGCCGTTCAGTATTATACGGGCGGCTATCGGGAGATGAACGATGTTAGAATCCTTTCTTCACATGATTTCGCACAATGTCGCCGTTATCGGCAGCGCTGCCGGCCATTCGCCGCAGGCTGCTGTCGCGGCCGTACTGTGCGCCATTATGGTCAACCTGTTTAACTGATCGCAGTGCTGCAAGCGGATGACGGGGCGCATCTCTGTCATCGCCTCGTCATCCGCGCAGGCATATGCTCGCCTTAAATCACGCGTGAAAACTGCTGCTGGCGCGCCTTCTGCCGCAGATAAACGTCAAAGCACATACAGATGTTGCGGATCAGCAAACGGCCTGCGCCAGTGACCTGCAAACCGCTGGCGCGCCGCTCCACCAGCCCATCCTCTGCCAGCGGCTGTAACAGCGCTAAATCTTCAGCAAAGTAGTCGCAGAAACGAATCGCGTACTGCGCTTCGATGGCGCGGAAATCGAGCGAGAAGTTACAAATCAGCCTTTTGATAACGTCGCGACGCAGGCAATCATCCCTGCTGAGCGCCACGCCGCGCCAGAGCGCCTCTCCGCGCGTCGCCACCGCGTCATACCAGCGGTTTAGCTCTTTCTCATTCTGCGCGTAGCTGTCGCCGATCATGCTGATGGCGGAAACGCCGAGGCCCAGCAGATCGCTGTCGCCCTGCGTGGTGTAACCCTGGAAATTGCGATGCAGCAGTCCCGCTCGCTGCGCCTGTGCCAGCTCATCCTGCGGCTTAGCAAAGTGATCCATGCCGATAAAGTCATAGCCCTGCCGGGTCAGCGTAGCGATGGTCTGCTGCAGGATCTCCAGCTTCTGCTGCGCCGACGGCAGCTCCTGCTCTTTGATTTTACGCTGCGCCGCAAACAGCGCGGGCAGGTGCGCATAGTTGAACACGCTCATCCGATCCGGATTAAGCGCAATCACGCGCTGTAGCGTATAGGCGAAGCTCTCTGGCGTTTGCAGTGGCAAACCGTAGATAAGATCGATGCTGGTGGAGTGAAAGCCCTGTTCACGCGCGCGCGCCATGAGGGCAAAAATCGCCTCTTCATCCTGTACGCGATTAACGCGTTCCTGCACCGCTTTATTGAAATCCTGCACGCCCATGCTCAGCCGGTTAAAGCCGAGCTGGCGCAGATGCGAGATTGTGTCAGGCTCGATTTCGCGTGGATCGACCTCAATCGACATTTCAAGATCGTGGGCCAGGTTAAAGTTTGTTCTCAGCAAAGTCACCAGCCGGGATAGCTGCTCACGGTTGAGAAAGGTCGGCGTGCCGCCGCCCCAGTGCAGCTGCGTGACGCGCCGATCGCGGAACAGCGGCGCGCGATGGTGGATCTCCTGCGCCAGCGCGTCCAGATAGCGGTCGGCCTTATGCAGCTGGCGCGTCACGATCTTATTGCAGCCGCAGAAGTAGCAGAGCTTATGGCAGAACGGGATATGAACGTAGAGCGACAGCGGCCGCTCAGGATAACGAGCCACGGCGCGCTGAAAATCCGTTTCGCCATAGCTGTCGCTGAACTCAAGCGCAGTGGGATAAGAGGTATAGCGCGGGCCAGCGTAATTGTACTTTTCAATAAGCCGCTGATCCCAGGAGACAGGTTGCAAAGACATGCTTACTCCTTCCGGTGACGTCTGAGAGAAGGTCGCGATGCAGAAGAGAGGAAAGGTGGGCGGGACTGAACCCGACGTAAACGTGACTTCAGACGCGACAGGCGCCGTAGTTTAGCCAATAACAGCAGGAGATAACATGTCAGCAGCAGCGCTAAAATTGATCCAGGCCAAAACATAACGATTTACCTGTCTGGCGCGGCATGCGCCGGAGCGCATGCCGATCAAAAACTCAGTTGCCTTTTAGCAGGCGATACATATCTTCTTCGGCCTGCTCGTCTTCCGCCTCGTCATCCATGTTGATGCCGAGTTGCTCCATCAGTTCGTCAATGCGATCCAGGGTTTCATCAAGCCATGCCTGCTCTTCCGCCGACAGCGTGTCGCCATTTTCCATGCGATCCAGCAGCGCATCCAGACGCTCGCTGTTTTCCAGCTGCGCCAGCTCCTCTTCCGGACTGAGGCGCACTTTGGGCGCGACCGGCTTCGCCGCTTTTTTTACCGGTGCGCTGACCGTTGCGCCATCCGCCACCAGCGGAATCGGTTTTTTACTGCCGATACGCGGGTCTTTGGCTTTATTGCCCTGGCCAGATTTTCCCGCGCTGGTTTCAGGATTGGCGCGGCTGCCCGAGGCATTGCCGCGATGCTTTTTGTCGCGCTTGCGATCGCGCGCGACCTGATTGAGTTCTTCACGCGATTTGCGTTTTGTTTTGCTTGCCGGTTTACCGGGCGCGCCGCGTACAGGTTGCTTCATGATGTTCGGTCTCAACGTTTTTAATCAGTATCAGTATATACCCCTCACTCTTGACGCGGCTTTTTTGTCAGCGATGCGTACCTGAAAGTACGTATCCTCTTCACAAGCTCGTCTGATAACGGAAGGTACAGAATTGCGGCGAAATCTAGCAGAAAGCGGACAAAGAAAAAAGGCGACAGCCTGAAGCTGTCGCCTTATTTCACACCTTCCGCAGAAGGAATCATATTTTTAATCCATTTTGGCTCGCAACGTCCCGGTTGATCCCGCGCCTGCTCAACTCCTGAGCTACTCCCTGTCCTTTTCCGGCCCGTAATCCCTGACCGTTTCCCTTCCTCTGCTCGCGGTCATCCCAACGCTCCTGAGCACATCTTCCTGATGGGTGCTGCCCTGCACTGCCCAATAATGTAGACCAACCTGCAGAAGCCACAACCCAGTCACGGACTGATTTGCGCATTTAAACAGCCATATATTGTTAATTACATGATTTTTAATATTTTTATTTTTCAGATTTTTCATTAAAACAGGTTATAACGGGCAACATTTATGGCAAATGTCTTACAAAATTCTGACGACCGATGCTGTCGGGCACTTTTGCGCCATAACGCGTATAATCAGCGCCAATGCCCGTATTCGTCTCTGGAGTTAAATTTTGTCTGCACTGAATTATCACGTTACCCATTTTATCCTCAGCGCCCCCGATATCCGCCATTTACCTGCCGATACCGGTATTGAGGTCGCCTTTGCCGGGCGTTCGAACGCGGGTAAATCCAGCGCGCTGAATACGCTGACCAACCAAAAAAGCCTGGCGCGCACCAGTAAAACCCCTGGGCGCACGCAGCTGATCAACCTGTTTGAAGTCGCCGACGGCAAACGCCTGGTGGATTTGCCGGGTTACGGCTATGCCGAAGTGCCGGAAGAGATGAAGCGTAAATGGCAGCGCGCGCTTGGTGAATATTTGCAAAAACGCGAAGCGCTGAAAGGCCTGGTGGTGCTGATGGATATTCGTCACCCGTTAAAAGATCTCGACCAGCAGATGATTGAGTGGGCGGTAGAGAGCCAGATTCCGGTACTGGTGCTGCTGACGAAAGCAGATAAGCTCGCCTCTGGCGCGCGCAAAGCGCAGCTCAATATGGTACGCGAAGCCTCGCTGGCCTTTATGGGCGACGTGCAGGTGGAGATGTTCTCTTCTCTGAAAAAGATGGGCGTCGATAAGCTGCGCCAGAAGCTGGATGTCTGGTTTAACGAATTAGCGCCTGCGCAGGATACGTCGGCTGACGCGTAGAAAGTGAGTGATGTCGCTCGCTGCGCTGAGCAAAGCCCAATAAAAAACGCCCCAGTCATATAATGACTGGGGCGGCTAATATTCAGCCAAATCCGATTACGTGAAGTAAAAGGTCTGAAAGATAGAACATCTTACCTCTGTACCCTACGCCTCGAACTTTACCTGATTTTTTCTGACGTACAAAGGCTTTTTTGTAGTTAGTTTTCATCAAACGACATGATTTTTCATGCGTTCATCACAAAAATAGCCTCTGACTGTAGTTTAATTACCAAAAAAATGCTTAACCGATAAGTAGTTAGAAAACGCCCAATTTCTCTTTCAGGCTGAATCGGTTAAACAGACTATTTTCTTATAGGCCGAGCTGACCGGAGAGCAGTATCCTTCCCCGGCCTGAGCAACATTAATCAGTGTGCCTCGTCCCAGTTTTCTCCGACGCCGATCTCTACCTGCAACGGGACATCAAGCTTCATACTGCCCTCCATCAGCTTACGGATCTGCTGGCTTGCGGACTCGACTGCATCGCTCTGCACTTCGAACACCAGTTCATCGTGCACCTGCATGATCATCCTTACCGCGTCATCGTTTTGCTGTTGCAGCCAGTCGTCGACCGCAATCATCGCGCGCTTGATGATATCCGCCGCTGTGCCCTGCATAGGCGCGTTGATAGCCGCGCGCTCGGCGGCTTTACGGCGAATAGCATTGCTGGAATTGATATCCGGCAGCCAGAGGCGGCGTCCATCCAGGGTTTCGACATAGCCTTTGCTGGCTGCAAGCTGGCGCGTGTTTTCCATATAGCGCAGCACGCCGGGATAGCGTTCAAAGTAGAGATCCATATACCTTTTCGCTTCGCCCGCACCGATATTAAGCTGACGCGACAGACCGAAGGCGCTCATGCCATATATCAGGCCGAAGTTAATTGCCTTCGCGCTGCGGCGCTGCTCGCCGCTCACTTTGTCGAGCGCAACGCCAAATACCTCTGCCGCAGTGGCGCGGTGAATATCTTCGCCGTGGGCGAAAGCGTCCAGCAGGCCTTTGTCCTGCGACAGGTGCGCCATGATACGCAGCTCAATCTGCGAGTAGTCCGCCGCCACGATGCGGTTACCTTTCCCTGCGATAAAGGCCTGACGGATGCGGCGCCCTTCATCATTGCGCACAGGAATGTTCTGCAGGTTAGGATCGGTAGAGGAGAGACGCCCGGTTGCGGTTACCGCCTGATGGTAGGAGGTATGTACGCGGCCGGTCAGCGGGTTGATCATCTGCGGCAGCTTGTCGGTATAGGTCGATTTAAGCTTCGACAGGCCGCGATGCTCAAGAATGACTTTCGGCAGCGGGTAATCGAGGGCCAGTTCCGCCAGCACCTCTTCGCTGGTAGAAGGCGCGCCGCCAGGCGTTTTTTTGGTCGGTTTGATGCCCTGTTTTTCAAACAGAATCGTCTGTAGCTGCTTAGTGGAAGAAAGATTAAAAGGCTCGCCCGCCAGCTCATGCGCTTTCTGCTCCAGCTCCGCCAGCCTGTGCGTCAGCTCTTTTGAGTGCTGCGCCAGAATGCCCTGATCGATCAGCACGCCGTTACGCTCGACGCGTGAAATCACCGTCACCAGCGGCATTTCAATCTCTTCGAAAATTTTCCTCGGACCCGCCTCTTTCTCCAGCTCCGCCCACATTTTCAGGTGCAGCTGGAGCGTGACGTCAGCATCTTCCGCCGCGTAGTGCGCCGCCTGTTCCAGCGCGATTTGATTGAAAGTCAGCTGGTTTTTGCCCTTGCCGGCAATCTCTTCAAAAGTCACGGTCTTATGATTCAGCCAGCGGGCCGACAGGCTGTCCATATCGTGCTTACCCACCACGCTGTTAAGAATGTAGGATTCCAGCATGGTATCGAACTTAATGCCGCCCAGTTCGATGTCGTAATTTTTCAGGACGCCGCGATCGTACTTCAGGTTCTGGCCTACTTTCAGGGCTTTGCTATCTTCCAGAATCGGTTTGAGCTGCGCCAGCACCTCAAGGCGATCCAGCTGATCCGGTGCATCAAGATAATCGTGGCCGACCGGCAAATAGGCGGCCTCTCCCGGCGCGACGGCCAGCGCGATACCGACGATATTGGCGCTGAGCGTATCGAGCGAGTCGGTTTCCAGATCAAACGCGAAGAGATCGCTCTGTTTCAGCTTCTCCAGCCAGGCATCGAAGGTCGCCTGATCGAGAATAGTAACGTAGCCGTCTGAAGCGAGCACGCTGGTCGCCTCTGGCTTCGCGGATCCTTCGTCAGGTAGCGCCTGCTGGGCTTTCAGATTGCTCTTTTTCCCCTGTAGCCATTTGCCATCCTGCAGATCGGCCAGCCAGCGTTTGAACTCGTAACGACCGAACAGCTCCTGCAGAGCCGCGACGTCCGGTTCGGCAACCGTCAGTTCGCTGCAGGTAAGCTCCAGCTCGACGTCGGTTTTGATGGTGGCAAGCTGATAAGAGAGGAATGCCACTTCGCGGTTCTGCTCCAGCTTCGCCGCCATGGTTTTCGCGCCGCGGAAAGAGAGCTCGGCGACCTTATCAAGGTTATCGTAAATAGAGCGCATGCCACCTAACCCCTGCAGCAGCGCCTGCGCGGTTTTTTCCCCAACGCCCGGTACGCCAGGAATGTTATCCGAGCTGTCGCCCATCATCGCCAGGAAATCGATGATCAGCGCTGGCGGCACGCCATATTTCTGCTCTACCTCTTCAGGGCCGAGAATGGTGTTGGTCATGGTATTGATTAAGGTAATGTTCGGCGTGACCAGCTGCGCCATATCCTTATCGCCGGTGCTGATAAGCACAGGGCGGCCCTCTTTCTCCGCCTGCAGCGCCAGCGTACCGATCACGTCGTCCGCCTCAACGCCGCTTACCGCCAGCAGCGGCAAGCCCATCGCTTTTACCATCTCGTGCAAAGGCGCCGTTTGCGCGCGCAGATCGTCCGGCATTGGCGGGCGATGTGACTTGTAGTGTTCGAATAACTCATCCCTGAAAGTTTTGCCTTTGGCATCAAATACCACGGCAACGTGGCTTGGATTGTATTGCGTCAGCAGACTTTTCAGCATGTTGAGCACACCATACATCGCGCCGGTAGGCTCTCCTGCGCTGTTAGTGAGCGGCGGAAACGCATGGTAAGCGCGGTAAAGGTAGGATGAGCCATCAACCAGAATCAGGGGGTTTTCTGCAATTTGCGCCATAAGTCTGTGTAATCTTCGTTGCCATGGATTGGACTATAAGGATGCCACAGCTTGAGCAGAATGTTGAACGCAGGGCGTCTACGCCACGATTTTTTCACGGTTTTACGGCGCGGATCGCAAGGATCTTTCTGTGGATAACTTTGTGCGCAAAAATCATAACGCTTTAGGCTCTGCGGTATAAAATGCCGCCAATATTTATTAATTGCAGAAAAATCAATGTATTATTTTATTACCGTGACAGGGTAAGCCTTTCTACACAGGTAGTGGCTTATGTGGATATTAAATTTAGAAGGGTGCGAATGGACTATTTTGCTAAATAATTTCGGCCATAAAAAAACGCCGACAATGTCGGCGTTTTCAGACGTAAAGTACGCGGGTTATTTCTGGCTGACCAGGAACTTCACGACGTTGGCATATTCTGCGACAAAGTTATCCATAGAGCTGGTGTCGAGACCGCCATTATTGACCATATATTTACCGTTAACGAACATTGCCGGTACGCCACGCAGATCGACATCTGACGCCGCTTTTTCCTGCTGCGCAACCAGCGCTTTTACGGCAAAGCTGTTCCAGGCAGCATCATATTCCTGAGAAGAGATACCTGCCGCGTTAATAAAGGCCGCCTTCAGGCTATCTGCATCACTGATGGTTTGGGTTTTCTGAATGCCATCGAAGATAGGCGCAGTCACTTTATCCTCGACGCCCAGCGCCATCGCAACCGCCCATGCGTGGGTGACTACCGGACCGAAATCGCCGCCCAGGAAGTCGACGTGATATTTAACGACTTTAGTATCAGCGGGCAGATTCTTTTTCACGGCATCGCTGATGTGATAAATACGCTCGAACTGATAGCAGTGCGGGCAAAAGAAGGAGAAGAACTCCATCACCTGCGGTTCGCCAGCAACAGGCTTCGGCAGGCTGACGTATTGCTGGCCATCGGTAAACTGGGCAGCAGAAGCGCTGAACGCCAGCACTAAACCAACCAGTGCAAACCATATTTTCTTCATTGTGAAAAATTCTCCTGACTTCTCTATTTAAAATTGCGGGGTCAGCTGTAGCGGCGGTTCCTGCAACAACTTCTCCTGCTCGGTAAATTGCGAAATCTGTCTGCGCCAGAAATCCTCGTCCGTCATCCATGGAAAAGCACGGGGGAAAGCTGGATCCTGCCAGCGGCGCGCAACCCAGGCCAGATAATAAACCATGCGCATAGCGCGTAAAGGCTCAATCAGTGACAATTCATTAATATCAAAATCACTGAATTCAGTATAAGCCTCCAGCAAAATATCCCACTGGATACGCTGCTCCTGACGATCGCCGTTGATCAACATCCAGAGATCCTGCACTGCCGGCCCGTTACGCGCATCGTCGAGATCGACGAATAACGGCCCGTCGCGCCACAGGATATTGCCCGGATGACAATCGCCATGCAGACGCAGCGGCTGCCAGCTGTGATGCCAGCGCTGCTGCAAGGCGACGCCAAGCTTATCGACAGCCTGTAACAGAGCGACCTTCAGAGAGGCGGGCACCAGAGCGTTGCTCGCCAGCTCAGCGCGCGGCTGATGCAGGTACTCCTCTAAATCCATAGTAGGACGCTGCTCAAAGCGTTGTTTGCGTCCGGTCTGATGTATGCGCCCCAGAAAACGGCCTACCCACTCCAGATGCTCATCATTGTCCGTTTCATACTGACGACCGCCAAGGCTGGGAAAAACGGTGAACAAGAAGCCGGCATGGGTGTGAAGCGTTTTTCCCTGCAGAACAAGGGGTGCGGCAACCGGCACTTCGTCAGTTTGCAGATCGTGCGTGAAACGATGTTCTTCTTCAATTTGTGCCGCGCTCCAGCGCTGCGGGCGGTAAAACTTCACGACGTAGCGATGCCGGTCTTCATCACTGAACTGATAAACCCGATTTTCATAGCTGTTGAGCGGCGTTAAACCAGACTCAACCCTAAGACCTGTCTCCCACAGCGCATCAAGGATGGCGTCAGGATTAAGCGTCTGGAAGTTAAAAGCGGCATCCATGATGTTACCCGTTACTGTCTTTGCAAGGAGCCGGCAAGCATAGCATTAGTTGTCGTCCTTAATCACACCGCGAGCGCGCAGCAGCGCGGTTTTAAAATCCGTTTCATAATCTTTTTGTCGGCCCGGAATTTCCGCATACTTGTCTGCGTCACGCATTTTCAGATGGTAAATCAATATGTCATCGGTTAATTCACTTAATGGGCCACTGAAACCAGACTCCTGCGCCAGTTTTTGTAAAAATTGCATAAGGTTAAGATCGGGTTCCTGCTGCCATGCAGGCCGTAACAGCTCAAGCAGTTCATTCAGGCGATGATATTTCATCTATTTTTCCTCATAACAGGTTTGTTATAAGCCTTTAAACAGGGGTATCGGCATGACAGCATTAACCGGCGTTATTCTGGCCGGCGGACAAGGGCGTCGCATGGGCGGTCAGGATAAAGGTTTGGTGCTGTTTAACGGCATCCCGCTTTATCAGCATGTTCTTCAACGGCTCAGGCCGCAAGTTGACATTGTCATGATAAGCGCCAATCGTAACCTTGATCGGTATCAGATGAGCGGCTGTACGGTCATCCCTGATACCCTGCCCGATTATCCAGGGCCGCTTGCAGGCATGCTGAGCAGCCTCCTCGCCGCAGAAACGGAATGGGTCGCCTTCTGTTCCTGCGATACGCCATTTGTGCCCGTAGATTACGTAGATCAGCTATGGCGACAGAGAGAAAAGGCGCCAGCAGTCTGGGCGCGTTCGGCCGAGCGCGATCACCCTGCGCTGGCGTTATTGCACCGTAGCCTGGCTGAGCCGCTGGCTGATTACCTGCAGCGCGGGGAGCGACGTCTGATGCAGTTTTTACGTGAGCAGGGTGGACATGCGGTGCAGGTAAGTCAGAATGAAGCCCCTTTTCGCAACGTCAATACGCCTGAAGATCTCCAGGAGAACGCTGAATGACGCTGCCCTTACTGGCTATTGCCGCCTGGAGCGGAACCGGAAAAACCACGCTGTTGCAGCAGATGATCCCGCAGCTGAAAGCGAGAGGCATCCGGCCTGGGCTGATAAAACATACGCATCATCAGATGGAGATCGATACGCCGGGTAAAGACAGCTACCTGCTGCGAAAAGCGGGCGCCAATCAGGTTATTGTCGCCAGCTCGCAGCGCTGGGCGCTAATGTGCGAGACGCCGCAGAGCGCTGCGCTCGATTTGCATTATCTGGTCAGCCATATGGACCCGGCTTTGGTGGATGTCGTGCTGGTTGAAGGATTTAAAGATGAGCCGGTGCCGAAAATCATCCTGTGGCGCGCAGGCGTAAAAGAAGATGTTTCGCCCTTGCTGGATGATCACGTTATTGCTGTTGCCAGCGATAGTCACCTGGAAGTAGAGGTGCCTTTGCTGAACCTGAATCGTCCGGAAGAGATTACCGATTTTATTGCAGAGTGGCTGAGCAAGGCATAAAAGACGCGACGCGCTGAATAATGATCTTTGCAGCGCGTTTTTCAGGCTTAAAACGCAAAAAACCCTGACCGTGAGGTCAGGGTTATCGCGTTTGGATGCCTGGCAGTTCCCTACTCTCGCATGGGGAGACCCCACACTACCATCGGCGCTACGGCGTTTCACTTCTGAGTTC
>NZ_JAKRNL010000006.1:0-257166 GCF_022346905.1 Pantoea sp. ACRSB | reverse complement strand
TGCCGCCAGCGTTCAATCTGAGCCATGATCAAACTCTTCAATTTAAGTTTGATGCTCAAAGAATTAAACTTCGTAATGAATTACGTGTTCACTCTTGAGACTTGATATTTTTAAAGTCCGTGGACTTTTTGATATCTGTCCTGCGAGTGCCCACACAGATTGTCTGATAAATTGTTAAAGAGCGGTGCAGTCAGCGGCCGAGCCTGCTGCTGCGAGGTGGCGTATATTACGCTTTCCTCCCTCAGAGTCAACCACTTTTTTCAGCGATTTTCTCCGGCGACTCAGCTTCCCGAGCCTCCTGAACACTGCGCTTCGTAAGCCGTTGTGCCGTGTCAGTGGAGGCGCATTATAGGGATCCGATTTAATTGCACAACCCTTTTTTCGATCTTTTTTTCTGGTTGGCGATAATTCCATCTTATTGCAGAGATCTTCAACGATCGCAGGCCGTTTTCCCTTGTCTGGCACTGCGATCCACCCCAGTCTGTACGTGAATTGATAAGGAGAAAGTGAATGTCAGCCCTACGTCGTTATAAAGAGAGTTACCCGCAGTGCGGTCAGCGCGTCATGATCGACGCTTCCAGCGTCGTTATCGGAGATGTCATTCTGGGGGATGATGCCAGCGTCTGGCCATTAGTCGCGATACGCGGCGATGTAAATCAGGTTCGTATTGGCGCACGCACCAATATTCAGGACGGCAGCGTACTGCACGTTACGCACAAATCCGCCAGCAATCCTCAGGGCTTTCCTTTAACAATTGGCGATGACGTGACCGTTGGCCATAAAGCGATGCTGCACGCCTGTACTATCGGCAATCGCGTGCTGGTAGGAATGGGATCGATCGTACTGGACGGCGCCATTATTGAAGATGACGTAATGATTGGTGCGGGCAGCCTGGTGCCGCCGGGCAAGCGTCTGGAGAGCGGCTATCTCTATCTTGGCAGCCCGGTCAGACAAGTGCGCCCGCTGAACGAGCAGGAGATCGCGGGCTTACTCTACTCCGCTAACAACTATGTTCGCTGGAAAGATGACTATCTCGCAGATGCGAGCCAGACCCACTCCTGATCGTCGAACGCCTCGTTAATGATGGCCGCTTCCGCCTCTTCTTCTAAATCCCAGCGATGAGCGGTGAATAAGGTCATTGCCTCCCCCTGGCCGAAGCGCTGAGCCAGGGCTTCGGCAGAGATGGCGCAGGTCAGCACTATGCCGTTGACCAGCGCCGGGAAACAGACAGCCTCTTTATCAGCGTTCCACTCTTCGCGATCGGGAAACTGAATAGCCTGATTCATGGCTGCATTGCCTGTTTAAGCTGGGCGATAACCGGCGCAGTTTCCGGCATAACGCCATGCCACAGCAGAAAAGCGTGCGCGGCCTGCCCCACCAGCATGCCAAGGCCATCCGCATATTGCTGCGCGCCGTGTTGCACGCACCATTGCAGGAATGGCGTCGCGCCAGCCTGATAGAACATGTCGTAGCAGCGCACCTGAGCATTTATTAGCGAGCCTGGCAGCGGCGGAACCTCGCCGCTTACGCCGCTTGACGTCGCATTCATCACCAGGTCGAAGGCCCGCCCCGCCAGTTGCTCAAAGCCGCAGGCGTCAATCGTCCCATACTGGCTGAAGAGCTGCGCCAGCTCCTCTGCGCGCGCCTGCGTGCGGTTAACAACCGTCACGGCGCAGCCCGCGGAGAGCAGCGGCAGGATTACGCCGCGCGCCGCGCCGCCTGCTCCCACCAGCAAAATGCGATCTCCCGGGCGGATCAAGGCAAGACGTTCAAGATCGCTCAGTAGCCCGATGCCGTCAGTATTGTCGCCCAGGATACACCCATCGCTGCCTTTTTTCAGGGTATTAACCGCGCCGGAGAGCGAGGCCCGTTCGCTTAGCTCATCGGCGAATTCGCACGCCTGCTGTTTAAAAGGCAGGGTGACGTTGGCGCCGCGTCCGCCCTGAGCAAAAAACGCAGCAATAGCGTCCGGAAAAGCGTCGAGCGGCGCGCAGACGCGGCCATAACGATGCTCAATACCCGTCTGCTCAGCGAAGGCGAGATGAATCAAAGGGGACTTACTGTGGCTGATGGGATTGCCGAATACCGCAAACTGATCCATGCATTAGCCCTGACGAATAAGGTTGCCGGTTAACACATCGCGAATTTCCGACGGATTCTGCCGTCCGCCGGTGTTACCCACCAGCACCGGAAAGGCTTCGCCGAATTGCGCCCTGACCGCCTCGACAGTACGGCAAGGCTCTTCGCCCGACAGGTTTGCGCTGGTCGATACCAGCGGCTTGCCGAACGCGCGACAAAGTGCCTGTACATCAGGGTGATCGCTTACGCGTATCGCCAGCGAATCAAACCGACCCGTCAGCCAGCGCGGCGTTTGCGGCGTGGCAGGCACGACAAAGGTTACCGGGCCAGGCCAGTGAGCGAACATGCGTTCACGCTGCTCGACGGTCAGCTCGCGGTCAGAGATATAACGCTCCAGCTGAGTATAATCGGCTGCGATAAGGATCAATCCTTTCTCGACGGGACGCTGTTTCAATGCCAGCAGCGCCATTACGGCGCTTTCGCTGTCCGGGTCGCAACCTAAACCAAAGACGGCTTCGGTTGGATAAGCAATAACGGCCTGCTGACGCAGCTGTTCGACGCAGTCCTCCAGCGAACCGGAAAAAGAGTGTTTTTGCATGATGTTATCTTAAGTCTCTGATGCGGCGGCCTTGCCGCAACTTTTACTGGCGCAGAAGCGTTTTACGCCCTGCGCGGTTTTCTTCTCTACCAGCAATGGGAAATGACAGTGTGGGCATACGCCAGCGACTGGCGTAGCGTTAACGGCGAACTGGCAGGCCGGATAACGGTTACAGGCGTGAAACGTCTTGCCGTAACGCGAACGACGCTGCACCAGCTTGCCTTCCAGACATTGCGGGCAGGCAATAAGGGTTTCATCAGGTTTATCTATCGCTTCGCTATAGTCGCATTCAGGGTAGTGGCTACAGCCGATAAACATGCCGTAGCGTCCCTGGCGCAGCGCTTTATCCTCGCCGCACTGCGGGCAGGCGTGCCCTTCTAGCACCTTAACGATGTGGCCATCAGCCTGATTTTTTAGCGGCCGAATATAGTCGCAAGCTGGATAATTTGTGCAGCCTAAAAAGGCGCCGTGTTTACCGCTGCGGATAACTAAATCTGCCCCGCAGGCGGGGCAGGGATCCTGTTTACGCACGGTGAAGAGTGCTGATTTGCTCATAACGATGGCTGCATAACGGATAATTAATGCAGCATGCCTTCATTGACGTCGAATAATAGTTCTTCCATCTGCTGATAGGCGTTTTCGCATCCCGGGAGATTGAACAACACCATCAGCACCACCCATTTGAGATCTTCCAGATCAAACTCGAGCGTGTCGAGCGCCATGACTCGTTCGATGACCATTTCGCGCGTTTCCATATTGAGCACCTGGATCTGCTCCAGGAACAGCAGGAAACCACGACATTCGGCATCTAAACGCTGGCCTTCTTCTTCCGTGTAGATGCGCATTGAAAGCGGATCGTTGGCTAGCAGAATCGGATCGACCAGGCCCTCCTGATAATCTGCCAGCTTTTCTAACCAGTTCAACGCATTGTAGATATCTTCACGATGAAAACCGGCATCGGTTAAGTCATCAGTCAATGTATCCTGATCAACCTGCATTTCTGCTTCGTTGTGGATATATGTCTCAAACAAGTACATTAGTACGTCGAACATGGCATGCCCTCCTCAATCGGACATAGCCGCCGGGTACAGCTGCGATCCATCCTGCTAACTCCAGCTCCAGCAGTTGGGCTGCAATCACTGGCACAGGTTGGCCGGCACGTTCAGCGACGACGTCAACAGGTGTAACCTCATCACCTACGTTAGCCAACACCTCAGCAAATGGCAATGGCGCATCGCCGCTCTCATCAGAATATATTGCTTCCGGCTGTGTAAAAGGTAGCCAGTTAAACGCAGCGCGAAGATCTTCCACTATATCGACAGGATGGGCCACCAGCAGCGCCCCTTGCTGAATCAGCCAGTGCGTTCCCTCGCTGCCAGGGCTGCCCAGCGCTCCCGGTAAAGCGTAAACATTGCGATTTTGCTCCAGCGCATAGCGCGCAGTAACCAGCGAACCGCTTTTAATCGTCGCCTCCACAACCAGCACGCCCCGGCTCAAACCGCTGATAACGCGGTTACGGCGCGGGAAGTTGAGCGCATGGGGCAGCGTCGTAAGAGGAAATTCAGAAACGAGCGCCCCGCCTTTCTCCACAATCTCTGCTGCCAGCGCGCTATGACTTTTTGGATAGAGATGCTGTAATCCGCTACCCAGCACCGCGATGGTTTTCCCCTGCGCCTCCAGCGCCGCGCGATGCGCGATGCCGTCTATGCCGCGCGCCAGCCCGCTGGTAATGGTCAGATCGCTCA
Source organism: Pantoea sp. ACRSB (assembly GCF_022346905.1). NCBI lineage: Bacteria > Pseudomonadati > Pseudomonadota > Gammaproteobacteria > Enterobacterales > Erwiniaceae > Pantoea > Pantoea sp. ACRSB. Next base: position 252,744 of record NZ_JAKRNL010000006.1, on the reverse strand, counting down.
GCGCCAGCTGTTGGGAAAACCATTCGCCCCACTGCCGCCCATAGTGCGAACAGTTTCGACTGCCGACAATCGCCAGCTGCATTGAGGAGAGCAAAGCGGGTTCGCCTTTTATGTAAAGCAGCGGCGGAAAGCGGTGAATCTCGCGTAAAGCGGCGGGGTAGCCGTCGTCTAAAGCGGTCACCAGATGGTGAGCGTCGTTTTCAGCAAGCCACGCTTCGGTGGCAGCGATCTGACGCGACGGAAAATGGTAAAACTGGTGAATCTGCTGCTCGCTCAGACCGGCCGCTTTAAAGGTTAAGGAGGCGTCCTCTGTTTTATTAAGCGTTATCGCTGCCTCAAGCCAGCGTTTTCCGGTCAGGCCAGTTACGGCGGAAAGCCGCAAATAGCGCTCGATATTTCCCATAGTTGCTCCCTGCTTTACGTGCCGCTTCCTGCGGGTGAATGCTGTCAATCAGGCCTCAAAAAGTCTACAATATGAAGCAATAATCTTTTTTTAATCGCATACAGATCTGGATATTTATGTCAGTTTTGCAGGTATTACATTTCCCTGACGATCGTCTCCGCAAAATCGCGGCGCCAGTGAAAGAAGTTAACGCTGAGATTCAGCGCATCGTCGACGATATGTTTGAAACCATGTACGCCGAAGAAGGTATTGGCCTGGCGGCAACGCAGGTAGATATCCACCAGCGCATCATCGTTATCGACGTGTCGGAAAACCGCGATGAGCGTCTGGTTCTGATTAACCCGGAACTGCTGGATAAAAGCGGCGAAACCGGTATTGAAGAGGGCTGTCTCTCTATTCCTGAGCAGCGTGCCTTTGTTCCGCGCGCCGAGCGCGTCAAAGTGCGCGCGCTGGATCGCGAAGGCAACAGCTTTGAACTGGAAACCGACGGCTTGCTGGCTATCTGTATTCAGCATGAAATCGATCACCTCGACGGCAAACTGTTTATTGATTATCTGTCGCCGCTGAAGCGTCAACGCATCAAGCAAAAGCTGGAAAAACTGGCGCGCCAGAGCGCGCGTCCTTCCTGACGGCCAAAGAAGAGATAACCGTGTCTGCTCCGCTGAAAATTATCTTCGCTGGCACACCTGATTTTGCAGCGCGTCATCTTGACGCGCTGCTTGCTTCTGAGCATCAGGTTGTCGGCGTCTTTACCCAACCCGATCGCCCCGCTGGTCGTGGTAATAAGCTAACGCCCAGCCCGGTAAAAACGCTGGCGCAAACTCACGCCATTCCGGTATTTCAGCCGAAGTCGCTCCGCCCCGCTGAAAATCAGCAGCTGGTTGCTGATCTACAGGCGGATGTGATGGTCGTGGTCGCCTACGGTCTGATTTTACCGCAGGCGGTGCTGACGATGCCGCGTCTCGGCTGCATCAACGTACACGGCTCGCTGTTGCCGCGCTGGCGCGGGGCCGCGCCTATTCAGCGCTCGCTCTGGGCTGGCGACAGCGAAACCGGCGTGACCATCATGCAGATGGATGTCGGGCTGGATACCGGCGATATGCTGTATAAGCTTAGCTGCCCGATTACCGCGCAGGACACCAGCGCCACGCTGTATGACAAGCTGGCGCAGCTCGGCCCGCAGGGGCTGCTGGAAACGCTCTCTCAGCTGGCAGACGGCCGCGCGCAGCCGGAGAAGCAGGATGATGTGCAGGCTAACTACGCAGAGAAACTCAGCAAAGAGGAAGCCCGTCTCGACTGGCAGCTCTCCGCTGCTCAGCTTGAACGCTGTATCCGCGCTTTTAACCCCTGGCCGGTAAGCTATTTCCTGATTGAGGATCAGCCGGTGAAAGTGTGGCAGGCCACCGTATTGCCGCACGTCGCGAAACAGCCGGGCGAGATCATTGCGGCCGATAAGCAGGGTATTCAGGTCGCCACTGCTGAAGGCGTTTTGAATCTTCAGCTGCTGCAGCCAGCCGGTAAAAAAGCGATGTCAGCACAGGATCTTCTTAACTCGCGTCGCGAGTGGTTCACGCCAGGCCGCATTTTAGCCTGACCCCAGCCCGGCTCTGTCCGGGCTTTTTGTTTAATGACGTAACGCGAATGACTAAATCAACAAACCTGCGAAGCCTGGCCGCTCAACTGATTGAGCGCGTGATTGATAAGGGCGAATCGCTCAGCGCGGTGCTGCCCGCCGCGCAGAAAAAAGTCTCCGATAAGGATGGCGCGCTGGTGCAGGAACTCTGCTTCGGCGTGCTGCGCACGCTGCCACAGCTCGAAGCCGTAATCGGCAAGCTGATGGCGCGTCCGCTGAATGGCAAACAGCGCGTGCTGCACTACCTCATTATGATCGGCATCTATCAGCTGCTTTATACGCGCGTACCTCCTCATGCCGCGCTGGCAGAGACCGTCGCCGGCGCCGAAGCGCTTAAGCGCGCAAATCTCAAAGGATTGATTAACGGCGTGCTGCGTCAGTTCCAGCGTCAGCAGGAAGAGCTGATCGCAGAGGTCGACCAGCAGCCGCAGCGACATCTGCATCCGACCTGGCTGCTGCAGCGTCTGCAAAAAGCCTGGCCGGAAAACTGGCAGCAGATTGTAGAAGCGAATAACCAGCGCCCGCCAATGTGGCTGCGCGTCAATCGTCAGCATCACAGCCGCGATAGCTGGCTGGCACTGCTGAACGAGAGCGGAAAATTCGCGGTGGCCGACGATACGGCGCCGGATGCGTTGCGTCTTGAAACCCCTGCTCCAGTTGGCCAGTTGCCTGGCTTCGCGGAAGGCTGGGTCACCGTTCAGGATCTCTCGGCGCAGCGCTGCGCCCTGCTGCTGGCGCCTGAAAATGGCGAGCAGATCCTCGATCTTTGCGCCGCGCCAGGCGGCAAGACAACGCATATTCTTGAGATCGCGCCGCAGGCTCAGGTGATGGCGGTCGATGTTGATGCCCAGCGTTTAACGCGCGTTAACGAGAATTTGCAGCGTCTCAATATGCAGGCAGAGGTTAAACAGGGTGACGGACGCACGCCAGAGGCGTGGTGCGGCGATCGCCAGTTCGATCGTATTCTGCTGGATGCGCCCTGCTCCGCCACCGGAGTTGTGCGTCGCCATCCTGATATCAAATGGCTGCGCCGCGATCGGGATATTACCGAACTGGCCGCGCTGCAGCGCGATATCCTCGAGGCGGTCTGGGCGCATCTGAAACCGGGCGGCACGCTGCTGTACGCAACCTGCTCAGTCCTGCCGGATGAGAACGAAGCGCAGATTACTGCCTTTCTGACGCGTCACCCCGACGCGCGCGCTGAAGCGTTGCCGGGCGGCAAAACAAGCGGCCTGCAGGTCTTCCCGACTGTTGAAGGCGGAGACGGGTTTTTCTACGCTAAGCTGGTAAAAGCGCACTAACTAAAGAGCATGATACGCAATGAAAATTATCATTCTTGGCGCCGGTCAGGTTGGCGGCACGCTGGCGGAAAATCTGGTCGGCGAAAACAATGACATTACGGTGGTTGATACCGATCCTGACCGCTTACGTCAGCTGCAGGATAAATTTGATTTGCGCGTCGTTCAGGGCCACGGGTCGCATCCGCGTATTTTGCGTGAGGCAGGCGCAGAAGATGCCGATATGTTAGTTGCGGTCACCAGCTCTGATGAAACCAATATGGTGGCGTGTCAGATAGCCTACTCGCTGTTTAATACGCCTAACCGCATTGCGCGTATACGCGCGGCGGATTATCTGCGCGACGCTGAAAAACTTTTTATTCCCGAAGCGGTACCGATTGATCATCTCATCTCGCCGGAACAGCTGGTGATCGAAAATATCTATCGCCTGATCCAGTATCCCGGCGCGCTGCAGGTAGTGAATTTCGCTGAAGGACTGGTGAGTCTGGCAGTAGTGAAAGCCTATTACGGTGGGCCGCTGGTAGGCAATCCGCTCTCTATTTTACGCGATCATATGCCGCATATTGATACCCGCGTTGCCGCTATTTTCCGTCAGGATCGGCCTATTCGTCCGCAAGGCTCGACCATTGTGGAAGCGGGAGACGAGGTCTTTTTTATCGCCGCCAGTCAGAATATCCGCGCGGTTATGAGCGAAATGCAGCGGCTGGAAAAACCCTATAAACGCATCATGCTGGTGGGCGGCGGCAATATCGGTTTCGGTCTTGCGCAGCGGCTGGAAAAAAATTACAGCGTGAAGCTGATTGAGCGTAATCCACGCCGCGCTGCCGAACTGGCCGAACAGCTCCAGGACACCATCGTCTTCTACGGCGATGCATCGGATCAGGAGCTGCTGGCGGAGGAGCATGTCGATCAGGTCGATCTTTTTATTGCGGTCACCAATGATGACGAAGCGAACATCATGTCGGCGATGCTGGCGAAAAAGATGGGCGCAAAAAAGGTGATGGTGCTGATCCAGCGTCGCGCCTATGTCGATCTGGTTCAGGGTAGCGTGATCGATATCGCTATATCTCCCCAGCAGGCCACTATCTCCGCGCTGTTAGGTCACGTGCGTAAAGCGGATATCGTGGGCGTCTCTTCTTTACGACGCGGCATCGCAGAGGCGATCGAAGCTATTGCTCACGGCGACGAAACAACGTCGCGCGTGGTAGGACGTATGATCAATGATATTAAACTGCCACCCGGTACGCTTATCGGCGCAGTAGTGCGCGGCGAGGATGTGCTGATTGCCAAAGATAATCTGCGTATCGAGCAAGGCGATCACGTCATTATGTTCCTGACCGACAAAAAATTTGTGCCGGACGTCGAGCGCCTGTTCCAGCCAAGCCCTTTCTTTCTGTAAGCACAACGGCGGCAAGACTATTCCGACAAATGCCGCCGCTTAGATGGCAATTGCCAAAAGGTTTGTTAGACTTTAGAAATTGGCCAGGGCAAGGAGATAAGTATGAGTTTTTTCAAAGAGTTTCGTGATTTTGCAATGCGCGGCAACGTGGTTGATCTCGCCGTTGGTGTGATTATTGGCGCTGCGTTTGGCAAAATCGTCTCTTCACTGGTGGCAAACATTATCATGCCGCCGCTGGGACTGCTGATTGGCGGAGTGGACTTTAAACAGTTCAAATGGGTGCTTAAACCTGCCGAAGGCGCTACGCCGCCGGTCGTAATGGAGTACGGCGTATTTATTCAGACGGTGTTTGACTTCGTCATTGTGGCATTCGCTATTTTTATCGCCATCAAGCTGATGAATAAACTGCATAAGAAGAAAGAAGTCGAAAAAACCGTAGCGAAACCCTCTAACGAAGAGGTGCTGCTGAGCGAAATCCGCGATTTGCTGAAGCAGCAGAACGGCAAAATCTAAAACATAGCCGCCCGCGAGGCGGCTTTTTTATGCCCATAAAGCAGAAGGCCAGTGATAAGCGCTCTTCTTATCACTGGCCTCCCAACCGCCACGTTTCGCATGTTTATCTTTACGCCGATAACTGCCTTTGCCTTTTTGCTTCTGCTCAATGCGCTGGCGGAACAGCGGGTCGTGTAGTAAAGCCTGGATTGCGTTATCGCGAATCTCGCCTTTGGTATGTTGATACTTACTCATAACTATCTCCTCGTTCAGACAGCGTAAATATATTCTCTTTCCCGTAAAATTCAATCCCGCAAATGAGCGTGTTCCGGTGTTGGCTCCGTTCCCTGTTCGAGCGCTTCCAGTATCGAACAATAGTCGCTGCTGTGTGCGGTACCGCAGCAGGCGTCAGACAAACGCTGAAGCGAACGCTGCACGTTTTGCAGTTCACTAATCATCTTATTCACCTCTTCCAGGCGCGCCTGCACAATTGCTTTCGACTCTTCGCAGGTGTGGTGCGCGGGATCAACGCGGATCGAGAGCAGATCGCGAATAGCGTCCAGACCGAAGCCAAGCTGGCGGCCGAAGCGAATAAATTTGAGACGCTGAAGATCGCTCTCGCTGTACAACCGAAAGCCGCCCTCGGTCCGGATCTCATGATCCATCATCTGCTGTTTTTCATAAAAACGAATGGTGTCGACGGTAACGTTCGCCAGCTTTGCCAGTTGCCCGATGCGGTACATTACTTCTCCTTTAACCAGCGCTCGCGGATCGCTTCGCCGTAAGCACCCTGTAAGAAATCGGTACTCATACCTGCCTGACGCAGCTGCATTTCCAGCACAAGCAGACGCTTGCTCTGTTCACGGTAGCGTTGATCATCAGGATCGATATTGCGCAGCAGATCGCTAATTTCCAGCGCTTCGCGCCGCATTTCCAGCTCCGGCGGCAAAAAGCCGGCGTTTTTCAACAGCCGGTAGCCGCTGCGTAATTCAGCCGGTACATGACTGTCGTCATCCAGTTCGAGTGGCGCACCTTCTCCGGGCAGATTGCTGAGTTCGCCTTTCTCCAGCGCCGCACGAATATGCTGTTCAGCTAGCTGATCGATTAACCACATGAGCGCCTCCTGATTTAGCCAGTTAATTGAGCTTAACGGACGAGACAAATTTCAGGCAATAAAAAACCCGCCGAAGCGGGTTTTTTACGATGCTACAAATTACTCTGCAGCTTCTGCTTGAGCTTCTGGACGATCAACCAGCTCGATGTATGCCATCGGAGCGTTGTCACCAGCGCGGAAGCCACACTTCAGAATACGAGTGTAACCACCTGCACGGCTCGCGAAACGCGGGCCCAGCTCATTAAACAGTTTTGCCACGATCTCGTTATCACGAGTACGGGCGAATGCCAGACGACGATTAGCTACGCTGTCGGTCTTGGCAAGAGTAATCAGCGGCTCAACTACGCGGCGCAGCTCTTTGGCTTTCGGCAGAGTCGTCTTGATGATCTCGTGACGAACCAGAGAGCCAGCCATGTTGCGGAACATAGCCTGACGATGGCTGCTGTTGCGGTTCAGTTGACGACCACTCTTACGATGGCGCATGACCTTATCCTTCTCAGTGAAACCTTAACCTGTGATCCGGTTATTCATCAGCGATGCTTGCCGGCGGCCAGTTCTCAAGGCGCATGCCCAGAGAAAGACCACGTGAGGCGAGCACGTCTTTAATCTCGGTAAGAGATTTTTTACCCAGGTTAGGCGTTTTGAGCAGCTCAACCTCGGTACGCTGTACCAGATCACCGATGTAGTGGATAGCTTCTGCCTTAAGGCAGTTAGCAGAGCGGACAGTCAATTCCAGATCGTCAACAGGGCGCAGCAGGATCGGATCGAATTCTGGTTTCTCTTCTTTCACTTCCGGCTGACGTACATCACGTAGGTCAACGAAAGCTTCCAGTTGTTCTGCCAGGATGGTTGCCGCACGACGAATCGCCTCTTCAGGATCGATTGTGCCGTTGGTTTCCATTTCGATGACCAGCTTGTCCAGGTCGGTGCGCTGTTCTACACGCGCTGCTTCAACATTGTAGGCGATACGGTCTACAGGGCTGTAGCAAGCGTCGACCAACAGGCGGCCGATTGGGCGCTCATCTTCTTCCGAATGAATTCGGGCAGAAGCCGGCACATAACCACGACCACGCTGAACTTTGATACGCATGCTGATAGCGGCGTTCTCATCGGTCAGGTGACAGATCACGTGCTGCGGCTTGACGATTTCGACATCACCATCATGGGTAATGTCGGCTGCAGTCACAGGGCCAATGCCAGATTTATTCAAGGTCAGAATGACTTCATCTTTACCCTGAACTCTTACCGCCAGCCCTTTCAGGTTGAGCAGGATTTCCAGGATATCTTCCTGTACGCCCTCTTTGGTGCTGTACTCATGCAGTACACCATCAATTTCAACCTCGGTCACCGCGCAACCCGGCATGGAAGAAAGCAGAATACGGCGCAGTGCGTTACCAAGAGTATGGCCAAAGCCACGCTCTAAAGGCTCAAGGGTCACCTTGGCGTGCGTCGAACTCACTTGCTCGATATCTACCAGGCGCGGTTTTAGAAACTCTGTCACAGAACCCTGCATTGTGTCCTCTCTTTGGTACTAAGCTTTACTTGGAGTAAAGCTCGACGATCAGGTGTTCGTTAATGTCCGCAGACAGATCGGTACGCTCAGGAATACGCTTGAACACACCTTCCATCTTAGTCGCATCAACTTCCAGCCAGGTTGGCTTTTCACGCTGCTCAGCCAGCTCCAGAGCGGCCTTCACGCGAGATTGCTTTTTGGCTTTCTCGCGGATGCTTACGACATCATTCGGAGATACCTGATAAGAAGCGATGTTAACAACGCGGCCGTTAACCATTACAGACTTGTGGCTGACCAGCTGGCGTGCTTCTGCACGAGTGGCGCCGAAGCCCATACGGTAAACTACGTTATCCAGACGACCTTCCAGCAGAGCTAACAGGTTTTCACCGGTGTTGCCTTTCAGACGTGCTGCTTCTTTATAGTAGTTGCGGAACTGACGTTCCAGCACGCCGTAGATACGACGAACTTTCTGTTTTTCACGCAACTGGCCGCCGTAATCAGACAGACGCGGTTTACGCGCACCATGCTGACCAGGGGCTTGTTCAATTTTACACTTGGAATCAATCGCGCGAACGCCAGACTTCAGGAAAAGGTCTGTGCCCTCACGACGGCTCAGCTTGAGCTTAGGACCCAAATATCTTGCCATTTTCTTTCTCCAACTATCCTAAAAACGCGGCGTTATACGCGACGTTTTTTCGGCGGACGACAACCGTTGTGAGGGATCGGAGTCACATCAGTAATATTAGTGATGCGGAAACCTGCGGCGTTCAGAGCACGAATAGTTGATTCGCGACCCGGACCCGGACCCTTAACCATAACTTCCAGGTTCTTAATACCGTAATCTTTCACGGCTTCTGCACAGCGCTCTGCAGCGACCTGAGCAGCAAACGGCGTAGATTTACGTGAACCGCGGAAACCGGAACCACCGGCGGTTGCCCAACCCAGCGCGTTACCCTGACGATCGGTAATGGTCACGATGGTGTTGTTAAAAGAAGCATGGACATGAGCCACGCCATCTGAGACTTGCTTTCTTACACGCTTACGTGCACGAACTGGTGCCTTTGCCATTATTTACTCACCCCGATTATTTCTTGATCGGTTTGCGCGGACCCTTACGGGTACGTGCATTGGTCTTGGTACGCTGACCGCGAACCGGCAGACCACGACGATGGCGCAAACCACGGTAGCAACCAAGGTCCATAAGACGCTTGATGCTCAGGGTGATTTCACGGCGCAGATCACCTTCAACAACGAATTTACCAACTGCATCACGCAGCTGATCAATTTGTTCTTCAGACAGCTCACTGATCTTAACATCTTCAGCGATACCCGTTGCAGCGCAAATGGCTTTAGAACGGGTCTTGCCGATACCGAAAATCGAAGTTAATGCGATAACGGTGTGTTTATGATCAGGAATGTTAATGCCTGCTATACGGGCCACTATGCACTCCTATAATTAAATAAATGCGCCCCATGCTGAAAAGCCCGTTTTCAGGATACTCAAATGGAAACGCATTGACATACAAAAGATTGGCTGGCTAATCTAGCCAGCTCAACCCGACTTTGCAAGAAAAATATGTGAAAAAATCAGCCCTGGCGCTGTTTATGCTTAGGCTCGGCGCTGCAAATCACACGTACGACACCGTCGCGACGGATGATTTTGCAGTTACGACATAATTTCTTGACGGAAGCACGAACTTTCATTTTTACTCTCCGTAACTTCTCAAGCGCCTGAATTAACGGCCGTAGCCTTTCAGGTTTGCTTTCTTCAATGCAGACTCGTACTGACTAGACATCATCAGAGTTTGCACTTGAGCCATAAAGTCCATGATGACGACCACTACGATGAGCAGTGATGTACCGCCAAAGTAGAAGGGAACTTTCATCGCATCACGCATGAACTCCGGGATCAGGCAAATAAAAGTAATGTACAGTGCGCCGATTAAGGTCAGACGCGTCATTACTTTATCGATATACTTCGCCGTTTGCTCTCCCGGACGAATTCCCGGTACGAATGCACCAGACTTCTTCAGGTTATCTGCCGTTTCGCGCGGGTTGAAAACCAACGCCGTGTAGAAAAAGCAGAAGAAGATGATTGCAGTCGCATAGAGTAGCACATATAGCGGCTGTCCTGGCTGCAAATACAGCGAAATTGTTGTCAGCCAGTTCCAACCGGTACCGCCCCCGAACCAGGATGCTATCGTCGCGGGGAACAGGATAATGCTGGAAGCAAAAATAGCCGGGATTACGCCCGCCATGTTCACTTTCAACGGTAAATGTGTGCTCTGTGCAGCGTATACACGACGACCTTGCTGACGTTTCGCATAGTTCACCACAATGCGGCGTTGACCACGCTCAACGAAAACAACGAAGAAGGTCACTGCAAATACAAGAACTGCAACCAACAGCAACAGGAGGAAGTGCAGGTCGCCTTGCCGCGCTTGCTCGATGGTATGGCCAATGGCCGGCGGAAGTCCCGCAACAATACCCGCGAAGATAATGATCGAAATACCGTTGCCGATACCTCGTTCAGTAATCTGTTCGCCCAGCCACATCAGGAACATCGTCCCGGTTACCAGGCTTACAACAGCGGTAAAGTAGAAGGCAAAGCCTGGATTAAGCACCAGGCCCTGCATTCCAGGCATATTCGGTAAACCGGTAGCAATACCGATTGACTGAAATATTGCCAATACCAACGTACCGTAACGGGTGTACTGGCTAATCTTACGACGGCCAGCCTCCCCTTCCTTCTTAATCTCCGCTAACGCTGGATGAACCACCGTCAGCAGCTGGATAATAATAGAGGCCGAAATATACGGCATAATACCCAGCGCGAAGATTGAAGCACGGCTGAGAGCACCACCAGAGAACATGTTGAACATTTCAATGATGGTGCCACGCTGTTGCTCAAGCAGTTTGGCAAGTACAGCGGCATCAATACCAGGGATCGGAATAAAAGAGCCAATTCGGAAGACAATCAGTGCACCGATAACAAACAGCAGTCTGCGTTTCAGTTCACCAAATCCACCTTTGGCACTTTGAAAATCTAATCCCGGTTGTTTAGCCATCTGCTACTTATTCCTCGATTTTACCGCCAGCAGCTTCGATTGCAGCACGAGCACCTTTGGTGACACGCAGACCGCGAACCGTTACCGGTGCAGAAACTTCACCAGACAGAATCACTTTCGCGAATTCAATCTGAACACCGATAATGTTGGCTGCTTTCAGCGTGCTCAGGTCAACGATACCGCCTTCCACTTTCGCCAGATCAGACAGACGCACTTCTGCAGTCACGAATGATTTACGCGAGGTGAAGCCGAATTTCGGCAGACGACGGTACAGAGGCATCTGACCACCCTCGAAACCGCGACGTACGCCACCGCCAGAACGTGAGTTCTGACCTTTGTGACCACGACCACCGGTTTTGCCGAGGCCAGAACCGATACCACGACCCAGACGCTTGGAAGCGTGCTTAGAGCCTTCGGCCGGAGACAGAGTATTTAAACGCATCTGTTACTCCTCTACTTTCAGCATGTAAGAAATCGCGTTAACCATACCGCGTACAGCAGGCGTGTCTTCACGCTCAACGGTGTGGCCAATACGACGCAGACCCAGACCAACCAGAGTGGCTTTATGCTTAGGCAGGCGGCCGATTGAGCTACGGGTTTGAGTGATTTTAATAGTCTTAGCCATCGTGATTACCCCAGAATTTCTTCAACGGATTTACCACGCTTGGCAGCGACCATTTCTGGAGAATTCATATTTTCCAGGCCGTCGATAGTTGCACGAACCACGTTGATCGGGTTGGTGGAACCATAGGCTTTAGCCAGAACGTTATGAACTCCAGCGACTTCCAGAACGGCGCGCATTGCACCGCCGGCGATGATACCGGTACCTTCAGAAGCCGGCTGCATGAACACGCGGGAACCCGTGTGCGCACCTTTAACCGGGTGCTGCAGGGTGCCGTTGGTCAGCGCGACATTAATCATGTTGCGACGGGCTTTCTCCATCGCTTTCTGGATCGCTGCCGGAACTTCACGCGCTTTACCGTAACCAAAACCAACGCGGCCGTTACCATCACCCACTACAGTCAGTGCGGTGAAGGAAAAGATACGACCACCTTTCACAGTTTTAGAAACACGGTTTACCGCGATCAGTTTTTCCTGCAGTTCGCCAGCTTGTTTCTCGATGTGTGACATCCTAGACCTCTACCTTAGAACTGAAGGCCAGCTTCACGAGCAGCATCTGCCAGTGCCTGGACACGACCATGATATTGGAAACCGGAACGGTCGAAAGAAACATCTTTGATGCCTTTTTCGATTGCGCGCTCAGCAATAGCTTTACCTACTGCGGCAGCTGCATCTTTGTTGCCGGTGTACTTCAGTTGTTCAGAGATAGCTTTTTCTACAGTAGAAGCAGCAACCAGAACTTCGGAACCGTTCGGGGCGATTACCTGTGCGTAAATGTGACGCGGGGTACGATGTACCACCAGGCGAGTAGCACCCAGCTCTTTGAGCTTGCGACGTGCACGGGTCGCACGACGGATACGAGCAGATTTCTTATCCATAGTGTTACCTTACTTCTTCTTAGCCTCTTTGATACGCACGACTTCGTCGGCGTAACGGACACCCTTGCCTTTGTAAGGCTCAGGACGACGGTAGGCGCGCAAGTCAGCTGCAACCTGGCCGATCAGTTGTTTATCAGCGCCTTTCAGCACGATTTCAGTCTGAGTCGGACATTCTGCAGAGATACCCGCGGGCAGCTGATGATCAACCGGGTGAGAAAAACCCAGTGACAGGTTAACCACGTTGCCTTTAACGGCAGCACGATAACCAACACCAACCAGCTGCAGCTTCTTAGTGAAGCCTTCGGTAACACCGATAACCATGCCGTTCAGCAGCGCACGAGCGGTACCCGCTTGCGCCCAGCCGTTTGCAAAACCGTCGCGCGGAGCGAAGGTCAGTGCATTGTCAGCATGCTTAACTTCTACGGCATTATTGATAGTACGAGTCAGCTCGCCGTTTTTACCTTTAATCGAAATTACCTGACCGTCGAGTTTTACCTCTACGCCGGCAGGAACAACGACAGGTGCTTTAGCAACACGAGACATAGTTTCCTCCGATTACGCTACGTAGCAGATAATTTCGCCGCCAAGACCAGCCTGGCGCGCTGCACGATCAGTCATGACACCTTTAGAGGTAGAAATAACAGCAATACCTAAACCCGCCATAACTTTCGGCAGCTCATCTTTTTTCTTATAGATGCGCAGACCTGGGCGGCTGACACGCTGAATGCTTTCTACAACAGCTTTACCCTGGAAATACTTAAGAGTCAGTTCCAGTTCCGGCTTGATGTCGCCTTCGATTTTGAAATCTTCAATATAACCTTCTTCCTTCAGCACGTTGGCAATTGCCACTTTCAGCTTGGAGGAAGGCATGGTGACCGCAGCTTTGTTCGCGGCCTGACCGTTACGGATACGGGTCAGCATATCCGCGATCGGATCTTGCATGCTCATCTGTCTTTACTCCCGTGATTCAATTGGTGACAATTACCAGCTAGCCTTTTTCAGACCCGGGATTTCACCGCGCATAGCGGCTTCACGGACCTTGATACGGCTCAACCCGAACTTCCGCAGGAAACCGTGCGGACGACCTGTTTGACGGCAGCGGTTACGCTGACGAGACGGGCTGGAATCACGCGGCAGAGTCTGCAGCTTGAGAACAGCGTTCCAACGATCTTCGTCGGAAGCGTTCACATCAGAAATGATCGCTTTCAGTTCAGCGCGTTTTGCGAAGAATTTGTCTGCTAATTTCACACGCTTAACTTCGCGTGCTTTCATTGATTGCTTAGCCATTAAGTAACCCTACCTTACTTGCGGAACGGGAAGTCAAAGGCAGTCAGCAGAGCACGGCCTTCATCATCAGATTTCGCAGTAGTGGTAATGGTGATATCCAAACCACGAACGCGATCGACTTTGTCGTAGTCGATTTCTGGGAAGATGATCTGCTCACGAACGCCCATGCTGTAGTTGCCACGACCATCGAAAGACTTCGCGGACAGACCACGGAAGTCGCGGATACGCGGTACAGCAATGGTGATCAGACGCTCAAAGAACTCCCACATGCGCTCGCCGCGCAGAGTTACTTTACAGCCGATCGGATAGCCCTGACGGATTTTGAAGCCTGCAACTGATTTGCGTGCTTTGGTGACCAGCGGTTTTTGACCGGAGATTGCTGCCAGGTCAGCTGCTGCGTTTTCCAGCAGTTTCTTGTCAGCGATCGCTTCACCAACACCCATGTTCAGGGTGATCTTCTCGACCCGAGGGACTTGCATGACAGAAGTGTAGCCAAACTCTGTCATGAGTTTCTGGACTACTTCGTCTTTGTAGTAATCATGCAGTTTCGCCATCGTACTACTCCAAATTACTTGATAGTTTCGCTGTTAGACTTGAAGAAACGGACTTTTTTGCCGTCTTCGAATCTAAAGCCTACACGGTCAGCCTTACCGGTTGCCGCATTGAAAAGCGCAACGTTAGAAACCTGAATAGCGGCTTCTTTTTCAACGATGCCACCCGGTTGGTTCAGAGCCGGAACCGGCTTCTGGTGTTTCTTAACCAGGTTGATGCCTTCAACGATGACCTTGCCAGAAGACAGGACATTCTTAACTTTACCGCGCTTACCTTTATCTTTGCCGGTCAGCACGATAACTTCGTCGTTACGACGGATTTTCGCTGCCATTGTTCGCTCCTTAGAGTACTTCTGGTGCCAGAGAGATAATTTTCATGAACTTTTCAGTACGAAGTTCACGAGTTACCGGCCCAAAAATACGTGTTCCGATTGGCTGCTCGCTGTTATTGTTCAAAATAACGCATGCGTTACCATCGAAGCGAATGACAGAACCGTCCGGGCGACGAACACCCTTCCTGGTGCGCACCACTACCGCCTTCAGGACATCACCTTTTTTCACCTTACCACGCGGAATTGCTTCCTTGATGGTAACTTTGATGATATCGCCGACGCCTGCGTAGCGACGGTGCGAGCCACCCAGAACCTTGATACACATTACGCTACGTGCACCGGAGTTGTCGGCGACGTTCAGCATAGTCTGTTCTTGGATCATTTTAGTGCTCCGCTAATGTCAACTACTACTTCGGGACCCAAACTTCAGGTCGTTAGAAAGCCCCATATTTGAGGGCGCGGCATTATAACACCGGTTCTCACAGATGGGTAGAAAAAATGAACGGCTCAACAATGGGGCCGCTTATTTTCCCTGATAACAGGGAGGGCGTATTCTAGGGAATAGTCTCAGCAGTAGCAAATGTAATCTGCCTTATTTTTCGACACTCGCCATTACCGCCTCATCTAACGCCTTTGCGTCCTCTGCGGAACGATTAGCTGGGTAAGCAAATAGCGCTCCTGCGGCAGGTCAATAACCGCTAACTTCTCTTTACACGGTACCCATTTGCTCTGATGACGCGACAGGCAGCTGTGCCTGATTACTGAAGATCTGCGTTGTCCATGCTGCGCAGCAACGGCACAAGAGATGAAGCGAGACGTTTGCCTTACAGCACCGGTGGTGACCAAGACATAGCGCGATGCTCTGCTTATCAGGCCCTGTGCTGCGCCTGCCAGAAGTCATGCCCTGCCCTACCGGGTTCTGAGCCTACCTTGTTGACAGCATACTGAAGTTATCCTGGGGAGAGCGGATGTTACCGTTATTCTGTGCCGGTCAGGGCGCCGCAGCTGGCGCGATAAGCGACTGCATTGCCGCCGCCTTGATGCAGGCGTTGAATGAAATGGCAGGCACAATTGACGCGTGATGAAAAATGAGCCGAGCGAGAGGCAAAAAAAACCCTCTGCCGAAGCAGAGGGTTTCTTCAGAAAAA
This sequence comes from Pantoea sp. ACRSB, assembly GCF_022346905.1. Classification (NCBI taxonomy): domain Bacteria; kingdom Pseudomonadati; phylum Pseudomonadota; class Gammaproteobacteria; order Enterobacterales; family Erwiniaceae; genus Pantoea; species Pantoea sp. ACRSB. Next base: position 237,007 of record NZ_JAKRNL010000006.1, on the reverse strand, counting down.
ACTGTTCTTATTACAGAACCGCTTTCTCAATAACGCGAACCAGAGTCCAGGACTTAGTCTTGGACAGCGGACGGGTTTCGCGGATTTCAACCACGTCACCAATACCGCATTCGTTGTTCTCGTCATGGATGTGCAGCTTAGTCGTACGCTTAATGAATTTACCGTAGATCGGGTGTTTCACGAAACGCTCGATAGCGACAACTGCAGATTTCTGCATTTTGTCACTAACAACACGACCTTGCAGAGTACGGATTTTATCGGTCATTACGCACCCGCCTTCTCAGTCAGTAAAGTCTTAACGCGTGCAACATCACGGCGAACCTGTTTCAGCAGATGGGTCTGCTGCAGTTGGCCAGATGCTGCCTGCATGCGCAGGTTAAACTGCTCACGCAGCAGATTCAGCAGCTCAGTGTTCAGCTCTTCGACGCTTTTTTCACGCAGCTCAGTTGCTTTCATTACATCACCGTCTTAGTAACAAAGGTGGTTTTGATAGGCAGTTTTGCTGCTGCCAGCTTGAAGGCTTCACGGGCCAGCTCTTCTGGTACGCCGTCCATTTCATACAGGACTTTACCAGGCTGAATCAGGGCAACCCAATACTCCACGTTACCCTTACCTTTACCCATACGCACTTCCAGCGGCTTCTCGGTGATCGGTTTGTCCGGGAATACACGGATCCAGATCTTACCTTGACGCTTAACTGCACGGGTCATAGCACGACGTGCTGCTTCGATCTGACGAGCAGTCAGACGACCACGGCCAACAGCTTTCAGACCGAAAGTACCGAAGCTAACATCCGTACCCTGCGCCAGACCGCGGTTGCGGCCTTTGTGCACTTTACGGAATTTTGTACGCTTTGGTTGTAACATCAGCGACTCTCCTTACTTACGGCCTTTACGCTGCTGCTTTTTAGGTTGAGCAGCCGGTTCCGGTTGTTCAACAGCAGCCATACCACCCAGGATCTCGCCTTTGAAGATCCATACCTTAACGCCGATTACACCATAAGTGGTGTGCGCTTCTGAGGTGTTGTAGTCAATGTCAGCACGCAGAGTGTGCAACGGTACGCGACCTTCACGGTACCATTCGGTACGTGCGATCTCAGCACCGCCCAGACGGCCGCTAACTTCAACTTTGATACCTTTCGCGCCCAGACGCATGGCGTTCTGAACAGCACGCTTCATCGCACGACGGAACATCACACGACGCTCCAGCTGTGAAGTGATGCTGTCAGCAACCAGTTTCGCGTCCAGTTCCGGCTTACGGACTTCGGCGATATTGATCTGTGCAGGTACGCCAGCGATATTCGCGACGACCGTACGCAGTTTCTCTACGTCTTCACCCTTTTTACCGATAACGATACCCGGGCGAGCGGTGTGAATGGTCACACGGATGCTCTTAGCCGGACGCTCGATAACGATGCGGGATACAGACGCTTTTGCCAGTTCTTTAGTCAGGAACTGACGAACTTTAAAATCGCTGTCCAGGTTGTCAGCGAATTCTTTGGTGTTCGCAAACCAGGTAGAGTTCCATGGTTTTACAATACCCAGGCGAATACCATTAGGATGTACTTTCTGACCCATTGCTAGTCTCCAGAGTCTCAGCGATCGGACACAACCACAGTAATGTGGCTGGTGCGCTTCAGGATGCGATCTGCACGACCTTTAGCACGCGGCATAATGCGCTTCATGCTCGGGCCTTCGTCTACGAAAATTTTCGCGACTTTCAGATCGTCGATATCAGCGCCATCGTTGTGTTCGGCGTTAGCAATGGCAGATTCCAGAACCTTCTTAACCAGTACAGCCGCTTTCTTGTTGGTGTAGGTCAGAATATCCAGAGCCTGCGACACTTTCTTACCGCGAATCAGGTCAGCCACGAGGCGAACCTTCTGAGCAGAAGAACGAGCATGGCGATGTTGAGCAATAGTTTCCATCTCTTCCTCCTACTTATTTCTTCTTGGCTTTCTTATCAGCAGCGTGGCCGCGATAAGTACGTGTCGGTGCAAATTCACCCAGCTTGTGGCCGACCATTTCGTCGGAAACAAAGACAGGAACGTGCTGACGACCATTATGGACAGCGATGGTCAAACCGATCATGTTAGGGAAGATCGTTGAACGACGGGACCAGGTGCGCAGGGGCTTCTTGTCTCCGCTTTCCACCGCTTTCTCTACCTTCTTCAGCAAGTGCAGGTCAATAAAAGGACCTTTCTTGAGAGAACGTGGCATGGCTTATCCTCTAAAATTATTTGCTACGGCGACGTACGATAAATTTATCAGTACGCTTGTTGCTACGGGTCTTCTTACCTTTGGTCTGAACGCCCCACGGAGTTACCGGGTGCTTACCAAAGTTACGACCTTCACCACCACCGTGCGGGTGATCTACTGGGTTCATCGCGGTACCGCGAACGGTCGGACGAACACCACGCCAACGAGTTGCACCCGCTTTACCCAGAACGCGCAGCATATGCTCAGCGTTGCCGACTTCGCCCAAGGTTGCGCGGCAATCAGCTTCGATTTTACGCATTTCGCCTGAACGCAGACGCAGGGTAACGTAGGAGCCTTCACGCGCAACGATCTGCACGTAAGCGCCAGCAGAGCGAGCGATCTGACCGCCTTTGCCCGGCTTCATTTCTACGTTGTGTACAGTAGAACCCACCGGGATGTTACGCATCGGCAGGGTGTTACCTGCTTTGATCGCAGCATCAACGCCAGACTGAATCTGGTCGCCGGCTTTCAGGCCTTTAGGGGCCAGGATATAACGGCGTTCGCCATCTTTGTACAGAACCAGTGCGATGTTCGCAGAACGGTTCGGATCGTACTCAAGACGCTCAACAACTGCCGGGATACCATCTTTGTTGCGTTTGAAGTCAACAATACGGTAAGCCTGCTTGTGACCACCACCGATGTGACGGGTAGTGATACGACCATTGTTGTTACGACCACCGGATTTGCTGTTCTTTTCGATCAGCGGGGCAAAAGGTTTGCCCTTGTGCAGCTCAGGGTTTACCACTTTAACGACGTGGCGACGACCCGGAGATGTCGGTTTACATTTAACAACTGCCATTGTCTTTCTCCTCCGACTTACTCAGCGCCGCCGACGAAGTCCAGGTTCTGGCCTTCCTTCAGGGTGACGTAAGCTTTTTTCCAGTCGCTGCGACGACCGATACGCTGTCCGTGACGCTTAGTTTTCCCTTTAACAACCAGGGTATTCACGTCTTTAACTTCTACTTCGAACAGTTTTTCAACAGCAGCAACGATCTCTGCTTTGGTCGCGTCTTTCGCAACTTTGAGAACGATGGTGTTGGTTTTTTCCATCGCAGCAGACGCTTTTTCAGATACGTGCGGCGCGCGCAGTACTTTCAGCAGACGTTCTTCACGGATCATGCCAGCATCTCCTCAACTTGCTTAACTGCATCAGCAGTCATAACGACTTTGTCGAAGGCGATCAGGCTAACTGGGTCGATACCCGCTGCATCACGCACGTCAACCTTGTACAGGTTGCGCGCAGCCAGGAACAGATTCTCATCCAGTTCACCGGTGATGATCAGCACGTCTTCCAGCGCCATGTCTTTCAGTTTCTGTACCAGCAGCTTGGTTTTCGGTGCTTCTACAGAAAACGTCTCGACAACGATCAGACGATCTTGACGTACCAGTTCGGACAGGATGCTTTTCAGCGCGCCGCGGTACATCTTTTTGTTAACTTTTTGACTGTGGTCCTGCGGACGCGCAGCGAAGGTCACGCCACCTGAACGCCAGATCGGGCTCTTTACAGAACCTGAACGCGCACGGCCGGTGCCTTTCTGACGCCACGGCTTTTTGCCTGAACCAGTTACTTCAGCACGCGTTTTCTGCGCGCGGGTACCCTGACGGGCGCCTGCAGCGTATGCAACAACAACCTGGTGAACCAGCGCTTCGTTGAAATCACGACCGAAGGTAGTTTCGGAAACAGTCAGCGCGCTCTGCGCGTCTTTCAGTACTAATTCCATTGCTATCCCCTTACGCCTTCACAGCTGGTTTAACGATCAGGTCGCTGCCGGTTGCTCCCGGGACAGCACCTTTCACCAGCAGCAGGTTGCGCTCAGCGTCAACACGTACCACATCCAGGCTCTGAACGGTTACGCGCTCATTACCCAGCTGACCTGCCATTTTCTTGCCCTTGAACACTTTGCCCGGAGTCTGGTTCTGACCGATAGAACCCGGAACGCGGTGAGAAAGGGAGTTACCGTGAGTAGCGTCCTGGGTACGGAAGTTCCAGCGCTTAACGGTACCTGCGAAACCTTTACCTTTAGAGGTACCGGTTACGTCTACTTTTTTAACGTCAGCGAAAATTTCAACACTGATGCTCTGGCCAACTGAGTACTCTTCACCTTCAGCAGTGCGGAATTCCCACAGACCACGGCCGGCTTCAACGCCAGCTTTAGCAAAATGACCAGCTTCAGGTTTGGTCACACGGTTCGCTTTTTTCGCACCGGTGGTAACCTGGATTGCCTGGTAACCATCGTTCTCCAGGCCTTTGACCTGAGTAACGCGGTTTGCTTCAACTTCGATTACGGTTACTGGGATTGAAACGCCGTCTTCAGTGAAGACGCGGGTCATGCCCACTTTTTTACCGACTAAACCAATCATTGTATCAACCTCTCAATCGCTCGATGACCTGATTAACCCAGGCTGATCTGCACGTCTACACCGGCAGCCAGATCCAGACGCATCAGAGCATCAACGGTTTTTTCAGTTGGCTCAACGATGTCTACCAGACGCTTGTGAGTGCGGATTTCGTACTGATCGCGCGCATCTTTGTTAACGTGCGGAGAAATCAGAACGGTGAAGCGCTCTTTGCGAGTCGGCAGCGGGATCGGACCGCGAACCTGCGCACCAGTGCGCTTGGCAGTCTCAACGATTTCCGCGGTTGATTGATCGATCAGACGATGATCAAACGCTTTAAGACGGATACGGATTCTTTGGTTCTGCATGAGACCAGAGCTCCAAACTTTTTATAGACGAAAAAAATTACTACTCGCACCCATTACGATTGATGGGAGAGTGTAATCGTTCAGCATATAACTCCACAATTGGGAGTATTGTCAGGCGACCTAACATGCTGCCGCCTGCGATTCTGCTCGAATCGCGCCTGCTAATATTGGCAGGCCCGCGCATTATACGTAAATCTGCTCAGGAAGCAACCCGCGTTCTGTTTTTAACCTTATTTTCTGGTGGCGTCATTGCAATTGACTATAGCGAAGCGGAAAGCCGGGGAAGTAAAAGAATGAATGAGGCAGGAATGGAAACAAGCCCGCTTAGCGCCTGCTGGCGGTGAAAGCGGGCTCTCTTAATACGTTATTCACGGCTGGACTACCCTTCTTCTCTGATTTGCGCCTGCAGGTAGTTCTGGATACCCATCTTACTGATAAGGTCGAGCTCGGTTTCGATCCAGTCGATATGGTGCTCTTCATCCGCAAGGATTTCGATCATCATGTCACGGCTGACGTAATCATGCACTTTATCAGCGTAAGCGATAGCTTCGCGCAGGTCCTTCGCCCCTTCCAGCTCCAGCTGGAGATCGGAACGCAGCATCTCCTCGACATCTTCGCCAATTCGCAACCGGCCTAAATCCTGCAGGTTCGGAATCCCCTCAAGAAACAAAATGCGCTCAATATACTTATCGGCGTGCTTCATCTCGTCGATGGATTCGTGATACTCCGTGTCGTTGAGGCGCATCAGGCCCCAGTTTTTGAACATCCGCGCGTGAAGAAAGTACTGATTAATCGCAACCAGTTCATTTCCCAGCAGTTTATTCAAATGGCTTATGATTTTAATGTCGCCCTTCATTTTGCTTCCTCCGCTTCCAGTTAAGTTAGAGCGTAGATGCGGATAAAAAGAAGTCAAAAAAACGCGACAAAATCTGTGGGTATTAAGAACAGCGCGCCAGGATCAGGCAATCTCTTTATAGAGCGGCACGCTTTGCAGCTCTTCTTCCATGATTTCCCGCGCCACACGAATACATTTGCCGCACTGCTTCCCGACAGGAACCAGCTGACGCAGCTGCTGGATAGATTTTGGCTGATAGCGGCGAACCGCTTCGCGGATGGTCTTATCACTAATGGCGTTACACAAACAGACGTACATTTACTGCTCACCTCGATCATTTTATGATCAAAGCTTAAATGAGAATAATTTTTATTTCAAACCCAGAGTTAGTGTGGATAACGCGACCTGAAGAAATTTAAGGCATAAAAAAAGAGCACCGAAGTGCTCTTTTTCTGCTCTGGTGGCCCGAAGGCCACCTCGCTAACGCAATTAAGCGATAACTTCAGCAACAACGCCCGCACCAACGGTACGGCCGCCTTCGCGGATTGCGAAGCGCAGACCCTGGTCCATCGCGATCGGATGGATCAGAGTTACGGTCATTTTGATGTTGTCGCCCGGCATTACCATCTCAACGCCTTCCGGCAGTTCGATGTTGCCAGTCACGTCAGTAGTACGGAAGTAGAACTGCGGACGGTAGCCTTTGAAGAACGGAGTGTGACGACCGCCTTCTTCTTTAGACAGAACGTATACTTCTGACACGAAAGTGGTGTGCGGCTTGATTGAGCCCGGCTTAGCCAGTACCTGGCCACGCTCGATCTCTTCACGCTTGATACCACGCAGCAGAACGCCCACGTTCTCACCAGCCTGACCCTGATCCAGCAGTTTGCGGAACATTTCAACGCCGGTACAGGTTGATTTCGCGGTGTCTTTGATGCCTACGATTTCAACTTCGTCGCCTACTTTCACGATGCCGCGCTCAACACGACCGGTAACAACGGTACCACGGCCAGAGATTGAGAACACGTCTTCGATCGGCAGCAGGAACGGCAGGTCGATAGCACGAACCGGATCCGGGATGTAGGTATCCAGGTGGCCAGCCAGCTCAACGATCTTCGCTTCCCACTCTGCGTCGCCTTCCAGCGCTTTCAGTGCAGAACCGCGAACGATCGGAGTGTCGTCGCCCGGGAAGTCGTACTGAGACAGCAGGTCACGTACTTCCATCTCAACCAGTTCCAGCAGCTCTTCGTCATCAACCATGTCGCACTTGTTCAGGAACACGATGATGTAAGGAACGCCAACCTGACGACCCAGCAGGATGTGCTCACGGGTCTGCGGCATCGGGCCGTCAGTCGCAGCAACAACCAGGATAGCGCCGTCCATCTGAGCAGCACCGGTGATCATGTTTTTCACATAGTCGGCGTGGCCCGGGCAGTCAACGTGCGCGTAGTGGCGAGTCGGGGTTTCATACTCAACGTGAGAAGTGTTGATGGTGATACCACGTGCTTTCTCTTCCGGCGCGTTATCGATCTGGTCGAATGCACGAGCCTGGCCGCCGTAGGTTTTAGCCAGAACGGTGGTGATAGCTGCAGTCAGGGTGGTTTTACCGTGGTCAACGTGACCGATGGTGCCCACGTTTACGTGCAGTTTGTTACGTTGAAATTGCTCTTTCGCCATGGCGATAATCCTTACTGTTATGCCTTCATCATTGATGAAGGCATCTGTTCACAATTTTTAAACCGTAGCCTTATTTGCTACGAGCTTCAATAACGGCCTGAGCGACGTTGTTCGGCGCATCATCGTACTTCAGGAACTCCATGGAGTAAGAAGCACGGCCTTTCGTCAGAGAACGCAACTGCGTCGCGTATCCGAACATTTCAGACAGCGGAACTTCAGCGTGAATCTGAACGCCGGTAGCGTTAGATTCCTGCCCTTTCAGCATACCACGACGACGGCTCAGGTCACCGATGACGTCACCGGTGTTCTCTTCCGGAGTCTCTACTTCAACCTTCATGATCGGCTCAAGCAGTACCGGCTGCGCTTTCTTAAAGCCATCTTTAAAGGCGATAGAAGCGGCCAGTTTAAACGCCAGCTCTGAGGAGTCCACGTCATGGTAAGAACCGAAGTGCAGACGCACGCCCAGATCAACAACTGGATAACCTGCCAGCGGGCCAGATTTCAGCTGTTCCTGGATGCCTTTGTCAACCGCAGGGATGTATTCGCCAGGAATCACACCACCTTTGATGTCGTTGACAAATTCGTAGCCTTTCGGGTTTGAACCCGGCTCCAGCGGGTACATGTCGATAACAACATGACCGTACTGACCGCGACCACCAGACTGCTTAGCGTGCTTACCTTCGATGTCGGTAACTTTAGAGCGAATCGCTTCGCGGTAAGCTACCTGCGGTTTGCCCACGTTCGCTTCAACGTTGAATTCACGCTTCATGCGGTCAACGATGATGTCGAGGTGCAGCTCACCCATACCGGCGATGATGGTCTGGTTAGACTCTTCGTCAGTCCATACGCGGAATGACGGGTCTTCTTTAGCCAGACGACCCAGAGCCAGACCCATTTTTTCCTGGTCAGCTTTGGTTTTCGGCTCAACGGCGATAGAGATTACCGGCTCCGGGAACTCCATACGTTCCAGGATGATCGGGTTGTTCGGATCACACAGGGTATCACCGGTGATCACGTCTTTCAGACCGATCGCTGCTGCGATGTCGCCTGCGCGAACTTCGCTGATCTCTTCACGCTTGTTGGCGTGCATCTGTACGATACGGCCAAAACGCTCACGAGCAGATTTCACTGAGTTCAGTACGGTGTCACCTGAGTTAACCACGCCAGAGTACACGCGGAAGAAGGTCAGGTTACCCACGAACGGGTCGTTGGCGATTTTGAACGCCAGCGCAGAGAACGGCTCGCTGTCGTCAGCGTGACGCTCAGCCGGAGTATCTTTACCGTCGTCCAGCATACCGTTGATCGCAGGAACGTCAGTCGGTGCCGGCAGGTATTCAACCACGGCATCCAGCATCGCCTGAACACCTTTGTTCTTGAACGCAGAACCACAGGTAACCAGGATGATTTCGTTGCGCAGTACGCGCTGACGCAGAGCAGTTTTGATCTCTTCTTCGCTCAGCTCTTCGCCGCTGAAGAATTTCTCCATCAGCTCTTCAGAAGCTTCTGCTGCAGCTTCGATCAGCTTGCCGCGCCACTCTTCAGCCAGTTCCTGCATCTCAGCCGGGATATCTTCGTAAACGAAGGTAACGCCCTGGTCAGCATCGTTCCAGTTGATGGCTTTCATTTTGATCAGATCAACTACGCCGGTGAAGTTCTCTTCAGCGCCGATTGCCAGCTGCAGCGGAACCGGAGTCGCGCCCAGACGGGATTCGATCTGACCAACAACTTTCAGGAAGTTCGCGCCCATACGGTCCATTTTGTTAACGAACGCGATACGCGGAACTTTATATTTGTTTGCCTGACGCCATACGGTCTCAGACTGCGGCTGCACGCCACCTACAGCACAGTAAACCATTACTGCGCCATCGAGCACACGCATAGAACGTTCTACTTCGATGGTGAAGTCAACGTGTCCCGGGGTGTCGATGATGTTGATACGGTGCGGCTCAAACTGCTTAGCCATACCGGACCAGAATGCGGTGGTCGCTGCAGACGTGATGGTGATACCACGCTCCTGCTCCTGCGCCATCCAGTCCATGGTCGCTGCGCCATCATGCACTTCACCGATTTTGTGGTTAACACCGGTGTAGAACAGGATACGCTCGGTAGTTGTGGTTTTACCGGCGTCGATGTGTGCGCTGATACCAATGTTACGGTAGCGCGCAATGGGTGTTGTACGAGCCATTTGATTCCTCTGATTCTCGGGCGTTCAAAATTAGTCGAACCCAGCGGGTTAGCATTTTGCACGCCCGCTGGTTTAACAACAACTACGTGGCGATTACCAGCGGTAGTGAGCGAACGCCTTGTTGGCTTCTGCCATGCGGTGAACGTCTTCACGTTTCTTAACTGCAGTACCTTTGTTTTCTGCAGCGTCAGAAAGTTCGTTCGCCAGGCGGAGAGCCATAGATTTATCACCGCGTTTACGAGCAGCTTCTACGATCCAGCGCATTGCCAGAGCATTACGACGAACCGGACGGACTTCTACTGGAACCTGATAAGTAGAACCACCAACGCGACGTGACTTAACTTCGACAGTCGGGCGCACGTTTTCGAGGGCTACTTCAAAGGCTTCCAGCTCGTTTTTACCAGAACGCTGAGCCAGGGTCTCAAGCGCAGTATAAACGATTGATTCAGCAGTAGATTTTTTACCATCTACCATCAGGATATTTACAAATTTGGCCAGCAGCTCTGATCCGAACTTAGGATCCGGCAGAATTTTACGCTGACCAATGACGCGACGACGTGGCATGGAAATACTCCGTTGTTAATTCAGGATTGTCCAAAACTCTACGAGTTTAGTTTGACATTTAAGTTAAAACGTTTGGCCTTACTTAACGGAGAACCATTAAGCCTTTGGCTTCTTCACGCCATACTTGGAGCGAGCCTGCTTACGGTCTTTAACACCTGAGCAGTCCAGCGCGCCACGAACGGTGTGGTAACGCACACCTGGCAGGTCTTTAACACGACCGCCACGGATCAGGATCACGGAGTGTTCCTGCAGGTTATGACCTTCACCGCCGATATAGGAGGTAACTTCAAAACCGTTAGTCAGACGAACACGGCAAACTTTACGCAGTGCTGAGTTCGGTTTTTTCGGAGTGGTGGTGTACACACGAGTACAAACACCACGTTTTTGCGGGCAAGCTTCCAGCGCAGGCACGTTGCTCTTTGCAACTTTGCGTACGCGTGGTTTGCGAACCAGCTGGTTAACTGTTGCCATTAAATAGCTCCTGGATTAGCTTTTGCTTCGTAAACACGTAATAAATCGCCTCGTATTACTACGAGGACGCAGAATTTTAGGGCTGAGCCAATAGGGTGTCAAGAAATAACCAGGCTTTACGGCATTACCAGGTCATCTGCTGCTGATGTTTTTCAGTGAGCGCGACGAAACCAGTATAGTCCACCGGCCTTACTTTGGCTGAAATTTGACCACCAAGCCCGCGCGCGGTCACATCTTCCGTCAGGACCCATAAGGCCGCAGGCGAGGCGAGAAGCTGGCTCAACGCGCTGCTGCCTTCCAGCGCGCCCAGCACGCCGTCCTGCAACAACAGCAAATCGTCTTCCGCCGTCAGCAACAGCAGTAGCGTATTGAGGTCGCTGTAATAAGGTGAATGCATCAGGGTGTGCAACATAGCGCGCTCTTAAAAGGTGATGATGCGATCGTAGGTCGCTAACTGTTGCCGCAGCGCTGCGGCGTCCAGAATGCCGACGTCCAGCACGCGCGCGCCCTCTTCCGCCAGGCCGCGTTCGCGCAACGCCTCGCGGCTGATATAGCAATGTTCAATATCATACAGCGCCAGCACGCCAAACGTGGCGGCGTGATTGCGGGCCAGAATAATTTCCGGCTGCTGGCCGGGCGTCAGCTGCAGTACCCCGTCGCCAATAAAGAACAGGCCTATCGACTCGCTCAGCGCGCCGGTCGCCAGCGCGGCATCGAGCCCTTCGCGGCCAGCGCTGCTGCCGTGTGGCGCGCGGGTAAAAACAAAGGCGACGCGATTCATTAAAACTGCACCAGTCGATCGCAGCCGAGCGCGGCTTCCGCCAGCGCGCCCAGACCGCTGAGTTCAAACCCTGGCTGTAAGTTGCTGCCTGCCAGCTGCAGCCGCTCCGCCTCCTGCGCATCGGTAACGCCGCGGCGCAGCGCGGCGGCTACGCAAATATTTAACGCCACGCCCTGCTCTTCATGCAGCGCAAGCCAGGCGCGCACGATATCCGCCTCGTCGCTGGCCGGCGCGGTCAGCTCATTGGCGTTCAGCACGCCCTCGCGGTAAAAGAAAACGCTCTGCAGCTGATGACCGGCGGCCAGCAGCGCGCGGGCGAACAGCAAGGCGCTGCTCGCCTGCTGCGTGCCGTAAGCCGGGCCGGTCACCAGCAGGGTATAGCGCATCAGCGCTCCTGCCCCTGAAAGTCTCCGCTCTTGAACTGGCGGATGTAGAGGTAAACGGTGTGCTTGGAGATATTGAGGCGATCCGCGACCTGATTAATCGCGTCTTTAATATCGAAGATGCCTTTCTCATAAAGATTCAGCACGATCTGGCGGTTCTTGGCGTTGTTAGAGACGTTGCGATCGGCGCTTACCTCTTCAATGGTGAACTCCAGCGTCTGCGTCACCAGATCTTCTACCGAGCTGGCGAAGTTAACGTTCGAATCAACCTGATGCATTTCTGGCGGCATAAAGGTCGACATTATCTGCGAGAAAGGCACATCGAGGTTCATATTGATGCACAACAGCCCAATCACGCGCTGCTGCCGGTTACGTATTGCGATGGTGACCGACTTCATCAGCACGCCGCTTTTGGCGCGGGTGAAGTAGGCGCGGGAAACGTTGCTGTCTGCGCCGTGCATATCGTGCAGCATGCGCAGCGCCAGATCGGTAATTGGCGAGCCCACTTTACGACCGGTATGTTCGCCGTTAGCAATACGCACCGCCGAACATTTCAGATCTTCCAGCGAGTGCAGCACGATTTCGCAGTGCGAACCAATCAGCATCGCCAGGCCGTCGACGACTGCCTCATAAGATTTGAGAATATCGTAGTCCGCTTGCTCGAACGGACGCTGCTCCAGTAAATCGAAGTCGCTCAGTTCGCCGGGATTGAATGGATTTGACATCGAAGACATTACCCTAAATGGCTGGAGCCTGTCTCAGCGCAGCGGGCAGACTCTTTTTATTGGGAAAGTTATGCAGGGGATAGTCTGGCAAATGTCGCACGCTTATGCCAGAGCTTTGTCACAGGCGGGAAATGAAACCGCCGCCCGAAGGCGGCGGCAGACAGATTATTGAGATTTCTTCGCGTCGGCGGCAGGCGCCTGCGCTTTCTCATCTGCTTTAGGCGCCGGTTTGATGTCGAGCAGTTCAACATCGAACACCAGCGTAGAGTTGGCCGGAATGCCCGGCACGCCGTTTTTACCGTAGGCGAGCTGCGGCGGGATCACCAGCTTGATTTTGCCGCCTTTCTTCACGTGCTTCAGACCTTCAGTCCAGCCCGGAATAACGCCGTCGAGACGGAAAGAGAGCGGTTCGCCGCGCGTATAGGAGTTGTCGAATTCGGTGCCGTCGATCAGCGTGCCTTTGTAGTTTACTACAACGGTATCGCTGTCTTTCGGCGCATCGCCGGTGCCTTCTTTCTCTACTTTATACAGCAGGCCAGATTCGGTTTTCTTCACGCCGCTCTCTTTGGCGAACTTGCTGGCGAAAGCGGTGCCTTTATCGGCGTTCTCTTTCGCGTCTTTTTCCATCTTCGCCTGTGCTGCGCCTTTCACGCGGCTTTCAAAGGCCTGCAGGGTCTGCTCGATCTCCTGGTCAGAGAGCTTGCTCTTACCGCCGAATGCATCCTGAACGCCCGCAATCAGCTGGTCTTTGTCCAGCTTGATGCCCAGTTTCTCCTGTTCCTTCAGGGAGTTGTCCATGTAGCGACCCAGCGAGGCGCCCAGAGCGTATGCCGATTGCTGATCTTCGTTTTTGAAGGCCGCATTTTTCGGTGCCTGGGGTGCCGCATCGCTCGCAGCCGGTGCTGCAGTCGCTTCGGCTGCCATCGCCAGCGGCGCGTTCAGCGCGATGGCCATGGTGGTGGCTAACATTGTGACTTTAAACAGTGATTTCATCCTTTCTCCAAAACCGAAGCGTCTCACCTCGGGAATTATTGCGGACTAAAGCTCCACACTATAACTGTACGCGGCAGCGGCGAACACTCCCGCAGCGTAATTACCCGGCTCTCCTCCGACCTTTTTTGCATCAGGAAGTTTCATCAGAGATGATGCTGCGGCAGACGTTATTCAACCCCTGTCAGGCGAAGCGGCAAAGAAATGGGGTGATTCTTACCGGGGAAACCGTAAAATCAGCGGCTGATGCGAGATTCGCCGCGTCACACTATAAGGAGAGGTCATGCAACAATCAGAGTGGGAACAACGGCTTGAAGCGCTGGAGAGCAAGCTGGCCTTTCAGGAGCTGACTATCGAGCAGCTTAATCAAACGGTGGTGCAGCACGAGCTGGAGATGGCGAAGATGCGCGAGCAGCAGCGCCTGCTGCTGGATAAGCTGAAAGCGGCCGCGCCGTCGATGATTGCGTCGCAGTCGGAAGAGACGCCGCCGCCGCATTACTGACAGGCTCAGAATGGCTGCGCACTCTTCGAACGCAAGGCAAAAAAAAGCCACCTGCGAAGGTGGCCTTTGAAAGCTGGATAGCTTAGTGATTGCAGCCGCAACCGCCGTGGCTGCCGCAGCCGCCGTTGCCGTGGTCATGACCATGGTCGTGATCGTGGTCATGATCGTGACCGTGTTCGCCGTGGACGTGACCGTGTGCCAGCTCTTCCGGGGTCGCTTCGCGGATCGCGACAACTTCCACGTTGAAGTTCAGGTTCTGGCCTGCCAGCATATGGTTGCCGTCAACCACAACGTGCTCGTCTTCCACTTCGGTGATTTCGACCGGAACCGGACCCTGGTCAGTTTCCGCCAGGAAGCGCATGCCAACCTGCAGTTCGTCAACGCCCATAAAGACGTCTTTAGGTACGCGCTGCACCAGGTTGTCGTCGTACTGGCCGTATGCATCGTTAGCCGGAATATGCACGTCAAACTTGTCGCCGACCGCATGATTTTCCAGCGCTTTTTCCAGACCAGAAATCAGGGAACCATGACCGTGCAGATAGTCTAACGGCGCACTTACCGGCGACTCGTCAACCAACACACCATCTTCTGTACGTACCTGATAGGCCAGGCTCACCACCAGGTCTTTTGCTACTTTCATGATATCTCCTAACCGTTGAGAACTGAGATCCCGTCTCATTGGTCTATTCTTACGTGCAATAACACCAACCAGAAAGGTTCGGGGCTGAGGCCGCGCCTTGCGCTACGCGATTAACCTCAGCGTTAGTGGCGCCGATTGTATCGGAATTCAATCCCACTGTAAGTTTAAGCGTAAAAAAAGCTGCGCCATTTCGCTACTCTGGATGGAAAATACCGATCACTTGCTCCTGGCTGCGAACCTGATCGCGGATCTGCTTATCCGCCTCGCGCATCTGGTGTCCGCATTTTACGCATTCCACTACGTCGACATTGTTTTCACGCCACATCGCCAGCGAGTCTTTTTCCTGACAGTGCGGACAAACCGCACCAGCAATAAATCGTTTACGCATGTTGGTTAACCTGTGTTGCTGTTACTGATCTTCGTCCCAGTCGTCAAACTGCCGTTTCTCATGCTGCATCTCGCGCTGGAAAATATCCTCCAGCTCGCGTCGCGCCTCGCGCACGCGGGAAATCTGCGCGTTGTCGGCGTGGTTCGGCATAAGCTCGCGCAGCATACGCATATCCAGACGACGGAAGTGCAGCTGCGCGCGCTGCGCCTGGTGCGGATGCATACCAACCGAAATCAGCGCCTTACGTCCCAGCTCCAGCGCGCTGGAGAAGGTTTCGCGTGAGAACTGCGTTACGCCCGCCAGCAGCAGCTCGTGCGCCTCTACGCGTCCGCGCGCTCGCGCCACGATCTCCAGCTGCGGAAAGTGCTGCTGACAAAGGTGTACGATCGCCATGGTATCTTCCGGCTCGTTACAGGTAATCACGATTGACTGCGCGCTGGCCGCACCGGCAGCGCGCAGCAGTTCAAGCTCGGTCGCATCGCCATAGTAAACCTTATAGCCATACTTGCGCATCAGGCTTACCGCGCTGATGTCGCGCTCCAGCACTGTGATCCTTTTATTATTAGCCATCAGCAGACGACCGACCACCTGCCCCATTCGGCCGAAGCCCACCACGATTACCTGCGGCTGGTCATCTTCGACAAAAGGTTTTTCGCCATCTTCATCGACTTCATTAAAGCGCCGCGCCAGCAGTTTATCGATCCCCTGCATCAGCAGCGGCGTGGTCATCATCGACAGCGTGACCGTCACCAGCAGCAGCGGCAGCTGATCGCCGGCGAAAAGATGCGCCGATGAAGCAGCGGAAAAGAGCACAAAGGCGAATTCGCCGCCCTGGCTCAGCACGCCGGCGAACTGCTGACGCTCGGAGCTACGCAGGCCGTAGACGCGCGCCAGCACATAGAGCACCAGCGTCTTCACCGTGACCAGAATCAGCACGCCGAGCAGGATCTCCAGAATATGGGTATAGAGTACGCCAAGGTTAAGCGCCATGCCGACAGAGATAAAGAACAGCCCGAGCAGCAAACCTTTAAACGGGTCAATGGCGACTTCCAGTTCGTGGCGGTACTCGCTCTCCGCCAGCAGGATACCGGCAATAAAAGTGCCCAGCGCCATCGACAGTCCGAGCGCATCCATAAACAGCGCCGAGCCCAGCACCAGCAGCAGAGCGGCGGCGGTAAAGACCTCACGAACGCCGGAAGCGGCGATAAAGCGGAAAATCGGCCGCAGCAGGTAGCGTCCGCCCACCAGCATGCCGGCAAACGCCAGCACTTTCATGCCGACCTTCATCCAGTCGATACTGCCGCTATCGCTGCCCGCCAGCAGCGGCACCAGCGCCAGCGCCGGGATTACCGCCAGGTCCTGGAACAGCAGCACCGAGAAGCCGAGCTGCCCCGCCTCGCTGCGGTTCATGCCTTTGTCGCGCATCAACTGCAGCGCCATCGCGGTTGAGGACATGGCGAGGCCGATGCCGCCAATCACCGCCGCCTGCCAGCTAAAGTTGCTCAGCCACAGCAGCGCGCCGAGGATGCCGGCGGAGATAAGCACCTGCGCCGCGCCGACGCCGAAAATCGAACGCCGCAGCGCCCAGAGTTTCGACGGGTTCAGTTCCAGCCCGATGATAAACATCAGGAAAACTACGCCCAGCTCCGAGAAGTGCAGGATCTCATCGACGTCGCTGATAAAACCCAGCCCCCAGGGGCCGATGGCGATCCCGGCTACCAGGTAGCCCAGCACAGCGCCAATGCCAAGGCGTGCAGCGATGGGTACAATCAGCACCGCCGCCACCAGATAGATAACGCCTGCGGTCAGCAGCGTTTGTCCTTCCATCAGAGACCTCCGTTGGGCAGCGGCGCGGCAAGCCATTCGCCATAGGCGCGAGCAAAGTGGCTCATCACCTCTTTCGGCTGTCGACGCGCCCAGTAAAGGATCATCGGCGTCATCCAGTGCATGCGGCACATCTGCGCGGTCAGTTCGAACGGACGCATAATGTCCGACATCGGATAGCGGT
This sequence comes from Pantoea sp. ACRSB, assembly GCF_022346905.1. Classification (NCBI taxonomy): domain Bacteria; kingdom Pseudomonadati; phylum Pseudomonadota; class Gammaproteobacteria; order Enterobacterales; family Erwiniaceae; genus Pantoea; species Pantoea sp. ACRSB. The sequence goes on along the minus strand of NZ_JAKRNL010000006.1, from coordinate 219,898 downwards.
TAAGGCCGTTCTGATGATAGGCCGTCTCCGGCTCGCCGGTGGTGATCACGCTGCGCCAGTATTTGCCTTCCAGCGCGTTGCCGCCGACGCCGCTGGCGAAGCCGCGCGACAGCACGCGGTCCAGCCACTCCTTCAGCAGCGCAGGACAGCTATAGGTATAGAGCGGGTGCTGAAAAACGATAACCTGATGCTCGCGCAGCAGCTGCTGTTCATAGTGAATATCAATAAAGAAATCAGGATAGTGCGCGTACAGATCGTGTACGGTGACGTTCGCCTGTTTCTGCGCCGACTGCAGCAGAACCCGATTCGCTATCGACTCCTGCGTTTCCGGGTGGGCATAAAGCAGCAAAACTTTTGCTGGCTGCGACATAGTTATCCTCTTCCAAAGCGTCGTCATAGCGGCGGTTTTCCGCTACCATGCACGACGCGACACCCTCTAATTATGTGGTGGGTAAATTAACATATTCTGACGATACGGCGCTTATGATTGTCTTTTCTTCTCTGCAAATCCGCCGCGGCGTCCGCGTGCTGCTCGATAACGCTTCCGCCACCATTAACCCCGGCCAGAAAGTTGGTCTGGTGGGTAAAAACGGCTGCGGCAAATCGACCCTGCTGTCGCTGTTAAAAGGCGAGATCAGCAGCGACGCGGGCAGCGTGACCTTTCCCGGCAACTGGGCGCTGGCCTGGGTTAACCAGGAGACCCCGGCGCTGAGCAAAGCGGCGCTGGAATACGTTATCGACGGCGATCGTGAATATCGTCAGCTTGAGGCGGAGCTGGCGGACGCCAACCAGCGCAACGACGGCAACGCCATCGCGCTGCTGCATGGCAAGCTGGACGCGATCCAGGCCTGGAGCATTCACGCTCGCGCCTCCAGCCTGCTACACGGCCTTGGCTTTAGTCAGGAGCAGCTTAACCGGCCGGTAAGCGACTTCTCCGGCGGCTGGCGCATGCGCCTTAATCTGGCGCAGGCGCTGGTATGCCGTTCCGATCTCCTGCTGCTCGACGAACCGACTAACCACCTGGATCTCGACGCGGTAATCTGGCTGGAGCGCTGGCTGAAAAGCTATGAAGGCACCCTGATCCTGATCTCGCACGATCGCGACTTCCTCGATCCGGTCGTGGATAAGATCATTCATATCGAGCAGGAAACCCTCTACGAATACACCGGCAACTACAGCTCATTCGAACGGCAGCGCGTCGCTAAGCTGGCGCAGCAGCAGGCGCTGTTCGAAAGCCAGCAGGAGAAAGTGGCGCACCTGCAAAGCTATATTGACCGCTTCCGCGCCAAAGCCTCTAAAGCGAAACAGGCGCAGAGCCGTATCAAGATGCTGGAACGCATGGAGATGATCGCGCCGGCTCACGTCGATAACCCGTTCAGCTTCAGCTTCCGCGCCCCGGAAAGCCTGCCGAATCCGCTGCTGAAGATGGAAAAAGTCACCGCTGGCTATGGCGAGCGCATCATTCTCGACGCCATCAAGCTCAATCTGGTGCCCGGCTCGCGCATTGGTCTGCTGGGCCGCAACGGCGCAGGCAAATCGACCCTGATTAAGCTGCTGGCGGGCGAGCTGACCCCGCTTGAGGGCGAAGTCGGACTGGCGAAGGGCATCAAGCTCGGCTACTTCGCGCAGCATCAGCTGGAGTATCTGCGTAGCGACGAGTCGCCGCTGCAGCATCTGGCGCGCATTGCGCCGAAGGTGCTGGAACAGCAGCTGCGCGACTACCTTGGCGGCTTCGGCTTTCAGGGTGATAAGGTCAGCGAAGTCACGGCGCGCTTCTCCGGCGGCGAAAAGGCGCGGCTGGTGCTGGCGCTGATCGTCTGGCAGCGCCCTAACCTGCTGCTGCTCGACGAACCGACTAACCACCTCGATCTCGATATGCGGCAGGCGCTGACCGAAGCGCTGATCGATTTCGAAGGCGCGCTGGTGGTGGTTTCGCACGACCGTCATCTGCTGCGCGCCACCACCGACGATCTCTATCTGGTGCATGACGGCAAGGTTGATGTCTTCCCCGGCGATCTTGAAGATTACCAGCAGTGGCTGAGCGACCTGCAGAAGCAGCAGGCGCAGGCGGACGCCGCGCCGAAGCAGGACAACGGCAACAGCGCGCAGGCGCGTAAAGATCAGAAGCGCCGCGACGCCGAGCTGCGCGCCCAGACGCAGCCGCTGCGCAAAGAGATCGAGAAGCTGGAGAAGCAGATGGCGAAATGGCAGAGCCAGCTCACCGAAGCGGAAACGCAGCTTGCCGACGGCGATATCTACGATCCCAGCCGTAAAGCGGATCTGACCGCCGCGCTGCAGCGCCAGGCGGAGAGTAAAGCGGCGCTGGAAGAGGTCGAGATGGCGTGGCTGGATGCCCAGGAACAGCTTGAGGCGATGCTGGCAAGCTAGTCGCACCAGCCTTAAAACGATCGTACCGGCGCAGCAACACAGTCGCAGCCCGGTACGGACGTTTTAATATATTTACACCGCAGCCCGGTACAGACATTTAAAAAGGCCGATCCCCCAGCACCGTCGCCCGATGCATCACCCGCCTTGCCGGATAGTAATCCGCATTCGCATAGTGCTGCGTCACGCGATTATCCCAGATCGCTACGTCATTCGGCCGCCAGCGCCAGCGCACCTGGAACTCCGGCTTAGTGGCATGGGCGTATAAGAGCGCCAGTACGGCGTCGCTCTCTTTTTCGCTCAGCTCCACAATCCGCGTAGTGAATCCTTCATTAACGAACAGCGCCTTGCGTCCGCTTACCGGATGAGTGCGGATCACCGGGTGCTGCACCGGCGGATGCTTCGCTACCGCCTCCTGCCAGCGCTGGTGCTCCTCTGCGGTACGGCGATATTTATACTCCTGGAATGACTTTTTGAAATCATGCTCGGCGTGCAGCCCTTCCAGCAGGGTTTTGAGCGGCGCCGAAAGGGCTTCAAAGGCGGCGATGCCGCTTGCCCACAAGGTATCGCCGCCCGACTCAGGCAAAAGTTTCGACGCCAGAATCGCGACCGCCGGCGGCGTGTTGATAAAGGTAACGTCAGTATGCCAGTTATCGTTGTCCGGCGGATTATCCTGGTGGGTATCCAGCACGATAATCTCCTCTACGCCTTCAGCGTGCGGGTAAACCGGATGAATATGCAGGTCGCCGAAGCGCGCCGCCAGCGCGCGCTGCTGATGCGGCGTAATCAGCTGATCGCGCAGAAACAGCACCTGATGGCGCAGCAGCGCGTGATAGAGCTGCTCAAACTGGGTGTCGCTGAGCGGTCGGGTTAAATCGAGATTCGACACCTGCGCGCCAATATAAGGGCCGAGCGCCGTGATATTCAGCTTTTCATTCATTGTTGTTCTCCGTTCCAGGGCGTCAGGCGACGCTGCAGGGCGCGCAGCCCAAGTTCTAAGGTAAAAGCAATCAGCGCGATAACCGCGATACCCGCCAGCACCACGTCGGTTGCCAGAAATTCTCCGGCGGACTGCACCATAAATCCCAGCCCGCGCGTCGCGGCGATCAGCTCTGCCGCCACCAGCGTCGACCAGCCGACACCTAAGCCGATACGCAGCCCCGTCAGGATCTCCGGCAGCGCGCCAGGCAGGATGACCCAGCGCAGCAATTGCCAGCGGCTGGCACCCAGCGACTGCGCAGCGCGGATGCGTACCTGCTGCGTATTACGCATGCCCGCCAGGGTCGAAAGCGTCACCGGCGCGAAGATGGCCAGATAGATCAGGAGGATTTTCGAGGTCTCGCCGATGCCGAACCAAATCACCATCAGCGGCAAATAGGCGAGCGGCGGCACAGGACGGTAAAGCTCAATCAGCGGATCGAGCAGGCCGCGCACCGCCGGACTCAGGCCCATGGCGATGCCGACCGGAATACCGATCGCTGCCGCAGCGAACAGCGCAACCAGCATGCGCGTCAGGCTGGCGGCGAGATGCTGCCACAGCGTGGCGTCCATAAACCCCTGAGGACTGGCGATCAGCAGCAGCTTGCTCAGCACCTGCTGCGGCGCAGGCAAAAACAGCGGGCTAATCAGGCCCAGCGCCGTAACGCTCCACCAGATCAGCAGCAGCAGCGCCAGGCTCAGCAGGCTGAGGCTGAACGGGCGGGAAAAAGGCCAGCGCAGACGACGCGCCGCGGTGGTTTTATCGCTGATGACCGCGCTCATACAAAGGCCTCCCGCTGTTCGAATACCCGATTCAGCACATATTCGCGCTGTTCAATAAAAGCGGGATCGGATTTGATGGCGCGGCAGGGCTCGCCAGCGGCGAAGCGCTGGCCGAAGTTAAGCTTCAGGCGCTCCACTATGCGGCCCGGCCCCGGCGAAAGCAGCACCAGCTCGCTGGCGAGGAATACCGCTTCTTCTATATCGTGAGTAATCAGGAAAATTTGCTTGCCGCTGTCGCGCCACAGCGTCAGCAGCAGGGTCTGCATCTGCTCGCGGGTAAAGGCATCCAGCGCGCCAAAGGGCTCGTCAAGCAGCAGCAGCTGCGGATCCGCCGCCAGCGCGCGTGCGATGCCAACGCGCTGACGCTGACCGCCGGAAAGCTGCCAGACGGGACGATTTTCCGCCCCTTCAAGCCCGACCTTTTTTAGCAGCCGCCGCGCGATAGCGTTGCGTTCGCTGCGCGCCATTCCGGCGAGCTGAAGACCAAAGGCGACATTGTCCAGCACGTTGCGCCAGGGCAGCAGCCCCTCATGCTGAAACACCACGCCGCGCTCCGCGCCCGGCCCGCTGATAGCGTTGCCTTCCAGCGTGATGCTGCCGGACTCTACCGGCAAAAAGCCGGCGATCAGGTTAAGCAGCGTTGTTTTGCCGCAGCCCGACGGGCCGAGCACCACCAGCAGTTCGCCTTTATCGAGCTGCAGGCTGATATCCTGCAGGGCGGGTCGTCCGGCATAACGCGCGTTAAGATGAGCGATGCGCAGCATGGCGTTCTCCTTACTGTTTCGCCAGCGGCTCGACAAAGCGGCTGGTGACGAAATCGCTGTAGTCGGCGTTCGCCTGCGGCACCTTGCCCTGCTCTTTCAGGAAGCTGGCCGTATCGACGATCGCTTTATTCACCGGCTTGCCTAGCTGCTCAACCTGCTGCTGCGCCGTGAGGTAGGTATTGCCTTTCACCAGATCCGCTATCTGCGCTTCCGGCACGCCGCTCAGGCGCGACAGCTTGCTCAGATTATCCGGCTGCTTCAGCCACTGGTCCGGGTTATTAAGGTAGGTTTTTTGCGCTTCGATGGCGCTGCGGGCGAAAGCCGTTACCACGTCAGGATGCGCGCTGGCGAAATCTTTGCGCACCACCCAGACGTCAAGCGTCGGCGAGCCCCACTGCCCTACCTGCGAAGAGTCCGTCAGCACCTTGCCATCTTTCTCCAGCTCGTTGACGGCAGGCGCCCAGACATAGGCGCCGTCGATATCTCCACGCTGCCAGGCGGCGATAATCGCGGGTGGCTGCAGGTTTACCAGCTGCACCTCTGTCGGCTTGATGCCCCAGTGCTTCAGCGCCGCCAGCAGGCTGTAGTGGGTGGTGGAAATAAACGGTACGGCGATGCGTTTACCGATCAGATCTTTCGGGCCGCCAATCCCCTTTTTCACTACCAGCGCTTCGGAGCTGCCGAGCTGTGACGCCAGTAAAAAGGCTTCGATCGGTAATTGCTGCGTGGCGGCCACGGCCAGCGGGCTGGAGCCGATATTGCCGATCTGCACATCGCCCGACGCCAGCGCGCGCAGCACGCCCGCGCCGCTGTCGAACTTACGCCAGTCAACGGTCGCGCCGCTCTCGCGCGCAAAGGTATTGTCCGCCTGCGCCACTTTTGCCGGTTCGGCAGAGGTCTGATACGCCACCGTCACATTGACGGCCTGCGCCTGAAACACCAGCAGCGAAAGCGCTGCGGCCAATATCGTTAAAGGTCTTTTCACTGCCATGAAATCGCACTCCGCCAGGCTCTTATGATGGGTGCAGTGTCGCCAGCGGCAGTGATTTCATAAAGGAATTAAAAATTATTCATAATAAAAAGATGTTCTTAGATCATGATCGGCAAAGCTGATGCGAAATGTGGCAATGGCGAACCGATTATTCAGACAAAATGGCAGGCGCTCACATTGCCGCTGTGTTATTGATATGGCTCCCTGTTAACCGGCAAGAAAGGTATGCGGCAATATGTCCATTGAGAAGGTCGCGCTGCTGGCGGGCGTCTCTAAAGCTACGGTATCCCGCGTGCTTAATGCGCATCCAGGCGTAAAAGCGGACACGCGCGACCGGGTGCTGGCGGCGATCTCCGCCAGCGAATACCAGCCCAACCTGCTTGCGCGCCAGCTGCGCACCGCCCAGAGCCATATGCTGCTGGTGCTGATTTCCGATATTACCAATCCCTTCTGTTCGCGCGTGGTGCAAGGCATCGAGGCGGAAGCGGAAGCGCAGGGCTACCATATTCTTCTCTGCAACTCCGCCTCGCAGCTGCGGCGAGAATCCGCCTGGCTCGGTCTGCTGACCGGCAAGGTGGTTGATGGCGTCATCACCATGGATGCGGCCTCTACGCTGCAGGATATCGCCGCCCTGATTGGCGACGCGCCTTGGGTGCAGTGCGCAGAATACGATCCCGCCATAGCAGCCTCTTCCGTCGCCATTGATAACCGCGGCGCGGCGCGCGAAACGGTGCGCTATCTGGCAGGCAAAGGCCGCCGCCGTATCGGACTGGTTAACAGCGATATGCGCTATCTCTATTCACACCAGCGTGAAGCGGGCTACCGCGAGGAGCTGGAACAGCTGGGGCTGCCGTGGCGCGGCGTGGCCTATGCCGAAGAGATTTCATGCGAGGCGGGCAGTCAGGCGCTGCGTCAGCTGTTGCAGCAGCCTGAGCTGCCGGATGCGGTGCTGGCGGTGTCGGACGTACTGGCGGTAGGCGTAGTGCATGCCGCGCTGGAAGCGGGCCTGCGCGTTCCAGAGGATCTCGCCGTCGTCGGCTTTGACGGCATTCCCTTTACTCGCAGCCTGAACCCGCCGCTTACCACCATTGAACAGCCGATGTATCAGCTTGGCGCGCGCAGCGTTCAGCTTTTGCTGCAGCGTATTCGCCGCCCGACGTCGCCGGTGGTGCGCGATCTGCTGCCGTGGAAGCGCGTCGAGCGCGCCTCCAGCTAGTTCAGCGCCAGATAAGCAGCACGCAGGCGGCGGTCAGCAGGCCCATCGCCACGTTAAAGAGGGTCCAGGCGCGGCGGCTTTGCAGGATGCGGCCAATCAGCGCGCCGAAGCCGATCCAGATAACACCCGCTACCAGGTTAACCAGAAACATGCTAAAGCTGATGGCCATGACGGAATGCAGATAGGCAGCGCCGGCAAGACTAAAGCTCGCGACCGCGCCCAGCGCCATCAGCCAGGCTTTCGGGTTAATCAGCTGCAGCAGGCCACCCTGCCAGAACGGCATCGGTTTTGGCGGCGCGTCGCCGGTTTCCAGCTTCTCATAGGCGGCAGTGGCGATTTTCCAGGCCAGCCAGAGCAGATAAAGGCTGCCGGCGATCTTAAGGATAAGGTGAAGCGCGGGATAGAGCAGGATCAGGCCACCGACGCCGAACGCCACCATCAGCAGCATCACCTGCATGCCGATCATAATGCCGACCATTAACGGCAAGGTACGCCAGAAGCCGAAATTGGCGCCGGAGGCGGTGAGTAACATATTATTAGGGCCTGGCGTGATGGCGGCGACCCAGAGAAAACCTAACATTGAGAAAAACAGGCTCAGTTCCATGAACGGGTGCTCCTCACCCCAGACTTGCGACAAACTTAACGAAGCTAACAGTGTGATATGGATCAGACAAGCCCTGGCGGCATGAATTTTACTCCTGACGCGACAGCGGGCTTTATGCCGTCGCGCGCCCTGCGCAATCCGCATCTGCAGACGGTGCTGCCGCGTCTGGTGCGTCGTCGCCTGTTACTTCGTCCGCACTGGCAGCGCCTCGATCTGCCAGACGGCGACTTCCTCGACCTAGCCTGGAGCGAAGATCCGCAGCAGGCGAGCCATAAGCCGCGCGTGGTGTTGTTCCACGGGCTGGAGGGCAACTTTCACAGTCCTTACGCCCACGGGCTGATGCATGCCTGCCAGCGGCAGGGCTGGCTCGGCGTCGTGATGCATTTTCGCGGCTGCGGCGGCGAGCCGAACCGCCTGCATCGTATCTATCACTCTGGCGAAACCGAAGACGCCGCCTTTTTTCTGCGCTGGCTGAAAACGCGCTGGGGTGATGCGCCGACCGCCGCGGTAGGCGTTTCGCTCGGCGGCAATATGCTGGGTTGCCTGCTCGGCAGGCTGGGCGACGCCGCGCCGCTCGACGCCGGGGTTATCGTCTCTGCGCCGCTGCTGCTGGAGCCGTGCAGCCTGAAGCTTGAACAGGGCTTTTCACGCTTTTATCAACGCTATCTGCTCGACCAGTTGAAAAAGAACGCCGAGCGTAAGCTGCGCGCGTGGCCGGGCACGCTGCCGGTAGATTTGCTGCAGCTTAAGGCGCTGCGCCGCCTGCGCGATTTTGACGACGCCATCACCGCCCGCGCCCATGGCTTTCTTGATGCGGGCGACTATTACCGGCGCGCCAGCGCTATGCCGCTGTTAAAAAAGGTGCGTAAGCCCTTGCTGATCATTCACGCCAAAGACGATCCTTTTATGACTGATGAGGTGATCCCCCTGCCGGAGCAGCTCTCAGCCAGTATCACCTATCAACTTACGCCGCATGGCGGACACGTTGGCTTTGTCGGCGGCACGCTGCGTCAACCGCAGATGTGGCTCGAACAGCGTGTGCCGCAGTGGCTTACACAATGGCTCTCATCATGATTATTCCCTGGCAACAACTCGATCCCGATACGCTTACCAACCTGATTGAAGCCTTTGTGCTGCGCGAAGGCACCGACTATGGCGAGCAGGAGCGCAGCCTGGCGCAAAAAGTTGATGATGTGCGCCGCCAGCTGGAGCGCGGCGACGTCGTGCTGGTCTGGTCGGAACTGCATGAAACCATCAATATTATGCCGCGCAGGGAATTTCGCGGCTGATGCGTCGACGCGCTTTTCATGTTAACAATGCTCATCGCCCGACTCTACAGGGAGCTTTTTCATGTCAGCACGACATCCGATTATTGCGGTAACCGGCTCCAGCGGGGCCGGCACCACCACCACCAGCCTGGCGTTCCGTAAAATTTTTCAGCAGCTCAATCTGCATGCCGCCGAGCTGGAGGGCGACAGCTTCCACCGCTATACGCGGCCGGAAATGGATATGGCTATCCGCAAGGCGCGCGACCTGGGGCGTCACGTCAGCTATTTCGGCCCGGAAGCCAATGATTTCGGTCTGCTGGAGCAAACTTTTACCGACTACGGCAATGAGGGGAAAGGCCAGTCGCGCAAGTATCTGCACACCTACGACGAAGCCGTTCCCTGGAATCAGGTGCCCGGCACCTTTACGCCCTGGCAGCCGCTGCCGGAAAATACCGACGTGCTGTTCTATGAAGGACTCCACGGCGGCGTAGTGACGCAGCAGCATAATGTGGCGGAGAAAGTTGACCTGCTGGTAGGAGTAGTGCCGATCGTTAACCTGGAGTGGATCCAGAAGCTGGTGCGCGACACCAGCGAACGTGGCCACTCGCGCGAAGCCGTGATGGATTCTGTGGTTCGCTCGATGGAGGATTACATCAACTTCATTACGCCGCAGTTTTCACGCACCCACATCAACTTCCAGCGCGTGCCGACCGTCGATACCTCAAACCCGTTCGCCGCACGTGAGATCCCGTCGCTGGACGAGAGCTTTGTGGTTATTCACTTTCGCGGACTGGAAAATATCGACTTCCCCTATCTGCTGGCAATGCTGCAGGGTTCGTTTATTTCGCATATGAATACCCTGGTGGTACCGGGCGGCAAAATGGGGCTGGCGATGGAGCTGATTATGGCGCCGCTGGTGCAGCGACTGATGGAAGGAAAGCGGATTGCCTGACCGGCTGTGAGCGCAGGTGGCCGCAGATGGTCGCAGATGGTAAGACCGAGGTGGTCGCGGATGGCAAGGCCCGATCGCAAAGACGCAAAAGACGGCATCCTTGCCCGCTCGGCCCGCGCCATCCATGGCGCGGGACGCTTTGCTCTTCGGTCCTTGCCATCCGCTCCTTGAATTTATGTGCCGTCTGTAAGAGCAGGCCTTACAGCTCAATCACCTCATAGCTATGGGTAATCTCAACGCCCTTGCCCAGCATCAACGCCACCGAGCAATACTTCTCCGCCGAGAGATCTACCGCGCGCGCCACGGCTTTATCGCTCAGCGCTTTGCCGCTGACCACAAAGTGCAGGTTAATATGGGTAAACAGACGCGGCGCCTCTTCGCGACGCTCAGAGGTCAGCTTCACCTCGCAGTCTGCCACCTCGTTGCGCCCTTTCTGTAAAATAGAGACCACATCGATGGCACTGCAGCCGCCCGTCGCCATCAACACCATCTCCATTGGACTTGGCGCTTTATCGCCGGAGTTGCCGTCCATCAGAATCTGATGTCCCGACGCCGACTCGCCGAGAAAGGTTAACCCTTCGACCCACTTCACTCGTGCCTGCATGTTTCCACCTCAAGAATAGCCCGTTTGCCGCCAGAGTACGCGTTCACCTGACAAACAGCAATCCAGAGTAATCCCCCCTTTGCTGAAGCGAGACAACAGAAGACAGTCGGCAAAAGCTGTGCTACATACAGTGCTGAAAATAGTTCGTTCTGTTAAGGACGAAGACGGGACACATCAAGCGCCTGCCGCAAAATAAGGCCCGAATAATCTCCTTCAGGAGAAACGCTTGAAGCTTTCATCGCCTGGCAGGGAATAATCCCCCCGCGTTTTGGGCACGATTACAACAGAGGATAATAGCGAATGGTTCTCGGCAAACCGCAAACAGACCCTACACTCGAATGGTTCCTGTCCCATTGCCATATTCACAAATATCCATCCAAAAGTACGCTGATTCATCAGGGTGAGAAGGCTGAAACCCTCTACTACATCGTGAAAGGTTCCGTTGCGGTGCTTATCAAAGATGAAGAGGGCAAAGAGATGATCCTCTCTTACCTGAATCAGGGTGATTTTATCGGCGAGCTTGGCCTGTTTGAAGAAGGTCAGGAGCGCAGCGCCTGGGTACGCGCTAAAACCGCGTGCGAAGTGGCGGAGATTTCCTACAAGAAATTCCGTCAGCTTATTCAGGTGAACCCGGATATTTTAATGCGTCTCTCTTCGCAGATGGCGCGCCGTCTGCAGGTCACATCGGAAAAAGTAGGCAATTTAGCTTTCCTCGACGTTACCGGACGTATTGCACAAACCCTGCTTAACCTGGCTAAACAGCCAGACGCCATGACGCATCCCGACGGCATGCAAATCAAAATTACTCGTCAGGAAATTGGCCAAATCGTTGGTTGCTCACGCGAAACCGTGGGCCGCATTTTGAAAATGCTGGAAGACCAGAATCTGATTTCCGCACACGGCAAAACCATTGTCGTTTACGGCACCCGCTGATTTCCTCTCACTCACGGCGTGATCTCTCAGTCACGCCGTTACTGCTTTTAGTTAAGTGATGTGGCGTCGAATCATCTATCACCCCGAAGTTAACTATGCCCTGCGGCAGACGCTGGTGCTGTGCATTCCCGTGGCGCTCGGCTGGCTGTTTGGCGATCTGCAGAAAGGGCTGCTCTTCTCTCTCGTTCCTGCCTGCTGCAACGTCGCGGGTCTGGATACGCCGCACAAGCGCTTCTTCAAACGTCTGATTGTCGGCGGCTCGCTGTTTGCGCTCGGCAGTTTTCTGATCCAGCTCTTAACGCTGAAAGGCGTACCGCTGCCTGCCGTACTCTTTGTTCTGCCGCTGCTGCTGGGCGTTACCGGCGAAATCAGTCCCCTGCACGGGCGGCTGCTCTCAGGCACGCTGGTGGCGGCAATCTTTACGCTGAGCCTGATTGGCCGCATGCCGATCTATGTGCCGCCGCTGCTCTATATCGGCGGCACGCTCTGGTATGGACTCTTTAACTGGTTCTGGTTCTGGCTGTGGAAAGAGCAGCCGATGCGCGAAACCCTGAGCCTGATCTACCGCGAACTGGCGGACTACTGCGACGCGAAATATACGCTGCTCACCCAGCTTACCGATCCGGAAAAAGCGTTGCCCCCGCTGCTGGCGCGCCAGCAGAAAGCGGTCGATTTGATTAACACCTGCTACCAGCAGATGCATATGCTCTCCGCCAGCCGCGACAACAGCCATAAGCGGCTGACGCGCGCCTTTCAGGTGGCGCTTGACCTGCAGGAGCATATCTCTGTCAGCCTGCATCAGCCGGAAGAGGTGCAGAAGCTGGTAGAGCGCAGCCATGCGGAAGCGGTCATACGCTGGAATGCCAAAATTATCTCGGCGCGGCTGCGCGCGCTGGCCGATTCCATTCTTTACCATCAGCTGCCGAGCCGCTTCGAGATGGATAAGCCGCTCGGCGCGCTGGAAAAAATCGCCCGACAGCATCCGGAGAATCCGGTGGGCCACTTCTGTTTCTACCACTTCAGCCGCATCGCGCGCGTGCTGCGCACGCAAAAACCGCTCTATCAGCGCGACCTGATGTCCGATCGCCAGCGCCGCCTGCCGCTGCTTGCCGCGCTGCGCAGCTACCTGTCGCTGAAATCCTCCGCGCTGCGCACGGCGGCGCGCTTTGCCGTGATGCTGATGTTCGGCAGCGCACTGGCGATGCTGTTCGACATCCCCAAGCCCTACTGGATCCTGATGACCATTATGTTCGTCAGTCAGAACGGCTACAGCGCCACGCGGGTGCGGATCCAGCACCGGGCACTGGGCACTTTCGCCGGTCTGGTGATTGCCGCCGCCTCGCTGCGCTTTGCGGTGCCGGAATCGCTGGTGCTGCTGTTTATGCTGGTGGTAACGCTGCTGAGCTACCTGGTGACGCGCAAATATTACGGCTGGTCGATGATCGGCTTTACCGTCACGGCGGTTTACTCGTTACAGCTGCTGTCGCTAAACGGCGCGCAGTTTTTACTGCCGCGCCTGATGGATACGCTGATGGGATGTCTTATCGCCTTTGGCGGCATGCTATGGCTCTGGCCGCAGTGGCAGAGCGGGCTGCTGCGTCAGAACGCCCACGACGCGCTGGAAACCTATCAGGATGCGCTGCGGCTGCTATTGGGGCCAGAGCAGGAGGCGAAAAAGCTGGCTTATCAGCGTATGAGGGTCAACCAGGCGCATAACGCGCTGTTCAACTCGCTCAATCAGGCGATGCAGGAACCGGGCTTTAACGCACAGTACCTGAAAGATATGCGCTTATGGGTAACGCACAGCCAGTTTATCGTTGAGCATATCAACGCCATAACGATCCTCGCTCGCGAACACACCATGCTGACGCCGGATCTGGCGCAGCGTTATCTGCAGTCGTGCGAAATCGCGCTACAGCGCTGCCAGCAGCGGCTGGAGTATGACGGGCCGGGATCGCAGACTAACGTGATGGCGGGCGTAGAGGATCTGGATGAAGGCCCCAGGACGATTCTGGAGCAGCATGTGAAGCGCATTCTGGAACATCTGAACGCGATGCACACCATTTCGTCGCTGGCGTGGAGCCAGCGGCCGCATCATGGCCGCTGGCTGATAAGGCGTCTGCGCAAGAGTTGATCAGGCCGTCAGCACGCTTTCCACCGCGCGGGCAAAGCGCGCCATGCCCTCTTCAATATCGGTGGGCTCAATGACCAGCGACGGCGCAAAGCGGATCACATCAGTTCCCGCCACCAGCACCATCAGCCCCTCCGCGGCCGCCGCGTGGAGGATATCGCGCGCTTTACCGGCATGCTGCGGCTTCAGCGCCGCGCCGATCAGCAAACCTTTGCCGCGAATGTCCGTAAAGAGATTATGCTTCGCGTCGAGCGCTTTCAGCGCCGTTACGAACTGCTCGCGACGCGTCTGAACGCCCTGCAGTACCTCCGGCGTATTGATGACATCCAGTGCGGCTTCCGCAACCGCGCTGGCCAGCGGATTGCCGCCGTAGGTGGTGCCGTGTACGCCCGGCGACATGGCTGAGGCAATTTCATGGGTGGTCAGCATGGCGCTCACCGGGAAGCCGCCGCCCAGCGCTTTGGCGGTGGTAAGAATATCCGGCGTCACACCGTAGTGCTCATACGCGAACAGCTTGCCGCTGCGTCCCATGCCGCTCTGCACTTCATCCAGCACCAGCAGCGCCTGATGCTTATCGCACAGCGCGCGCAGTCCCTGCATAAACTCCGGCGTGGCGGGCATAACGCCGCCCTCGCCCTGAATCGGCTCAACCACGATGGCGCAGGTGTGGTCATCAATAACCGCTTTGACCGCCTCAAGATCGTTAAAGGGAACGTGTACGATATCCGCCGGTTTTGGTCCAAAACCATCGGAATATTTGGGCTGGCCGCCAACGGAAACGGTAAAAAGGGTACGGCCGTGAAACGCGTTGTGGAAGGCAATGATTTTGGTTTTAAACGGGCTGTGGCGATGGCAGGCGTAGTAGCGCGCCAGCTTGAAAGCGGCTTCGTTCGCTTCGGCACCGGAGTTGGCGAAAAAGACGCGCTCGGCGAAAGTGGCGTCAATCAGTTTACTGGCGAGGCGCAGCGCTGGCTCGTTGGTAAAAACATTGCTTAAATGCCACAGGGTTTCGCCCTGGGTTTTCAGCGCCTCCACCAGCGCCGGATGACAATGGCCCAGCGCCGTTACGGCGATGCCGCCGGAAAAGTCGATATACTCTTTGCCCTGCTGATCCCAGACGCGGCTGCCCTTGCCTTTTACCGGCACGAACTGCGCAGGTGCATAAACAGGCAAAATAACCTTATCGAACGTTTCCCGCGTTACCGCAATTTTCTCCGCTGCCATCGGCGACCACCTTTGATTATTTATTGAGCCATAGTGAAATAATAATCACAAAATATGCATAATAAATCACCCAAAGGCAAACATAACTTCAGGATTCGAGAAAATTACGCAGCAGCTGGTGCCCCTGCTCGCTCAGAATACTTTCCGGATGAAACTGCACCCCTTCCAGCGCCAGCGCCTTGTGACGAAATCCCATAATCTCATCCGGCTCACCCTCTTTCAGGCTCCAGGCGGTGATTTCAAAGGCGTCAGGCAGAGAATCCCACGCCACAACCAGCGAGTGGTAGCGCGTGACGGTCAGCGGTTGATTGAGATTGCGGAACACGCCGCAGTTGGTGTGGGCGATAGCGGAGGTTTTGCCGTGCATCGCCTGGCGGGCGCGAACCACCTTCGCGCCGTAAGCCTGGGCGATCGCCTGATGACCCAGGCAGACGCCCAGCACCGGAATGCGTCCGGCGAAGTGGCGGATTGCCGCCATCGAAATACCTGACTCGTCGGGCGTACAGGGCCCCGGCGAAATAACCAGATGCGACAGCGGCAGCGCCGCCATCTCCTCCAGCGTGATGGCGTCGTTGCGCGCTACGCGCACCTGCGCGCCAAGCTCGCAAAAATACTGGTAAAGGTTCCAGGTAAAGGAGTCGTAGTTGTCGATTAGCAGCAGCATAGTCAGTCCAGACTGAGAAAACCGCCGCTATTCTACGCCTTTTACAGGCTGGCGCGACTCACGACGCAGGCGAATACTGCTTCCAGCGGCGCAAGGTCGCCGTCCGCGCCCGCCTGGTTAGCCTCTCGCCACTGCTGCTCCTCAACGTTCTGCCACTCCAGGAAATACCCGGCGTGCAGCGCGAGCTGTTCGAAGAAGATGCGCTGGGCGCGCCCGTTGCCTTCACGAAACGGATGCAGCATATGGATTTCGCAGTAGTAGTGCGCGATACGCGCCACGAAATCCTCCTGCTCCAGATTGCGCAGCCCCTCTTCCTCTTCCAGCGCGTCCATCAGCGTATTGCCCTCTTTTTCGATATATTCGAAATGGCAAAACGGCGTGTCGTCGCGCCAGATATCAATGGTGCGCAGCTCGCCCGCCCAGGCATAGACATCCTGAAACAGCGTGCGGTGAATATGGCGCAGGAAAGGAAGGCCGATAGTGGCTGGCCCCAGCTCCAGCGTGGCGAGACGCGCGGCGCTAAATGCCAGTTCCGCCTTACGCAGCTGCGCGGCGTCGTGGATTTCCAGCCGGTTTTTCAACACGTCATCGTTTTGCCACAGATAGGGATCGCGTGCGACGCTGCTATTCGGCACCATACTGCCTCCTCAGCGACTCGAGTCGCGCTTCAGCCGCGTCAGCCTGTTCGTAAGCGCTGGCTGGCTCTGCCAGCGTTAAGCCTTCCAGCCGGCAGCTTGCCTGATAACTGGCGACGCGCCGCTGTTGCCAGAGCGTATTTTTCTGTTTCTCGGTGAGTTTGTTTGCCATGCCGCCTCCTGCTCAGGGTTGTCCGCACTCTCGAAGCTGAGTATAGGAGCAAATTTTCCCTTTGCCGGAAGCGGGCAAGGCGACGCCGCCAGAGGATGGCGGCGCAAGAAGTTACGGCAGGACTTTAGCAGAGAGGATAACTACCGGTTTTACCGGCACATTTTGATAAGGGCCGACATCTTTGGTAGGAACCTGGGAAATTTTGTCGGCTACATCCATTCCTTTCACAATTTTACCAAAAACCGCGTAGCCGAAGTCACGCTGTCCATGATCGAGGAAAGCGTTATCAGCAACGTTAAGAAAGAACTGGCTGGTCGCGCTGTCTTTATCGGCGGTGCGCGCCATAGAGATGGTGCCGCGCAGGTTGCGCAGGCCGTTATCCGCTTCATTTTTGATCGGCGCGTTGGTCTGCTTCTGCTGCATGTCGGTAGTAAAACCGCCGCCCTGCACCATAAAGCCTGGGATCACGCGGTGAAAAATAGTGTTGTTGTAGAACCCGCTGTTAACGTAGTCGACGAAGTTTTTCACCGAAACCGGCGCTTTTTGATTATTCAGTTCGAGTTCGATATTACCGGCGGACGTCGTGAGCAGGACGTGCGTATCGCCTTTGGCGGCCAGCGCGGAGGCTGAAACGGAAGAGAGCGCAAACAGGGCGACCGCCGCTGTAAGAGTACGTTTAAACATGAAAGATTCCTTACCCTGGA
The DNA here is from genome assembly GCF_022346905.1 of Pantoea sp. ACRSB. Classification (NCBI taxonomy): domain Bacteria; kingdom Pseudomonadati; phylum Pseudomonadota; class Gammaproteobacteria; order Enterobacterales; family Erwiniaceae; genus Pantoea; species Pantoea sp. ACRSB. The sequence goes on along the minus strand of NZ_JAKRNL010000006.1, from coordinate 202,890 downwards.
GAGCAGTTTTTAACGAGACTGATTGTAAAGAGCATAAAATACAAGAGCCAGCGTTTTACCGTTATTTACGCACAGCCTGTTCAGGACGGAAAAAGCGCCTGCGCAAACGTTTTCGTGATACAAGTCACATTATGAATGAAATATGAAAGGTCATTTTCAGTCTTTATTTATTAAGATCACGCTTCCGTTTACACTTTCTGACAGTTTTATGCCGCCCCCTCTGTTTTTCACAGGTTCACAACATGACAAATCGTAATCGTATTGGGCTTACCTGGATAAGCTTTTTCTCGTACGCGCTGACCGGCGCGCTGGTGATCGTCACCGGCATGGTTATGGGCGATATCGCGAAGGATTTCCAGCTGCCGATTGAAAGTATGGGGAATACCTTTACCTTTCTGAACGCCGGCATTCTGGTCTCGGTTTTCCTTAACGCCTGGCTGATGGTTATCGTACCGCTGAAGCGCCAGCTGATTTTCGGCTTTATTCTGATGGTGCTGGCGGTGCTGGGTTTGATGACCAGCCGCGATCTCTCCGTCTTCTCGCTCTGTATGTTTGTACTGGGCGTGGTCAGCGGCATCACCATGTCGATCGGCACCTTCCTTATTACGCATATGTATGAAGGCCGTCAGCGCGGCTCGCGCCTGCTGTTTACCGACTCCTTCTTCAGCATGGCCGGTACGCTGTTTCCGGTTCTGGCTGGCATCCTGCTGGCGCGCGCGCTGCCCTGGTACTGGGTCTATGTCTGCATCGGCCTTATCTACGTTGCCATCTTCATCCTGACCCTGTGCGTCGAGTTCCCGGTGCTGCGCAAACCGGAAAACAGCCCGACGGTAGAGAAAGAGAAATGGGGCATCGGCGTCCTGTTCCTCGCTGTGGCCGCGCTCTGCTATATCCTCGGCCAGCTCGGATTTATCTCCTGGGTGCCTGAGTACGCCACGAAGACTATGGGCATGGATATCGCCAGCGCGGGCCAGCTGGTCGGCAACTTCTGGACCGCCTATATGGTCGGCATGTGGGTCTTCAGCTTCCTGCTGCGCTTCTTCGATCTGCAGCGCATTCTGATGGTGCTGGCCGGTCTGGCGACGCTGCTGATGTACTGGTTCGTCAGCGCCACGGACGCCAGCATGCTGCGCTGGGTGATTATGATCCTCGGCTTTAGCTCCAGCGCCATCTACACCACCATCATTACGCTCGGCTCGCTGCAGACTAAAGTCTCCTCGCCGAAGCTGGTGAACTTTATCCTCACCTGCGGCACCGTCGGCACCATGCTGACCTTCGTGGTGACCAGCCCCATCGTGAAGCAAGGCGGCGTCCATGCTGCGCTGCTGACGGCCAATGGACTCTATGCCGTCGTGTTCGTGATGTGCGTGCTGCTGGGCTTTGTTACCCGCCATCGCCAGCATGGCCATGCGATGCACTGATAACAAGATCGCTTAATAAGATTAAGGGCGGCGCTGGCCGCCCTTTTCTTTTCTGGCCGCCGCAAAAATGTGATCCAGCTCTTTTCTTAGTAGAACGAATAACTTACGAAAAATGATTCAGAAACAGACACATACCTCAAAATAGGTATACGAAAAGGCAATTGATATATATCAATATGGACTGAAAACGGCGCGCTATTGTAGCCTCAATTCCCGCAATTTTGAGGCAAGTATGAGCAAGCACAATGTCGTCGTTATCGGTAACGGCATGGTGGGGCATCGCTTTATTGAGGAACTGATCGACAAAGCCGAACCCGGCCAGTTCGCGTTAACCGTGTTCTGTGAAGAACCCCGCGTCGCCTATGACCGCGTCCACCTTTCCGCCTACTTCTCTCACCATACCGCCGAAGAACTCTCCCTGGTTCGCGAAGGCTACTATGAAAAACATCAGGTCAATCTGCTGCTGGGCGAACGCGCCATCACCATCAACCGTGAAGAGAAGCTGATCCACTCCAATACCGGCCGCGCCGTCCGCTACGATACGCTGATCTTCGCCACGGGCTCCTGGCCCTGGATCCCGCCGATCAAAGGCTCGGAAGGCGCGGACTGCTTCGTCTATCGCACCATTGAAGATCTCAACGCCATTGAAGCCTGCGCGCGCCGCAGCAAACGCGGCGCGGTAATCGGCGGCGGCCTGCTCGGTCTGGAAGCCGCAGGCGCGTTGAAAAACTTAGGCATTGAAACGCACGTAATTGAGTTCGCGCCGGTATTAATGGCCGAACAGCTCGACGTTCAGGGCGGCGAGCAGCTACGTCGTAAAATCGAAGAGATGGGCGTGCAGGTGCACACCAGCAAAAACACCCAGCAGATCGTGCATCATGCTGCGGGCGGCAAAACCCTGCAGTTTGCCGATGGCAGCGCGCTGGACGTCGACTTTATCGTCTTTTCCACCGGCATCCGTCCTCAGGACAAACTGGCGAAACAGTGCGGCCTGGCGATCGGCCAGCGCGGCGGCATCGCCGTAGACGACCGCTGCCGCACCAGCGATCCGGCAATTTACGCCATCGGCGAGTGCGCCGCATGGCAGAACCGCGTATTTGGTCTGGTCGCGCCGGGATATAAAATGGCGCAGGTGGCGAGCGATGCCTTAACCGGCCGCGACAGCACCTTCCAGGGCGCAGATATGAGTGCCAAACTCAAGCTGCTCGGCGTCGATGTCGGCGGCATCGGCGATGCCCACGGCCGTACGCCAGGGGCGCGCAGCTACGTCTGGCTGGATGAGAGCAGGTCGATCTACAAACGCCTGATCGTCAGCGAAGAGGGCAAAACTCTGCTCGGCGCAGTGCTGGTAGGCGATACCAGCGACTACGGCAATCTGCTGCAGTTTGTCCTTAACGCCATTCCGCTGCCGGAAAATCCGGAAGGTCTGATCCTGCCCGTCGGCAGTGGCGAAAAGCCGGTTATGGGCGTTGATTCGCTGCCGGAGAGCGCGCAGATTTGCTCCTGCTTCGACGTCAGCAAAGGCGACATCATCAAAGCGGTTCAGGGCGGTTGCCACACCGTGGCGGCGCTGAAGAGCGAAACGCGCGCGGGAACCGGCTGCGGCGGCTGCATTCCGCTGCTGACGCAGGTGCTGAACGCCGAGCTTAGCCGTCAGGGCATTGAGGTCAATAACCACCTTTGCGCCCATTTCCCCTACTCCCGTCAGGAGCTTTATCACCTGATTCGAGTCGAGGAGATTAAAAACTTCGACGCGCTGCTGGCAAAATATGGCGAAGGCTACGGCTGCGAAGTCTGCAAACCTACGGTAGCTTCGCTGCTGGCCTCCTGCTGGAACGACTTTGTGCTTGCGCCGCAGCATACGCCGCTACAGGACAGCAACGATCTCTTCCTCGGCAATATCCAGAAAGATGGCACCTATTCCGTTATTCCACGTTCGCCCGGCGGCGAAATCACGCCGCAGGGTCTTAAAGTGATTGGCGAGGTTGCTGAGCGCTACAGCCTTTACACCAAAATCACCGGCTCGCAGCGCATCGGCCTGTTCGGCGCGCAGAAAGACGATCTGCCCGCCATCTGGTCGCAGCTTATCGCCGCAGGCTTTGAGACCGGTCAGGCCTACGCTAAAGCGCTGCGCATGGCGAAAACCTGCGTCGGCAGCGCCTGGTGTCGTTACGGCGTCGGCGACAGCCTCGGCTTCGGCATCGCGCTGGAGAATCGCTATAAAGGCATCCGCACGCCGCACAAAATGAAGTTCGGCGTCTCTGGCTGTACGCGCGAATGCGCCGAAGCGCAGGGCAAAGATGTCGGCGTTATCGCCACGGAAAAAGGCTGGAACCTCTACGTTTGCGGCAACGGCGGCATGAAGCCGCGCCACGCCGATCTGCTGGCGGCCGATCTCGACGGCGACACGCTGATCGCTTATCTGGATCGCTTTATGATGTTCTACATCCGCACCGGGGACAGGCTGCAGCGCACCTCGCTGTGGCTGGAGAGCCTTGAGGGCGGCATCGACTATCTGCGCAGCGTGATTATCGACGACAAACTGGGCATTAACAGCAAGCTGGAGGCGGAGCTGAGCGAGCTGCGCGCCCGCGCCCGCTGCGAGTGGAAAGAAGCGGTGGAAGATCCCGCCCAGCAGGCGCGTTTCGCCCACTTTATCAACGCGCCGCTGCGCGATCCCAACGTGCAGATGGTCGCCGAGCGCAGCCAGCATCGTCCGGCGCGGCCGGAAGAGCGCATTGCCGTTACCCTGATTGAGGAGAGCGAAGTATGAGCCAGTGGACGCCCGTCTGCGATCTGGAGCAAATCCTGCCAGCCACCGGCGTATGCGCGCTGGTGAATAACCAGCAGATCGCTATTTTCCGCCCGCGTCAGGACAGCGAGCTGTTCGCCATCAGCAACATCGATCCCTTTGCGCAGGCCAGCGTGCTGTCGCGCGGCATTATCGCCGAGCATGAAGAGAGCCTCTGGGTAGCCAGCCCGCTGAAGAAGCAGCGTTTTCGCCTCAGCGACGGCTACTGTATGGAGGATGCGTCGCGCTCCGTCGCCGCTTTTCCGGTACGGGTAAACGCAGGCAAAGTCGAAGTGTGCGCCTGAACCGACCTCTCTCCTGATGCTATGCTACGCTGCCGACGCCCTGCGCGCCGGCAGCCCGCCTTCCTCTCTCGCTTTCAGGACGCTCTATGGACTACTTTCCTCTTTTTTGCCGCCTGCAGGGCAAACGCTGTTTGCTGGTGGGCGGCGGCGACGTTGCTGAGCGCAAAGCGCGGCTGCTGCTCTCTGCCGGCGCCGATCTGTACGTCGGCGCGCTGCACTTCTCCTCTGCGTTCCGTCAGTGGGCCGACAGCGGTGAGATAACGCCGATCTCAGGCGCATTTAGCGACGCATGGCTGGACAGGTGCTGGCTGGTGGTCGCCGCCACCGATGACGATGCGGTGAATCAGCAGGTGGCGCAGGCCGCCGAAGCGCGTCGCATTTTCTGTAATCTGGTGGATGCCCCAGAACAGGCCAGCGCCATTATGCCATCAGTTATCGATCGTTCGCCGCTGATGGTGGCGGTCTCTTCCGGCGGGCGCGCGCCGGTACTGGCCCGCCTGCTGCGTGAAAAAATCGAGGCGCTGCTGCCGCAGCATCTTGGTCAGCTGGCGTCGCTGGCGGGCACGCTGCGCACGCGCGTCAGACAGCGTTTCGCCTCTATGGCGCAGCGCCGCTATTTCTGGGAGCGTTTCTTTACCAGCGACAGGCTGGCGCAGACGCTGGCTAACGGCGACGGCGCGCGCGCGACGCAGATGGTCGATTCACTCTTCAGCGACGCGCTGCCCGCGCAGGGCGAAGTAACGCTGGTGGGTGCCGGGCCGGGCGACGCCGGGCTGCTGACGCTGAAAGGGCTACAGCAGATCCAGCAGGCTGATGTGATTGTGTATGACCGGCTGGTTTCAGAGGAGATCCTTAACCTGGTGCGTCGCGATGCGGAGCGGATTTTTGTCGGCAAGCGTGCCGGACATCACTGCGTGCCTCAGGCGCAGATTAACCAGCTGCTGCTGGAACAGGCGCAGCGCGGCAAGCGCGTCGTGCGGCTGAAAGGCGGCGATCCCTTTATTTTCGGGCGCGGCGGCGAGGAGCTGGAGATCCTGGCGCAGCATCAGATACCGTTCAGCGTGGTGCCGGGCGTGACGGCGGCGTCAGGCTGCTCGGCCTACAGCGGCATTCCGCTGACCCACCGCGACCATGCGCAGAGCGTACGGCTGGTGACGGGTCATCTGCAGCAGGAAAACGCGCTGGAGTGGGAAAAACTGGCCGCCGAGCAGCAGACGCTGGTGTTTTATATGGGGCTGACGCAGGCGCCGCATATTCAGCAGCAGCTAATGCGTCACGGTATGCGCGCGGATATGCCGGTAGCGCTGGTGGAAAACGGCACCAGCACGCGACAGCGCGTAGTGACGGGCACGCTGGAGCGGCTCAGCGACCTGGCGCAACAGGTTGAGAGCCCGTCGTTGATTATTATCGGCAGCGTGGTTTCGCTGCGCGATCGGCTGCGCTGGTTTTAAGCGGAAGAGATAAAAACGGCGGCCGAGAGCCGCCGTATCGAGAAGTTTTGCGCAGGATACTGACGCAGGCGAAAGGGTTTGTCCTGCGTTCTGAAAGGACGGCGTAATTGCCGTCCTTGTATTTTTTTATGGTCTCAGGGCGCAGCAACAAAGCCGATCGCTTCGTAGACCTTCTTCAGCGTCTCCTGTGCACGCGCACGCGCTTTCTGCGCGCCGTCGCGCATCACTTGCTCCAGGAAGGCTTCATCGTTGCGGTAGCGGTTGTAACGCTCCTGCAGCTCAGAGAGCATGCCCGATACCGCATCCGCCACGGCGCCCTTCAGGTGGCCATACATCTTGCCTTCGAACTCCGCTTCCAGCTCGGCAATAGTTTTGCCGGTCACGCCCGACAAGATATCCAGCAGGTTCGACACCCCGGCCTTCTCCTTGACGTCGTAACGCACCACTGGCGGCTCTTCGGAGTCGGTAACGGCGCGTTTGATTTTCTTCACCACCGACTTCGGATCTTCCAGCAGGCCGATAACGTTATTGCGGTTATCGTCCGATTTGGACATCTTACGGGTCGGCTCCAGCAGCGACATTACGCGCGCGCCAGATTTCGGGATAAAAGGCTCAGGCACGCGGAAAATATCGCCGTAGATGGCGTTAAAGCGCTGTGCGATATCGCGGCTCAGCTCAAGGTGCTGCTTCTGGTCTTCGCCTACCGGCACCTGATTGGTCTGATAAAGCAGGATATCCGCCGCCATCAGCACCGGGTAATCAAACAGACCCGCGTTAATGTTCTCTTCGTAGCGAGCCGATTTATCCTTGAACTGAGTCATGCGGCTCAGCTCGCCGAAATAGGCGTAACAGTTCAGCACCCAGCTCAGCTGAGCGTGCTCCGGTACGTGCGACTGCACGAAAATGGTGCTCTTGCTGGGATCGATGCCGCAGGCGAGATAGAGCGCCAGCGTGTCCAGCGTCGCCTTGCGCAGCGCCGTCGGATCCTGACGAACGGTGATAGCGTGCAGATCGACGATGCAGTAAATGCAGTGGAAATCGTCCTGCATCTGCACCCACTGACGCAGCGCACCCATATAGTTGCCAATGGTAAGTTCGCCGGACGGCTGTGCGCCGCTGAAAACAATGGGTTTGCTCATACTTGTGTCCTGATTAGTGCAGCCCGAGAAGGGGCAAAAGTTCATCAAAAGAGTCGAGAGTCAAGTCAGGGTTGCTGCCGGAAATCGGCTCGCCGTAGTTATAGCCATAGGTCATGGCGACGTTCGGCACCCCAGCGGCCTGGGCCGCCTGAATATCGTTGCGTGAATCGCCGACGAACAAAAGCTGATTCGGCAGCACGCCGAAGCGGCCCAGCACCAGGAAAATCGCGGCCGGGTGCGGTTTCTTTACGATCACGTCATCGCCGCCGATGATCAGCGTAAAGGCTTCGGCGATGCCCAGCGACGCCAGCAGCGGCGCGACGAAAGGCGTCGGCTTATTGGTGACGATCGCCATCGGCAAGCCTTTGGCATGCAGCGCCAGCAGCGTCTCTCTTACCTGCGGAAAGAGCGTGCTGCCCGCCTCCACCGTACTGGCGTAATGTTTGTCGAACAGCGCGCGCGCGTCGCGCTGCTCATCGGGCTGCGGCGCGCGGCCCAGCGCCCAGGTCAGCGCGCGCGACATCATCACATCCGCGCCGTTGCCGATCCAGGTAGAGGCGCGCTCTACGCCCGCGGGCGGCAGCTGTAAATCCGCCAGCGCGTGGTCGATAGCCTGCGCCAGCCCTGGCGCGCTGTGCACCAGCGTACCGTCAAGATCGAACGCCAGCGCGCGGATATCAGTGAAATGAGCCATTAACCTTCTCCAGTTCGTGCCGCATTTCATCAATCACTTTCTTGTAGTCGGGATGGCCGAAAATCGCCGAACCGGCAACGAACATATCCGCCCCTGCCGCGGCGATCTGCGCGATGTTGTCAATTTTTACGCCGCCGTCCACTTCCAGCCGAATATTGTAGCCGCCGTGATCGATGCGCCTGCGCGCTTCACGCAGCTTATCCAGCGTACCGGGAATAAAGGACTGGCCGCCGAAGCCAGGATTGACTGACATAATCAGGATCACGTCGAGCTTATCCATCACGTAATCGAGATAGCTCAGCGGCGTCGCGGGGTTAAATACCATGCCTGCTTTGCAGCCGTGTTCTTTAATCAGCTGCAGCGTGCGGTCAACGTGTTCGCTCGCTTCGGGATGAAAAGTGATATAGCTGGCGCCTGCTTTGGCGAACTCCGGAATCAGCGCATCGACCGGCTTAACCATCAGATGCACGTCTATCGGCGCGGTAATGCCGTAGTCGCGCAGCGCTTTCAGCACCATCGGCCCCATCGTCAGATTGGGAACATAGTGGTTGTCCATCACGTCGAAATGCACCACGTCGCCGCCAGCGGCTAACGCTTTTGCGGTATCTTCACCAAGGCGGGCAAAATCCGCCGAGAGGATTGAAGGGGCCAGCAAATATTGTTTCATCCGATTCTCCCAATGTTGTGCGCCAGCCTTGCGGCTAACGTAATGCCTGGTCGCGGACGAAACAGACTAGCAGTAAAGTGCCAGCAGTTCGTCGACCTGTGTGCGACCCGTTATGCTCCGACTGATAGAACGCCGAGCTTTAACCACATGTAAGACTGCATCCTGATACCAGAGACGCGTCAGCGCGGTATCGTGATTAGAGATCAGAACCGGTATGCGGCTCTCCAGCGCCAGCCGCGACGCCAGCTCCGCAAGATGCTGCTGCTCCCGCAGGCTAAAGCTGTTGGTGTGGTAGGCCGTAAAATTGGCCGTTGCCGACAGCGGCGCATAGGGCGGATCGCAATAGACCACCGAACCCGCCTGCGCGTTAGTCAGGGTAACATCGTACGATTCGCAGACAAAGGTCGCCTTTTGCGCCCGCTCAGCAAACCATAGCAGTTCAGCCTCAGGAAAATAGGGCTTGCGGTAGCGGCCAAAGGGCACGTTGAACTCGCCGCGCAGATTATAGCGACATAAGCCGTTGTAACCGTGGCGGTTAAGATAGAGAAACAGCAGCGCGCGCTCATAGGCGTCGCGGCTGGCGTTAAAGGCGGTGCGGCGCAGGTAATAGCACTCCGACGTATTGCCTTCCGGCGAGAAGAGCCGACGCGCATCCTCGATAAACGCCGCGCTGCGGTCTTTAACGATGTTATAGAGGTTAATCAGGTCGCTGTTGATATCCGCCAGATGGTAGCGCTCATAGTCGGTGTTGAGAAACACCGAACCCGCGCCGACAAATGGCTCAATCAGGCAGTCGCCTTGCGGCAGATGGCGACGGATATCCTCCATCAGAGGGTATTTGCCTCCTGCCCATTTCAGGAAAGCGCGATTTTTCTTCATGCTGTCGTGGTTATACATCTTATTGTGGAGCTGTGGCGGACCGACAGCAGAACGGCGCTTATCAACGGGGCCGGATTAACCGGCCCCACATGGTTTACTGGCTGGCTTCTTTTTTAACCTGGCTCACGGGCTTCACCCAGGGATTTTGCGCGCGTACTTCAGCGGGCAGCGAGGCGACGGCGCGTCGGGCGTCCGCCGAGGTCGCGTAAGATCCGCTCACCAGCACGTACCACGGCTGGCCGTTGCGGGTGGTTTTGTAGACGTGATAGCCGCTGAGATTTTGTTTCTTCGCCCAGGCGTTCAGGCTTTCTGCGCGCGAAGCGCCGCTCAGCTGTAGCGTATAGTTGCCGCCCGGCACCGACTTGCCTGCTGCGCTGCTGCTGGCTGTTGCGCTGCTGCTGGATGCCGCGCCGTTGCCGCTTGTCGTGCCGCTAAGGGCAGGACGCGCTGGCGTGGTATGGGTGCGGCTTTCGCTAACCGCCGGGCGGCTGGCAGCGGCGGATTTATGCGCCGGTTCGCGTGAGACATGCGGCTGCGCTGCAGGGCGCGGCGTGGTCGGACGCGTCGCCGCAGGCGCGCTAATGCTGTTGCCAGCGCTACCGCTGACGGTCGCCGGTGCAGTCGGCAGCGAGCTGCCGCCCTGTGCGGCGTTATCAACCTGCTGCTGCTGATTGCTCAGCGCGCTGTTGAGGTCGCCAGGCAAGGTGACGCGCTGCTGACTGGCGGGCGCCTCCACTGGCGCTGCCTGAGTCGGCGTAGAGGAGACCGGCGGCATAGAGATGTCGCGCGGCGCGCTGCTACTGGCTGGCGCGCTGCCATCGGTTGGCGCGTTGCCTGTGGCTGCGCCTTCCGTCGGCGCCGTCTGGCCGCCGCTCATGGTGGTCGAGCCGGAAAGATCGATACTCTTTTCGCCGCCGTTGCTGCCGGAGGACGCCGGTGCGTTATTCGCGCCGTTGCCTGCGGCCGGTTTGCTCTCATCGGGGCCTTTCAGCGCCGATCCAATGCCAAGCACCAGCAGCAGCAACACCAGAATGCCGATGCCCATCATCATATGCTGGCGCGAAACCGGCACTTTAGGTGCAGAAGCCGTCTTACGCGGGCGCGAGGGACGGCGGTCGCTGGCGTCAGGTTTTAACTCGTCTTCCGGTTTAAACTCATCCATTTTGCCTCCTCCGTAAAGCGGCATTCGGCCATACGCACCCCGCGCGCCGCGTCACCACTTAACTGCTTATATTCAGGGTTTCTGACAGTCGTTAATCGCAGCCAGCACCATATCATGCGCCACGCCGCCGCGCACTTCGGAGCGGCCTAACGCCAGCGGCAGCACCAGCCGCAGCTCGCCGCCCAGCACCTTTTTGTCGCGCAGCATATGCGGCAGATAATCTTCCGCCTTCATGCTCTCCGGGCCGTGTACCGGCAGGCCCGCGCGCTGCAACAGCGTGATGATGCGCTGCGTGTCGGCCTCGCTGAACTGACCCAGACGCTGCGCCGTACGCGCCGCCATGACCATGCCCGCCGCGACGGCTTCGCCGTGCAGCCAGTTGCCGTAGCCCATGTGCGCCTCGATGGCGTGGCCGAAGGTGTGCCCCAGATTCAGCAGCGCGCGCTGGCCATGTTCATGCTCATCCGCCGCGACGACCTCTGCCTTAAGCTCACAGCAGCGGCGAATGCACCAGGCTGTCGCCTGTTCATCCAGCGCCAGCAGCGCATCGAGATTTTGCTCCAGCCAGCTAAAGAAATCGCCGTCCAGAATAATGCCGTACTTGATCACTTCCGCCAGGCCTGAAGCCAGCTCGCGCGGCGGCAGCGTACGCAGGCAGTCAGTATCGATCACTACCGATGCGGGCTGGTAGAAGGCGCCGATCATGTTTTTGCCTAACGGGTGGTTAACGGCCGTTTTGCCGCCGACCGATGAATCGACCTGCGACAGCAGCGTGGTGGGCACCTGAATAAAGCGCACGCCGCGCTGATAGCTGGCGGCCGCAAAGCCGGTAAGATCGCCGATCACGCCGCCCCCCAGCGCAATAAGCGTGGTGTCGCGGCCGTGCGGCTTTTGTAGTAACGCGGTAAAGACCTCATCCATCACAGCCAGCGTTTTGTACTGCTCGCCGTCGGGTAGAATCACCTGATCCACTTTGACGCCCGCAGCCGTCAGCAGCGCCGAGAGCTTTTCAAGATAGAGCGGCTCCAGCGTCTGGTTGGTGACCAGCATCGCGTTATCACCCGCTTTCAGCGGCCAAAAAGAAGCCGGATCCTTGAACAGTCCGGCGGCAATGGTGATGGGATAGCTACGCTCTCCCAGTGAGACGGTGATCTTCTCCATGATGCTCGATACCTGTTACTGAGCCTTTCGGCATTAGATCAGTTTTTTTCTAACATGTGGATAATCTGGTTGGCCACCACTTTCGCACTTTGATCGTCAGTACGAATGGTGACATCCGCGATCTCTTCATAGAGCGGGTTGCGCTCGCCCGCCAGCGCTTCAAGCACTTCACGCGGCGGCGAATCAACCTGCAGCAGCGGGCGCTTTTTATCGCGCTGCGTGCGTGCCAGCTGTTTCTCAATGGTGGTTTCAAGATACACCACGACACCGCGGGCGGAGAGACGATTGCGTGTTTCCCGAGATTTGACGGAACCGCCGCCGGTCGCCAGGACAATGCCCTGCTTCTCGGTCAGCTCGTTAATGATTTTTTCTTCGCGGTCACGAAATCCAGCTTCGCCCTCGACGTCAAATACCCAGCCCACATCCGCTCCGGTACGTCGCTCAATTTCCTGATCGGAATCGAAAAATTCCATATTGAGTTGCTGAGCTAACTGACGACCAATAGTGCTTTTGCCGGCACCCATCGGCCCAACCAGAAAGATATTGCGTTTCTCTGCCATTTTGTCGGTATTACTAAGAATTCGTTGATGATACCCCGCGTTCAGCGATATCGCTGGCGGGACAGGAACTGAGACCTCATGAGCGTTAGCAAGAGTCAGACGAAAAATTATCTCAACACTCAAGGGCGTTTGGCAACCGAATAAATCGCGCCCGGCATTCCCCTTGCGGGACCGGTGTGCGATATGCGAAACGATGCGCATTAGCGCTGCGCTTTTTACGCGCCGCCTTCAGGAGAGATATCTGACCCTGACGGATACGCGCCGTCGGGACGGTTACAGCGTTCTAAAAATCGCTAAACCTTGTATGCTAATTCCAGTCCTGCGTCAACGCAGTTGGCACTACGGAGCGCATTTTCCGGTTTATCCGGCCGTAAGCGCTGCTTCCCTGACCAATCGCGGCGTAATGAAGATTACCAGCTCGCGTTTTTTATTTTCCGCGGTCTGATGACGAAACAGCGCCCCCAGCAGCGGGATATTGCCCAGCACCGGCACGCGATTTTCGCCGCGGCTTCGCTGCTGCTGAAAAATACCGCCCAGCGCCAGGGTTTCACCATCTTTCAGCGTGACCTGCGTTTCGATCTCCTGCTTATCAATGGAGAGTATGCTGCTGTCGCCGTTCTGAATCGCTCGACCCGGCACGTTCTGGCTGATGCGGATTTTCAGGTGGATGCGCCCGTTGCCCAGCACGTCAGGCGTCACTTCCATGCCCAGCACCGCCTCTTTAAATTCAATAGTAGTCGCGCCGCTGTTGCCCGCCGAAACTTCATAGGGAATTTCGCTGCCCTGCTTGATCGTCGCCTTCTGCTGGTGCGAGGTAAACAGACGCGGGCTGGCGATAATTTCGACCTGATTTTCCTGTTCCAGCGCGCTTAGCTCCAGATCAAGCAGTCGACCGCCGACCCGCGCCAGCGTGACGCCCGCCGTTATTCCCGGCGAGCCAGCCGCCAGCGGAATCGCCAGCCGTGGATTACGCAACGCGTCGGTCACCGCGTCCGCGCTGGCAGGGAGATTCCAGTTAACGCCGAGTTCGCGCAGCGTCTCCTCGCTGATGGTGACGATATGCGCCGCCAGCTCAACCTGCTCAAGCGGCACATCAAGCGCCCGCAGCCAGCGTTCAGCTTCACTGAGCGCCGAGGGCGTATCGCGCAGCAGTAAGGCGTTAGCGCGCGCATCCAGCGTCACGCTGCCGCGCGGCGTCAGCAGCGTCTGCCGCTCGCCCTGCAGGCTGCGATAGACCTCTGCCGCGTTAGCGTAGTGCAGCGTCACGGCGCGCAGCTCCAGCGGCGGCGGCGTGCTGGCCGCCAGCTCTTGCTCTTGCTGCTGTTGCCAGCTGTCGGGATAGACCAGCAGCACGTTCTCCTCCTCCACTACCGTGAGCGCCGCCAGCCGCGTCACCAGCGAGAGCGCCTGCTTCCAGGGCACGTCATCAAGCCGCAGCGAGAGCTTTCCCTCCACGCCAGGAGCGATTAACAGATTAAGGTGCTGATAATCCGCCAGCGCCTGCAGAATCCGGGCTACCGGCGCGTCATCAAAATTTAGGCTGAGCCGCTGGCCGTTATCGTCGTCATTCGCCAGCGTCGGCGTCAGCCAGAGGCTCGCCAGCAGAAAAAGTGTCATCCTGAGCATAAGCGCTTCCTTTCAGGGAGAGAGTAATCATCTGTGGCGAGCAGCCGCTGCCTGTCGTTAGCGTCAGGCTGCGAGGCGCGATGGCGCTCAGCTGCCAGCCCGACAGTGAAAGGGGGGCCACCGGGGCGATCTTAACGGTGGTGCCCTGGGGAGAAACCAGCCAGGCACGCAGGGCAGGCGCTCGCCCCAGCACGCCCTGCAGCCGCCAGCCGGTCAGGGCGGTCGGCGCGACGCACAGGCTGTTCGCCAGCGGCTGAAACGGATCGCGCGGCGCGGCATACAGACTGGCTGTGCTCAGCCAGAGGAGCAGCCATTTAGCGCGCATCGTCGCTCTCCAGCCAGAGCCTCGCCCGTACTTTTCCCTGGTGCGCCTCAAGCAAGAAGCGCGCGGGGAAAGGAACCTCCGTGCGCGCCAGATCGCCGAACAGCGGCTGAAACTGCTCCCACGCCATCAGCAGCGTTAAGCTGCGCGGCTCTGACTCAGGCTGCCACGCCTCCAGCTGATTCCCACGCGCCGCCAGCAGCGCTTCAAGCGGCGCGGCGCGGAGTGCGGCAGAGTGGTCTGCAATATCCGCCAGCTGCGCTCGCAGCAGTGCCTCCGCAGGCAGCGCGTTAAGCTGCGCCAGCTGCTGCTGGTATGACTGTTCAAGCCTGGCGATGTCAACGCGCAGCTCCTGCTGCGCCAGCCGCTGCGGCCGCACAAGCAGCAGCCACAACGCCAGCGTCGCCAGGGCAAAGCACGCCGTCGCTATAGCGATCTGCGCGCGCAGCGGCAGGCGCAGCCAGCGCTCCAGCACGCTATTCATCGCCGGACTCCTCCAGCCGGGCGCGCAGCGCAAAGCGATAGTAACCGTCCGGCTGACGCGCTACATCGCCCTGCTTTACCGCCGCAAACAGCGTCTGTTCGCCGAGCCGTCGACGCAGCTCGCCTATCGCCCCCATATCCAGCGAGCGCCCTTCTACGCTCAGCCGCGCCGGCTCTTTTTCCACGCGCTCCAGCCAGAGCTGATCGGGCAGCAGCGCGGGCAGCGCTTGCCAGAACTGATGCCATCGCATCAGCTCATCAGCGTGGCGCTGCGCGTGCCGCCACTGCGCCTGCTGCGTAGCCAGCTGCTGCTGCAGATCGCGACGCTGGCTGAGTTGCCCGGCGAGCGTCGTCAGCGCGTCGTGCGCGTCGTTCTGCGTGCTCCTTAGCTGCTGGCTGGTGCGGTCGAGATGCCACAGCTGTAGGGCTGTGGCCAGCATCAGCGCCAGCAACAGCGTCGCGGCAACGCCCAGGGCGGCGCGGCGCTGACGTCGCAGACGCGCATGCCGCCACGGCAGTAAATTCACCGCGATCATCAGCAGTCCTCCGGGCGCAGCGCCAGACCAGCGGCGATACAGAACGCCGCTTCCTGCTGCGGCAGCGGTGGCTGCTGATAAGTAAACAGCCTGAACGGCGAGAAAGGAAAAAATGCGGCGGGCAGAACGACATCGGAGGGCGCGCAGCCGTATAGCGTGCTGGCCTGAGGAAAAGAGCGCTGCGCGACTTCTTCTGCGGTTGTTTCCAGGCTGGCGCTGCCGACGACGCCCTCGCTGGCGCGGCTATACCAGAGCCACTGCGCGTCGTGACAGAGCAGCAGCGCGGCATCGTCGGCCAGCCCAGCGGCCTGCGCCGTCAGGGCCAGAGCATGCGTCGTCAGTTCAAAAACCCTGGGGCGAAGCGCGCTCTGCTGCAGCGGCGCCAGCCACTGCGCGATCACCGCCTGCCGCGCGGCCGTTACGTAAAGCTGGCGATCCACGTCGCTGGCGCGATAATCCAGCGCCAGCGCTTCCGGCTCGACAGGAAAGAGACGCTGCGCCGCCGACGTCACGTAACGTTCCAGCGCAGGCTCCTGCAGACGCTGCGTCGGCAGAGCCAGCGACCGTTGCAGTACCAGCTGCGTCGGTAATCCGACGCGTAGCGAATAGCGCTGCGGCAGCTGCTGTTGCAGCATGCGCAGCGCCGCCTGCAATTCAGGCGAAGATTGCAGCACGCCGTTTCTTAACGTATCTTGCGGCAGCCCTTGCTGCCACCAGCGGCACAGTTGCCAGCCGCCGCGTCGGCGCTGTATAGCGAGAGCGCAGAGCTGCGTATTCTGAATATCCAGTCCGACTTGCCATGTCTGAAAAGCCATGCGCGCGATCTCCTTATCTACAGGGGTAAAAGGACATATCAAAGCGTCTGGCTTGCCTTTATACTACCGCGCGGTTGTTTATAAACTGCCCAAACGACAACAGATGGGAAACTCCAGGTGAAGTTCGTAAAGTATTTATTAATCCTTGCAGTGTGTTGCATCTTGCTGGGAGCTGGCTCGATTTATGGTCTGTACAAATATATAGAGCCGCAGTTACCCGACGTTAACACGCTGAAAGATGTGCGCCTGCAGACGCCCATGCAGGTGTACAGCGCGGATGGCGAACTGATCGCCCAGTACGGCGAAAAACGCCGTATTCCGCTGACGCTGCAGCAGATGCCGCCAGAGCTGATCAAAGCGTTTATCGCGACGGAAGACAGCCGTTTCTATGAACATCACGGCGTAGATCCGGTCGGCATTTTCCGGGCGGCCAGCATCGCGCTGGTGTCCGGCCATGCGTCGCAGGGCGCGAGTACCATTACGCAGCAGCTGGCGCGTAACTTCTTCCTCAGCCCTGAACGCACGCTGATGCGTAAAATCAAGGAGGCGTTTCTCGCCATTCGCATTGAGCAGCTGCTGAATAAAGATGAGATCCTTGAGCTCTATCTGAACAAGATTTACCTCGGCTACCGCGCCTATGGTGTCGGCGCTGCTGCGCAGGTCTATTTCGGCAAGCCGGTGGACCAGCTCTCGCTGAGCGAAATGGCGATGATCGCGGGCCTGCCGAAGGCGCCTTCGACCTTTAACCCGCTCTACTCCCACAGCCGCGCGCTGGCGCGTCGCAACGTGGTGCTCTCGCGTATGCTGGATCAGCGCTATATCACCCAGCAGCAGTACGATGAAGCGCGCAATACGCCGCTGGAAGCGAGCTATCACGGACCGGAAATCGCCTTTTCTTCGCCCTACCTGAGCGAAATGGTGCGTCAGGAGATGGTGAAACGCTACGGCGACGGCGCTTACAACGACGGCTATAAGGTCTATACCACCGTGACCCGTCGCCTGCAGCAGGCGGCGCAGGAGGCGGTGCGCAATAACGTGCTGGCCTATGATATGCGCCACGGCTACCGTGGGCCGACCAGCGTGTTGTGGAAAGTAGGCGAACCCGCCTGGAGCCAGGAGCAGATCCTGAAAGCGCTGAAGCCGCTGCCGGTTTACGGCCCGCTGTTGCCTGCCGTAGTAACCCAGGCCAGCAGTGACGAAGCGACCGCGATGCTGAAAGATGGCACCAGCGTCTCGCTGGGCCTCGCTGGCGTGCGCTGGGCGCGTGCGTTTAAGTCCGATACCGTACAAGGTCCAACGCCGCGAAGCGTGACCCAGGTCGTACAGACGGGCCAGCAGATTTGGGTGCGTAAAGTGGATAACGACTGGTGGCTGGCGCAGGTGCCGGACGTCAACTCCGCGCTGGTGTCGCTCGATCCGCAAACCGGTGCGGTACGCGCGCTGGTCGGTGGATTCGACTTTAATCAGAGCATGTTTAACCGCGCTACCCAGGCGCTGCGTCAGGTCGGCTCCAACATCAAGCCGTTCCTCTATACCGCGGCGATGGATCGCGGCCTGACGCTCGCTTCCATTCTGAACGACGTACCGATTTCGCGCTGGGATGCCGGCGCGGGCGCCGACTGGCGACCGAAAAACTCGCCGCCTACCTATGATGGCCCGATTCGTCTGCGTCAGGGGTTAGGTCAGTCGAAAAACGTTGTGATGGTACGCGCTATGCGCGCGATGGGCGTCGATTACGCGGCGGAATATCTGCAGCGCTTCGGCTTCCCGGCGCAGAATATCGTTCATACCGAATCGCTGGCGCTGGGCGCAGCTTCCTTTACGCCAATGCAGGTGGCTCGCGGCTACTCGGTGATGGCGAACGGTGGTTTCCTGGTTGACCCTTACTTCATCAATAAGATTGAGAACGAGCAAGGCGAAACGGTTTTCGAAGCGAAACCGCGCATCGCCTGCCCGCAGTGCAATTTACCGGTGATTTACGGCGAAACGCGCAAGGCGCTGGCGCTTAACGAGGAGAGCGTCGAAAACGTCGCGACGTCCGATCAAAACCAGAACCAGGCTGCGCCGCAGCCCGCGCTGGAGCAGGTTCCCGCTCAGCCGCAATCGGGCGAGCAGCAGTATGCCCCGCATGTGATCAACACGCCGCTGTCGTTCTTGATCAAAAGCGCGCTTAACTCCAATATCTTTGGCGAACCGGGCTGGATGGGCACCGGCTGGCGCGCGTCGCGCGACCTGAAACGCAACGATATTGGCGGCAAAACCGGTACCACTAATAGCTCGAAGGATGCCTGGTTCTCTGGTTACGGCCCTGGCGTAGTGACTTCGGTATGGATCGGCTTTGACGACGCGCGCCGCGACTTAGGCCGCAGCACGCTCTCAGGCGCGATTCCAAACCAGATTTCCGGTTACGAAGGCGGCGCGAAAAGCGCGCAGCCTGCCTGGGATGACTATATGAAGAGCGCGCTGGACGGCGTGCCGGAGCAGCCTCTGACGCCGCCGGACGGCATCGTTACGGTCACTATCGACCGCAGCACCGGCAAGCTGGCCAACGGCGGCGGCAATACGCGTCAGGAATATTTCATCAACGGCACCCAGCCGACGGAATATTCGGTGCATGACGTCGGCACCACCATTATGGATAACGGTGAGAGCCACGAACTGTTCTAAATACTGATAAACCCAGCAAAAAGGCCGACAGCGATGTCGGCCTTTTTTTACTAGCAATGTGCTAGTGCGGGTGAACGTTATGAGCTGTCTGTAATGCTAAAAGCCGGCCGTCTTATTCAGTCGCTACCATAATCGTTAGTAGCGCAGCCGTCCCTGCTGCACCAGCCATTCGCGCACCAGGAACAGCGCGCTGACGTTGCGCGCCTCGCGGAAATCTGGCTCCTGCAGCAGCGCCAGCAGGTTATCCAGCGGCCAGCGATGTTCAATCAGCGGCTCAGGCTCATCGCCCTCCAGCCGTTCAGGATAGAGCCCTTCCGCCACGACGATATTCATCTTGCTGGAGAAGTAAGAGGGCGCCATCGTCAGCTTGCTGAGAAACTCCAGCTTCTCCGCGCCGAAGCCCACTTCCTCTTTCAGCTCGCGGTTGGCCGCCTCAAACACCGTTTCGCCCGGATCGATCAATCCCTTGGGAAAACCCAGCTCATAGGTTTCCAGCCCAACCGCGTACTCCTGAATCAGTACGACCTGATTATCGATAATCGGAACAATCATTACCGCCTCGCGCTCGGACGGCTTCATTCGCTCATACACGCGTCGCGCGCCGTTGCTAAAAGCGAGATCGACCGACTCAACGGTGAAGAGCCGCGAACGCGCCACGGTTTCCACATTGAGAATGTCGGGTTTTTTTAACGGATTCTTCATATCAGCCTCAGACTTTCAACGCCGTGCGATGCCGGGAAAAAATTAGCTTACCTGACCACAGGCGATTGTGCGACAGCGAGTTTAGCCACTCAGCCCAACGCTACGCCGTATCAGGGGCTTACGGGCATTGTTGCGCCAGTTAACGCTTTTGCAATAAGTCAACGTCAGAGGGTAAAATTCAGAAAAGACCGATATTTAATTCAGGTTCTGACGGTTAACATTCGGACAAGGCATGCTGCATTAACTTCTAATTTAATGATTTTGCGCGTTATTTCCTCTGGCATTTAGCTTGTCAGAATAGTTTATTCCCGCCAAAATTGTCTTAAATAACAGTTCTATCTGGGAGCATTAGTCCAAAGTGAAGGCAGGATTTTGGCTGAATTGAGCAACACATGAGCACAATCCTTATTGTCCTGGTAATAGTGCTGGTCTGCTCAGGTTTGGCAGGTATCGGCTTTTGGTACGCTATGCGGCATCGTCCGCCGTTGGCGAAACCACTGCCATTTATCAGTCCGCCCTGCCGCAAACTCACCGACGATGAACGTCGTGCGGTCGAAAAATACGTCGCCTCGCTTGCGAAGCAGTCGCGCCCCGCCGTACCCGGTGAAAAACATCCTCTCTTCGACAACCTGACGCTCACCGCCCAGAGCAACAACGTCTACCCTGTTACGCGCGCCATTACTCGCTATGGCCTCTCAACCGACGACCCGCACAAGTGGCGCTACTATCTTGATGAAGTGGAAGTGCATCTGCCGCCGCACTGGGAACAATATATTACCGATGAGAACTACGTTGAGCTGATCCGCACCCAGACCATCCCGCTGGTCATCTCGCTTAACGGACACTCGCTGGTGAATTACGGCAGCGATCAGCCTTCGCTGCCGGCGCTGGTGCGTCCGGGCTCTACCAACGCCTCTATACGCAAAGAAGAGAGCGAAAACGTCGAGCTGCTGCAGGTGCGCAAAGAGACGCTGGAAGAGTATCAGCTGACGCGCCCGGACGGCACGCGCGAAGCGGTGACCATTACCTTCGCCTTTTTACTCTTTTTTATCAGCCTGCTGGTGCCCGCGGCTCTGATGGGCTGGCTGGTGCTGCTGGGATGCGCCATGATCGGTGCCAGCGTCTGGTCGCTGTTCCACATTCCCGCCCAAAAGCGCATGCGCGATATTCACTGCCTGCGCGGCGCGCCCAAGCGCTGGGGGCTGTTCGGCGAGTCGAATCAGGAGCAGAGCAATATCACGCTGGGCATTATCGATCTCGCCTATCCGCCGCACTGGCTGCCCTATGTCGCGCACGATCTGGGCCAGACCACCGATGTCGAAATTTATCTGAATCGCCATGTGGTGCGTCAGGGGCGCTTTTTATCGCTTCAGGATGAAGTGCGTAACTTCCCTATCCAGCGCTGGCGTAAAAACGTGGTGCTGGCCTGCGGTTCGCTGCTGGTAATGGCGCTGCTGATCAGCTGGATCCCGCTCAGTATGCCAATCAAACTCAGCCTGGCCTGGATAAAAGGCACTGAGAGCCTGGAAGTAAACAACGTCGATAAGCTGGCGGCGCAGTCGCTGCACGTTGGCGATATTTTAAAAGTTAACGGCACCGGCATGTGTTCCGTCCCCGATAACTATCAGAGCAACCGCAGCTACGCTTATATGCCGTTTGACTGTTCGGCGGTCTACTGGAACAACGCCTCGCCGCTGCCGCAACCCCAGTCCGACATTATCGATAAAGCTTCGGCGCTGCTGGATGCCACCACGCGGCAGCTTCATCCGGAAACCAATACCGATCCCAAACTTAACCCGCAGCTCGCGTCGGCGATTCAAAAGTCGGGCATGATCCTGCTGGACGATTTTGCCGACCTGGTGCTGAAAACGCAGGATCTCTGTAGCCAGCAGCAGGATTGCGTGCGGCTGAAGAACGCGCTGGTGAACCTCGGCAACGCCAAAGACTGGGATACGCTGGTGCGTCGCGCCGACTCAGGGCAGCTGAACGGCATGAACGTGCTGCTGCGCCCGGTAAGCGCCGAAGCGCTGGAAAACCTGGTTAATACCGCCACCTCCAGCTTCTTTTTCCGCGAGACGCGCCGCGCGGCCGAAAACCTTAACAGCCCGCCGCCGGGCGGATTCCTGATCGTCAGCGACGAGGGCCGCCAGCTGGTGAATCAGCCGCAGCCTACGGTGTCGCTGTTCGATCTGGACGCGCCGTCGCAGTGGCGCGAGCTGCAGCGTCTTTCCGGCATGCTGCTGCATACTTCGTTCAGCGCCAGCGGCATTATTACCAGCCTGTCGGTAGACGCCAACGGCACGCGTCATATCGCGCTGCACAACGAACCGGATGCGATGGCGATGTGGCGCTATCTCGGCACGACGCTGCTGCTGGTGGTATTGCTGGCCTGCGCGCTGATTAACGCGCTGCTCTCTCTGCGCCGCATCCACCGCAACCGCCAGCGCATGGCGAATATCCAGCAATATTACGACAAGTGCTTTAATCACAATCTCACAACCATGCAGAGCGTGCGCTCAATGTTCTGATGCCCGCGGCGCGGCTGCTGTCCCGCGCGCCGCCCTGCCCTCTCCTGCCCCATTCTGTGCTACCCTGTCGCCCTCTTTTGACCGGAGAACCTGCCTGATGACGCTGAACTGGGCGCAAATCGATACCGTACTGCTCGATATGGACGGCACGCTGCTGGACCTGGCGTTTGACCGTCATTTTTGGCTGGAGCATGTGCCGCTAACGCTGAGCGAAACGCGCGGCATTACACTTGCGGAAGCGGAGGCGCTGATCGCCGGAAAATACCAGGCGGTGGCGCATACGCTAAACTGGTATTGTCTGGACTACTGGGCAGCGGAGCTGGCGCTGGATATTCGCGCCATGACGTTTGCCAAACGTAGCCTGGCGACGATGCGGGAAGATACCGTACCGTTTTTGCAGGCGCTACGTCGGGCAGGAAAACGCACCATTCTGCTGACCAACGCCCATCCGTACAATCTGGATATCAAACTGGCGCAGACCGGCCTTGCGCCGCACCTTGATTTATTACTTTCCACCCATACCTTTGGGTATCCGAAAGAGGACCCGCGCTTGTGGCAGGCGGTGGAGCAGCATACCGGATTTGATCGTCCGCGAACGCTGTTTATTGATGACAACGAGACCATTCTCGACGCGGCGAAAAGCTGGGGCATCGGCTGGTGTTTAGGCGTCAGCAACCCCGACTCCGGGCGTCCCGATCAGGTCTTCCAGCGTCACGCGGCGGTCCGCGATTATCGCACCCTGTGCAGCGCGCTGGCGTAAACGGGAGCAGCAATGAAAGAGAAGAACAGCGAAGGCGTGCGCCTCGACAAATGGCTCTGGGCGGCGCGCTTCTACAAAACGCGCTCGCTGGCGCGCGATATGATCGAAGGCGGCAAAGTCCACTATAACGGTCAGCGCAGCAAGCCGAGCAAGCTGGTCGAGCTGGAAGCGGAGCTGACGCTGCGCCAGGGCAACGACGAGCGCACCGTGATCGTTACCGCGCTGAGCGATAAGCGCGGCCCAGCGGAAGTGGCGCAGCAGCTCTACAGCGAAACCGCAGCCAGCATTGAAAAACGGGAAAAGGTGGCGCTGGCGCGCAAAATGAACGCGCTCACCATGCCGCATCCCGATCGCCGCCCCGATAAAAAAGAGCGCCGCGATTTGATGAAATTTAAATTAACGGGCGACGACCAGGCTTAGCCCCAACGAGAGAAAATTTATGTCTGTACAAGATCAACTGCATCGTTACCTGTTTGAGAATGTGGCCGTACGCGGCGAGCTGGTGAATGTCAGCCACACCTGGCAGGAAATCATCAAAAACCATGACTATCCGGCACCGGTGCAGACGCTGCTGGGCGAACTGCTGGTGGCGACCAGCCTGCTGACCGCCACGCTGAAATTTGACGGCGACATTACGGTGCAGCTGCAGGGCGATGGTCCGCTGTCGCTGGCGGTCATCAACGGCAATAACCGCCAGGAACTGCGCGGCGTTGCGCGCGTGAAGGGCGATATCCCGGCGGACAGTACCCTGAAAAGCATGGTCGGTACCGGCTATCTGGCAATCACCATTTCGCCTGAGAAAGGCGAGCGTTATCAGGGCGTCGTCGGCCTCGAAGGGGATACGCTGGCGGCCTGTCTGGAAGACTATTTCATGCGTTCTGAACAGCTGCCAACCCGCCTGTTTATTCGCACCAATGAAAAAGGGGCGGCGGGCATTCTGCTGCAGGTTCTGCCGGCGCAGGATACCCAGACCGAAGACTTCAACCACCTGGCGACGCTGACCGAAACCGTGAAGAGCGAAGAGCTGATCGATCTGCCGGCG
Organism: Pantoea sp. ACRSB; assembly: GCF_022346905.1. Lineage (NCBI taxonomy): Bacteria > Pseudomonadati > Pseudomonadota > Gammaproteobacteria > Enterobacterales > Erwiniaceae > Pantoea > Pantoea sp. ACRSB. Next base: position 179,179 of record NZ_JAKRNL010000006.1, on the reverse strand, counting down.
ACCGACGTCCTGTGGCGTCTCTATCATCAGGAAGAAGCGACCGTCTTCGATCCGCAGACGGTGAGCTTTAAGTGTACCTGTTCGCGCGAGCGCTGCGGCGAAGTGCTGAAAACCCTGCCTCAGCATGAAGTTGATGAGATTATCGAAGAGGATGGTCAGGTCGATATGCACTGCGACTACTGCGGCACGCACTACGTCTACGACGCGGTCGATATCGCGGCGATCCGCAAAGGCGGCGCAGAAGGCGAAAACAGCGACAGCATCCACTGATTTATCCCTGGGCGGCTTTGCCGCCCTTTTTCCTCCCCGCTATATCCCCTTAATTTACAAAGTAAAATAAGCTTTTCACGCTAACTTTAGTTTCAAAAGCGGTTGTTTTTGCTGCTTAACGCGCCCTGGTTCGCATTTCTGATGGACAACGCTTTTCCCACAGGCTCAGAAGAGTACACTGCGCGCGATCGTGCATCCGCCCAGCAACACGCGGAGAGGATGGCGCGACACCAATAATTATTCGCCTGTGCAGTACCAAAACGATTTAAGGAGCAGTCACATGCGCGTTACCGGCCTGACCTCGCAAGATCTTGCCGCTTTGGGCATCGAGGGCAACACCGAAGTGGTCCACAACCCCGATTTCGATACGCTGTTTACCGAAGAACTCCGTCCCGAGCTGGAAGGTTATGCGCGCGGCACTCTGACGCAAAGCGGCGCAGTGGCGGTCGATACCGGCATTTTTACCGGCCGCTCGCCAAAGGATAAATATATCGTCCGCGATGACACCACCCGCGACACGCTGTGGTGGAACGATCAAGGAACAGGCAAAAACGACAACCAGCCGCTGTCGCAGGAAACCTGGCAGCAGCTAAAAGCCTGCGTAACCGAACAGCTCTCGGGTAAACGTCTGTTCGTTATCGACGCCTTCTGCGGCGCCAACCCCGATTCGCGCCTCAGCGTGCGCTTCGTGACTGAAGTGGCCTGGCAGGCGCACTTCGTCAAAAACATGTTTATTCAGCCGAGCGAAAGCGAGCTGGCAGACTTTAAACCCGATTTTGTGGTGCTGAACGGGGCGAAGTGCACTAACCCCAACTGGCAGGCGCAGGGACTGCACTCAGAAAACTTCGTGGCGTTCAACCTTACCGAAGGGATGCAGCTGATCGGCGGCACCTGGTACGGCGGCGAGATGAAGAAAGGGCTGTTTGCGGTGATGAACTACCTGCTGCCGCTGCGCGGCATCGCCTCTATGCACTGCTCGGCTAACGTCGGCAAAGCGGGCGACGTGGCGGTGTTCTTCGGCCTCTCCGGCACCGGCAAGACCACCCTTTCCACCGATCCGGAACGTCAGCTGATTGGCGACGACGAGCATGGCTGGGATGACGACGGCGTGTTCAACTTCGAAGGCGGCTGCTACGCCAAGACCATTAAGCTCTCTGAGCAGGCCGAGCCGGAAATCTACCGCGCCATCCGTCGCAATGCGCTGCTGGAGAACGTCGTGGTGCGCGAAGATGGCAGCGTCGATTATGACGACGACAGCAAAACGGAAAATACCCGCGTCTCCTATCCTATCGACCATATCGACAATATCGTGCGTCCGGTCTCGAAAGCGGGCCACGCGAAGAAAGTGATCTTCCTGACCGCCGACGCCTTCGGCGTATTGCCGCCGGTGTCGCGCCTGACCCCTGAGCAGACGCAGTACCACTTCCTGTCTGGCTTCACCGCCAAGCTGGCTGGCACCGAGCGCGGCGTCACTGCGCCGACGCCTACCTTCTCTGCCTGTTTCGGCGCGGCGTTTTTGACGCTCCACCCGACGCAGTATGCGGAAGTGCTGGTGAAGCGTATGCAGGCGGCAGGCGCGCAGGCCTATCTGGTCAATACCGGCTGGAACGGCAGCGGTAAACGTATTTCACTGAAGGATACGCGCGCCATTATCAACGCGATTCTGGCTGGCGAGCTGGACGATGCCGAAACCGAGACGCTGCCGGTGTTCAATCTCCAGGTGCCGAAAGCGCTGGGTCAGCTTGACGCCGCGACGCTCGATCCGCGTAGCAGCTGGGAGAGCAATGAGAAGTGGCTGGAAGCGGCGCGCGATCTGGCGCAGCGTTTTATCACTAACTTCGAGAAATATACCGATAACGCGGCGGGCGCCGCGCTGGTTAAAGCAGGTCCGGTGCTGTAAAACTTTGGGCGCGGCCATCGCCGCGCCCGCTTACTGCTCAGCTCTGCGTCGCGCTGTTACTGCCCGGCGCAGACTGTTCCGTCAGCGGCAGCCAGGCGCGAATCCGCAGCCCGCCGCGCTCGCTCTCACCAATCTCCAGCGAACCCTGATGCGCATCAATAATGCGCTGCACAATCGCCAGCCCAAGGCCGGTGCCGCTGGTGCTGCGCGCGCTGTCGCCGCGTACAAAGGGCTGTAACAGATGCGACAGCTGCTCCGGCTTGATGCCAGGGCCGTCATCCTCGACCTGAAACCAGGCGCGATGCAGTTCGCGGCCGCTGCTCACCTTGATCCAGCCATTGCCGTAGCGCGCCGCGTTCACCACCAGGTTCGCCACTGCGCGCTTAATCGACAGCGGGTTGATATCCAGCATCAGCTCTTCCGGCATCACGGCGTTCTCAATCTCGCGCTCGTAGCCGCTTTCGGCGGCGACTACTTCGCCCAGCACGCCGTTGAGATCGGCGCGTTCGGTCTGGATCTCCTGCCCGGTGCGCAGATAATCGATGAACTGCTCAATGATGGCGTTGCACTCTTCGATATCTTTATTGATCGACTCGGCGAGGTAACCATCTTCTTCGCCCATCATTTCGGTGGCGAGACGAATACGCGTCAGCGGCGTGCGCAGGTCATGGCTGACGCCCGCCATCAGCAGCGTACGGTCGTCCGCCAGCTGTTTAACACCGGCAGCCATCTGATTAAAGGCGCGCGTCACCGAACGCACCTCTGACGCGCCATACTCGCGCAGCGGCGGCGGAATAATGCCTTTACCCACCTGTAGCGCCGCGTGCTCCAGATCCACCAGCGGTCGGTTCTGGATGCGGATAAACAGCCATGCGCCGCCAATCGCCAGCAGCATAATCGCCAGCGTGTAGCGGAACAGCGGCGAGAAGTCGCCCTGATGGATCTCCGTCAGCGGCACGCGCACCCAGATGTCAGGCGACAGCCAGGTTTTCAGCCAGACCACCGGCGAATTTTTATTGACCTCGACGCGCACGTCGGTCGGCCCGCCAAGCTGCTGGCCCATCTGCTCACTGAGGAATTCATAATGCTGCGCCCAGCGCAACCCGCTCTCTTCGGCCGCCGCATTGGTATAGAGCGAAATGCCCAGCTCACGGTAAATCTCGCGGCGAAAGGCGGGCGGCACCTCCAGCTGCGTGCCGTCTTCCAGCTGCAGCCGGTCGGTCATCAACATGCGCACTTCATACGCCAGCACCTTGTTGAACTGCTGCAGGCTGGGAAGAATGGCGAAGTTGAGCACCACCAGATAGGTCGTTACCAGGCTGACGAACAGCAAGGTAACGATCAATAACAGGGTGCGGGCAAATGAGCTTCGAGGCGAGAAGCGCAGTCGCCTCATGCTTTAGAACCGTCCGGAACGAAAACGTAGCCCAGGCCCCAGACCGTCTGGATATAGCGCGGGTGCGCCGGATCCTCTTCTACCATGCGGCGCAGACGCGAGATCTGTACGTCGATGGAGCGCTCCATTGCGCTGTATTCGCGTCCGCGCGCCAGGTTCATCAGCTTGTCGCGCGACAGCGGTTCACGCGGATGGCTGACCAGCGCTTTCAGTACGGCGAACTCGCCGCTGGTGAGCGGCATCGGCTCATCTTCGCGGAACATTTCGCGCGTGCCGAGATTCAGCTTGAACTTGCCGAAAGCGATAACCGCCTCTTCCTGCGAAGGCGCGCCCGGCAGCTCATTAGCCTGACGACGCAGCACCGCGCGGATACGCGCCAGCAGTTCACGCGGGTTGAACGGTTTTGGAATATAGTCATCCGCGCCGATCTCCAGCCCGACGATGCGATCGACCTCTTCGCCTTTCGCCGTCACCATAATGATCGGCATCGGGTTACTCTGGCTGCGCAGACGACGGCAAATTGACAGGCCATCTTCGCCCGGCAGCATCAGATCCAGCACCATCAGGTGGAAGGATTCACGGGTCAGCAGACGATCCATCTGCTCGGCGTTGGCGACGCTGCGCACCTGAAAGCCCTGCTCGGTGAGATAGCGCTCCAGCAGCGCACGCAAACGCATATCATCATCAACGACCAGAATTTTGTAGTTCTCTTGCATTTCCTACTCCCAAAGGCGCCATTGCCTGAGACGATATTGTTAAAAAAACTTGTCTGCCTGTGACAGCCATTAATGGTTTATATTCTAGTCGAAATTGTTACAAAGCATATTAAACAGGAGCTTATCTTTAATTTTCTCGCTGCGCTAAATGTAAAATCACTTATTTCTGCCGCGATCACAGCCTTTACGGCAATTCTGAAAGTCAGCCGCTTTTTCTCGATATTTGCGGCCGTAAAATTGAGCCGCCGTTTAATCACGCTTGCAGATCAAAGAGTTAATTTTCAATTTGGCTTAGGCGCTATTCGTCGTTTTCTTTCCGTACGCCGATGCGGGGCGGCCTCGTCGGGCGACAGCATAAAATATCATCCTTTGCGCGTCTTGCCGCACGCTTCTCTCGGATTAACGCTATTTCCGACAGGGTTCAGGCCATTCAAAAATAAAGCCCGTTAAATCAATTAGTAAAGCTATCTTTCCGCCTGCTGTGAATTGCACCACACTGCTTTCACTCGCTTCACTACAGGGATAGCAATAATGAAAAAAACGTTGTTAGTGCTGGGTGCGCTGGCCACCCTTAGTCTGAATCCTGCTCTGGCGGCGACCGCTACCGGCGAAGCTGCCGGCGCGCAGGCCTCGACCACCGCTCAGGGCAACTCTAACGCCATTGGCGTCGGCGCTGTCGCCGCGCTGCTCGGCGTGGCGCTTGCGACCGCAGGCGGCGGCGATAAGAGCACCTCTTCTTCTACCACCACCTCTACCGTGGCGGGAAAATAACGATTTAAGCCGTTTTAACTTTTTGTACCTGCCCCTTTCGCCACCGGGGAACGACACAAAGGGTTTTCACTGTTGAAAACCTGTTCCCCGACTCTTTTTTGCCGCGCCTGCTTTGCTTTACACTGCCTGCTTTTCCGCTTCCGAGTCGATACGCATGAAAACCCGACTGATCACCCGTGAAGGCTTCAATAAGCTGAAAGCCGAACTCGACTATCTCTGGCGCGAAGAACGCCCCGAAGTCACGAAAAAAGTGACCTGGGCTGCCAGCCTCGGCGATCGCAGCGAGAATGCCGACTACCAGTACAACAAAAAACGCCTGCGCGAAATCGATCGCCGCGTACGTTATCTGACAAAAAGCCTTGAGGCGCTGCGCATTGTCGACTATTCGCCGCAGCAGGATGGCAAAGTCTTTTTTGGCGCCTGGGTAGAAGTAGAAAATGACGACGGCGAGGTAAAACGCTTTCGCATCGTCGGCTACGACGAGATTTTCGGCCGGAAAGACTACATCTCAATCGACTCGCCGATGGCGCGCGCGCTGCTGAAAAAAGAGCCGGGCGACGCCGTGACGGTAGAGACGCCGCTGGGCCCGGCGCTCTGGTATGTCAACGAAATTACCTACCCGGACGCCTGATTCAGAATATCGCTGAAAGCCGCCCTCATCGCTGGCAATTTCACTTTTCAGTCCGTATAACTGTCCCCTGTTTTTCAACCCTGTAAGCAAGACAGAATCGATGATGAAAGATCTCAGCCACATTATTGCCAGTGAGCTGCAGGCGCGTGCGGAGCAAGTTGAAGCCGCCGTACGTCTGCTGGACGAAGGGAACACCGTGCCGTTTATCGCACGCTATCGTAAAGAGGTGACCGGCGGTCTGGACGACACCCAACTGCGCCAGCTGGAGACGCGCCTCGGCTACCTGCGCGAACTGGAAGAGCGCCGCCAGTCGATTCTGAAGTCTATTGACGAGCAGGGCAAACTGACTGACGAACTCGCCGGCGCCATTAACGGCACGCTCAGTAAAACCGAACTCGAAGACCTTTACCTGCCTTATAAGCCTAAACGCCGCACCCGCGGTCAGATCGCCATTGAAGCGGGTCTGCAACCGCTGGCCGAAACGCTGTGGCAGGATGCGTCGCAGGATCCCGAACAGCTGGCGGCACAATATGTCGATGCCGACAAAGGCGTTGCCGACGTGCGCGCCGCGCTGGACGGCGCGCGCTATATCCTGATGGAGCGCTTCGCCGAAGACGCCACGCTGCTGGCAAAGGTGCGCGACTACCTGTGGAAAAACGCGCATCTGGTGTCGCGCGTAGTCGAAGGCAAAGAGCAGGAAGGAGCCAAATTCCGCGACTATTTCGATCACCACGAAGCGCTGAACAGCGTGCCGTCGCACCGCGCGCTGGCGATGCTGCGCGGTCGTAACGAGGGCGTGCTGCAGCTGTCGCTGAACGCCGATCCGCAGTTCGACGAGCCGCCGCGCGAAAGCTACGGCGAAACGCTGATCGCCGATCATCTTAACCTGCGCCTTAACGGCGCGCCGGCCGACAGCTGGCGCAAGGCGGTGGTGAGCTGGACCTGGCGTATCAAAGTGATGCTGCACCTGGAGACGGAGCTGATGGGCACTGTGCGCGAACGCGCCGAAGACGAAGCGATTAACGTCTTCGCCCGCAACCTGCACGATCTGCTGATGGCGGCACCGGCGGGCATGCGCGCCACCATGGGCCTCGATCCCGGCCTGCGCACCGGCGTAAAAGTTGCCGTGGTGGACGCCACCGGCAAGCTGGTCGCTACCGATACCATTTATCCGCATACCGGCCAGGCAGCCAAAGCCGCGACCGTGGTGGCCGCGCTCTGCGCGAAACATCAGGTTGAGCTGGTAGCGATCGGCAACGGCACCGCCTCGCGCGAGACGGAGCGTTTCTTCCTCGACGTGCAGAAACAGTATCCGCATATCACCGCGCAAAAAGTGATCGTCAGCGAAGCGGGCGCCTCCGTCTATTCCGCTTCTGAACTGGCGGCGCTGGAGTTCCCGAATCTTGACGTCTCGCTGCGCGGCGCGGTCTCTATCGCGCGACGCCTGCAGGATCCGCTGGCGGAGCTGGTGAAAATCGATCCGAAATCGATCGGCGTCGGCCAGTATCAGCATGACGTCAGCCAGAGTCTGCTGGCGAAGAAGCTGGACGCGGTAGTGGAAGACTGCGTGAACGCGGTCGGCGTCGATCTTAATACCGCCTCCGTCCCGCTGCTGACTCGCGTCGCCGGACTAACGCGCATGATGGCGCAGAACATTGTCAGCTGGCGCGACGAGAACGGCCGTTTCCAGAACCGTCAGCAGCTGCTTAAGGTCAGCCGCCTCGGCCCGAAAGCCTTTGAACAGTGCGCGGGCTTCCTGCGTATCAACCATGGCGACAACCCGCTCGACGCCTCAACGGTGCACCCGGAAGCCTATCCGGTTGTGGAGCGCATCCTGGCGGCGACCGAGCAGGCGCTCAACGACCTGATGGGCAACCCCTCCAGCCTGCGCAACGTTAAGGCGGTCGATTTTACCGACGAGCGCTTCGGCCTGCCGACCGTTACCGACATTATTAAAGAGCTGGAAAAACCGGGCCGCGACCCGCGTCCTGAGTTTAAAACCGCGCAGTTCGCCGAAGGGGTCGAAACCCTTAACGATCTGCTGCCGGGCATGGTGCTGGAAGGCGCGGTGACCAACGTCACTAACTTTGGCGCTTTTGTCGATATCGGCGTACATCAGGATGGCCTGGTGCATATCTCTTCGCTGTCGGACAAGTTTGTGGAAGATCCGCATCAGGTGGTGAAAGCGGGCGATATCGTGAAGGTGAAAGTGCTGGACGTCGACCTGCCACGCAAGCGCATCGCGCTGACGATGCGGCTGGATGAACAGCCTGGCGACAGCAACGCGCGCAGCAGCGGCAACGGTCGCAGCGCGCCACGCGACAATGCACGTCCGGCTGGCGGCGCGAAGCCGCGGCCGCGCCAGAACAGCCAGCCCGCAGGCAACAGCGCGATGGGTGATGCGCTGGCGGCGGCCTTCGGCAAAAAGCGTTAAACCCTGCGCGCGCCCGACTTATTCTGCATCGGGCGCGCGTAACCTCCTCTGTAAAGTTGAAAATCCCTCTCTTAACGCTACGCTGAAAGCACGCCTGCATAAAAAACAACCCGGGACGTGGCACCCAATTCGCGATGGAAACGATCACAGCGCTGCTCGATAAAATTTATGCCGACACCTTTCCTCAGGCGGCGCGAGAGCGCCTGCTGCGGCAGATCGCCGCCGCGCGCGATGCGATTAAGCTGCCGCGCAAAGCGCACTGGGACGAGCAGGATGTCGTGCTGATTACCTACGCGGATCAGTTTCGCGAGGCGGATGTCCCGACGCTGCAAACTTTTTCCCGCTTCTATCAGCAGCATTTGCAGTCCACCTTTCCTCTGGTTCATCTGCTGCCCTTTTTCCCCTATTCGTCCGACGACGGCTTTTCCGTCATCGATTACCATCAGGTCAACCCCTTGTGCGGCGACTGGCCCGATGTCGCCCGGCTGCATCAGGAAACGCGCCTGATGTTCGATTTTGTCTGCAACCATATGTCCGCGCACAGCGCCTGGTTCAAACACTACCTGGCGCTCGACCCCGGCTGGGACGATTTCTTTATCAGCATGCCACCCGCCACCGATCTCAGCGGCGTAACGCGGCCGCGCACCTCGCCGCTGCTGACGCCCTTCGAGATGGCGAACGGCGAGATGCGCTTTATCTGGACGACTTTCAGCGCCGATCAGATCGATCTTAATTTCGGCAATCCAGAGGTGCTGATCCGCATGGTGGGGGTGCTGCTCGACTACCTGCAAAAAGGCGCGGACTATGTGCGTCTCGACGCCGTCGGCTATATGTGGAAAACCCCCGGCACGCGCTGCATCCATCTGGAAAAAACCCATCTGCTGGTTAAGCTGTTCCGCGCTATTGCCGATACGGTCGCGCCCGGTACGGTGATCATCACCGAAACCAACGTGCCGCATAAAGATAACGTCAGCTACTTCGGCGACGGCCATGACGAAGCGCAGATGGTTTACCAGTTTTCCCTGCCGCCGCTGGTGCTGCACGCTATCCATTCGGGTTCAGGGCGCGCGCTGCGTCAGTGGGCCGGCGCGCTTGAGCCAGGCAAGGGCGGCACGACTTTCTTTAATTTTCTCGCCTCGCACGACGGCATCGGGCTTAACCCGGCGCGCGGCATTCTCTCTGAGGCGGAAATTGTGGCGCTGGTGCGCGATCTGGCGCTGGAAGGGGCGCTGGTCTCCTATAAAAACAACCCGGACGGCACCACCAGCCCTTATGAGATTAACGTTACCTATCTCGACGCGCTCAATCATCAGGACGACGACGACGATACGCGCCTGCGACGCTTTCTGCTGGCGCACGCTATTCTGCTGTCATTCCCCGGCGTGCCCGCCATCTATGTCCAGAGTATTCTGGGTTCGCGCAACGACTATGAAGGCGTCAAAGCCGCAGGCCACAACCGCGCCATTAACCGGCAAAAATTTGACTTAAAAACGATCGAGGCGGCGCTGGCGGACGGAGACGGGCTGCGTCACGCCATTTATACCCGCCTCAGTCAGCTGATTCAGCTGCGCACGCGCCAGGCCGCCTTTCATCCCGATAACCCGATGACGCTCTACGACAGCGACAATGCGCTACTGGTGCTGCGCCGTCATGGGCCGCAGCAGACGGATAACGGCCTGCTGTGCGTGTTCAATCTGAGCGGGAAAACGGTTAAGGCAACGCTGCCGGAGGCGCGGCTTTTTCAGGACGTGATAACAGAGGAGAGAGTTGATGGCACCCAGCAAATTACGCTGGATGCCTGGCAGTTTGTCTGGTTACGTAGCTAATTATTTGTAAACATCCGCGGTGGCGCTGAATTTGCCGTGTTCACGGCCCGCGATCACCCGGTAGTATTTGCCGCCTTTTTCATCAGCCATTTTGGAGAGTTCGCGTTTGGCGTCCATTGGCGAAGTGGTTTCCGCCGTGGTATTCACCGTACCGATTTTCTCCAGCTTCATTTTTTTCACTTCTTCTTTGGTTACTTCCTTAGCCGCAAGCGCCGAAAACGACACTGCGCCCATTACCACTGAAGCCACAACCCATTTCATCACCTTCATTACAATACCCCTCATTCATTTCCGTTATGCGAGATGTAAGCAGACGCCGGATGCGTCAGGCGAGATGGAACGGCATTATCCTCTCCCTGGACAATTCACATCATAAAAGCGACCATGCCTACTTACAAAGTATTACAGCTGGTGAGGAAATTTCCAGCTCTGGCTCTGTTTTAACCGCCAAACTTCTGACTGAAATCAAGAATATGCTGGCAGAAGGCCTCAGGGTGCGAAATAAAGGGCGCGTGCGCGGCTTTCTCCATCACCACGGAAGGCGAAGCAGGCAGCGCGGCGTCGAGCAGCGCTGCGATACGACGCGGCACCAGTCCATCCAGCGCGCCATACAGGCGTAAAAACGGCATCCCGATGCGCGGCAGCTGGTCGCGTAAATCGACATCGCGCAGGATCGCCAGCCCGCCATCCAGCACCGCCACCGACGGCATCGGCTGCGCCAGCACCACCTCTTTTAACCGCCTTGCGTCCTGCCGGGCGCTGTCAGTACCCAGAGTTTGTAACGCCAGGAAGCGCTCGACGGTGCGCTGAAAGTCGCTGTTAAGCTGCGAACGGAAGGTCGCTAACGTTTCCGGCTTAATGCCCGGCCACTCCTCACCTGCGGTAAAACAGGGCGAGGAGGCGACGCTGATCAATCCCGCTACCTGCTGCGGCGCGCGCAGCGCCAGCTCGGTCGCCACCAGCCCGCCCAGCGACCAGCCCAGCAGCAGCGCGCGCGGCGGCAAGTGCGGCAGCAGCTGTTGCGCCATCTCCGTCAGCGAAAGCGCGACGTCGGATGCGCTGCGGCCATAGCCCGGCAGATCGACCAGGTGCAGACGAAAATGCGGGCTGAGCCGCGGCACGATGCTCTGCCACACCTCTGCGTTCAGTCCCCATCCGTGAAGCAGCACAAGATCGCTATTCCCTTCTCCGCAGGTGTGCCAGTAAAGCGAAGTCATCAGTTACTATCCCGTAAAACATTAAGGAGGCCGCTATGCTACCAATGCCAGCCCTCTGTTGGCTATGCCGACTGCCGCTGCGCGTCGCCGCCCACGGACTTTGCAGCGTCTGCCTGAGCACTTTGCCGCCATTGCCGCTTCTCTGCCCGCGCTGCGGGTTGCCCGCCGGTTCCTCCCGCATTGTCTGTGGGCGCTGCCTGCGCTCGCCGCCACCCTGGCAGGCACTGGTCTGCGTCAGCGGCTATCAGCCGCCGCTAAGTCGCTGGGTGCGTCAGCTGAAGTTTTACCGCATAACCGCACTCAGGGTGATGCTGGCGCGTCTGCTTTTGCTAAGCTGGCTAGAGGCTCACCGCACGCGCGGGCTAAGGCGACCGGATTTGCTGCTGTGCGTGCCGCTGCATAAGATGCGCGCCTGGCGACGCGGCTACAATCAGGCGGCGCTGCTGGCGCAACCGCTGGCGCGCTGGCTCGGCTGCGAGTTTCAGGAAGGCGTGCGTCGCAGGCGGCGCGGCGCGCTGCAGCACCGGCTCAGCGCATCGCAGCGCCGTCGCAACGTACGCGGCGCTTTCCAGCTTGAAATCGCCGTCCGCGGACGCCATATCGCTCTGATAGACGATGTGGTGACAACGGGTAATACCGTAGGAGAGATCAGCCGCATTTTGCTGGCGCAGGGCGCGGCCAGCGTACAAATCTGGTGCCTGTGCCGTACCTTGTAGAGCGTCGGTGATGGGCGTATTATAACCAACTAAATTAGTCAACTATTGAGCAATTGCCATGATCCGAATTACAGACTCTGCCCAAGAGCACTTCGCTAAACTGCTGTCAAAACAGGAAGATGGCACCCAGATTCGCGTATTCGTCATTAACCCGGGTACGCCAACCGCCGAGTGTGGCGTCTCTTACTGCCCGCCTGATGCGGTAGAAGCGACCGATACGGAACTGAAGTTCGAGAAGCTCTCAGCCTACGTTGACGAGCTGAGCGCGCCTTATCTGGAAGACGCCGAAATCGACTTCGTTACTGATAACCTCGGTTCACAGCTGACGCTGAAAGCGCCAAACGCCAAAATGCGCAAGGTCTCTGATGACGCGCCGCTGACGGAGCGCGTTGAGTATCTGCTGCAGGCGCAGATCAACCCGCAGCTGGCTGGTCACGGCGGCCGCGTGTCGCTGATGGAGATCACCGAAGATGGCTTCGCCATTCTGCAGTTCGGCGGCGGCTGTAACGGCTGCTCCATGATCGACGTCACCCTGAAAGATGGCATCGAAAAAGAGCTGCTGGCCGCTTTCCCGGAGCTGAAAGGCGTCCGCGATCTCACCGAGCACCAGCGCGGCGAACACTCCTACTATTAATATCTGCGCGCGACGGTCGTTGACTGTCGCGCGCTCTCCGCTACTCGCCTTTTCGCGTCTGACTTACCGCCTTCAACAGCTTTGTTACCCCTTTATCCGTAAAGATTGTCTCCAGCGGCTGCGCCAGCTTACGTCGCCAGTTGGGGTATTGATCAACGGTGCCTGGCACGTTGACCGGCGTAGTCATGCCTATCCAGTCCTCTGGCTGCAGGCCCAGCAGCGCGCTGCCGGTTGCCGCCAGAAATTTATGCATCGCCAGGTTAAGCGCAGGCGTCATCTCCAGCTTATCGGCCTGACGCGCGCTGCGTGCCGGCATCGCGCCCGCTTTATGCAGCGCATCCAGCAGCGCCTGCTTCTGCTTCGCCCGTTGCTCGTGCAGCGACTGCAACACCTCTTTGCCGGGATAAAGCTTCAGCTTTTCCCCCAGCGCGAAATCGCCTGCGCTCCAGAAGCCGCTCAGGGTCGGCAGATCGTGGGTGCTGGCGCTGGCGATTGACTGACGTGGATAGTCGCCGGGCAGACGATAGCTGCCGTCGCGCTGCTGTTCAAACCACATCACCTTCCAGGAAAAAACGCCGCTGGCGCGCAGCAGGCCGACGATTTCCGGCGGAACCGTACCGAGATCCTCGCCAATCACCATGCAGCGGTGGCGCTGACTCTCCAGCGCCAGAATGCCCAGCAGATCCTGCACCGGATAGCTGACGTAGGCGCCTTTATCGGCGTTTTCCCCTTTAGGTACCCACCACAGCCGCAACAGCGCCATAACGTGATCGATGCGCAGCGCGCCGCAGTCGCGCATATTGGCGCGCAGCATGTCGATAAAGGGCTGATAGCCGCGCGCACGCATTACGTGCGGATCCATCGGCGGCAATCCCCAGTTTTGCCCCAGCGGCCCGAGGCGATCCGGCGGCGCGCCGACCGAGGCCTCCAGCCGGTAGAGCTCGGGATCGTGCCAGGTTTCCGCGCTGCCTTCCGCCACGCCCACCGCCAGGTCGCGATACAGCCCCACCGTCATCTTCAGCGCCTGGCTGCGCGCCCAGCACTGAGCAAACTGGGTTTGCGCCAGCCACTGCAGCCACTGCCAGAAAGCGATCTCATCTTCATGCGCCTCGCACCAGCGCTGCACGTCGGGCGACTGGCTGTTGCGCCAGCTTTCCGGCCAGGCGGGCCAGCCCCAGGCCTGCGCATCTTCGCTGCGCCGTTCCGCCTGCAGGCCGTCGTAGGCCGCCTGATAACGCAGGCTGTCGCCGCCGTCGCGCACGAAATCTGCAAACGCCTGCCGCTGCGCGTCATCATCGGCGCGCAGGCTGAACTGCGCCCAGGCGTGACGCAGCGCGGCGAGCTTCAGCGCCATCACCGCCGCGTAGTCGACGAACTCGCTATCGCGCGCTTTCGCCAGCGCGCGCTGGGTTTTTGCCGTCTTCCACCACTTCTGCGCCGCCGCGCTCTGCTGGAAGTCCTCCAGCTGCGCCACGCTGATATAGATAATATTGAGCCAGCGTCGGGAAGAGGGGCTGTAGGGGCTGGCGAAATCTGGCGTGGCGGGATAGAGCGCGTGCAGCGGATTGAGCCCGACGAAATCGCCGCCCTGACGCGCAACCTGCTCCAGAAGCTGCTGCAAATCGCCAAAATCGCCGATGCCCCAGTTATCGGCAGAGCGTACGGTATAAAGTTGCACCAGCGCGCCCCAGCGTTTCTCGCCGTTGCGCAGCGGTTCCGGCAGCCAGCAGCGGCGTGGCGTCAGGATAATGCGCGTCTGCCACTGCTGCTTGCCTTTGCTCAGCGTCAGCTGGTGGTAGCCGTGACCGAGCGGTGACGGCAGCATAAAAGGCGCGCCCGCCTGAAGTTCGCCGCTAAACTCGCGGCCCTTCTCGCTGCGCAGCCGCCACTGATAGAGGCCGCGCCCTTCCGGGTTAAGCTGCCGCGCGGCCCCGCCGCTAAACACCTGCACCGGCGGCAGCGGCGCGCCCTTCTCTTTTCTGGCATCGCCCATCACCGCCAGCAGCGCCGTTTTGGTTTCGTCGCTGATGGCTTCCGGCTCGCCTTTGGCGTTGGTATAGGTCAGAGAAATTCCGGCGGCTACTGCCGCGCGATCCAGTGCGCTCTCTTTCATGCTCTCCCCTTAGCGTTTCGATCCAAAGCCATTGAGTTGCGATGTAATGAATATCTGCGGCATACCTTTTCGGCGCGCAGGCAAACAGAGCATTAAGTAAAGACGGCGCTGGGGAAAAAATCGACAGGAAACAAAGAAAAACGCCAGCCTGAGCGGCGGAGGAGTAAAAAAGCAACGGACACACCTCAGGGATGAGGTGCGTCTTTTATGCGGCAGCGCGCGCTTTTGCGCTTTGCAAGGGCGCTGCCGCTCGCGACCGCGGAATTAGCAGAGTTCGAGCTGCACCTCGTGCTGCTCAATCACCTTCATGATGCTGGCAGGCGGCTGCTTATCAGTGTAAAGCTGATCGATTAGCCCCATATTGCCCAGGTTTACCATGGCGTTGCGGCCAAATTTCGAATGGTCGACCACCAGCATCACACAGCGGGAATTCTCGATAATGGCGCGTTTGGTGCGCACCTCGTGGTAGTCAAACTCCAGCAGCGAGCCATCCATATCGATGCCGCTAATGCCGAGGATGCCGTAATCGAGGCGGAACTGAGAGATAAAGTCGAGCGTCGCCTCGCCCATAATGCCGCCGTCGCGCGTACGCACTTCGCCACCTGCGATAATCAGCCGAAAATCGGGCTTACACATCAGCAGCGTCGCCACGTTGATATTGTTGGTTACCACGCGCAGGTTTTTATGGTTAAGCAGCGCATAGGCCACCGCTTCCGGCGTGGTGCCGATATCAATAAACAGCGTCGCGCCGTCGGGAATTTCGCTGGCGACGCGCTCGGCGATACGCGCTTTCTCCGCCGACCACATCATCTTACGCTCCTGCCAGGCGGTATTTTCAGAGCTGGAAGGCAGTGCCGCGCCGCCGTGGTGGCGCTGAATTTTATTTTGATCGGCGAGGTCGTTAAGGTCGCGACGGATGGTCTGCGGGCTTACTTCAAAATGTTCTACCAGCTCTTCGGTACTGACATATCCCTGACGCCGGACCAGATCGATAATGGCGTCATGACGTTGCGTCTGCTTCACATTACTCTCCTGTTTTCTTCTTTTATCCGGCGCTAACGACGCCGTACTGCCCGGGTATCGACAAACGCCATCGCCAGCCCGACCAGCAGACCGGCGACATGGGCGCCGTTGGCAATGGCGAGCCCGAACGCGCCATACCAGCCGATCACCAGCCATACAATAGCGAAACCAATCAGTCCGCGTTCCAGATAGACGCCGCTTTCGGGGTCGCGCTCGCCGCGCAGCCAGCAGTAGCCCATCAGCGCGTAAACCACGCCCGACAAACCGCCGAACCAGATACCGCTAAATTTCGCCTGCACAAAGCCGCTCAGCAGCGCCGAGATCAGCATAATGACAAACAGCTTGCCGCTGCCGAGCCGTTTCTCCACCGCGCCGCCGAGATACCACCACCACATCAGGTTGAAAAGGATATGCAGCAGCGAGAAATGCAGCAGCGCATGGCTGAACCAGCGCCATACCTGAATATATTGCCCCGGCCCGTCTGGCCAGCTCAGCCACAGCAGCACCGTCTGATCGCCAAAAATCTGCATCAGAATAAACACCGCGACGCAGGCAAAAAGAATAGTCATGGTGAGCGGCCCGGCACGATCGCGAATATTCGCCCATAAGTTGCTGCGCTCATAGCGCAGGCCGCTTTTCGTATTGCCGGTATGCCAGCTTGCGGCCTGATAGCGCGGATGGTCAGGCTGACGAACGAACTGCTGAAGTTCGTTTTCGACCATTTCAAGCTGGCTCTCATCATCAAGCAGGATGACGTAATGGCCGTCATGTTCGATTCGCAGCGTGACGCCGCGCGTCGCCATATAGTCGACAAACGCCTGCGCCATGCGCGGGTTATTAAACTGCGTAATGCGCACCATTAATCACTCTCCTTGTACTTCGGGCGCGGCTCACAGGCCGCCGTCGACAACCTGATCCGGGAACGCGGCGCGCCAGGCGTCGAAACCGCCATCAATGCTGTAGGCTGCGCTGAAACCCTGACTCAGCAGATACTGCGCGGCCCCTTTGCTGCTGTTGCCGTGGTAGCACATCACCAGTACCGGCAGCTCGCGGCTGGCGCTGGAGAGGAACTCATTTAGGTTGCCGTTGCTCAGGTGCTGCGCGTTTTCCGCATGGCCGAGCGCAAAGCTCTGCGGATCGCGAATATCGACCAGCAGCGCGCCTTGCGCCAGATGCTCGCTGGCCTGCTGAACGTTAATACATTCGAAGGTTTCCATAATTCTCTCGTTAGGACGACACAATTACCGCCTAGTGTAACCTGATAAGCAGCCTCAATAACCTGACAAAGCGTCCGGGTATGTATTTATTTCTCAGCAAGAATGTTAGCTATATCACGCTAAAATGTTTTTACCGCGTTAAACACTGGCATCAATGTTGGTTTGCGATTATGATTATGCTCGAAAACGAACATTAATGAACTATTCCGAACATCGGAGGAGATGACGTGGAAACCAAAGACCTGATCGTGATCGGCGGCGGCATCAACGGTGCCGGTATTGCAGCGGACGCTGCAGGACGCGGCCTGTCAGTGCTGATGCTGGAGGCGCGGGACCTGGCTTGCGCGACCTCTTCCGCCAGTTCCAAGCTGATTCACGGCGGCCTGCGCTACCTTGAGCACTATGAATTCCGTCTGGTCAGCGAAGCGCTGGCTGAACGCGAAGTCCTGTTGAAAATGGCGCCGCATATCGCCTTCCCGATGCGCTTCCGTCTGCCGCACCGTCCGCATCTGCGTCCGGCGTGGATGATCCGCACCGGCCTGTTTTTATACGACCACCTTGGCAAACGCACCAGCCTGCCAGGCAGTAAGAGCCTGCGTTTTGGCGCGGATTCGGCCCTCAAGCCTGAAATCACGCGCGGTTTCGAATATTCCGACTGCTGGGTAGACGATGCGCGCCTGGTAGTGCTGAACGCGCAGGAAGTGGTTAAGCGCGGCGGCGAAGTACGTACCCGCACCCGCGTTACGCGCGCCTGGCGCGAAAACGGCCTGTGGACGGTGGAAGCTGAAGATGTCGACAGCGGCAAAACCTATAGCTGGCGTTCAAAAGCGCTGGTCAATGCAGCTGGCCCGTGGGTTAAGCAGTTCTTCGATGACGGCCTGAAGCTGAAATCGCCTTACGGCATCCGTTTGATCAAAGGCAGCCACATCGTGGTGCCGCGCGTTCACAACGAGAAGCAGTCTTACATTCTGCAGAACGAAGATAACCGTATCGTGTTTGTGATCCCGTGGATGGATGATTTCTCCATCATCGGCACCACCGACGTGGAGTACAAAGGCGATCCGAAAAACGTCAAAATCGAAGAGAGCGAGATCGACTACCTGCTCAAGATTTACAACAGCCACTTTAAGAAACAGCTGGCGCGTAACGACGTAGTCTGGACCTACTCCGGCGTGCGTCCGCTGTGCGACGACGAATCTGATTCGCCGCAGGCAATTACCCGCGACTATACGCTGGACGTGCGCGACGATAATGGCCAGGCGCCGCTGCTGTCGGTATTTGGCGGCAAGCTGACCACCTATCGTAAGCTGGCGGAGCATGCGCTGGAAAAACTGACGAAGTATTTCCCGAACGCCGGCCCGGCATGGACGAAAAACTGCGTGCTGCCGGGCGGCGATATCGCCGGTAGTCGCGAAGATTACGCCGCCAGCCTGCGTCGTCGTTATCCGTTTATCACCGAAGGCATGGCGCGTCACTACGCCCGTACTTACGGCAGCAACACCGAAACGCTGCTCGAAGGCGCGACGCGTCTTGAGGATCTGGGCGAGAACTTCGGCCATGATTTCTATGAAGCCGAGCTGCGCTATCTGGTGCAGAACGAATGGGTGCGCGAACTGGATGACGCTATCTGGCGTCGTACCAAGCAAGGAATGTGGCTGACTGAAGCCCAGCAGGCGCGCGTGGCGGAATGGCTGGCGATGCATAGCCAGAAACCCAGCCTGTCGCTGGCAAGTTAAAGAAAAAACGGGGCTTCGGCCCCGTTTTTATTTCAAAATATCTTCGACTCGACATTCCACTAAACTATAAATAAGTCAGTAAATATCAATCTATTAATAGATTAATCGGGTTAAGCATATATTGATGCTTGCCAGAATCCACCCCAGCCTTTACTCGCGCGCCTCCCGTAAAACTTCCGGAAACCTGGATGTACAGAATATCGTTATAGAAAAATCAGACTCACCGGACCAACAGTCGATGTGGCAAAGCTCTGGCGCAGACCGTCGGGCTTAGCGATATCATAGTGCTCGGCTTTCTATGCAACCCCCCGACTGGCTGCCATGTGCTTATGCTCCAGCACCGCACCCAAACCAGTAAGCGTCACAAACCCACGTTGAAGCAATACAAGGCCGTCTATGTTGACCGCCGGCTCGTTCTCCTCATCATGCCGTTCCGGCTGCTGCCATGGCAAAGAGTGTTTGATCAGTAACCATGGCGATAAGTTACCGGGACGGTGCACCGCGGCAGGCAGAATCTTTCGGGAAACTTTTTGAAAGCGCAGCTGATCATATAGTTGAAAAAATGAAACCATATTGATAATTTATCCTGATAAAATGCAAATTAAAGTTGCATAAAGGAAACCTTTTTTTGAAACCCGCATCCATTATTCAAGCCGACGACGAACCCAGCGCTCTGGAAAATGCGCTCTCGCACCTGCAATGCACGCTCATTGCGCGGCGCGCCCGCTATACGCCCGAAAGTGTGAGCTGGCCCCAATACGACATCCTGGAGTTTTTGCGGTTGCAAGGACCTGCGACGCCTTCACAGCTAGGCGAAAAACTGAGTGCCACACGTACTGGCATGTCTAAGTCTCTTCGTGTGCTCAAAGAGCTCGGGCTGGTGGAGCAAATGCAGGGAGAAGAGGATCGCCGCGAGCAGATCACTGCGCTGACAAGGTCAGGTCGTGATTTTCTCATGCGTGCCGCAACAGGTAGACGCGACGCGGCACAATGTGTCATGGCCATATTGACGCCTGGTGAACAGGCTTTGTTTTCAGAGCTATGCGAGAAAGTCAGCGCTGTATTGACTCATGATGGTAATGAGGAACAAGGAGGCCGATAAATTCCGTGACTGCTCCGTACCGAGATATCGAGATCATTGGCGCACGCAATAACAATCTGTGCAGCGTTACCCTATACATTCCTAAACACTGCATCACAGTATTCACCGGCGTGTCCGGTTCAGGCAAATCTTCGCTAGTGTTCGACACGATCGCAGCTGAATCCCAACGCCAGCTCAACGAGAGCCACAGCGCTTTCGTCCGTCACCGACTGCCGCATTATGGTCAGCCACTGGCCGATGCCATACACAATCTACCAGCATCCATCGTAGTCGATCAAAAGCCGCTGGGCGGCAATGCGCGTTCAACAATAGGCACAGCTACCGACATTCAGCCATTGCTGAGGCTGCTGTTCTCACGCCTTGGCCAGCCATTCGTGGGCTATGCAAATGTATTCTCGTCCAATCATCCGCAAGGAATGTGCCCTACCTGCCAAGGACTGGGTACGGTGAACGAGCTTGACCTTGACCTCCTGCTCGATCGCAGCAAGTCTTTGAATCAAGGAGCAATCAAGTTCCCCACGTTTGCCCCCGGCACGTTCCGCTGGAAGCGATATGCCTGCTCCGGCATGTTCGACTGTGATAAGCCGCTGGCCGATTACACCCCAGCGGAACAACAAACACTCCTGTACGCTGACGATCTTGTCGTGAGCAATCCGTTGCCTGGATGGCCGTCGTCAGCGCGATATCAGGGCATAGTTCCGCGCTTTCGGCGCGCCTATCTGGAACATGAACCCAGCCGGCTGACTCAGGCCGAGCGAGAAGGACTCGCCCGCGTCATCACACGGCAGCAGTGCCCGGCGTGTAGTGGTGCGCGGCTTAATCCGACCATTCTGTCCTGCAAAATCAACGGTAATTCCATCGCGGATTGCGCCAGCCTGCAAATTTCCGACCTGTTAGCTTTTATTCGCACAATCAATGACAAACCTGTCGCCCCGGTAGTGTCCGCCATCATCGAAAGGCTGGAACAGATGTGTGCCATTGGCCTGGACTACCTGGACCTGAGCCGGGAAACTGCCAGCTTGTCAGGTGGGGAATCCCAGCGGGTGAAGATGGTTCGCCATCTTGGTAGCAGTCTCACTGACATAGCTTACATCTTTGATGAGCCCAGCGCAGGGCTGCATCCGCGCGACGTCCATCAACTCAGCGTTTTGCTACGCAGCCTGCGTGACAAGGGCAATACTGTCCTGGTGGTGGAACACGACCCAGACATCATAGCTATTGCCGATCATGTAATAGACATGGGGCCTGGCGCCGGGAAAGAGGGCGGCCATATTGTGTACCAGGGCAATGTCACAGGTTTACGGCAGGCCAACACATTGACAGGACGTTACATGCGGCAGGGCGCCGCACTTATGAAACATAAACCGCGCGCTGCGACGGGACAGATCGCACTGCATGGTCTTTCATTGCATAATCTGCACGATGTTAACGTTTCTATACCTACAGGCGTACTGACCGTGGTGACCGGCGTCGCCGGTTCTGGCAAAAGCACGCTCGTCAACCGCCTTTTGCCCCGTTATTACCCCCATGCCGTCCTGATTGACCAGAAAAGTTTAGGGGGAACGCGGCGCTCGTCGGTTGCAACCTACATTGGCGTACTTGACGAGATTCGCGCGTGTTTCGCGAAGTCCAGTGGTCAGCCCGCAAGCCTGTTCAGTAGTAATGCTCAAGGTGCATGTCCGATCTGCAAGGGCCTGGGATCAATTCTGACCGATCTGGCTTTTATGGACAGCGTGGAAACACCTTGTGATGCCTGCGGCGCTACGGGGTTCAACCATACGGCACGCGCCATCACATGGATGGGCTGTAATATTGCTCATGTTTTGGCCTTATCCGTGGAACAAGCACTGAAATATTTTCATTCCTGCCAGCTCGTTATTGAACCATTGCTTCGACTCGCCAAAGTTGGATTAGGTTACTTATCACTGGGACAACGCTTGAATACGCTTTCTGGCGGCGAGCGCCAGCGTTTAAAACTGGCCTCCAGCCTGGCCGCAGAAGGTAGCCTTTATGTCTTTGACGAGCCGACTTCTGGTCTGCATATGTCTGATGTAGAGCGGCTGCTTGCAATTTTTGATGACCTTACTCAGCGAGGTTGTACCGTCATCGTGGTTGAACACAATCTAGACGTCATAGCCTATGCAGACTGGTTGATAGAAATGGGACCCGGGGCGGGCAAACAAGGAGGAAGGATCATTTTCCAGGGCTTACCTGCAACCATGCTCGACGCCCCGGAATCAGTGACCGGACCGTTCCTTCGGCAACACTTCATCGGGGCTACGGCAAAGTAAAATATGGAATGCAGAGTGGTATTGCTTCCACAGCGTCGCCGAAAAACATCTACTTCATCCGGTATTGTCGGTAAGGCGCAATTGAGCAATCAACGCTGTCGAGCACGATGAAAAACTGAAAGAAGACCAGCGCGACAGAAGATAAGCGAGCGGGCTTCGCCCGCTCGATAACTACAGCCTCACCGGCTTGATATGCCAGATCTCATCCGCATACTCCTGAATGGTGCGGTCAGAGGAGAAATACCCCATATTGGCGATATTCAGCGCGGCGCGGCGCTGCCACTCTTCCGGTTTGCGATAAAGCTCATCCACCTTATCCTGCGTATCCACATAGCTGCGGTAATCCGCCAGTAGCTGATAGTGATCGCCGAAGTTCACCAGCGAATCAAACAGGTTGCGGTAGCGGCCTGGCTCCTGCGGGCTGAATACGCCGGAAGCGATCTGCGTCAATACCTGATGCAGCTCGGCATCCTCTTCATAATATTTACGCGGGTTATAGCCGCCAGTGCGCAATGCTTCGACCTGCGGCGTGGTGTTGCCGAAAATAAAGATATTCTCCTCGCCGATGTGCTCAAGCATCTCGACATTCGCGCCGTCCAGCGTCCCTATGGTCAGCGCGCCGTTAAGCGCGAATTTCATATTGCTGGTGCCCGATGCCTCGGTGCCTGCCGTCGAAATCTGCTCAGAGAGATCCGCCGCCGGAATAATGATCTGCGCCAGGCTAACGCTGTAGTTGGGAATAAACACCACCTTCAGCTTGTTCTTCACCTGCGGATCGTTGTTGATCACGCTCGCCACATCATTGATCAGATGAATGATATGTTTGGCCGTGTAGTAGGCCGAAGCCGCCTTGCCTGCAAAGATATTAACGCGCGGCACCCAGTCGGCGGTGGGATCGGCCTTGATGCGGTTATAGCGGGTAATAACGTGCAGCACGTTCAACAGCTGACGTTTATATTCGTGGATACGCTTGATCTGCACGTCGAACAGCGCGTTAGGATCGAGCACCACGTCCATGTTTTTTGCCACCCAGTCCGCCAGACGACGCTTGTTATCGAACTTGGCGTCGGCCACTTTTTCGATAAACGCCGGATAGTCGATTTTCTGGTTCAGCTCGGCGAGCTGGCTGAGATCGGTACGCCAGGTGCGGCCAATCTCTTCGTCCAGCAGTTCTGACAGTGCGGGGTTAGCCAGCGCCAGCCAGCGGCGCGGCGTAACGCCGTTGGTTTTGTTGCAGAAGCGGCCCGGGAACAGACGAGCAAAGTCAGCGAACAGCGACTGCACCATCAGGTTAGAGTGCAGTTCGGAAACGCCGTTGACCTTATGGCTCACCACCACCGCCAGCCACGCCATACGAATACGACGTCCATTGTTTTCATCAATGATCGAGATGCGCGACAGCAGATCCCAGTCATCCGGGTAGTACTCCTGAATCGTCTTCAGGAAGTAGTCGTTAATCTCGAAAATAATGCCGAGATGGCGCGGCAGGATCTTGCCAATCATCTCTACCGGCCAGGTTTCCAGCGCCTCGCTCATCAGCGTGTGGTTGGTGTAAGAGAAGACCTGGCAGGTCACTTCAAACGCATCGTCCCAGGTAAACTTATGGTCGTCGATCAACAGACGCATCAGTTCCGGGATCGCCAGCACCGGGTGGGTATCGTTAAGGTGGATGGCGATTTTATCCGCCAGGTTGTCCCAGGTTTTATGCATCTGCCAGTGGCGGTTAAGAATATCCTGCACCGTGGCGGAAACCAGGAAATACTCCTGACGCAGACGCAGCTCCCGGCCTGAATAGGTGGAATCGTCGGGATAGAGCACGCGCGAGACGTTTTCCGAGTGGTTTTTATCTTCAACCGCCGCAAAGTAATCGCCCTCGTTAAACTTGCCGAGATTGATTTCGTTGCTCGCCTGCGCGCCCCACAGGCGCAGCGTATTGGTGGCGTCGGTATCGAAGCCGGGGATGATTTGATCGTACGCCATGGCGACAATCTCCTCGGTCTCCAGCCAGCGGACTTTCGCTCCTTCATGCTGGATGCGGCCACCGAAACGCACTTTGTAGCGCGTGTTATAGCGCTGGAATTCCCACGGGTTGCCATATTCCAGCCAGTAATCGGGCGACTCTTTTTGCTCGCCGTCGATAATGTTCTGTCTGAACATACCGTAATCGTAACGAATGCCGTAGCCGCGTCCCGGCAGGCCCAGCGTGGCGAGCGAGTCGAGAAAACAGGCGGCTAACCGTCCGAGGCCGCCGTTGCCGAGGCCGGGATCGTTCTCTTCTTCCATCAGATCGGCAAGGTTCAGGCCCATCTCATCCAGCGCCTGATTGAGATCGTCATAAATGCCCATTGCCATCAACGCGTTGCCTAACGTCCGGCCCAGCAGAAACTCCATCGACAGGTAGTAAACCTGACGTACATCCTGCGAAAGCTGCGCGCGGCTGGAGCGCAACCAGCGCTCCACCATACGGTCGCGCACCGCCAGCAGCGAGGCGTTGAGCCAGTCATGCTGGTTCGCCACAGAAGGATCTTTACCGATGGTGAACATCAGCTTATAGGCAATCGAGTGTTTCAACGCTTCGACCGTCAGTGTCGGCGACGTATAGTTGAAAGGAGCATTCATATCAGTTATCCCAGTCTCTCGTTACAGCAAACGTTGGTAAAGATCGCGGTAAGCCTGCGCGGCCACTTGCCAACTAAAATCCATCCCCATCGCCTGTCGCTGAACGTAACGCCACAGAGAAGGGCGGGACCACAATACAAAAGCACGTCGAATCGCCCGTAACAGCGACCAGGCGTTGCTGTCTTCAAAGCTGAACCCGCTGGCGATGCCGTCGGCAAGGTTTTCCAGCGAACTGTCGTTAACCGTATCGGCAAGGCCGCCCGTACGCCGCACCAGCGGCAGGGTGCCATATTTCAGGCCGTAGAGCTGCGTCAGACCGCAGGGTTCGAAGCGGCTCGGCACCATAATGACGTCCGCGCCACCGACAATGCGGTGCGAGAAAGCCTCATGGTAGCCAATCTGCACGCCGACGCTGCCGGGATGCTCTGCCGCCGCGGCCAGGAAGCCCTGTTGCAGCTCAGCGTCCCCCTGCCCCAGCAGTACCAGCTGGCCGCCCTGCGCCAGCAGGCCAGGCAGCGCTTCCAGCACCAGATCCAGCCCTTTCTGCCGCGTCAGGCGACTGATCACCGCAAACACCGGCACGCTGTCATCGACCTTCAGCCCCATCGCGATCTGTAGCTGACGTTTATTCTCAGCCTTCGCTTCCAGCGTGTCGCGGTTGTAGCGCGCGCTGAGCAGCAAATCGTGCGCCGGATCCCAGATACCGGGATCGACACCGTTCAGGATGCCGCTCAGACGCCCTTCACGCAGCCGCTGCTCCAGCAGCGCCTCCATGCCGTAGCCAAACTCTGGACGCGTGATTTCATGCGCATAAGTCGGGCTGACGGCCGTGACGTGATCGGCGTAGAACAGGCCCGCCTTCAGGTAGGAGATCTGGCCGTAGAACTCCAGCCCGTGCATATCGAAGAATTCTACAGGCAGCTCGATTTCATCCAGATGACGGGCGTTGAAGAGTCCCTGGTACGCCAGGTTGTGTACGGTAAACACGGATTTTGCCGGTCGTCCGCGCGCTTCCAGATAGGCGCAGGTGAGACCCGCATGCCAGTCGTGCGCATGCACGATATCGGGCTGCCAGTACGTATCCAGCCCGCAAGCGATTTCACAGCCCATCCAGCCAAGCAGAGCAAAGCGCAGATAGTTATCCACGTAGGCGAACTGCGACGTATCGTGATACGGGCTGCCGGGTCGATCGTAAAGCTCCGGCACGTCGATCAGATAGATGCCCACGCCGTTGAAATGGCCAAACAGCAGCCGTGCCGGACCGGCGAAGGTTTGCAATTCGGCCACGACCTCCGTTTCAGGAATCCCCTTGCGCAGGTCGGGAAAAGCGGGCAACAGCACCCGCGTATCCGTTCCGTCCGCAATTTGCGCCTGTGGCAATGCCCCAACAACATCAGCCAACCCGCCGGTTTTTAGCAGCGGAAAAAGTTCTGAACAGACATGTAAAACCTGCATCCTCGGCCTCTTAATTAGTGATCGGGCGCGATCCTCGCGTCGATTATATGGTGCTTTTTATCGTTGGCGGCTACGCGCTGGCCAGCCTGGCAAGCATGGCGCGTGTGACCAGAACGATACCCTCTTCTGAACGGTAAAACCGACGACTGTCCTCGTCAGGATTCTCTCCTATCACCATGCCTTCCGGCAGCACGCAGGCGCGGTCGATGACGCAACGACGCAGGCGGCAGGATCGTCCTACCACCACGTCAGGCAGCAGTACGGCGGAATCGATATTGCAAAAAGAGTTAATACGCACGCGTGGGAACAGAACGGAATTCACCACGACGGAGCCAGAGATGATGGTGCCGCCGGAGATCAGCGAATTCATCGTCATTCCATGGCTGCCCGAGCGGTCCTGCACAAACTTGGCGGGCGGCAACGGCTCCATATGCGTCCGGATCGGCCAGGTATGGTCATACATATCCAGTTCCGGCGTCACCGATGCGAGATCGAGATTCGCGCGCCAGTAAGCCTCCAGCGTCCCCACGTCGCGCCAGTAGGGCGGCGAGTTTTCATCCTGCTGTACGCAGGAGAGCGTAAACGAATGGGCATACCCTTCGCCGCTCGCCACCACCTTCGGCAGAATATCTTTGCCGAAGTCGTGATTAGATTCAGGCTCCTGCAGATCTTCCTCCAGCAACTGATAGAGATAATCGGCGTTAAAAACGTAGATCCCCATACTGGCGAGCGCCTGAGTATCGTCGCCTGGCATAGCGGGCGGCTGCGGCGGCTTCTCTACAAAGTCGATCACTTTATTGTTTTCATCCACGGCCATCACGCCAAAGGCGGTCGCTTCGTGAAGCGGCACGGGCAGGCAGGCGATGGTGCACTTCGCGTTGGCGTCGACGTGGTCGAGCAGCATGCGCGAATAGTCCATTTTATAAATATGATCGCCAGCCAGAATCACGATGTACTGCGCCTGATAGCGGCGAATAATATCGAGATTCTGCGTTACGGCGTCTGCGGTGCCGCGATACCAGTGTTCCGTTAAGGTACGCTGCTGCGCCGGCAGCAGATCCACAAACTCATTCATCTCTTCGTTGAAGATAGACCAGCCGCGCTGAACGTGCTGCGTTAGCGTGTGCGACTGGTACTGGGTAATGACGCCGATACGGCGGATCCCCGAGTTAATGCAGTTTGAGAGCGCAAAATCGATAATGCGAAACTTACCGCCGAAGTGTACGGCCGGCTTGGCGCGTTTGGCGGTCAGGTCTTTCAGGCGCGTGCCTCTTCCCCCGGCGAGGATTAGCGCAACAGTCTGTGTAGGGAGCTGGCGGGCCAGCATCAGGTGATCAGTTCTGTCTAATTTAACCATGTCTGACTCCTTATGATTGCTTTTGGAACACGCACACACCGTGTGCGGGACCATGCCAGACAGTCGACAAAATGGGATTGTCATCCCCGGCGAAAGGAGGAACGGCACGCCATTCTCCGTCTGGTAAGGCGATGTCACTCACCGAATCCGTGGCGTTTATTGTTATTAACCAGCGGCCGGAGAGCAGAATCTGCATTCTGTGCGCCTTCTGTTCCCACTCCTCTCGCTGCAGTGGCCTGCCGCTGGAATTTAGCCACTGCACATTGCCGTCGCCCTCTTGCCACCAGCGATCGGCGGTTAACGCCGGGATCTGCTGACGCAAACGGATCAGGGCGGCGGTAAAATCTACCAGACTGCTCTCTTCTTCCTGCCAGTCGAGCCAGGTCAGGAGGTTGTCCTGACAGTAGGCGTTATTGTTGCCGCGCTGGCTGTGGCCGCGCTCGTCGCCCGCGAGCAGCATCGGAGTGCCCTGCGCCAGCAGCAGCGAGGTCAGCAGCGCATGTGCGCTAAGGCGGCGACGCTCAATTACGTCAAAGTTGGCGCGCAGCCCCTCCACGCCGTGGTTGTGACTGAAATTACCGTTGCTGCCGTCGCGGTTGTCCTCGCCGTTGGCCTGATTGTGCTTATGGTTAAAGCTTACCAGGTCACGCAGCGTAAAGCCGTCATGCGCAGTAATCAGGTTAACGGCGGCGTGCGGCAGTCGGCCGTCACGCTGAAACAGGTCGCTGGAAGCGGCGAAGCGCCGGGCGAACGCGCCGTTGCTGACGTCGCGATGCAGCCAGAAGCGCCGCATATCGTCGCGGAAATGGTCGTTCCACTCGGCGAACAGGGGCGGAAAATTGCCGACCTGATAGCCGCCAGGGCCGATATCCCAGGGTTCAGCGATCAGCTTGACCGTTGAGAGCAGCGGGCAGGCTTTGATCGCCTCAAACAGCGGCGCATGCGCTGAAAAATCGGGCGTGCGTCCCAGCACCGACGCCAGGTCGAAGCGAAAGCCGTCGACATGGCAGACGCGCACCCAGTAGCGCAGCGCCTCCAGCGCCCAGTTCATCACCTGGGGATCGCTGAGGTTCAGGGTATTGCCGCATCCGGTCCAGTTTTCATATTCGCCCTGCGGGTTAAGCCAGTAATAGCTGGCGTTATCGACGCCGCGCAGCGACAGCGTCGGGCCGATCTCCTCCAGCTCGGCGGTGTGGTTGAACACCACGTCCAGCACCACTTCAATGCCCGCCGCGTGCAGATTTTTCACCGCCTGCTGAAACTCCTGCAGAGGCGTTACGCTTTCCTGCGAGGCGTAGCGCGGATCGACGGCCCAGAGGGCGAAAGGGTTATAGCCCCAGTAGTTGCTTAGCCCAAGGCGCTGCAGGCGCGGCTCGCTGGCGAAATGGGCCACCGGCAGCAGCTCCAGCGTGGTAATGCCAAGATGGCGCAGGTAGTCCACCATAACAGGATGGCCGAGCGCGGCGTAAGTCCCGCGCAGCGATTCCGGAATTTCCGGATGTCGCTGCGTTAATCCGCGCACGTGCGCCTCGTAAATCACCGTGTTGCCCCAGGGCGTGCGCGGAGCGATATCCCCTTCCCAGTCGAAATCCTCCGCTACCACCAGCGATTTAGGCGCTACCGCGGCGTTGTCCTGCTCATCAGGCCGATCGATGCCGCCATACATGCGCGCGTCGTCCGTCACTTCGCCCTCTACCGCGCGGGCGCAGGGATCGACCAGCAGCTTTGCCGGATTAAAGCGGTGCCCACGCTCCGGCGCCCAGGGGCCGTAGACGCGGAAGCCGTAGCGCTGGCCCGGTTTCAGCGCGGATATATAGCCGTGCCAGATATCGCCGGTACGCGCCGTAAGTTCGAAACGCCGCTCCTGCCCCTCGTTAAACAGGCAGAGTTCGACGCGCTCGGCATGCCGGGAAAAGAGCGTAAAGTTTACGCCCTTGCCGTCGTAACTGGCGCCAGGCGGCTCAGCACGTCCCGGAAGCAGCGTCATTCCGCCTCCTTCACCAGCCAGATGGTAGCGAGCGGCGGCAGCGTCAGCGACAGCGACAGCGGTCGGTTATGGCTGTAGATCTCATCGGTATGCACTACCGGGTTGCGCGTATCGCTGCCGTGATAGCTGTGCTGGTCGGTGTTGAGCACTTCGCGCCAGTTGCCTGCCTGATTAACGCCGAAGCGATAGTTATGGCGCGGCACCGGCGTAAAGTTGCTGGCGACGATAATCTCGTTGCCTTCGCGATCGCGACGCACAAAGACGAACACCGAATTTTCACGATCGTCGACAACCAGCCACTCGAAGCCAGAGGGATCGAAATCGAGCTGATGGAGCGGCGTATAGTGGCGATAGGTATGGTTCAGGTCGCGCACCAGCCGCTGTACGCCGTGGTGCCAGTTATCGGCCCCCTCCAGCAGATGCCAGTCAAGGCTGACGTCGTGGTTCCACTCTTTGCCCTGAGCGAATTCGCCGCCCATAAACAGCAGTTTTTTGCCGGGGAAGGCCCACATCCAGCCGTAGTAGGCGCGCAGGTTGGCGAACTTCTGCCAGGCGTCACCCGGCATACGGTCAAGCAGCGATTTCTTGCCGTGTACCACTTCGTCATGAGAGAGCGGCAACATAAAGTTTTCGGTGTAGTTGTACATCATGCCGAAGCTCATCAGATCGTGATGATGGCTGCGGTACACCGGGTCGAGCTTCATGTAGTCGAGCGTGTCGTGCATCCAGCCCAGGTTCCACTTGTACCAGAAGCCGAGGCCGCCCGCTTCCGGCGGACGCGACACGCCGTCGAAGTCGGTAGACTCTTCGGCGATGGTGACGCTGCCTGGCGCTGTGCGCCCCAGCGTGCGGTTGGTGTAGCGCAGAAAGGCGATGGCTTCGAGGTTTTCACGGCCGCCATAATGGTTCGGCACCCATTCGCCTTCGGCGCGGCTGTAGTCGCGGTAAATCATCGAGGCCACCGCATCGACACGCAGTCCGTCGATGCCGCAGCGCTCTATCCAGTAAAGCGCGTTGCCCGCCAGATAGTTGCTCACTTCGCGGCGGCCAAAGTTGTAGATCAGGGTGTTCCAGTCCTGGTGATAGCCTTCGCGCGGATCGCTGTGCTCATAAAGCTCAGTGCCGTCAAACTTCGCCAGGCCAAAATCGTCGCTCGGGAAATGTCCCGGCACCCAGTCCAGCAGCACGTTAAGGCCCGCCTCGTGCGCGGCGTTGATAAAGTAAAGGAATTCGTCGCGCGTGCCGAAGCGCCGCGTCGGCGCATACATGCCGAGCGGCTGATAACCCCAGCTACCGTCGAAAGGATGCTCATTGACCGGCAGCAGTTCGATATGGGTAAAGCCCATCTCTTTGACGTAGGGCACCAGCTGCTCCGCCAGCTCTTTGTAGCTGAGCCAGAAATTATTCTCGGTATGACGCCGCCACGAGCCGAGATGCACCTCATAGACAGAAATCGGCGCGTCAAAGTTGTTGCGCGCCTTACGCTCCTCAGGCATCTCGACCTTCGGCGGCAGGCCGCAAATCATCGACGCCGTTTGCGGACGCATTTGCGCCTCAAACGCGTAGGGATCCGCTTTAATGCGCAGATGACCTGTATGATCGACGATTTCGAACTTGTAGAGCTGCCCGTTGAACGCGCCAGGCACGAACAGCTCCCAGATGCCCATTTCACGGCGGAAGCGCATTGGATGGCGACGGCCATCCCAGAAGTTGAAATCGCCTACCACTGAAACGCGCTGCGCGTTGGGCGCCCAGACGCTAAAGCGCGTGCCGTGTACGTCGTCAATCACCGCAGCGTGCGCGCCCAGGGTTTCGTAAGGACGCAGATGAGTCCCTTCCGCCAGCAGCCAGGCATCCATCTCCTGCAACAGCGGGCCGAAGCGATAGGCGTCGTCGATCAGGTTTTGCTGACCGTGCCAGTCCACCGCCAGCTGGTAGCGAAACATATTCTTGCGGCGCGGCACCACCGCGCTGAAAAAGCCGCGCGGATCGAGGCATTTCAGCTGGGCGACTTTACGCCCCGTGTTGGTTTCGATAACCCATACTTCCGAAGCGTCGGGCAGCAGCGCCCTGACTTCCAGCCCGTTGGCTGTCTGGTGCATCCCCAGTAAGGCGAAGGGATCGGAATAATTACCCGCAAACAGGGCATTGATCGCCAGGCGATCGGGAAGCTCTGACATGACTTTCTTCCTGTGATTATGTGGCAGGCGAAATGAGCGCGGCTTTTGCCACGCATCAGGTGCGCTGCTCTTCATTGAGCCATGCGTACAACGGCAGAGAAAGGAAACCGCTCCGTGGGAAAATAACTTTGCCGTGTACAACAACTATTCAGTGCGAAATGCAAAACAGTCAACAACCGGCACATCATTGTTAAATCATAGCTTGGGCTTGCAAGTTGCCAGCCCGGAAAGCAAAAAATTATTGGCGGGGACGTAAAAAAGGGAAGCCGATCACTTACAGACGGTAAGCGGTTTGACTTATTTCAGAATAATCAGGTAAGAGGCCGGGAAAATCCCGGCCTCGCTTAGTTTTTTATTTTAATCCACCAGCAGACGCAACATGCGGCGCAGCGGCTCAGCTGCGCCCCACAGCAGCTGGTCGCCGACGGTAAAGGCGGAAAGATACTCCGGCCCCATATTGAGCTTGCGCAGACGGCCGACCGGCGTAGTCAGCGTGCCGGTCACCGCCGCAGGCGTCAGTTCGCGCATGGTCAGCTCGCGGTCGTTAGGCACGACTTTCACCCACTCGTTATGCGACGCCAGCAGCTGTTCGATCTCCGTCAGCGGCACATCTTTTTTCAGCTTCAGGGTAAATGCCTGGCTGTGGCAGCGCAGCGCGCCAACGCGCACGCACAGGCCGTCGACTGGAATCGTCTGCTGCGTGCCGAGGATTTTGTTGGTTTCCGCCTGGCCTTTCCACTCTTCGCGGCTCTGGCCGTTGTCGAGCTGCTTATCGATCCACGGAATCAGGCTGCCGGCCAGCGGCACGCCGAAGTTATCGGTAGGCAAGGTGCCGGAGCGGGTCAGCTCGGTGACGCTACGCTCGATATCCAGAATGGCCGAAGCGGGATCCTGCAGCGAGGTGGCGACGTGGTTATGCAGCATGCCCATCTGCGTCAGCAGCTCACGCATATGGCGCGCGCCACCGCCGGAAGCGGCCTGGTAAGTGGCAACCGAAGCCCACTCCACCAGATTCTGGGCAAACAGACCGCCCAGCGACATCAGCATCAGGCTGACGGTGCAGTTGCCGCCGACGAAGGTCTTAATGCCTTTGTCGAGGCCCTGGCGAATCACCTGATGGTTTACCGGATCGAGAATAATGATGGCGTCATCTTTCATGCGCAGCGTTGAAGCCGCGTCAATCCAGTAGCCCTGCCAGCCGCTTTCACGCAGCTTTGGATAGACTTCACTGGTATAATCGCCGCCCTGACAGGTGATAATGATATCCAGCGCCTTGAGCGCCTCAATATCAAACGCATCCTGCAGCGCACCTGTGGACTTGCCGCCAAACGTCGGCGCAGACTGTCCCAGCTGCGAAGTGGAGAAGAAGACCGGATTAATAACGTCAAAATCACGCTCTTCGCTCATGCGCGACATCAGCACGGAGCCGACCATACCGCGCCAACCAACAAAACCTACATTCTTCATTTTCTGTCCGTCTCAGTCAGCGATAACAGCCGACCTGCTTACCGAAGGGAAGAACGGAATGGTGTTTTCACTCCGCTCTGCGTCATAAATGGATTTACCTGTGAACAACAACTCTACAAAATGCAGCTTTTCTGGCAAGTGAATTAATTCGATTAAGCCAACTTTTTCAGCAGCGCGGCTAATAACCTCGCGCCGGGATGTAAGGGATAACGTAAAACAAATGACTGAAATGATTTCTGCGACCATTTTACTGCTGCTTATTATGGATCCGCTGGGCAACCTGCCGATTTTTATGTCGGTATTAAAGCACCTGGAGCCGAAGCGGCGGCGTGCGGTATTGATCCGCGAGCTGCTGATTGCGCTGGTGCTGATGCTGCTGTTTCTGTTCGCGGGCGAACGCATTCTGACCTTTCTTAATCTGCGCACCGAAACGGTCTCGATTTCTGGCGGCGTGATCCTGTTTCTTATCGCTATTCGTATGATTTTCCCGTCGGGCGAAAGCAGCACCAGCGGCCTGCCCGCCGGCGAGGAGCCGTTCCTGGTGCCGCTGGCGATCCCGCTGGTTGCCGGCCCCTCGCTGCTCGCCACGCTGATGCTGCTGTCGCATCAGTACCCTAATCAGATGGGGCACCTTGTCGGCGCGCTGCTGATCGCCTGGGGCGTGACGGTAACGATTCTGCTGCTGTCGGGCCTGTTTTTACGGCTGCTGGGCGATAAAGGCGTCAATGCGCTGGAGCGCCTGATGGGGTTGATTTTGATTATGCTGGCGACGCAGATGTTCCTCGACGGTATTCGGGTCTATCTGAAGCTATAGCGATGTTGCGCACTGCAACAGGGCCATAACCTCTAACATTGTGTGGTTTTGGATTGATTAAGGTTTCGCTGCGTACTATTGCGCCGTTTACATCTTAATCTCACCCCAGGACCCCATAAATGAAAACCGCTCAACCCGCTCAGCCAGGCCGCCGATCGCTTTTGAAAAAAACGCTGACCCTTTCTGCTCTCTCCGTAACAGGCGTCGGCGTGCTGAGTTTGCCGACTCTCTCCTTTGCCGCTTCGCTCAGTAAAGCGGAACGCGACGCCATGACACCGGATGCGGTGATTGAACATTTTAAACAAGGCAATTTGCGCTTTCGGGAAAATCGCCCGCTGAAGCACGACTATCTGGCGCAAAAGCGCAGCAGCCTTGCCGGGCAGTATCCGGCGGCCGTTATCCTGAGCTGTATTGATTCGCGCGCGCCGGCGGAAATTGTGCTGGACGCCGGAATCGGCGAGACCTTTAACGCGCGCGTCGCGGGCAATATCAGCAATCGCGACATGCTGGGCAGCATGGAATTCGCCTGCGCCGTCGCTGGCGCAAAACTGGTGCTGGTAATGGGGCATACGCGCTGTGGCGCGGTGCGTGGCGCTATTGATAATGCGGAGCTGGGCAACCTGACCGGCCTGCTGGATGAAATTAAGCCAGCTATCGCACAAACCCTTTACAGCGGCGAGCGTATCGGCAGCAATTACGATTTCGTCGATGCGGTAGCGCGTAAAAATGTTGAGCTGACTATAGAGAACATCCGTAAAAACAGCGCGGTGCTGAAGGCGCTGGAAGAGCAGAAAAAAATCAAAATCGTCGGCGGCATGTACCATCTCTCCGGCGGCAAGGTTGAGTTTTTCGAGGCGTAGCAGAGGAGCCGCCGCACGCTGGCGCGGCGGCTCCGGGTTTACGACAGCAGTTGAAAGGCAATCATGCCGACAATCGCGCCGACGGTGCCGAGAATGGTCTCCATCAGCGTCCAGGTCTTCAGCGTTTCCCCTTCAGTCGCGCCGGTAAAGCGGCCGAACAGCCAGAAACCCGCGTCGTTAACGTGGCTGATAATAATGGAGCCGCCGCCAATGCAGATTGAGAGCGCTGCCAGCTGCGCGCCGCTGTAGTGCAGCGGTTCGATAACCGGCATCACCAGCCCGACCGTCGTGAGGCAGGCAACCGTCGCTGAGCCCTGAATCACGCGCACCGCGCCGGACAGGATAAAGCAGGCCAGCGCAACGGGCAGTCCCGCGCCGGTCAGCGCGTGGCCCAGCACCGGGCCGACGCCGGAATCCACCAGCACCTGCTTGAACACGCCGCCTGCGCCGATGACCAGCAAAATAATGCCCGCGGGTTGCAGCGCGCTGCCGCACACCTGCCTCACTTTCTCTTTATCCATACCCTGACGGTAAGCCAGACCGTAAATCGCCACCAGGCAGGCGAGCAGAATCGCCGTAAAAGGATGGCCAATAAACTCCAGCCATTCATACAGCGTAGAACCTTGCTCGGTGAAGCGCGCGCCGATGGTCTTTAGCCCTACCAGCATGAGCGGGAACAGGATCAATGCCAGGCTGAAGCCGAACGACGGCAGCTTCGCCGCGTCCACGTCCGGCTGATGATCTTCCGGCGGCGCGCTAAAGGTTACGCGGCGCGCAATCAGCGAGCCAAACAGCGGACCGGCGATCAGCATGCCGGGGATCGCGGCGCAGAGCCCCAGCAAAATCATCCAGCCGAAATCGGCGTGCATCTGCGAAGCCAGCAGCATCGGCGCGGGGCCCGGCAGCAGAAAGGCCGCCGACGCCGCCACGCCGGCGAACAGCGGGATCACCAGCTTCACCAGGTTGTCATGGGTGCGGCGCGCCACCGCGAAGGCGATGCTGATCAACAGCACCACCGCCACTTCAAAAAAGAGCGGCAGCGCGCAGATAAGACCCGCGATGCCCATCGCATAGTGCGCGCGGCTTTCGCCGAAGGTTTTCAGCATGCGGATAGCGATTTGATCGACCGCGCCCGTCTCATGCAGGATTTTGCCGAACATCGCGCCCAGCGCGACAACGATAGCCAGAAAGCCCAGCGTGCCACCCATGCCCTTCTGCATGGTGTCCGCGATCTTGTCCAGCGGCATGCCGGAGCAGAGACCCGCACCAATCGAAACCAGCATCAGGGCGACAAAGGCGTGCATACGCGCTTTCATCACTAAAAAAAGCAGCAGCAGGACAGAGCCTGCTGCGGTTAACACCAGCGTTGCGGTACTCATGACTAACCCTTGTTGATGGCTTTCTCGATAGCCGCAACCGTAGCCGCAACAACTTCGTCAACGGAGTGATTGATATCCACCGTCAGTACGTCCGGTTCATCAGCGCCCGGCTCTTCCAGCGTGGCGAACTGCGTCACCAGCATTTGGGGTTTAAAGAAGTGGCCCTTACGCGCCTTCAGGCGTGACTCGATAGTGTCGAAATCGCCCTTGAGGTAGATAAAGCGCAGATTGTCATTGCCCTGACGCAGGATGTCGCGGTAACGCTTTTTCAGCGCGGAGCAGACGATGATGGAGATTGCCTGCGTACGCTGCATGGCGAACGCAGCGTCATTGAGCGCCTGTAGCCACGGCTGTCGATCGTTGTCGTCCAGCGGATGGCCTTCGGCCATTTTTAAGATATTGGTGCGCGGATGGAGAAAGTCGCCGTCGAGAAAAGCGGTATTGAGCTGGTGAGAAACCTGATTAGCGACAACGGATTTACCGCTGCCTGAAACGCCCATCAAAATAAAGACGTGATGCGACGAGGATTGAGTGGTCATTTTTCTGCTCCGGCAGGTAAATTCGCCAATGTTACCGATAACAATAGTGGTTGCCATTGTGTTAAGCACATTACGGACTGGCAACCCTGTTTAGCCGGAAAAGCATGAAAGTGTGAGCTGACTCATAAAAACGCCAGATTCAGATGCTGCCGCCTTCGCTAATCGCAAAACCGATATCCAGCGGCGCGGAGACGCTAAAATCACCGCTGATGCGCGCCAGCAGCATGGCGGCCGCTTCACGTCCCATGCGTTCGCGCGGCGTCAGGACGGTGGCGAGCTTCGGCGTCACCACCTGACTAATATCATGGCCGTGAAATCCGGCGATCGCCATTTGCGACGGCACTTTTAATCCCTGACGCTGGCATTCGAACATGGCGCCGACGGCCAGGTCGTCGTTGGTGCAGAACAGGCTGTCGGTTTGCGGATAGCGACGCTGCGCCTCGCGCAGCAGCATGCCGCCCGCGCTGAAAGAGGAGGCCTCTTCCATCATCACGCTACGCGGCTCCAGCCCCGCTTCGCGCATCGCTTTCTCATAGCCCTGTTGTTTCTGCAGGGTGCGCTCATCGAGACGCGCCCCCAGGTAGACCGTATGGCGATGTCCTTTGCTCAGTATGGCGTGGGTCATCTGGCGCGCCGCTTCGACGTTATTGAATCCCACTGCCATATCCAGGCAGGGCGATACGCTGTCCATCATCTCAATCACCGGGATGCCCGCCACTTCCAGCATGCGCAGCGTAGCAGGCGTATGGGTGCGCTCGGTCAGGATCACGCCGTCGATGTTCCAGCCCAGCAGCGAACGCAGCTGCAGCTCCTCTTTTTGCGGACTGTAGCCGAAATGGGCAACCAGCGTCTGGTAGCCCGCTTCATCCGTCACCGTTTCGATGCCGCGCAGAACGTCGGAGAAAACCTGATTGGTCAACGAAGGCAGCAGTACGCCAATGGCGCGGCTGGTGGCGTTAGAGAGCATATCCGGCGCGCGGTTGGGTATGTAGCCCAGCTCATCAAGCGCGACGGCGATCTTGTCGCGCAGCGGTGCGGAAACCTGCTCCGGATTGCGCAGGTAGCGGCTGACGGTCATTTTCGTTACGCCGACACGATCGGCAACGTCCTGTAATACCGGTCTTTTTTTCTTCATCGTAAGCGCCCAGGGTCACAATTACGACGAGTCTATCACTATTCGGGCGCAGATTTGTAAGCAGGGCGCGACAGTGCGCGCCCCGTCACCGCTTAGACCGGCGGCAGATCAAACAGCAGTACTTCCGCGTCGCTGCTAGCCTCAATCGTCAGGCTGGCTTCATCCCAGATAGCAAAAGCGTCACTAACCCCGGCGGTTTCGCCGTTAACGCGGATATCGCCTTTGACGACCTGAATCCAGACGCGGCGTCCCGTTTCAATCTCGACGGCATCTTTTTCGCCCGCGCTGAATACCCAGCGCGACAGTGTCATATCCTGATAGACCTTCAGCGAGCCTTCGCGCGCGTCGGGCGTCAGCACAAACTGGCGGCCTTTTACGTCGGGGAAACGGCGCTGATCGTAACGCGGCTCAATGCCGGTACGCTCAGGAATAATCCAGATCTGATAAAGATGCAGCGGGTCACTGCTGCTGGCGTTGTACTCAGAGTGACGCACGCCGGTGCCCGCGCTCATGATCTGAAACTCCCCTGCCGGGATCTGCTCTTTATTCCCCATGCTGTCCTGATGCTCTACGGTGCCGGAAAGCACGTAGGTCAGGATCTCCATATCTTTATGCGGGTGAGTGCCGAAGCCCTGCCCGGCAGCAACCACGTCTTCGTTAATGACGCGCAGCGCCGAGAAGCCCATAAAATTCGCATCGTGATAGCTGGCGAAAGAGAAAGTGTGCCAGCTATCAAGCCAGCCGTGGTTAGCGTGACCGCGTTCTTCTGCTTTGCGTAAGTAGATCATGTTCAGTTCTCCTCAATGTTTTAAAACAGTCTGAACCTGAGCCGAACCTATTGATAGCTGAAAAAGTTCACGCCTCTGTTCAAAAATAGTGAACAAGTATAGAGAGGATGGTGAGCGCTGCTGAATGAGCTAACGGGGAAAGCGGGATAAAAAAAAGCCAGCACCCGGCTGGCTAAAAAATACTGGAAGCAATGTGAGCAATGTCGTGCTTTCCGGTTTGTCTGGCGACTCCCCGAGAACGCATCGCAATAATAATCATTATCATTCGCGTCTGTAAAGCCTTTTATGATCTTTTCTGTTGATTATTAATAAGATTTCCTTGATGTTTGAAGGGTTTTTCCGCCCACACAAGGAGAAAGAAAATGAGCGAGATTATTGTTCGACACGTAGCGCCTGATGATGCCGCCGCCCTGCTGCATATCTACAGTCAGCCGGACACCATGGCGAATACGCTACATCTCCCGCTACCTTCGCTGCAAAAGTGGCAGGAGCGGCTAAACAATCTTTCTCCGACGGGACATTCGCTGGTGGCCTGCATTGAAGGAAAAGTTGTCGGACAGCTGACGCTGGAGGTCATTGCCACCGCGCGTCGCCGCCACTGCGCCACCCTGGGCATGGGGGTCGATCAGGATTATCGCAACCGCGGCGTCGGCAAAGCGCTGCTCGGCGCGGCGGTGGATCTCTGTGATAACTGGCTACAGGTCACGCGCATGGAGCTGACGGTGTTTGCCGACAACCCTGCCGCCATCGCTTTGTATCGCCATTTCGGTTTTGAAATCGAGGGGACAGCGAAGGGATATGCTATGCGGCAGGGCGAAATGATCGATACGCACTATATGGCGCGGCTGAAATAGAAAACGGGGCCAGACCGCTGGCCCCGTCTGTTTCTCTGGCTTAATATCCGGCGCTCAGGTCCCCTGGGGTACGCGGGTCCGATGCGCCGTACAGCGTACCGTCCGGCCCAATCATAATGCTCTGCGTACTGCCCATCGCGGGCAGCACCTTCACATGCTGGCCCTTGCTCTCCAGCAAACGCAGCGTATCGGGGCTAAACCCTTTCTCGACGCGCAACTGATCCGGCAGCCACTGATGATGGAAGCGCGGCGCACTGGTCGCTTCCGCGACGTTCATCCCGAAATCGACGCTGTTTACCACCATTTGCAGCACCGTGGTAATAATGCGGCTGCCCCCAGGACTGCCGGTGACCAGCCAGGTTTTGCCCCCTTTCGCCACAATGGTCGGCGACATAGAAGAGAGCGGGCGCTTGGCGGGCTGCACCGCGTTCGCTTCGCCGCCGACTAAGCCGTAAACGTTCGGCGTACCCGGCTTCGCGGAGAAGTCATCCATCTCATTATTCAGCAGAATGCCGCTGTTGCCCGCCACGATGCCGCTGCCGAAATTGGTGTTAAGGGTGTAAGTTACCGCTACCGCTGTGCCCTGCTTGTCTACCACCGAGAAGTGCGTGGTCTGGTTGCTCTCATAAGGTTCCAGCTTGCCGGGCTTGATCTCGCTCGACGGACGCGCTTTCGCCACGTCAATCTGCTGCGCGATCGACTTCGCGTAGGCTTTGCTGGTCAGCGCCTGCCAGGGCACTTTTACAAAATCGGGATCGCCGAGGTACTCCGAGCGGTCAGCATAGGCGTACTTCTCTGCTTCGGCGATAACCTGCATCGCGTCGGCGCTGCCAAAGCCCATTTTCGCCAGATCGAAGTTTTCCAGGATATTAAGGATCTGCACGATATGGATCCCGCCCGATGAGGGAGGCGGCATTGAGAAGACCTCATAGCCACGGTAGGTACCGCTGACGGGCTTACGCTCGACGGCGCGGTAGGCCGCCAGATCCGCTTTGCCGATCAATCCGCCATGCTGCGCCATCTCACCGGCGATCTCGTCAGCGATTTCGCCCTTATAAAAGGCGTCCGGCCCCTGCTGCGCAATCAGCTGCAGACTGTGGGCGAGGTTTTTTTGCACCAGACGATCGCCTGTCTGCCACGGGGTGCCGTCAGGTTTGAAGAAGATCGCTTTACTGTTGGGATGAGCGAGCAGCACCTCTTTGCCGTAGGTTTTCAGATCGTCCGCCAGCGCGTCGTTGACGATATAGCCGTCGCGCGCCAGCTTAATCGCCGGAGCCAGCAGCGTGCTGAGCGGCAGCGTGCCATATTTTTGCGCCGCCAGCGCAAAGCCCGCCACGCTGCCCGGCGTGCCGGAAGCGAGGTGCGACGTCAGCGACAGCTTGCTGTCGGCGTTGCCCTGCTTGTCGAGGAACATATCGCGTGAGGCGCGGGCCGGCGCCATTTCACGGAAATCAATAGAGGTAGCGCGGCCGGAAGCGGTGCGCAGCAGCATAAAGCCGCCGCCGCCGAGATTGCCTGCCTGCGGATGGGTGACCGCCAGCGCGAAGCCAACGGCGACGGCGGCGTCCACCGCATTGCCGCCCTGCCGCAGGATATCCACGCCCACCTGCGTTGCCAGCGCATCGACCGAGGCGACCATACCGTGCTGCGCTCTGACCGGATGAAAGGTATCATCCTCGACGCCATAGGAGACGGGCGGCGCGCTGGCAGGCGCGGCATCGGCGACGCTGACTACCGTTAAACTCATCATCACAGCCCAGCCAAGCTGGCGTATATTTCCTCGCATCATCATCATCCCTCTACCCTTTTCAGTTATTTACATTTGTTATCACGCAGGCAAGTCTTTACAAGAACAACTAAAAAATAACATCTAAGTCAAATTCGGTGCGTTCCTGGGAGAGAAGTTTGTGAGGTTGCTAAACTTATAGCTGCGGCCATGGCAGATCAGATGCCGTTAAGGCCGCCTGACGGAGGAAGTTACATGAAAAAATGGTTAATCGTTTTTGCCGCGCTGCTGCCGCTTAGCGGTATGGCTAATATGCTGAACAATACCAACCAACCTAATCAGCCGGGCTACAACCCGAGCCAGCAGCGTATGCAGACGCAGATGCAAATCCAGCAGCAGCAACAGCAGGGCAAACTGCAGCAGGATCAGCAGCAGCAGACGCAGCAGATACAGCGGAAACTACAGGAGCAGCGGAGCAGCGCCCAGCAGCGCGTAATTAATGCGCAGCCGGGACAGCAGCAGAACCGTAATTAACGGAAGTCGGGGCCGATGATGTCGATGCGATCGGTGCAGATGGCGTCAACGCCCCATTTCAGCAGCGTACGCGCCCGCTCGGGATCGTTCACCGTGTAGACCAGAATATGCAGACCGGCGGCCTTCAGCGCCGAGACGCGCTCTGCGTCGAGCAGCTTATGGTTAAGGTGAATCGAGACGCAGGCGAGCGCCGCGGTTTTTGTTTGCCACTCCTCATCCCACTCATCCAGCAGCAGGCCACGCGGCAAGTCAGGTTCCGCCTGCATTGCCGCCTCCAGCGCCTCATAAGAGAACGACGACAGCAGCGGCGCGGTCATTCCCTGCCATAAACGCTTCGCCGCATGGGCGATGGCGCGGCCGGTTTCCGCTTCGCTGCCGGTAGTGGGTTTGATTTCAATATTCGCCATCAGGCCATGCTGTTGACAGCGCGCCGCGACGTCGGGAAGCAGCGCCAGCGGTTCGCCGTCGAACGCCTTGCCGAACCAGCCGCCCGCGTCGAGCTGCGCCAGTTTTTCCCACGGCAGATCGCCCGCTACGCCCCAGCCGTTGCTGGTGCGATCGAGCGTATCGTCGTGCAGCAGGAAAATCTGCTTATCCTGCGACAGCTTAGCGTCGAACTCGATCATGGTATGACCCAGCTCCGCGCCAACGTCGATCGCCGCCAGGGTATTTTCCGGGGCCAGTTTTCCGCCGCCGCGATGGGCGACGATATGAGGATAGGGCCAGCTGTGTGTGTTCATTCCAGACGCTTTCCGGTAGTTGAATCGAAATAGTGTAACGCATCCGCTGGCAGATGCAGCCACAGCGTGCTGCCCGCCTGCGGCCGCTCGCTGTGCGGCAGACGCACCACCAGCGGCGTCTCGCCGATACGCCCGTGTGCCAGATTATCCGCGCCGAGCAGCTCCAGCGTCTCTACGCGCAGCGGAATGCCATCGCGCTCGTGCGGGCTGACCCGCACATGCTCCGGACGAATGCCGAGCGTGACGGCGCGATTAGCCCACTTCGCTTTGCTGTCGCCGAGCGGCAGGGAGTGCGAGTTATCAATATTGAAACGCGTACCGTCGCTGCCAATCTGGCCAACCAGCAGATTCATCGCCGGCGCGCCGATAAACGAGGCGACGAACTGGCTGGCGGGACGCTCATAAATGTCTACCGGCGTGCCGATCTGCTCGACAAAACCTTTGTTCAGTACCATCACGCGCTGCGCCAGCGTCATCGCCTCGACCTGATCGTGCGTCACATAGAGGCTGGTGGTTTGCAGGCGGCGATGCAGCTGCTGAAGCTCAAGCCGCATCTGCACGCGCAGGCGCGCGTCCAGGTTGGAGAGCGGCTCGTCGAACAGAAACACCGACGGCTCGCGCACGATAGCGCGTCCCATCGCCACGCGCTGGCGCTGTCCGCCGGAAAGCTCGCGCGGACGGCGGCTCAGCAGCTGATCCAGCTCCAGGCTGCGCGCCGCCTCCAGCACGCGCAGGCGGATATGCTCTTTGCTCATCCCGCGAATCTTCAGCCCGTAGGCCATGTTCTCTTCTACCGTCATATGCGGATAGAGCGCGTAGTTCTGGAACACCATGGCGATGCCGCGATCTTTCGGCTCCAGCTGGGTGACGCGCTTGTCGTCGATATAGATATCGCCGGAGGTGACGCGCTCCAGCCCCGCCACCATGCGCAGCAGCGTCGATTTGCCGCAGCCGGAAGGGCCGACCATCACCATAAATTCGCCGTCGTTGACGGTGACGTTAAGCGGCTGAATGATTTGATTCTTGCCGTCGTAAGACTTGGTTACCGCCTGAAGGGTTACGCCTGCCATGCTTATTTCTCGCTCTCGACCAGGCCACGCACGAACGCGCGCTGCATGACCAGCACCACCACCACCGGTGGGATCAGGGTTAATAACATTGCCGCCATCACTTCGTTCCACTGCGTCGGCGATCCGCTGGTGGAGATCATGCTTTTGATCCCCGCTACCGCGGTGCTGAGCGAGGCGTCGTTGACGATCAGCAGCGGCCAGAGATACTGGTTCCAGCCGTAAATAAAGGTGATAACAAAGAGCGCCGCGAGGTTAGTTTTCGACAGCGGCAGCACGATATCCCAGAAGAAGCGCATCGCGCTGGCGCCGTCGATGCGCGCCGCCTCGATTAGCTCGTCCGGCAGCGACATAAAGAACTGACGGAACAAAAAGGTCGCCGTGGCCGACGCCATCAGCGGCAGCGTCAGGCCGCTGTAGCTGTCGAGCATATTGAGGTTGGAAATCACCTGTACCGTTGGAAAGATACGCACCTCGACCGGCAGCATCAGCGTGATAAAGATCAGCCAGAAAAAGAGCGTGCGCAGCGGAAAGCGGAACCAGACCAGCGCAAAGGCGGAGAGCATCGACACCGTGATCTTGCCGACGGTGATGCCGAACGCCATGATCAGGCTGTTAAGCAGCATCAGGCTAAAAGCCGGGCCGCTGCCGTTAACGCCCTGCGTCCAGATGCGCGAGATGTTCTCCCACAGATGGGTTCCCGGGATAAGCGTCATCGGCACCTGATAAACCGCTTCGTTATCCAGCGTAGCGGCGACAAAGGCGACGTAGAGCGGAAACAGAATAGTGAGCACGCCGAGCACCAGCAGCGTGTGGCTGAAGATATCCAGCCCGCG
The DNA here is from genome assembly GCF_022346905.1 of Pantoea sp. ACRSB. NCBI lineage: Bacteria > Pseudomonadati > Pseudomonadota > Gammaproteobacteria > Enterobacterales > Erwiniaceae > Pantoea > Pantoea sp. ACRSB. The sequence goes on along the minus strand of NZ_JAKRNL010000006.1, from coordinate 134,849 downwards.
ACGGTTTTCAATCATTGGTACTGTACCTTACGCTCAACGAAGCGGAACTGAATAACGGTCAGGCCGATAACCAGCAGCATCAGCACTACCGACTGGGCCGCCGAAGAGGAGAGATCCAGCCCGGTAAAACCTTCACGATAAATTTTGTAGATAAGCGTCGTGGTCGCCTGCACCGGCCCGCCGCCGGTCGCGGCGTCGATAACCGGGAAGGTATCGAAGAAGGCGTAGATCAGGTTTACCACCAGCAGGAAAAAGCTGACCGGCGTAATCAGCGGCAGCGACAGATTGAAGAAGCGCCGCACCGGACCGGCACCGTCGATCGCCGCGGCTTCCACCAGTGATTTCGGAATCGACTGCAGCGCCGCGAAAAAGAATAAAAAGTTGTAGCTCATCTGCTGCCAGATCGAGGCCACCACGATCAGGAACATCGCCTGGCCGCTATTCTGGGCATAGTTCCAGCTGTAGCCAAGCTGGTTAAGGAGATGGCTAATCAGGCCGAGGCCGGGATTGAACAGAAACATCCACAGCACCGCCGCGACCACGGGCGCCACCGCGTAAGGCAGCAGCAGCAGCGTCTGGTAGAGCTTGCGCAGCCGAATGACGTAATCCACCAGCGCCGCCAGCAGCAGCGACAGCACCATGCCGCATACCGTCACCAGGGTGCTGAAGACAATAGTGGTCCAGAAGGCGTCGAGGTAGTAGCTGTCCTGAAACAGACGCCTGAAGTTTTCGAAGCCGACAAAGGTGCTGGAGATGCCGAACGGGTCAAGGCTCTGCAGCGAATACCACAGGGCTTCGCCCGCGGGCCAGAGGAAAAAGATCGCGGTAATCAGCAGCTGCGGCAGCACCAGCAGATAGGGCAACAGACTGGTGCGGAACACCGGGCGAGATGAAGACATAGCGTACTCTGTCTGAGAAAGAGAACAGGGTCGGCACGCGCCGACCCTTTTACCGAACGGAATTACTTCACTTGCTGTTCAAAGCGGCGCAGCAGCTCATTGCCGCGTTTCACCGCGTTATCCAGCGCAGCCTGCGGCGACTGTTTGCCAGTCCAGACGCCTTCCAGCTCCTCGTCGACCACGGTGCGGATCTGCGGCATATTGCCCAGACGCATGCCTTTAGTGAACGGCAGCGGATCTTTGTTCAGCATCTGACGCGTCGCGATATCCGCGCCAGGGTTCTTGTCATAGAAGCCCTGCTGCTTGCTCAGCTCGTAAGCCGCGGTGGTGATCGGCAGGTAGCCGGTTTTCTGGTGCCATTCGGCGGCGATTTCCGGCTGCGCGAGGAACTGCATAAACTCCGCGACGCCCTTATAGGTGTCGGCGTTTTTGCCCTTCATCACCCACAGGCTGGCCCCGCCGATAATGGCGTTCTGCGGCGCGTTCGGCACAGTTTCGTCATACGGCATCATGCCGACACCGTAGTTAAATTTGGCGTAGTGCTTGATATCCGCCAGCGAACCAGAGGAGGCAGTAGTAATGCCGCAGTCACCGTTATAGAACTTGGCGGTGGACTCGTCTTTACGGCCAAAGTAGGTGAAGTCGCCTTTCTTGTTCATATCCTCCAGCATCTGGATATGGCGCACCTGCACCGGCTTGTTGAATTCCAGCACCGCATCGGTGCCGTCGAAGCCGTTGTTTTTGCTGGCGACCGGCAAGGCGTGCCAGGCGCTGAAGTTTTCGATTTGGATCCAGCCCTGCCAGCCGCTGGCGTAGCCGCAGGTCAGGCCCGCTTTACGCAGCGCGTCGGCATCTTTTGCCAGCTCCTGCCAGGTTTTCGGCGGCTGGTCGGGGTTCAGGCCCGCTTTTTTAAAGGCGTCCTTGTTGTAGTAGAGCACCGGCGTGGAGCTGTTGAACGGCTGAGAAATCAGGTGGCCGCTGGCATCGCTGTAGTAGCCAGCCACGGTGGGCACGAACTGTTTTTCGTCAAAGGGGATGCCCGCGTCCTGGAAAACCTGATGCACCGGCACGATCGCCTTCGAGGCCATCATGGTTGCGGTGCCAACTTCGTAAACCTGCAAAATGGCAGGCGCTTTACCGGAACGTACCGCTGCGATGCCTGCCGCGAGGCTCTGCTCGTAGTTACCTTTGTAGGTTGGAACAATTTTATAGTCGGGATGCGCCTGGTTAAAACGTTGCGCCAGAGAGTCGACTTCTTTGCCTAACTCGCCCTCCATAGAATGCCAGAAAGGAATCTCAGTGGCGGCCAGCGCATTGCCGCTGATAGCCAGGCCCAGAACCGCACTCATCAGGCTACGACGAAAAGTAAACACGGACATAGAATTTTCCTGTGCAGGTAGGTACGCGCGATATCACGCATTTTTTGTTCGCGGTGTAACATGACACGGGGAAATGACGGATTAATAACAGATAAATGACAGCCATATGACGGCCGGATGAAAGGGTTTACCTGACGTTTTTTAACAGACTACAGCCGTGCGCCGTCAGCGGCGCAGCCAGATTACGGACGGCCAGCGCGCCGTCACCGCAGCGTACACGCAGTACGTGAGGATGACGAGCGCTGCCCAACCGCAATCTGGCAGGCAAGCCAGCCCTAGGCGCCTAAATAGGCGCTGCGGACCGCTTCGTTGGAGAGCAGGGCTTCCCCGGTATCTTCCAGCACGACATGACCGTTTTCCAGCACATAGCCGCGATCCGCCAGCTTCAGCGCCTGATTGGCGTTCTGCTCTACCAGGAAGATGGTCATCCCCTCTTTGCGCAGCTGTTCGATGGTGTCGAAGATCTGCTGGATAATAATCGGCGCCAGTCCCAGCGAAGGCTCATCCAGCAGCAGCAGACGCGGCTGGCTCATTAGCGCGCGGCCAATCGCCAGCATCTGCTGCTCGCCGCCGGACATGGTGCCCGCGCGCTGGATTTTACGCTCCGCCAGGCGTGGGAAGAGTTCATAGACGCGCGCGATGCGCGTCTGATACTCCCGGCGGCTGGCAAAGAAGCCGCCCATCGCCAGGTTCTCTTCCACCGTCATACGCGAGAATACCCGGCGTCCTTCCGGCACGATAGCGATCGCCTCGCGCATGATGCGCGCGGTTTGCCAGTCGGTAATCACTTTGCCATCAAAGGTAATCGAGCCCTGCGTGGCGCGCGGCTCGCCGCACAGCGTGCCGAGCAGCGTGGTTTTTCCCGCGCCGTTGGCGCCGATCAGGGTGACAATTTCCCCCTGGCTGATATGCAGACTGACGTTATGCAGCGCCTGGATCTTGCCGTAGTGCGCGCTGACGTTATTAACGGATAACATCGGGTTTGCCATGTTACGCCTCTCCTAAATAGGCTCGGATCACATCCGGATTGTTGCGCACCTCTTCCGGCGTGCCGTTAGCCAGCGGCGTACCCTGGTTCACCACATAGATACGGTCGGAAATACCCATCACCAGCTTCATATCGTGTTCAATCAGCAGCACAGAAACCTTGTGCTCACCGCGCAGCTCAGCAATCAGCTCATCCAGCTCGTGCGTCTCTTTCGGGTTAAGCCCGGCCGCCGGTTCGTCCAGCATCAGGATCTCCGGGCGCGTCACCATGCAGCGCGCAATCTCCAGACGGCGCTGCTGGCCGTAAGCCAGATTGCCCGCCTGACGGTTGGCGAGGTCGAGCAGCCCGATGCGCTCCAGCCAGGTGGCGGCGCGATCCAGCGCTTCGCTCTCGCCGCGACGAAACGCAGGCGTTTTAAATAAGCCTGAAAAGAGGCCGCTTTTCAGATGCTGATGCTGCGCCACCAGCAGGTTCTCAATAACCGTCATCTCACGGAACAGGCGAACGTGCTGAAAGGTGCGCACCACGCCCATGCGGGCGATCTTCTGGCCGGGCAGGCCTTCCAGATGCTGCTCGCGCAGCTTAATGGTGCCGCCGGTCGGCTTGTAGAAGCCGGTCAGGCAGTTGAAAACGGTGGTCTTGCCCGCGCCGTTCGGGCCGATCAGCGAGACGATCTCCTGCGGGCGCAGCTCCAGCGCCACGTTATTGACCGCCAGCAGGCCGCCGAAGCGCATCATCAGACCCTCAACGGCTAATAAAGGCTGAATCATGCCTGCTCTCCTTGTTTCTGCTTCAGTTTCAGATGCGGACGCTTCATCGGCAGCAGCCCCTGCGGGCGCCAGATCATCATCAGCACCATCAGGCCGCCCAGCACCAGCATGCTGTATTCATTCAGGTCGCGCATCAGCTCGCGTGAAACCACCAGCAGGATAGCGGCAAGGATAACGGCGAACTGCGAGCCCATACCGCCCAGCACCACAATCGCCAGCACAAAGGCTGATTCGACAAAGGTAAAGGATTCCGGGCTGACAAAGCCCTGGCGCGCGGCGAATAGCGTACCGGCAAAGCCCGCGAAGGCGGCGCTGATGGTAAAGGCGGTCAGCTTGATGCGCGTCGGGCTCAGGCCGAGCGAGCGACAGGCGATCTCATCTTCGCGCAGCGCTTCCCACGCGCGGCCCAGCGGCATACGCAGCAGGCGATTGATCACGAACAGCGTCAGCGCCACCAGCAGCAACGCCACCAGGTAGAGGAAAATGACGCGATCGCTGGGGTCATATTTCAAGCCGAAGAACTCGTGGAACGTGCTCCAGCCGCCTTCAGAGACTTTGCGGCCAAACTCCAGGCCGAACAGCGAAGGTTTTGGGATCTGCGCAATGCCGTTAGGGCCGCCGGTAATGGCGGTGTTATTCAGCAGCAGGATACGTACGATTTCGCCAAAGCCGAGGGTGACAATCGCCAGGTAGTCGCCGCGCAGACGCAAAACCGGAAAGCCGAGCAGCAGGCCGAACAGCGCCGACACGATGCCCGCCAGCGGCAGACACTCCCAGAAGCCGAGTCCGAAGTAGTGATTGAGCAGCGCAAAAGTATAAGCGCCGATAGCATAGAAGCCGCCGTAGCCGAGCACCAGCAGACCCGAGAGGCCAACCACCACGTTCAGGCCCAGGCCAAGCATCACGTAGATCAGCGTCAGCGTGGCGATATCCACCGCGCCGCGCGACACGAAAAAGGGCCAGGCCACCGCTACGACGATCAGCGCCAGCATAAACAGCTTCTGCTTAGGCGTAGAGCCGTCGATGCCGGGCAACACCAGCGTCGGGCCGGCGATCTTTTTCATGCCGCGCTGCCAGAACGGGCGCAGCAGCTGAAACAGAAAAACCACCGCGCAGCCGACGAAAATCCAGTTCCAGCGCACGTCCCCGGCGCTCTGCACTACCAGTCGCGTGCCGTCCAGGCCGAGCCGCATCCCCATAAAGAAGCTGGCCAGCACCAGCAGCATGACGGCGGAGATCAGCGCATTGATAAAGGAGGACTTCATACTTTTTCTACCTCCGGGCGACCCAGGATACCGGTCGGCATAACCAGCAGCACCACGATCAGCAGCGCAAAAGAGACGACGTCTTTATATTCAGTGCTGAGATAGGCGGAGGTCAGCGCTTCGGCGATGCCGAGCACCAGGCCGCCGATCATCGCGCCCGGAATGCTGCCGATACCGCCAAGCACCGCGGCGGTAAAGGCCTTCATGCCCGCCATAAAACCGATAAAGGGGTTAATGGAGCCGTAGAACTGGCCGAGCAGCACGCCCGCCACCGCCGCCATCGCCGCACCGATCACAAAGGTCAGCGAAATCACGCGGTCGGTATTGATGCCGAGCAGACTCGCCATCTTCAGGTCTTCGGCGCAGGCGCGGCAGGCGCGGCCCATACGCGAATAGCGAATAAACAGCGTCAGCGCCAGCATCGCCACAAAGGTCACCAGCCAGATCACGATCTGCATGGTGGAGATGGTGGCGGCAAAGCCGTTGCTCTGACCCAGCGTCCACTGGCCGGTGATCAGGCTCGGCAGCGCGAGGTCGCGCGAGCCCTGCGTCAGGCTGACGTAGTTTTGCAGGAAGATCGACATGCCGATGGCGGAGATCAACGCGATCAATCGCTTTGACGATCGCACCGGCTTATAGGCGACGCGCTCAATGCTCCAGCCGTAAGCGCTGGAGATCAGGATCGCCATCACGAAGCCGGCGGCGATCATCAGCCAGCCGGTGTCGATGCCCATCATCATCAGGGCGGCGATAACGATAAAAGAGACATAGCTGCCGATCATATAGACCTCGCCGTGGGCGAAGTTGATCATGCCGATAATGCCGTAAACCATGGTGTAACCAATGGCGATCAGCGCGTAGGTGCTGCCGAGAGTGACCCCGTTAAGCATCTGCTGAGTGAAATAAAGAAACTGCTCGGACATAGTGAAGACCTGCATTAGAACGGGAAAATCCCCTGCCGTAGCGGCAAGGGATTTGTCTGCCGATGGGACGATTACTTAACCGCGGTAGAAGAACCGTCTTTGTGCCATTTAAATACGCCGAACTCGAAACCTTTTAGATCGCCTTTCTGGTCCCAGCTCAGGTTACCCATCACTGTCGGTACCGGCTCGCCGCCCTTCAGGTTTTTCGCAATCTCTTCCGGCTCGTCGCTTTTGCTGCGCTCGATGCCAGCCACCAGCGACTGGATCGCCGCGTAGGTGGTCCAGACGAACGGACCGGTCGGATCTTTGCGGTTCTGCGCGCTGTTGGCTTTGATGGCGTCAACGATCGCTTTGTTCTCCGGCAGCTGGTCGTAGCGCTTCGGCAGCGTCACGTAGATGCCTTCAGAAGCGTCGCCTGCGATATTGGAGAGCGAGGCGTTGCCCACGCCTTCAGGCCCCATAAAGCCAGCGTTCAGACCCGCCGCTTTCGCCTGGCGCAGGATCTGACCCATTTCCGGGTAGTAACCGCCGTAGTAGACGAAGTCCACATTCTCTTTCTTCAGGCGCGCAATCAGCGTAGAGAAGTCTTTATCGCCTGCGGTAATGCCTTCAAACAGCACCACGTTACCGCCTTTGGCTTTCAGGGTTTTCTGTACGGATTCCGCCAGCCCCTGGCCGTACTGCTGCTTGTCATGCACCACGGCGATACGCTTGGGTTTGATCTCGCTGAGGATATAGTTAGCAGCGGTCGGGCCCTGATCGGAATCGAGCCCGGTGGTGCGCATAATGGTGGCATAACCGCGTGCGGTCAGCTCTGGCGCGGTCGCCGCCGGGGTAATCATCAGCACGCCTTCGTCGTTATAAATGTCAGACGCAGGCTGGGTAGAAGAGGAGCAAAGATGGCCGATAACATATTTAATGCCGTCGTTGACGACTTTGTTCGCCACCGCCACGGCCTGTTTCGGGTCGCAGGCGTCGTCATACTCTACGCCCACCAGTTTGTTGCCGTTCACGCCGCCTTTGGCGTTGATATCTTTAATCGCCTGAGCGGCGCCGGTGAACTGCATATCGCCATACTGCGCTACCGGGCCGGTCACGGCACCCACGATAGCGATTTTGATATCGGCAGCCAGGGCGGCGTGGCTCATCGCCAGCGCAACGCAACCCGCCAGTAATGCGCGGCCTTTACTCATTTTCATGCGGACTTCCCCATCTTGTTGTGTCTGTGATTTGTGGTTTGCTGTTGCTACCGGATAAAGCCGAAAAATGATGTTTATGAACGATTTAGCGTGCTTTTCCGGTATTTTTTGATAATAAGGCTTTATTTTTCAGGTTATTAAACAGGAAGTTTCTTCTGTAAATCAACTGACCCGTTGGGAAATAGCGGGCCGAAACAGCATAATCATCTGGTTGTTATGCAGGCTTTTTCTCCATTTCTCCAGCGCGTTATGCTGGCTTATGCGCCGCTTATTGTTCTTTATCTCCTCTATCCTGGCATCCCGGCCATCTTTTGACCTGTTTTCAACTTAAAAAAGTGACGGCGCTCTGACTGTATAAATTCGCTACACTATGCCCTTTCGACTAGTACAGGTGTTTGTTATGAAGCTGACTATTCTGCGCCTGACCACCTTCAGTCCGCAGGACCAAATCGATCTGGCGAAAATCTGGCCAAACGAAGATATCGCGGCGCTGGAAAAAAGCCTGAGCGAAAACCAGCGCCTTTACGCCGCTCGCTTTAATGAGCGGCTGCTGGGCGCGCTAAAGCTGGAGATTGTGGGAGCGCAGGGGAAAATTTCGCAGCTGGAGGTGCGCGAGGTGACGCGGCGGCGCGGCGTGGGTCAATATCTGATGGAAGAGACGATGGCGCAGAACGGCTCTGTCTCAAGCTGGTGGGTAGCGGATGACGGCAGCGCAAACCAGGGCGAGCGCGCCGCTTTTATGCAGGCCTGCGGTTTTCGCGCGCAGAGTGACGGCTGGGTCAAATAACGGTCAAAAAAAAGGGCGACTTCGCGTCGCCCGTTTTTTTTATGCTTCTATCGCCATACGTAATTTCTTCATGGCGTTCTTTTCAAGCTGTCGCACGCGTTCGGCTGACACGCCGTAGCGATCCGCCAGTTCCTGCAGCGTGGTTTTGTTATCTTCGTCCAGCCAGCGGGCGCGGATGATGTGCTGGCTGCGCTCGTCGAGGCCCAGCATCGCGTCGCTCAGCTTATCAGCAGCGTGCGATTCCCAGTTATCCTCTTCGATGCCGTCGGCGAAGTCTGAGGTTTTATCCTGCAGATAGAGCACCGGCGCCATTGTTTTGCCTTCGCCGCTCTCATCGTCGGCGGACATATCGAAGGTCATATCCTGCGCGGCCATACGCGATTCCATTTCACGCACGTCTTTGCTGCTTACGCCCAGTTCACGCGCCACCATCTCGACTTCGTCCTGGTTGAACCAGCCCAGACGCTGCTTGGTTTTACGCAGGTTAAAGAACAGCTTACGCTGCGCTTTAGTGGTAGCGACCTTCACGATACGCCAGTTACGCAGCACGTATTCGTGAATCTCGGCTTTAATCCAGTGGACGGCGAAAGAGACCAGACGCACGCCAACTTCAGGATTAAAGCGACGCACCGCCTTCATCAGGCCGATGTTCCCTTCCTGAATCAGGTCCGCCTGAGGCAGGCCGTAACCGGAATAATTACGAGCGATATGAACTACAAAGCGCAGGTGAGACAGGATCAGCGTCTTAGCCGCATCCAGATCGCCCTGGTAATGCAGCCGTTCAGCCAGCGCTTTTTCCTCTTCTGCCGACAGCATCGGCCAGACGTTGGCGGCCCGAACGTAAGATTCCAGGTTGCCAAGAGGAGCAATAGCTAAAGTTTGCATTTCTTTGGTCATTCAAACCCTCACAATGGTTATTAAGTTGCTGCGTCTTCCCTTTGAGCAGACGTTACCTTAAGTCAACGCCGGGGAAAATCCGAAAGCAATCTGTGCTACTTAGAGTAGCTAAGTTATCCACAAGTTCAATTATAGCAGTGAATATTTTACACACAGATGACGAGGCGGGAAGAGAGGGGTTCCTCTGCGCCCGAATCGTCGGCAGCAGAGGAACATTATATCAAAAAAACGTTGCAGGCGGTTACTGGGGCGTAAAACGACGTAAATGTTGTACCGTTGCCAGCCATGCCGCAATCCAGCCGATAATGGCGGCGATAAGCAGCAGCAGCAGACCTTCATCCCACGAGAAGCCTTCCAGCGCGAAGGTCGTGCCAAACACCTGCGCCACCTGCGCCACCACCGACTGCAGACGCAGCACCAGCACCTCGGAAAGGATCAGCGACAGCACCGCGCCGCTAAAGCCGAGCAGCGCGCCGCCGTAAAGGAACGGGCGCAGGATAAAGCCATCGGTGGCGCCGATCAGCTTCTGCACGTTGATGGTATCGCGCCGCGCAAAGATGCTAAGCCGCACGCTGTTGCCGATCACCAGGAACACCGCGACAATCATCAGAACGCCGATCATGGAAGCGACCTGCCCTACCAGCCCGGTCAGCGCCGCCAGACGGGCGAACCAGCTGTCGTCCATGCGCACTTCATCGACGCCCTGCACTTTCGCTACCCTGTCGCGCAGGTTCTGCATGGTGCTGGAGTTCTGGAAGTTGAGCTTCGGCGTGATAATCGCCACTGCCGGCAGCGGGTTCTGCTCCAGCATATCCATCGCGCCGCCAAAGCCCGACCAGTTGCGGAACTCGTTCAGCGCCTCTTCCCGCGTCAGGTAATTAACGCTATCTACGCCATCGACCTGCTTCAGCTGCGCCACCACATTTTCAGCGGCGGTATCGTCCAGCGTTTTCGACAGATAGACCGTCAGCTGCGGCGCGGGATACCATTGCGTCGCGGCCTGGCTGACGTTTTTCCATACCATGTAGCAGACGCTGGGCAGCGTCAGCGAGATGGCGATAACCATCACCGTCAGCAGCGTCGCCAGCGGCTGGCGATACATATCGGACAGCGTGCCGCGCCACGCGTAGCGCCACTGTTCCTGCCAGCCGCCCTTCAGCGCTTTGCTTTTTGACGGCGCTTTCGCTTTTGGCGCAGCGGGGCGCTTGTTGCGTTTATTGACCATCGTGGCCTCCATGCAGGCGTCCCTGATTGAGCGTCATAACGCGATAGCGACGACGCGCGATCAGCCCGCTGTCGTGCGTCGCCATCAGCACCGTGACGCCCACGCGGTTAAACTCTTCAAACAGGCGCAGAATATCTTCTGACAGCGCGTCATCCAGGTTGCCGGTCGGTTCGTCCGCCAGCAGCACAGCGGGCTTGTTCACGACAGCGCGCGCAATGCCAACGCGCTGCTGTTCACCGCCGGAGAGCTGGATTGGAAAGCTTTTCGCCTTATCGAGCAGGCCGACCTTATCCAGCGCCGCCGACACGCGACGGCGAATATCTTCGCCGCTGGCGCCGGCGATAATCAGCGGGATCGCCACGTTGTCATAAACAGAACGATCCATCAGCAGATGGTGATCCTGAAAGATCATGCCAATCTGGCGACGCAGAAACGGCACCTCGCTGTTGCGCAGCCGGGAAATATCGTGACCGCTGAACCAGATATGGCCCGCGCTCGGCCGCTCAATGCCACAAATCAGCTTCAGCAGGGTACTCTTACCGGCGCCGGAATGGCCGGTGAGGAACGCCATTTCGCCCTGCCGCAAATGGAAATCCGCGCCCTGCAGCGCCTGACGTCCACCGAGATATGCCTTACTGACCTCTTCAAAGCGAATCATCCCAATCAATCCTCTCGGGCAAACAGTGCCTCAATAAAATCCTCGGCCTTGAAGGGCCGTAAATCTTCAATGCCTTCACCGACGCCGATATAGCGAATCGGGATGCCGAACTGATCGGCCACGGAGAAGATCACGCCGCCTTTCGCCGTTCCGTCCAGCTTGGTCAGGGTAATACCGGTCAGGCCGACCGCCTCATGGAAGAGTTTCGCCTGGCTGATGGCGTTCTGACCGGTGCTGGCATCAAGAGTGAGCATCACTTCGTGCGGCGCCTCCTCGTCCAGCTTTTTCATTACGCGGGTGATTTTCTTCAGCTCTTCCATCAGGTGCGATTTATTCTGCAGTCGACCCGCCGTATCGGCGATCAGCACGTCAACGCCGCGTGCTTTCGCCGCCTGGATGGCATCGAAAATCACCGAGGCGGAATCTGCGCCGGTATGCTGCGCCACGACCGGAATATGGTTGCGCTCGCCCCACACCTGCAGCTGCTCAACGGCCGCCGCGCGGAAGGTGTCACCCGCCGCCAGCATCACCGATTTGCCCTGCGCCTGATACTGACGCGCCAGCTTGCCGATGGTGGTGGTTTTACCGACGCCGTTTACGCCGACCATCAGGATAACGAACGGCGCTTTGCCGCTGACGTCGAGCGGCGCGTCGACCTTCGCCAGAATGCCCGACATCTCTGCTTTCAGCAGGCCGTAGAGCGCTTCCGCATCGCGCAGCTGTTTGCGGTTCGCCTGCTGCGTCAGGTTAGTAATGATGCGGCGCGTCGTCTCTACGCCAACATCGGCGATCAGCAGCTGCTCTTCCAGCTCTTCAAACAGATCGTCGTCGATTTTTTTGCCGCGGAACAGGCTGATAAAGCCGGAGCCAAGATTCTGGCGGGTTTTTACCAGGCTACGTTTCAGGCGGGCGAAGAAACCCTCTTTGGTGGGGCGCTCCTGCTCCTGAGAAACGATCGGCGCGGCGGCGAGCGGCAGATCGCTGACGGTATCCTGAATCTCATCTTCGGCGGCGATCTCTTCCGCCGCTTCATCCTGCGGCGCTTCTGCCAGTGCCAGCGCCGCTAGCTCTTCGTCATCCAGCGGCTGCTCCTCTTCGGGCAGCGCTTCCGGCACAATCTCTTCTTCTATCGGCTGCGGCGCCAGCTCCGGCTCTTCTTCCGGAATGATCTCCTCCAGCGGCGCGATAATTTCCGCATCCTGCGCTTTCTGGACGATCGGTTCAGCTTCCGGCTCAGCGGCAATGTGCTCGTCAACGACGTGCGCTGGCGCTTCGCGCTGCGCCTCGGCGAGCTGCTCGGTCAGTTCGACGGTATGCGCCGCGTCGGTTTCCGCCTGCGCTAGCGCAGGATCCTCTGGCTGCTGTTCAGGCGTTTCAGCAGGCTGTTGTGTCTCTTCTTCTTTGCCAAATCCCAGCCAGGAAAAAAAGCCACGTTTTTTCTCTTTTGCCATTGTGTGACCACACTCCTCGATGGCTTAATCCCGGTCGCTCGCTGTTCCCAGGGGATAAAAATTAGCTCTGGTTTTCACCGCCAAAAGGGCGAAAAACGGCAGAATTATGTATGACTTCAGCAACTCACTAGTCTAACACTTTCCAGCCAGCGCACCACAGCACCCTTTTTTACCGTTTCTTCTCACCGATTCGCCCGTTAAACTACGCAACAAATTATGACGAGTTGTGAGCAAGATGAGTAAAACCCCTCGTGGCACAGGCGGTGCCGGACAAATCCGCATCATCGGCGGTCAGTGGCGCGGACGCAAACTGCCGGTGCCCGACAGCGCCGGGCTGCGCCCTACTACCGATCGCGTTCGCGAAACCCTGTTTAACTGGCTGGCGCCCGTTCTGCAGCAGGCGCGCTGTCTCGACTGCTTCGCCGGCAGCGGCGCGCTCGGTCTGGAGGCGCTGTCGCGCTTTGCCGCGTCGGTGACGCTGCTGGAACTGGAACGTTCAGTGGCGCAACAGCTGGAGAAGAATGTACAAACCCTGCGCGCCAGCGACGCGCAGGTGATCAACGCCAATACCCTTAACTGGCTGGCCGCTTCCGGCGAGCCTTATGATGTGGTATTCGTTGACCCGCCGTTCCGCAAAGGTCTGCTGGAGCAAACGCTGCAGCTGCTGGAGCAGAATGGCTGGCTGGCGGACGAGGCGATGATCTATGTAGAGAGCGAAGTGGAACACGGCGCGCCGCCGGTGCCCACCAGCTGGGCGCTGCATCGCGAAAAGATCGCCGGGCAAGTGGCGTATCGTTTATATCACCGACAACAGGAGACATCCGATGTTGCTTAATTTAGGTCGCCTGTTGATGCTGTGCGTCTGGGCTTTTTTACTGTTCAACCTGGTAGACCCCTACCCTAAACCGCTGCGCTATTTTATCCACGTCGCGCTGTTCTTTATGGTGCTGATGCACGGTCTGCAGCTGACGCTGCTGCGCGCAACCCAGCCGAAAGACGCGCCGCCGATCGATCGCTGGACGCAGACGAAAATCTTTCTCTTTGGCGTCTTTGAGCTGCTGGCGTGGCAGAAGGCCAATTTCCCTAAGAAGAAGTAAGCGCGGCGATAAAACGGCTGACAACGCTCGCGGCCGGATGAGCGGAACGACAAGCAAAGCGTTCCGCCTCGCCCGCGCTGCCGCGGCATCCCGTCAGCACCTACTGTACCGGCGTAAAGCTGACGAAGCGCGATCCCTGCATTTTCAGCTCTCCTTTCGCGCCGGTATCCATCTGGTTGTAATCACGCTCGCCCACAATCGCTTTAATGTCGCTGGCACCGTTCAGAGGATGGAACCAGGCTTCATAACGCATATCTTCACCTGCGATCGTTTCCCGCTGGCGTGAACGCCGGTTAGGCGACGGATATTCCCGCTTGGTTTTCACCTTCACCGTCAGCGTGCGCACCGGTGAGGCGTCGTTGACCGCCGCTTCGCGCCGCTGCCTGATAAACTGACGAGTCGCCAGTACGGCGATAACGGCCAGTACGATAAAAAAGAGTAGCGGTGGTTTGCTCATGGTTTTTTCTCGTCTCGTTAAGCTCTGAAAAGCAATGCGGGGGAAGCATACAACCAGAGTTGCCTCATTGTCACATTGCGAAGCCGTAACCTAAACTGGGATCGACTTATTGGGAATTTTCACCATCTGATGGACAGGTTGTCCTTAAGGGAGCAGCAATGCTTTGGTCATTTCTTGCGGTACTTTTTTCCGGTTGGCTCTATGTTGATGCCTCCTATCGCGGCCCGCAGTGGCAGCGCTGGCTATTCAAACCTATCACTCTGCTGTTAATGATCGGCTGGGCCTGGCAGGCGCCGGTGCTGAAACCTACCGATTACCTGATTATCGCCGGGCTTATCGCGACGCTGGTCGGCGATGCGCTGCTGCTGCTGCCGCGTCAGCAGATGCTCTATGCGCTGGGCGCGTTCTTCCTCTCTCATCTGCTCTATACCATCTGCTTCGCCGCCAGCATGACGATGACCTTCTACTGGCCGATTCCATTGACCCTGTTGATTATCGGCGTAGTCACCATCGCGGTGATCTGGAGCCGTCTGGAGACGCTGCGCTGGCCGGTTTGCACGCTGATCGGCATGACGCTGGTGATGACATGGCTGGCCGCTGAGCAGTACGTTTTTCGCCCTACGGATGACAGCTTCACGCTGGTGGTTGGCGCAAGCCTGCTGCTGCTGGCGAATATCGTCTGGTTTGTCAGCCACTATCGCCGCCGCTTCAGCGCCGACAGCGCCATCGTCGCCGCCTGTTACTTCGCCGGGCACTTTATGATTGTTCGCTCGCTCTGGCTCTACTAGTGCAAAACCGGCCTTGACTCTGGAGTCGACTCCAGAGTGTAGGATGCAGTAGCGGGCGGCGTCGCCCGCCCGTTACTGGAGGTTCTATGCACCAACATCGTCACGCCTGCGGCTGCGGCCGTCCAGGCACCACTCATTCCGCAACCAAACCCCTGTGCGCCCTGCCTGGCGCCTCGTCCGTTCGTCTTAATATCAAGGCCGCCACGCCCGTACAGCCTGAATGCAGCGGTGGCTGCTGCGAGGCTGATAGCAGCCCCGGCGGCGATGGGGACGAAGAGGGCGACAGGCGCGGCTCCTGGCACTTTAGCTGGCGCGTCAGCGGCATGGATTGTCCCAGCTGCGCCCGCACCGTCGAAACCGCCGTTAGCCAGTTGCCCCAGGTGGTTCACACGCGCGTCATCTTCGCCAGCGAAAAGCTGCTGGTGGACGCCAGCGATGATATCGCCGCCGCCGTTGAACAGGCCGTCGCGCGCGCCGGTTTCTCGCTAGTCAGCGAGACGACGCCGCCCCGTCCCGCTTCCCGCTGGCGCGAGAACCAAACCCTGTTGATACTCGCCGTTATGATGCTCGCCAGCTTTACGCTGAGCCGCTTCATGCCGCGCTGGGGCGATGCGCTGTTTATCGCCACCACGCTGACTGGATTATGGCCGGTGGCGCGTGACGCGTGGCGACGCGCGCGCAGCGGCTCGCCCTTTACTATCGAAATGCTGATGAGCGTCGCCGCCGCTGGCGCGCTGCTGATTGGCGCCCATGCCGAAGCGGCGATGGTGCTGCTGCTGTTTCTGCTGGGCGAACGACTGGAAGCCTTTGCCGCCGCGCGTGCGCGCAGCGGCGTTACGCAACTGATGGCGCTGCGTCCGGAAAACGCCGTACGGATAAAAGGCGAGGTGCGGGAAACCGTGGCGCTGACGGCGCTGCGGCCCGGAGACATGATCGAGGTCGCGGCTGGCGGACGCCTGCCGGTCGATGGCCGCCTGCTGAGCGACGAAGCGAGCCTGGACGAAAGCGCGCTAACCGGCGAGTCGCTGCCGGTGACGCGTGAAAAGGGCGATGCGCTGCTGGCGGGTGCCACCAGCGTGGATCGCCTGATTCAGCTTGAGGTAACCTCGAAACCAGGCGAAAGCGCCATCGACCGCATTCTGACGCTGATAGAAGAGGCCGACAGCCATCGCGCGCCGGTGGAACGCTTTATCGATCGCTTTAGCCGCATCTATACGCCGCTGATTATGCTGCTGGCCGCGCTGGTGATGGTGGTGCCGCCGCTGCTCGGTTTCGGCGCCTGGCTGCCGTGGGTTTATAAAGGGCTGACGCTGCTGCTGATCGGCTGCCCCTGCGCGCTGGTGATCGCCACGCCAGCCGCCATTACCTCCGGCCTCGCCGCCGCCGCGCGTCAGGGCGCGTTGATTAAAGGCGGCGCGGCACTGGAGCGTCTCAGCCAGATACGCGCCATCGCCTTCGACAAAACCGGCACCCTGACGCAGGGCAAGCCGCAGGTCGCTGCCGTACTCTGCTTCGCCACGCTCTCGCAGGATAAGCTGCTGGCGCTGGCGGCGGCGGTGGAACAGGGTTCAACCCATCCGCTGGCGGCGGCGATCGTCGCGGCCGCCAGGGAGCGGCAGCTGACGCTGCCCTCCGCAAGCCAGCAGGTGACGCTGGCGGGCAGCGGCATCGCCGCGCGGGTCGAGGGCGCGCAGGTGGAACTGCTGTCGCCTGGCCGCGTTGACGTCCTGACCGCCGCGCAGCGCGCGCAGATTGTCGAGCAGGAAGAACAGGGACAAACGCTGGTGGCGATCCTGCGCGACGGCGAACCTTTGGGCGCGCTGGCGCTGCGCGATAACCTGCGCAACGATGCGCAGGCCGCGCTGGCGGCATTAAAGAAAATGGGCATTGAAAGCATGATGCTCACCGGCGACAACCCGCGCGCCGCGGCAGCGATCGCTCGCGAACTCAACATCGATTTTCGCGCCGCTCTGCTGCCCGCCGATAAGGTCGATGCAGTTCGCGCGCTGGGCCAGCAGCAGCCGCTGGCGATGGTGGGCGACGGCATCAACGATGCGCCCGCGATGAAAGCGGCCACCATCGGTATCGCCATGGGCAGCGGCAGCGATATTGCGCTGGAGACCGCCGACGCCGCGCTGACGCGCGACGCCTTGCCGATATTGCCGTCGCTGGTGGCGCTGGCGCGGCGCACGCGCGCCACGCTACGGCAGAATATCGCCATTGCGCTGGGGCTGAAGGCGCTGTTTCTGGTGACAACGCTGCTGGGCCTGACTGGCTTATGGCTGGCGGTGGTCGCTGACTCTGGCGCGACGGCGCTGGTGACCGCTAATGCGCTGCGCCTGCTGCGCACGCGTCGGGAATAACGCGCGACAGGACGATCAGGCGCCGAGACCCTTCTGGATCAGATAGTGATAAGGCAGGGTTTCGGTTTGCTGCGCCAGCAGGCGGTGTTCCATAAAGCGGCAGAAGCCGGGAATATCGCGCGTAGTGGCCGGATCGTCGGCGATAATCAACAGCGTTTCCCCGTCCTGCATAGTGCGGACCGTTTTACGCACCATCATTACCGGCTCCGGGCAACGCAGGCCCAGGGCATCCAGCTGATGGTCGGCATGGGAGAAGTTGTCGCTCATAAATCACTCGGTTCTAAACAGGGGCGCTCATTTTAACGCGCCCGCCCGCAGACGCAAGACGAGAACGATTGCGTTAAAATTAACCATTGCGTAAATAGCACAACGCGGTAAGATGCCGCGGTTTTTACATTCGGTACCGTCGCGCAGGCTCCGCTTTGCGCGGCAATGGGTTCCCTCACCCCAATATGAAAAAGGTCCATTATGATCGCATTTTCTTCGCGTCAGCGTCAGCATGCGCTGGTCTGGCTATCCCTGTTTCATCTGCTGGTGATTATCTCCAGTAACTATCTGGTGCAGCTGCCGGTTTCCGTTTTTGGCTTCAACACCACCTGGGGCGCATTCAGCTTCCCGTTTATCTTTCTGGCGACTGACCTGACGGTGCGTATTTTCGGCGCCCCGCTGGCGCGCCGCATTATCCTGGCAGTAATGATCCCGGCGCTGTTTATCTCCTGTCTGGTCTCAAGTCTGTTTTATCAGGGCCAGTGGCAGGGCTTCGCCGCGCTGCATCACGTTAACCTGTTCGTTGCGCGCATCGCCTGCGCCAGCTTTATGGCCTATGCGCTGGGACAGATCCTCGACGTCCATGTCTTTAACCGCCTGCGCCAGCTGCCGCAGTGGTGGATCGCGCCCGGCTGCGCGATGTTCCTCGGCAATATCAGCGATACGCTCGCCTTTTTCTTTATCGCCTTTTATAAAAGCACCGATCCCTTTATGGCCGCGCACTGGGTAGAGATCGCGCTGGTGGACTACAGCTTTAAAGTGCTGATCTGCCTTGTCTTCTTCCTGCCCGCTTATGGCGTGCTGCTCAATGCAATGCTGAAACGTCTGACAGAACGTTCGCAGCGCCCGCAGATTAATTTCGGCTAAACGGACATAGAGCGTTTCGCTGCGACCCGCTAAGATCTGCTGACAATCGGGCGGTTGCTTTTGCCGCCTGATTCGAGTTGTATGAACGCCTTACTGGAATCAAATAAAGGGATTCAGATGCGAAACTTAGTGAAATATGCGGGTATTGGCTTACTGGTGCTGGGCCTGGCGGCCTGCGATCAGAAGAAAGATGACGCGGCTGGCAACAATGGCACCAGCGCCAGCCAGTCGTCGCAGAACGTAACGCTGATGGACGGTAAGCTGAGCTTCTCGCTGCCGGCCGGCATGTCGGACAAGAGCGGCAAGCTGGGCAACCAGACCACCAATATGCACGTATACGCCGATGAAACCGGCGCGCGCGCCATTATTGTGATCGCAGGCGACGCCACCAGCGAAGGGCTGGACGTGCTGGCGCAGCGTCTGGAACAGCAGCAGCGCAACCGCGACCCACAGCTGCAGGTGGTGTCTGACAAAGCGATTACCCTGAAAGATCAGCCTGCGCAGCGTCTGGACAGCGTAGTGTCGGCCAATAATCAGACCTCCTGGTCCTCAGTGATCCTCGCGAAAGTCGACGGTAAACTGCTGACGCTGCAGATTACTCTGCCAGGCGACAATCAGCAGCAGGCGCAGAGCGACGCGGACAGCATTATCCAGAGCATCACGCTGAAATAAGAATGTTTTTAAGGATGGCTGAACGCCTGAGATAAGAACTGACAGATAAAAACGGCGGGAATTTTCCCGCCGTTTTTTTTAGCTGTTAACCGCGCGCGGCGCGCCAGTAGTCGATCAGCCGCAGATAGTTGCCCTTCACCTTCTCTATCAGCGCCCCATCATCCAGCTCGCCCTGCAGCCACTGGCGCGACGGCTGGCCGAAGATAGTACGACCGACCGCAAAGCCTTTCACCCAGGGCGCTTTCGCCGCAGCGGCGAAGCCAGCCTTCAGCTTCTCTTCCGGCGCGTCGAGACCCAGCAGCAAAATGCCGCGGCAATGAGGATCCTGCTGCTCGATCAGGCCGCTAATCGCCTGCCAGCTCTCCGCCGACAGCGGCGGCAGCTTCCACCAGTCGGGCTGGATGCCCATCTGATAAAAGTGGCTGAGGATCTCAAGATAGTAGGCCTCGTTATGATCGGGATTGCTCTCCGGCAGAATGACTTCCAGCAGCAGCTCGTGCCCGCTCTTGTTGCAGCCGTTCCAGACGTCAAGCACCAGATCGTCCTGCTCTTTGCGCATTTCGGCGCTGTCGTGCGGATGGTAGAACACCAGGCATTTCACGACATGCTCCGCCGGCCAGTCGATCAGCTGCGAGCCGATATTGCCATGCTCCAGGCGCAGCGGCCGCGAGCTGGGCATTTCGATAGGACGGCCAATCCACCAGCC
Source organism: Pantoea sp. ACRSB (assembly GCF_022346905.1). Taxonomy (NCBI): domain Bacteria; kingdom Pseudomonadati; phylum Pseudomonadota; class Gammaproteobacteria; order Enterobacterales; family Erwiniaceae; genus Pantoea; species Pantoea sp. ACRSB. The sequence continues at coordinate 115,191 of NZ_JAKRNL010000006.1, read as the reverse complement.
TTTGCCGGTAATGGCGTTCAGCGCTTTCTGCCCATAAGTGGTATCGGCAAGAATACCGCTCTTGTTCTCCAGTCCGGCCTCGCGCGCCGCCTCTTCAGCCGCCTTCAGCAGCAGCACTTTCAGCGCCGGGATCTTGCTCTCGTCGACGCCCGCTTCGCGCGCCATATCGGCCAGCTGTTTGCGATGGTCAAAGGCAAATACGTTCAGCTCCGGCCACTGCTGTTTGCGCGTGGTTACGCGATGCAGGTGATTTAAGCGCGCGTCGAGATCGGGACGCTTCACCTCTTTATCGCGGCTGAGGAAATCATCCAGCTCCTCTTTGGTCGGCATCGCCGGGGCGCAGCCGTGACGCGACACCACCAGCGCGCCGCAGGCATTGGCGTAACGACACGCCTGTTCCCAGCCTTCGTCGTTGAGCCAGCCGCGCAGCAGGCCGGACATAAAGGCATCGCCGGCGCCCAGCACGTTTAATACATCAACCCGCACGCCGCTTTGCAGCTTCGTCTGTTCCCAGGAATCGGGAATATCGCCCTCAAATACCACGCAGCCCAGCGGACCGCGCTTACAAACCAGCGTCGCCTGAGTCGCCTGACGCACATTTTTCAGTGCCGTAAGCGTATCGGTGCTGCCACCGGCGATATGAAATTCCTCTTCCGTACCGACAATCAGATCGAAATAGTGAATCACTTCCTGCAGCTGTCGCGTCACCTGTTCAGACTCGATGAAACGCGTTTCGCCGTCGCCGAGTGAGGTCAGACCCCACAATACCGGACGATAGTCGATATCCAGCGCGGTGCGCAGGCCGTTGCGCTTTGCGATATCCAGCGCTTTCAGCACCGCGGCGCGCGTCTGCGGATGCGAAAGATGGGTGCCGGTTACGGCGACTGCGCGCGACGAGGTGATAAAATCTTCATCAATATCGTCCGGCACCAGTGCCATATCGGCGCAGTTATCGCGGTAGAAAATCAGCGGAAAGGTCTCTTCATCTTTGATGCCCAGAATCACCAGTCCGGTCAGACGCTGCTTATCGGTAATCAGTCCGTCGGTATTACACCCTACGCGATTCAGCTCTTCGCGCAGAAAGCGGCCGTTATGCTCATCGCCGACGCGCGCCAGCATCGCTGATTTCAGCCCCTGAATCGCGGTGCCATAGGCGACGTTGCCGGAGGAGCCGCCGAGATATTTAGCAAACGTGCTCATATCCTCCAGCCGCGCACCAATTTGCTGACCATAAAGGTCAACGGCGATGCGCCCAATACAAATCACATCAAGCCGCTTCTTTTCTGTATTCATACCTGTGGTTTCCTTCTGTGATAAGCAGACACGCGTGCAAGGGAGCAGGCATCCCGGCGTGCGTCTGGGGGTTGGCCTTTGCCAGACTAATGATAAAGAAATTATGAGGAATAAAAATTCCAAATTCAATATGGAATGAAACATCCATCGCGATTTTGTGAACCAGGTATTACTCTGCGCCGCCTGCGCTTCACGCGTGCAATGTTTCATCCGTTTCGCGCAGCAGCAGGGGTGTGAGGCGGATCGCAGAAAAAGCTGAGCCTTTGCAGGAAGCAGCTGAATTTAAATGAAAACTTCCAGACTCTCTGCTTTTCGCGTTTCTTGTTTCACTTAGCCCGCTTCGGCATCCCTCTGACGCTGCGTTTCACGGTTAAATTTGATCTCAATCGCAAAATGAAATGTTTCTTCTGTAATCGTATTTTATGAAAAATATATTTGTTTATAATCGCTTCAAGTTCAGTTACCTGCGGTCGCCCTTCGCGAACGCCACGTCGCTAACCTGTCACCAGGTTGCAGCATGTAAAGGAAAAGTCTATGGCCACAATCAGAATGACCACCGCGCAGGCGCTGGTTAAGTTTCTTGATAATCAATACATTAATGTCGACGGCGTGGAAACGAAGTTTGTGAAAGGCCTCTTCGCCATTTTCGGTCACGGCAACGTGCTGGGCCTGGGGCAAGCGCTGGAACAGGACAGCGGCGATCTGATTGTGCATCAGGGCCGTAATGAGCAGGGAATGGCGCACGCCGCGATGGGCTTCGCCAAACAGTCTCTGCGCCGCCAGATTATCGCCTGCAGCTCATCGGTTGGCCCAGGCGCCGCCAATATGATCACCGCAGCGGCCACCGCCACTGCGAACCGCATTCCGCTGCTGCTGCTGCCGGGCGATGTCTTCGCCACGCGCCAGCCCGATCCGGTACTGCAGCAGATCGAACAAAGTTACGATCTCAGCATCAGCACTAACGACGCCTTCCGCGCCGTAAGCAAATACTGGGATCGCGTCAGCCGTCCTGAACAGCTGATGACCGCCTGCATTAACGCCATGCGCGTGCTGACCGACCCCGCCGAAACCGGCGCGGTGACGATCGCGCTGCCGCAGGACGTGCAGGGCGAAGCCTGGGACTTCCCGGACTACTTCTTCCAGAAGCGCGTGCACCGTCTCGATCGCCGTCTGCCGACCGCCGCGCAGCTTGATGACGCGCTGGCGCTGATCGTACGCAAACGCAAGCCGATGATCGTGCTGGGCGGCGGCGTGAAATATTCTGAAGCGGGCGAGGCGCTGCGTCAGTTCGCTGAACGCTACCAGATTCCGTTCGCTGAAACTCAGGCGGGCAAAGGTACTATCGTCTCCGACCATCCTCTTAACGTCGGCGGCGTTGGTGAAACCGGCTGTCTGGCCGCCAACCTGCTGGCGAAAGAGGCGGATCTGGTGATTGGCGTGGGCACCCGCTACACCGACTTCACCACCGCATCGAAATGGATTTTCCAGAACCCGGATGTCAGCTTCCTTAACGTCAACGTCAGTAATTTCGACACCTACAAGCTCGACGGCGTGCAGCTGCTGGCCGACGCGCGTGAAGGGCTCGTCGCGCTGGAAGCGGGACTGGCGGATAAGAACTACAGCAACGACTGGGGCAGCCAGATCGAGCAGGCGCAGAGCAAACTGCTGAAAGAGACGCAGCGCGTCTATCAGGTGGAATATACCGGCGAAGGCTTTATTCCGGAGATTGCCGATCATATCGATCGCGACGCGGTATTCGCCGAATTTAATCGTCTTACCCAGTCGGTGCTCACCCAGAGCCGCGTGCTCGGCACGCTAAATGAGCAACTCCCAAAGGATGCAGTGATTGTGGCGGCAGCGGGCAGTCTGCCGGGCGATCTGCAGCGCGTCTGGCGCACCCGCGACTACAACTCGTATCACGTTGAGTACGGCTACTCCTGCATGGGCTATGAAGTGAATGCCGCGCTGGGCGCGAAGCTGGCACAGCCGCATCGCGAGGTCTACGCGCTGCTGGGCGACGGCTCTTTTATGATGCTGCACTCCGAGCTGGTCACCTCGATTCAGGAGCGCGCCAAGATCAATGTGGTGCTGTTCGACAACATGACCAACGGCTGCATTAACAACCTGCAGATGGAACACGGTATGGACAGCTTCACCACCGAATTCCGCTTCCGCAATCCAGAAGGCGGCAAGCTGGACGGCGGCTTCGTGCCGGTGGACTTCGCCGCCATCGCGGCGGGCTACGGCTGTAAAACCTATCGCGTTACCACGCTGGATCAGCTTACCGCGGCGCTGGAAGATGCGCGTAAGCAGACGGTTTCCACACTTATCGACATCAAGGTGCTGCCGAAGACCATGGTGCATAAATACTTCAGCTGGTGGCACGTCGGCGTGGCGCAGGCCTCTGAATCTGAACGCGTGCAGGCGGTAGCAGAAAAACTTAACGCCCATCTTGAGCAGGCGCGTAAATACTAATTTCCGGCCGGGAAACCGGCCTTTTATTCCTCACTATAAACCCTACAGGTGTAATTATGACTTTGAAACTAGGCGTTATCGGTGCTGGCGCAATCGGCCAGGAACACATTCGTCGCTGCAACAATGTCCTGCAGGGGGCAAAAGTTGTGGCGGTGTCGGATATTAACGTCGACGGCGCGCGCGCCGCGTTGCAGCGACTGAATATTGAAGCGGAAGTCTACGCAGACGGCCATCAGGTCATTCAGTCGCCGGAAGTGGATGCGATTCTGGTGACCTCCTGGGACCCGACGCATGAAGAATTTACGCTGGCGGCTATCGCCGCAGGCAAGCCGGTGTTCTGCGAAAAGCCGCTGGCGATGAGCGCGGAAGGCTGTCGCCGCGTAGTAGATGCGGAGATTAAACACGGCAAGCGCCTGGTGCAGGTCGGCTTTATGCGCCCTTACGATGCGGGCTACCGCGCGCTGAAAAAAGTGATTACCGAAGGCGGCATTGGCGAACCGCTGATGCTGCACTGCGCGCACCGCAACCCGGCTGTGCCGGAGAGCTACACCACTGATATGGCGATCACTAATACGCTGATCCACGAGCTGGACGTGCTGCGCTGGCTGACCAATGACGACTATAAAAGCGTACAGGTGGTCTTCCCGCGCGTAACCTCAAAATCCCATGCTCGCCTGAAAGATCCGCAGATCGTGCTGTTTGAAACCCAGAAAGGGGTACGCATTGACGTCGAGATCTTCGTTAACTGCGCCTACGGTTACGATATCCAGTGCGAAGTCGTCGGTGAAACCGGCATCGCCAGACTGCCAGAACCTGCCTCAGTGCAGCTGCGCAGCGAAGCCAAACTCTCCACCACTATCCTGACCGACTGGAAGGATCGCTTTATCGAGGCGTATGACGTCGAACTGCAGGCCTTTATTAACGACGTGAAAGCGGGCCAGCTTACCGGCCCTTCCGCCTGGGACGGCTTTGCCGCCTCGGTGGCCGCCGACGCCTGCCTGAAGGCGCAGCAGAGCGGCGCTATCGAGCCGGTCGAAATGCCGCCACGTCCGGCTTTCTACGACAAGAAATAAGCGTTTTCCTCTCCTTGCGGGCGGCTGCGGCCGCCCCGACCTGTCAGGACTAAACAGATGAACAAAGAGAACGTAAAACTGGCTATCGCGCCGATTGGCTGGACCAACGACGACATGCCGGAACTGGGGAAAGAGAACACCTTTCAGCAGACCGTAAGCGAAATGGCGCTGGCGGGCTTTACCGGCAGCGAAGTCGGCAGCAAATATCCGCGCGAGCCGGCGGTGTTGAAGCCGATGCTCGATATTCGCGGCATTGAGATTTGCAACGCCTGGTTTAGCACCTTCTTCGCTAACGGCGACAAGGCGAAAACCATTGATGAATTCGTCAATCATATGAACTTCCTGCACGCGATGGGCGCGCGCGTGATTGGCTGCTCCGAGCAGAGCAAAAGCATCCAGGGCACCACGCTGCCGGTGCTGGAGCAGAAGCCGATTTTCACAGATGAAGAGTGGCGTCTGACGGCCGAAGGCTACAACGAACTGGCGGAAATCGCGGCGACGAAAGGGATGCGCGTCACGCTACACCATCATATGGGCACCGGCATTCAGACCGTAGAAGAGATCGACCGCTTTATGGCGCTGACCAATGACAATGTTGGGCTGCTCTACGATACCGGCCATATTTACTATTCCGAAGGCTCGCAGCAGGCGATGCTCGACGTGCTGCAAAAATATCTGCCGCGTATTTTCCATGTGCATCTGAAGGATGTGCGCGATGAGGTCGTCGCAGAGGTGCGCAAAAATCATCTTTGCTTCCTCGATGGCGTGAAGAAAGGCACCTTCACCGTACCGGGCGACGGCGTTATCGACTTCAGGCCAGTGTTTAAAATTCTGGATGATTACGGCTATAAAGGCTGGATGGTGGTAGAAGCGGAGCAGGATCCGGCACTGGCTAACCCGTTTGAATATGCGGTGAAAGCGCGCAAATATATTCGCGAAAACGCCGGGCTGTAAAAGCCTTTCCTGTGCGATCCTGCGCCGCCTCACGGGGCGCAGGATTTTTAAATCCGCTTTATCTCTGGGTTTTCACTGCCATTCCCACCCTATTCCCCGCATTATGTGAGGCAATTCATAAACCCATGAAATAAATCCCGCCCCGGGCGCAAACAAATGAAATTTTCCATTCATCTGGTACTATAGCGCTCATTATCCAGCCATATTTCTTTTTTAACGGGCCGAAGTAATGACCAATAACCCTACTCAACTCTCCCTGTTACAGGATGATATTCGTCGACGCTATGAAACGCTGAGCAAGCGACTGAAGCAGGTGGCTCGTTATATTCTTGATAACAGCAACAGCATCGCCTTTGATACCGTGGCTTCTATTGCCGCTCAGGCTGACGTACCGCCGTCAACGCTTATTCGCTTCGCTAACGCGTTCGGCTTCAGCGGCTTCAACGAAATGAAACAGGTTTTTCGTCAGCACCTGATGGAAGAGACGGTTAACTATACCGAGCGCGCGCGCCTGTTCCGTCAGACCGCTACCGACGACGCTGCGACTTCGCCGGAAAGCCCGGTAGAAATCCTCAACGTCTTTACCATGGTCAACAGCCAGGCGCTGCAACAGCTGGCGATGCAGACTAATCCCGACCAGCTTAACAAAGCGGTGCAGTTGCTGAATGACGCTGAGAATATCTATGTAATCGGCCTGCGCCGCTCGTTCAGCGTCGCTTCCTATCTGGTCTATGCGCTGCGCCATCTTGAGCGCCGCGCTTTCCTGATCGACGGCCTGGGCGGCATGTTCACCGAACAGCTCAGCCTGGTAAACCCGAAAGATGTCGTTATCGCCATCAGCTACTCCCCTTACGCGCGCGAAGCGGTAGAGCTGGTAGAGATGGGCGCGAAGCGCGGCGCGCATCAGATCGCTATTACCGACAGCCAGGTGAGTCCGCTGGCAGCGTTCAGCGACGTCTGTTTTGTGGTGCGTGAAGCGCAGGTGGACGGCTTCCGTTCACAGGTCGCTTCGCTCTGTCTGGCGCAGACGCTGGCGGTATCGCTGGCGTTAAATAATGCCAGCACCTGAGTACCGATTTTGACAATAAAAAAGGGCAACCCTGCGGTTGCCCTTTTCTTTTATGAACGCCGCTTCTGTTAGCCGCGCGGATAATTATCGCTGTTAACCCAGGCGTGATCTTTCTCCCAGGTAAATTTCCACAGCCGCACCGGCCCCGCCATCACGTTCAGATAGTAGTTGTTGTAACCTGCAATCGTCGCCACCGGATGGTAGCCACGCGGCACCGTCACAACGTCGCGGTTATAAGGTGCCATACAGGCATCCAGCGAGCGGTCGTCAGTGTAGACGCGCTGCATAGCGAACCCTTGCTCAGGATCGAAACGGTGATAGTAGGTCTCTTCCAGATAGGTTTCGTTTTCGCTCTCTTGATCGTGCTTATGGCTGGGGTAGGAGCTGGTATCGCCCTCGTCGGTATAGACCTCTACCACCAGCAGGCTGTCGGCTGGCTTATCGTCCGGCAGAATATTGTGCACCAGACGCTTATTGCGCCCTTTGCCGCGGTGTTCGACGCCGACGTCCGCTGGCGCGATCAGACGCGCCGGCAAATTACCCTGGCTGGGCGCGTTGCAGACCGCCAGCTCCAGATCGCTGTCAGCGACGATCTCCACTTCATCGTTATGCGGCACATAAACAGAATAAGGCGGAACGCGCTCAAACGGCGACATACGCTTGCCGATGCCAGGGAAGTCTGCGTGGCGCGTTTTTACCGAAGCGAGTCCCGCTACCAGCACCAGACAAAGCTCTTTGTCGCCGCTGCTCAGTCGCAGAGTGTCGCCCTTTTTCAGCAGGTAGGCGTCAAAGCCGACATAGCGCCAGCCCGCGCTTTCCGGCGTCACGTGCTGGATACGACCGCTGGCGTCCGGCTGCTGCGCTTTTGCAAGAAAAGACATTCCACTCTCCTTTTTAACGTGAAAACAATAAGCTACAGGCGCGTTGCCGCTGGCCTGTAGCTGTTATTATGACGTTGTGCGCTTATTAGCTCAGCGTCGGCATACTGAATTCCGATACCGTCTGCTGGCCGCTCGGCCAGCGCGCCGTAGCGGTCTTCATGCGGGTATAGAAACGCACGCCGTCCGGCCCGTGTACGTTAAGCGCGCCGAACACTGAACGCTTCCAGCCACCGAAGCTGTGGAACGCCATCGGTACCGGCACCGGTACGTTGACGCCGACCATGCCCGCTTCCACGTTCTGCACGAACTCGCGCGCCGTGTTGCCGTTGCTGGTGAAAATGGCGCTGCCGTTGCCGAACTCATGGCTGTTTACTAACTGCAACGCGCTGGCGTAGTCCGGTGCACGCATAATGCTCAGCACCGGCCCGAAAATCTCTTCGCGCCAGATAGTCATATCCGACGTCACGTTATCGAACAGCGTGCCGCCAACGTAGTAGCCTTCAGCGTGGCCCGGCACCTGGAAGTTGCGGCCGTCGACCACCAGCTTCGCTCCTTCCTGCTCGCCCTTGTCGATATAGCCCAGCACTTTTTTCTGATGCGCGGCAGAGACAACCGGCCCCATCTCATTCTCTTCTGCGCCCTGCTTGATGCCAGGCCCGACGCGCAGCGCTTTGATCAGCGGCGTCAGGCGAGCAATCAGCTTGTCGGCGGTATCGTCGCCGACCGCGACCACGACCGGCAGCGCCATGCAGCGTTCGCCAGCGGAGCCAAATGCGCCGCCCATAATGGCATTCACCGTCGCGTCGAGATCGGCGTCCGGCATGACGATAGCGTGGTTCTTCGCCGCGCCGAATGCCTGCACGCGTTTGCCGTGGGCGCTGGCGGTTTTATAGATGTGCTCGGCGACGCCGGAAGAGCCGACGAAGCTTACCGCCGCGATGCGCGGATCTTTATAGAGCTGCTCGGCGTCTTCGTTGGAAGAGTGCACCACGTTAAACACGCCGTCCGGCAGGCCTGCTTCTTTCAGCAGCTCCGCCATACGCACCGCTGCGGAAGGATCGAGCGCAGGCGGCTTAAGCACAAAGGTGTTACCGCAGGCCAGCGCGATCGGGAACATCCACAGCGGCACCATTGCCGGGAAGTTAAACGGGGTAATACCCGCAACCACTCCCACCGGCTGCATCAGCGAGTAGCTGTCAACGCCTGTGCCTACGTTTGCCGAGTATTCGCCCTTAATCAGATGCGGAATGCCGCAGGCGAACTCTACCACTTCAAGCCCGCGCGTCAGCTCGCCCTGCGCATCCGACCACACTTTGCCGTGTTCAGAGACAATCAGTTCAGCCAGCTCGTCGCGGTGCTGCTCCATCAGCGCTTTGAAGTTAAACAAAACGCGCGCGCGGCGCAGCGGTGAAGTTTTCGACCAGGCGGGGAAGGCGTCATGCGCCACTTTAATCGCTTCGGCGACTTCTGCGCCGGTACTCTGCGTTAACTCGCGCACCACTTTGCCGGTCGCCGGGTCATAAACAGGGATGGTTTCGTTGCTGGCGCTGTAGGTAATCTGACCGCCAATGAAGTTTCCTGTGATATTCATTTCATAGCCTCTTAAGATGTGTGAGTTCCCTGCAGAGTCTTAGCGTGACGCCACGCCGCCTGATCAGGCAAAACCGAAAGCATGCTAAGAAGCTATTACAGTGAAATAAATTTTTCAAATAAAAGTTTTTGGGAAATTCCCTTTTAGCGGCATAGATCGCATTTTCTCGACCGACGCCAAAAACCGCGTGGTGACAGGGCGTAGCGCGCTGATTAAACTCTCCTTAACAGCCAGTTTTTCATCATCAATGCAGCGCTAAACAGGCGCAGCAACGGCGGAAAATGAAATTATTGAGAGGCAGATCTCAACCTTTAAATTTCATAATTCACTATTCATGAAATAAATGTTTTCTTTGGCCCCAGCCTATTTATCTTTCCTCTTGCAACACTACAGGAGCTGCAGCATGGCCATCGACCCCACCCGTTTCTGTATTAACCGTAAAATTGCGCCAACCCTTTCTCTGGAGGCGTTTTTCCAGCTGGTTCAACGCCTGGGCCTGAATAAAGTAGAACTGCGTAACGACATGCCGAGCGGCAAGGTGTGCGACGATCTGACTTATGAGCAGACGCGCGCCCTGTTAACGAAGTACAACATCGAAGTGATTACCATTAACGCGATTTATCCCTTTAACCGCGTGGATGAGGCGCTGCTGGCGAAAACCGACGTGCTGCTGCAGGACGCGCAGGCGATCGGCGCGAAGGCGCTGGTCATGTGCCCGCTAAACGAAGGCGTCAACATTGCGCCGGACGACACGCTGGCGGCGCTTCGCACGCTTGCGCCGCGTTTTGCGCAACATGGCGTCCAGGGACTGGTGGAGCCGCTGGGCTTCCCGGTCAGCTCTCTGCGCTCGGCGGTGCAGGCGCAGCAGCTTATCCGCGACGCCCAGGTGCCCTTTAAGCTGGTCATCGACACCTTCCACCATCATCTGTATGAGAAAGCCGAACAGGAGTTTCCGGCGGAGATCGATGTCAACATGATTGGCCTGGTGCATCTCTCCGGCGTGGAAGATACGCGCCCCACCGCAGAACTGACCGACGAAGAGCGCATTATGCTGAGCGACCGCGACGTGCTGAACAGCGTGGCGCAGGTGAAACGACTGGAGATGCTTGGCTACAAGGGCATCTACGCCTTCGAGCCGTTCTCGTCTGAACTGAACAGCTGGACGCCTGCTGAAATTGAGCGCCAGATTCGCCACAGCATCGACCTGCTGCAGGCCTGAATGTCACGCGGCGGGCCATTACCCGCCGCGTCGCCCTACCCTTATCTGTGTCTCGGACACGTTTTGGCCTCGGTCGGAGGCCGTTTTTTTAATTCTCTTTCGCTTCTGCCGATCTCTCCGGCAACCGTTTTGTCAGCCGCAGCGTGCAGAACAGCCCCAGACAGACCAGCAGCGCCGTCAGCAGATAGACCAGCGGCACCCCGGCGAAACTCATGATAAATCCCGCTACCGGCCCGGTAATCCCGAGCGCTAAATCCATAAAGGCGGTATAGGTCGCCAGCGCGCTGCCCTGATTTGCCTGCGGCACCGCTTTCACCGCGACCACGCCGAGCGCCGGGAAGACCAGCGAGAAACCGGCTCCGGTCAGTAGCGCGCCGGTTTTCGCCATCCAGGGATCGAATGCGCCCGCCACCAGAAACAGACCGACCGCCTCCACCGCCAGACAGGCGCTGGCGACGCGCAGCCCGCCGAGGCGGTTGATCGCGTTGGGGAACAGCAGACGCGTGCCGACAAAGGCCGCGCTAAACAGCGTCAGCGCGAAAGCCGCGCCGTCCCACCCTTTCGCCTGATAAAACAGGGTAATAAAGGTGGCGATCACGCCAAATCCCGCCGATCCCATCGCCAGAATCAGACCAAAGCCGTAAATCTTGCCGAGCACGTCGCGGAACGGCAGCGGACGCGCGCGGCTGCCCTTCACCGCCGGGCGCGGCAGCGCCAGCGCTATCGCCAGCGCACAGATAGCGATAATCACCACGGAGAGCAGCAGCAGGCCGCCTTGACGATAGATGATGACGCCAAGCGGCGCGCCCAGCGCCATCGCGCCGTAGGTGCAGATGCCGTTCCATGAGATAACGCGGCCGATATGCAGCGAGCCGACGCGCGCGACGCCCCAGAGCGAGGTGCCGGTACCGGTAAAGCTCTGTCCGACGCCGAGAATAACGCGCCCGATGCAAAGCAGCGCCAGGCTGGCGATCGGCGCTACCGCAAGCCAGGTCGCCAGCAGGTAGCAGAGCCCGCTGAGCAGCACCCCCGCCAGCCCCAGCACCACCACGCGCTTAGGCCCCCAGATATCGGCGTAGCGCCCGGCATGGGGGCGGCTCAGCAGCGTCGCCAGGTACTGCAGGCTGATCACCACCCCCGCCCAGAAGGCGCTGTAGCCGAGCTGGTCATGCACCAAACCTGGCAGCACCGCCAGCTGCAGGCCGATGGTGAGATAGCTGGCGAAGTTGTAGATCACGATCGAGATAATCAGAAGGGTTAATCCGACGCCCTTATGAGCAGGTTCCGCTGCGGGTTGATCTGGCATGACAAAGTGCGCTCGTGGTTGACTGAGTTTTATCTACAGCTTGCCACCATCAGCGGAATATTTCGAGCCGCAGCCGCGCCAGGAGGGCGGTTTTAGTCATCGGGTCGTCATAATCACCGCCTACACTCGCGCAATAAGTCCCAAAGAGGATAACAATCTGATGACGCTCCTGAGTTTTCAGGCGCGCCTGAGCTTCGTCCAGCCCCCGCGCCCGCGCGGAGGTGGCCGATGACGCGCGCTTCCCTGCCTGTCTCTGTTAAAGCGGTCAGCTGGTCCATCAGTCGCCAGCCGGTCCTGCACAACCTGTCTTTTGAGATCGCTGCTGGCGAAACCCTGGCCCTGCTCGGCCCGTCCGGCTGCGGCAAAAGCACCCTGCTGAAACTGCTGGCTGGCCTGAATCAGCCCGAAAGCGGCGAAATCTGGATCGGCGATCGCTGCGTCGCCAGCGGCCGCCATTCGCTGCCGCCCGAAGCGCGCCAGCTCGGCATGGTGTTTCAGGATTACGCGCTCTGGCCGCATATGAGCGTCGGTGAGAACGTCGCCTTCCCGCTGCGCATGCGCGGCGTGGGGAAAAAGCCGCGCGAAGAGCAGGCCCGCGCCATGCTGGCGCGCGTCGGTCTTGAGGGTTTCACGGCGCGTAAGCCTGCCGCGCTCTCCGGCGGGCAGCAGCAGCGCGTGGCACTGGCGCGCGCGCTGGTGGCCGAACCGGCCATTCTGCTGTTTGACGAACCGCTTTCCAACCTCGACCGCGACCTGCGAGAAACGCTGGTGCACAGCATGAAGGCGCTGCTGCGCCAGTCCGGCACCACCGCCGTCTACGTAACCCATGACCGCGACGAGGCGGAGATTATTGCCGATCGCACCCTTCATCTGGCGCAGGGCCAGATTGTGTCCATTACCCAATCCTCAGGGGAACCCTATGTCTTTTCTCAAGCCCGTTAAAACAGGAGCGATGTTAACGATGCTGCTGACCTCTGTCGCAATGATGAGTGACGCCCATGCGCTGACGGTGTACACCGCTGGCCCCGGCTCGCTGGCGAAAAGCCTGGCAGCCGGATTCGAAAAACAGACCGGCATTAAGGTAAATATCTTTCAGGCCACGACCGGCAAGGTTATGGCGCGGCTGGAGGCCGAGCAGGCCAGCCCGCAGGCCGACGTATTGATTTCCGCCTCATGGGATATCGCCGAAGATCTGCAACAGCGCGGCTGGCTGCAGCCCTATCAAAGCCCCAACGCCGCAAAGGTGCCGGACGCCTTTAAAACCAACGACTACGTGGCGCAGGGCATCTCCGCGCTCGGCATTGTATGGAATACCAAAAGCGGCACGCCGGAGCCGAAAAACTGGCAGGACCTCACCGGCCCGGCGTTCAAAGATAAGGTCACCACGCCGGATCCGGCGCTCTCTGGCGCATCGCTCGATCTGCTGGCTGGTTTGCAAAACAGCGAAGGCGAAAAAGCCTGGACGCTGTTCCAGCAGCTGAAAGAGAACGGCATGGTGGTCAGCGGGCCAAACGCGCAGGCGGTCACGCCGGTGCTGCAGGGCGCGAAGGCGGCGGTATTCGGCGCGGTGGACTATGTCACCTACAACAATATCGCCCAGGGCGAAGCGGTGAAGGTGATCTTCCCGGAAAGCGGCACCGTGGTCGCGCCGCGTCCGATGATGATCCTGAAAAGCAGCCAGCACGCCGACGACGCGAAGAAATTCATCGACTATGTGCTTTCTGATGAAGGCCAGCAGCAGGTGGCGAACGCCTGGCTGATGCCCGCGCGTACCGATATCAAGGCGCAGCGCCCGCTGATTACCGAGATCCGGCTGCTACCGATGCCGCAGGAGAGCAACGCCGATCGCGCGTCGATTCTGAAGCGCTTCGCGACGCTGTTCGGACAGTAAGATGTCGCGCGTTCTGAACAGCCTGATCCTGCTGGCGCTCGGCGTGCTGGTGGCGCTGCCGCTGCTGTTTATTGTGCTGCAGGCGATATTTCCGCAGCTGGGCGCCGGAAGCTGGCAGGGCGCATTCAGCGCGCTGCCGCGCCTGTTTACCGACGACGCGCTGCTGCCGATGGGGTTCGGCACGCTGAAGGTGGGCCTGGGCGTAGCGCTGTGCAGCCTGATTATCGGGTTGCCGCTCGGCGCGCTGCGAGGCCTGTTTCGCCTGCCTGGTGGCGCACTGTGGGATCTGCTGTTTCTGGTGCCCTTTCTTACGCCGCCCTATATCGCGGCGCTGAACTGGACGCTGGCACTGCAGCGCAACGGCTATGTGCAGCAGCTTACCGGTCTCGATCTGGAGAGCCTGCTGTTCAGCGCCAGCGGCATCACGCTGGTGATGACGATCAATATCTTTCCGGTGGTCTATTTCGCCGTATCGCGCGCGCTGATGGCGAGCGGGCAGCGGCTGGCGCTGGTGGCACGCGTACACGGCGCGTCGGCATGGCGCGCCTTCTGGCACGTTACGCTGCCCCTGCTGCTGCCCGCGCTGGCGGGCAGCGCGCTGCTCGCCTTCACGCTGGCGATTGATGAATATGGCGTACCGGCGGCGCTTGGTGCCCGCGCTGGTATCACCCTGATGACGGTCGGCATTGAGCAGAAGCTGTCGGACTGGCCGATCGATTTACCCGGCGCGGCGCTGCTGTCGCTGCTGTTGAGTCTGGTCGCGCTGGCCGCCTGGTTCGCTCAGCGCCGTCTGACCGCCGCGCAGGATGTCGCCACTATTGGCGGCAAGCCCGCGGCCAGCGAAGCGGTCAGCGCAGGCGTCTGGACCTTGCCGATAGTGCTGCTGTTTGCGCTTACGGCGCTGGTTGCCGTCGCGCTGCCGCTCTGCTCGATGACGCTGAGCGGCCTGCTCGATACCCTGTCGGGCGGCCTCAGCGGTGCGAATCTGACGCTGCGCCATTTCGCCGCGCTCTTTTCGCAGCAGGGCGATGCGCTGAGCGCCTTTTCTACCAGCATCGGGCTGGCGTTTGGCGCGGCGCTGCTCACTGGCGCGCTGGGTTTTCTGGTGGCGTGGCGCGTGGCGGAAGGCAAAAGCCGCGCGCTGGCGCTGCTGGATGGTCTGGCGCTGCTGCCTGCGGCGATCCCTGGCGTGGTCATCGGCGTCGGTCTGATCCTGCTGTGGAACCGCAGCTTCTGGCCGGTCTCGCCCTATAACACGCCAGCAATCCTGCTGCTCTCCTACTGCTGTCTGCTGCTGCCCTGGCCGGTGCGCTACGTCAGCAGCGCGCTGCGTCAGCTTGCGCCGACGCTGGAGCCAGCGGCGCGCGTACACGGCGCCTCGCGCCTTCAGGCGCTGCGTCTGGTAGTCTTTCCGCTGGTGTCACCCAGCTTGCTGGCGGCGATGATGATGGTGTTCGCCGTCGCCTCGCGCGAGCTGGTGACCTCACTGCTGCTGGCACCTGCTGGCGTACAGACCGTCGCCCTGTTTATCTGGCGTCAGTTCGAACAAGGCTCGGTGGGACAAGGCATGGCGATGGCGACGTTGACGCTGGTCGCCACGCTGGCGCTGATGCTGGGCGCGACGGCGCTGCTGCAGCGCAGTAAAAAAGTCTGATTATCGTTACGCTTTCATAGCAGAATCAGGCGTTTAATTGCCGTTCAGCTACACTACTCTCTGCGGTCTGGCTTTTCTGGAGAGGGAATGAGCGAACAACAGCAGGAAAAAGTAGGACAAAGCATTCTGATTAAGCTGGCGATGCTGGTGATTATTCTCGCCGGGATCCGCGCCGCGTCCGAAATTATGGTGCCCTTTTTACTGGCCGCCTTTTTCGCCATCGTACTGAATCCTATCGTCACCTTTTTAATGCGGCGCGGCTGGCGGCGCGGGCTGGCGATCACGGTAGTGATTACGGTGATATTTATCGTTATTTTGCTGCTGGTGGCGGTGCTCGCCAGCTCGGTAAGCGAATTCTCCGATATCTATCCGCAGCTGCGCACCACTATGGAGAGGAAGATGAGCGTGGTGCAGCATCTGGCGGCGGGCATCGGCATTCACGTCTCAACCACGACGCTGGTGCAGCGCTTTGATCCCAATATGCTGATGTCGTTCGCCACCGTCGCGCTGACGCAGTTCTCCGGCATGATGAGCAACTTCGTACTGCTGATCCTGACGGTGGTGTTTATGCTGTTTGAAGTGCGTCACCTGCCCTACAAAATGCGCAATGCCCTGACCAATCCGCAGATCCGCATCGCCGGGCTGCACAGGGCGCTGAAAGGCGTAACCCACTATCTGGCGCTGAAGACGTTGATCAGCCTGATTACTGGCGTGTCGGTGTGGGGCAGCCTGTTTCTGCTCGATGTTAAGTTCGCGCTGCTGTGGGGCGTAGTCGCTTTTATTCTTAACTACATTCCCAATATCGGCCCGATTATCGCCGGCATTCCGCCCGTATTGCAGGCGCTGCTGCTTAACAGCCCCTACGACGCGATGCTGGTGGCGGCGCTGTTTATCGCCATTCATATGGTGTTCGGCAATATGCTGGAGCCACGCGTAATGGGGCGCGGCCTGGGGCTGTCAACGCTGGTGGTGTTCCTTTCGCTGATTTTCTGGGGCTGGCTGCTGGGGCCGGTCGGCATGCTGCTTTCCGTACCGCTAACCAGCATTACCAAAATCCTGATGGAAACGACCCCAGGCGGCAGCCGGCTGGCGATTATGCTCGGCGCGGGCCGCCCTAAACGCCATAAAATCTAACCCAGCAGCCGCTGCTGCACCTGCGCCAGATGGCTCTCCATCGCGGCGCGCGCGGCGGCGGCATCGCCCGCCTCTATCGCGGCGGCAATCTGCTGATGGTCGTGGTTCATCTCCTGGGTAAAGGCGTTGTCGGCAAAATGGCTCTCCAGCCGCCGGAAACGCGCGCTGTCGCGCTTGTTCCAGAGATACTCCATCAGGTCGCGCAGTACCTCGTTGCCGCTCATTTCGCTAATCAGCAGATGAAAGCGTTTATCCTGATCGAGAAACTCCGCGTCGTTGGCGTTGTAGCGCAGTAGCGTATCGGCCAGCGCGCGCAGCTGGTCGCGCTGCGCCGGGCTGCCGTTTCGCGCCGCCATCTCCGCCAGCATCCCTTCAAAAGCGAGACGCGCCTGTAACAGATCTTCCAGGCTGAAATCCGCCTCCGCCACGGAAGCAGTAGCCTGCGGCAGCGGCTGCATCACATAGACGCCATTGCCGGTGCGAATATCCACCCAGCCGGTCATTTCCAGCGCAATCAGCGCTTCACGCACCGAGGAACGGCTGACGCCCAGCTGCTTCGCCAGCTCGCGCTCCGGCGGCAGCGCCGCGCCTGGGGCGAACTCGCCGCGTTTGATACTTTCCATTATCGCGTTAGCGATCTGGCGATAAAGACGTTCCGTTTTCAGCACAGGCAGCGCCATATTTTTTCTCCTGTCAGCAGCGGTGCAGCGTAGCACAAGCCGTGTGCCCTTTCCGACAGACGCAATTCACTGCGCTGCGATCGCGATCACGGCCTTTCCCGGCAGGGTAGCATACTCTTGGCCCAGCGGCCTGACCACTGGGCCAAATTTGCGACTAAGGAGTAAAAATGGAACATACATGGCGCTGGTACGGCCCCAACGATCCGGTTTCGTTAGACGATGCGCGTCAGGCAGGCGCGACCGGTATCGTTACCGCTTTGCACCATATTCCGAACGGCGAAGTCTGGCCGGTTGATGAGATTAAAGCGCGTCAGGCGCTGCTGGCTGAAAAGAATCTGGTCTGGTCGGTGGTAGAGAGCATCCCGGTGCACGAGGCGATCAAGACGCAGCGCGGCGACTATCAGCGCTATATCGCCAACTACCAGCAGTCGATACGCAACCTGGCGGCCTGCGGCATCGAGACGGTCTGCTACAACTTTATGCCGGTGCTCGACTGGACGCGCACCGATCTCGCCTGGACGCTACCGGACGGCGCAAAAGCGCTGCGCTTTGACGCGGACGCTTTCGCCGCTTTCGAGCTGCATATTTTGCAGCGTCCCGGCGCAAAAGAGGATTATTCAGCGGCGGAACAAGAGACCGCTGCACGCTGCTTCACCGCCATGAGCGACGATGACAAAGCGTTGTTAACACGCAATATTATTGCTGGCCTGCCGGGCGCGGAAGAGGGCTATACGCTGGATCAGTTCCGCGCCCAGCTGGCGCAGTATGACGGCATCGACAAGGCGAAGCTGCGCGAACATATGGCGACGTTCCTGCGCGCTATCGTGCCGGTCGCCGAAGAGGTCGGCATCAAACTGGCAGTGCATCCGGACGATCCGCCGCGCCCTATTCTCGGCCTGCCGCGCATTATCTCCACCGAGGAGGATATGCAGTGGCTGAAGGAGACGGTGGACAGCCTGCATAACGGCTTCTGTTTCTGCACCGGCTCTTACGGCGTGCGCGCCGATAACAATCTGACGCAGATGGCGGAGCGGTTCGCAGACCGCATCAATTTCATCCACCTGCGCGCCACGCAGCGCGAAGCCAATCCCAACAGTTTCCATGAGGCGGCGCATCTGGCGGGCGATGTCGATATGGTTGGCGTGATCAGGGTGATTCTGGCGGAGGAGCAGCGCCGTCGGCGCGCGGGAGAGAAAGATGCCATTCCAATGCGTCCCGATCACGGCCATCAGATGCTCGACGATCTGCACAAGCGCACCAACCCAGGCTATTCGGCGATTGGCCGCCTGAAAGGGCTGGCGGAGCTGCGCGGCGTCGAGCTGGCGCTACGCCAGACGCTGTTCAACGATCGGTAATATCAGTGACAGCAGCAGGCATGGCCGAAGGGCCAGGACAGAAACGCAGAGCGCTGGCGTAATATGCGCACCTCAGGGATGAGATGCGCATCAACGTGTGCCAGATGCCTGCTATTCGCGCCATCGCTTACCGGCGGAGCGTTCCAGCCAGCTTTTGGCCTCTCACTTACTCTGGAAACAGAGTGCGATCGGTAATCGCCGCCACGTCTACCCTGTTCGGCAAAATCTTCAGCTCGCTGAAGAGATCCGACACCTTCTGTACTTTCGCAATATCCTCTGGCGTCACGGCGCGAATGCCGTGAGAAATGCGCGCGGTAATTTTCTCCGCATCGGCGGGCGGCAGGCGCGTCAGCTGCGCATAAACCTGGTTGTAGGCCGCCTTGTGGGTCAGCGCCCATGCGCGCGCTTTCGCCAGCCGCTGGACAAAATCGGCGATCGCGGCACGCTTGCCGGGATCGTCCAGCGACTGCCGGGTAGCGGTCACGAAGGAGAGCGCGGTGGTCAACCCCGTACCGTCGCGCAGCAGGCGCGCGCCATGCTGCTCAGCGATGCCGAGATAGGGATCAAAGGTCGCCCAGGCACCAATCTGCCCGGCGTTAAAGGCGGCGCTGGCGTCGGTCGGCAGCACAAAGCGCACCGACACGCTGTCGCGTGGTACCTTCGCCTCGCCCAGCGCTTCATAGAGCAGATGTTGCGAAATGCTGCCACGCGCCGACGATACCACCACCTCTTTGCCCGCCAGTTCCTTTACGCTGCGCACCGGCGAATCGGCGGGCACAATCACCCCGTTTGCGCCCGCGTCGCCGACGTTGGTGGCGATGATTTTCAGCGGCACGCCGCCGGATGCCGCCATCAGCACCGGCAGATCGCCCGCATAAGAGGTATCGACCGCGCCGGCGCGCTGCGCTTCAAACAGCGGCGCCGCGCCCTGAAAATTAGCCCAGCGATAGTGATAGGGCGCATCTTTGAGTACGCCGGACGCCTCCACCAGCGAGCGCAAATTGCGCGCCTGATCGCCCAGCACCAGCGTCACTTCGCTGAGATCGGGCGCCGCCTGCGCCAGCGCGCTGGCGCCCAGCAGCAGCGCCGCCGCAAATACCTTGAGTCTGTTCATTGCCGCTCCTTACAGCGCGTTGCGGTTGAGCTGGCGAATATAGGCATCCCAGTGCAGCTGATACTTTTTGTTGCGGATGCTGTTATCAAACGCCTGCGCCGCCTTTTCCGCCACCGCGTCCGGCAGGATAATCAGCTCCACGCCGCCTGACTGCGCGGCCAGCTGCGCCTGGCAGGCGCGCTCAAGATAGTAGAGGTTATAAAACGCCTCTTCGATGCTGCCGCCCGCCGTCAGCAGGCCGTGGTTGCGCAGGATCAGCGCGTTCAGGGAGCCGAGATCCGCTACGATGCGCTGCTGCTCGTCGAGATCGAGCGCGATCCCTTCGTAATCGTGATAGCCGACGCGACTGTGAAAACGCGTGCTGTGCTGGGAGATCATCAGCAGCCCCTGCTTTTGCGCCGACACGCCGATGCCCGCTGCCGTATGCGTATGCATAACCGCATGCGCATCCGGGCGGGCGCGATGGATGGCGCTGTGGATCACGAAGCCTGCCGGATTGATCCCCAGCCCGGTGGGATCGTCGATGACATTGCCGTCGATATCGATCTTGACCAGCGTTTCCGGCTGGATCTCGTCAAAGGTCTGCCCGTAAGCGTTAATCAGGAAGTGCGGCAGATCGCCCGGCACGCGCAGCGAAAAGTGGGTGTAGATATGATCGGTCCAGCGCAGCTTCGCCGCCAGATGATAAGCCTGCGCCAGCTTAACGCGCGCCTGCCATTCCGCATCGGAAAGGCGCTGTTGAAGGGAAGTTGATGCCAGGGTTGCCATACTCATATACGCCTCTTTTCCGCGATTCAGTGTGGCGTCATGGTGACACGGCATTTTTGCCGCTGGGAAATACCAAAAGCGGCAAAACATTGTCAATAAATGCAAAGCGCGGTCGATAATTGATCTGTATCACCTGCTCACCGGAGCAAAACGCTACCCTGCACGGCCTGAGGGCGTGCTATGCTGCGCTGATTAAATTTGCACCTCCTCACAGACGCATTCACATTCAGAGGAATTCGCGGTGCCGCCGTTAAAACGAAAACGCGACTACGCCAGAATAATTATTATTTTGTCCGGGGTGCTGCCCTTGCTGCTCGGCATCCTGTTTACCGCTATCGACGCGCGGCACACCGTTCAGCAGCAGCAGCTCAGCGCCGCCAGTACGCTGCTCTCGCAGGCGGAAAAGATGAGCGACAGCGCCTGGGATATGATTACCTGGCTACGTCGTTTTCAATATCAGCCCTGCAGTGCGTTTGAGGATGAACTGCAGCGCGCCGGCAACCTCAACGCCTATTTCCGCGCCATCGGCAAACTGGAGGGGCAAAAAATTACCTGCTCCTCCGCTTATGGCATGAATCCCGGCACCTTAAGCGAAATGATGCGGCGCGCGCCGCCGGTAACCGGCAAAGCCTGGTGGAGCCTCTCTCTCGCCGGTACGGCTGCCGTACCGCAGCGTCCGGCGGTGATTTTTGTGCGGCAGCTGGCGGATAACCAGAGTTTCTGGGCGATTATCGACGGCCAGTATCTGATTGATTTTATGAGCGCCATCGGCGAGTCGCGCGGTTACCGCCTCAGTATGCGCTTTAGCGACGGCGCGCCGATCTCCGCGGGAAACACGACGCCGCTCCACGCCAGCCTTTTTAGCGATCAAACCTATCAGGCGCAGTCGACCCGCTATCCCATTAGCGTGACAATCGAGACGCCCGGCGCGGAGATCATGCGCGCCTGGCGACAGGTGACCTTTATTTTCCTGCCGATGACGGCGATCCTCTCTATTTTGCTGATGGTGCTGACCGCCAACTGGCTGCAGCGTCGCATCTCCTGGCGTGATGAGATCCGCCGCGCCATCAGTGCGCGTCAGTTCTTTGTGCACTACCAGCCGGTCTACAACAACCAGACCCAAACCTGTACCGGCGCCGAAGCGCTGCTGCGCTGGACGCTGCCGAACGGCGACGCGATCCGGCCCGATATCTTTATCAGCGCCGCCGAGGCGGAAGGCATGATTGTGCCGCTGACGCGTCACCTGCTCGACCTTATCGCCGAAGATGTCCAGCAGTGGAAAATTGACCCTGGCTTTCATATCGGCATCAACGTCGCCGCCGATCATCTGCAACACCCGGCCTTCGTTGAGGATATGGTCAATTTTGCCGATAGAATCAAACATAAGGCGCTGCAGATTACGCTGGAGCTGACTGAGCGCAGCCTGATTAAAGATGGCGAAGACGTGGCAAGAAAGCTCGATCGTCTGCGCGCCGACGGGATGAAGGTGGCAATCGATGATTTCGGCACCGGACACTGCTCGCTGAGCTATCTGCAAAACTTCGCGCTGGACTACCTGAAAATCGATCGTGGCTTTATCAACGCCATTGAGTCGCTGTCGGGGGAAACGCCGGTGCTGGATGCGATTATCACGCTCAGCCATAAGCTGCAGCTGGAAGTGCTGGGCGAAGGCGTGGAGACGTCGTTGCAGTATCTCTATCTGCGCCAGCGCGGCGTAACGTTTATTCAGGGCTACTATTATGCTTTGCCTATGGATAACGTCACGTTCATCGACTGGCTCACAAAGCATCAACATCAGCCGATGCGCACAGAGGTACCTGATGACGCTCAACTGCACCCTTCTTGATGACTATCAGAACGTAGCGCTGACGCTGGCCGACTGGTCTTCGCTACAGCCCGCTGTCCAGACCCGCTCATTGCAGCAACATATCGCCGATGATGAACCGCTTATCGCCGCGCTTGCCGACAGCGATATTCTGGTGGCAATGCGCGAACGCACCCCGCTTACTGCCGCCCGTCTGGCGCGCCTGCCGCGCCTGAAACTTATCGTTACGTCCGGCATGCGAAATGCCGCCATCGATCTTGAAGCCTGCCGCGCGCGCGGCATCGCGGTATGCGGCACCGAGAGCAGCAGCGCGCCGCCGCTGGAGCTGACCTGGGGTCTGCTGCTGGCGCTGGCGCGCCATATCGTGGCGGAGAATCAGGCGCTGCGCAGCAACGGCCCCTGGCAACAGCATCTCGGAATCGGGCTTGAGGGTAAAACCCTCGGGCTGATTGGGCTGGGTAAGATCGGCGGCGGGATGGCGAAGGTGGCGCTGGCGTTTGGCATGCGCGTTTGCGCCTGGAGCCAGAACCTCACCGCCGAGCGCGCGGCGCAGTGCGGCGCTTCGCTGATGCCGTCGCTGCAGGCGCTGCTGGCGGCGAGTGATGTGGTGTCGATACATCTGGTGTTAAGCGAGCGTACGCATCATTTGCTGGATGGCGCCGCGCTGGCGCAGATGAAGCCGGGCGCGCTGCTGGTAAACACCTCGCGCGCGGGCCTGGTGGATCAGCAGGCGATGATCGCCGCGCTGCGTTCGGGTCGGCTGGCTGGCGCTGCGCTGGACGTATTCGATACGGAGCCGCTGCCCGCCGATCATCCGCTGCGGCAGCTGCCGAACGTGCTGGCGACGCCGCATCTGGGCTATGTCGCCGACAGTAACTACCGGCGCTACTTTACTCAGGCGGTCGAGGATATCGCCGCCTGGCTGCGACATCAGCCGCTGCGCTCACTGCTTTAGCCGCCCTGCGCGCAGCTTTCTTACTGCGCGCAGCGCCACTTCAACGCTCTCATCCGGGCATTGTGTCGGCGTTATCGCGCTTTTTCTCGCCGCTAATCGCTGGTTGATACGCGCCAGCGTCGGCATCAGCTGCTGATACTCTGCTTCCGGCAGCGCCTTCACCGGGCTGCGCTGCGCGTTTCTGTCGCAAAGCCAATCGTTTGCGCGGACAGGCCTTTTTTGCGCCAAAGGGGCCAGCGGATGGCGGGCAAGCCAGACGCTGAACGGCGTCTCTGACACAGAATTAAGTGGGTTAAACGAAGCGTAGCGGGTAAGTTTCTTTTCTGTACTGTCGATGGCTGACAGCCAGGGGTTTTCAAAGGGCGCAGTCTCTTTCCTTACCATCGATCCTCCATTGACAGTGAGGGGCAAAGTATTACTGAATAACGCCATAGCGGCAAGCTGGGCTGTGTCTGAGATCAACGCCCTGCCGCACAGGTTTTTCATCGTCCGGAGGCAGACGCGCCTGCGCCAGATTAATCGCCACTACATTTTGAGAAAAAACCGCTGTCGTAAAACCGCTTTTTTTACTGCTTTATCTCATCGCTGGCTTAGCCGCTATCGTCGGCAAAAAAGGCCGCTATCAGTCCAAACATGACAAATATCAATAAAAAACGGTATACTCTGCCACTTGTCGCAATAATTTCAACACTAATTATTGCGCATAGTAGCCAGTGGAAAATTCTGCCGAACGGCTATGCTTAAATTTTCTCAATGCCGCGGACTGTTTCGTTCAACCGGTTCGCGACCTTGAGGACTTTCATGTGCTATTACAGGGTAAATCTATGAAATTACGTAGGAAGCGTGTCAAACCTATTGGGCTGGATGACGTCACTATTATTGATGACGCCCGTTTGCGCAAAGCCATTACCGCTGCGTCGCTGGGCAATGCGATGGAATGGTTCGATTTTGGCGTATACGGCTTTGTTGCTTACGCGCTGGGTAAAGTCTTTTTCCCCGATGCGTCGCCAGGCGTTCAGATGATCGCCGCGCTCGGTACCTTCTCTGTTCCCTTTCTGATTCGCCCGCTGGGCGGCCTTTTCTTCGGCATGCTGGGCGATAAGTATGGTCGCCAGAAAATCCTCTCTATCACCATTGTAATTATGTCGATCAGTACCTTCTGTATTGGTCTGATACCCTCTTACGCCTCAATTGGCATCTGGGCGCCGATTCTGCTGCTGTTAGCCAAAATGGCGCAGGGCTTCTCGGTGGGTGGCGAATATACCGGCGCCTCGATCTTCGTTGCTGAATATTCGCCCGACCGTAAACGCGGTTTTATGGGCAGCTGGCTCGACTTCGGTTCAATCGCAGGCTTCGTGCTCGGCGCGGGCATCGTCGTGCTGATCTCCGCGATTATCGGCGAAGCGAAGTTTATGGAATGGGGCTGGCGTCTGCCGTTCTTCCTCGCGCTGCCGCTCGGCATTATCGGCCTCTACCTGCGCCACGCGCTGGAAGAAACCCCGGCCTTCCAGCAGCACGTTGAGAAACTGGAGCAAGGCGACCGTGAAGGCCTGCGCGACGGCCCGAAAGTGTCGTTTAAAGAGATCGCCAGCAAGCACTGGAAAAGCCTGCTTGCCTGTATCGGTCTGGTGATCGCCACTAACGTCACCTACTACATGCTGCTGACCTACATGCCGAGCTATCTGTCGCATAACCTGCACTACTCGGAAGATCACGGCGTGTTGATCATCATTGCGATTATGCTTGGCATGCTGTTTGTGCAGCCGGTGATGGGGATGCTGAGCGACCGCTTCGGCCGTCGTCCTTTCGTGATTATTGGCAGCATCGCGCTGCTGATCTTCGCCATTCCGGCATTTATGCTGATTAACAGCGGCGTGCTGGGGCTGATTTTCGCCGGTCTGCTGCTGATGGCGGTGATCCTCAACGCCTTTACCGGCGTCATGGCATCGTCGCTGCCAGCGATGTTCCCGACCCATATCCGCTACAGCGCGCTGGCGAGTGCCTTTAACATCTCCGTACTGATTGCCGGTCTGACCCCGACGCTCGCAGCATGGCTGGTAGAAACGACCAATAACCTCTATATGCCAGCCTACTACCTGATGGTGGTGGCGGTGATCGGCCTGATTACCGGCATTTATATGAAAGAGACGGCGAATAAACCGCTGCGCGGCGCGACGCCTGCCGCTTCTGACCTCGAAGAAGCGCGTGAAATCCTTCAGGAGCATCACGACAACATCGAGCAAAAAATCGAAGATATCGACGCAGAGATTGCCCGCCTTGAGGCAAAGCGTAAAAATCTGGTGCAGCAGCATCCCGACATCAACGAATAAAGCCTTTAATGCCCGCCGCAAGGCGGGCTTTTTTTTTGCGTAGCTGGCAGGCTGATAAGCGCAAAGCGTTCCGCGCTATTTCTACCATCGCCGCACACATTCTTCATTTCCGCGCGTTAAAAGGAGTAGACTAACGCTACTTTTTTCACCTGCGTAAGAATGAATATGTCTGATTTTTCTCTGCTCCAGCGTCCAAGAAGGCTGCGTTCCAGCCCGGCGATGCGTGAACTCTTCCAGGAAACCTCCCTCAGCCTGAACGATCTGGCGCTGCCGATTTTCGTTGAGGAAGGCGTTGATGATTACAAAGCGATTGAAGCGATGCCGGGCGTAATGCGCATTCCGGAAAAGCGTCTTGCTTATGAAATTGAGCGTATCGCCAAAGCGGGCATTCGCTCGGTGATGACCTTCGGTATCTCGCACCACACCGACGCTACCGGCAGCGATGCCTGGAATGAAAACGGCCTGGTGGCGCGCATGTCGCGCATCTGTAAAGAGACGGTGCCGGAAATGATCGTTATGTCCGACACCTGTTTCTGTGAATACACCAGCCACGGCCACTGCGGCGTGCTGTGCGACCACGGCGTCGATAACGACGCGACGCTGATTAATCTCGGCAAGCAGGCAGTAGTGGCAGCGGCGGCGGGCGCGGACTTTATTGCGCCGTCGGCGGCGATGGATGGTCAGGTTAAGGCGATCCGTCAGGCGCTGGACGCGGCGGGCTTTACCCAGACCGCCATCATGTCCTATTCCACCAAGTTCGCTTCGTCGTTTTACGGCCCCTTCCGCGAAGCGGCCGGCACCGCGCTGAAAGGCGACCGCAAAACCTATCAGATGAACCCGATGAACCGCCGCGAAGCGATTCGCGAGTCGCTGATCGACGCTGCTGAAGGCGCGGATTCGCTGATGGTGAAACCGGCCGGCGCCTACCTTGACGTGCTGCGTGAAATCCGCGACCGCACCGAGCTGCCGCTGGCGGCGTATCAGGTCAGCGGCGAATACGCGATGATCAAATTCGCCGCTCAGGCGGGCGCGATTGACGAGCGTAACGTGGTGCTGGAAAGCCTGGGCGCGATTAAACGCGCCGGCGCCGACCTGATTTTCAGCTATTTCGCCCTTGATCTTGCAGAACAAAAAGTGCTCTGATCCCGCCTGAGATCCTGCTGTCTCAATGACGGCAGGATCTCTTTTAGCCCTTGTGGCCACACCAGTTTCGCTTCACCTGCATAAATAACGATAAGAGTACCGCGATGAAAGCACCTCAGTACCCGGCTAATGAGGCGCAACGCCTTACCGAACTGCACGAGATAAAAATCCTTAATACGCCACCGGAGGAGCGCTTTGACCGCCTGACGCGTCTGGCGCGTCGTCTGTTTAACACGCCCGTGGCGCTGGTCAGCCTGGTGGAAGCCAGCCAGCAGTGGTTCAAATCTGTTTCTGGCCGCTATGACGCCCGGAGCACGCCGCGCGATATCTCGTTTTGCGGTCACGCTATTTTGCAGGACGACATCATGGTGGTGGAAAATACGCTTAACGACGAGCGGTTTCACGATAACCCGCTGGTGACCGGCGAGCCCCATATTCGTTTTTATGCTGGCTGTCCGCTGCGCGGGCCAGGCGGCGTTAACGTCGGCACGCTCTGTATTCTCGGCCCCGAGCCGCGCGATTTCAGCGCCGACGATCGTGCAACGCTGCGCGACCTGGCGGCGCTGGCAGAAGCTGAGCTGGCGGCCTTTCAGACCGCGACCTGCGATGAACTCACGCAAATCACTAACCGTCGCGGTTTTATGACCCTTGGCCAGCTGGTGCTTAACGACTGTCTGTTAAAGCAGCGTCCAGCCAGCCTGACGTTTCTCGATCTCGATAAGTTTAAGCAGATCAACGATACCCTCGGCCATCGCGAAGGCGACCGCGCGCTGATGGATTTCGCCGACGCGATGAAGGTCTGCTTTAGCCATCACGATCTTTTCGCACGACTGGGCGGCGATGAATTCGTCGTGCTGTTTAACGGGCTGCGTCAGCCGGAAGCGGAAGCGCTGCTGGCTGACTTTGAGCGTTATCTACAGCAGCAGGCCAGCAGCCTGAATCGTCGCTATGCGCTGCGCTTCTCGTCGGGCGTGGTCGAGTTTAACGCCGCCCACCCGCAAAGCCTGGAGCGGATGCTGGAGGGGAGCGACGCACGCATGTACGCCGCTAAAAAGAGTAAAAAAGCGCAGGCGTGAATTTAGCGGTGCGCTAACGCCGCGATCAGCGTCTGGTTGAATTGCGCAGGCGCCTCCATCTGCGGCGCATGGCCCATGCCGGGGAATTCAATCAGGCGTGCGCCGGGAATACGCTTCGCCGCCTCTTTGCCCAGCACATCGTAGTGGCCCAGCTTCGCTTTTACCTGCGCCGAGGCGATATCGCTGCCGATGGCGGTGGTATCGGCCGTACCGATCATCAGCGTGGTCGGCACTTTCAGATCGCCGAACTCATAAAACACCGGCTGGGTAAAGATCATGTCGTAGATCAGCGCCGAGTTCCACGCGACTTTCTCGTGCCCCGGCCCGGCGTTCAGGCCCGCCAGCATATCGACCCATTTGTCATATTCCGGCTTCCACTGCCCGCTGTAGTAGGTGTGCTGCTCATACTTTTTGATGCCCGCCGCGTCGAGCTTCAGCTCGCGTTGATACCACTGATCGACGCTGCGCCATGGCGCGCCTTTGGCTTTCCAGTCTTCCAGCCCGATAGGATTCACCAGCACCAGCTGCTGCGTCTCGTCGGGGTACATCAGCGCATAACGCGTAGCCAGCATGCCGCCGGTAGAGTGGCCAACGATAACCGCTTTCTTTATACCGAGATGAGCCAGAAGCTGATGCGTATTATCCGCCAGCTGCTGAAAGCTGTACTGATAGTTAGCCGGTTTGCTGGCGCTGCAAAAGCCGATCTGGTCAGGCGCGACGACGCGATAACCCGCCTGACTCAGCGCGCGTATGCTCTCTTCCCATGTCGCGCCGCAGAAATTTTTGCCGTGGAGCAGCACGACCGTCTGGCCGTTGGCGCGGCTGGCTGGTTTTACATCCATGTAGCCCATGCTGAGCGGCTGCTGCTGGGAGGAAAAGTTAAAGCGCTGTAGCGGGAAGGGATAGTGAAAGCCTTCCAGCTGCTCGCCATAGGTACTGGCAGCCAGCGCGGGCGCAGCGCTAAGCAGAGTGACTGACGCGAGCAAAGCAGCAAGCGGTTTTTTCAGGCCAGAGGTCGGACGCATGCGATGATCTCCATGTGGAAAAGAGCGGCAGTGTGACACGCGCAAAAGCCGGACGTATTGTTGCGCTGTGTCATGTCGATGATTTTTATAGCAAGAAGCGTAGCGGGCTTTGGCTTATTTCGCCTGCTGGATTGCGCCTGCGGCAGAGGCAATTTAAACGATACGCGTTATCGATATTAAAGAACCGCTAAAGAGTTCACAGCAAAGCCAAACATTACCGTCACTTTTATTTATTCTTTTATTTATTTACCGAAACCACTAATTAACTTTCATCATCTTTTGCTAATAATTACCGATATCGCTCCTCTTGAAAAAAATAAACATGCTTTTTCTGATATTTCTTTACCGAAGCCACGTATAGAGAAACATTAAATTCCCTACACTATATAACACAGTTTGATGAGGTTGATTATGCGTGAGAAAAAATATAACGAAGAAGTGATTGATAGCATTACTGACTGGATCAATAGTCATCTTGATCAGCGACTTAGCATAGATGACATTGCCGAAAAGTCAGGCTATTCAAAATGGTATTTGCAAAAACTTTTTGCACGTTGCCGTAACGAAACTCTGGCGCGCTATATCCGTCAGCGAAAGCTGGCCGCCTGTGTTCATGCGCTCAAAAGCAGTTCTACGCCCATTATTACGCTGGCGATGAAATACCATTTTGAAAGCCAGCAGTCTTTTACGCGATCGTTTAAACAGGTAATGGGCTGTACGCCTTACGTCTGTCGAAAGCGCCAGCTGGACGCGCAAACGCAGGCGCAGCTGGAAGGCAATACGAATCCGTGTGAGCTTTGCCGCCAGGCGCAGCCAGCGGCCGGTCATTCCACGCGTTTTACTTCGGCTCGCCTGGAAATCCGTAATATCGACACGGATGAAGCGCGCAATGGCTTGCGCTGAATGCCTGCGCAGCCGTCGGGAATAAAGGGCAATAATCGCCGCCCTTTATTCCTCTACTCTTCATCCGGCGAATAATACTGCACGCCGATCTTGATACGTTCACGCCCGTTGGCGACGCGATGACGATTGCTGTCGCGCAGCGAATAGATGCAGCCGCAGTATTCCTGCTGATAAAAACGCTCGCGCTTGCTGATTTCGATCATACGCGCCGACCCGCCACCTTTGCGCCAGTTAAACTCCCAGTAGAGCATATCGGGATAGCGCGACGCGGCACGCACGCCGCAGTCGTTGATTTGCTGCATATTCTTCCAGCGCGAGATGCCAAGCGAGCTGGTGATAACGGGAAAACCGTGTTCATGGGCATAAAGCGCGGTGCGCTCAAAGCGCATATCAAAACACATGGTGCAGCGCTCGCCGCGTTCCGGCTCCCATTCCATCCCTTTTGCGCGCTCAAACCAGTTATCGCGATCGTAGTCCGCGTCAACAAAGGGCACGCCGAACTGCTCAGCAAAGCGGATGTTCTCCTCTTTGCGCAGCTCATACTCTTTCAGCGGATGGATATTGGGATTATAGAAGAAGATAGTGTAGTCGATGCCGGATGCGAGCATCGCCTCCATGACCTCGCCTGAACAGGGCGCACAGCAGGAGTGCAGCAGGACTTTGTTATGGCCGCCTGGCAGCGGCAGCGGCTTACGCTGAAGGGACTGAGACATACGAACTCCTTGTCAGACTATGCCGCGAGTTTAGTGTTTCGCCGCTACAGATGCAAAAAAGGCGCTGACGCGCCATGATTCACCACTGCAGTAGCTGTCCGGCATAGTCCACGTAGTGGTGGCCGCCGCGTCCGCGATACGCCTCCAGCTGCTGCACCAGCCCCTCGCCGCTCTGCTCCACCGTCACCGGCGCGGATTCGCCGCCCATATCGGTTTTCACCCAGCCTGGATGCAGCGACAACAGCGTCGCGTTATGCTCGTTAATCTGCGGCAACAGCGCGCGACTCAGCATATTGAGCGCCGATTTGCTGGCGGAATAAATCGGCATCGCCGCCGTATCGTTCTCGTTCAGGCTGCCGAGGATTGAGGTGGTGAAGCCAATAACGCCATTCTGCTTCGCCAGCAGCGGCAGCAGGGTTTCTGCGCTGCGTACCGGCGCGATAGCGTTGGTCAGAAAAAGCTGCGCCAGCTCGGCGTCGCTGCTCTGCAGCAGGTTCTGATGCGACGGGCCTGAAATGCCCGCATTGATCAGGATCGCGTCAAAGGTCTCGCCCTTGAGCTGCGCCGCCAGCTCTCGCACCTGATCCTGATGCGTCATATCCAGCTCGTGCCACTGCGCTTCCGCTTCCGGCGCGCTGCTGCGATAAGTTGCCGTTACCTGATAACCTTTTGCCGCCAGCGCTTTGACCACCGCCAGCCCGATGCCGCGCGATGCGCCAATGACTAATGCCTTGCCTGTCATATCCGTTCCTCTCTGATGAAGTGACTTTACACAGCTTATAGCCTGGCACGTAGAATGAGAGGCGATGCAGAAAGGCAAGAGCACAGGGTGTAAAAAAGGCGGCTTACGCCGCCTCTGTTTTTAGTGCGCCGCCATCTGGTCTGGCAGCTTCAGCAGCCTGCGCTTGCCTGCTACTTCCTCAGCCTTCACCGGCGTCGCGGCGTTGCCCCAGCTGTTGCGGATATAGGTCGATACCGCAGCGACCTGCTCATCAGTCAGCTTCCAGGCGAAACTCGGCATCGCGCCGCTGGTCGGATTGCCCTGCGTCACCGCGCCGCGTCCGCCCTGCAACACCGTCGTGATGATGGACGAGGCGTCGTCCCCCAGCAGTCCGGGGTTGTTTGCCAGGCTGGCAGCCAGGTTCGGGATGCCCTTGCCGTCGCTGTTATGACAGGCGCTACAGTTGGCGCTGTAAACATTCGCACCCGTCTTCATCAGCGCGCTGTCAGGGTTCTGCGGCTGCGGCGGCTGGGTCGCAGAGGCGGGCTGCGCCTTCAGGTAAGTCGCTATCGCGCGCAGATCGCCATCGCTAAGATACTGCGTCGAGTTGGTGACCGCTTCTGCCATCGGGCCGGACGCGACCGCAACGTGGTTGCTGCCCAGCTTCAGGTAATCCACGATCTGCTCTTCGCTCCAGTTGCCGACGCCGACATAGCGGTTTGAGGTCAGATCCGGCGCGTGCCACTCGCTGAGGTTGCTGCCCTGCAAATAGGCGTCAGTATCGCCACCGAGCAGGTTTTTCGGCGTATGGCAGGCGCCGCAGTGCTCCAGTCCCTCTACCAGATAGGCGCCGCGGTTGAACTCGGCGGATTTGCCCGGATCGGTTTCAAAGCCGCTGTTGCGGAAGAAGAGCAGATTCCAGCCCATCATCGCCAGTCGGATATTGTACGGGAAGCCCAGGTTGGTTTCCGGCACCTTGTAGTGCACCGGTTTTACCGAGCGCATATACATCCACAGGTCGTGCATATCCTGGTCGCTGACTTTTACGTAGGCGTTATACGGCATCGCCGGGTAGAGGTGTTCGCCCTCTTTGCCTCTGCCGTGACGCACTGCGCGGTAGAAGTCACGCTCGGTCCAGTTGCCGATGCCTGTCTCTTTATCCGGCGTAATATTGCTGGCGAAAATGCCGCCAAACGGCGTGCTGATAGAGTAGCCGCCGGAAAAAGCCTCTTTGCTGCCCGGCGCGGTATGGCACGCCACGCAGTCGCCGGCGATCGCCACGTATCGGCCGCGCGCTACCGCGGCAGCATCCGCTGCCGCTGGCGGCTGGCTGGTCAGCGTCTGATTATTCGCTACTTCATCGGCCGAGGTATCGCCGTTTTGCCACAGCAGGCCCGCCGCAATAATGCCTGCGATCACCACCGCGCCGCCTGCAAGGGTTGTTTTTTTCATATCACACCTTCACCAGTGGGCCGGGGTTTTTCAGGTACTGTTCAACGATCGCCTTCGCCGTCCAGAGGCTCAGCGCGCCGATAGTACCGGTTGGGTTGTAGCCTGCGTTGTTCGGGAACGAGGAGGCGCCAAGCACAAACAGGTTGTGCATATCCCAGCTCTGCTGATAGCGGTTGAGTACGCTGGTTTTCGGATCGGTGCCCATCACCGCGCCGCCGATGGT
The DNA here is from genome assembly GCF_022346905.1 of Pantoea sp. ACRSB. Lineage (NCBI taxonomy): Bacteria > Pseudomonadati > Pseudomonadota > Gammaproteobacteria > Enterobacterales > Erwiniaceae > Pantoea > Pantoea sp. ACRSB. The sequence goes on along the minus strand of NZ_JAKRNL010000006.1, from coordinate 82,368 downwards.
ATGGTCGCTGGCGAAGTTATAGGGCGAATATTTGCCCGACGCCGAATTGGTGCCGATGACAGTTTTCGCGCCCATCGCCTTGCCGATCTCTACGCTCTTCTCTTCGATAAACTTCGCTGAACGGCGATCGTTTTCGTTGTAGTCAAAGGTGACGCGCAGCAGCGGGTTGCCGTTGTCATCTTTATATTCCGGGTCGAGATCGAGGTAGTAATCCTCGTGTGAGAAGCTGGTGCCCTGACCGAAGATAAAGGTCGCGTTCTGGAAAGCGTGCGTGTAGGCCTTTTTCCACTCTTTGCCCCAGCGCGGCGTGCCTGGCAGAAGCGCGTCGGCGTTGCCGATAGGACGTGCGCCGCGCGCTACCACCAGGATGCCGGCGCCGCCGATAAAACCTTTGCCGCTGTGATCGAAGTTATCGCCGTTCCAGTCGTCAACCTGCTGCGACAGCGCGCCTGCGCCGATAAACTGGTTAAGGTATTCATCTTCGAAGAACAGGCTGGCGCCAGAGACGGTCTGGAAGCTGTAAGCGCGGCCGACCGTACCGGTTTTGGTTTCCGGATCGTAAGGCTGGCCGATTTTCGACAGCAGCAGCAGGCGCACGTTCTGCATCTGGAATGCCGACAGAATGACGATATCGGCTGGCTGCACCCACTCTTTTTTGTTCTTGTCGATATAAGTTACGCCGGTGGCGGTTTTGCCATCTTCCGATTTATTAACGCGCACGACGGCGGAATCGGTCAGTACGGTAAAGTTTTCACGCTGCATCAGCGCCGGGATCACGCAGGCGTTCGGGCTGGATTTGGAGAAGTTGCCGCAGCCGTAATAGAGGCAGTAGCCGCAGTAGGTGCAAGGCCCCATATGGACGCCGAGCGGGTTAACGTAGGCGCGCGAGGTCTGTCCGGCGGGCACCATAAAGGGATGCTGGCCGAGGGATTTCGCCGCGTCGCGGAACAGATCGGTCAGGCGCGTGCTCTCCAGCGGCGGCAGTGGATATTCGCTGCTGCGGTTGCCTTCGAAGGGGTTGCCGTCGGGAATGATCTCGCCGTTAAGCTTGCCCGCTTTACCGGAAACGCCAGCGATCTTCTCGAAACGATCGTAAAAAGGCTCCAGTTCGTCGTAGGTCACGCCCCAGTCCTGCAGAATCAGCCCTTTGGCGATCTGCTGTTTGCCGTAGCGCTCAACTGTCTGGGTGTAAGGCTGGAAATCCCACGGCGTAAAGCGCCAGGCCATACCGGCCCAGTGGGTGCCGGAGCCGCCGACGTTATAGCCCAGCTCGTTCAGGTTCCATTCGCGCGTCGGCAGCGCGGTTTCCGTACGATTATTACGGAAAGTAGTGGTTTCTACCGCGGGGGGCAGCAGCATGCTGCGGCGGGTATCCCAGCGCAGCTCATCGGTGTCGATAGAGGGCGGAAAATCAGTGGCGGTTTCAAACCAGGGGCCGCGTTCGATGGCAACCACGTTCAGGCCGGCGCGGGTCAGCTCTTCGGCAATCAACGAGCCGCACCAACCCAGGCCGACGATTACAGCGTCAGCTTTTGGACGAATATTTTGCATATGTTACTCACAGCTCAGTCAGACTGAAGATTTAAAGGGTGTTATCAATCAGGCTGGTCGGGATGATGTTGAGCTTCTTCCCTTTCTTGCCAATCAGGTCGCGGAAGTCATAGCGCGCGCCGGGAAAACCGATCATTTTCCAGCTCGCCATATCTTTGTTGCCGCCGTAGATGGGATCGGACAAAAAGCCTTCACGCACGTTCTGCAGCAGCAGCTCGAAGAAGACTTTGGTCTCGACTTCCGGCCCGAGGTCGAGCTGGTTCGCCTCCATATGGCGCAGCAGATCGTCCTGCTGTTCGCCGCTCAGCGCGACAAAATCTTTGTGGAAGGTTTTTTGTGTCCAGGCGTCAAGCGCGGCAAGCCCCTGGCGATAGCGCTGCGCGGGCGTCAGCGGAGACTGCGGCCCCTGCTCCGGCGTGCCTTTTACAAAGCGGCCCAGACGATAGATCGCTACCGCATTGCCGTAATCGCCCGCCAGCTGGCGATCGATAAAGGTCGCGCAGCCCGCCTCTTTGCCGCTGATGCTCAGATCGTCAGCAGGAATAAAGCGTTCGGCGATTGCGCCAACAGTGTCGAACTCGTGCGGTGTCAGATATTGCAGGCCGCCTTTGCGCGGCAGAGACGGCGTGTTGATTTTGCCGGGTTCCCAGGGTTGACCACCCTGGACGGTTTCAGCTTTTGCGATGGGCAGCGACGACGCCACGCCCAGGGCAGCCACGGAGGTGAGAAACTCTCTGCGTTTCATATTTTCCCTGCTAACGAATTAATCACATTAAATGCTTAATTTTATTTGATGATGCGAAGGCGCAGCTGACTGTAATTATTCAGAGCATGGCCTTTAACTGCGCGCAGAAATATCCCCTCTGGCGACAGAATAATAATTTTTATTAAACTTCACGTTAAACGCTTACGTTAACCGACGAAGAAATCGTGCTGTTCAGAGGTGAGTTGTTGATAGCCTGAAATTACAATCCTTTTATTAACAACAAAATAATAATAAATTTTTAACCTATTTTCGGAAAGCGAAGCGTTGATGAAAATCCATCAATTAACTGAATATTTTTTATAATTCAGCAAGTTAATCACATCAGAGTTTACAGTGTTATTCACTAACCCTCATTTTTAAGACAGCAGAAAGTTTCGATAAGTTATTAATACGCGCTTTCTTGCCTGTTTTTTGACTGCTTCAGGCGCGCATTTTTTCAGCGACATGAAATGTCATCAAAATAGGCTGGCGTAAGGGTCAGCGCGCTGAATAGAATAGCGCCAGATAGTTCAGAAATTTATTATTCATTTGCAGGCAGTACGCCAGCAGGCGAGTAGTGGTAACGGCATGACAAAAAGAGTCATGTGTGGAGCAAGAATGAAAAAGCTCACCCTTGAGATGGTGGCAAAAATTGCGGGCGTCGGTATCGCAACTGTCGATCGGGTATTAAACGAACGCGGCGGCGTCTCGCCGGAGACGACGCGCAAAGTATTAAAAGCCGCGCGCGAACTCGGCCTGAAGCGGCTGCTGCCGGAAGAGTATCGCCATCCCTGGCAAATAGAAGTGTTTCTCAGCAATAACGGCTCCTCGTTTTTTCAGCAGCTGGTGCGCTACTTTAGCGAGGTGGCGGGCGAACTGGGCTATCGGCGCATTACGCTGCATAAAACGCTGGCTGCAGAGTCGCAGCCGGAAAAGCTGGCGCAAAGCATTATCGCGCGCAGCGCCACGCGTGACGGCATCATCGTTTTTGGCCACGACTATCCGCCCATCTACCGCGCGCTGGCGCTCTGTCGCAAACGCGGCGTGCCGGTCATCACCATCGTCACCGACCTGCCGGATGCGGATCGCCTTTGCCATGTCGGCATCGATCAGTATCAGGCGGGCCGCACTGCCGGTTTGTTGATGAGCAAGATGGTGCATCAACCGGGCGATATTGTCATGGTGAGTGGTCGCTTCGATTACTGGGCGCATCGTCAGCGTATCGCAGGCTTTCGCGAGGTCATGATGCAGCGCGCGCCGCAGCGCCACCTGCGCGAAGTGCTGTTTGGACTCGATCAGCGCGACACGATCCGCACCCTGCTGGAGAGCAGCCTGGCGCAGTCACAGCACGTTGCAGGCCTCTATAACACCGGTATGGGCAACAGCGACATAAGCGAAACGCTGCGCGCCCATCATCTTCTGGGCCGCTGCGGCTATATTACCCATGAGCTTTATTCGGTTACGCGAAAGCTGTTGCGCAATGACGAGCTGGCCTTTGCGCTGGATCAGAATGCGCAGCAGCACGCGCGTCTGGCTATCGAACTGCTGCTGCGTCACCTGGAGAGCGGCTACCAGCCCGATACCTATCAGGACGGCAAAGTCGCCTTACGGCTGTTTACGGCGGAGAATGTGGAGTAAAGGAGCCGTGGACTTCCATCGGCACGCCGTCGTGGTGAGTCATGGCCAGCGAACTGGCGCTGGCCGGATCGAACAGTGACAGACTCTCGATCTGATCCACCATCAGCACTTTACGAAACGCCATCGCGTTTTTTGGTTCTGAGGTCAGTGTAATGCCGTGTTCGGCATACCAGCGGCTGTAGTTATGCTCGATCGACATGCTGAGCGTTTTACTGTCGCGGTAGCCGCTGAGCATGGGGATAAGCACGATATTCGCGGTATTTTCATACTCAAAGGTGGCAGCGTGCACCATGCCGATATAGATGCGGCGCGACTTTAGCGTAATCCACGCCAGCTCGCCCTCCTGCATACACTGGTAGAGCAGCTGTTCGACGCCGTTGGATTTAGAGAGCTGCTGATAGAGATCTTTACGACCGCTGCTGTTAAGACGCGCGCTCGCTGACCAGTTTGACCGGTACATACAGAACAGCACTGCAAAGGCGAGCATCACCACGACCGGCGCCTGAATGCCGAGAAAGCTCCAGTTCATAAACTCCATCTGCCAGCGCAGATGCTCGCCGGGTATCAGATGCAAGGCGTTGGCGGTACTGGAGATAATCAGCAGCAGCAGCCAGATGATGGCCGTCGCCAGCATCCCCTGCAGGACGAAGATACAGCCGTAGAGCGCTACCAGAAAATAGACATCCCAACCGAAGCTGCGACGGATTTTAAAACGGCTGGAGAGATCGCGGCTGGTGTACCAGTAGCCGCATACCATCAGCACCATGAATATCGCCGTACCCATCTTAAACTCCTTTTAGCGTTTCGATGTGGCGGGCGAAATCCTCATGCACTTCCTCACTCAGCACGTTTACCGAAGCGTTGCCGTCTTCGTCGATAATGATGCGCTCGCCATCGGCGATGGAATCATTTAAATCCTGACGCGACATGCCTCTGATAAAGCTTTCGGGGCTGGAAAACAGGGAACGCATAAAGGTGAGCATTGGGGGCGGAACTCCTCTGTGTAAATCAGAAGTATGAAATCCAGGCGGCAAACGCGCCAGGTGGATTAGTCTAAAAGTAGGGCGGCTCAGAGGATTAGCGAAGCGACAGGGCAGCGGAACGAAGAGAAGCCGCGCTATGGCGGCGAGAGGATTTATCGGCGGCTGGCCTTTTCAGCGCGGCGTCACACCGGCTGCGGCAGAGCCAGAAAGGGAGGAATGACGCCGAATAAAGCCATTACAGCGCCTGCGCGCACGCCCAGGCTGAGCTCCACGCCCACTGAAAGTTATAGCCGCCCAGCCAGCCGGTGACGTCCACCACTTCACCGATAAAATAGAGCCCCGGCACATCCCGCGCCTCCATGGTCTTCGACGAGAGCTGCGTGGTATCGACGCCGCCCATCGTCACCTCCGCGGTGCGGTAGCCTTCGGTGCCGTTGGGCTGTACGCGCCACTGATGTAACGTCTGCGCCAGCTCGGCCTGCTGTTTGCTGTTGAGCTGCTTCAGCGTTACGTCCGGCACCTGCTTCATCTCCTGCAGCACCTCTACCAGACGTTTCGGCAACAGCTTCGCCAGGCTGTTTTTCAGGCTCAGGTTCGGATGCGCCTCGCGCTGCGCGTTGATGAAGTCATCGAGCGAGGTGGCGGGCGACAGGTTAACAGTAATGTGCTCGCCCGGCTGCCAGTAGCTGGAAATTTGCAGAACCGCCGGGCCGGAAAGACCGCGATGGGTAAACAGCATCGCCTCTTTAAAGAGCGTGCCGTCCTGCGCTTCGATTGTGGTATCGAGCGCGACGCCGGAAAGGGTTTGTAGCCGCTCAAGCAGCGGCTTGTGCAGGGTAAAAGGCACCAGCGCGGCGCGTGTCGGGTAGACCTTCAGGCCGAACTGTTCGGCAATCTTATAACCGAAAGGCGATGCGCCGAGGCCCGGCATGGATAATCCGCCGCTGGCGATCACCAGCTTCTCCGCCTGAACCGTCGCGCCGTTAAGCTGTAGCGTATAGCCCGCCTCTTCACGCGCGACGCTTAACACCTCGCTGCGCAGGCGCAGCGTGACCTGACCCTTTTCGCACTCCGCCATCAGCATATCGACAATCTGCGCCGCCGAGTCGTCGCAAAAGAGCTGGCCCAGCGTCTTTTCGTGGTACGCAATATGGTGGCGGTTAACCAGATCGATAAAATCCCACTGGGTATAGCGCGCCAGCGCCGATTTACAGAAGTGCGGATTATGCGAGAGATAGGCAGCGGGATCGGTGTACATATTGGTGAAGTTGCAGCGACCGCCGCCTGACATCAGAATCTTGCGGCCAGGCTTCTTGCCGTTATCCAGCAGCAGCACGCGTCGGCCTCGCTGCCCGGCCTGCGCCGCGCAAAACAGTCCCGCCGCACCGGCGCCGATAATAATAACGTCAAACTTTTCCACTGCATTCGCCCTGCCTGTCTTAAGAGGCGCTGATTGTAGAGGTCTGCTCTGCATGACGCCAGCGTCAAAAAGTTGTCGTAATTATGTCATATTGTAAATGCCTAATTTTAAGACACTTTTAGGGTAAACCGACTCTTTTAAGACATTCCTAAGTCAAAACAAGGCTATATTTTGCTTTCCCATACCCTGCATTGTCGCAGATAATGCGCCGCGCTCATGTACTCAAAAATGGCGTAATGTTTATGCTACATTTGTTCGCTGGTCTTGACCTCAGTACCGGCCTGTTATTGGTTCTTGCCCTGCTGTTTGTATTGTTTTATGAAGCAATCAACGGCTTTCACGACACGGCCAACGCAGTGGCGACGGTTATCTATACCCGCGCGATGCGCGCGCAGCTTGCTGTGGTGATGGCGGGCGTATTTAACTTCCTTGGCGTTCTGCTTGGTGGCTTAAGCGTTGCTTACGCTATCGTGCATATGCTTCCTACCGATCTGTTATTGAACGTTGGCTCTGCGCATGGCCTGGCGATGGTCTTTTCCATGCTGCTGGCTGCGATTATCTGGAACCTTGGCACCTGGTATCTCGGTCTGCCAGCCTCCAGTTCGCATACGCTGATTGGCGCGATTATTGGCATTGGCCTCACCAACGCGCTGATGACCGGCACCTCGGTGATCGACGCGCTGAATATCCCTAAAGTAATCAATATCTTCCTGTCGTTGATTCTGTCGCCGATTGTTGGTCTGATCATCGCAGGCAGCCTGATTTTCCTGCTGCGTCGCTACTGGAGCAGCACTAAAAAGCGTGCGCGCATCCATATGACGCCCGCTGACCGCGAGAAGATCGACGGTAAGAAAAAACCGCCGTTCTGGACGCGTATCGCTCTGATTGTCTCGGCGATTGGCGTCAGCTATTCGCATGGCGCTAACGACGGCCAGAAAGGCATCGGCCTGATTATGCTGGTGCTGATTGGCGTCGCGCCAGCTGGTTTCGTGGTCAATATGAACGCCAGCGGTTACGACATCACGCGTACGCGCGACGCGGTCAATCACCTTGAGCAGTATTATCAGCAGCACAGCGAAGCGCTGACGCACATCATTCAGATGGCACCGCCTGCGCTGCCGACGCCAGAAGAGACGCCGTCCGGCCCGCAGCAGTTCCACTGCGACAGCGCCCGCGCGCTGCAGGCGGTTCAGCACGCGCAGAACCTGCTGAACAACAATCTGCAGAGCTATGAGCAGCTTACCGTTGAGCAACGCAGCCAGATGCGTCGCCTGCTGCTGTGCATCGCCGACACCGCCGATAAAGCGGCCAAGCTGCCGGAAACCAGCGCCGACGATCAGCGCTTCCTCGGTAAGCTGAAAACCGATCTGCTGGGCACCATCGAGTATGCGCCGGTGTGGATTATTATGGCGGTCGCGCTGGCGCTTGGCATCGGCACCATGATTGGCTGGCGTCGTGTTGCCACTACAATTGGCGAGAAGATTGGTAAAAAAGGCATGACCTACGCGCAGGGCATGTCGGCGCAGGTTACCGCAGCGGTCTCGATTGGTATCGCCAGCTACACGGGTATGCCGGTTTCCACCACGCATATCCTGTCATCGTCGGTGGCGGGTACCATGCTGGTGGACGGCGGCGGGCTGCAGAGCCGCACCATCAAGAATATCGCCATGGCGTGGGTCTTTACGCTGCCGGTGTGTATTCTGCTGTCGGGATGTCTTTACTGGCTGGCGCTGAAGCTGGTGTAACAGGCTCCAGTATTAAGGGCGACGCAAGTCGCCCTTTTTTATTTCTAATGCCAGATCGCCAGGCAAATCAGGCTGAGGATCACTAAGCCACATAAGGCGCTGGTTAAGATAAACTGACCGCGCACCCGCTCGCAGCGACGAATAAACTCCTCGTCGTGATGGTCGAGATAGCGCTTTGCCCAGATATAACGCACCAGCCGCACCTGTTTGCTCGGCTGGCCGTGAGACGTAAAGAAACCGGCCCCGTCGACGTACTGATAGAGTAAGGGATCACAGCCTCGCAGCACCGCCAGCAGCGCGCGCAAAGACGAAAAGTAGCGCGCCATATTCACAATACATACCACACAAAGAGCCCAGAAAAGCGCGATAGTGCTGATCATATTCCCCTCCCGACTGGAGCCGCAGAGACAGGTTAAGCGCGGCTGCGCCTTATGCTCTACGGTAAAAAGCCGACCACTGAATGACCTGAACAGATCTCTTTTTTTTGGCAAACATACGCGGTCGGCACCAGACGAGTACCACCGTTAATTTGTAGTGTAGGAGAAATTTTTAACTCTTTTCCAGCGATGATTTTCGTTCGCCGCGAGCGAAAAACGCGATAAGCCTTGATCTCATTCACAACCGAAGCGCGTACGGGAGCATTTGTTATCCGTCACCGCTATACTAAAGGCATAATAACTATCTGTCGGGAGCACCGACAGCACACATCTGGTGACAGGCATCGCCCGTTCGCGTAAAGGATTGCGCAGGCAATGACGCGAGAGGAAGAGAGGTCGCCATCCTGAATCTTGTGAAAGGAGTTATATCATGGCTTATAAACATATCCTGATTGCGGTAGACCTTTCTCCCGAAAGCCAGCTACTGGTGGATAAAGCCGTTTCGCTGGCACGCCCCTATGACGCCAAAATTTCGCTGATTCACGTCGACGTGAACTATTCCGATCTCTATACCGGCCTGATTGACGTTAATCTGGGCGATATGCAGAAGCGCATCTCGGAAGAGACGCACACTGCGCTGCGCGGGCTGTCGGATGCGGCAGGTTATCCTATTAGCGAAACCCTGAGCGGCAGCGGCGATCTCGGCCAGGTGCTGGTCGATGCGATTAAAAAATATGATGTGGATTTGGTGGTGTGTGGCCATCATCAGGATTTCTGGAGCAAGCTGATGTCGTCGGCGCGCCAGCTGATCAACACAGTGCATATCGATATGCTGATTGTTCCGCTGCGCGACGCGGACGACGAATAACAGCAAAGAAAAAAGCCGGCGAGAACCGGCTTTTTTCAGTCTGGCCTGAGCGCTATTTCAGGTCAGTTAACTTCCTCATCACTCTGCTGACTCAGGTAACAGACGGCGCTAATTGCCGCCTTGCTGTCCCGCTACTGGCCGAGCGGCGGATAGATATCGAAACGATGGCTTTTGGTCACTACCGCCGACTGTGTTGCAACGCCTGCCAGCGGCGGCGCATAGTCAGGACGTTTCACCACAATACGCTTCTTCGCCAGACGACGCGCGGGTTCCAGCAGCGCGTCGGCGTCTTCATCCGCCCCCACCAGCGACTGAAACACCCGCATCTCTTTTTTCACCATCGCGCTCTTTTGCCGGTGCGGATACATCGGGTCGAGATAAACCACGTCCGGCGCAGGCGTAATATCACCAAGCGCCTGAGCGCTCGGCGCATGGATCAGCGTCAGCCTGTCGCGCAGCCAGCCGCCAATCTCTTCGTCCCGGTAGCCGCGCTGCAGCCCATCATCCAGCAGCGCCGCCACCACCGGATGGCGCTCCAGCATGCGCACGCGGCAGCCGATAGCCGCCAGCACGAAAGCGTCACGCCCTAACCCGGCGGTCGCGTCTACCACGTCCGGCAGATAATCGCCTTTAACGCCAGCCGCCTTCGCCACCGCCTCGCCGCGCCCGCCGCCGAAGCGACGACGGTGCGCCATCGCGCCAGAAACGAAGTCAACAAAGATGCCGCCCAGCTTCGGCTCATCGCGCTTGCGCAGCTCAAGGTGGGTCGGCGTCTGCACCAGCGCCAGCACGCAGGCTTCGTCATGTTCAAGCTGCCAGCGCTGTGCCAGATGCGACAAGGCGCCGTCACCGGCGCCCGATTCATCAATCAAACAGATCTTCACTGCAACCGTTATCCCTTGATGCCGTAATGTTCCAGCATCGCATCCAGCTGCGGCTCACGACCACGGAAGCGCTTGAACAGCTCCATCGGCTCTTCCGAACCGCCGCGCGTCAGGATGTTGTCGAGGAAGGACTGGCCGGTCTGGCGGTTGAAAATGCCCTCTTCTTCGAAACGCGAATAGGCGTCCGCCGCCAGCACATCCGCCCACAGATAGCTGTAATAACCCGCTGCATAGCCGCCAGCGAAGATATGGCTGAAAGCGTGCGGGAAACGGCCCCATTCCGGGCTCGGCACCACGGCCACCAGCTTTTTCACTTCGCGCAGGGTCTCAAGGATCTGCGCGCCTTTCGCCGGATCGAACTCGGCGTGCAGGCGGAAGTCGAACAGGCCGAACTCCAGCTGACGCAGGATAAACAGCGCCGCCTGGTAGTTCTTCGCCGCCAGCATCTTGTCGAGCAGCTCTTTCGGCAGCGGTTCGCCGGTTTCATAGTGACCGGAGATAAAGGCCAGCGCATCCGGCTCCCAGCACCAGTTCTCCATAAACTGGCTCGGCAGCTCAACCGCATCCCACGGCACACCGCTGATGCCGGAAACGCCGGGAGTTTCGATGCGCGTCAGCATATGATGCAGACCGTGGCCGAACTCATGGAACAGCGTGGTCACTTCATCATGGGTAAACAGCGCGGGCTTGCCATTCACCGGACGGTTAAAGTTGCAGGTCAGATAGGCGACCGGCTTTTGCAGCGTGCCGTCTGCTTTACGCATCTGGCCGACGCAGTCATCCATCCAGGCCCCGCCGCGCTTATGCTCACGCGCGTAGAGATCGAGGTAGAAGCTGCCGCGCAGCTCGCCGCTCTCATCAAACAGGTCGAAGAAACGCACGTCGGGATGGTAAACGTCCACGTCGGTACGCTCTTTAGCCGTGATGCCGTAGATGCGCTTCACCACCTCAAACAGGCCGTTGACGGCGCGCGCTTCCGGGAAGTAAGGACGCAGCTGTTCATCGCTGATGGTGTAGAGATGCTGCTTCTGCTTTTCGCCGTAGTAGGTGAGATCCCACGGATTCAGCTCGCTGACGCCGTACTCTTTCTCGGCGAACGCGCGCAGCTGCGCCAGCTCTTTTTCTGCCTGCGGACGGGCGCGTTTCGCCAGATCGTTCAGGAAGTCGAGCACCTGCGCCGGGTTTTCCGCCATTTTGGTGGCCAGCGATTTATCGGCGTAGGAGTCGAAGCCCAGCAGCTGTGCCAGCTCATGACGCAGCGCCAGCTCTTCCGCCATAATCGGGCCGTTATCCCATTTGCCGGCGTTCGGGCCCTGATCGGAAGCGCGGGTCGAATAGGCGCGATACATCTCTTCGCGCAGCGCGGCGTTGTCGCAGTAGGTCATAACCGGCAGATAGCTTGGAATATCCAGCGTCAGCAGCCAGCCTTCCTGCTCTTTGGCTTCGGCCTGCGCTTTCGCCGCCGCCAGCGCGCTTTCCGGCATGCCGGAGAGTTCGCTTTCGTCGGTGATCAGCTTGCTCCAGCCCATGGTCGCGTCCAGCACGTTGTTGCTGTAGGCCGAACCCAGCTCGGAGAGGCGCGCGGCGATTTCGCCATAGCGCTGCTGCTTCTCTTTATCGAGGCCGATGCCGGATAGCTCGAAATCGCGCAGCGCGTTATCTACCGCTTTCTGCTGCGCCACGTCGAGCGTAGCGAAGTTCTCGCCCTCTTTCAGGTTGCGATAGGCCTGGTACAGCCCTTCATGCTGACCGACCCAGGTGCTGTACTCCGAGAGCAGCGGCAGCGTCTGTTCATAGGCCTGGCGCAGCTCCGGGCTGTTTTTCACCGAGTTGAGATGGCTTACCGGCGAAAAGATACGGCCGAGACGATCGTCGACTTCCGCCAGCGGCTGCACCAGGTTTTCCCAGGTATAAGGCGCGCCCTGAGCCACAACTTTTTCCACCGCCGCGCGGCACTCGTTCAGCGCCTCGGTTACGGCAGGCACCACATGTTCAGGCTGAATGGCGGAGAAAGGCGGCAGCGTAAAAGGCTGGAGTAATGGATTGGTCATAGCGCAGTCCTTGTTCAATGTATGGGGCGCGCGGGGCGCGCAACGCAATCGTACTAACATGCGGCTAAGTGTAGCGAAAATCAATGCCACCCAGGCTGAGCGGCGAAGAATCGACTCGGGAAGCTGCGCAACGGAGAATCGGCCAGCATTTTTCGCCTTCAGCAGGTATAATCTCGCTTACTTGCAGTACGCCTTTTTACGCCAACCGCGGAATCCCCACTGTTATGCTGAGCTATCGCCACAGTTTTCACGCCGGCAACCATGCCGACGTGCTGAAACACACCGTACAGAGCCTGATCATCAGCGCGCTGAAAGAGAAAGAAAAGCCGTTCCTCTACCTCGACAGCCATGCTGGCGCAGGCCGCTATCTGCTGAGCGGCGAGCACGCCGAACGGACCGGCGAATATCTGGAAGGTATCGCCCGTATCTGGCAGCAGCCGGACGCGCCGGAACTGCTCAAGCCTTACCTCAACGCCATTCGCGATCTCAATCCCGGCGGTACGCTGCGCTACTATCCCGGCTCGCCGCTTATCGCGCGCTATCTGCTGCGTGCAGAGGACAAACTGCAGCTTACTGAGCTGCACCCCAGCGATTTCCCGCTGCTGCGCGGTGAATTCCTGAAGGACAGCCGCGCCCGCGTAGAGCGCGCCGACGGCTATCAGCAGTTGAAGGCGAAACTGCCGCCGCCGACCCGCCGCGGCCTGATCCTGATCGATCCGCCTTACGAGCTGAAAAGCGACTATCAAGCGGTGGTGAAAGCGATCCATGAAGGTCACAAGCGCTTCGCTACCGGCGTTTTCGCGCTCTGGTATCCGGTAGTGCTGCGTCAGCAGATCAAGCATATGCTGCGCGACCTCGAAGCGACCGGCATCCGCAATATTCTGCAGATTGAGCTGGCGGTTCGTCCCGACAGCGATCAGCGCGGCATGACCGCATCGGGCATGATTGTCGTCAACCCACCGTGGAAGCTGGCGCAGCAGATGAACGATCTGCTGCCCTGGCTGCACCAGAAGCTGGTGCCTGCCGGAACCGGCCACACCAGCGTGACGCAGATCGTACCGGAATAAGCCCGTCAGGTTTTACAGCGTAAACACCGCCAGATCATGTGCCAGCTCGGTATTCGGAAATACCGAGCGGCACTCTTCCAGCAAACGCGGCATATCGCGCGGCAGATAGCGCGAACTAAAATGCGTGGCGATAAGGCGCTTTGCGCCCGCTTCTTTCGCTACCTGCGCTGCCTGCAGCGTCGTGGAGTGGCCGCGTCCGTTGGCCTTCTCCTGCAAGGCCGCCTCCAGCGTGGTTTCATGCACCATCAGATCGACATCGGCCGCCAGCTGCAGCGCCATTGGCGTCGGCGCGGTATCGCCGAAAATCGCCAGGGTTTTGCCTCGGGTCGCCGGGCCGAGATAGTCCGCGCCGTTAATTACCCGGCCATCCTCCAGCGTCACGGTCTCTCCCGCTTTCAGCTGCTGATACCAGGGGCCACGCGGCACGCCCTCCTCTTTCAGACGCGCGGCGTCGAGAAACCCCGGCTTATCGTGCTGTTCAATCCGGTAGCCGAAACAGGGTACTGGATGCAGCAGCGGCCAGGCGCTGACGCGGAACTCGCCGTCGTCAAGCACCAGACCCGCCTCGATCTCAATAATCTCCAGCGGATAGTCGGTGTAGGAGCCGCTTAGCGACAGCGCAGTCTCAACAAAGCGTTTGATGCCTTCCGGTCCGTAAATGGTCAGCGGCTCGATAATGCCGCCCATGGAGCGGCTGGTCAGCAGCCCAGGCAGGCCGAAAATATGATCGCCGTGGAGATGCGTGATGAAAATTTTAGTCATGCGGCTCGGCTTAAGTGGAGAACGCATGTACTGGAGCTGCGTCCCTTCCCCGCAGTCGAATAGCCAGGTGTCGCCGCGCGACGACCAGGTAAAAGCGATGGAGGTAACGTTGCGTTGCAGGCCAGGCGCGCCGGCGCCCGTACCGAGAAATGTAAGCTGCATGCTATGCTTCCCTGTCAGTAATGGGAGGATTCAACCCTATTACAATCATAGGCGCAATCTTTGCGCCGTCTCGGCTCTCAGCGTTACAATCCTGACCAAACTCTTGCAACCGGATGGACACACCATGACACGACATTATGACTATCTCGCCATTGGCGGCGGCAGCGGCGGCATTGCCTCGATTAACCGTGCCGCCATGTATGGCCAGAAATGCGCGCTGATCGAAGCCAAAGAGCTGGGCGGCACCTGCGTAAATGTGGGTTGTGTTCCGAAGAAAGTGATGTGGCATGCGGCGCAGATCGCCGAGGCTATCCATCTGTACGGTCCGGATTACGGCTTTGATACCACAGTAAACCATTTCGACTGGAAGACGCTGGTGAAAAACCGCAGCGCCTATATCGACCGCATCCACACCTCCTACGACAACGTGCTGGGTAAAAACAACGTCGACGTAATCAAAGGCTTCGCCCGCTTCGTTGACGCCCATACGGTAGAGGTCAACGGCGAGCGCATTACCGCCGACCATATTTTGATCGCCACGGGCGGCCGTCCGAGCCATCCAGCGGTGCCGGGTGCCGAGTACGGCATCGACTCTGACGGTTTCTTTGAGCTGGATGCGCTGCCGAAGCGTACCGCAGTGATCGGCGCAGGCTATATCGCCGTTGAGCTGGCGGGCGTGGTTAACGCGCTGGGCTCTGAAACGCATCTGTTTGTGCGTAAGCACGCGCCGCTGCGCGGCTTCGATCCGCTGATCACCGACACGCTGGTAGAAGTCATGAACGCCGAAGGCCCGACGCTGCACACCCATGCGGTGCCGAAAGCGGTCATCAAGAACGCCGACGGCAGCCTGACGCTGCAGCTGGAAGACGGGCGCGAACAGACCGTAGACTGCCTGGTATGGGCGATCGGCCGCGAACCGGCGACCGATAACCTGAATCTGGCGGTAACCGGCGTGGAGCTGTACGAAAAAGGCTATATCAAAGTCGACAAGTATCAGAACACCAACGTCAGCGGCATCTATGCGGTGGGCGACAATACCGGCGCGGTAGAGTTAACGCCGGTTGCGGTTGCGGCGGGCCGCCGTCTCTCAGAGCGCCTGTTTAACAACAAGCCGGACGAGCATCTGGATTACAGCAACGTCCCGACCGTGGTATTCAGTCACCCGCCGATCGGCACCGTCGGCCTTACCGAGCCACAGGCGCGCGAGCAGTATGGCGATGACCAGGTGAAAGTGTATAAATCTTCTTTCACCGCCATGTACACCGCCGTCACGCAGCACCGTCAACCGTGCCGCATGAAGCTGGTATGCGTTGGCGCGGATGAGAAAATCGTCGGCATTCACGGTATCGGTTCAGGTATGGATGAGATGCTGCAAGGCTTCGCGGTAGCGCTGAAAATGGGCGCGACCAAAAAAGACTTCGACAATACCGTGGCGATCCATCCGACCGCGGCGGAAGAGTTTGTCACTATGCGCTAACAACGGCGTATAGCCTTGCCGGTAATGACTGACAAAGCCCGCTTTCTGCGGGCTTTTGACTTTTAGCTTCGCTATATCTTTTTGTTGGCAAGGTTTCAGGCGCCCATCAATCTGCCTGAACGCGGCTCAACTGCTCTTCTGTCAGCCCGGTGGCTTGTAAAATCGACTCGCGCGGCATGTTCATTTTCAGCAGGCTGCGCGCAACCTCGAGTTTCGCTTCAAGCTTGCCCTCTAACTTTCCTTCCAGCTTGCCTTCTAGTTTTCCTTCTAACTTTCCTTCCTGTTTTAGCTGTTCTGCAATAGTCATCAGTGCGTCCCCTTGTTGCGGCATTCGCTGTGCCAGTTCGCGAACAAAAGCGCTGGCGTCTGACGTTTCGCCTGCCTGAACAATATAGTGTACCAGCGATATTATTTGCGATGAAGAGAGCCAGCCCGCCAGCATAATGGACGCAACCCTGTCCATCACCTCCATCAAATCGCGCTGGCGAATATGTTTTTGCAGCAGCGTGAGCGCGGCCATACGACGATGCTCAGCTATCTCTTCATCTGGGATAACGGTGACGTCCACCAGCGGAAAGGGGTTACCGTAGAGTCTTTCGGCCAGGGCCGAGTCGCTGAACCCATCCAGCCAGCAGGACGAGTATGGATAAGGACTACGTTTACCAGCGTAAAAAAGCACGGGTATCACCAGCGGCAACTTTTTATGTCCGGCATCCAGGTGACGCTGCATGGCGGCTACTGCATAACGCAGCAGCCGGAACGCCATATGCTTATCTGGCGTCGACTGATGCTCGATAAGCACATGCACATAGCCGTCGTCGCCGCTTTTGGTTTTCAGGCTGTAAAGTACATCGCTGAAGTACTGGCGCAGATCATCTTCAACAAACGAGCCTGACACGAGCTTTAGCGTATTGAGATCGCAAATGGCGCGTAGTTCTGAGGGAAGATGAATTTCCATAAAATCGCGTGCGACCTCCGGCTGGCTGAGAAACTGTCGGAAGGTCGCATCATGCGGAGTCGGCGTGCTGTTTTTCTTTTCCATCTTTTCTGACTCTGGAAAAACATCCACCGAGCCTATCACAGCTGAAAAAACAGTCATTAGCGATACCGCTAAGCGCGCCAGATCTATCACTGAGTTACAGGTCTCTTTGCGTGACCCGTCACGCTGGGACTCAGGCAGCACCTGCCGCTGAGTTCATTGAGGTACGTTCGTTCGGCCTCGAATCCGGGAAAAGGCTAACGGAAAAAGCACGCGAAAACTCGCGTTCAATCTTCTGTCGGCGTAGGCTTAAAACACAAAAATAAACTTCACATCGCATTCAATATGATTGTTCGTCCTTATCAGCACTGGTTCCGTCGGCTGCTGGGCTGGCACGGTTCGGTGTTGCCGAAAATCGCTTTCCGCCTGTCGTTAAACCTGGTGATGTCGATTATCGCCATCGTCTGCTTTCAATGGTACGAATCCCTTGGCGTCCATCTCACTACCGCGCCCTTCAGCCTGCTCGGCGTGGCGCTGGCAATCTTTCTTGGCTTTCGCAACAACGCCAGCTATGCGCGTTTTACCGAAGCGCGCACGCTCTGGGGAAGCATGCTGATTACCCATCGCTCGCTGCTGCGTCAGGTAAAGAGCGTGCCGCTGGAGGCGGAGAAGGCGCATGAGTTTGCGGCGCTGCAGATGGCGTTCAGCTACAGCATGAAGCATCAGCTACGCAACAGCGATCCGCGTGAAGATTTGATGCGTTTGCTGCCGTTACGCTGGCGCGAGGAAGTGATAAACAGCCCGATGCCTGCCAGCCGCGCGCTGCTGTGCATGGGCAAATGGCTGGGCGAACAGCGTCAGCAGGGCAAGGTGTCCGATATTCTCTGGCAGAGCATGGATGAGAATCTTAACCATCTGTCGCTGGTGCTGGGCGGATGCGAGCGCATCGCCTCAACGCCGATCCCCTTTGCCTACTCGCTGATCCTGCACCGCACCGTCTCGCTGTTTTGCACGCTATTGCCGTTTGCGCTGGTGAGCGATCTTCACGGCATGACGCCGCTGGTCTCAATGTTTATCTCCTACACCTTTCTGGCGCTGGAGTCAGTGTCGGAAGAGCTGGAAGATCCCTTCGGCGTCGAGGCCAATGATTTGCCGCTTAACGCGCTGTGCATTGGCATTGAGCGTAGCCTGCGGGAAATGAACGACGACTTCCCGCTGCCGCCAGTGCTGCAACCTGACAACCGTCGGGTGCTGACCTGATTAGCTGAGGCGGTCGAGCCAGCGCGCGTAGGCCTGATCCCACAGCGCGGCAGGCGTACCGGCTGTGCCGAGGCCGAAACCATGGCCGCCGCGGCTGATCTCTATCAGCTCAACCGGCACGCGGTTACGCCGACAGGTATCGCGCATCAGCTCGGTATTATAAGGGTTAGAGATGTGGTCATCCTCCGCCTGCGCCAGGAAGGTAGGCGGGTAGTTGCGGGTTACGTAGTTCTGTACTGACCAGTTCGCCTCTTCTGCCGGCGTCGCGTTGTTACCCACCAGAATGCGGTGCGTGGTGGTATGGGTATAGGGCGCTTCCAGCGTAATCACCGGATAGATCAAGCCGACGCTGTCAGCTTTCGGCACCACATTATCCAGCTCATCCTGAATCTCGTAAGAGCGGAAATCTGGCCGCGCCGCCGCCATGCCGAGCAGATGCCCGCCGGCGGAAAAGCCCAGCAGATGCACTTTGCGCTCAAACGAACGTACCAGGCGAATGGCGCGCTGCGCATCCTGTAGCGGCGCAAGGTGTCCCGCCTGCCACTTCTCTTCCGGCAGCCGATAGCTCAGTACATAGGCGGTATAACCGTTGCTGTTGAGCCAGCGCGCCACCGGCCAGGCCTCACGCCCCATGCCGATAAATTTATAGCCGCCGCCTGCCGCAATCAGCACAGCTTCTCCGTTGGGGTTTTCCGGTTTGAATCGCTGAATCGCCGGGCTGACGATATTGGACCAGGAGCCATGTTTGTTCACGCGCAGCGGCCCGGACGGCCCGCCGCCGCCCGGCGGCTCGTCAGGCCACAGCGGAATGACTTCATCGCGGGCAAAAAGTTTGCCTGCGGTCATAGAAAGGAGAAGGGCCCCAGACCCCAAAAGAAAATGTCGACGCGTGATCATGATGCCCGTTAAGTCAATGCCAGTACGCTGATTCAGACGCGCCTGCCTGTGGCGGCGCTGTTATTATGTGACCTGTATCAATTGCTGGCGATTATGTACGCAATCTGGGGAAAAATGCCACAAAAAAACGCGCCCTGATGGCGCGTTTATGCAGAGCAGAAAAAAGCTTAATCTTCCTGCTGGAACTGCGTCATAACCGTCTGCTCGCACTGCTGTTCATCGGCGCGAAGTTTACCCCGCTCCTCCTCTCCCAGTTGCAGCCAGGCATTCGCCACCTCGTTTGCGATATCTTCGTCGAACGACGGCTGATTCATTGCGCTGGAGGATTTACTCATCGCCGTATAGCTTTTCATTTTCTGCACGTAGGAATCCGCGGTGCCGACCTGAGTTTCCCCGCTGACGATATGACACAGCTTGCTGGCATAAACATTTTCCTGCGGGATGTTGGTGCCATCGTCAGCGGCCATCGCAGCCGATGAAGTCAGCATCCCCAGTAAAATTAATAACGACTTTTTCATATCCACTCCTGTTTTAACCTGTGACGGTCTACTCTTCGTTCTGCCGGGCGGAAAGGCGCGCCGAGCGCCAGTTCAGCAGCGGCGTCACCGTCACGCCATGAATTACGATGCTGCACACCACCAGTGTCAGCGCCATATCAACCATTGTTTCCGCCTGCTGGCCCGCCATGCCGTGTACCCAGGCGAAGGCGATGTAGTTAATACTGCCGATGCCGCGAATGCCCAGCCAGCCTATCAGCAGACGTCGCACCGCCGGGATGCCGCAGCGCAGCGTCGTCAGCCACACCGCCAGCGGTCGCACCACGATAAATAATGCCAGTCCCAACAGAACGCCGTCGAGGTTCCAGTGGTGGGCCAGCGTCACGCCCAGCACCACCATCATCGCCGCCGCCAGCAAACGCTCAATCGTATCACCAAATGAGAGCGCATCGCTGACCACCAGCCCGACCGATTTCACCATATTGCCGCTTTCGCCCGCATGCTCCAGACGGTTGTTGGGATTGACCAGCGCCTCGGCGGGCAGCACCCGCTGCTCTTCGCTCAGCTCTTCCGGGGGAAAACTTTTGAAAACGCGCAGCTCGGCGCGGCGCAGTCCGACGCCTGCGGCGAAAGTCGCCAGAAAGCCGGACGCGCCCAGCGTTTCCGCCGCCGCATAGCTAAGCGCGATCAGCGCCAGCGCGAGGAAGTCGCTGGGCGCCACATCGCCGTGTGCGTTGCGCAGCCGCGTCGCCAGCACGCCGACAAGGCGGCCGAACAGAAAGCCCAGCCCCAGGCCGCCGCCGATACCCCAGATCACCTCGACGGCGGTCCAGTGTCCAAAGCTGCTCCAGGTGAGGCTTTCGCCGTTAAACAGCAGCAGCGCCAGGATTAGCAGCGGCAGCGCCGAACCATCGTTCATGCCCGCTTCGCTGGAAAGCGCCACGCGCAGCGCGTCATCGTCGCGCGCGTCGTTGACGGAGATGAGGCTTGCCAGCACCGGATCGGTCGGCGCGACGATAGCGCCGAACGCCAGCGCCAGCGGCCAGTCGAAGCCCGCCAGCCAGTGAACCAGCAGCGTCATGCCGCCGACCGTCAGCAGCATCGCCGGAAAGGCGAGCCGCATGCCGAGCCGCCAGCTGTGCGCACGCAGCGGCAGGCGCAGCTTGAGTCCGGTAATAAACAGCGAGGCCGCCATAGTGATTTCGGTAATATGCGCGGCCGCTTCCGAATGTTTCAGAATATCAATCTGTACGACGTCGAATACCCAGGGTCCGCAGAGGATCCCGGCTAACAGATAGAGCCCAAACGAGGTTACTGGCCCGCGGTGGATCCACCCCGAAGCCAGCGACATTAATAACAGAAGGCAGCCGGTCGCCGCCATCCAGGCGAGAAAGTTCATAACGCTCCGTTTTCCCTGAAGATTACGTATAATCCTGGCACAAGAGCGCGAAAGCGGGATCAGTTCTTCAGATGACGGCTCGCCAGGCGAAGCGCAAGACTTGCGGCACCGGCCAGCGTGGCAAGGGCCACAACGCCGTTCCAGCCCCAGCGCGCCAGCGCCAGGCTGCCCAGCGCAGCGCCGGTCGCCATACCAATAAACACCACGGTAAACAGCAGCGCGTTAAGGCGGCTACGCGCTTCCGGCGCCAGGCTGTAGACCAGCGTCTGATGCGCCACCAGGGTCGCCTGCACCCCAAGGTCGAAGCCGATAGTGCTGAGCACGATCAATGCCAGCTGGGCGGGCAGTGGCAGCGCGGGCAGCAGAAACATCAGCGCAAAGGAAACCGTTACCAGCCCGGCACCAACAATGGTGACGCGCGCCGGACCGATACGGTCGGCGATGCTGCCCGCCAGCGGCGCAGCCATCGCGCCCGCTGCGCCCGCCAGGCCGAAGGCACCCGCTACTGCGCTGTCGAGATGAAAGCGGTCGCTGAGCATCAGCGCCAGCGTCGACCAGAAGGCGCTAAAGCCCACCGACAGCAGCCCCTGCGCCAGCGCCGCCCGGCGCAGCGTCTGATGATGCTGCCAGAGATGCGCCAGTGACAGCAGCAGTCGTGGATAACTCACTGAAGTGCCTGGCGTAAAACGCGGCAGCACGCGCCACAGCGCAAGGCTGATAAAGAGCACCAGCGCCGCAGCGAGCCAGTACATGGCGCGCCAGCCGAAATACTCCGCTACCACGCCGCTGATTACGCGCGACAGCAGAATGCCAACCAGCAGACCGGTCATCACCGTACCGACCGTTTTGCCCCGGCTGCGCTCGGGTGCCAGCGCGGCGGAGGCCGGAACGATATCCTGCGCGACCGTCGCCGTCAGGCCGGTGGCGAAGCTGGCAATCAGCAGCGCGTTCAGTCCGCCGGAAAAGCCGCACAGCAACAGCGCCGCCACCAGCAGCAGACCTTTTATCAGGATGATGACGCGGCGATCGTGACGGTCGCCCAGCGGCGCCAGCAGCAGAATACCCAGCGCATAGCCCATCTGCGTCAGCATCGGCACCATGCCGACCGCGCCGACGCCGACGCTAAACTGTTTGCCGATGATATCCAGCATCGGCTGGCTGTAGTAAATCGAGGCGACGCTCAGCCCTGCGCCTGCGGCGAGGGTAAAGACCAGCGGGCCGGGCAATCTTTCGGTCGGGGTGGCCGCAATGCTGTTAATGGCTGACATAGTTTCTTTCTCCACAGGTATATGGCGCTTAGTAAAGCGGATTGCCGCCATACGTTGTAGACTGATAAAAAACAAAACTGTTATGCGTGATACGTATGAGCAACTTATCCAGCCCCGATCGTATTGAACTGATGCAAACCTTTATCCGCATCGTCGAGAGCGGCAGCCTGTCGGCAGCGGCGGCGCAGCTTAACACCACTCAGCCCACCATCAGCCGCCGACTCCAGGCGCTGGAGCAGCGGCTTGGGCTAAAGCTGATTATGCGCACCACCCACGCGCTGAAACTGACCGACGACGGCGAGCGCTGTTATGCCCATGCGCGCCAGCTGCTGGCGACCTGGCACGCGCTGGAAGATGATCTGACCCACGCCAACGACGAGCCGGTCGGCACGCTGCGGGTGCGCGCGCCGCACGCCTTTGGTCAGGATCAGCTGGTCGCCCCGCTGGTGGACTATCTGATGCGCTATCCGCGCCTGAACGTGGAATGGATGCTCAACGATCGCACGCCGGACTTTATCGCCGAGAATATCGACTGCGCGATTCAGGTCGGCGCGCTGAGCGATCCCGCTATCGTGGCGATTTTGCTGGCGGAAGTGCCGCGCATCGTCGTCGCCTCGCCCGCTCTGCTGGCGCAGCACGCGCCGGTCGACGCCGTGGAGCAGCTGGCGGATTTACCCTGGCTGGCACTGACCAGCTTTTACCGTAACGAAATTGCGTTACAGCGGATTGACGACGGCCAGCCGGTTAATATGGCGATTGCGCCGCGACTCAGCAGTGACAGCCTCTACGCGGTGCGCAAAGCGGCGCTGATGGGCATGGGCGCGGCGATTATGTCGTCATGGGTGGTACAGGAGGATTTAGCGCGCGGCGAGCTGGTTCAGCTTACGCCGCAGTGGCAGGCGCCGCCCTTGCCGGTCTGGCTGACCTACCCCTGGGCAAGCTACTACCCGGCGCGACTGCAGAAATTCTTCGAGATGGTGCGGGAAGTGATGCCGCAGCTGACCGGCACGCGGCCAGCAGGGACATTTCAGCGCTAAGAGGCGGAGCCGCCTCCTGGCAGTTATGAATACTTTTTATCGCTCTTCGACATCGTATCCAGCCAGCCCATCACAAAGGCCGACAGCACAAAGGTCAGATGGATAATCACATACCACATCAGCTTGTCGTTGGGCACGTTGCGCGCTTCCATAAACACGCGCAGCAGGTGGATAGAGGAGATGGCGACGATAGAGGCCGCGACCTTGTTCTTCAGCGAGCCGGAATCCATTTTGCCGAGCCAGCTCAGCTTCTCTGTATTTTCGTCGATGTCGAGTTTAGAGATAAAGTTCTCATAGCCCGAGAGCATCACCATCACCAGCAGACCGCCTACCAGCGTCATGTCTACCAGCGACAGCAGCAGCAGGATCAGATCGTTTTCCGCAATACTGAGAATATTGGGCAGCAGGTGAAGAATTTCTTCGAAAAACTTAATCGTCAGCGCCAGCAAACCCAGCGAAAGTCCAATGTAAACCGGAGCCAGCAACCAGCGCGACGCATACATCAGGTTTTCGGTAAAACGTTCCATAATTTCCCACAGGTGATCAGACAGGTGGGGCAGTATAACCCATCCTCTGTGAAGTTATTTCAGCGCCTCTTCAGAAATTTCAGGCGCGGGCGGCAGCGGCAAAGAGAGGCGGAACGCTACGCCACCCTCGATGCGATTCTCTGCCCAGATGCGCCCGCCGTGGCTCTCGACAATGGTTTTGCAGATCGCCAGTCCCAGCCCGACGCCTGGCACTGACGACTCCTTATCGCCGCGGGCAAACTTGTCGAAAATACGCGTCAGGTCTTTGTCGGCGATGCCCGGCCCGTTGTCCCATACCGCGATCTCCAGCCGTTCGCCGTCGCGCCAGGCGCGGATGCCGCGCTGCGCGCTGTTGCCCGCATACTTCAGGCTGTTCTCAATCAGGTTGGTCAGCACCCGCTCCAGCAGCGCGCTGTCGCCTTTAATCAGCACCAGCTCCGACGGCAGATCGAGCGTGACGCCGTGTCCTTTCAGCGACGGTGCCATGCTGCTGAGCGCGCCGCCAATCACCTCGTCCAGCGCCAGCCACTCTTCGCGCAGGTTCAGCCCGCCCGACTGAATGCGCGCCATATCCAGCATATTGCTCACCAGCCGGATAGTGCTCAGCGTCTGCTCGCGGATCTGGTTCGCCTGCGTGACAAATTTTGACTCTTCGCTGGCCAGGTCCAGCATCAGCATCTCCGCCTGGCCGAACAGTACGGTAAGCGGCGTGCGCAGATCGTGCGACAGCGCGGAGAGCAGCGCGTTGCGCAGCTGTTCGCGCTCCGCCGCCAGCCGCGACGCCGCCTCGCTCTGCGACAGCGCCATCCGCTCCAGCGCGTTAGCGATCAGCACCGTAAAGGTCTCTACCAGCCGCTGCTGCTCCGGGATCATCAGCTGACGCAGGTTTTGCGGCTCCACCACCAGCAGCCCACGGCAGTGCGCGCCGCTCTTCAGCGGCAGGATCTGGTACGGTACGGCAGGCAGCGTATCGGTGCCCGCGCCGGCGGGCTGGCCCTTGCTGTAGCTCCATCTGGCGATAGCGCGATCCGGCTCGCTGCCAGGCGTCGCCGCGCCCGTCGCGACCAGCTCACCCTGTTCGTCCGGCAGCAGCAGCAGGCTGCGCGCCTGCAGGGTGACCTCGATAACGCGCTGGCTGGTGGCAGCAATATCTTCTGGCGTCAGCGCGCTGCCCAGTGATTTCGCCATCTCGTAGAGGTGGCGCGCGCGCTGTTCGCGATAGCGCGCCACGCGCGCCTGATAGCGCACGCCCGCAGTGAGATTGCCGACGATAACGCCCACCGCCAGCATGACCGCGAAGGTCACCAGATACTGCAAGTCGGAGACCGCGACCGTACCGGTCGGCGCGACGAAAAAGAGGTCGAAGGCGAGAATATTCATCACCGTGGCGATCACCGACGGCCAGCGCCCGTAGCGCAGCGCGATAATCACCACCGCCAGCAGGTAGATCATTACGCCGTTGGCGGTATCGAACCCGGCCAGCAGCCAGCGTCCGGCGGCGGTCACCACAATGCAGAGCAGCAGCGCCATCAGCACGCCACGCAGCGGCAGGCGCCAGCGGTCACCGGTGACGCGCGCGTCGGCTAAGGCTGGCGCCTCGCCGACAGGCTCATCGAGCGCCACCACCAGCAGATCGAGATCGGGCCCCAGCTTGCCGAGGCGCGTGGCGAAGCTGTCGCGATGCCAGCGCCGCAGCGGCCGACGACCGGTAACGATCTTGCCCAGGTTATGTTCGCGGGCGTAGCGCAATACCGCCTGCGCCTCATCGGGATCGGAGAGCGTGGCGGTCTCCGCGCCCAGCTCCTGCGCCAGCTGAAGAGTTTTCAGGATGGCGCGCCGCCGCGCTTCCGGCAGCCGGTTAAGGCGCGGCGTCTCTACATAAACCGCGTGCCATTCGCTGCCGAGCCGCGCCGCCAGCCGCGCGGCGGTGCGCACCAGTTTTTCGCTGCCGGTATCGTCGCCGATGCAGAGCAGAATGGCGTCACGCGTGTGCCAGACGCGGTCGCGTCCCTGCTGGTCGCGCCAGGCGCGCATCTGATCGTCCACGCGGTCGGCGGTGCGCCGCAGCGCCAGCTCGCGCAGGGCGAACAGGTTGCCCTTGCGAAAAAAGTTTTCGATGGCGCGTTCCGCGCGATCGCCGACATAGACTTTGCCCTCTTTCAGGCGCTGGCGCAGATCGTCCGGCGGCAGATCCACCAGCACGATCTCATCGGCGCTGTCGAAAAAGGGGTCGGGCAGGGTTTCGCGCACGCGAATGCCGGTCACGCCGCCCACCACATCGTTAAGACTTTCCAGATGCTGCACGTTGACGGTTGTGATCACGTCAATGCCCGCATCCAGCAGCTCGTCGATATCCTGCCAGCGTTTGGGATGGCGCGACCCTTGCACGTTAGTATGCGCCAGCTCATCCATCAGGATAACGGCCGGGTGACGCGCCAGCGCCGCGTCAAGGTCGAACTCGGCATGACGCGAGCGGCCGGTAGCGCGCCGCGGCAGCACAGGAAGCCCGCGCAGCAGACTGGCGGTCTCTTCCCGGCCGTGGGTCTCTACCACGCCGATCAGCACGTCGAGCCCCTGGGCGCGCAGCCGCTGCGCCTCCTGCAGCATGGCGTAGGTTTTCCCTACGCCCGCACAGGCGCCGAAGTAAATTTTCAGCTTGCCGCGATGGCTGTCCGCCTGTTGCAACAGCAGCGCATCGGGATCGGGGCGTTCACGTTCGTCGTTCATCACGTCCTTCAGGGTTGAGTCAGCGCATCCAGCGCCAGGTTAAGCCGCAGCACGTTGACGGTAGGATCGCCGCTAAAGGCGAGCAGTGGCCGCTCCGTATTCGCGTCGATCAGCTCCTCTACCCTTTTCAGCGGCAGCTGACGCGCGGTGGCGACGCGCGGCGCCTGCCAGCGCGCGGCGGCAGGCGAAATCGCCGGATCGAGCCCGCTGGCCGAAGCGGTCACCAAATCCACCGGCACCGCCTGCGGCGAGAGCGGGTTGGCGGCGCGCAGCGCGGCGACGCGTTCCGCCACCGCCTTATCCAGCGCCGGATTGCTTGCCGCCAGATTGCTGCCGCTCGACGCCAGCGGATTATAAGGCGCGTCGCCGGTCGAAGACGGACGTCCCCAGAAATAGCCAGGCCGGGTAAAGTTCTGCCCGATCAGCGCCGAACCGCGCTCTTCAATCAGCGATCCGCTGGCCTGCGCCGGAAACAGCCACTGTGCCAGGCCGGTAGTAAGCAAAGGATATCCCACGCCGGTCACCAGCGTGAGCAGCAGTAAAACTAACATTGCCGGACGTAACTGACTCATATTTTTCTCCTTATGCCAGACCCAGCAGCACTAACAGCAGGTCGATGGCTTTAATGCCGATAAAGGGCACCAGCAGCCCGCCCACGCCATAGATCAGCAGGTTGCGTCGCAGCAGCGCTGCCGCGCTCAGCGGCCGATAGCTCACCCCTTTTAGCGCCAGCGGGATCAGGAAGACGATCACCAGCGCGTTAAAGATCACCGCAGAGAGAATGGCCGACGACGGCGAATGCAGATGCATCACGTTCAGCAAATTAAGCTGCGGATAGGTCGCCGCGAAGGCTGCCGGAATAATGGCGAAATATTTAGCGACGTCGTTGGCGATGCTGAAGGTGGTGAGCGACCCGCGCGTCATCAGCATCTGTTTGCCGATGTGCACCACTTCCAGCAGCTTGGTGGGGTTCGAGTCGAGATCCACCATGTTGCCCGCCTCTTTTGCCGCCTGGGTGCCGGAGTTCATCGCCACCGCCACGTCAGCCTGCGCCAGCGCCGGGGCGTCATTGGTGCCGTCGCCGGTCATCGCCACTAGTCGGCCTTCCGCCTGGTACTGGCGGATCAGCGCCAGTTTGGCTTCCGGCGTCGCTTCCGACAGAAAGTCATCCACGCCCGCTTCCGCTGCGATCGCCGCCGCGGTCAGCGGGTTGTCACCGGTAATCATCACGGTTTTGATACCCATCTTGCGCAGCTCGGCGAAGCGCTCTTTGATACCGCCTTTGACGATATCTTTTAGCGCCACCACCCCCAGCACCTTCGCCCCTTCCGATACCACCAGCGGCGTGCCGCCTGCGCGTGCCACCTCTTCCACCAGCGCGTTGACCTCCGTGGGGAAACGACCGCTGTTGGCTTCGATATGACGTTTTACGGCGTCCACTGCGCCTTTGCGGATCAGGCGGTTCTGCACGTTTACGCCGCTCATACGCGTCTGCGCCGAGAAGGGAATAAAGCTCGCGCCCAGGCTGTTAAGGTCACGCTCGCGCAGGTTGAATCGCTGTTTCGCCAGCACCACGATGCTGCGGCCCTCTGGCGTTTCATCCGCCAGCGAGGCGAGCTGCGCCGCATCGGCCAGCTGCTCTTCGCTGACGCCCGGCGCGGGCAGAAACTGCGTCGCCTGGCGATTGCCGAGCGTAATAGTGCCGGTCTTGTCCAGCATCAGCACGTCGACGTCGCCCGCCGCCTCCACCGCGCGGCCGCTGGTGGCGATGACGTTGGCGCCCAGCATGCGGCTCATGCCCGCTACGCCGATGGCGGAGAGCAGGCCGCCAATCGTCGTCGGGATCAGGCAGACCAGCAGCGCCACCAGCACCGTGACGCTCACCGGCGAGCCGCCCCACGCCGAGAAGGGCCACAGCGTGACGGTGGCCAGCAGAAACACAATAGTCAGCGATACCAGCAGAATGGTCAGCGCGATCTCGTTGGGGGTTTTCCGCCGCTTCGCGCCCTCTACCATGGCGATCATGCGATCGAGAAAGGTTTCGCCCGGATTGACGCTGCACTGGATCACCAGCCAGTCGGAGAGGATGCGCGTGCCGCCAGTGACCGAGGCAAAGTCACCACCCGACTCGCGGATCACCGGCGCGGATTCACCGGTAATCGCGCTTTCATCCACCGAGGCGCCGCCCTCCAGCACTTCGCCGTCACAGGGAATAATGTCGCCCGCCTCCGCCAGCACGATATCGCCTTTGCGCAGGCTGTCGGCGGAGACCTGCTGCCACTGCCCGCCGTGGCGCGGCTCAGTCAGTTTTTTCGCAAAGCTGGTTTTCTTGACGCCTTTCAGGCTGCTCGCCTGCGCCTTGCTGCGCCCTTCCGCCAGTGCCTCGGCGAAGTTGGCGAACAGTACGGTAAACCAGAGCCAGAGCGCGATGGCGCCGGTAAAGCTGGCGCGGCCGTCGAGCCAGCCGCCCGCCATGCCGAGCGCCAGCAGCGTAGTGAGCAGGCTACCGAGCCAGACCACGAACATCACCGGATTGCGAAACTGTACGCGCGGATCCAGCTTTTTCAGCGCGTCGAGCAGCGCGACGCGCATCAGTGCGCCGTTCAGCGCCTGTTGTTGACGACTCATGAGTGCGTACCCTGAAGAAGTTGCAGATGCTCGGCGACTGGGCCCAGCGCCAGAGCGGGAATAAAGGTCAGCGCGCCCACCAGCAGCACCGCGCCGATCAGCAGCGCGATAAACAGCGGGCCGTGGGTCGGCAACGTGCCGTTGCCTACCGGCTGCGCCTTTTTCACCGCCATGCTGCCCGCCAGCGCCATCACCGGAATAATGATGCCGAAGCGGCCGACCAGCATGCAGAACGCCAGCAGCAGGTTCCAGAACGGCGTGTTGGCGCTCAGGCCGGCAAAGGCGCTGCCGTTGTTGTTAGCGGCGGACGAGACCGCGTAGAGCACTTCGCTGAAGCCGTGAATGCCCGGATTCGCCATCCCGGCGCGGCCCGCGTCGGTCATCATCGCCAGCGCGGTGCCGAGCAGCACCAGCGTCGGCGTCACCAGAATTGCCAGCGCGGTCATCTTCATTTCGCGCACGTCAACCTTTTTGCCGAGGTATTCCGGCGTGCGGCCAATCATCAGCCCGGCGATAAACACCGCCAGCACCACAAAGAGCAGCATGCCGTAAAGACCCGCGCCAACGCCGCCGAACACCACTTCGCCCAGCTGCATCAGCCACATCGGCACCATGCCGCCCAGCGCGGTGAAGGAGTCATGCATCGCGTTAACCGCGCCGCACGACGCAGCGGTAGTGATCACCGCAAACAGGCTGGAGTTAAGAATGCCGAAGCGCGTCTCTTTGCCCTCCATGTTAAGGGCGCTGTCCGCGCCGAGCGCCAGCAGGTGCGGGTTGCCGCGCGTTTCCGCCCACATCACCGTCACCACTGCCACCACGAACATCAGCGACATCGCCCAGAGCAGCATATGGCCCTGGCGGCGATCGCGCACCGCATAGCCAAAGGCGAAACAGAGCGCCGTCGGGATAAGAAATATCGCCAGCATCTGTACAAAGTTAGTCAGCGCGTTGGGGTTCTCGAACGGATGCGCCGAGTTGACGTTAAAGAAACCGCCGCCGTTGGTGCCCAGCATCTTGATCGCCTCCTGCGACGCCACCGGCCCCATAGCCAGCGTCTGCTTCGCCCCTTCCAGCGTGGTGATCTCGTGGTACGGCAAAAAGTTTTGAATGCTGCCCTGGCTGACGAACAGCAGCGCCATCAGCAGGCTGATCGGCAGTAGCAGATAGAGCGTAATGCGCGTCAGATCGCGCCAGGCGTTGCCGAGCTTATCGGCCGCGCGGCTGGCGAAGCCGCGGATCAGGGCGAACGCAACTGCGATGCCGGTCGCCGCTGAAACAAAGTTCTGCACCGTCAGGCCGACCATCTGGCTGAAATAGCTCAGCGTGCTTTCGCCGCCGTATGACTGCCAGTTGGTATTGGTGACGAAACTCACTGCGGTGTTAATTGCCAGATGCCAGCTCAGCGCGGGCAAATGCTGCGGATTGAGCGGCAGCCGATCCTGCAACAGCAGGATCGCCGTCAGCAGCAGCAGGCCGAGCAGGTTAAACAGCAGAATCGCCAGCAGATATTGCGGCCAGCGCATTGCAGGCGCGTCTGCGCCCAGCAGACGCCAGAGCGGACGCTCGAATCCGGCCAGCAAAGGCTTATCGGCGATCAGCGCGGCCAGCCCGCGTCCAAGCGGCTGCGCCAGCACCATCAGCGCCAGTAAAAAAACGGCAATCAGTAAAAACGCATTGGCGGCCATCAAAACGCCTCCGCATTCAGCAAGGCATAGATCAGGTAGCCCAGTAATAAAAACACCAGCACGATGCCGGTTATCACGCCCACGCTCACAGCGACCTCCAGAGGGATCAGGGTTTCGCGTTAGCCTGCGCGTATCGATATAAAGAAGCGGTTAAATTGCGCGGGGCGGGCGTAAAAAAGTTATAAAAATGGCGATAAAACAGGCGGATGACCGCGCATCCCTGCTGTTTTTAGTTATAAAACCCGGCGGCGCGGCGTAACGGTCACCTTAACGTTGTGAAGACGATTGATTTTCATTATCATTTCTATTTCCTTGTGAAATAATTGAGATGCGTTTTCTTTTTTCCCTGATGTTACTGCTGTGCAGCTGCGCCTCTTTCGCCAAATCAATCGTCGATATTACCGGTCAGCGCGTCACCCTCCCTGACCATCCGCAGCGGGTAATTCTGGGCGAAAGCCGCATGCTCTATACCCTGGCGCTGATCGTGCCCGGCAACCCGGCGGCGCAGATCGCAGGCTGGCCTGCGGATATGGCGAAGTATGACACCCAAAGCTGGCAGCAGTTCACCACCGCTTTTCCGGCGATAAAGGCGGTGCCGCAGCTTGGCAGCGGCGCGCTGCGCGATCTCAACCCTGAGCAGGTGCTTAAGCTCAAACCCGATCTGATTATTCTGCCGCGCCTGGCGAAAAGCGGCGCGGGAGAGGCGCATTTCCGCCAGCTGATGCAGCAGGTCAATGTGCCGGTGATCTATGTCGACCTGCGCGTCGATCTGCTCAACAACACGGTGCCAAGCCTGAAAATCCTTGGCGAGGTGTTCAACCAGCCGCAGCGTGCGCAGGCGTTTATCGATTTTTATCAGCAGCATATGGAGGCCGTTCGCGCCCGGCTGGCAAGCTATCACGGGCCGAAAACCCGCGTCATGCTGCACCTGCACCTGGGCCGCCGCGACACCTGCTGCACCACGGCGGTCAACGGCAATCTCGGCCAGCTGCTCGCTTTTGCGGGCGGCGATAATATTGCGGCGGGCGCGGTAAAAGGCGTTTTCGGCGAGATCAATCCCGAACAGGTGCTGGCTCAGCCGCCGCAGGTTTATATCGCGACCGGCATGGCGGATGCGAACAACGACAAAACGTTGCAGCTCGGCCCGCAGGTAAGCGCAGACCAGGCGGCGCTCAGCCTGCAAAAGCTGCTGGCCGCGCAGCCGGTACTCAGCCAGCTTGAGGCGGTGAAAAACCATCGCGCCTGGGGCCTGTGGCACAACTTCTACCTCAGCCCGTGGCACGTCGTGGCGGTGGAGGTGTTCGCTAAGGCACTCTATCCGCAGCTTTTTACCGACCTCGATCCACAACGCACGCTTGAACAACTTTATCAGCGCTTCCTGCCGCTGAATTTATCAGGGACCTTCTGGAGCCAGTTACCTCAATGAAAAACGTTTCTTCCCTCCTGCTGGGCGGCGCGCTGCTTTCCGGCAGCCTGCACGCGCAGGAATCCACGCTGCTGGTGACGCAAGACGCAGCGTCGCAGGAGAGCGGCTATCAGCCGCACAGCAGCGTGACCGCCACGCGCGCGCCGGCAAAAATTCTAGACACGCCGCAGAACGTGACCGTGGTGCAGCAGCAGGTGTTGCAGGACAGCGACGCGCAGGATCTCGACGACGCGGTGAAATTTGTCAGCGGCATTACCCAGGCCAATACGCTGGGCGGCACTCAGGATGCGCTGATTAAGCGCGGCTTCGGCGATAACCGCGACGGCTCCATTCTGCGCGACGGCGTGCGTTCGATTCAGGCACGCAACTTTACGCCCACCAGCGAGCGCGTCGAGGTGCTGAAAGGCCCCTCCTCCATGCTTTACGGCATGAACGAACCGGGCGGCCTAGTCAACGTCATCAGCAAGAAGCCGCTGCTGACGCCGCAGGTGCATCTGGAGGGACGCAACAGCAGCTTTGGCGGCGGCGGTGGTCAGCTCGACGTCACCGGCCCGCTCGGCACCAGCGGCTTCGCGGGCCGGTTTATCGTCGATCACGACGAGACGGATTACTGGCGTAACTTCGGTCGCACCCGCCAGACCACTATCGCGCCGTCGCTGATGTGGTTTGGTGAGAGCACCACTCTGCGCGTCGCCTGGGAACATATGGAGTATCTGGTGCCTTTCGATCGCGGCACAGTCATTAACCCGAAAACCGGCAGGCCGGTGGATACGCCGCGGGAAGAGCGTTTCGACGAGCGTTTCAACGCCACGCGTGGCGATCAGGACACTCTGACGCTGGCCGCCGATCAAAACCTGAGCGACAGCTGGACGGCGCATCTCAACTACAGCTTTACGCGCAACACCTACAGCGACCACCAGGCGCGCGCCACCGCCTTTAATGCCGATACCGGCGTGCTGACGCGCCAGGCCGATGCCACCGGCGACGCGCAGAGCCGTTCGCAGATGGTGCAGCTGACGCTGAATGGTGATGTCGACTGGGGCCGCGTAAACCATCAGCTGATGGCGGGATTCGACTACGAAGCTGACCGCACCTTCCGCGGTGACATGCTGCGCGGCAAGAAAAACACCCGCTTTAATATCTGGCATCCGGTTTATGACGAGATGTCGTCGACCTCGACGGTGAGCGCCGCCGACAGCGACCAGCGCGAGAATATCGACAGCCGCGGCCTCTTTTTACAGGATGCGATCCGCCTGACGCCCGACTGGCTGCTGCTGGGCGGCCTGCGCTACGACAGCTTTGACGTAATGGCAGGCAAAGGCCGCCCGTTCGTCACCCGCACCCGCAGCTCCGACAGCCGACTGGTGCCGCGCGCAGGCGTGGTTTACAACCTCAACAGCTGGTCAAGCCTCTACGCCAGCTACACCGAATCTTTTAAGCCCAACTCCTCTGTCGCCACCGAGATCGGCTCGCTGCCGCCGGAGCTGGGCAAGGCCTGGGAAGTGGGCGGCAAGATCGATCTGCCCAACGGCGTTACCGGCACGCTGGCGCTGTTTGATATTCAGAAGCGCAACGTGATGGTGGATGAACTGGTGGATGGCGAGACCGTAACGCGCACCGCTGGAAAAGTGCGTTCGCAGGGCGTCGAGCTGGATCTGGCGGGCAAGCTGACCGACTCGCTCAGCCTGGTGGGCAGCTACGCCTGGACCGACGCGCGCGTCACCGCCGATCCGCAGAATAACGGCAACGCCATGCCTAATACGGCGCGCCATACCGCCGCGCTGTTTCTGACCAACGATTTCGGCACCACCGGCCTGCTGGCGGCGGACGATCTGCGCGCAGGCGTCGGCGCGCGCTACGTCGGTCGCCGTCCCGGCGATGCAGCCAACAGTTTTTATCTGGATGATTACACGGTGGCGGACGCTTTTATCGCCTGGCAGATGCCGCTTAGCGGCTACCGCGTGAAGTGGCAGGTCAACGTCAACAACCTGTTTGATAAAACCTTTTATCCGTCGAGCGGCAATAACCTGCGCGTCGCTGTAGGCGATCCGCGCGAGATCGTGCTGCGCGCCAGCGTTGATTTTTAACTCGCCAGCGCCCAGACGCGGTTAAGATCGGCACTTCCCCACAGTAGACCCTCTTCTGCGCCGATGATGCTGTCGGTGCAGAAGCTGTCGCCGAGATCGATACGTTCCGGCTTCACTTCGCGCTGGGCGTGCAGCGACCAGAAGGCGTGCACCACCGGCTTAATCAGCGAGCGCTCGCCCGCTTTTACCACCAGCGCCACGCGCCCTGATGCCAGCCGCACCAGCGAACCCACCGGATAGATGCCGATGGCGCGCACGAAGGTGTGCAGGATCTGATTATCGAAGTGGCCGCGCCAGCTCAGCATATTGTGCATCGCTTCGGCGGGAGACCAGCCCTTGCGGTAGACGCGCGTAGAGGTAAGCGCGTCATAGACGTCGCACACGGCGGCCATACGCGAGTAGAGCGAGATCTCCTCTCCTTTTAGTCGGTGCGGATAGCCGCTGCCGTCATACTTTTCATGATGATGCAGCGCGATATCCAGCAGATCGGTATCTGCGTTCGCCTCCATCAGCATCTGCGCGCCGGTAACCGGATGCTGACGCATGACTTCAAACTCGTCATCGGTGAGCTTGCCGGGTTTATTGAGGATCTCCAGCGGCACCGCCGCCTTACCGACGTCATGAAGCAGCCCGCCCATGCCGACGCGCAGCACCTGTTTATTATCCAGGCCAAGCTGCTGCGCCAGGTTAATCATCAGGCCGCAGACCGCCATGGAGTGCAGCCAGGTGTAATCGTCATGGTTTTTAAGGCGCGCCACGCTCAACAGGGCGGTCGGCTCGCGCCGGATAGAGCCGGCGATTTCATCCACCAGCTCCAGCATCCCCGTCAGATTGAGACCATGACCGAGGCGCGCCTCGTTGAACATCGCCATGACCTGCGGTTTGCCCTGCTGGAAAATCTTCTGCGCCTGGTCCAACTCCTGAAAAAAGGGCGTAAGGTCGATGGGCTTTTTGGCAGGCGGCGGCGCGGCAGGCGCCTGCACAGACTTATTCAGATCGATCCAGAGCTGCTGGATCCCTTCTTTACGCAACATTTCGATCTGGCGCGGATCGGTCACCAGCATCTGATTATGGATGCGCGTATCTTTGATCCACCAGACCTCGAGCTTATGGATAAACATTCCGGGTCGCAGCTCGTCGACAGTGATTTGCTTGAGCAAGATATCTCTCCTTAGGATCACTCCTGGTAGAGAAGTATCGGCAAATGAGCAAATTTTCTTCAGTGGGGATTTAAGTGGTCGGCGCAGCGCGCGCCGACCCGGCGGGAAATTTATACTGCCTTAATGCCACGCGCCTCTTTTTGCGCCTCGCGCGTTGCCTCCTGAGTCTGCGCCTCGCCGACGCGATTGATCGGCCCCATCACGAACAGGAACAGTAGCGCGGCGACCACGCAGTGCGCGCCGACAAACACCAGCCCGATGCTGTAGCTGCCGGTCAGTCCGACGATTACGCCAAACAGCAGCGGCGTCACGAAGCCAGCAATGTTGCCGATGCCGTTGAAGATGGCACCCGCCAGCCCCACCGCCTCTTTCGGCGCGGTATCGCTGATCACCGTCCAGGTGCCTGCGCCCGCCGCCACGCCCTTGCCGAAGAAAGCGAAGGACATAATGGCGATAATGCCGACGTTGCTCGGTATCACCGCCGCCATAATCAGCGACGCCGCCATCAGCATGCCGACAATATAGGGCGTTTTACGCGCCCAGGAGATGCTCCAGCCGCGCTTGATCAGCATGTCAGAGATGTAGCCGCCGCTGATCCCGCCAAGAAAGCCGAACAGCGCAGGCGCGATAGTGGCGAAGCCGGCATCAAGAATATTCATGCCGCGCGCCTGTACCAGATAGATAGGAAACCAGGTAATAAAGAAATAGCTGAGCGCGATGGTGCAATACTGGCCGAGGTAGGCGCACCAGAGCATACGGCTGGAGAGCAGCGTTTTGAACATCGCCCGGTTTACCGGCGGACGCGCCTGCAACGTTTGCGACGCGTCGATATCAACCAGGGCGCCGCCGTCAACGATATGGCGCAGCTCGCTTTCTGATACGCCGGGATGGTGGCGCGGCTCGCGCATATAGGCTGCCCAGACAAACACCGCCAGCACGCCGATGCCGCCCAGCACGAAGAAGGGCCACTCCCAGCCGAAGCGCGATACCAGCCAGCCGGAGAGCGGCGAGAAGATCGCAACGGCGAAGTACTGCGCCGTACTGAACAGCGCCGAGGCGCGTCCGCGTTCGGCGCTGGGGAACCACATAATCACCACCCGCGCGTTGGCGGGGAAACTCGGCGCTTCAATCAGTCCCAGCGCAAAGCGTAGCGTAAACATCAATACCAGCGCGGCGGTCATCCCGCCCGCGAACTCGCCGACGAAGCCCATCGCAATAGTTGAAATCGACCAGAGCGCCAGCGTGACGCCATAGACTTTCTTCGCGCCGAAGCGATCGAGCAGCAGCCCGCCGGGGATCTGACCGATCACATAGGCCCAGCTAAACGCGGCGAGGATCAGGCCGAGCTGGATCGCTGACAGACCAAACTCATCCTTGATCGCCGATCCTGAGATCGACAGGATCGAACGGTCAGCGTAGGCCACCACGGAAAGAAACAGGATCAGGCAGAGGATCCAGATACGCACGCGGGTGGGCCGCGCGGCGGCAGAGTGCTCTCTTATCATCAGGTCTATTCCTCAAAAAGGAGCGTGCTGCTCCGGAAAAATGATCAGGAATGCTGCGTTGAACGCCCTGTTGAGGAAATATAGGTAGCAGGCGAAGGGTTGGTCATTGGGCGAATGGTGAAATCATGCGCGCTAACTGGTACTGATTTTGGCGGCCTTCACAAAGCAGCTTGCGGCACCGCACATAAGCGGGACAAAGGCTGGCTGGCGCATGGGGAATGTGCGCCAGCTCCAGGAAATCATGGCCGGCTACGCTATGAAACGCAGCGGTTCACGGTAAAAAACGCAAAAAGAGACGAACATTTTCTCCCGCCCTCTGCTTTTACTTACTCCCCCCGCAGCAGCGCCATCAGAATAATGTCGTGATATTCGCCATCGCGCAGGCAGGCCTTGCGGCGTACGCCCTCCTGTTCGAAGCCGATGCGCTGGTACAGCCGCCGCGCGCGCTCATTATCGTGAAATACCTCCAGCTCTACGCGCGTCACGCCCAGCCAGTTAAAGGCGTAATCAAGACCGCTGCGTATTAAACGTTCGCCGATTCCGCGCCCGCTGAAAGCGGGATCGACGCCGATGCCGAAGCTCAGGCCGTGGCGGGTACGAGGTCGGTTTTCGACAAACAGGGTCAGTTCGCCGACCATCTTTCCGTCAAGCTCGGCGACGAAACCGATATAGCCTTCGCTATCCATACGTTCGAACTTTTTCTGCCATGTCGCCACGCTGGGGAACGGCAGCTGCGTGGTCCAGCGATAGACGTCAGGGTGGCTGTAAAGACGCTGAAACCCAGCGGCATCACTGGGTTCACGACCGCGAATGATCAATTCCATATCGGTAATCCCTTTTAAGTTGCACTAAGCTGTTTACTCTCCCCAGGCGCAAAGAGAGTCGTTATGTTGTATCGCCGTTTCGAACGTTTTATCAATATTTTCCAGGATGCTCCATCCGATTCGCCGCCAGGCCGCATCGGCCCCTTTTATTTGTACTATCTGCGTCAGGTGTGGCCAAGCTTTGCGGCGCTGCTGGTTGTCGGGCTGGTATCGGCGCTGATTGAAGTGGCGCTGTTTAGCTACCTGAGTCGCATTATCGACCTGGTCAACAGCGCGACGCCCGCCACGCTGTTCGCCGAGCACTGGCCCATTCTGTTGTGGATGGCGTTTGTCGCGCTGATCCTGCGCCCGGTCTTTATCGCGTTGCACGATATGCTGGTGCATCAGAGCATCAATCCGGGCATGACCAGCATGATCCAGTGGCAGCAGCATAACTACGTGCTGCGCCAGAGCCTCAATTTCTTCCACAACGACTTTGCCGGACGCATCGCCCAGCGCATCACCCAGACCGGCAACGCGCTGCGCGACTCCGCGGTGCAGCTGGTAGACGCCATCTGGCATGTGCTGATCTATGCGATAACGTCGCTGGTGCTGTTTGCGGAAGCGGACTGGCGACTGATGATCCCGCTGGTGCTGTGGATAGCTGCCTATATCGCCTCGCTGAGCTACTTTGTGCCGCGCGTAAAGGCGCGCTCCGTGGTGGCGTCGCAGGCGCGCTCGAAGCTGATGGGCACCATCGTCGACGGCTACACCAATATCGCCACCATCAAGCTGTTTGCGCATCACGATCTGGAAAAGCGCTACGCGCGTGAAGCGTTGCAGGAGCAGACCGACAAAAATTATCGTCTGAGCCGCATGGTGACCAGCATGGACGTTACGCTCTCGTCGCTGAATGGCCTGCTGATCGTCTCGACCTCCGGCCTGGCGCTGTGGCTGTGGAGCCAGTCGCTGATCAGCGTCGGCGCCATCGCGCTGGCGACTGGTCTGGTGGTTCGTCTGGTCAATATGTCCGGCTGGATCATGTGGGTGGTGAACGGTATTTTTGAAAATATCGGTACGGTGCAGGACGGTATCAATACCATCGCCCAGCCGCTCAGCGTGCAGGACGCGCCGCAGGCGAAAAAGCTGGAGGTGACGCAGGGTCAGATCCGCTATGAGGATATTCGCTTTGACTACGGCGGCGGCCATCAGGTGATTAACCGTCTTAACCTGCATATCAAGCCCGGCGAGAAGATCGCCCTGATCGGCCCTTCCGGCGCCGGTAAGTCGACGCTGGTTAATCTGCTGCTGCGCCTCTATGACCTGAACGGCGGCCGCATCACCATCGACGATCAGAATATCGCCGAGGTGACGCAGGAGAGCCTGCGCGGCCAGATCGGCATGATTACTCAGGACACCTCGCTGCTGCATCGATCGATTCGTGACAACCTGCTCTACGGTCGCCCTGACGCCACCGAAGAGGAGCTGCAGGCGGCGATTCATCGCGCGCGCGCCGACGAATTTATTCCGCGCCTCTCCGATGCCGAAGGGCGCACCGGACTGGATGCGCACGTTGGCGAACGCGGCGTGAAGCTTTCTGGCGGACAGCGCCAGCGCATCGCTATCGCGCGCGTGCTGCTGAAGAATGCGCCGATTTTAATCATGGATGAGGCGACCTCCGCGCTCGACTCTGAGGTGGAAGCGGCGATTCAGGAGAGTCTGGGCGCGCTGATGGAGGGTAAAACGGTTATCGCCATCGCGCACCGCCTGTCGACCATCGCCAAAATGGATCGGCTAATCGTGCTGGATAAGGGACATATCGTCGAAATGGGCAACCACAGCGAGCTGCTGGCGCACAACGGTCTCTATGCGCGGCTGTGGCGGCACCAGACCAGCGGCTTTGTCGGCGATCATTAATCGCCGCGTCGATACGGCAAGGCGTCGCGCGCTTCATCAGCCCAGGCGCGCACGCCTTCCCGCTCTTCCTGAAGAAAATCCGCCACCGCATCGCGCAGGCCTGGATGCGTCAGATAGTGCCATGAGGTGGTGATCTGCGGTTCAAAACCGCGCACCAGCTTATGCTCGCCCTGCGCACCGGCGTCGAAGCGCTTCAGGCCAGCCGCGATGGCGTAGTCCATGCCCTGATAGAAGCAGGTTTCGAAATGCAGGCGATCGAACTCCGCCAGGCAGCCCCAGTAGCGTCCGTATAGCGTCTCGCCATCCACCAGACAGAAAGCCATCGCCGCTGGTTGATTTTGCAGGTGCGCTATCGCCACGCGAATGCTGTGCGGCATCCGCGCCGCCAGCAGGCTGAAAAAGTCACGCGTCAGATAGGGCCGCTGACCGCGCACCGCATAGGTATTGGCGTAGCAGGTGTAAATGAAGTCCCACTGATCCTCGCGCAGTTCATCGCCGCGATACCAGATAAACTCAAAGCCGCTCTGCGCCACCAGCTCGCGCTCTTTGCGCAGCTGTTTGCGCTTGCGCGACATCAGGGTATCGAGAAAGTCCTGAAAATCACGATAGCCGCGATTATGCCAGTGATACTGGCAGCCGAGCCGCATCAGCCAGTCCGGCTGCTGACGCAGCAGCGCATCGGCGCGCGCGTCGGTGAAATTGATATGGGCGCTGCTCAGTCCCTGACTGTGCAGCCTCTCCGGCAGCGCGGCGAGCAGCTGCGCGGCAGCCTGCGCTTCGCCCAGCACGCGCGCGCCGGTCACCGGGCTGAAGGGGATCGCGCCCAGCCATTTTGGATAGTAGCGAATGCCCGCGCGCTGGCAGGCGTCCGCCCAGGCGTGATCGAAGACATATTCGCCCCATGAGTTGCGTTTGCGGTAGCCGGGTACGGCGGCGCGCAGCGCGCCCGCTTCCCGCCACAGCAGGTGATCCGGCTGCCAGCCGCTCTCAGCGCGCACGCTGCCGCTCTCCTCCAGCGCCAGCAGAAAGGCATGACGTAAAAAGGGCTGATCGTCGGGCAACAGTGCGTCCCATTCAGCGGCATCGACATCCGCCAGCGAAGCAAGGTGAAGCAAAGACATGCAGAACTCCAGGCCAAAACGGGCGAAAGGTTAGTCAAGCAGGTTTTGCCGCACAGCGAAAGGGCGACGGCACCTAATGTGAAGCGACGAAAAGCGCGTTCGGCTGGGCGGGCGGCAGCGCGAAGCTGTTACGCAGTCGCCTGGCCTCTTCGCCTGGCGACAGGCCGAACAGCCGTCGGAATTCGCGACTGAACTGCGATGGACTTTCGTAACCCACGGCAAGACTGGCCGCGGCGGCGGTCATCTGCTGGCGCACCATCAGCAGCCGCGCCTGGTGCAGACGAATCGACTTAACGTACTGCATCGGCGACGTCTGGGTGATGGCGCGAAAATGGGCGTGAAAAGTCGCGTGGCTCATCCTCGCACAGCTGGCGAGCTGCGCGACATCCAGCGCCTGCGCATAGTTTTGATGAATATGACGCAGCGCCTGGGCGATTTTGCCGAAGGCGCCCTGCTGCGCCAGCGCGGCGCGCAGTTCACCTCCCTGCTCGCCGCTCAGCACGTGGAAGTAGATTTCACGCACCAGCGCCGGGCCGAGCAGCGCCGCCTCCAGCGGATCGCTCAGGGCATGGAGCAGCCTCGTCACCGAGCGCTGCAGCGCGTCGCTGAGCGGCGTGGACAGCATTCCGGCCGGCTGCTGCGACACCGTCGCGCCCGCCTGCTCCATCTGCAGCAGCAGCTCCGCCGCTACCGGCAGATCGAGGTGCATATAGATCGCAAGCAGCGGCGCCTCCGCGCTGGCATCCGTCTCCATGGTGAAGGGCACTGGCACTGATACTGCCAGGTAGTGCTGCGCGTCGTAACAGTAAACGCGATTGCCGAAATAGCCGCGTTTGCGGCCCTGCAGCACGATGACGATGCCCGGATCGTAGAGCACCGGCGTGCGGCTCAGCGGACGGTTGGATCGCAGCAGCCGCACGTCGGGCAGCGGCGTCAGGTTGTAGCCTTCCTGCGGCGCAAGCGCGGCGAGCAGGCGTAGAGATTCAGCGTTCATGCGAGGATTATGCACAGTTCGGGCGCAATTTCCTTCTGCTGAGTGTGAAAATCAGCGTTTCAGGCAAGGATGGCAGATGAACAGGCATCCTCTTTTTGTCGCGGCGGGCGCAATCTGAAGCACCCCCTTAAAGAGGAAAACGAATGAAAAAGATCCTAATCACCGGCGTCAGCAGCGGCTTCGGTCAGGCGCTGGCACAGGCTGCGCTGGCGGCGGGCCACAGCGTTTTTGGCACCGTACGCAGCCAGCAGGCGCTGGATGCCTTTACGGCGCTGGATCCGGCGCGCGCCCACGGCGCGATCCTCGACCTCACCGATGTAGAGCGTATCGCCCCGCTGGTGCAGGCGCTGGAAAAGGCACACGGCCCGATCGATGCGCTTATCAACAACGCAGGCTATGGCCACGAAGGTATTTTCGAAGAGGCAACGCTGGCGGAAATGCGCCATCAGTTTGAGGTTAACGTCTGGGGCGCGGTGGCGATGATGAAGGCGCTGGTGCCGCTTTTTCGCGCACGTCGACGCGGAGGGATTATCAATATCACTTCGATGGGCGGCTTTATTACGCTGCCCGGCATCAGCGACTACTGCGCCAGTAAATTCGCGCTGGAAGCCTTTTCGGAAACCCTGAGCCAGGAGCTGGCCGGATTTAATATCGCCGTAACCGCCGTGGCGCCCGGTTCGTTTCGCACTGACTGGGCAGGTCGCTCCATGGTGCGTAGCGCACGCGTTATTCGCGATTACGATGCGCTCTTCGATCCGGTACGTGAAGCGCGCATCGCTAAAAGCGGCCGACAGAACGGCGATCCTCATAAAGCAGCGCTGGCGATCCTCAGCTTACTGGAGCATCCCGCGCCGCCGTCGCACCTGCTGCTGGGCAGCGACGCGCTGCAGCTGGTGCGCGACAAACTGCGCAGCCTTGAACGCAGTATCGCCGAATGGGAAAGCGTGACGCGCTCAACCGACGGCTAAGAGCCTGCACGTTGGCGATTCCAGCTGTAGAGGCGCTTTATGGATCGGCTCGTTTGGACCGAAAGTTTGATCTCTGCTGCGGCCTGTTTAAATCTTATCAGCGCCGGAGGCATGACTATCCGTTGCTCAACCGCTATCTCAAGGGCATGCTGTCGGCTTCCGGCACGCGTAAGAGGGTGAATATCGAACCACAGGGCTACTATTCCATTAAGGCGCTCAATCCCAACGGCATCGTGCCGACAGGGGCCGATATGAGCGAATACGGTTTTTAAGGAGAAGCGGATGGCGAAAGCGTTAGTGATTTTTCTGCATGGCGTCGGCAGCAACGGCGAGGATTTAGCGTCGCTGGGGCATCACTGGGCGCCGCTGTTGCCGGACGTCATCTTCGCAGCGCCTGATGCGCCCTTTCCCTTCCCGCATGGCGCAGGCTTTGAGTGGTTCAGCCTTGACGGGGTGACGCCAGAGAATCGTCCGGCGCGCGTTCGCGCCGCCCGCGCAGCCTTTGACGCAACGCTGGAGGCGATTCTCGCCCGGCATGCGCTGCGCGACGCCTGGGAAAAGGTGGTGCTGGTCGGATTTTCGCAGGGATCGATTATGGCGCTCGACGCGCTGGCATCAGGCCGCTTCCCGCTGGCGGGCGTGGTCGCTTTTTCCGGTCGACTGGCATTTGATGAGCCGCTGTCGCCTTCAGAACAGACGCCTGCGCTGCTGATCCACGGTCACGCCGATGCGGTAGTGCCGTGGCGCGAGAGCGAATCAGCCGCGCAGCGTCTGAAAGCCGCTGGCGTGCCCCTTGAGCTTCAGCTTGAACCCAGAACGGAGCACACCATTTCGCCACAGGGGGCGATGCGTGCCGCCGCCTTTATCGCTCAGTGTCTACAGGATTAAGGCCAGAAACGCCTTAACGCCGCATACGCCTGCTGCGCTGCCTCATGCGGCGGCAGGCGTTTCAGATCGTCATTGAACACCTCAATTCCCACCGGCCCCTGATAGCCTGCGCTTTTCAGCTTATCGACGAAGCTACCGATATCAATGATGCCAGCGCCAGGCAGCTGGCGTTGATGCTTAGCGAGTTTCATGATCGCCTGCTTATCCTGCGGCGGCGGCTGAACTGCCATAT
The DNA here is from genome assembly GCF_022346905.1 of Pantoea sp. ACRSB. Taxonomy (NCBI): domain Bacteria; kingdom Pseudomonadati; phylum Pseudomonadota; class Gammaproteobacteria; order Enterobacterales; family Erwiniaceae; genus Pantoea; species Pantoea sp. ACRSB. The sequence goes on along the minus strand of NZ_JAKRNL010000006.1, from coordinate 38,633 downwards.
CGCACAGCTGCACCTCATAAATCCGTTCGGCGGGAATGCCATCGAGATGCGAAGCGTCGCCGCCCAGCGCGCAGATATGGAAAAGATCCACCACCAGCCCGATATTAGGCTGATCCAGCCGACGCAGGCGCTCCCACGCCTGCGGCAGCGTATTATCGACGCTGCACCACGCCATCGGCTCATACATGATGCGCATATCGAAGCGCGCCGCTTCCGAGGCCATCCAGCGCAGATCTTCGTCGATTTGTTCGGCAATACAGTCATCGCGGGTGGTGGCGGGCGCCTGGATGGTGTCGCAGCCCAGCGCTTTCGCCATGTCGATAAACTGGCGCAGCTCGTCCCGTTTTTGCAGGCGTAGCTCGCCGGGCGCACCGGTGAAGTCGCGCAGCACCTGCAGGTTGGTAAAACCCAGGCCCTGCTGCGCCAGACGCGCAGCGCCGCCCTGACAGGCCTCGACATCTTCACGCCAGATTTCGACCTGATCGAATCCCGCGTCGCGCGCGGCCTGTAGTTTCTGTTCAGGTTCACCGCTTAACAGCACCAGGTTAAGGAATGCAGGTTGAGTCATGAACGTCCTCCTTAATCGTCCGGAATAATCGGTTGCGACAGACGCGGAATGCCTCTGTGGCCGGTATTTGCGTTGCTTAGCCGAGCGCATTCACCAGCGCAAAGCCGGCAAAGGTCATCAGCAGCGATCCGGTGACGTGCACCAGCACGCTCGCCATCGCCCACAAATACTTTCCTGATTGTAGCAACATGAGAATTTCTGCCGAAAAAGTAGAGAAAGTCGTCAGGCCGCCGCATAAGCCGGTGACGATAAGCAGCTTCCAGGCGGGGTCGAGGTGGGGATATTTGATAAACCAGGCCAGCGCCGCGCCGATAATAAATCCGCCAGCCAGATTAACCAGCAGCGTACCCGGCGGCAGGCTGGGAAACAGCGCATTAAAGCGCAGCGAGATTAGCCAGCGCAGCGTACAGCCTGCAGCGCCGCCCAGCATAACGGCGAACAACGACTTCAACATGATTTGCTCCTGTAGTCGGCAATCGCGCAGGGTCGTGGCGGAGAGAGAAACAGCCTGACACACCAGTAACGCCTGCGAGAGGATTAGGGTTAATGTCAGGCGTCATCAGCCGCTGGGATCGCCAGCAGGCGGTTGGGAAAGGTGGAACGCCATCACCTTAAGGCGTTGATAATACGACGATGCACCAGGAGAGACAAGCGGGTCAGGTGAGCAGCAGACGACGAAAAAGCAGATTCTGAATGCTTTGCCGCGACGAGAGCAGCAGATGAACGAAGACATTCGGCAGCGCCAGCGAGTAGAGGATACGATAGCCTTCGCTGGTATAACATTCGCGATAGCGGCTGATGCCTGAGGCCAGCAGTTCGCTACAGATCGGACAGCCTTCCGGACAGGGCGCTACGCGTTGTTCGAACTCATCCAGCGCGCGTCGAATCAGGGCCGTCGGTTCATTACCTACACTTCTGATGGACCAGATTTAGACTCTAAAAAACCATGAGCAACTGTTTTGTTGCTTTTTCAGGCAATATCCCGCTCCGCAGGAGAATTCATGCGTACTCTGATTTTCGATACCGACATCGGCGTAGACGACGCCTTTGCGCTGGCTTACGCAGCGCGGACGCAGCGGCTGCTGGGCATCACTACGGTGTTTGGCAACGTGGCGGTGGGTCAGGCGGTAAAGAACGCCCGCCTGTTTTGTGAAAAGATGCAGATTGACGCGCCGATCTATCGCGGTTGCGCCCGCCCGCTGGCGCTGGCGCCCAGCGAACCGGCGAAACTGCATGGTGAAGATGGCTTAGGCGATGCGTTTGATAACGCGTACAGCGACATGGCGCCAGGCGCGGTGCAGTTTATTATCGACAGCGTGCGCGCACAGCCGCATGAAATTACGCTGGTAGCTATCGGCCCGCTGACCAATATTGCCAGCGCCATCAATCAGGCACCCGACATCATTCCGCTGGTGAAAGAGCTGGTGATAATGGGCGGCGCGTTCGGTACCGACGGCCATAGCGGCAACGTCACGCCCTTCGCCGAATTTAATATCTGGAAAGATCCGCACGCTGCCGACCAGGTGCTCAGCTCGGCGCTGAAGGTGGTGGTCATGCCGCTCGACGTAACGCATAAGGTGTTGATCAGCGGTCAGGAGGTGCGGCAGCTTAACCAGCCGGTACTCAACGCCATTGTGCGGCCCTATCTTGCCTATAGTCTGCAAAAAGAGGGCTTCGACGGCATGGCATTGCACGACACGCTGGCGATCGCCTGGCTCTGCCAGCCGGAGGCGTTTCAGCTGGCGGAAGGCCCGCTGCGCGTCATTACCGAAGGCATCGCGCGCGGCCAGACGGTACGCAAGCTCAGCGCGCTGGCGTCACGGGAAGATCCGTTTCGCAATGTGCCCGCCCAGCGCGTGGCGCTGGGGGTTAATGCCGCGCAGGTGCGCGACCATTTCCTGCGCACGCTTAGCGGTCGAAGTGAATAACGCCTTTAATCAGCTCACGGTTGTTGATCACCTGTGGCTCGAAGCTTTCCGCCAGCGTCGAGAAGGCGAAATGGGCATTGAGCATCATCTCGGCGCGCAGCTTGCCGCTCGCCATTAAATCGCGCACGCGGTCGAAATCTTCGCGCGTCGCATTGCGGCTGCCCATCAGGGTAGCCTCTTTTTTATGGAACTCGCTGTCTGGAATAACCAGATCGCCTTTGTGCAGACCGACATAGACCACGGTGCCGCCGTGGCGCATCAGATTGACCGCGTTGTTCATCGCTGCCGGGCTGCCGGTCGCGTCGATCACCTTCAGCGCCAGCCTGCCGTTGAACTGCGCGCGCAGCGCGTCGTAAAAATCTTCGCGCGCGGGATCGAGCGCCGCCAGACCCAGCTCTTTCGCGACATGCGCGCGGCGGAATTCGCTGGTGTCCGCGACCGCCACGCTGGCGCCTGACGCCGCCGCAATCGCCGCCACGCCCAGACCGATCGGCCCTGCGCCCACCACCAGCACATGTTCGCCTGCCGTGATTTGCGCCCGGCGCACCGCATGCGCGCTGATAGCGAACGGCTCAATTAGCGCAGCGGCTTCCGGCGCGACCTCTTCTGCCAGCAAGAGATTGCTGGCGGGAACCGCCAGGAACTCACAAAAGCCGCCATCCTGATGCACGCCGATCACTGAAATTTTTTCGCAGCAGTTGGTTTTCCCACTCTGGCAGGCGTCGCAGCGCAAACAGGAGATATAGGGGATCAGCGCCACGCGCTGGCCAGGCTCAACGCCCTGCGCCCCTTCGCCCAGCGCGACCACTTCGCCGCACAGCTCATGTCCCAGCACGCGCGGATAGCTGAAGAAAGGCTGATTACCCGCCCAGGCGTGGATATCGGTGCCGCAAATACCGGCGGTGATGATTTTAATCAGCGCTTCGCCCGCCGCAGGCGCAGGTTGCTCACGCGTGGTCCAGACCATTTTCTTCGGTTCAGCGATGACCAGGCTTTTCATTGTCGTCATGGGAATTCTCCTGTTGTCCTGCCGCCTTTATGACGAATTGATCACAGACTGGCCGTTTTGCCCGCGCGATCTGTGAGGCGTGACGTTTTTTTTGGGATTTGAATGGTTTTTAATGAATAAAAACCCGGAGAGCATCCGTGAGCCGAAACCTGAATCTGCGCCAGAACGTTATCAACCAGATGCTGGAAGGGATCGCCCAGCACCATATTCGTTCGCCGCTGCCGGCGCAGGCGGCGCTGGCAGAGATGTTCAATATTAGCCGCACCACGGTGCGCCATACGCTGCACTATCTGGAGCAGCGCGGCGTGCTGGAGAAGGTCGCGGGTACTTACGTAATTGTGCGTCAGCCGCAGGACGAGGATGGATTCAGCGAGTTGTCCTCGCCGATCGAGCAGCAGGCAAGCCAGTTTGAACAGGCGTTTTTCGAGATGATTAACCTGCGCCAGCTCGCGCCCGGCGACGCCTTTAGCGAACTACAGCTGGCGCAGCGGGTTAAGGTCAGTCCGGTGGTGGTGCGCGAGTTTCTGCTGCGTTTTATGCGTTACGATCTGCTGGAGCCGGTAAAGCGCGGCCGCTGGCGCATGAAGAAATTTACGCTCGACTACGCCGACAAGCTGTTTGAGCTGCGCGAAATGCTGGAAACCCATGCGCTGACGCGTTTTCTGAACCTGCCGTCGCAGGATGAGCGCTGGATTCAGGCGCGCGATCTGCTGGATCGCCACCGCGCGCTGCGCGATACCATCGCCAGCGATTACCGCCAGTTCGCCGCGCTGGATAAAGAGCTGCATTCGCTGATCCTCTCCGCCGCCAACAACCCCTTTTTCAACCACTCGCTGGAGATCATCTCCGTTATTTTTCATTCGCACTATCAGTGGGATGAGCGCGATCTCAAGCAGCGCAATATCGTGGCGCTGGAGGAGCATATGGCCTTGCTCTCCGCGCTTATCAGCCGCCAGGATGTCGATGCGCTGCTGGCATTGCATAACCATCTCGCCACGTCGCGCTCGTCAATGGCGCGCTCTATTCGCCAGTACAATTAAAAACCGATTAAAAACCACAAAGCATTAGCTTCCGCACGAATCAGAAACAACTTCGCAACATCATGGCTGCATTGCTTCTAGTCTCGACTGAAACTCATGGCGGGCCGCTGGGCCGCTATGTTCTTTGACATCAGATAACGATAACGACCCCGCTACGGGAGTAAGCCATGGAAAATACCTCAACCCGCGATGCTAAAAACCCGGCTGCCGATGGGCAGGAGTATGTGCCCGCGCGCAGCGATATCGTGCGCTCGCCGCGCATTCGCAAGATTCAGATCACCGCCATGCTGCTGCTGCTGTGCGCAGCCATCATCAACTACCTTGACCGCAGTTCGCTCTCGGTCGCCAACATGACGATCCGCGAGGAGCTGGGTCTGAACGCCACGGAGATCGGCATGCTGCTCTCCGCCTTTTCGCTGGCGTATGGTCTGGCGCAGCTGCCCTGCGGCGCGCTGCTGGATCGTAAAGGCCCGCGCATTATGTTAGGCATCGGGATGTTTTTCTGGTCGCTGTTTCAGGCAGCCGCCGGGCTGGTGCATAACTTTACCCAGTTTATTCTGGTGCGTATCGGTCTCGGCATCGGCGAAGCGCCAATGAACCCATGCGGCGTAAAGGTCATCAACGACTGGTTCAACATTAAAGATCGCGGCATGCCGATGGGCTTCTTTAACGCCGCCTCGATGATTGGGCTGTCAGTGGCGCCGCCGGTTCTGGCCGCGATGATGCTGGCGTTCGGCTGGCGCGGCATGTTTATTACCATTGGCGTGCTCGGCATGTTCCTGGCGATTGGCTGGTACATGCTTTATCGCGACCGCGACAACAATACCCTCAGCGCAGAAGAGATCCATTATCTGCAGGCGGGAAGCGTCGCGTCGCGCAAGGAGCCGCTGAGCTTTGCCGAATGGCGCGGCCTGTTTAAGCAGCGCACCATGTGGGGCATGATGATCGGTTTCAGCGGCATCAACTATACCGCCTGGCTCTATATCGCCTGGCTGCCAGGTTATCTGCAGTCCACTTACCATCTGGATCTGAAAAGCACCGGCCTGCTGGCGGCGATTCCGTTCCTGTTTGGTGCAGCGGGCATGCTGCTCAACGGCTATGCAGTGGATGCGCTGGTGCGTCGCGGCTTTGACGCAGTAAAAACGCGTAAGGTCTGCATTATCTCCGGCATGCTGCTGTCGGCAGCCTTTACCGCCTTCGTGACGCGCGCCACCGACACCACCAGCGCCGTAACGCTGATCGGTATGGCGCTGTTCTGCATCCACTTTGCTGGCACCTCCTGCTGGGGGCTGATCCACGCTAATGTTACGGCGCGCATGACCGCGTCGGTGGGCAGTATCCAGAACTTCGCCAGCTTTGTATTCGCCTCTTTTGCGCCGGTCATCACCGGCTGGGTGCTGGATACCACTAAGTCGTTCAGCCTCGCGCTGATGATCTGCGCAGGTATCGCCGTCGCTGGCGCCCTCGCCTATCTGGTCCTGGTGCGTAAGCCCATTACCGACGGCGCGTAATAACAGAGCCGGGCGTTCGCCCGGCTAGTTCAGCTTATGCAGCGTCACGCCGTGGCGCGCGCCATAGCGCTCAATGCCGGCGATCACCTTCTCTACGCTGAGCGGCGGCGGCGGCGCAAAGAGCGGCGCGCGTTCCCGCAGCGCAGTGTCGAAACGGGCAAAGGTGGCGAAATCGTGTGGGAAACGCTCGGTATCCACGCCGACAAAATCCCCGGCGTGCGTGGCGCGGTCAAGCAGCTGGCGCCAGCGTTCGACAGGCGCGATGCCGATGCTCTCCGTACCATGAGAAAAGAGCATCATATCGATATCGCGATAGCGCGGCTGACGATCCAGAAAACGCGACAGCGTTGCCGCTGATGGCTCGGTGCCGAACACCAGCCAGAAGGGAATGGCATGCTGGCGCATGGTGCACCAGGGGTCCATCAGCAGGAAACTATCGACCGTCAGACGCGTGGCGTGTATCCCCGCCGCCAGATACCAGTCGCGGTAGATTTCCGCCACCACGAAGCTCAACGCTTCAGGATCCTGATAGCGTATCTCCAGCAGTTGCCAGTTCCGGTCAGCCGCCATCCTTTTCAACGGCGCTTTGATATATTCATCCAGCCCCCACTCCGCCTCCGGCACATTGTCGGTTGGCGCAGGCGCATTCCAGCGGCTGCGATCGCTGCCGTAACGCGCCAGAAATCCCTCTACGCGCCCGCCGCCCTGCAGATACTCTTTCTCCGTCGCGCCGCCCAGCGCACCGAACTGAAAGAAAGAGCGATCGCTGGTGCGCGTCACCGGCCACTGGCGCGTGCAGTGGTTGACGAACAGCGTACTTTTATCGGGCAAACTGCGCATCAGGAACTCATTGAACGCCAGCGGCAGCGCGCGCAGCTTCAGACGGAAGTAGCTCATTTGATCGAGCATCAGCCTGTCCTGATTCGGATCCTGCATGTGGTGTACCGCCAGACGCGGCCAGGCGGCCAGCAGCGCCGCCGCCACCGCTTTGCCCTGTTCGAAACCCGCCTGCGCGTCGTCAGGATCGTTATTGAGCGAACGCACCGGACAGAGAAAGGTTTGCGGCAGCCAGGGCACGCCCATCGCGGCGGCAAGATGCGTCAGCGCGCCGTTCGAAGAACCGATAAAAGCCGCAGGATAGTCACGCTCCGGGTATTCGCTTACCATCCACTCGGCAATACCTTCGACGTCAAGATCCCCAGCCTGCGCTTCGCTGATCCCCTCCGCCATGCCGCCAATGGCGTAACCCCACTCTTTCAGCCGGGTCGGCAGACGATTGAGCGAAGGGAGCAGGCGATCCAGCATCGGCGACTGGCTTGGGCTGTCGAAGGGTTTGTCATGCAGGGCGTGGGCCAGCGCCATCAGCATGGCGGCGGCAGAGTCGAAGCGGGCGATGCCCTTCGGTGGTTTACTCATGCTGATTCTCCTGCTGAATGCGCGCCAGGAAGGGACGAATGGCGTGGCAGAAACTCCAGGGATAAACGTAGTGCAGCGTATGGGTGCCGCCGCGCAGCGTCATTATCTCGCCGCGCGACAGCAGCGCGCCCAGCTCTTCTACCCAGCGCGCAGGCGAAACCGAATCACGCGAGCCGCGCAGAAGCAGGGTCGGCGCGTTGACGTAAGCCAGCCGCTGTTCGATACGATCGTGCATCATCATGCGCATGGTTTTCAGCGCGCGCCAGAGTCCGGCTTTGGCATAATCGATGCGCGCCAGCGATGCGGGCGAGCGGTGCCGCTCAAGACGGCCGTTGCGCCAGTCGCGCCAGGCCTGACGCACCAGGCTGCGGGCGTGACGATCTACCGTTGGCCCTTGCAGCACTAACCCTGCCACGGCGTCAGGATGCCTGACCGCCAGCGCGGCGAGGATCTGGCAGCCAAAGGAGTTGCCTATCCAGATAGCGCGCGACAGTTGGTTGTGCTGCAGCCACTCCCACAACGCGTCGGCCTGTTCGTCGACCGACAGCGTCGGCGCCGAAGGCGGCAAAGTGCTGGCGCCGAACCCAGGCAGATCCGGCACCAGTACGCGGTAGTTATTGCCGAGCGCCAGCGCCAGCTCCTCCATCGCGCGGCCCGACATCACCAGCCCGTGTACCAGCACCAGCGGCAGGCCGGGTGCGTCGTTGGGCGTGACGCGGGTAAACATGCGCCACTCGCCGACCTGTTGAAAATAGCCAGCCAGCCCCGCATGGTGGCTACGCGGCGAAACGGGCGGCGTCTGTTTCAAACGCCGCCATTGCTGAACGCCCCATAAGGTTGCCGCTGTGCCCAGCCCTAGCCCGGCCAGCAGCGCGCCGCTTTTCCAGCGCGTCGGTTTTTCCTTCCGCCTCATTACCCACTCCTGAAAATGGTTGTGTCACTTCAGTGTAGGCGGCGAAAGCGTGACCAGCAGGCGAGACGGGGGAAAGTTGTGGTGCGGTACAAAAGAAGAGGCTGCGATCGGAGATAATCGCAGCCAGCAGCGGGATCAGGCGATCACGTTGCGCAAGCGGCCAATCTTTTCGATTTCCACTTCTACCACGTCGCCGCTGAACATAAACAGCGGCGGCGTGCGTTTCTTACCGACGCCGCCCGGCGAGCCGGTGAAAATGACGTCGCCCGGCGAGAGCGGGCTAAAGGCGGAAATATATTCAATGATATTCGCCACCTTGTGCACCATGCTGCCGGTAGTGTCGTTCTGCACTTCGCGACCGTTCAGGAAGGTTTTAATTGCCAGCGCCTGCGGATCGCCGACTGCTTCGGCAGTGGTCATCCACGGCCCGAAACCGCCGGTCTGCGGCCAGTTTTTCCCGGCGGTGAACCAGGTAAACTGCATGTCGCGCACCGTCGCATCCATAAAACAGCTGTAGCCAGCAACATATTCCAGCGCCTGCGCCGCTTTTACCTGATGCGCAGGTTTGCCGATAATCACCGCCAACTCGCCCTCATAATCAAACTCGCTGGTGGTCGCTGGCTTCAGCAGCGGCCGGTCGTGTCCGGTCAGCGAGTCGGCGAAGCGAATAAACAGCGTTGGGGCGTCCAGGGTCTCGGAGAACTCTTTGCGCTTATCGGCATAGTTCATCCCGACGCAGAAGACTTTTCCTGGATTTTCAATTACCGGCAGAAACTGCAGCGCGGAGAAAGCGTAATCAGCCGGCATCTCGCGGAAAGCGGCCAGGTCAGCCATGGAAGAACGTTCAAGAAAGGTTTTCAAATCCGGGCACTGCGCGCCCAGGCGCAATCCGACATCTACCACGCCGTTTTCAAGCACGATGCCGAAACTTTTTCTTGCCTGGTCAGGAAGATAAAAACTGCAAAGCTGCATTACTGCCTCGTTGTTATAGGAAAATTCGCGCGCAGGTTAGCAAAAGATAAGATAAAAATCGTACAAACTTTCGCTCATCCGATCTGTCGGCGGAGCGCAAACCGCATAATACAGAGAAAGCCCAGCGCGGTCTGAAGCGAGATGATAATCACGGACTCTTACCTGACCGCGATAGCAAGGGGTCGCTGGCGGCAGATTAGTACATTGCGCCTGGGGGGACGTATTTGAAGGTTTCAACGTAAGCGCGGAAGACATATTTTACTAAGCGTTTCATAAATCACCTGATTCAAAATTTGTTGAATAAATGCAGTCAAAGTATAGCTTTTGTGCATTTTACAGGCAATAAATTTTGAACCAGATCACAAAAACGACATTAATTTTCTCTGTCTGCCGTTAGGAGAAGAGATTGAGATGCTGAATAAGGATGGTGCAGCCAATCGAAATCAATACCAGCCCGCCGAGCACTTCCGCCCACTTGCCCAGTACAGGACCGACTAAGCCGCCAATCAGCACACCCGTGGTCGCCATGATGGTCGTCGCCATACCGATGGTTAGCGCCGTCGCGATGATATTAACCTGCAAGAAGGCCAGACCGACGCCGACCGCCAGCGCATCGAGACTGGTGGCGACCGCAGTGGTTGCAAGCACCATAAAGCCATGGCGCTGGGGCGCTTCGCACGCCTCAGCCGTCGCCGTCTGCCGGAAACCTTCCATCATCATACGGCCGCCGAGGAACGCCAGCAGAAAGAAGGCGACCCAGTGGTCCCAGGCCATCACATAACGGCTGGCGGCCAGCCCTGCGGCCCAGCCAATTAACGGCGTCAGCGCTTCAATGGCACCAAAAATCAGACCGGTGCGCAGCGCTTCTTTGAATCCGGGACGATGCAACGCCGCGCCTTTGCTTAACGCAGCGGCAAACGCGTCCATCGACATTCCGAAGGCAAGGATCAGGGTTGCGATAAAAGTCATAATGGCTAATGTCAGGGCTAAAAGCGTTCAGAAACCCGCTTTTTACCGCAATAAAGGTTAAGTCGGCTAAAAGAGCGCGCAGTCTAACACGCATCCTGCCGGATAAAAAGACAAGAAAATCATGGGTTTAAGTATAGCAAAGGCTATAACTTTTATCGTTCGCTATCTTTTGCTGCTAAGTTAATGGTACTTAAGCCTTTTCTCAGGCAAAAAACAGCGCTCAGCCCAGCAGCAACCACGGGGATTGAACCCTGGCGAAGATTGCCGGAAAATAGCCGCGCTGATTAATGCGGAACCTGCTGATGAAAAACCCCTTTGAATCCCTGATTATTCCCGGCGGCATTTTGCTGCTTGGCTTTCTTTCTGCTTTGCTGTTGCCCGCGCCGAATTTCGGCCTGACGATGGCTAAAAGCCTGACGCAACGGCTGCACTTGCAGGATATCAACCAGCTTTACACCCTGATTTTTTGCGTATGGTTCCTGCTGCTGGGCACCATCGAGTTTTACGTCATCCGCTTTATTTATCGCCGCTGGTTTCGCGCCTGATCCTTTGACCTGCCCGTGGCGGCTTTTGTGCCGAAGCGGGCAGCCAGTAATCACAAAAATGTAACATTATTTTTACAGAATCGGCTGAAAAAGCCCGCCTCATAAAAAATTCTTTATCGTTCATTTTTTGCTTAAATCATTCAAATCAAAAACTTATAAAATAAGGCGAATTCTTCTCCATTTCCCGTCTTGCACTGTCATTGTGCATTTACGCAACATCATATTCGGTTAACCTGCTGACTTTTCGGTAAAAAATTCCTTATAGCCACCCGCCTGAGATGATTAATTCTTATGCTGAATCATTTCTGCATTTAAAAAATAAACAAATGTTTAATTCAGAGGCGAGAATGTTATATTCAATGGACAAAGCATAACGTGCAGTTAACCTGCATCCCGCTTAAACGAACCTGAGTCTTAACCTTTGAGAAATAGCGCAACGCGCTCCCAAGAAGCGCGGCTATTTCGCCTGCGAACCTGTTGAGCATCAGGTCAACAGAGAGAGGAGATGTCGCCTCATGTGCAAGACAGCTTTAAGCCTTACGCTCGCAATGAGCGCCACTGGCATGGAAAAACCACAGATGTCCGAGCGTAAAGACGTTGATGTGCTGCTGATTGGTGCTGGCGTGATGAGCGCGACCTTAGGCGCTTGGCTACAGGAGCTGGAGCCGTACTGGACCATTGAAATGGTCGAGCGTCTCGATAGCGTAGCGGAAGAGTCCTCCAACGGCTGGAATAACGCCGGTACCGGCCATGCCGCGCTGGCGGAGCTAAACTATACGCCGCAAAAGGCGGATGGCAGCATCGACATCAGCAAAGCGCTGGCGATCAATGAATCCTTCCAGATCTCCCGTCAGTTCCTGGCGTATCAGGTTCAGAAGGGTCGTCTTCATTCGCCTGAACGTTTTATTAACAGCACGCCGCACATGAGCTTTGTCTGGGGCGAAGAGAACGTGGCTTTCCTGCGCAAGCGCTATCAGGCGCTGCAGAAAAGCACGCTGTTCCGCGGCATGGCCTACTCTGAAGATCCGCAGCAGATTGCCGAGTGGATCCCGCTGGTGATGAAAGGACGCGATCGCCGACAGAAAGTGGCGGCGACCTGGACGGAAATGGGCACTGACGTCAACTTCGGCGAAGTGACGCGCCAGCTGATCGCTTCGCTGGAGAAGCACCCTGGCTTCCGCCTGCGTCTGCGTCAGGAAGTGCACGATCTTAAGCGCCTGAGCGACGGCCGCTGGCAGGTCACGCTGCATGCGCTGGCCACCGGCGAGAAACGCGTGTTGACGGCGAAAAACGTCTTTATCGGCGCGGGCGGCGCGGCGCTGCCGCTGCTGCAGAAAAGCGGCATTCCGGAAGTCAGCGGTTATGCCGGTTTCCCGGTAGGCGGCTCCTTCCTCGTCACCGAGAATCCAGACGTGGTACGCCAGCATATGGCGAAGGTATACGGCAAAGCCTCGGTTGGCGCGCCGCCGATGTCGGTGCCGCACGTCGATACGCGCGTGCTGGATGGTAAAAGAGTGCTGCTGTTTGGCCCATTCGCCACCTTCTCGACTAAGTTCCTGAAACAGGGTTCGCTGCTGGATATGTTCGGTTCAATGAACAGCGGCAACCTGCTGCCGATGATGAACGTCGGGCTGAAGAATTTCGATCTGGTGAAATATCTGGTCGATCAGGTGCTGCAGAGCGACGCCGATCGCATGGAGGCGCTGCGCACCTACGTGCCGGATGCGCATCCGGACGACTGGCGTCTGGTTACCGCTGGACAGCGCGTGCAGATCATTAAAAAAGATGCCAAAGAGGGCGGCGTGCTGCGACTCGGCACTGAAGTGGTTACCTCGCAGGATGGCTCTATCTCCGCCCTGCTCGGCGCCTCACCGGGCGCATCGACCGCAGCACCTATTATGCTGGAGCTGATGGCGAAAGCCTGGCCGGAGCAAATGGCCTCGACTGAATGGCAGAACCGCATTCGCGCCGTCGTGCCTTCCTGGGGCCGCAAGCTCAACGGCGACGTGGCGCTGACGGAGAAAGTGCTGGCGGATACCAGCCGCATCCTGAAGCTCGCCTACTCGCCGGTTACGCCTGGCGCGGCGAACGATGAAGGACGCGAAACCGCCCACGTCGTGGGTAAGTAAAGCGTTTTGACGGAAAAGCCTCGCATTAGCGAGGCTTTTTTTTGCGGCGACGGTGCCCAGCCGATCGCTAAGAGCTATCCCTGTCCCGATCTCCTTTTTCATATTCTCTATAGCGCGGGCCGCTTTACTCGTCGGCTAATATTCCTTGCGTTGTTAGCTTCTGCGCGCCCGGCATCCTTGCCCGTCGCCTGGTCGAGTTGTGGATTCTCTATTAGGGTTAATGAAACGCTTTTACCTTTCACCGTTTCGCTAACCAGGAGAATGCCCGATGTCACAATCGACCGCTGCCAGTGAGTTGCAACTGCTGGATCGCTACTGGCGCGCCGCCAACTACCTTTCCGTCGGGCAAATTTACCTGATGGCGAACCCGCTGCTGCGCGAGCCGCTGCAGCCGGAACATATTAAGCCTCGTCTGCTGGGGCACTGGGGCACCACGCCGGGCCTCAATTTTATCTACGCCCACCTGAACCGCATTATTCGCCAGCGCGACCTGAATCTTATCTATATCTGCGGGCCGGGCCACGGCGGGCCGGGTATGGTGGCGAATACCTGGCTGGAAGGCAGCTACAGCGAAATTTATCCGCATATCAGCGACGATGCCGAAGGCATGCAGCGCCTGTTCAAGCAGTTCTCCTTTCCCGGCGGCATTCCGAGCCACGCCGCGCCAGAAACGCCGGGATCGATCAACGAAGGCGGCGAACTGGGTTACTCGCTGTCGCACGCGTTTGGCGCGGCCTTCGATCATCCGGATCTGATCGTGCCCTGCGTGATCGGCGACGGCGAGGCGGAAACAGGCCCGCTGGCGTCAAGCTGGCATGGCATTAAGTTTCTCAATCCCCAGCGCGACGGCGCAGTGCTGCCGATCCTGCATCTCAACGGTTATAAAATCGCTAACCCGACCATTCTGGGTCGCGCCAGCGATGACGATCTGCAACAGCTATTCCGCGGGTATGGCTATGAACCGCTGTTCGTCAGCGGCCATGAACCAGAGAAGATGCATCAACAGATGGCCGACACGCTGGAAAATGCCTTTGATAAAATCGCCGCTTTCCAGCAGGCGGCGCGTACGGGCGGAGAGCAGGACGGCATTCCGCGCTGGCCGATGATTATTCTGCGCAGTCCCAAAGGCTGGACTGGCCCGCAGGAAGTCGACGGGAAAAAAGTAGAGGATTTCTGGCGCGCCCATCAGGTGCCGGTGGCGGCCTGCCGCGAAGATGCGGGGCATCGCCAGATTCTGGAACAGTGGCTGCGTAGCTATCAGCCGGACGATCTGTTCGACGAGCAGGGTCGCCTGAAACCTGAGCTACGCGCGCTGGCACCGCAGGGCGATAAACGCATGGGCGCCTCGCCCTACGCCAACGGCGGATTACTGCGCCGCGAGCTTAATACGCCCGATATTCGCGACTTCGCCTTTGATGTGAAAGAGCCTGGCTCGCAGCTGGCGCAGGCCACCGAGCAGTTTGGCCGCTATCTGGCGGAGATCTTTGCGCGCAATCAGCATAACTTCCGCCTGTTCGGCCCCGATGAAACCGCCTCGAACCGCCTGACGCCGGTCTTCGATGTCACCAGCCGCACCTGGCTGGAGCCGGTTAAACCCTACGACGAGCAGCTGGCGCGCGATGGTCGCGTGATGGAAATCCTTAGCGAACATCAGTGCCAGGGCTGGCTCGAAGGCTATCTGCTGACTGGCCGACACGGCCTGTTTAACTGCTACGAAGCCTTTATCCATATTGTCGATTCGATGTTCAATCAGCATGCCAAATGGCTGAAGGTGACGCGCAAGCTCGGCTGGCGCAAGCCGGTCTCCTCGCTTAACTATCTGCTCTCTTCGCATGTCTGGCGGCAGGATCACAACGGCTACAGCCATCAGGATCCCGGCTTTATCGATCACGTCGCCAATAAAAAGGCGGATATCGTGCGCATCTATCTGCCGCCCGATGCCAATACGCTGCTGTGGGTCGGCGATCACTGCCTGCGCACCTGGGACCGCATCAATGTGATTGTGGCGGGCAAACAGCCCTCGGCGCAGTGGCTGGATATGGAGAGCGCTATTGCGCACTGCGAAGCGGGAATGGGCGAATGGCGCTGGGCAGGCACCACGCCGCAGGGCGAGGAGCCTGATGTGGTCATGGCCTGCGCGGGTGACGTCCCCACGCTGGAGACGCTGGCGGCGGTGGATCTGCTACGCGACTATCTGCCCGACCTGCGAATTCGCGTGGTGAATGTGGTGGATCTGATGGCGCTACAGACCCAGGAGCAGCACCCACACGGCAAAAGCGAAGAGGAATTCGACGCGCTGTTCACCCTCGATAAGCCGGTGATTTTCGCCTTCCATGGCTACCCGACACTGGTGCATCGCCTCGCCTATCAGCGTAAAAACCACCGTAATTTCCACGTGCGCGGCTTCAATGAAGAAGGCACCACCACCACGCCTTTCGATATGACGGTGCTTAACGAGCTGGACCGCTATCATCTGGCGCAGGAGGCGATTCTGCGCGTGCCGGGTCTGGCGGACCGGCATCCGGAGTTGCTGGATGATTTGCAGGAGCGCATCGCCGAACATCATCGCTACGTACGCGAGTATGGCGAAGACGTGCCGGAAGTGCGCAACTGGAAATGGCCGTCGCAGACCGGCTCCGGCGCGCCGGATTAACGCAGCGCGTCCACCAGCATCCATAACGTCGTGGCGACCAGCGACAGCGCCATCACGCTGTTGAAGAGACGACGCTTCCACGGCGTTTGCAGATGCAGGCCCAGCCGGTCGCCCAGCGCCGCCCAGATAAGAATGCAGGGCAGGTTCACCAGCGCGAAGCCGAGTATGACCGGCAGCAGACCACTTTGCGCGCTCCAGAGCAGCGCCACGTTAGTCGCCATCAGCCAGGCTTTAGGATTTACCGCCTGAAAGCTGATGGCGCCTGCGATGGTCATTGGATGCGCCTTTTCCCGCTGCGCCGGGGCGTCCGCGCGCCAGATTTTCCACGACAGCCAGAGCAGATAAGCACAACCTGCCACCGTCAGCGGCACTCTGACGGCGCCCATCCAGCTCAGCAGCCACTCCAGCGCCAGCACCGCCAGCGCGGTTTGCAGCAGGCAGCCAAGCAGGACGCCGGAAATCATCGGCAGCGTGCGCCGCAGGCCGAAATTAACCCCGGAGGTCGCCAGCAGCAGATTGTTCGGGCCGGGCGTAATAGACATAACGGTGACGTAGCTGAAAAAGGAGGGATCGAGCATGTCGGCATTCTCGTTTAAGAAACAGGCCTCTATGCTAGAGCGTGAAAAGGATTGGTAACAGAGACACAAAATCACTATTGTCATGGTTACAGTTTGCAATTTTAACTATTGTACCCATGACTCGTGGAGGCTTTTGTGTCCCTTGCTTTCTCTGACGATCAGCCACTCTACTACCAGCTTGCTGACAGTTTCGCTGAGGCGATCCATCAGGGCACGCTGAAGCCTGGCAAACGCCTGCCCGCAATTCGCCGGGTGGCACAGACTCATCAAATCAGCATCAATACCGTACTGAACGCCTGGCAGCTGCTGGAAGACCGCGGCCTGATCGAGGCGCGTCCCCAGTCCGGCTACTATGTGCGCAGCGTACTGCCCGCCCTGACGCGACCTGTAGCACACCGCGCGCGCATTAAAGATCCGAGCAGCGAAAAGCTCGACCTGATCGATCAGGTGTTCGCCGCGCAGAATCATCCCGATTACGTCAATATTTCGCTGGCCTGCCCGCAGGATAGCGAACTTTATCCCTCGGCGCGTCTGAGCCGCATTACCGCCTCGCTGCTGCGGCGCAACCCCGATTTGATCGGGCGCTATGCGCTTCCACCTGGTAGTGAGCGCTTACGGGAGGAGATAGCGCGTCGTGCGCTGCATGCGGGCGTGTCGCTGACCAGCGAAGAGATCACCCTGACCCACGGCTGTATGGAGGCGCTACAGCTGGCGCTGCGTGCGGTGACCCAGCCGGGCGACTGCGTTGGTCTGGAGTCGCCGACCTACTTCTTTCTTTTTCCGCTGCTGGCGTCGCTGGGGCTGAAGGCGCTGGAGATTCCTACCGATCCACAACACGGGCTTTCGCTCGACGCGCTGGAGATGCTGCTGCAGGAGAAGCGCATTCAGGCGCTAATCGCTATGCCGAGCGCGCAAAATCCGCTGGGCTGCTGCATGTCGCGACAGAATAAACAGCGGCTGGCGAAGTTAGTTAATACTTACAACGTTCCTCTACTGGAAGACGGGCTGTATGACGAACTCCAGCTCGACTGGCCGCTCTCGCCTGCCGTGAAGTCGTTCGACAGCGAAGGCTGGGTGATCTACTGCACCAGCTTTACCAAAACCGTCGCGCCCGACTTTCGTATCGGCTGGATTGCGGCAGGCCGTTTCCATGAGGCGATTGCGCGTCTGAAAGCGGTCTCCTCCATGGCGGAATCCCGGCTGCTGTCGGAAACCCTGGCGGAATTTCTCGCCAACGGCGGTTACGATCACCACCTGCGCACGCTGCGTCGCCGCTATGCCGCCAATATGGATGAGGCGCGCGGCCTGATCGCCCGCCATTTTCCACAGGGCACGCGCGCGACGCTGCCGCGCGGCGGGTTTGTTTTTTGGGTGGAGCTGCCGGAACAGGTTAATACCGTGGCGATGTTTCACCGCCTGCTGCAGGAGCAGATCTGCGTCACGCCTGGCGCGCTCTATTCGCTAAGCGAGCGCTATAACCATGCGTTGCGCCTCTCCTGCTGCTACCCCTTTGACGATCGCTATACCTGGGCGCTGAAGCGCACCGGCGCTGTCGCCTGTGAGCTGGCGGGAGTGGCGCCTGGGATCGATCAGGGTTTGCCGTTACGTCCCCAGACCGTGTAAGGGTGGCGTTCGGTAAGGCGCTCATAGTAGTTACGCACCGCAGGCAGGCTGGGATGATCCAGCGGGGTTTAATACCAGCGGTTTACCGCCAGCCCGACGCCGATATCTGCCAGGGTAAAGTTGCGGCCTGCGACATAGCGCCCGGTTTTCTCCAGCTGCTGGTTGAGAATGCCCATAGTGTGCGCCCACCCTTTGCAGGCCGCCGCCAGCAGGCGCGGATCCTGATGTGCGGGCGAATTGCGCACCAGCGACATAAAAGCGTAGCGCCACGAGGTATTGAGTTCGGTGGACTGCCAGTCCATCCACTGATCGACCGGCGCGCGGGCGCGCGGATTTTGCGGATAGAGCCAGTCGCCTTCATAGGCATTAGCCAGGTAGCGCAGGATGGCGTTTGACTCCCACATGACGAAGTCGTCATCAATAAGTACAGGGATCAGGGCGTTAGGGTTAAGGGCGAGAAATTCCGGTTTACGCAGCGAGTCAGGGTCTGCGCCCCACTCCTCGTGCTCATAGTCGAGATCCAGCTCGTCACAAAGCCAGAGCACTTTACGCACGTTGATTGACGAGTCGCGCCCAAGGATTTTCAGCATAATGGTCTCCTGCGGGGATTGTTAACATATTGATAACCCTGTCAGGCAATAAACGCAAATTTCGGGCGTGGAAATGCCCTGTTGAGAAAGGAGCAGTAATGAACGTCGCCTTTAAGCAAGTAGATGTCTTTACCTCATCAGCCTTTAACGGCAATCCGCTGGCGGTGATTATGGATGCGCAGGGGCTGAGCGACGACCAGCTGCTGGCCATCGCCCGCTGGACCAATTTGTCAGAGACCACCTTTGTACTGCCGCCGCAGCATCCGCAGGCTGACTATCGCGTGCGCATCTTTACCGTTGAAGGGGAGCTGCCATTTGCCGGTCATCCTACGCTGGGAACGGCGCACGCGCTGCTGGAAGCGGGCTGGCCGACGAAAAATCCGGGTGAGATCGTGCAGGAGTGCGGCGTCGGCAACGTGACGGTCAGCATCGCCGCCGACGGGTCGCTGGCGTTTGCCGCGCCAGAGGCGAGCATTACGCCCTTCACCGACGCGTTAATGGGCAATGCGCTGAACTGCGAACTGTTCGATACCACGCAAACGCCCGCCGTTGTCGATATGGGCATTCGCTGGCTGCTGATCCCGATGATTAGCGCCGACGCGGTGCTGGCGATTCAGCCTGCCGTCAGCGATTTGCAGCGCCTTATCGCTCATGCAGGCGTTAGCGGCGTTATGCCGTTCGGCCCGCTGCCGAATGGCGAGAGCGAGCAGTATGAGGTGCGCGGCCTGCTGGTGGAGAACGGCAGCCTGACGGAAGATCCCATTACCGGCAGCGCCAACGCCTGCCTGGCGCGCTATTTTGCCGCCCAGGGGCAGTTGCGGGATTACCGGACGCGCCAGGGTACGGCGATTCAGCGTGAGGGCCGCGTGGCGGTGCGCTACGAGGGCGACACGATTTGGGTCGGCGGAAAAACCGTTACGGTAATTGACGGCACCATCGCGCTGTAGCCTCAACGCTGCGGTTCCGGTGCCGCCACTCGATTGCAAAGGCGCGCGGGGCAACCGCGCGCCTGCAAGCAGTACCTATAGCGCCTGACCGCCCGACGCTTCAATGCGCTGCGCCGTGATCCAGCCGGTTTCGTCGCTGAGGATGGCGCTGATGGCGTCGCCGATATCATCCGGCTGGCCTACGCGCCCCAGCGCGGTAAAGGCCGCGATGGTATCGTTGATTTCCTTGTTATCGCGCACGCGCCCGCCGCCGAAGTCAGTCTCAATGGCGCCCGGCGCCAGGATATTGACGCGAATGCGGCGTTCACCCAGCTCTTTCGCCTGATAACGCGTCAGCACTTCCATCGCGCCCTTCATAGCGGCATAGGTGCCGGAGCCGGGATAGGTGATGCGCGTCAGGCCACTGGAGATATTCAGTATCCGTCCGCCGTCGTTGATCAGCGGCAGCAGCTTCTGGGTCAGAAAATAGGGGCCTTTAAAATGGACGTTAACCAGCGCGTCGAACTCCTCCTCTGTGGTCTCGCTAAATAGCTTATAGTGACCATGTCCGGCATTGTTGACTAAGTAATCAAAGCGCTCCCGCTGCCAGCTGTTTTTCAGCGCCTCTTTGACCTGCGCGACAAAGCCGTCGAACTGGCGGCTGTCGCCGACATCCAGCTTTAGCGCGACTGCGCGGCTGCCGAGCGCCTCGATCTCTTTCACCAGCGCCTCCGCTTCTTCATTATGGCTGCGCCAGGTAAACAGGATATCGACGCCCTTTGCAGCCAGTTTTAACGCTGCATTCTTGCCTAAACCGCGGTTCGCGCCTGTAATCAATGCAATTTTATGAGTCATGTTTCGATCCTGTTGCAAAATTGAACACCAAATCAGGATATTCCCGAATAATTGATCTATAAACGCTTGGGAATACGCAGCACTGTTTCACTTACAACAACAATCGGTGAACAACATGGACAAAATTCACGCAATGCAGGTTTTTGTGCGGGTTGCGGAGATGGGCAGTTTTACCCGCGCGGCGGAGAGCTTAGGCCTGCCGAAAGGTAGCGTGTCGCGCCAGCTACAGGCGCTGGAAAATCAGATGGGGACGCGGCTCCTGCATCGCACCACGCGCCGCGTGCAGCTTACGCAGGACGGGCTGGTCTACTACGACCGCTGCCTCGATTTGCTGTCGATGATCGAGGATATGGACAGCCTGTTCCAGCACGATCCCGCTACGCTGAGCGGCAAGCTGCGCGTCGATATGTCTGTCGCGATGGCAACCGGCTTTATCCTGCCGCGCCTGCCGGAGTTTTTACAGCACTACCCCGGCGTAGAAATCGAGCTCAGCAGCAGCGACCGCATGGTGGATGTTATTCGTGAAGGCTTCGACTGCGTTATACGCGTCGGCGAGTTAAAGGATTCCGGCCTGATTGCGCGGAAAATCGGCACCTATACCTTGATCAACTGCGCCAGCCCTGGCTACCTTTCCCGCTTCGGCATGCCGACGCGGCTGGAGGAGCTGTCGTCGCACGCCATGGTGCACTACACGCAGCAGCTCGGCCAGCCTTCGCCCGGCTTTGAGTATTTCGACGGCAAACAGTGCCATTACGTGCAGACCGGCGGCGTAGTGACGGTCAACAGCACCGAAACCTATCGCGCCGCCTGCCTGGCCGGACTGGGCATTATTCAGGTGCCAGCGATGGGCATCTATCCGCTGCTGGAGTCCGGCCAGCTGGTAGAGGTGCTGCACGCCTTCCCAGCGAAGCCAATGCCGATTTCGCTGCTCTACCCTCACCGGCGCAATGTGGCGCGTCGCGTACGCGTGTTTATGGAATGGCTGAGTCAGGTACTACAGGAGTATGTCACCTGAGCGGCTATAATTGCCTTTTCAAGTTAAGCAGGATGATAACTGTCTATGACGGACAAACAGGAAAACCCAACTAATCCCGAACAAGCCAAACCGCTGATCGATATTCAGACCGGCAATAAGACCGTTGACGGGTCGATTCGTCGCGTATCGCGCTTTGCCGCCTGGTTTCAGGCCATTCCGGCGGTGGCGCACTTTATTCGCGCGCTGGAGCGCTTTAACGATCGTCTGGGGAGCCAGTTTGGCGCGGCCATTACCTACTTCTCTTTCCTGTCGCTTATCCCGATCCTGATGGTCTCTTTCGCCGCGGTGGGTTTCGTGCTGGCGTCAAACCAGGATCTGCTGTCGCAGCTGATCAATAAGATCGTTAACAGCATTAGCGATCCTACGCTCGCCACTACGCTGAAGAATACGGTAAATACGGCGATCCAGCAGCGCGCGACCGTCGGCATCACCGGTCTGCTGCTGGCGCTCTACTCCGGCATTAACTGGATGGGCAACCTGCGCGAAGCGGTGCGCGCTCAGTCGCGCGATGTCTGGGAGCGTAAGCCGGACGATCAGGAGAAGTTCTGGAAAAAGTATCTGCGCGACCTGATCTCACTGATCGGCCTGATGCTGGCGCTGGTGATCACCCTGTCGCTGACCTCTATCGCCGGGGCGGCGCAGACGGCTATCGTCAACGCGCTGGGGCTGGCAGATATTGAGTGGCTGCGCCCGGCAATGACGGCGATAGCGCTGGCCATTTCGATTCTGGCGAACTATCTCCTTTTCCTGTGGATTTTCTGGATATTGCCCCGCCACAAGCCGCGTAAAAAAGCGCTGTTTCGCGGCACGCTGCTGGCGGCGATCGGCTTTGAGTTAATCAAGTTTATTATGACGATGACGCTGCCGAAGCTGGCCTCGTCGCCCTCCGGCGCAGCCTTTGGCTCCGTACTCGGTCTGATGGCGTTCTTCTACTTTTTTGCCCGTTTAACGCTCTTCTGCGCCGCCTGGATCGCCACGGCTAAATATAAGGACGATCCGCAACTGCCGGAAGCGGGTCGCGGCTCGCATCGCCGGGTGTGACAAAACGTTAACATCAGCGGAAAATTTTCCCCTTCGGCTATTTATTATGCAACCAGCAGGATGAATAGCTGAAGGGTCACTTTTATTTACCCGTTTTATAGAGATTCCCGCTGCAAAAGTCGGGCTTCTCCCTGCCTTAATCCACGCATTCCATTTCGACACAAATTATTCACTTTTTCGCCGAAAAAGCCCGTTCTGGCGCGGTTTATCACCGTTGAATGCAGCATGACAGGTGCGTAATATTCCTGGTCTCTATTTACAATTAAGAAACAGTTATGCAAGCCTCCATCACAGAACCTCTGAAAAAGTCACAAGACGATACGCCAGTGAATTCTCGCGGCAAAGTCGTGGTGGCCTCACTGGTCGGTACGGCCATTGAATTCTTCGATTTTTATATCTACGCCACGGCGGCGGTAATTGTTTTTCCACATATTTTCTTCCCGCAGGGCGATAACACCGTGGCGACGCTACAGTCGCTGGCGACCTTCGCCATCGCCTTTGTGGCGCGCCCGATCGGCTCCGCCCTTTTCGGCCACTTCGGCGATCGCGTAGGCCGTAAGGCGACGCTGGTAGCTTCGCTGCTGACCATGGGCGTCTCTACTGTGATCATCGGCCTGCTGCCGGGCTACCAGTCAATTGGCGTCGCGGCGCCGCTACTGCTGGCGCTGGCGCGATTTGGTCAGGGTCTCGGCCTTGGCGGTGAATGGGGCGGCGCGGCGCTGCTGGCGACGGAAAACGCCCCGGCGAAAAAGCGCGCGCTCTATGGCTCCTTCCCGCAGCTTGGCGCGCCGATCGGCTTCTTCTTCGCCAACGGCACCTTTCTGCTGCTCTCCTGGCTGCTGACCGACGAGCAGTTTATGCAGTGGGGCTGGCGTGTACCCTTTATCCTCTCGGCGGTGCTGGTCATTATCGGCCTCTATGTGCGCGTCTCGCTGCATGAAAGCCCGGTATTTGCGAAGGTGCAGAAAGAGAAAAAACAGGTGCGCATCCCAATCGGCACGCTGCTTGGCCAGCATCTGAAGGCGACCATCCTCGGCACTTTTATCATGCTGGCGACCTATACGCTGTTCTACATTATGACGGTCTACTCGATGAGCTACGGCACTGCGCCTGCGCCTGCGGGTCTCGGCTTCACGCGCAACAGCTTCCTGTGGATGCTGATGGTGGCGGTTATCGGCTTTGGCGTGATGGTGCCGATCGCCGGTCTGCTGGCGGATCGCTTTGGTCGCCGTAAAACCATGATCGTCATTACGCTGATGATTATCGCCTTCGCCTTCCTTTTCCCGTCGATGCTGGGTTCTGGATCGCAGGCGCTGGTGATGGCCTTCCTGCTGCTCGGCCTGAGCGTGATGGGGCTGACCTTTGGCCCGATGGGCGCGCTGCTGCCGGAGCTGTTTCCGACCGAAGTGCGTTATACCGGCGCCTCGTTCTCCTATAACCTGTCTTCGATTCTCGGCGCCTCGGTTGCGCCTTATATCGCTACCTGGCTGAACGCTAGCTACGGTTTGCAGGCGGTAGGTTATTACCTGGCAGCGATGGCGACGCTGACGCTGATTTCGCTGATCGCCTGTAAAGAGACGCGCCATCAGACGCTCTACGAAGCGGTGTAAGACAAACAGATAAACCCGGCTCAGACCGGGTTTATCGTCATGTTATAGTGCCTGTGACTTCGGTATGCAGGAAACGAACCATGGCGACAACAGCTCACCTGATTAGCAGCAACCTTCCCAGCGTTAAACAACTTCAGTGTTTTCTGGCCGTCGCGCATGAACTTAACTTTCGCCGGGCCGCCGAACGCCTCAGCATGACCCAGCCGCCGCTAACGCGCCAGATTAAGAGCCTGGAGTCTCTGCTCCACCAGCAGCTGTTCAGCCGCAGCACCCACGCGGTCAGCCTGACCGAGGCTGGACGCGTGCTGGTTGTCAGAGCGGAGAAAATTCTTGAGGCGCTTAACGCTCTCAGCGCCGACTCCCTTTCCTGTCAGGATCGTCTGCGTATCGGCCTCACCCAAACGCTGGACTTTACGCGCATACAGCCTGTCGGAGCGCGACTGACGCAGCTGGATGTCGGCGATGAAATTGATTCTCCCGATCTCTCCTCAGCCCAGCTATTGCAGTGCCTGACGCAAAATACGCTGGATATCGTGCTGACCGGAGAAAAAGGCGCAAATCATCAGGAGAGCGTGCGCTATCACTGGCTCTGCCGCGAGCCGCTGTCTATCGCTCTGCCGGCGACGCATCCCGCCAGCCAGCAGGAGAAGGTTTCGCTGAATGACGTCAGCGATCTGCCGCTGTTCTGGTTTTCCAGAAGCGCCAACCCCTCCTTCTACGATAAGTGTGAAAAAGCTTTCGCTAAGCTGAAAACGCCGCTGAAAAAGCGCAAAGAGCCGGAAGATTCGCTGACGATGCTGGCGCATATCGCCCGCGGTAAAGGGTTTGCCCTGCTGCCTCAGTCAAAATGCGTTTTTAGCCAGGAAGGGTTGTGCTACCGCGCGCTGTCCGAGGATCAGGCGCAGCAGTTGAATATCGATATCTATGCCGCGACGCGCCGTTCTGACGAGCGTTTACCGCTTCTGCAGGCGCTGGACATCCTGAGCGCCAGCGATCCCTCCCCGCCTTGCTGATACCTTTTCCGCATCACAAAAAGGGCAATTCCCTGCTGCTGCGCCTGGTGAAAGAATCAGGTCAGGACAACAGGAGGGATTATGAAAACGCGTTACTTAGCAAAAGATTTTGAGGTCAGCGCTATCGGCTATGGCGCGATGGGGCTTAGTGAATTCTATGGCGCTACGGATGATGCGCAGTCGCTACAGCTTTTGCATAAACTCGTCGAGCTGGACCAGACCTTTATTGATACGGCGGACCAGTATGGCCGCGGACACAATGAAAAGCTCACAGGGCGTTTTCTGGCCGGGCTGGATAGCGCCACGCGAAACAGGTTTAAGATCGCCACCAAATGCGGCATAGAACGCGCGCCCGATGAGGCTTATAGCCGCACCATCAATAACCGGCCTGACTATATTACGCGCTGCTGCCACGACTCCCTTAAGCGGCTTGGCGTTGAGCGTATCGATCTCTTTTATCTTCACCGCATAAGTCAGGATACGCCCATCGAAGAGAGCATGGCCTGCCTGAGCCGCCTGGTAAACGAGGGAAAAATAGAGCATATCGGGCTGTGCGAAGTCTCAGCCGCAACCTTACGCCGCGCGCACGCCGTTCATCCTGTTACCGCCCTGCAAACGGAGTATTCGCTGTGGACGCGCGACATTGAGGAGGAGATCCTGCCAGCGGTTAAAGCGCTGGATATTGGGCTGGTCGCCTATTCGCCGCTGGGCCGCGGTTTCCTCACCGGCAAATATCTCCGCAACAGCGATTTCGCGGAGGGAGACTTCCGCAAAAACAGCGCGCGCTTCCAGCAGGCCAGTCTCGATCACAATGCCGCCTTGCTGAACGCAGTGCGCCCGCTGGCAGAGAAGTACCGCTGTACGCCAGGTCAGATTGCGCTCGCCTGGCTGCTGGCGCAGTACGACAAACTGGTGCCGATCCCGGGCACTAAACACGTTCAGTACCTGGTCGAAAACGCAATGGCGGCGGAGGTGGTGCTGGACGAGGCGGACGTCAGGCTGCTGAACGATCTCCGCCAGCGCATTCAGGTGCAAGGCGAGCGCTATTCAGAAGAGGGCATGAAAGGCATAAACGCCTGATGTGAAAAACCCCGGCAAGCCGGGGTTTTTCTGTGCTGAAAAGTGTGGGAGCGTGAATTAGCCCGCGACCGCGATACGCTTCATGTCGGTCATGTAGCCGCGCAGTTTACGGCCCACCGCTTCGATCGGATGCTGACGAATCGCTTCGTTAACGTCGCGCAGCTGCGCGTTATCAACCTGCGTGCCTTCGATTGCTTTGCCCAGGTCGCCCGGCTGCAGCGTAGTCATAAACTCTTTCAGCAGCGGCACCGCAGCGAAGGAGAAGAGATAGTTGCCGTACTCTGCGGTATCGGAGATAACCACGTTCATTTCATACAGACGCTTACGCGCGATGGTGTTGGCGATCAGCGGCAGCTCGTGCAGTGATTCATAGTAAGCAGACTCTTCGATAATGCCCGCGTCAACCATGGTTTCAAACGCCAGCTCAACGCCCGCTTTAACCATCGCTACCATCAGAACGCCTTTATCATAGTACTCCTGCTCTTCGATTTTGCCTTCGAACTGCGGCGCGGTTTCAAACGCGGTTTTGCCGGTCTCTTCACGCCAGGTCAGCAGGTTTTTGTCGTCGTTGGCCCAGTCAGCCATCATGCCGGATGAGAACTCGCCGGAGATGATATCGTCCATATGCTTCTGGAACAGCGGCGCCATAATCTCTTTCAGCTGCTCTGACAGCGCGTAAGCGCGCAGTTTAGCCGGGTTAGAGAGGCGATCCATCATCAGCGTAATGCCGCCAAACTTCAGTGATTCGGTAATGGTTTCCCAGCCGAACTGAATGAGTTTTTCGGTGTAAGCCGGATCGTGACCTTCCGCCACCAGCTTGTCGAAGCAGAGCAGCGAACCAGCCTGCAGCATGCCGCACAGAATTGTCTGTTCGCCCATCAGGTCAGACTTCACTTCTGCAACGAAAGAAGATTCCAGCACGCCCGCGCGGTCGCCACCGGTTGCTGCCGCCCAGGCTTTGGCGATCGCCATGCCTTCGCCTTTCGGATCGTTTTCCGGATGAACGGCGATCAGGGTCGGTACGCCAAAACCGCGCTTGTACTCTTCACGCACTTCGGTGCCCGGACATTTCGGCGCAACCATCACGACGGTAATGTCTTTACGAATGGTTTCGCCCACTTCAACGATATTAAAGCCGTGTGAGTAGCCCAGCGCCGCGCCCTCTTTCATCAGCGGCTGTACGGCCTGCACTACAGCTGAGTGCTGTTTGTCTGGCGTCAGGTTAACCACCAGATCGGCCTGCGGGATCAGCTCTTCATAGGTGCCCACTTTAAAACCGTTCTCGGTAGCCTTGCGCCAGGAAGCGCGCTTCTCGGCGATCGCTTCGGCACGCAGCGCATAAGAGACGTCCAGACCGGAATCACGCATGTTCAGGCCCTGGTTAAGGCCCTGTGCGCCACATCCCACGATGACCACTTTTTTCCCTTTCAGGAAGCTGGCGCCATCGGCGAATTCATCGCGCGCCATAAAGCGACATTTGCCTAACTGCGCTAACTGGTTGCGCAGATTCAGTGTGTTGAAGTAGTTAGCCATGGGCACTCCGGTCAGATGTTGTGTTTGTTTTTGTCTGGTAGCGGCTGCTGACTGCAGCGCCGCGAATGACCCCATCATATGACAGGAAATCTGTTGCTTAAATTGATATATTAGCAAGGCCACATTGCAGGATTTGCAACGCTACGCGAGAGGTTAAGCCGTATGGATTTACGCGATCTGAAGCTGTTTCTTCATCTGGCCGAAAGCTGCCACTTTGGCCGTACTGCGCGCGCTATGCACGTCAGCCCGTCAACGCTTTCGCGTCAGATCCAGCGTCTCGAAGAGGATGTAGGGCATGCGCTGTTTCTGCGCGATAACCGCACCGTTACCCTGACCGAAGCGGGTGAACGTCTGCGCCAGTTCGCGCAGCAGACCCTGCTGCAGTATCAGCAGCTGCGCCACGTCATGGATCTCAACGGGCCGTCGCTGAGCGGCGAACTCCGCCTGTTCTGTTCGGTGACGGCCGCCTACAGCCATCTGCCGCCGATTCTGGATCGCTTTCGCGCCGAGCATCCGCAGGTGGAGATCAAGCTGACAACCGGCGACGCCGCGGACGCCATTGAAATGGTGCAGTCCGGTGAGGCGGATCTGGCGATCGCCGGGCGTCCTGAGTCGCTGCCTGCCAGCATCGATTTTACGCCGCTGGGCCTGATCCCGCTGGTCTTAATCGCCCCGGCGCTGCCCTGTCCGGTGCGCAGCCAGGCGACGCAGGAGTCGCCCGACTGGGCGAAAATCCCCTTTATCCTGCCCGATCAAGGGCCTGCGCGGCGCGGCATCGATCTCTGGTTTCGCCGCCACCGCATCCCGAATCCGCAAATTTACGCCACTGTCTCCGGGCATGAAGCGATTGTCTCGATGGTGGCGCTCGGCTGCGGCATCGCGCTGCTGCCGGACGTGGTGCTGGAGAACAGCCCGGAGCCGGTGCGCAATCGCGTGCTGACGCTGGAGAATGTGGAGTCGGTGGCGCCGCTGGAGCTGGGCGTATGCGTACAAAAAAAGCGGCTCGGGGAGCCGCTGATTCATGCCTTCTGGCACCTGCTGTAATTACTGACCGGCGAGGAAGAAGCGGAACGCCGGGTTATTGGCCTCATCGTGGCATTCATAACCCAGCTCGGTCAGATGCGATTCAAAGCGTGGCTCATTGTCGCCGATTTCAAAGGCTGCCAGCACGCGGCCGTAATCGGTGCCGTGGCTGCGATAGTGGAACAGTGAAATATTCCAGTGCGTGCCGAGCGTTTGCAGGAACTTCAGCAGCGCGCCGGGCGCTTCCGGAAATTCAAAGCTGTAGAGGCGTTCGCGCAGCGGCTTCGACGGACGTCCGCCCACCATATAGCGCACGTGCAGCTTCGCCATCTCGTCGTCAGAGAGATCCATAACCTGATAACCGCCCTGCGTCAGCTGGCTGATAATCTCGCTGCGCTCCTCTAACCCGCGCGTTAAGCGCACGCCAACGAAGATGCAGGCGTTATCGGCATCGGCGTAGCGGTAGTTGAACTCGGTGACCGCACGACCGCCCAGCGTCTGGCAGAACTTCAGGAAGCTGCCCTGTTGTTCGGGGATGGTGACCGCCAGCAGCGCTTCACGCTGCTCGCCCAGCTCACAGCGCTCGGAAACGTAGCGCAGGCCGTGGAAGTTAACGTTGGCGCCCGAAAGAATATGGGCCAGACGTTCACCTTTGATGTTGTGCTGCTGGATATATTTCTTCATGCCCGCCAGCGCCAGCGCGCCTGAAGGCTCCGCGACCGCACGTACATCTTCAAACAGATCTTTCATCGCCGCGCAGATAGCATCGCTGTCGACGGTAATGATGTCGTCGAGATACTCCTGACACAGGCGGAAGGTTTCGTTACCGATGCGCTTAACCGCCACGCCTTCGGCAAACAGCCCGACGCGCGGCAGATCCACCGGCTCGCCAGCCTCCAGCGCCGCTTTCAGGCAGGCGGAGTCTTGCGACTCCACCGCGATAACCTTGATTTGCGGCATCAGCTGTTTGATCAGCACCGCCACGCCCGCCGCCAGGCCGCCGCCGCCGACCGGCACAAAGACGCGATCGAGATGCGCATCCTGCTGCAGCAGCTCCATCGCCAGCGTGCCCTGACCAGCGATCACCGCCGGATGGTCAAACGGTGGCACGAAGGTGTAGCCCTGCTGCTCCGCCAGCTCGATCGCTTTGGCTTTCGCCTCGTCGAAGTTAGCGCCGTAGAGATAAGCCTCACCGCCAAATGCGCGCACCGCATCAACCTTGATGTCCGCCGTGGTCACCGGCATCACAATCAGCGATTTAATGCCGAGCCGGCTGGCGGAGAGCGCCACGCCCTGCGCATGGTTGCCGGCCGATGCCGTCACCACGCCGCGCGCTTTCTGCTCTTCGTTCAGTCCGGCGATCATCGCGTAGGCGCCGCGCAGCTTGAAGCTGTGCACCGGCTGACGATCCTCGCGCTTCACCAGAATGGTGTTGCCGAGACGCGATGAAATTTTTTCCATTTTTTGCAGCGGCGTCACCTGTGCGACTTCATACACGGGCGAGCGCAGCACTGCGCGCAAATATTCCGCGCCGCAGGGCGACGCAGGTAGCGGTTGAGCCTCAGCCATCGGTTAGCCTCCCAGCTTACTCTTGTCTCGCACCGCGCCCTTGTCGGCGCTGGTGGCGAGGGATGCGTAGGCGCGCAGCGCGAATGAAACCTGACGCTCGCGACCGTGCGGCGTGTAGGCCGCATCGCCACGCGCTTCTTCCTCTTCGCGGCGCGCATGCAGTTCGTTATCCGGCACTGCCAGCTTAATACCGCGGTTCGGGATATCGATTTCGATGATGTCGCCATCTTTAACCAGCGCGATCGTACCGCCGCTGGCTGCTTCCGGCGAGGCGTGGCCGATCGACAGGCCAGAGGTACCGCCGGAGAAGCGACCGTCGGTGATCAGCGCGCAGCTTTTGCCGAGGCCCATCGATTTCAGATAGGTGGTCGGATAGAGCATCTCCTGCATGCCCGGCCCGCCTTTCGGCCCTTCGTAGCGGATCACCACGACGTCGCCCGCGACCACTTTGCCGCCGAGGATCGCCTCAACCGCATCATCCTGACTTTCGTAGACTTTAGCCGGGCCTTTAAAGGTGAGGATCTCTTTGTCCACGCCAGCCGTTTTTACGATGCAGCCATCTTCGGCCAGATTGCCGTAGAGCACCGCCAGGCCGCCATCCTGCGAGAAAGCGTATTCGCGCGTGCGGATACAGCCCTCCTGGCGATCGTTATCCAGCGTATCCCAGCGGCAATCCTGCGAGAAAGCCTGCGTCGTGCGAATGCCCGCCGGACCGGCGCGGAACATTTTTTTCACCGCCTCGTCCTGGGTCAGCATGATGTCGTACTGATCCAGCGTTTCGCGCAGATTCAGGCCCAGCACGTTGCGCACGTCGGTATGCAGCAGACCAGCGCGATCCAGCTCGCCGAGAATGCCGATTACGCCACCGGCGCGGTGCACATCTTCCATATGGTATTTCTGCGTGCTCGGCGCGACTTTGCACAGATGCGGCACTTTGCGCGACAGACGATCGATGTCGGAGATATTGAAGTCGATGTCGCCTTCCTGCGCGGCGGCCAGCAGGTGCAGAACGGTGTTGGTAGAACCACCCATGGCGATATCAAGCGTCATGGCGTTTTCGAACGCGGCTTTGTTAGCGATATTGCGCGGCAGTACGCGCGCATCATCCTGCTCGTAATACTGTTTGGTCAGGTTAACGATGCGTTTGCCGGCATTGATAAAGAGATCCTTGCGGTCGGCGTGGGTCGCCAGCAGCGAGCCGTTACCCGGCTGCGACAGGCCCAGCGCTTCGGTCAGGCAGTTCATGGAGTTGGCGGTGAACATGCCGGAACAGGAGCCGCAGGTTGGGCAGGCGGAACGTTCAATCTGCTCGCTGTCGGCATCGCTGACGTTCGGGTTCGCGCCCTGAATCATCGCATCGACCAGATCGAGCTTGATGATTTTATCGGAAAGTTTGGTTTTCCCCGCTTCCATTGGGCCGCCGGAAACGAAGATGACCGGAATATTGAGGCGCAGCGACGCCATCAGCATCCCCGGCGTGATTTTGTCGCAGTTGGAGATGCAGACCATGGCGTCGGCGCAGTGCGCGTTAACCATATATTCCACTGAGTCGGCGATCAGCTCGCGCGACGGCAGCGAATAGAGCATGCCGCCATGGCCCATGGCGATACCGTCATCCACCGCAATGGTGTTGAACTCTTTAGCCACGCCGCCCGCCGCTTCAATCTGCTCGGCGACCAGCTTGCCGAGATCGCGCAGATGGACATGGCCCGGCACGAACTGGGTGAATGAGTTGACCACGGCGATAATCGGTTTGCCGAAGTCGGCGTCGGTCATTCCTGTCGCGCGCCACAAGGCGCGGGCACCCGCCATATTGCGGCCGTGAGTGGTAGTGGCGGAACGGTACTTAGGCATGCTCTGTTTACTCCAGTCTGAAAAATGACGCGGGCACTGCTGCGCCCGCGTTACTGTCTTGTTATGCGTTAACCTGATCCAGCCAGCCGTATTTATCTTCGGTTTCGCCAGTAAACAGGCCGAAGAAGGCTTTCTGGATTTGGGTGGTCACCGGACCGCGTTTGCCCTCGCCCACCTGGATGCCGTCAACGCTGCGCACCGGCGTGATCTCCGCGGCGGTGCCGGACATAAAGATCTCGTCTGCCAGGTAAAGTGATTCGCGGGACAGCACCTGCTCGCGCACTTCGATACCCAGATCCTGCGCCAGCTTAATAATGGCGTCGCGCGTGATGCCCGGCAGTGCAGATGAGGTAAACGGCGGGGTAAACAGAATGCCGTCTTTCACTTCAAACAGGTTTTCGCCCGCGCCTTCAGAGATATAGCCGTTGGTGTCCAGCGCGATGCCTTCCTGATAACCGTGACGACGCGCTTCGCTGCCCACCAGCAGAGAAGAGAGATAGTTGCCGCCCGCTTTCGCTGCGGTCGGCAGGGTGTTCGGCGCAACGCGGTTCCATGAGGAGACCATCGCGTTGATGCCGTTCTCCAGCGCTTCGGCGCCCAGATACGCGCCCCACGGGAAGGCGGCGATGATGACGTCGGTGGTGTAGCCGTCTGGCGGGTTCACGCCCAGGCCGACGTCGCCGACAAAGGCCAGCGGACGGATATAGGCGCTTTTCAGATTATTGTCGCGCAGGACTTTACGGGTCGCTTCCATCAGCTCTTCTACGCTGTACTTCAGCGGGAAACGGTAAATTTTGGCTGAGTCGTGCAGACGCTGCATGTGTTCACGGTGACGGAACACCACCGGGCCTTTGTGCGAGTCGTAGCAGCGCACGCCTTCAAACACAGAAGTACCATAGTGCAGCGCATGAGACATGACGCTGACCTTGGCGTCTTCCCATTTAACCATCTCCCCATTGAACCAAATAAAGTCTGCTTTCTTGGTACTCATTCTTATTTTCCTTTCACGAACAGGCGTGGATTTGTTGTGTTGCATGTTGTTGGATCTGGACGCAAGCGACATCCATCAGTTTGCTTAACTGCGAAGACAGTAAATCGACGGAGCGCTGACTGGCAACGGTCATTTCGATATTGATGTTTTCGCTGTTAGCCACTGCGCCCATATTCATGGCGCAGACCTGAAAACCGCGATGGCGGACGACGCGTAAAATGCGCTCCAATATTTCAGGGCGGAAGCGAGCTTCGATAGACAATTGGTGCTGGTTCATACGGTTTTCTCCATCATGTTTGCATTGCTGGCACCAGGCGGCACCAGTGGCCAGACGTTTTCATGCTCATCAATCGCAACATGCAGGAAGTAAGAACCTTCGCTGTTCAGCAGAGCATCAAGTGCGGCGTCGACCTCATCTTTACGGCTAATACGCTGGCCTGGGATATCAAACGCGCTGGCCAGCGTCAGAAAATCGGGATTGTCGGTGAGAATAGTTTCGCTATAGCGACCGTCGAAAAAGAGCTGTTGCCACTGGCGCACCATGCCGAGGCGCTGGTTATCCAGCAGCAGAATTTTCACCGGCAATTTTTTACGTTTAATGGTGCCCAGCTCCTGAATATTCATCATGATGGAGCCGTCACCGGTTACGCAGATCACGGTGTCATCGGGGCGGGCGACCTGGGCGCCTACCGCAGCCGGCAGGCCGAAGCCCATAGTGCCAAGGCCGCTCGAGGTGATGAAATTCTCCGGCGCGCTGAAGTCCATATGCTGCGCGGCCCACATCTGATGCTGGCCGACGTCAGTGGTGATGACGGCGCTTTCCGGCTTGCGATCGGAGAGCTGCTTCAGCAGCAGCGGCGCATAGATCGCCTCGCCGGGATGGTCATAGGGCCAGCTGAACGCCGCTTTCATCGCCTTCACCTCTTCGCGCCAGGCCTCGATCTGCAACGGCATGCTCAGCGCGGGCAGTACCTGATTCAGATCGCCCTGCAGCGAGACGTGCGCGCGACGCAGTTTATTCAGCTCGGCCGGGTCGATATCGATATGGATCACGCTGGCATGCGGCGCGAAGGTGTCGAGCTTGCCGGTTACGCGGTCGTCAAAACGCGCGCCGACGGCAATCAGCAAATCGCAGGACTGAACCGCGAGATTCGCGGCCTTGGTGCCGTGCATGCCCAGCATGCCGAGGTAGACATCGCTTTCGCTGTATGCGCTGCCGAGACCTTTCAGCGTGGCGACCATGGGAATGCCGGTCTCCTGCGCCATGGCGCGCAGCGCGGGAACGGCCTGCGCCATACCCACACCGCCGCCGATATAGAGCATTGGCTTGTGCGACCGCGCCATCAGCGCGCGCGCCTCTTCGATATGCTGCGGTGAATGCGAAGCTGGCTCTTCGACCTGCAGCAGATGCGGCGTCAGCTCACCGCTGGCAATTTGAATATCTTTAGGAATATCAACCAGTACCGGGCCAGGGCGGCCTGACTGAGCGATGGCGAACGCTTCCGCCATGACGGAAGGCAAATCATCCAGCGACTCAACCAGAAAGCTGTGTTTGGTGCAGGCCAGCGACAAGCCTAATACGTCGATCTCCTGAAAGGCGTCAGTGCCGATAAACGCCGAAGAGACCTGTCCGGTGATCGCGACTACCGGCACTGAATCCATCATCGCATCGGCCAGGCCAGTGATTAAATTGGTCGCGCCAGGGCCAGATGTGGCAATGCAGACGCCGGTTTTGCCGGTTGCGCGGGCATAGCCAATCGCCGCAACCACTGCGCCTTGTTCATGACGACACAGTAGGTGTTCCACGCCGCCATCGTAGAGCGCATCGTACACTGGCATGATGGCGCCGCCAGGATAGCCAAATACTGTGTCGACACCCTGCGCGCGTAAAGCCTGAACTACCCACTGTGCACCTGTCATGGTTATTCTCCTGTATCCTTAGGGGAACAACAGAATTTTATGCTACTGCTCATTGTTTGCTCCTCGGTAATTAGCTGATATTTACTCCGGTCAAAAAAAACCCCCGGACCTTTCGGTGCGGGGGTTTTTCGAATTCCGGCCTTGATTTCTAAGCCTTTCTTCCTGCAAGCGCAGCCCCGCACGGTGGGTTAATAATCACCACCACGCTAATCACGACTAGGCTAATCACTTGTAGAAGGGCTTTCATCTGTTGTCTGTTTTTTCGTTTGTTCGAAGTAATACCTACAGAGTTATCACAGTTATGGGTTGGATGACAACTTTTTCCATCTGATTTTTTTATGCCTCCTAACGCGAGGATGAGATATCAGACTGTAATTAAAGCTTTATTTTTTGATTGATAAATATTCATCACGCCCGTGTCGCAACAGTTAAGCGTACGATTTGCTAAGCGGCTCCAGAAAAATTGCAGCGGGCCGGGAATCTGTCCGCTTTATTGCGGCACCTTTCGACAGATGAGCTATTCCGGCTCGTGACCTCGTCCCAGCCGCGCCATAATCGCCGCCTTAAGGAGCGGTTATGACATTGTCCAGAATCTTTACCCGAGCGGCGATAGGCGTAGAAGCGCCGCAGGTTACTATCGAAGCGCATATCAGCAACGGATTGCCCGCGCTGACGCTGGTCGGGTTGCCCGAAACAACGGTGAAGGAGGCGCGCGAGCGGGTACGCAGCGCCATTATTAACAGCGGATTCAGTTTTCCCGCCAGGCGTATCACCATCAATCTGGCGCCTGCCGATCTGCCTAAAGAGGGCGGACGTTATGATCTGCCAATGGCGCTGGCTATTCTCGTGGCGTCTGAACAGCTTCCTGAAGCGAAACTGTCGCAACATGAGTTCGTGGGCGAACTTGCCCTCAACGGCGCGCTCTGCGGCGTTCAGGGCGCGATTCCAGCCGCGCTGGCGGCGATGCGGGCCGGACGGCGCCTTATCCTCTCTACAGAGAATGAGCAGGATGTCGGTCTGATAGAGCATGGCGATACGCTGGTTGCCGCTCATCTGCTGGAGATCTGTGCGTATCTGCAAAATCAGGCTGAACTCGCATGCGCGCATGCTCAACAAGAGGGCGCTCAACAGACTGCAGAAGACCTGAGCGATATCATTGGTCAGGAGCAAGGCCGTCGCGCGCTGGAGATTACGGCGGCTGGCGGACACAACCTGCTGTTGATTGGGCCTCCCGGCACAGGCAAAACTATGCTGGCGACACGCCTGCCCGGCATTATGCCGCCGCTCAGCGACACAGAGGCGCTGGAGTGCGCTGCTATCGCCAGCCTGGTGGATAAGGTTACGTTACAGCGAGAGTGGCGTAAGCGGCCTTTTCGTTCGCCTCACCACAGCGCGTCTATCTATGCGCTGACTGGCGGTGGTTCGTTACCTCGCCCTGGCGAGATTTCGCTGGCGCATAACGGCGTGCTGTTTCTGGACGAGCTGCCGGAGTTTGACCGGCGAGCGCTGGACGCGCTGCGGGAACCCCTTGAGTCGGGCGAAATCGCTATTTCCCGCGCCCGAGCGAAAGTAACCTATCCGGCGCGCTTTCAGCTCATCGCCGCAATGAATCCCAGCCCAACCGGACATTATCAGGGTCAGCATAACCGCTGCTCGCCGCAACAGGTGCTGCGTTACCTGAGCAAGCTCTCCGGTCCTTTTCTCGATCGCTTCGACCTGTCAATTGAGGTTCCGCTGCTACCGGGCGGAATGCTGAGCAAGCGCCCTGACGCTGGTGAAAGCTCAGCAAGCGTCGCCGAGCGCGTGATAAAGGCGCGTAGATTGCAAATGGCGCGGGCAGGCAAGATCAATGCGCATATGAATAATGTCGATATCAGGTTGTGGTGTGATATAGCCAGGGAAGATGCTGAGTGGCTGGAGGAGGTGCTTAACCAGTTAGGTTTATCCGTACGGGCGTGGCAGCGTATTTTAAAGGTGTCGCGCACGATTGCCGATCTGGCGGGTGAAGAGAGGATTTTACGTATTCACCTTCAGGAGGCGCTAGGTTATCGCACTATTGATCGGTTACTGATACATCTGCACCGCAGTCTGGAATAAAAATGGGGCTGATTGCCCCATTCCGCTTAGTCATCACTGTCGCTGTAATCTTCAACCGTATCCATCTGCGGCTTGCCGCCAGAGAGCGTATGAAAACGCTTAGGACGCTTAATGCGGGCAGTGTATTTAGACCATACTCGCTCAGCTTCGGTTTGCGGCTCACGCAGACCACGACATACTTCTAAGAAGAGACGCTCTTCTTCAGTGATCGGCTCACGCTTTGCTAAATCGAGTTCATTAAAAGCAAAACCATGACGCTCCAGCAGTTGGGCTTCTTTAATGGTGAAATCACCATGCCGCGAGAAACCGCGCGGATAATGTTTGTTATCAAAGAAACGATTTGTGGTTGAGAAGCTTTCCGCCATCTTACACGCTCCTGATTCTCTTATGGCCGAGCTATTAATGGCGCGGAGTATTAGATAGGCTTGACAGAGTGTAAAACAAAACATTTAAATCTATACGACAAACATTTTTTGGGAGAAAGCTGTGGATACGGAATTACTTAAAACTTTCCTGGAAGTGAGCAGAACTCGCCATTTCGGGCGTGCTGCAGAAGCACTTTATCTCACACAGTCCGCCGTCAGCTTTCGCATCCGTCAGCTGGAAAATCAGCTGGGCGTTAACCTTTTTACCCGTCATCGCAATAACATACGGCTGACGTCGGCAGGAGAACGTCTTCTGCCCTATGCGGAAAGCCTGATGAGTACCTGGATGATGGCCAAGAAAGAGGTCTCGCATACGCAGCAGCATCATGAGCTGTCGATAGGTGCCAGCGCGTCGCTATGGGAGGCCTATCTGACGCCGTGGCTGCAGACCCTTTATGAGAACCGTGAGAGCCTGCATCTTGAGGCGCGTGTGGCGCAGCGGCACCTGCTGGTCAAGCAGCTGCACGAACGACAGCTGGATCTGCTGGTCACGACAGAAGCGCCTAAAATGGATGAGCTTACCAGCCAGCAGATCGGCCATATTTCGCTGGCGCTGTTTCGTGCGCGCAAAACAGAAAAGCGAGAAAAGTATGATTACATCAAGCTGGAATGGGGCGCGGACTTTCATCAGCATGAAAGCTACCTGTCGGGTGGCGACGATGTGCCGGTGTTAACGACGACCTCAGCGCACGTTACGCGAGAGCTGCTTTACACCACGGGCGCATGCGCATTTTTGCCCGACTACTGGCATAGCCTGTATAGCGATCTGATGGTGATCCCTGATACGCCCGTTGCGGTGCGTCCTTTATACGCGGTATGGCTGCAAAACAGCGACCAGCAGGCGCATATTCGACAGCTGCTTAAGTTTCCAGTGCTGGCGCGCTAGGGTTTCAGGAAGGAAGAGAGAGAAGAGGCTGATATTTTCGGCCTTTTTGATCTTTCTGCTGAATAAAAACCAAAAAAAATCCTTTGCCGAAGCAAAGGATTCTTATTTCTGGCAGGGGCGGAGGGACTCGAACCCCCAACACCCGGTTTTGGAGACCGGTGCTCTACCAATTGAACTACGCCCCTAAAGAGGGTGGCGGTGCGGACGGGACTCGAACCCGCGACCCCCGGCGTGACAGGCCGGTATTCTAACCGACTGAACTACCGCACCACCGAATACTGCTGCTACCAGCGGGGTCTCGCTGATAACCGGTGTCACCCTTTCGGGCAG
>NZ_JAKRNL010000005.1:0-360146 GCF_022346905.1 Pantoea sp. ACRSB | reverse complement strand
CTGCCGCCAGCGTTCAATCTGAGCCATGATCAAACTCTTCAATTTAAGTTTGATGCTCAAAGAATTAAACTTCGTAATGAATTACGTGTTCACTCTTGAGACTTGATATTTTTAAAGTCCGTAGACTTTTTGATATCTGTCCTGCGAGTGCCCACACAGATTGTCTGATAAATTGTTAAAGAGCGGTGCAGTCAGCGGCTGAGCCTGCTGCTGCGAGGTGGCGTATATTACGCTACTCCCCCTCAGAGTCAACCACTTTTTTCAGCGATTTTCTCCGGCGACTCAGCTTCCCGAGCCTCCTGAACACTGCGCTTCGTAAGCCGTTGTGCCGTGTCAGTGGAGGCGCATTATAGGGAGTTCTTTCCGGCTGACAAGCGCTAATTTAAACTTTTTTTCTAACCGTTCACTTTCCAGGCTATGCGCTGAAAAATGAGTCAAAATTGCCTTTTTTAGACAAAAAAAACGGGCCCGCAGGCCCGTTTTGTTATTGTCGTTTACTGATGAGCGACGATTTCGCCCTCTTTGACATCCATTTCGATCGTTTTGCCGGGCACCAGCTGACTGGAAAGTATCTGCTGAGCCAGCGGGTTCTCGATCTGCTGCTGAATCGCGCGTTTCAACGGACGCGCGCCATAGACCGGATCGTAGCCGTTTTCGCCCAGCAGCTTCAGCGCCTCGTCGGAGATATGCAACTGGTAGCCGCGCTCATCCAGACGTTTATAAAGACGCTGCAGCTGAATCTGCGCAATAGAAGCAATATGCTTCTCGCCCAGCGGATGGAACACCACGACTTCATCAATACGGTTGACGAACTCGGGACGGAAGTGATGGCCGACCACGTTCATCACCACATCTTTCATTTCCGCGTAGTTCAGCTCGCCGAAACGCTCCTGAATCAGATCGGAGCCCAGGTTCGACGTCATAATCACTACCGTATTACGGAAGTCGACGGTACGGCCCTGTCCATCGGTCAGACGGCCATCGTCCAGCACCTGCAGCAGGATGTTAAACACATCCGGGTGCGCCTTCTCTACTTCATCCAGCAGGATCACGGAATAAGGACGACGGCGAACCGCTTCTGTCAGGTAGCCACCCTCTTCATAACCGACATATCCCGGAGGCGCGCCCACCAGACGCGACACGGCGTGTTTCTCCATAAACTCTGACATATCGATACGCACCATCGCGTCGTCGCTGTCGAAGAGGAAATTCGCCAGCGCTTTACAAAGCTCGGTTTTACCCACGCCGGTTGGGCCAAGGAACATGAACGAACCGATGGGCCGATTCGGATCTGACAAACCAGCCCGGCTACGACGAATCGCGTTCGATACCGCTTCCACCGCTTCGTCCTGACCAATAACGCGCGCGTGCAGTTCCTGCTCCATGCGCAGCAGCTTATCGCGCTCCCCTTCCATCATGCGCGCCACAGGTATACCGGTCCAGCGCGCCAGCACGTCAGCGATCTCGACATCGGTTACGCGGTTGCGCAGCAGCTTCATGGTTTTACCTTCAGCCTGCGTGGCGGCCGCCAGCTGTTTTTCCAGCGCCGGGATTTTGCCGTATTGCAGCTCGGACATCTGCGCCAGATCGCCGACGCGACGTGCCTGCTCCAGCGACAAACGCGCCTGCTCCAGTTCCGCCTTAATATTCTGCGTGCCAGAGAGCGAAGCCTTTTCTGCTTTCCACTCTTCTTCCAGCTCTGCGTATTCCCGCTCTTTCTGGTCGAGCTCGCTTTCCAGCATCTCCAGACGCTTAATGCTGGCGTCGTCAGACTCTTTCTTCAGCGCCTGCTGCTCCAGCTTCAGCTGGATAATACGACGCTCGAGACGATCCAGCGCTTCCGGCTTCGAGTCGATCTGCAGGCGAATGCTGGACGCTGCTTCGTCGATCAGGTCGATAGCTTTATCCGGCAGCTGACGGTCGGCGATATAGCGATGCGACAGCGTCGCCGCCGCGACAATCGCCGGGTCGGTGATCTGCACATGGTGGTGCAGCTCATAGCGCTCTTTCAGCCCGCGCAGGATCGCGATGGTATCTTCCACGCTCGGTTCGGCGACGTAGACTTTCTGGAAGCGACGTTCCAGCGCTGCGTCTTTTTCAATGTACTGACGATATTCGTCCAGCGTCGTCGCGCCAACGCAGTGCAGTTCGCCGCGCGCCAGCGCCGGTTTCAGCATATTACCGGCATCCATCGCGCCATCCGCTTTACCGGCGCCGACCATGGTATGCAGCTCATCAATAAACAGGATGACGTTGCCTTCCTGTTTTGACAGATCGTTGAGTACGCCTTTCAGACGCTCCTCGAACTCACCGCGATATTTTGCGCCAGCCACCAGCGCACCCATATCCAGCGCCAGTACGCGGCGGCCTTTCAGCCCTTCCGGCACTTCGCCGTTAATAATGCGCTGCGCCAGACCTTCCACAATCGCAGTTTTACCGACGCCCGGTTCGCCTATCAGCACCGGGTTGTTTTTGGTACGGCGCTGCAGCACCTGAATGGTGCGGCGAATTTCTTCGTCACGACCAATGACCGGGTCGAGCTTGCCCTGTTCGGCGCGCTCGGTGAGGTCGATGGTGTATTTCTTTAACGCCTGGCGCTGATCTTCAGCCCCTTGATCGTTCACGTTATCTCCTCCACGCAGCTGTTCAATCGCTTTGGTAAGCTTGTCAGTGGTCGCACCGGCCGATTTCAGCAAATCGGCTAAAGAGCCGCGCGAGTCGAGGGCCGCCAGAACAAAGAGTTCAGATGATATAAAGTTGTCGCCGCGCTTCTGCGCCAGCTTATCGCACAGGTTAAGAACGCGAACCAGGTCGGCGGAGGGCTGAACATCCCCTTCGCTGCCTTCTACCTGCGGCAAACGGTTGATAGCCTGCTCAACGCCGTTGCGCAGTGTGGCAACGTCAACGCCTGCTGAAGCTAATAACGGACGAACGGATCCCCCTTCCTGACTGAGCAGTGCGCTCATCAAGTGCAGAGGTTCAATAAATTGGTTGTCGTGTCCCAGAGCAAGGGACTGTGCGTCGGCAAGGGCCAGTTGGAATTTGTTGGTAAGACGATCCAGACGCATGATTCCTCCCATTACAGGTCAAAATGCTACTGGAGATTAAAATGAGGTCATCCCCCAAGTTTTCAAGGTTATTGACCTGTGCAGTGAGCAAAAAATCCGCTACTGGATCGTCTTGTGGCGTAAGGTTATCTCAGCCAAATTAAAGAAGCCATACGCCCCGTTGTTCCGTCGCGCCGGAAGGAGAAAAAATCGCCACTCTCATGAAAGGTGCAGCGCCGGGTCATACTTACGGACTTCACGCCCGCCGCCTCTAGCCGCTGCTGCGCAAGCAGCCAGATATCGGCAAAATACTTTGCGCCAGCCGGACGAAAAGCCTGCCGGGCACGCTCATCTTTAGCCATAAAAGCGGCGCGCACTTCGCTGCCGACTTCAAAGGTGTCGGGACCGATAGCGGGTCCAAGCCAGGCGTGTATCTGACCGACTGGCGAAGCGAACTGCGCCAGCGTATTTTCCAGCACGCCGGCGCACAGGCCGCGCCAGCCGGCATGGGCTGCGGCGACTTCTCTGCCGTCATCGGAACAGAACAGCACCGGCAGACAATCTGCCGTCATGATCGCGCACACCACGCCCGCTTCGCGCGTGATGCAGGCATCCGCCTGCAATGTCTCCGCGTGCGCGGAAGGCAGGCGAACCACATCTGTACCGTGAACCTGATCGAGCCAGCGCGGCATTTCCGGCAATTCCGCGCGCGTCACCAGGCTTTCCCGGTTAGCGGCTACATGCGCCGGATCGTCGCCAACGTGGCCGCCCAGGTTAAATGCATTCCACGGCGCGAGGCTTACGCCGCCGCCGCGCAGCGTCGAACAGGCGCCTACGTTGGCGGGCGCGGGCCATTCCGGCAGGATCAGGCTCATAGCCAGTCCAGCTGATCGCGGAACTCGTCGGTATCTGCTTTCAATACCTCGATCAGATCCACCATGTCCTGCGGCAGCGGTGCATGCCACTCCATTTCGATGCCGGTAATCGGATGGTAGAGACGCAGCATCGTCGCATGGAGCGCCTGCCGATCGAAAGCGCGCAGCGTGTTGATAAACTGCTCCGAGGCGCCTTTCGGCGGACGCGGGCGACCACCGTAAAGCGGATCGCCCACCAGCGGATGGTTAATGTGCGACATATGCACGCGGATCTGGTGCGTACGACCAGTTTCGAGACGCAGACGCAACCGCGTATGGGCGCGGAAGTGCTCCATAATGCGGTAGTGCGTTACCGCTGGTTTCCCCATTGGATGCACCGCCATATGGGTACGTTTAGTCGAGTGACGGCTGATCGGCTCATTTACCGTACCGCCCGCCGTCATCGTCCCAATCGCGACCGCTTCGTACTCACGGGTGATTTCACGCAGTTGCAGCGTTTCCACCAGGTGCGTTTGCGCCGGTACGGTTTTCGCGACCACCATTAAACCGGTGGTATCTTTATCCAGTCGATGCACAATACCGGCGCGCGGCACGTCGGCAATCGCGGGATAGTGATACAGCAGCGCATTGAGTACGGTGCCGTCGGGGTTGCCGGCGCCAGGATGCACTACCAGGTCGCGTGGCTTGTTGATAACCAGAATATCGTCATCTTCATAGACGATGTTCAGCGGGATGTTTTGCGCTTCCCAGCGCTGCTCCTCATCGATTTCTGCATCGATGGCGACCTGTTCGCCGCCCAAT
Source organism: Pantoea sp. ACRSB (assembly GCF_022346905.1). Taxonomy (NCBI): domain Bacteria; kingdom Pseudomonadati; phylum Pseudomonadota; class Gammaproteobacteria; order Enterobacterales; family Erwiniaceae; genus Pantoea; species Pantoea sp. ACRSB. The sequence goes on along the minus strand of NZ_JAKRNL010000005.1, from coordinate 355,423 downwards.
ACTTTCTCTTTAGGTTTATCGACGACCGCGCCGTTAACGCTGACGCGCCGGTCCAGGATCCATTCTTTTATGCGCGAACGTGAATAATCAGGGAACAATTCCGCCAAAGTTTGATCTAAGCGTTGTCCCAGCTGCGCTTCGGAGACCGTTGCGGTGAGTTGAACTTGTTGTGCCATATACAGCTTCTTCGTTAACGTTGGGTTTTCACGGCGATGCCGTTTAATATAATGTGCTATCGTACCTGGTCATTACCGGGAGCTATACGGACAGCTTCCGCCATAACAAATTGAGGATAACCATTTCGTCATGACGCGTATGAAATATCTGGTGGCTGCTGCCACACTGAGCCTGGCCCTTGTGGGTTGTTCCAGCTCAAAGGACACAGTACCGGACAGCCCGCCTTCCGAAATCTACGCTACCGCTCAGGAAAAGCTGCAGGACGGTAACTTTAAAGCGGCGATTAAGCAACTGGAAGCGCTGGACAACCGTTATCCTTTTGGTCCTTATTCTCAGCAGGTACAGCTTGATCTGATCTATGCCTACTACAAAAACGCCGATTTACCCTTGGCGCAGGCTGCAATAGATCGCTTTATGCGTCTGAACCCGACCCATCCGAACATTGACTACGTTATCTATATGCGCGGCCTGACGGATATGGCGCTGGACGACTCCGCACTGCAGGGCTTCTTCGGCGTTGACCGCTCCGATCGCGATCCGACGCACGCGCGCGACGCGTTCCGCGACTTCTCGCAGCTGCTGCGTAACTACCCCAACAGCCAGTATGCGGCCGATGCGCAAAAACGCCTGGTCTATTTAAAAGACCGCCTGGCGAAATATGAGCTCTCGGTGGCGCAATTCTATACTAAGCGTGAAGCTTATGTCGCGGTAGTTAACCGCGTTGAAGGCATGATGCGCGATTATCCCGATACGCAGGCCACGCGTGATGCGCTGCCGCTGATGGAAAAAGCCTACCGTAATCTGCAGCTGACTGCCGAAGCGGATAAAGTGGCGAAAATTATCGCTGCAAACAGCGCCAGTTAATTCTGAGCTGGAAAAATGAAAAAGCAGCCTTGATGGCTGCTTTTTTTATGCGTGGAAAAGCGACACTTTTGTCAATTCTCCGCTGATCTAACCCGTCAATCATGCGCCTCTGCTTGCCTTGGTTCAAGGCTTTTCCACCATATTCCCACCCTTTCTCACAAATCGCTGTCATTGACAAAAAGTGACATTTTTTCGTGATCTAAATCACACATTTCGTTGTTCAGCGCGTTATGCTGGATCTACCCAGACGGAAAATGACAGAGAGGTAGACCTATGATTCTGAACATTACCAGCAAACAAATGGAAATCACCGCGGCTATCCGCGACCATGTCGAAGACCGTCTCGCCAAGCTGGAAAAATGGCAAGCTCATCTGATAAACCCGCACATCGTTCTGTCCAAAGCGCCGAAAGAATTCGTGGCCGACGCCACTATTAACACGCCAAACGGCACGCTGGTCGCCAGCGCTAAGCATGAGGATATGTATACGGCGATTAACGACCTTATCAGTAAGCTTGAGCGTCAGTTGAATAAGGTTCAGCACAAGCCAGAAGCCCGTCGGGCAGCGACCAGCGTTAAGACCATTACGCCAGCCGCTTAACTCTCCTGTTTTGACTAACGCGCCTGCGGGCGCGTTTTTTATTGACAGCCTTAAATCAGTGCGGGTACTCTCGAATCACTTTTTGAATGGAAATCATCATGAAACGTTTGCCGTTTTTCTTCGCTTTCTTTTTTACCTTCCCCTGACTGGGAGGCGATTCGTCGTGTGAAAAAGAAAGCGAAGACGAACAACAAAGCCTCCCAACCGGGAGGCTTTTTTATTGGACAGTTTACAGGTGAGCCCTATGAATCCCGACAATCCTTTACTGGCGCTGCGTGACAAAATCAGCGCCGTTGATGAAAAACTGCTGACGCTGCTGGCGGAACGCCGCGCGCTTGCCGTGAAGGTCGCCGAGGCGAAGCTAGCCACGCACCGGCCGATTCGCGATATTGAACGCGAGCGCGCGCTGCTGGAGCACCTGATCGTACTCGGTAAAAAACATCAGCTGGACGCGCATTATATTACGCGGCTGTTTCAGCAGATTATTGAGGATTCCGTCCTGACGCAGCAGGCTCTGCTGCAGAAAAACCTGAACCATGCGCACGCTCTGGCGGCACGCATCGCTTTCCTCGGTCCGAAAGGCTCCTATTCTCATCTGGCCGCACGTCAGTATGCCGCCCGCCATTTCGACAATATGATGGAGATCGGCTGCCTCAAGTTTCAGGACATCATTCGTCAGGTAGAAAATGGTCAGGCGGACTACGCAGTGCTGCCGATTGAAAATACCAGTTCCGGCTCGATTAATGACGTATACGATCTGCTGCAGCAGACCAGCCTCTCGATTGTTGGTGAACTGACTCAGCCCATCGAGCACTGCGTGCTGGTAACAGGCAACACCGATTTACAGCAGATTGAAACCGTCTACAGTCACCCGCAGCCTTTCCAGCAGTGCAGCCAGTTTATTAGTCGTTTCCCGCACTGGAAGATCGAATATACCGAGAGCACCGCCGCCGCAATGGAAAAAGTCGCGGCGCTGAATTCGCCGAAAGCGGCCGCACTGGGCAGCGAAGCGGGCGGCGAGCTTTATCATCTGCAGGTGCTGGAGCGCAATCTGGCGAACCAGCAGCAAAACCATACGCGCTTTATCGTTCTGGCTCGTAAAGCTATTGCGGTGTCCGATCAGGTTCCTGCAAAAACAACGCTGCTGATGGCGACCGGCCAGCAGGCAGGCGCACTGGTTGAAGCGCTGCTGGTGCTGCGCCAGCACAACCTGATTATGAGCAAGCTGGAGTCGCGCCCGATTAACGGCAATCCGTGGGAAGAGATGTTTTATATCGACGTGCAGGGCAATCTGGAATCCGACAGCATGCAGCAGGCGCTGCAGGAACTGAAAGGCCTGACCCGCATGCTGAAGGTGCTTGGCTGCTACCCCGGCGAGAATGTGGTCGCGGTGGAACCGCGCAGCGAATAAAAAAACGGCATCCCTGAGGATGCCATTTTTTTACGGTCGGCTGTCGTTAGCTGAGCGCAGCAGGCTACGGCTCTCAACCATAAAGCGTTTAGCATGATCGCCAAACCAGTTTTCAACGCGGTTGAAGCTGTCAATAAAGGCCTGCTTATTACCCTGCTCCAGCAGCGTAATCGCTTCACCAAAGCGCTGATAGTAGCGTTTGATCAGCGCCAGATTGCTTTCGGAAGACATAATAATGTCCGCGTAAAGCTGGGGATCCTGCGCAAACAGCCGCCCTACCATCGCCAGCTCCAGACGATAAATTGGCGAGGAGAGCGCCAGCAGCTGATCGAGGTTGACGTTCTCTTCCGCCAGATGCAGCCCATAAGCGAAGGTCGCGAAGTGACGCAGCGCCTGTATAAAAGCCATATTCTGGTCATGCTCTACTGCGCTGATACGATGCAGCCGCGCGCCCCATACCTGAATCTGCTCAAGGAACCACTGATAAGCCTCTGGCTGACGCCCGTCGCACCAGACCACAACCTGCTTCGCCAGGCTGCCGCTGTCCGGGCCAAACATAGGGTGCAGGCCGAGCACCGGGCCAGCGTGCGCCGCCAGCATCGCCTGCAGGGGACGATTCTTGACCGACGCCAGATCCACCAGGATACAGTCTTCCGGCAGCGTCGGCAGCTGCGCGATAACCTGTTCCGTAAGATGAATCGGTACGCTGATAATCACCATACCGGCATCGCTCAACAGCGACGCCGCCTGATCCCAGTCCTCTTTGTCCAGCGTCTTGACGCTGTAGCCCGACAGCCTCAGCATACGCGCAAACAGCGTGCCCATCTGACCTTTGCCGCCGACGATCACGACCGGGCGCAGCGCCGGGTTCAGCGTTTTAAAGCCTTTATCGTTCTCGCTGGTATAGGACTCGCGCATAACGCGGCGCAGTATGTCCTCAATCAGGTCAGGCGGGACGCCGAGTGCTTCCGCCTCTTTACGACGCGAAGCCAGCATAGAAGCTTCGCGCTCCGGCACATAGATGGGCAAGCCGTAACGGCTCTTTACTTCGCCCACTTCAGCTACCAGCTCCAGACGTTTTGCCAGCAAATCCAGCAGCGCCTTATCGACAGTATCAATTTGATCGCGCAGCGCGGTCAGTTCAGCCACCATTGCTCATTACACCTCGTGTGACAGACGCGCCGACAGCACTTCTTGCAGATCCTGATGCATGTCGCGCAGCAGGGTTTCGGTGGTTTCCCAGTTGATGCAGGCATCGGTAACGGAAACACCGTATTTCATTTCGCTGCGCGGCTGCTCGGAAGACTGATTGCCTTCGTTGATGTGGCTCTCCAGCATCAGGCCAATAATCGAGCGGTTGCCATCTTTGATCTGGGCAATCGCCGATTCAGCGACGCCAGGCTGGCGGCGGTAGTCTTTGTTAGAATTGCCATGGCTGCAATCTATCATCAAGGCCGGGCGCAGTCCCGCTTTGAGCATCTCTTTTTCACACTGCGCAACATCTTCCGGGCTGTAATTGGGCGCTTTACCGCCGCGCAGAATAACGTGACCGTCTGGATTGCCCTGCGTCTGCAGCAGGCATACCTGGCCTGCCTGGTTAATGCCGACAAAACGGTGCGGCATCGCGGCGGCACGCATAGCGTTAATCGCCGTCCCGAGGCTGCCGTCAGTGCCATTCTTGAAACCAACTGGCATCGAAAGCCCAGACGCCATTTCACGGTGAGTTTGCGACTCCGTGGTACGCGCGCCGATGGCTGACCAACTGAAAAGATCGCCGAGGTACTGCGGGCTGTTAGGATCGAGCGCTTCGGTAGCAAGCGGCAGCCCCATCTCTACCAGGTTCACCAGCAGCTGACGCGCAATATGCAGACCCGCTTCCATGTCAAAGGAGTTGTTCATATAGGGATCGTTGATCAACCCTTTCCAGCCGACGGTGGTGCGGGGTTTTTCAAAATAGACGCGCATAACGATATAGAGCTGATCCTTCAGCTGTTCAGAGAGATCTTTCAAACGACGAGCGTAGTCGAGAGCGGCTTCAGTATCGTGAATTGAACAGGGCCCACATACCACCAGCAAACGCGGATCGCGACCGGCGATAATGTCGGAAATCGTCTGGCGCGAAGCGGCGATCTGCGCCTCTTGGTGGGCATTAAGCGGAAATTTCGCTTTCAGCTCTTCCGGGGTGATTAAGATCTGTTCTTCAGCGATATGGACATTGTTCAGCGCGTCTTTTTGCATGGCTACGATCCTTTTTTCCTCGTTATGCGATTAATGATCCTCTGACAGGACAGGGAACACTTTATCACAGGACGTAAAACAAGCAATCCACCTATGTACACTTTTATTACCATTAAATTAATAACCCTCACCAACCATTATTAATATTCAATTAAAACAATATAATATATAAAAATCCTCATTTCAGCGGCCAACCAAAACGTAAAGTATTAATTACACTACGCCGCTGGCATTGTATTGGTTCGCCTGATACGCTCACCTTTATCGCTTCTTCATCGGATATTTTATGACGCCTGTTTCCTCTTCAGTACGGCTTCGTCCTTTCACCTGCGCAGATATTCCAGACTTTACTGCCGCCGTTAACGGCTCGCTGGATACGCTGCTGCCCTGGATGACATGGGCGCATCCTGATTATCAGCCCGAGGAGGCTGCCAGCTGGATCGCTTTTACGCAGCAGCAGAGAATAAAAGGCGAAGCGGAGGAGTTCGCGATCGTAGACGATCGAGATCGCTTACTCGGCGGGGCAGGGATCCGTTTCGCCCGTCAGCCGGGCCAGTTCGCTGCGCTGGGATATTGGGTGCGCAGCGATATGCAGCGACAGGGAGTCGCCAGTCGCGCCGTCGAGCTGTTGCTGGAAATGGGGTTTGCGCGACCTGAGATAAAGGTGATTGAGATCCTCGCCGCTGAGGAGAACCACGCCAGCCGCGCCGTAGCGGCGCGTTGCGGTGCGCGCTTTATTGATATGCGTTACGGCTTAATCATTCTGGAGAGCGGGCCGGTGAACACCGCTATTTATCACGTTCATCGCCCTGAAATGCAGAGATAAAAAAAGGGGCTGGCATCACGCCAACCCCTTGTTTGCTATTAACTTTTAGATGTCGCGTTAGCGATACCTTAGTTAAGACGCTCTTTGATACGAGCTGACTTACCAGTACGCTCACGCAGGTAGTACAGTTTGGCTTTACGCACAGCACCACGGCGTTTGACAGAAATGCTGTCGATGACCGGAGAGTGAGTCTGGAAGACACGCTCAACGCCTTCGCCGTTAGAAATCTTACGAACAGTGAATGCAGAGTGCAGACCGCGGTTACGGATAGCGATAACCACGCCCTCGAATGCCTGCAGACGTTTCTTAGAACCTTCAACGACCCATACTTTCACTTCCACGGAATCACCCGGGCGGAAGGAAGGTACGTCCTGTTTCATCTGCTCTTGTTCAATTTGCTTGATAATGTTGCTCATAATTAAATCTCTTATCCTGGGTAAACTGATAGTCGCGGGAGATTACTCTGCCGCCTCATCGTTTTGTTGCTGATGTTCCCGCTGGAACGCTTTCAGCAACCTTGCTTGCTCTTCAGTCAGAGCCAGGTTTTCCAGAAGTTCAGGTCTTCTTAGCCAGGTCCGGCCCAGCGACTGTTTCAGACGCCAACGGCGAATCTCTGCATGGTTGCCAGACAGCAGAACTGTCGGTACCTCCATGCCTTCCAGCACTTCAGGTCGGGTATAGTGCGGGCAGTCCAGCAAACCGTCAGAGAACGAATCCTCATCGGCCGACGCCTGTTTGCCCAGTACGCCTGGAATTAACCGGGCTACTGAATCAATCATCGTCATGGCTGGCAGCTCACCGCCGCTAAGCACGTAATCACCGATTGACCATTCTTCATCAATTTCGGTTTGAATAACGCGCTCATCAATACCTTCGTAGCGGCCGCAGACCAGAATTAACTTCTGCTGCGTCGCCAGTTCGCAAACGCCCTGTTGGTCGAGTTTGCGCCCCTGAGGTGACAGATAGATCACCCTGGCCCCTTCCCCCGCCGCCGCTTTCGCTGCGTGGATCGCATCCCGTAAGGGCTGCACCATCATCAGCATTCCCGGTCCGCCGCCGTATGGACGATCGTCCACCGTACGGTGCCGGTCGTGAGCAAAGTCGCGAGGACTCCAGCTCTCGATGCTGAGCAGGCCATTTTTTACTGCCCGGCCAGTTACCCCGTAATCGGTAATTGCGCGAAACATCTCTGGAAAAAGGCTAATAACACCAATCCACATCGTTTTCGCCGTTACGTTACCTTGCGATTCGGAGATCAAAAACCAGGATCCCAGTCTACTTCAATGACGCCAGTAGCGAGATCGACTTTCTTGATAACCTGTTCATCAAGAAACGGTATTAACCGCTCCTTCACACCGAACGCATCTTTCAGGTTTGCCTTTACGACGAGTACGTCGTTCGAGCCGGTCTCCATCATATCGATGACTTTGCCCATCTCGTAACCGTCAACGTTGACTACCTGGCAACCCATAAGGTCTTTCCAGTAGTAATCGCCGTCGTTCAGCTCCGGCAGCTGCGCCGAGTCGACCGTAATTTCGCAATTGGTCAACTGCGTCGCCGCGTCCCGATCGTCAATGCCTTTGACTTTGATGATCAGGTCCTGATTGTGATGCCGCCAACTTTCTAGCTCAACCTGCTGCCATTTACCGGCGCGCTGAATGAACCAGGGTTGGTAGTCGAAGATACTTTCGGCCGCTTCGGTGGAGGAAAACACTTTGAGCCAGCCACGAATGCCGTAGGCAGCACCCATTTTCCCCAACACGAGGGGCTTAACGGGAGGCTGTGCGGCAAGTTCTTTGCTCATGCTCACCACCGTGACAGATTAAGCTGCTTTTTTTGCTTCTTTGATCAGCGCGTTAACGCGATCTGAAAGCGTTGCGCCCTGGCCAACCCAGTGCTCGATGCGGTCCAGGTCCAGACGCAGAGTTTCAGCCTGACCAGAAGCGATCGGGTTGAAGAAGCCTACGCGCTCGATGAAGCGACCGTTACGTGCATTGCGGCTGTCAGTAACGACGACCTGATAGAACGGACGCTTTTTCGCGCCGTGACGTGCCAAACGAATTGTTACCATAACATCCTCTTAAGTTAATAAAACAACCGGGCCCCATCGAGGAACGGGGCCCGGGTGCTGTATAAAAAGCCCGAAAATTTTACTCATTTCGGCGCAAAAAGCAACCTGTGAGCGCAACCTTTCGGGCTTTTATTGCCGAACGCTTAGCGTCCGGGGAATCCTGGGGGCATCATGCCTTTCATGCTGCGCATCATTTTCGCCATGCCGCCCTTCTTCATTTTCTTCATCATGCGCTGCATATCGTCGAACTGCTTAAGTAAGCGGTTAACGTCCTGCACCTGCATGCCAGCGCCGGTGGCGATGCGACGCTTGCGCGAGCCTTTGATAATCTCCGGCTTTTCACGCTCTTTGCGCGTCATGGAGTTGATAATCGCCTCCATACGCACCAGCACCTTGTCGTCCATCTGCGACTTCACGTTGTCCGGCAGCTGGCCCATGCCCGGCAGTTTGCCCATCAGGCTCGCCATGCCGCCCATATTGCGCATCTGCTTGAGCTGCTCAAGAAAGTCGTTGAGGTCGAAGCCGTCGCCGGTTTTAAGCTTCTTAGCCAGCTTCTCCGCCTGATCGCGGTCAACCTTGCTCTCGATATCCTCAATCAGCGACAGCACGTCACCCATGCCGAGGATACGTGAGGCGATACGATCGGGATAGAACGGCTCCAGCGCTTCGGTCTTCTCGCCGACGCCCATAAACTTGATAGGCTTGCCGGTAATGTGACGAATCGACAGCGCCGCACCGCCGCGCGCGTCGCCGTCCACTTTCGTCAGGATCACGCCGGTCAGCGGCAGCGCTTCGTTAAAGGCTTTCGCCGTGTTCGCCGCATCCTGACCGGTCATGGCGTCGACAACAAACAGCGTCTCTACCGGATTAATCGCGGCATGTACCTGTTTGATCTCGTCCATCATCGCTTCGTCGACGTGCAGACGACCCGCGGTATCCACCAGCAGTACGTCGTAGAACTGCAGCTTCGCTTCTTTCAGCGCGTTCTTAACGATGTCGACCGGCTTCTGGCTGAGGTCGGACGGGCAAAAATCGACGCCGACCTGCTGCGCCAGCGTTTCAAGCTGTTTGATCGCCGCCGGGCGATAAACGTCCGCAGAGACAACCAGCACTTTCTTCTTGTGCTTCTCACGCAGGAATTTACCCAGTTTGCCGACGCTGGTGGTTTTACCCGCACCCTGCAGACCCGCCATCAGCACCACGGCCGGCGGCTGCGCGGCCAGGTTAAGCGCGTTATTCTCGTCGCCCATCGCCGTAACCAGCTCGTTGCGGACGATCTTGATGAACTCCTGACCCGGCGTCAGGCTTTTGTTAACATCGTGACCCACCGCGCTCTCTTTGACGCGGTTGATAAAGTCACGCACGACCGGCAGCGCAACGTCCGCTTCCAGCAGCGCCATACGCACTTCGCGCAGCGTGTCTTTAATATTGTCTTCTGTCAGCCTTCCGCGGCCGCTGATATTGCGCAGGGTTTGCGACAAACGATCGGTTAAATTATCAAACATTCTCTCTCACTCAGAAAAAATCGCGAGGCGCCTGATCGGCATAATGCGGCGGATTATAACACGAAGCTGCAACGATCTCTGCTATTGCTCCTTAGATCGGTTGGAGGCGGCTTCTGCTGGCGCTATACTGCCCTTTTCCTTTCATCTGACTGATACCTGTAAGGATCTATGTCCGTTTTCTCGCTTCTGGCGCTGTTCGCCTACTCTCTGAGTCTCGCACTGATTATTCCCAGCCTGTTGAAACGTAACAGTGGATGGCGGCGAATGGCGGTGCTTTCCGCCTGCGTCGCGCTGGTGGCGCATGCCGTGGCGCTGCAGCAGCGGATATTTGCCGTCGACAGCGGGCAGAATCTCAGCCTGCTCAATATCGGTTCGCTGGTCAGCCTGCTTATCTGCGCCATTATGACGATTGTCGCCTCGCGCAATCGCGGCTGGCTACTGCTGCCTATCGTCTACAGCTTTGCGCTGATCAATCTGGCGTTCGCCACCTTTGTGCCCAACGCCTTTATCACCCATCTTGAAACCACGCCGGGCATGATGATCCATATCGGCCTGTCGCTGTTCGCCTATGCGACGCTGATCATCGCAGCGCTTTATGCGCTGCAGCTGGCGTGGATCGACTATCAGCTCAAGAACAAAAAGCTGGCCTTTACCCAGGATATGCCGCCGCTGTTGAGCATTGAGCGTAAAATGTTTCATATCACCCAGATCGGCGTAGTGCTGCTGACGCTGGTGCTCTGCACCGGCCTGTTTTATATGCATAACCTGTTCAGCGCCGAGAACGTCGATAAAGCGGTGCTCTCTATTCTGGCCTGGTTCGTCTATATCGTTTTGCTCTGGGGACACTATCATGAAGGCTGGCGCGGACGTCGCGTAGTGTGGTTCAACTGCGGCGGCGCGCTGCTGTTGACTATGGCCTACTTCGGCAGTCGTATCTTACAGCACCTGCTGACTCACTCGTCTTAATAAAAGGAACTCCCGCGTTGGAACATGTTTCAACCACCACATTGATTATCACGCTGGTCGTCATGGTACTGGTGTCCGCCTGGTTCGCCGGGTCCGAAACCGGCATGATGACGCTTAACCGCTATAAGCTGCGTCATCAGGCCAAAAACGGCCAGCGCAGCGCGCGCCGGGTCGAAGGCCTGCTGCGCCGTCCCGATCGCCTGCTGAGCCTGGTGCTGATCGGCAATAACCTGGTGAATATTCTCGCCTCGTCGCTGGCGACCATCGTTGGCATGCGCCTCTATGGCGATGCTGGCGTGGCGATCGCGACCGGTATCCTGACCTTTGTCGTGCTGGTGTTTGCCGAAGTGCTGCCGAAAACCATCGCCGCGCTCTACCCAGAGAAGGTCGCTTATCCCAGCAGTTTTCTACTGGTGCCGCTGCAGTACATCATGCTGCCGATCGTCTGGCTGCTGAACACCATTACCCGCCTGCTGATGCGTATGGTCGGCATCAAAACCGAGAGCGCCAGCAACTCGGCGCTGAGCAAAGAGGAGCTGCGTACCATCGTTTATGAGTCGCGCAGCCTGATGTCGCGTCGCAATCAGGACATGCTGCTTTCAGTGCTCGATCTGGAGAAAGTGAGCGTTGACGACATTATGGTGCCGCGCAACGATATCGTCGGCATCAATATCAACGACGACTGGAAATCGGTGATGCGCCAGCTCAGCCATTCGCCTCATGGTCGCATCGTGCTGTTCCGCGACTCGCTGGACGACTGCGTCGGCATGCTGCGCGTGCGTGAAGCCTGGCGCACCATGACGGAGAAAAAAGAGTTTAATAAAGAGACGCTGCTGCGGGCGGCCGATGAGATTTACTACGTGCCGGAAGGTACGCCGCTAAATATCCAGCTAGTTAAATTCCAGCGCAACAAGAAGAAAGTCGGTCTGGTGGTGGATGAGTATGGCGACATCAAAGGCCTGGTGACCATTGAGGATATCCTGGAAGAGATCGTCGGCGACTTCACCACGTCTATGTCGCCAACGCTGGCGGAAGAGGTGATGCCGCAAAATGATGGTTCGGTGCTGGTGGAAGGCAGCGCTAACGTGCGTGAAATCAATAAGGCCTTTAACTGGCATCTGCCAGAGCAGGAAGCGCGCACCATTAACGGCATGCTGCTGGAGGCGCTGGAGGAGATCCCCGAGATCAACACCCGCGTCGAGCTGTCGAACTACGCCGTTGATATTCTCGACGTACAGGACAATATGGTGAAGCAGGTGCGCATTACGCCGCGCACGCCGCTTAAAACCTCTATCGGCTCCTGACGCCCGCCCATAAAAAACGCCGCAACGATGCGGCGTTTTTTTTGCTGCGCGTGCAACGACTAGATATGCAGCTCTTGCAGCTTCTCTTGCGGCAGCTTCAGATCTTCATTGCGGTTTACGCCGATGTCATGCGCCAGTACGTTGCGCGCAATCTGCTGCGCTTCATCCAGCGAATGCAGCTTATAACTACCGCACTGATATTCGTTCAGCTCAGGGATCTGATTCTGGTCTTTCACCTTCAGAACATCTTCCATTGCCCCTTTCCACGCGCTGGCGACGCGCTGCTCGTCCGGCGTGCCGATCAGGCTCATATAGAAACCGGTACGGCAACCCATCGGCGAGATATCCACGATTTCTACGCCGTCGCCGTTAAGATGGTTGCGCATAAAGCCCGCAAACAGATGCTCAAGCGTATGAATGCCGCGCTCGGTCAGGATCTCTTTGTTGGGACGGCAGAAACGCAGGTCAAAAACGGTGATGGTATCGCCATGGGGAGTTTTCATGGTCTTCGCAACACGCACTGCGGGCGCGGCCATAATGGTATGGTCAACGGTAAAACTGTCCAGTAGTGGCATACGTCACCTCCTGTTTTGAGAATTTTTTTATAAACGATGAAACTTTTCTGTTCGCCCAGCGTCTGAATATATGAAAGACGCGCATTTGTTATCATCATCCCTGACAACAGAGATGTTAATTTGGCCACATTGATGTGGCCTTTTTCTTTTCTAACCTTCGCGACTGGCAAGATAAGCTTCAAAATCGAGCGCATCTTCCTCTTCCAGCTTTTTCTGCGCCGCAACTGACTCGAGCGCCTGACGCGTAAAATCTTCTTCGCTTACGACTTCCAGCGGCTCTTCGCACAGCATATGACGATACTGTTCCGCCAGGGCGATGCCGGTACCGGTCACGCCGTTCTCTTTTATCGCCTGCAGTATGCGCGCCGAATAGGTTAGCTCAGGATCGTCAAAGGATGCCACCAGTTGATCGCAAACCTGTTGATATTGCGTGCTGCCCTGATTACTGTCGAGCACTTCCGCCACGCGATGCAGATCGGCGAACAGCGCTTTACCTACCTCAACCAGCGGATGTTCGGTTTCGCTACAGCCGACCGAAATCATCTGATTCGGCTTGCGCCCTTCCAGCACGACGCGGTTCCAGTTTTTACGGCTACACAGCAGTTCATCGGCGCTCATTTCCGGCGCATCGGCCAGAGTACACCAGATCAGGAAAAGATCGAGGAAACGCACCTGGTTCGCGTCGACGCCGACAGCTGAGAACGGATTAATGTCGAGCGAGCGCACTTCAATATATTCGATACCGCCGCGCAGCAGCGCATCGGAGGGCGCTTCGCCAGAACGCGTAACGCGCTTCGGACGGATCGGGGCATAAAGCTCATTTTCAATCTGCAGAACGTTGGTGTTGAGCTGCAGCCAGTTGCCCTCCGCGTCTTTCGTGCCCATCGCGGCGTACTCTTCAGACGGGGTTTTGATAGCGGCTTTTAATGCCTTAACGTAGCCTTCAAGCGAGTTAAAGGTAATACCGAGGCCGCTCTGCGATTTATTGGTGTAGCCAAGGTCGCTAAGACGCAGCGAGGTCGCATAGGGCAGCCACAGTGAATCTTTGCCGTCGGTTTCAAACGGCAGCTTGCTTTCGCGTCCCTGCAGGAAGCTGGAGCTGATTGCCGGCGAGGCGCCGAACAGATAGGGAATGACCCAGCCGAAACGATAGTAGTTGCGGATCAGGCGCAGGTAACCGGCAGAAATCGTCTCTTTTCCGCTCTCGGCGTCTTTAACGTCCGCCCACTCTTGCCAGAAGCTCAGCGGCAGCGAGAAGTTATAGTGAATGCCGGAGATCGTCTGCATCAGGGCGCCGTAGCGGTTTTTCAGCCCCTGACGATAGAGCGTCTTCATGCGGCCAATATTGGAACTGCCGTACTGCGCCAGCTCAATGCGATCGGCATCGTCAATCAGGCAAGGCATACTAAAAGGCCACATGCGCTCATCAGCCAGCTCTCGCGCCACATGGCGATGAATATCGCGCAGGAATGCCAGCATATGGTCGATGTTTTGATCTACCGGCGTGATAAATTCCAGCAGCGTCTCTGCGAAATCGGTGGTAATCCAGTCATGCTTCAGCGCCGATCCCAGAGAATCGGGATGACGGCTTTCAGCCAGATGACCATCAGGCTTCACGCGCAGCGTTTCGCGTTCAATGCCGCGACCAATACCTTTCAAGGCATTGGGATGCGCCTCCAGCCAGGAGAGCGCTTTAGATACGTCCGGGATCACATTAACCTCCCGCTGGGACAGTAATTTATTTTTGTTCAGCATAATGTTAACCCTAGCCTCGAATCTGTGCGAATCAATGCCACCATTGCAAACCCTGTAAGGTGGCGGTCGCGATAACGATATAACGCAGCGTTTTCCCGACGGCGAGAAACACCAGGACCGGAAGCCAGGCAAAGCGCAACCAGCCTGCGAGCACGCAGAGCAGGTCGCCGATAACCGGTAGCCAGCTCAGCAGCAGCGCTGCAGGTCCCATTCGGTGCAACCACGTTATTGCTGTGTCATGCCATCGCCCCTGCCGTTTCAACGGCAGTAAGCGACCAAGAAAAATATTAGTGATGCCGCCCAGCGTATTACCCACTGATGCAGCGACAATCAATCCATAAACGGACGCCTTTTTGGCGACCAGTAATGCAATCAGCAGCGCCTCAGAACTTCCTGGTAGCAGGGTTGCGCTGAGAAAACTGCTGCCAAACAGAGAAGCAAGCGCCAGAACGTCACTCACAGCAAGCGCACATCAACCACATCCATACCGGCCGCTTTCGCCGCCTGCACGCCAAAATCGGCGTCTTCGAACACCACACAGCGCGTTGGAGCGACACCCATCAGCGCTGCACAGCGTAAAAACGTATCGGGTTCAGGTTTATGACGCTCGACATCATCGGCGCCTACTACGGCTGTGAAGAGGTCACGGACGCCCAGCTGCTTGAGCAGCGCATCCGCCATGCTGTGTTCGCTTCCGGTGCCGACCGCCATTGGACGCCGGCCATGCCAGGCCTTCACCACCTCCATCAGTGGAAGCGGTCGAACGTTATCCAGCAGCATGGCTTTAACCGCCGCGGTTTTTTCAGCGGCGAGCTGATACGGATCGAGAGAGGAGTGGTTTTTTTCGATAATAAATTGCGCGAGCCGCCAGGTGGGCGCGCCGTTGAAACCAACCATTTGCGATTCGTCTAACGTCAGCTCATATCGTCCCAGTACCTGATGCCACGCTTTTCGATGTGTCGGCTCGGTATCCAGGATCGTGCCGTCCATATCGAAAATCAGTGCGTCATATTGATCGTACATCCCCACTCCGGACACTCAACAAATGTGCCCTTACTTTAGCGTAATGCGGACAGGTTGTCGCCAGGTGGCATGAACAGCAAATGCTTTGAAAGCATTAGCATTTTTTCTTTTCAGAAAAAGGTGATCGGGCGGTGCCGGGCGTAATTGCCGGAAATTTCAGTAGGTTTGGGTTTTGTCAGAGCGGCGAATGGTAAGCGCGCAAGGAGAATAAGCGTGTTGTAAAAAGGATTTCGCGAAGAAGGTTTATCGGGGAGAAATGCTCGGCTTTCGCCTCGCCATATCAGTTCGCGCTCTTTTTGCGTAACTGAAGAGATGGTGCATCCGGGAGGATTCGAACCTCCGACCGCTCGGTTCGTAGCCGAGTACTCTATCCAGCTGAGCTACGGATGCATTGAGAAATCGTCTTGCAGGGGTAAAACTTTTTCATATCCAGAGACAGGGTGCATCCAGAAGGATAATCGTACTGTCAGGCAATGTGTCATGCCATAACCGTTCGAGGCACTCTTTCGTATCTGAAGAGATGGTGCATCCGGGAGGATTCGAACCTCCGACCGCTCGGTTCGTAGCCGAGTACTCTATCCAGCTGAGCTACGGATGCATTGAGAAATCGTTTTGCAGGGGGATAAATCAGACAACCAGGAAGTGCCAGGAATTAACGCATCTCGCTTTGAGGTGCCTTGCCCATATCCTGAGATATGGTGCATCCGGGAGGATTCGAACCTCCGACCGCTCGGTTCGTAGCCGAGTACTCTATCCAGCTGAGCTACGGATGCATAAATAATTCTTGTACAACGCAGGGTGCTAACAACTCACCGAGAAAGGAACGACTCTTTCACTTACTTTCGCATTTTCCAGATGGTGCATCCGGGAGGATTCGAACCTCCGACCGCTCGGTTCGTAGCCGAGTACTCTATCCAGCTGAGCTACGGATGCATCAGAAAATGGCGGTGAGGCGGGGATTCGAACCCCGGATGCAGCTTTTGACCGCATACTCCCTTAGCAGGGGAGCGCCTTCAGCCTCTCGGCCACCTCACCTTACGCGTTCTTGCGAACTGTGCTTCTGAACTTTGTTTCCGCTCATCGGCACTGCGTGGCGCACATATTACTTTCCCGCATTTATAAGTCAAACAATTTTTCCCACCGCCTGATCGTTTGCACAAATGACGCTCAATTGGGGCAATTTGCCGACAAAAAGAGTGATTTATCAACAGTAAAAGCAGGCAAGCGGGAAAATAATCAGAAGAAACGAAGCGGGAAAAAAGAGAAGAAGTGTGGGAAAGCGGTCGCGCCTCGCAAAAAACTGCGAGGCGCTGAATCCGTTAGTAACTCGTTTGCTGAGTTTTTTCGGCCTGAATGCGCTGATAAATCTCTTCGCGATGCACTGAGACCTCTTTTGGCGCGTTCACACCGATACGAACCTGGTTACCTTTCACTCCCAGCACCGTTACAGTCACCTCATCGCCAATCATGAGGGTTTCACCAACTCGACGAGTTAGAATAAGCATTCTTTGCTCCTTGAAAGATTAAAAGAGTCGGGCTCTGTTCGGGCTCCCGGCATTATCCATCATTTAACGCTGAACATTGACTATGACAAATACACCAATGTACGTCGCTACGCCAATACATTCCGCTGATAGTTAGTTTAGCCGAAATACACTACATCGACCTGACTTTGTCATTACCTGATGCACATCGTATTAAAAAGCGCCGGAACTTCAGTTCCTGGCGCTTTTCACGATGCATTGTTCTAGTTTGCTACAGGCGACTGTTGACCCAGCTTTCAACGCCCGCCAGCGCGCCTTTCAGCGCCTGCGCATCGGTACCGCCAGCCTGCGCCATATCTGGACGCCCGCCGCCTTTACCGCCGACCTGCTGCGCCAGCTCGCCCACCAGCTCGCCCGCTTTTACACGGTCAGTCAAATCTTTAGTCACGCCCGCGATTAACGACACTTTTCCTTCCGCTACGGTCGCCAGCACAATCACCGCCGAACCCAGCTGGTTCTTCAGATCGTCAACCATGGTGCGCAACATTTTCGGCTCAACGTTGCTCAGCTCGCTTACCAGCAGCTTCGCGCCCTTGATGTCGATCGCCTTGCTGCTCAGCGAAGCGCTTTCAAGCGCAGCCTGCTGATCGCGCAGCTGCTGCAGCTCTTTCTCCAGCGCACGTACGTGATCGACCAGACCGCGCACTTTGTCATTCAGATTGCTGCTATTGGCTTTCACCAGCTGAGCGATCTCATTTAGCTGGCTGCTTTGCGCATAAACCTGCGCCAGCGCACCCTCACCGGTTACAGCTTCAATACGACGTACGCCTGCGGCAGTACCGGACTCGCTCAGAATGCGGAACAGGCCGATATCGCCAGTACGCGCTGCGTGCGTGCCGCCGCACAGCTCGATAGAGAAATCACCCATGGTCAGCACGCGCACGCGCTGATCGTATTTCTCGCCGAACAGCGCCATCGCACCCTTGCCTTTGGCCGCGTCAATATCCATCACGTCGGTTTCAACCAGCAGGTTGCGACGAATCTGCGCGTTGACGATCTCTTCGACCTGATGAATTTCCTGCGGTTTCATCGCTTCGAAATGTGAGAAGTCGAAACGCAGGTATTTATCGTTGACCAGAGAGCCTTTCTGCGCCACATGTTCGCCAAGAACCTGACGCAGCGCCGCGTGCAGCAGATGCGTTGCGGAGTGGTTCAGACGAATGCGCGCGCGGCGCGCTTCATCAACCTGCGCCTCAACGCGATCGCTGATACGCAGATGACCAGCCGTCAGCTTACCGATATGGCCAATAGCCTGACCATATTTTTGTGTATCCTGAACGTTAAATTCAGCATTCTTCCCTTTCAGCAGGCCCGTATCGCCTACCTGCCCGCCAGATTCACCGTAAAATGGCGTTTCGTCCAGCACCACGACCGCTTCCTGTCCCGCAGCAACCTCTTCTACCGCGACGCCGTCAACGTAGATCGCCTTAACGGTAGCCGTCAGGTCAAGCTGGTCATAGCCTTTAAACGCTGAAGCCGCGTCGATACTGATGACGTTGCTGTAGTCAGCGCCGAAACCGCTCGCCTCGCGTGCGCGCTGGCGCTGCTGTTCCATGGCTTTTTCAAAGCCCGCTTCGTCAATTTTCAGGTTACGCTCACGGCAGACGTCGGCCGTCAGGTCAACCGGGAAGCCAAAGGTATCGTAAAGACGGAAAACGGTCTCGCCATCCAGCGTATCGCCCTGCAGTTTCGCCAGTTCGTCGTCCAGCAGCGTCAAACCGCGCTCCAGCGTTTTAGCGAACTGCTCTTCTTCGGTCTTGAGTACGTTTTCTACCTGGCTCTGCTGACGCTTCAGATCTTCGCCCGCGGCGCCCATCACCTCAACCAGTGGCGCAACCAGCTTGTAGAAGAATGCCTCTTTCGCACCCAGCATATTGCCGTGACGAACCGCGCGACGAATGATGCGGCGCAGCACGTAACCACGGTTTTCGTTAGACGGAATAACGCCGTCGGCGATCAGGAAGGCGCAAGAGCGGATATGGTCGGCAATAACGCGCAGCGATTTATTGCTGAGATCGGTCGCGCCGGTCACTTCCGCTACCGCTTTGATCAGTTTTGCGAACAGATCAATTTCATAGTTGGAATTGACGTGCTGCAGCACAGCGGAGATACGCTCCAGTCCCATGCCGGTATCAACCGACGGCTTCGGCAGCGGCAGCATAGTGCCGTCCGGCTGACGGTTGAACTGCATAAAGACGATATTCCAGATCTCTATATAGCGATCGCCATCTTCTTCCGGGCTTCCCGGCGGGCCGCCCCAGATATGATCGCCATGATCGTAGAAAATTTCGCTGCAGGGGCCACAAGGGCCGGTATCGCCCATCTGCCAGAAGTTGTCAGAGGCGTAAGCGCTGCCTTTGTTGTCGCCAATACGAATAATGCGCTCGCGCGGAACGCCGATATCGTTGGCCCAGATGTCGTAGGCTTCGTCATCAGTTTCATAGACGGTAACCCACAGACGCTCTTTCGGCAGAGCGAACCAGGTTTCTCCCGTCAGCAGTTCCCAGGCATAAGCAATCGCCTCTTTCTTGAAATAGTCGCCGAAGCTGAAGTTGCCCAGCATTTCAAAGAAAGTGTGGTGACGTGCGGTATAGCCGACGTTTTCCAGATCGTTGTGCTTGCCACCGGCGCGCACACAGCGCTGCGACGTGGTCGCACGCGAATAGTCGCGCTTGTCCTGGCCGAGGAAGACATCCTTAAACTGGACCATACCGGCGTTGGTGAACAGCAGCGTCGGGTCGTTATTCGGTACGAGGGAGCTGCTGGCTACAACCTGATGTCCCTTGCTATGGAAAAAGTCGAGAAACGCTTGACGGATCTCAGCAGTGCTCTTGCTCATATATATCCTGGAATCACGCTAACGAAAGTTCCGTTCTGTCAGACAAGCCGCATCCGCGCAGCTTTCCGTTCAGTGGAACAAAAAAGTGGGAATAAGATAAATTTTCTTCACAGGGAAGTAAAACCCCGCGCGGCTTTCAGTCGTCAAAATTTCTGAAAACGGCCTGAATATCCTCCATGAAAAAGCCTTTTGACTGCAAATAACGCTGAACTTTCGCTTTGGCCTTCCACTCCGTTGGCAAAGGGAGGCCAAATTTGCGCTCCGCCAGCTGTGCGGCGCAGGCGCTCCAGTCAATTTCACAGGCTTCCATGGCGATATCAATTTCAGGGCGTGCCACGCCTTTCTGTCCCAGCTCCAGCCGGATGCGCTGCGGGCCATATCCTTTACGGCTGCGGCTCTGGATAAAACGTTCGGTAAAGCGTGCCTCATTGAGCCAGCCATTTTCCTGACACCAGCCGATTACCTTATCCAGCTGCGCGTCGGTGATGATTTCCGGTTCACTCTGCTGGATAAAGGCCGCGCGCTGCACTGACTGCTGTAGTTTTCTGCGCAGCTCCGCTTCACTGTGATCGCGCTGCGCCAGAATGCGCATAGCGCGATCGAGCAGACGTGGAAAAGGGATTTCCCTGGGTTGCGGTTGTTCAGACATAGGACTCACCTTGCTCAATCAGAAGGGAATTATGGCGGCAGAACGGAGAGGAAAGAAAGAGAGGGTTGCTAAAACGAAAAACGGGAGTGGTTGCCCACTCCCGCACAGGGTTAGAAGTCTTCGTTCGTCTCGCTGGCTGCATCTTCCAGCGCGTCTGCTGGCGCTTCAGCAGCACCCGCTTCTGCTGCTGCGCTGTTCAGCAGCATATCGCGCAGTTTCACATCCAGTTCGTTAGCGATTGCCGGATTTTCCTTAAGGAAATTGGTGGCGTTCGCTTTACCCTGACCAATCTTGTCGCCGTTATAGCTGTACCAGGCACCGGCTTTTTCGACCAGCTTGTACTTCACGCCCAGGTCTACCAGCTCACCGAAGGTGTTGATGCCTTCGCCGTACATGATCTGGAACTCAGCCTGCTTAAACGGCGCGGCGATTTTGTTCTTCACCACTTTAACGCGGGTTTCGCTACCAACCACTTCGTCGCCCTCTTTAATCGCGCCGATACGGCGGATATCAAGACGAACGGAAGCGTAGAACTTCAGCGCGTTACCACCGGTAGTGGTTTCCGGGTTACCAAACATCACGCCAATTTTCATACGGATCTGGTTGATAAAGATCAGCAGCGTGTTGGACTGCTTCAGGTTACCCGCCAGCTTACGCATCGCCTGGCTCATCATACGCGCCGCAAGGCCCATATGAGAGTCGCCGATTTCACCTTCGATTTCCGCTTTCGGCGTCAGCGCCGCTACGGAGTCGACGATGATAACGTCTACTGCGCCTGAACGCGCCAGCGCGTCACAAATCTCCAGCGCCTGCTCGCCGGTATCGGGCTGTGAACAGAGCAGATTGTCGATGTCAACGCCGAGCTTTTTCGCGTAAACCGGATCCAGCGCATGTTCAGCATCGATAAAGGCACAGGTTTTGCCTTTGCGCTGCGCTGCGGCAATAACCTGCAGCGTCAGGGTGGTTTTACCGGAAGATTCCGGTCCATAAATCTCGACGATACGGCCCATCGGCAAACCGCCGGCGCCCAGCGCGATATCCAGTGAAAGCGAACCGGTAGAAATAGTTTCTACGTCCATTGAGCGGTCTTCACCCAGACGCATGATGGAGCCTTTACCGAATTGCTTTTCAATCTGGCCCAGCGCAGCAGCTAAAGCCTTCTGTTTGTTTTCGTCAATTGCCATTTCTACTCCTGACTCATACGGGGGTAAGCACGCTACAAATGCCTGCTCGCTTTCTGTTGCTGCTAATTATACTGTATAGTCATACAGTATCAAGCTTAATTTGCCAAAAAATCGTCCTGTAATGTCTGCAGCGCGAACGCCACGGACTGACGACGAACCGCCTCGCGATCCCCTTGAAATTGCTGGCGTTTAGCGGTCACTACACCATCCGGCGCAGCGAAGCCGAACCACACGGTGCCGACCGGTTTTCCCGCGCTGCCGCCGTCCGGCCCGGCAATGCCGCTGACCGACACCGCATAGTCCGCCTGCGCGGCATGCTGCGCGCCCTGCGCCATCTCGCGCACTACAGCCTCGCTCACCGCGCCATACTGCGCAAGCGAAGCCGCTGAGACGCCCACCAGCTCCTGCTTGGCGCCGTTGCTGTAAGTAACGAAACCGCGTTCAAACCAGGCGGAGCTGCCGCTGATATCGGTAAACACCTTAGCGATCCAGCCGCCCGTACAGGATTCAGCGCAGGTAACCGTCGCGCTTTTCGCCTTGAGACGCTCGCCGACTGCCGCGCTCAGACGCTGTAATTCCAGGTCATTCATAGCATCTCATCCTTTCTGCTCAGTAAAGAGAACATGGTGCAGAAGCAGAGCATTTTCAACCCATCCGGCATAAAGCCTGCCGCCTTTGCGCATCATCTCTCAGCGTTACGACGCCTTTTTCACCGCTACGATAAAAAGACGTGGGAAAGCCAGCAAAATGCGACCGTCGGCGCGTGGCATATAAGCCTGCTGCAGCGCCTGACGATACTGTTCCAGAAAGCGCGGCTGCTCGTCAGGCTCAAGCGCATTGAGAAACGGCCGCAGCCCGGTCGCTTTCAGCCAGTCGACGATCGCCTGCGCATCCGCCATGATGTGGTAGTAGGTGGTGCGCCAGAGATCCACCACGCAGCCCGCCTGTGCCAGAAGATCGTAATAGCGCTCGCCGCTAAGCAACTTTTTACGCTCCACCTCGCCGATACGCTGACGCCAGGGATCGCACGCGGCGATTTCACGCATCAGGCGATGCGTAGGCTCCTGCAGGTTATCCGGCATCTGTATCGCCAGCGCGCCGCCGCTATCCAGCTGACTCGCCAGATGCGGCAATAGCCTGTCGTGCTCGTCAAGCCACTGCAGCGAGGCATTGGCATAAATCACCTGCTGCGGCTCTGTCGCCCGCCAGCGCCGGATATCCTCTTTGAAAAACGTGCAGCCAGGCAGCCTTTCACGCGCCTGCGCCAGCATCGCCTCTGAACTGTCCAGCCCGTAAATCTGCGCGTCAGGCCAGGCGCGCGCCAGCAGCTCAGTGCTGTTGCCCGGACCGCATCCGAGATCCGTGGCGAAGCGCACATCGGTAACGGGTATGCGCGCCAGCAGTTCCTGCGCAGGTCGCGTTCTTTCAGATTCGAATTGCCGATAGAGTTGAGGATTCCAGTCCTGCATATTTGACCTCTGCGTTAGCTCAAAAGCGTGTCCGAAGCGGAAAAATGCGATGCGTTGCCCAATTTTGCGCGCCGCGGTGGCAAGCAGTCACGCTGCGCATTAAGTTAAAACAACGTTTCATTTTTCACATTCAGGAGCGTTTATGATCTCGCAACCCGCATTTTCCGGCGTATGGTGCCCCTCCGTTACGCCTTTTACGCAACAAGGGCAGCCAGATATTGATGCGCTGGGTTGCCACTTCGCCCGACTGAACACGTCAGGCATTAATACCTTACTGCTGATGGGCAGCATTGGCGAATTTGCCTCCCTGACGCAGCAGGAACGTTTGCTGCTTATTCGTGAAGCGCGCCAGCTCTCGCCGCTCAGCATGGTCGCCAATATCTCCAGCACCTGCGTACCGGATATGCTGGAGCTGGCCGAGGCGGCATGGAAAAACAATTTTGACGCGGTGATGGTGCTGCCGCCCTATTACTATGGGCAAACCTCACGTCAGCTACTGAGCTATTTCCGCGAGCTGGATAAGCGCATCGGCGGTAAATGGTTCGCCTACAATTTTCCGGCGCGCACCGGCTGCGATCTCAGCCCGGCGCTTGTCAGCGAGCTGGCGGCAGAGCTGCCTGGCTTTATCGGCATAAAAGATACGGTTGACTCCCTGTCGCACAACCGCGCGCTGATTGAGGAGACCAAAAAGGTACGCGACGATTTCGCCGTTCTTTCGGGCTATGACGAATATCTGGTACCAAACCTGCTGGCTGGCGGGGCGGGCGTAATTTCAGGCCTGAACAATATCGTGCCGGAGTTGTTCGCAGCGGCAATGGCGGCGTGGCGCGAGCAGGATCTGGCGGCGCTGGCGACTATTCAGCAGCGTATCGGCAGGATGATGGCGATTTACGCCATCGGAGAGGATTTTGTCACGACTATCAAAACCGCGGTGTCGCGCCGTTTTGATTCTATGACCAGCCAGTCGCGCAATTATGGCGGCGCGCTTAGCGCTGAACAGTGCGAGGCGCTCGACCGGCTGTTTGAATAAGAGATGGATGCGGGTGCAGCGCGCCCGCTTGTTTTATCCGCGTTTGACAAACTCCGACTTTAGCTTCATCGGGCCGAAGCCTTCGATCTTGCAGTCGATATTATGATCGCCTTCCACCAGACGGATCCCCTTAACGCGCGTGCCGATTTTCAGCGTGGAGGAGCTACCCTTCACTTTGAGATCTTTAACGACGGTCACCGTGTCGCCATCCTCAAGCAGATTGCCGTTGGCGTCGCGCACCACCAGGCGATCCACGTTGCTTTCACCTTCGTTCAGCGACCAGATATGACCGCAGGCGGGACAGTTAAGATTGTCGCCATCCTGCCAGCTGTAATCAGCCTGACAAAGGGGACACGCGGGAAGTGATTGCATAACGGCTCCTGAAACAACAGATATGATGACGCTGAGGGGCGCCATCATATCCCCTTACTGTTGCTAAGGACAACTGTCAGAACATGGCGCCGCTGCGCGCTTTGCTGACCGCCTCGCCCAGTTGCCATACCGCCATCGCATAGTGGGTGCTGTGGTTGTAGCGGGTAATAACGTAGAAGTTAGGCAAGCCGTACCAGTACTGGTAGCTGGTGCCCATATCCAGGCGCAGCAGGCTGACCTGGTTATTACCGTCCAGAGAACCCTGCGGAGAGAGGCCAGATGCCGCCAGCATTTGCGGCGTGTAGCTGGTTTTGAAACCGTTCTCCAGCAGCGGCGCCTGACCGCTGGCCGGAACAGCTACGCCCTCCCCGCTGCGCCAGCCATGCTCTTTAAAGTAGTGCGCGACGCTGCCGATGGCGTCTACCGGATCCCACAGATTGACGTGGCCGTCGCCGTTAAAATCCACGGCATACTGCTGATAGGAAGAAGGCATAAACTGGCCGTAGCCCATCGCGCCGGCGAACGATCCTTTCAGATCGAGCGGATCGTCCTCTTCGTTGCGTGCCATCAGCAGGAAGGTTTCCAGTTCGCTGCTGAAGTAGCTGGCGCGGCGCGGGTAGTTAAACGAGAGCGTGGCGAGCGCATCCAGAATACGCGTTTTACCCATTACGCGCCCCCAGCGCGTCTCTACGCCGATAATGCCGACGATAATCTCCGGCGGCACGCCATACACCTGCTGAGCGCGCGTTAAGGCATCCTGATACTGGTTCCAGAAGGCGACGCCGTTTTGTACGTTGTCCGGCGTAATGAACTGCTTGCGATAGCGGATCCACGCGCCGTTAGGCCCGGCTGGTGGCGTATAGGCGGGCGCCTGGCGATCCATCAGACGCAACACGTAATCCAGCCTTTTGGCCTGCCCGATAACGGCGTGCAGCTGCTGGCGGTCGAAGCCATGCTTCTTCACCATCTGGTCGATAAACTGTTCGGCGGCCGGATTCCCGGCAAAGTCGCCCAGCACAGGCTGTACGGCGTGGGACTGTTCAAGCAGAAAGCCCCCTTTCGGCGCGGCCAGCGTTGCGGCCTGCGTCGCGGATTCAGGTTTACTGCTGCAGGCGGCAAGTAGGGCAATAAGCGGAAATAAGCTGATCTTAAAACGCATTTGATATCCATAAGCATGCAGTGAAGGTAACGAATTATGGTAAACATTCACTCACCGAATGGACAGGGCGAAACGTAAAAATAGCGCCAGAGAAAAATTGCGAACCGGCGCAGGAAGCATCGGCAAAAAGCAGTAATGGCGCACTGCTGGCTGAGGAGCCTCTCGCAAAGTCGCCTGAAAACAGCGATCTGTTCAACACAATGATGAAAGACAAGGATAAAGTGCGATCGGGATGTGCCCTTTGAGCAGCTGACTCAAGAGCGGCGCATCAAGGAAGAGGAATAACTACCGATGAGCGATAATCTCTTTTACTGGCTGCTGCTGGGCGTCCTGGCGCTCTGCGTCGGCAGCTTTCTCAACGTC
Source organism: Pantoea sp. ACRSB (assembly GCF_022346905.1). Taxonomy (NCBI): domain Bacteria; kingdom Pseudomonadati; phylum Pseudomonadota; class Gammaproteobacteria; order Enterobacterales; family Erwiniaceae; genus Pantoea; species Pantoea sp. ACRSB. The sequence goes on along the minus strand of NZ_JAKRNL010000005.1, from coordinate 329,499 downwards.
GTGATTTACCGCCTGCCGCTGATGGTGCTGCGCCCCCAGCCGGGCTTTTCGCTACTGCTGCCCCGCTCTCACTGCCCGCGCTGTAAAGCGCGCATCCGCGCAGGCGACTGCCTCCCTCTGCTTGGCTGGTTGCGGCTGCGCGGTCACTGTCGTCACTGTCGCCTGCCGATCTCCTGGCGTTATCCTGCGACCGAGTTTGCCGCTATGGCGATAAGCCTGCTGCTTGCTCTGTGGCTGCCGTGGAACGGCGCGCTGCTGGCGGCGCTGGTTATGAGCGGTTTTATGCTGGCGCTGTCGCTGATCGACCTGCGTTATCAACTGCTGCCGGATGCGCTGACTCTGCCGCTGCTCTGGCTCGGGCTGCTGTTTCAGGCATCGGGCATTCTGCCGCAGGTCGGCCCGACAGAGGCTATCTTCGGTGCGGCTGGCGGATATCTGCTGTTCCGGCTGCTGGCCTGGCTCTGGCGCGTAGTGCGCCATCAGGAGGCGCTGGGCGGCGGCGATGTTAAACTGCTGGCGGCGCTCGGCGCCTGGCTGGGCTGGCGGCCGCTTCCCCTGTTGCTGCTGATCGCCTCCAGTACCGGCTTAATCACTGTTGCGCTGGCGCGCCTGTTTATGCGCCGTCCATTGCATCTGCCGTTGCCTTTTGGCCCCTGTCTGGCGCTGGCGGGTGAAGCGCTACTGCTCTACAGCCTGAAGTGATGCTGTGGCTTGCTGCTTTTTGCGTAGCGCCTCGCACAGGCTGCTCGTCAGGCAGGATTCCGTTAGGCTTTTGCGCCGCGGCCTGATAACGTCACGCGCGATAACCTGTTTTCGCCCGTCGCTGGTAACGGGCGCCCGGATTCGGGCTGGTCGGGCATCGCCCGGACAGGCGGTGGAAAAGCGGCAGCCTTGATGTTCAGGATGCAACTTTTCATAATGGCTTTCAGACGCAGCTTATCTCACAGCCAGGGCCGCAATATCCCGCGCATCCTCTCTGTTTTAGAAAGGGTTTATCCCTTTACATACGCCAGAACACGCAGTCCGATGCAAGGCTTGCCCAATAACCGAATGATTTAAGAGCTAATTATTTATGAACAAATCAGTCGATAAGGACATCACCGCTCATACCCCGATGATGCAGCAATATCTGCGCCTGAAGGCGGAACACCCTGACATCCTGCTGTTTTACCGCATGGGCGATTTCTACGAGCTTTTCTACGACGACGCTAAACGCGCATCGCAGCTGCTGGAGATTTCGCTCACTAAACGCGGCGCGTCGGCGGGAGAACCCATCCCGATGGCTGGCGTGCCCTACCATGCGGTAGAGAGTTATCTGGCGAAGCTGGTGCAGCTGGGCGAATCCGTCGCGATCTGCGAGCAGATCGGCGATCCGGCGCTGAGCAAAGGGCCGGTTGAACGCAAAGTCGTGCGAATCGTCACGCCGGGCACCATCAGCGACGAAGCGCTGCTGCAGGAGCGTCACGATAATTTGCTCGCCGCCATTGTGCAGAGCCCACAAGGGTTTGGTTACGCCACGCTCGATATCAGCTCCGGCCGTTTTCGCCTGAGCGAACCGGCGGACGCCGAAACCATGGCCGCTGAGCTACAGCGCACCAATCCAGCCGAACTGCTCTATCCGGAAGACCTCCAGGCAATGTCGCTGATTGAGCAACGTCGCGGTCTGCGCCGTCGTCCGCTGTGGGAGTTTGAGATCGATACCGCGCGCCAGCAGCTGAACATGCAGTTCGGCACGCGCGATCTGAACGGATTTGGCGTTGAGCAGGCGCATCAGGCGCTGCGCGCCGCAGGTTGCCTGCTGCAGTATGTCAAGGATACGCAGCGCACCAGCCTGCCGCATATCCGCTCGCTCAGCATGGAGAGGCAGCAGGACAGCATCATTATGGACGCCGCCACGCGTCGCAATCTGGAGATCACGCAGAACCTGGCGGGCGGTACGGAGAACACGCTGGCGGCGGTGCTGGACCGAACCGTAACGCCGATGGGCAGCCGCATGCTCAAGCGCTGGCTGCATATGCCGCTGCGCGATGCGCAGGTAATTAACCAGCGTCAGGACGCCATCGCTGAACTCCAGCCGCTGTGCGATTCGCTACAGCCGGTGCTGCGCCAGGTTGGCGATCTGGAACGTATTCTGGCGCGTCTGGCGCTGCGTACGGCGCGACCGCGCGATTTGGCCCGTATGCGCCACGCTTTTCAGCAGTTGCCAGAGCTAAACGCCTTACTGGCTGACGTAGAATCTACGGCGCTGATTCGTCTGCGCGAGCGAATGGGCGAATTCACCGAGCTGCGTGAGCTGCTTGAGGCGACGATTATTGAGGCGCCGCCGGTGCTTATTCGCGATGGCGGCGTCATCGCGCCCGGTTACAACGCGGAGCTGGATGAGTGGCGCGCGCTGGCAGACGGTGCCAGCGACTATCTGGACAGGCTGGAGATCCGCGAACGCGAAAAGCTCGGCCTCGATACGCTGAAGGTCGGCTTTAACGCCGTTCATGGCTACTACATTCAGGTCAGCCGCGGCCAGAGCGACCATGTGCCTATTCACTACGTGCGCCGCCAGACGCTGAAAAACGCAGAGCGCTATATCATTCCTGAGCTTAAAGAGTACGAAGATAAGGTGCTCACTTCGAAAGGGAAGGCGCTGGCGCTGGAGAAAAGCCTCTACGAGTCGCTGTTCGATCAGTTACTGTCCCACCTGGAAGCGCTGCAGCTCAGCGCCGCCGCGCTCGCCGAACTGGACGTATTGAGCAATCTGGCGGAGCGCGCCTGGACGCTAAACTACTGTCGCCCTGCTCTGCAGGAGAAGCCCGGCCTCAAAATTACCGGCGGTCGTCATCCGGTTGTTGAACAGGTATTGAAAGAGCCCTTTATCGCCAACCCGCTGTCGCTGGCGCCGCAGCGCCGCATGCTGATCATTACCGGCCCCAATATGGGTGGTAAGAGCACCTATATGCGTCAGGCGGCACTCATCGCGCTGATGACCTGGATTGGCAGCTTTGTGCCGGCGGAAGAGGTGATGGCCGGCCCGCTGGATCGCATCTTTACCCGTATCGGCGCGGCGGACGATCTCGCTTCGGGCCGCTCAACCTTTATGGTGGAGATGACAGAAACCGCCAACATTCTGCACAACGCCACCGAACATAGCCTGGTGCTGATGGATGAAATTGGACGCGGCACCTCAACCTATGACGGTCTGTCGCTGGCCTGGGCCTGCGCGGAGAGCCTGGCGAACCGCATCAAGGCGATGACGCTGTTCGCTACGCACTACTTTGAACTGACCACGCTCCCGGAGAAAATGGAAGGCGTATTTAATGTCCACCTCGACGCCGTGGAGCATGGCGACACCATCGCCTTTATGCACAGCGTGCAGGAAGGCGCAGCCAGTAAAAGCTATGGACTGGCGGTAGCGGCGCTGGCGGGCGTGCCAAAAGAGGTCATCAAGCGCGCGCGCAATAAGCTGAAGGAGCTGGAAACCCTGTCAAACAACTCGGCCTCTTCGACCATTGACGGCTCGCAGCTGCCGCTGCTGGTGGAAGAAACCTCACCTGCCGTCGAAGCGCTTGAGGCGCTGGATCCCGATACGCTGACGCCGCGTCAGGCGCTGGAGTGGATCTACCGCCTCAAATCGCTGGTGTAACCGCGCCGGCGGCAGGCCTTTCTGGTTCTGCCGCCCGCCTCGCGGCCAAAAAAAAGCGGTGGCTTTCGCCACCGCTTTTTGTACTTACAACTTTGTCAGTTACTCACGAAACAGTGCTTCAATGTTCAGACCCTGCGCCTGCAGAATTTCACGCAGACGACGCAGGCCTTCAACCTGAATCTGGCGTACACGCTCGCGGGTCAGACCGATTTCGCGGCCCACATCCTCAAGCGTTGCCGCTTCATAGCCCAGCAGGCCGAAACGACGCGCCAGCACTTCACGCTGCTTGGCGTTCAGTTCGAACAACCACTTAACGATACTCTGCTTCATATCGTCATCCTGCGTGGTGTCTTCCGGACCGTTGTCTTTCTCATCGGCCAGAATGTCCAGCAGCGCTTTTTCGGAATCACCGCCCAGCGGCGTATCAACCGAGGTGATGCGTTCATTGAGACGCAGCATACGGCTGACGTCATCAACTGGCTTATCCAGCTGCTCCGCAATCTCTTCCGCACTCGGCTCATGGTCGAGCTTGTGGGAGAGTTCACGCGCGGTGCGCAGATAAACGTTCAGCTCTTTAACAATGTGAATCGGCAGACGGATGGTACGGGTTTGATTCATGATCGCCCGTTCAATCGTCTGACGAATCCACCAGGTGGCATAAGTTGAGAAACGGAACCCACGCTCTGGGTCAAACTTCTCAACCGCACGGATTAAACCGAGATTACCCTCTTCAATCAGGTCAAGCAGCGCAAGACCACGATTGCTGTAGCGGCGGGCAATCTTTACCACCAGTCGTAAGTTACTTTCAATCATGCGGCGACGAGAAGGAATATCGCCTCGTAATGCGCGGCGAGCGAAGAAAACCTCTTCCTCTGCCGTCAACAGCGGGGAATAGCCAATCTCCCCGAGATAGAGCTGCGTCGCATCCAAAACGCGCTGCGTCGCACCCTGTGACAACAACTCTTCTTCCGCTACGTCGTTATCACTGGGTTCGTTTTCAACAAGAGCCTTCTCATCAAAAACCTCAGCTCCGTTCTCCTCGAATTCCGCATCTTCATGTAACTCGTTTACTTTCAGCGTATTCTGGCTCATAAGCGGCTCCTACCCGTGATCCCAGGGCAGAACAGCAGGGTTCTGCCGGTTTATCGCTGCGGCAAATAACGCAACGGGTTTACGGATTTCCCCTTGTAACGAATTTCAAAATGTAATCTAACTGAACTGGTTCCGGTGCTACCCATGGTAGCGATTTTTTGCCCCGCCTTAACTTCCTGTTGTTCCCGGACCAGCATTGTATCGTTGTGGGCGTAGGCACTCAGATAATCATCATTGTGCTTAATGATGATCAGGTTGCCGTAACCCCGGAGCGCGTTGCCTGCGTACACTACTCTTCCTGATGCGGTAGCGACGACAGGCTGTCCACGCGAACCAGCGATATCGATTCCTTTATTCCCCCCTTCAGAGGCAGAGAAGTTATCGATAATCTTCCCATCGGTCGGCCAACGCCAGCTTCCAACCGGCGTCGAACTGTTCGTTGTACTGCTAACCGTGGGCGGTGCGGCAACCACGGGGGGAACTGTTGTCGTTGCAACATTTGTCCCTTTCGACGGCAACAATTTGCTACCAGTCGAGTTACCCGAATCATCAGAATACGTAATAACTGGTTGCTGTGCAACAGGCGCTGGTTTAATTTGCGGCGCGGTCGGGACGCCACCCTGAGTTGCGTCCGCTGCGGTAATCGCATTGCCGCCTGTAATCGGCTGGCCAGCACCGTTACCAACCTGCAAAGTCTGGCCGACATTCAGGCCGTACGGGGCCGGGACGTTGTTGCGCTGCGCCAGATCGCGGAAATCGTTGCCGGTAATCCAGGCGATGTAGAACAGCGTATCGCCGCGTTTTACGGTATAGGTATCGCCCGCGTAACTACCTTTCGGAATGTTCTGATAACTGCGGTTGTATACGATACGGCCATTTTGCGTCTGAACATTATCATCACTTCCGCTAACCATTGCGCCGCTGCGCGGCGCGGAAGGTACGGAATTATTAATCATTCCGCCCTGGCGCGGAGTCGATGGAACGCCGCCTGACGGGCTAAGCATGCCGCCGCTGCCGCCGTTATCTCCAACCTGGCTAATGGGTGCTTGTGTGTTATCGCCTGAACTACAGCCTGCCAGCCAAAATCCAACCAGAGAAAGCGCCGCAAGGCGGCGTAACTGAAATATTGGGCTTCCCGTGCTCATTGTTCCCCCGTGATGGCAAACCTGAATAACGCTGTCTTGCTAACACACCAGCACAAAGCTCTGTGAGGCGCATTAAAGCCTGCGTATTACGCATGAAAATGGATAGTAACAAGATCAAAAGGATGGTGCTATGAAACAGTTGTGAAGAAATACGTAGGGAAAATCTCAGGCGAGATCGCCCTGAACAAGGGGAACGAACCGCACCGGCTCAATGCACTCTTCAACAATATCGCCACCCTGGCGGCGCAGACGCTTCAGCACCTGCTGATCGTCCCCCACCGGCAGCACCATAATGCCGCCTTCATCCAGCTGCGCAATCAGCGCAGTCGGAATTTCCGGCGGCGCGGCGGTAACGATAATGGCGTCGAAGGGGCCGCGCGCGGGCCAGCCCTGCCAGCCGTCGCCGTGACGCGTCGAAACATTATGCAGGTCGAGCTGTTTAAGACGGCGTTTCGCCTGCCACTGCAGGCCCTTGATGCGCTCGACGGAGTAAACATGGTCCACCAGATGCGCCAGAATGGCCGTCTGGTAGCCCGAACCGGTGCCGATCTCCAGCACGCGCGAATGGGGCTGCAGCTCCAGCAGCGCGGTCATACGCGCCACCATATAGGGCTGCGAAATAGTCTGGCCGGAACCGATAGGCAGCGCCACGTTGTCCCAGGCTTTATGCTCGAAGGCTTCGTCGATAAAACGTTCGCGCGGCACGTCCGCAATCGCCTTTAGCAGGACCTCATCGTGGATGCCCTGCTGGCGCAGCTGCTCCAGCAGCGCTTCGATACGCCGGTTCACCATACGAGACTGACCTCCGACTTCTCCAGCCAGTCGATAAGTACATTCTGCGCGCTGTGAGCGGTCAGGTCGACATGCAGCGCGGTCAGAGAGACGTAGCCCTGATCCACCGCAGCGAAATCGGTGTCCGGGCCAGCATCGAATTTTTCGCCTGGCGGGCCTATCCAGTAAAGCGTGTTGCCGCGCGGATCCTGCTGCGCGATCACCTGATCGGCGGGATGGCGGCTGCCGCAGCGCGTAACGCGAATGCCTTTGATCTCATCCAGCGGCAGATCCGGCACGTTGATATTAAGAATACGTCCGGTGCGCAGCGGCTCGCGCGTCAGCGCCTGCAGAATCGCACAGGTCACCGCCGCCGCCGTGTCGTAATGCTGCAGGCCATTGAGCGATACCGCCAGCGCGGGCAGGCCGAGATGACGCCCTTCCATCGCTGCCGCCACGGTGCCGGAGTAGATCACGTCGTCGCCCAGATTGGGACCGGCGTTAATGCCTGAAACCACAATATCCGGGCGCGGCTGCATCAGCGCGTTGACGCCGAGATAAACGCAGTCGGTCGGGGTACCCATCTGCACCGCGATATCGCCGTTCTCATGGGTAAAGGTGCGTAGCGGCGTCTCCAGCGTCAGGGAGTTGGATGCGCCGCTGCGATTGCGATCAGGCGCGACGACCTGCACCTCGGCGATACGTCGCAGCGCCTTTGCCAGCGTCTGTATGCCTGGCGCATGGATCCCATCATCATTACTCAGCAATATCCGCATCGTCACCTTCCTGTTGCAGAAGCTCCCGAATCACGCTGGTGGCGAAACTGCCTGCCGGCAGCCAGAACTGCATCTCCAGCGTCACATCGTCCCACCAACTCCAGCGTAGATCGCGCGGCACCACCAGCATCGCGCGCCGCGCCGCATCAACACGCTCTCGCTCAAGCAGTGTAACCAATTCTGCTGCGCCCGCCAGAGATTGCTGCTCAAAGGCGAGCGCTTCGCCGTGTGGGCCTGGCTCGCCGCGTCCCGGCAGCGGCGCGGTAATACGAAGTTCATGATTATCGACGCGCGTCTGCAGCTCGCTAAGTTCGTCGGCCTGAGCGACGAACCAACTGCCGCGCCCGGTCAGCTGCAGCGCGTCACCCTCTATCACCTGCGTCAGTGAACCCTGTTGCAGCAGTCGCGCGCTGGTGACCTGATTAAACAGCGCGCTGCGCGCCGCAGAGAGGATAAGGCTGCGCTTGTTGCGATCGCGCAGGCTGATTTCGCCTTGCGCCCACTGCTGCGCCATAGTCAGGTTGTTGCCGCCGCGTCCAAAGCGCTGCGTGCCGAAGTAGTTTGGCGCGCCGCCGTCGCGGATCAGCGCCAGACGCGACTCCACCGCGTCACGGTCGCTGATGTGGCGCACCACAAGGCGGAAGGCGTTACCCGCTAGCGCGCCGATGCGCAGCTTGCGCTTATGGCGCACCGCCTCAAGGATCTCGACGCCTTCCAGCGTGAAGCCGCTCAGGTCGGGCATCGCATTGCCTGGCATACGGAAACAGAGCGTCTGCTCGGTCACCGCATGACGATCTTTCATCCCGGCGTAGCTCATATCGCGCTGATGCACGCCGAGGAACTTCGCCAGCGCTTCCGCCACGAAGCGGGTATTCGCGCCGGTTTTGCGGATACGCACCAGCAGATGTTCGCCTTCGCCATCGGCGCCGTAGCCGAGATCTTCCACCACCACGAAATCTTCCGGGTTAGCTTTGATTACGCCGCGCGCGGTCGGCTTGCCGTGTAAAAAAGCCTGATCCGCCAGCGTCATGCCGCATCCGCCTTCAACAGCAGCGCAACCGCTTCGCAGGCGATGCCTTCGCCGCGTCCGGTAAAGCCCAGCTTTTCAGTGGTGGTCGCTTTCACGTTAACCTGATCCATATGGCAGCCCAGGTCTTCGGCGATATTGATGCGCATCTGCGGGACATGAGGCAGCATTTTCGGCGCCTGAGCGATCAGCGTGACGTCGACGTTGCCGATGCGGTAGCCCTTCTCTGCGATACGCCGCCAGGCTTCGCGCAGCAGGCCGCGGCTGTCTGCGCCTTTATAGGCGGGATCGGTATCGGGAAACAGCTTGCCGATATCGCCCATTGCCACCGCCCCAAGCAGCGCGTCGGTCAGCGCATGCAGCGCCACGTCGCCGTCGGAATGGGCGATAAACCCCTGCTCAAACGGGATTCGCACGCCGCCAATCACCAGCGGACCTTCGCCGCCAAAAGCGTGAACGTCAAAACCGTGACCGATACGCATCATGCGCTCTCCTTTAACTGAATCTGGGTTAAATAAAATGCCGCCAGCGCCAGATCTTCCGGCCGGGTGACCTTGATGTTATCACTACGTCCACTGACCAGCAGCGGATGATAGCCGCAATATTCGAGCGCAGAGGCTTCGTCGGTAATGGTCGCGCCCTCTGCCAGCGCGCGTGTCAGACAGGCAGTCAGCAACTGATGTGGGAAAAACTGCGGCGTCAGCGCATGCCAGAGATCCTCGCGCTCCACGGTGTGAGCGACGGCGGCGATGCCCGGCTCGCCGCGCTTCATGGTATCGCGCACCGGTGCCGCCAGAATACCGCCGACATGGCTGGTTTCGCGAACCTGCAGCAGACGCGCAAGGTCGTCGGCGTGCAGGCAAGGACGCGCCGCGTCGTGCACCAGCACCCAGCTTGCGCCCTGAGCGGCGCGCAGACCTGCCAGCACCGACTCTGCGCGCGTGTCGCCGCCCGTCACGCTTAACACGCGCGGATCGCGCGCCAGCGGCAGCGACGCGAACTGCGCGTCGTCCGGGCTTAGCGCGACAATAACCTGTTTGATAGCGGGATGGGAAAACAGACGTGCAATGCTGTGTTCCAGAAGCGTCTGCTGACCAATAGTCAGATACTGCTTAGGACAGGTCGCCTGCATGCGGCTGCCGATACCGGCAGCAGGCACGACGGCAATCACCTCCGCAGGGGAAGAGAACATGTTCATGAGTTATCGTTGTTGGTTTTGCGCAGCCTGCGCGTTGCGTTTGTTCTGATCCGGCACCAGACGATAGAAGGTTTCACCGGGCTTAATCATGCCCAGCTCATTGCGCGCGCGTTCTTCGATCGCTTCAGAACCGCCATTGAGATCGTCAATTTCGGCAAACAGCTGATCGTTACGCGCTTTAAGTTTGGCGTTGTTTGCCTGTTGCACCGCAACGTCGTCATTGACGCGCGTATAGTCGTGAATACCGTTTTTGCCCAGCCATAGCGAATATTGCAGCCAGCCAAGCAGCACCAGTAGCAGTAACGTCAGTTTTCCCATCCCCGCCCCCTGAAAAACGGCTCAATCATCCCATAACTTTATGCAGGACTCCACTCCAGCGGTGAAAATGGCGCGCTTTCGCGGCTGTCTGCGCAAATTCTGATTAGGATGGCGAGAAGGCAGGCAGGTAAAGTTTTGTAACCTGCCGACGTGTTTATACATCGGGAAGCGTTACCAGCCGGATAAAAAAGAGAAGAGCAGCCAGAAGAGACAGACCACCGCTACCGCCGTGGCAGGCGTCGTCCAGAGAAGATTACCGCGCAGCGCCATGCTGAGGATCATACCGATCAACACCGATACCGGCAGCAGCGCCAGGAAGAAGGGCCAGGTATAAAGGAAGAAGAAAAGCGTGTTGGAGCCGTACAACAGAAAGGGGATCGCCAGCGCGCACCAGTAGGAGAGGAAGCCGATGATGCCGCCCGGCAGCGTCGAGCGCGGCTCTTCCGGGGTGCTTTCATCTTTGCGGGCCAGCATGGGAGTAACATTCTGCATAGAGATCCTGTTGACGCGAAGGCGGCAAATCAGCCTCGATTTGCCGCTTGTCTGTTCAGGATTTGATGATATCGCGGCGGCGCAGCAGATCTAACAATTGGGCGGTCAGTTTTGTAACTAATTGTTCGCCCGCTAAGCGAATTTCTGGTTGCTCCGGCGCCTCATAGACGCTGTCGATGCCGGTAAAATTACGCAGTTCGCCCGCGCGCGCTTTTTTGTACAAACCCTTGGGATCGCGCGCTTCGCACACCGCCAGCGGCGTATCGACGAAGACCTCGATAAAACGCGCTTCCGGCAGCATATCGCGCACCATCTGGCGCTCAGCGCGGTGCGGCGAGATAAAGGCGGTCAGCACCACCAGCCCCGCATCCACCATCAGCTTCGCAACTTCGCCGACGCGACGGATATTCTCTTTCCGATCCGCGTCGCTAAAGCCCAGGTCGCGGCACAGGCCGTGACGCACGTTGTCGCCGTCGAGCAGATAGGTGCTGACGCCGAGGCGATGCAGCGCCTGCTCCAGCGCGCCGGCGACCGTCGATTTGCCGGAGCCGGACAGGCCGGTAAACCAGAGCACCGCGCCCTGATGGCCATGCTGCTGTTCACGCGCGTCGCGCGTAACCGGATGGTCGTGCCACACCACGTTTTCGTCGTGCTGCGCCATTACTTACCGCCCAGCAGATCGCGCGCGTTCCAGTGCGGGAAGTGACGTCGGATCAAGGCGTTCAGCTCCAACTCAAACTCGCTGAACTCCCCCGCCTGCCGCGCCGCGCCGCTCAGCGGCTGATGGATCATCCCCGCCCCGACGGTGACGTTGCTCAGGCGATCGATAAAAATCATTCCGCCGGTCACCGGGTTCTGCTGGTATTTATCCAGCACCATAGGCTCGTCGAAGGTCATTTCCACCAGGCCAATGCCGTTCAGCGGCAGCGTCTCGGCGGCGCGCTTCTCCAGCGTATTGATCTCAACCTGATGAATGATTTTTTCTATGCGGCCGCGCGCTTTCTTACCGGCGATTTTAATATCGTAGCTCTGGCCCGGCTGTAACGGCTGCTCCGCCATCCACACCACATCGACGGTAGCGGACTGCACCGCTTCCAGCGTGGCGTCGCTGTCGACCAGCAGGTCGCCGCGGCTGATATCGATCTCGTCTTTCAGCACCAGGGTGATAGCTTCGCCCGCGCCCGCTTCCTGAAGGTCACCGTCAAAGGTAACGATGCGCGCGACGGTAGACTCTACGCCCGACGGCAGCACCTTCACGCGCTGGCCGACCTTCACCGCGCCGGAGGCCAGCGTGCCCGCATAGCCGCGGAAATCCAGGTTCGGACGGTTAACATACTGTACCGGGAAGCGCATCGGCTGCTGATCCACCACGCGTTTCACCTCGACGGTCTCCAGCACGTCGAGCAGCGTCGGGCCGCTGTACCAGGGCATGGTCTGGCTCGGCGTCGCGACGTTATCGCCCTCCAGCGCCGACATCGGCACAAAGCGAATATCCAGGTCTTCTGGCAGCTGCGCCGCAAAGTCGAGATAGTCCTGTTTGATCTGCTCGTAGGTCTGCTGGCTGTACTCCACCAGATCCATCTTGTTGATCGCCACCACCAGATGCTTAATGCCCAGCAGCGTCGAGATAAAGCTGTGACGACGCGTCTGATCCAGCACGCCCTTGCGCGCGTCGATCAGCAGGATCGCCAGATCGCAGGTCGAGGCGCCGGTCGCCATATTGCGGGTGTACTGCTCATGCCCCGGCGTGTCGGCGATAATAAATTTACGTTTCTCGGTAGAGAAATAGCGGTAGGCTACGTCGATGGTGATGCCCTGCTCGCGCTCTGCCTGCAGGCCATCCACCAGCAGCGCCAGATCGAGCTTCTCGCCCTGGGTGCCGTGACGCTTGCTGTCGTTGTGCAGCGAGGAGAGCTGATCCTCATAAATCTGGCGCGTATCGTGCAGCAGGCGACCGATCAGCGTGCTTTTGCCGTCGTCGACGCTGCCACAGGTAAGAAAACGCAGCAGACTTTTATGCTGTTGCGCGGTCAGCCAGGCTTCCACGCCGCCCTGATCGGCAATCTGTTGTGCAATAACGGTATTCATCTGCGTCTCCTTAGAAATAACCCTGACGTTTTTTCAGTTCCATCGAACCGGACTGATCGCGGTCAATCACGCGGCCCTGACGTTCGCTGGTGGTGGAGACCAGCATCTCTTCAATAATCTCCGGCAGCGTCTGCGCTTCGGATTCCACCGCGCCGGTAAGCGGCCAGCAGCCAAGCGTGCGAAAGCGCACCATGCGCTGTTTGATCACTTCGCCAGGCTGCAAATTGATACGGTCGTCATCCACCATCATCAGCATGCCGTCGCGCTCCAGCACCGGACGCGGCGCAGCAAGATAGAGCGGCACGATTTCAATATTTTCCAGGAAGATGTACTGCCAGATATCGAGTTCGGTCCAGTTCGACAGCGGGAAGACGCGGATGCTTTCGCCCTTGTTGATCTGGCCGTTGTAGTTATGCCACAGCTCCGGACGCTGGTTTTTCGGATCCCAGCGGTGGAAACGGTCGCGGAATGAGTAGATGCGCTCTTTGGCGCGCGACTTCTCTTCGTCACGACGCGCGCCGCCAAACGCGGCGTCAAAGCCATATTTGTTCAGCGCCTGCTTCAGCCCTTCGGTTTTCATAATATCGGTGTGCTTGGCGCTACCGTGTACGAACGGGTTGATGCCCATCGCCACGCCTTCCGGATTACGGTGAACCAGCAGCTCGGCGCCCATCTCTTTCACGGTGCGATCGCGAAACGCATACATCTCGCGGAATTTCCAGCCGGTATCGACGTGCAGCAGCGGAAACGGCAGCGTGCCAGGGTAGAAAGCTTTACGCGCCAGATGCAGCATCACCGACGAATCTTTGCCGATGGAGTACATCATTACCGGATTGCTGAACTCTGCCGCGACCTCGCGGATGATATGAATGCTTTCCGCCTCTAACTGACGCAGATGAGTGAGTCTTTTTTGGTCCATGATTTTTCCTCAAGCCAGATTGACAACGGCGGACTCGCGGGTCGCCTGCTGTGCAGAATGTTGAAACCAGGCCAGCTGCCCGTGCAAATTCACCACTTCCCCGATAACCAGCAGCGCTGGCGTCGGCGCGGCGGCAGCCAGCGTCTCAAGGTTAGCCAGCGTGCCGGTCAGCACCTGTTGATCCTGCCGCGTGCCGCGGCCAATCACCGCAACCGGCGTCGCGGCGTCACGGCCGTGACGTATCAGGCCTTCGCTGATCTCCGCCGCTTTTACTGTGCCCATATAGATAGCCAGCGTCTGACGCGCACGCGCCAGCGAAGGCCAGTCGATATCGTCGCCGTCGGCGCGGCAGTGTCCGGTAATAAACAGCACGCTCTGGGCGTAGTCGCGGTGCGTCAGCGGAATACCGGCGTAGGCGGTTGCGCCCGCCGCCGCCGTTACTCCAGGCACCACCTGGAATGGAATGCCCGCCGCCTGGGCCGCCTGCAGCTCTTCGCCGCCGCGGCCAAAGATAAAGGGATCGCCCCCTTTCAGGCGCACCACGCGTTTGCCTTTGCGCGCCAGCTCCACCAGCAGACGATTGGTCTCCTCCTGCGGTACCGAGTGCGCTCCGGCGCGTTTGCCGACGCAGATTCGGTCGGCGTCGCGGCGCACCAGATCCAGCACCTCATCGCTGACCAGATGGTCATAGAGCACCACGTCGGCCAGCTGCATCACCTGCAGACCGCGCAGCGTCAGCAAGCCGCTGTCGCCGGGACCGGCGCCGACCAGAATGATTTCGCCCTCGCGGTTCGGCTCTTCCTGCAGTTCGCGCTGTAGCGTACGCGTCGCCTCATCTACGTTGCCCGCAGACATCTGGCTGGCGAACAGGCCGTTAAAGGCGCGCTCCCAGAAGCGACGACGGTCGGACATGCGGCGAAAGCGCTGTTTCACGCTGTCGCGAAACCCGCCTGCCACCTCCGCCATCTGCCCCAGGCTGGCGGGCAGCAGCGCCTCCAGCTTTTCGCGCAGCATACGCGCCAGCACCGGCGCGGTGCCGCTGGAAGAGATAGCCACCACCAGCGGAGAGCGATCCACAATAGAGGGGAAGATAAAGCTGCACTTCGGCTGGTCATCCACCACGTTGACCAGCCGGTGACGGGCGTTGGCCTCGTCATAAACCTGACGGTTGAGCAGGTTATCGTCGGTAGCGGCGATGGCGAGAAAAACCGCGTCCAGCTGCGCCGGATCGAACTCCGTCGCCAGCCACTCAAGCTGTTGTTCCTGATGTAACGCCTGAAGCTCAGGGCAAAGCTCGCGCGATACCACGCGTACCTGCGCAGAGGCGCGGCGCAGCAGTTCGATTTTGCGTGCCGCGACGTCGCCGCCGCCCACCACCAGCACCGGACGACCTTTGAGATCGGCGAAAAGAGGCAAATAGTCCACGATAACCCTGGTGTTGTAACCGTAATTTAACGCGACTATACGTTGCGCCCTTCTGGCAGATGAAATTACGAATTGGAATGAGTAGTTACCGAATGGAATAACGCCCCAGGGAAGCTCATAACAAAATGTGCTTAACAGATGATCTGACAAGGCTTTAAGAGCAAATCAAATTGTTTAATGTCGATCACAGTTTCATACTGAACGGCAAAAAATTTTGGCTTTTCGCCACAGGATGACCCACAAGGAACACAGCATGTTTGCCTTTCTCCGCCTGACCGCGCTGGCTGCGCTGTTAAATTGCGGTTTCGCTCTGCACGCCCAGGCCGCCAGCGTTGCGCCGGGAGAGTTTGCCGAGCAGCAGCTTCGCCACATTGCCACTTACTTCCCTGGCCGTATGAGCGGCAGCCCGGCCGAAATGATGGCGGCCGACTACCTGCAACAGCAGTTCACCGCGCTCGGTTTTCAGAGTAATACCCGCCAGTTCAATACCGGCTATCGCTGGCGCGAAGCCAATGGCGATCTGCGCCTGCATAAAGTGACGGCAACCTCGGTAATCGCCGCGCGCGCCGGCAGCGCGCCGCAGGAGATCCTGATTGTGGCGCATCTTGATACCTGGACGCCGCTCAGCAGCAGCGAGGCGGAGCGTAATCTTGGCGGTCTGCGCCTGCAGGGGGTCGATGATAATGCCTCAGGGCTGGGGGTGATGCTGGAGCTGGCGCAGCAGCTGAGTCAGCGGCCGCTGCACTACGGCGTGCGGTTCGTGGCGTTGAGCGCAGGCGAAAACGCGCTGGGCGGCATGCAGGATTATGTGGCGCGCATGAGCGAAAAAGAGAAAAAGAACACGCTGCTGGTGGTGGATCTCAACAGCCTGATCACCGGCGACCATCTCTACTTCAACAGCGGCAGCAATACGCCGCGCGCGGTGCGCAAGCAGACCAGCGAGCGCGCGCTGCGCCTGGCGCAGCAGCTTGGCATCTCCGCCGCCAGCCATCAGATGTCGGCGCGCGACTATAGCGGCATCAACGCGTTCGATAAGGCGGGCTTTCCGCTGCTGGACGTGACGGCAGCCAACTGGGCGCTGGGCGGCAAAGACGGCGCGCAGCAGCGCAGCCGCTCGAAGCGTTTCCCGGACGGCACGACGCGTCATCAGACCGACCGCGATAATCTCAGCTATCTGGATCGCTGGCTGCCGGGACGTATTTCACTGCGCACGCGCGACAGCGTGAAGGTGCTGCTGCCGCTGCTGGGCGAGCTGACCAATCCAAAGGTATAAGGGTTTAACGCCAGCGAGGGGGTTAAGCGGGACGCGCGCCGCCTGAGGTGAGTCAGACAGCGCGCGGTAAGACTCAGCCTTCGTGCAGGCCGCACTCACGCTTCAGACCGAAGAAACGCGTCTCCTCTTCCGCCATGCCGGGTTCCCATTTGCGCGTGGTGTGGGTATCGCCCACTGACAAATAACCTTCATCCCATAGCGGATGGTATTTAAGGTTATGCTGCTGCAGATAGTGATGAATCTGGCGATTGTCCCAGTCGATAATCGGCAGCACCTTGAAAACGCCGCGCTGCACGCCGAGCACCGGCAGATTCGCGCGGCTGCCGGACTGATCGCGACGCAGCCCGGCGAACCAGGTCTGCGCACCCAGCGTCTGCAGCGCGCGGTTCATCGGCTCGACCTTGTTGATCTGGTTGTACTGCTCAATGCCTTCCACGCCCTGCTCCCACAGCTTGCCGTAGCGCGCTTCCTGCCAGGCCGCCGACGTTTCGGCGCGAAAAACCTTCAGGTTCAGGCCGAGCTGTTCCGTCAACTGATCGATAAAGCGATAGGTTTCCGGGAACAGATAGCCGGTATCGGTGAGGATCACCGGAATATCCGGCTGCTGGCGCGTCACCAGATGCAGCGACACCGCCGCCTGAATGCCAAAACTCGATGAGAGCACAAAGGCGCCCGGCAGGTTCTCCAGCGTCCAGCTGACGCGCTCCTCCGCCGAACTTTTCTCCAGCTGCGCATTGGTGGCCGCCAGCGCCAGGGTGCGCTCGACTTTGTTCATTTCACTCAGTGCTGCGAGGTCAAACTGACTCATACTGCCTCCGAATCCCAGAAGTCTCGTGCCGGATCGACCACCGGCTTGACGATGCCCGCGCGGATCGCGAAGTCACCGAAGCCCTCTGCGCCGTGACGCTCCCGCGCCCAGCGTCCCACCAGCTCATCAATGCTGGCGAGGATTTCGCTTTCGGTGATGTTCTCGCGGTACATACGAGGAATACGCGTGCCGATGCGGTTGCCGCCAATGTGCAGGTTGTAGCGGCCCGGCGCTTTGCCAACCAGGCCGATTTCCGCCAGCATGGCGCGGCCGCAGCCGTTGGGACAACCGGTCACGCGTAACACGATGTGCTCTTCGCCCACGCCGTGACGGTGCATAATCTCTTCCACTTTTGTCACGAAGGCGGGCAGGAAACGCTCCGCTTCCGCCATCGCCAGCGGACAGGTAGGAAACGCCACGCACGCCATTGAGTTTTCGCGCTGCGCGGTCACGTTCTCCATCAGGCCGTGTTCACGCGCAATCGCCTCGATTCTCGCCTTTTCGTTCTCCGGCACGCCGGCCACGATCAGGTTCTGGTTCGCGGTCAGGCGGAAATCGCCCTGATGGACGCGCGCGATAGCCGCGATACCGCTTTTCAGCGGACGATCCGGATAGTCGAGCAGGCGGCCGTTTTCGATAAACAGCGTCAGGTGCCACTTATTGTCGATGCCCTTGATCCAGCCGAAGCGGTCACCGCGCGTCGTAAATTCATAAGGGCGAATCGGTCCAAAAGTCAGGCCGGCGCGCTTCTCCACTTCCGCTTTGAACGTCTCAACGCCGACGCGCTCAAGGGTATATTTGGTTTTGGCGTTTTTGCGATCGGTACGGTTGCCCCAGTCGCGCTGCGTGGTCACTACCGCAGCCGCCACTTCAAGCGTTTTCTCCAGCGGCAGATAGCCGATCTCGCTGGCGGTGCGCGCATAGGTCGCTTTATTGCCATGCTCAATCGACAGGCCGCCACCGACCAGCAGGTTAAAGCCGATCAGCTTGCCCTTCTCCGCCACGGCGATGAAGTTAAGATCGTTGGCGTGCAGATCCACATCGTTGTGCGGCGGGATCACCACGGTGGTTTTGAATTTACGCGGCAGATAGGTTTCGCCGAGGATCGGCTCCTCATCCGTGGTCGCGACCTTCTCTTTATCCCACCAGATTTCGGCATAGGCGCGGGTGCGCGGCAGCAGATGCTCCGAGATTTTCTTCGCCCACTCGTAGGCTTCCTGATGCAGCTCCGACTCTACCGGGTTTGACGTGCAGAGCACGTTGCGGTTTACGTCGTTGGCGGTCGCCAGCGCGTCGAGCCCGACTTCGTGCAGCATCTGGTGCGACGGCTTGACGTTCTTTTTCAGAATGCCGTGAAACTGGAAGGTCTGGCGATTGGTCAGACGGATACTGCCGTACAGGGTTTTCTCGGTGGCGAACTTGTCGATCGCCAGCCACTGCGTCGGCGTAATAATGCCGCCCGGCAAGCGGCAGCGCAGCATCATAGCGTGACGCGGCTCCAGCTTCTGTTCGGCGCGCTCGGCGCGGATATCGCGGTCATCCTGCTGGTACATGCCGTGGAAACGGATCAGCAGAAAGTTATCGCCGCTAAAGCCGCCGGTCAGACCTTCGTCGAGATCTTCCAGAATGGTGCCGCGTAAATAGTTGCTCTCTTTTTTAAGACGCTCGGCGTCAACCAGCTTGCCTTCTACAACCAGCGGTCCGGGGTGTTTTTCGCTCATCAGTAAACGTCTCGTTGATAACGGCGCTCAATGCGCAGCTCACTTAAAAATTCGTCGGCCGTCTCACGATCCATTGCGCCGTGTTCGACCACCACATCCAGCAGTGCCTGCTCGACATCTTTCGCCATACGGTTGGCGTCGCCGCAGACATAAATATGCGCGCCCTCTTCAATCCAGCGCCATACCTCCGCCCCTCTGGCGCGGATTTTGTCCTGCACGTACACCTTCTGCTCCTGGTCGCGCGACCAGGCGAGATCGATACGGGTCAGCAGGCCCTCTTTTACGTACTGCTGCCATTCAACCTGATAAAGGAAATCTTCGGTGAAGTGCGGATTGCCGAAGAAAAGCCAGTTTTTACCGGTGGCGCCGTCATGGTCGCGCTGCTGCATAAAGGCGCGGAACGGCGCGATGCCGGTGCCCGGCCCGATCATAATGACCGGCGCGTCAGGGTTGGCGGGCAGACGGAAGTTATCGTTGTGCTCGATAAAGACGCGGATCGCCGCATCCTCTTCCAGACGGTCGGCCAGATAGCTGGAAGCGCCGCCTGCGCGGGCGCGGCCGTCGATATCAAAGCGCACCGCGCCAACGGTAATATGGACTTCGGTTTCATTCTCCGCCTGCGACGAGGCGATAGAGTAGAGACGCGGCGTCAGCGGACGCAGCAGCGTGGTCAGCTGCTCGGCGTTGAGTTCGGTCGGCGCGTTTCGCACCATATCGACGATGGGGAACGTCTGCGCGTAGTGCTGCAGCTTCGCCTTGTCACCCGCCAGCGCCAGCAGGGTTTCGTTGCGCGACAGCGCGGCGTACTGCTCGACAATCTGCGCGGTATTAACCGTCAGTTCGAAATGCTTTTGCAGCGCCTCGCTGAGCGGCAGGGTTTCGTTTTCGATCTGCACCGGCTCGTCGCCTTTCAGCCACAGCAGGCTCAGCAGTTCGGCCACCAGTTCAGGGTCGTTTTCATACCAGACGCCCAGCGCGTCGCCCGGCTGGTAGCGCAGGCCCGAATCGCCCAGGTCGATTTCGATATGACGTACATCTTTATCGGAGTGACGGCCGGTGATTTTCTGGTTCAGCGCAAAGCTGGCGGTCAGCGGCGCCTCTTTAGTGTAGGGGCTGCTGTGTACTTCATTGAAGCTGCCCGTTGCATTGGCGATCGCCTGCGCCGGCGTCTCGCTCGGCACGCGCTGTTTCAGCACCTCTACCAGCGCGCGACGCCACTCTGCCGCAGCTTCAGCGAAATCAACGTCAGCGTCGACGCGGGCCAGCAGGCGCTCTGCGCCCAGCTCCGCCAGACGGCTGTCAAAATCTTTGCCCGCTTTGCTAAAGAATTCATACGAGGTGTCGCCGAGGCCCAGCACCGCAAAGGCGGTACCATCCAGCTTCGGCGCTTTTTTCGACATCAGGAATTTATGCAGCGCCACCGCCTCTTCCGGCGGATCGCCTTCACCCTGGGTGGAGGTCACCACCACCAGCAGCTTCTCCTGGGCGATCTGCTTGAATTTGTAATCGCCGGCGTTGACCAGCTTCACGTTCAGCTTCGCCGCCTGCAGATCGTCGCGCAGCTGCTCCGCGACGCGGCGCGCGTTGCCGGTTTGCGACGCCGAGATCAGCGTAATCGCCGGGATCTCCGCCGCCGCTGGTGCGCTGGCCGCGACGCTGCCGGGCGTCTGATTAATCATTCCCCAGAAATAGCCAGAGAGCCACGCCAGCTGGGTGGGAGAAAAATCAGTCGTTGCCGCCTGTAAGCGCGCAAGTTGCTCCGGATTAAGCGGGAGCAGTGAGCCTGGGGGTGCCTGAGTCGTCATCGCGTTAAAAATTCCAGTATCTGAAGTCCGGACAATAAAGTAGCGGGAAGAATGGTAGGTTACCGGCCCGCATATTAACGATTAAATACGGCTTCGACATAATTAATAACCAAAATGACTAAGCGGTTTTTCAGGTAGTTATAATCAGTAAAACTGGTAATCAAAGATCTTCGTTATCAATAATTTACACGAGGGTATCTTATGGCGATCGGCAAAAACCAGCCATTCTGGCGCGATGGATGCGAAAATTCCGTATTTCAGGTAGAATTCCCCGGTTTTTAAGCCTGAGAGCCATTATGTCTACCACACTGTTTAAAGAGTTCCAGTTCGAAGCCGCTCATCATTTGCCTAACGTCCCGGAAGGACACAAATGCGGACGCCTGCATGGCCATTCGTTTCTGGTGCGACTGGAAATTACCGGCGAAGTGGATGCGCATACCGGCTGGGTGATGGATTTCGCCGAACTCAAAGCGGCGTTTAAGCCCCTTTATGACCGCCTCGATCACCACTATCTGAACGAGATCCCCGGCCTGGAAAATCCCACCAGCGAAGTGCTGGCGAAATGGATCTGGGATGAGATGAAGCCGCTGCTGCCTGAGCTGAGCGCGGTAATGATCAAAGAGACCTGTACGGCAGGCTGCGTCTATAAAGGTTAATCCCCGCCAGGGCTGTGGTTGCACAGCCCGCTAATTCTGCTCTACGCTTCTTTACGTCCGCGTCATCTCTCTGTCATCTGCCCCCTCTACGTTGTCCTCTCCTTCATTAAAGATCAAGAGAATCAACGATGAAACTGAAATCCCTTGCCGCCATCGCGCTGCTTTTTACTGCCTCTGCCGCCGTTCAGGCGCAAAACGTGCTCGATTTTCCCCAGCCGGAAAACGTGCCGGATGAGTTCTATGCCGTCACCGAAATCCCGGCGGGCGGCATCATCAAATATGAGACCGACGCCAAAACCGGCTTTATCGTGGCGGATCGCTTTCAGTCGATGCCGGTAGCCTACCCGGCTAACTACGGCTCCCTGACCCAGTCGCTGGGCGGCGACAACGATCCGCTCGACGTGATCTTCTACACCCGCGCGCCGCTGCAGCCGGGCACGCTGATCAAACTGCGCGCCATCGGCGTGCTGAAGATGATCGACGGTGGCGAAGTAGACGATAAGATCGTCGCGGTGCCGACCAGCAAGATCGATCCCACCTGGGACGACGTGAAAAGCATGAGCGATCTGCCGAAGATCGAGCAGGAGCGTCTGGAAGCCTTTTTCCGCGTCTATAAGCAACTGCCGGACGGCCGCAAGAAGGTCGAGCTAAAGGGTTTTGAAAGCGCCGATGTGGCGAAGAACGAGATTAAACAGGCGTTTGACGCCTATAAAGCGAAGCAGTAATAGGGGCGGGCGACGCGCAGCGCCGCCCTGCTCTTTGCCGTCAGGCGATATTCAGATACTTGTGGGTCTGCATAGATAAGCGCCAGTTGCGCGCGATGCAGGTTTCAATACAGAGTTTTGTCGCCGCATCTTTGCGGCTGATGGGCTGCAGCGCGATAATGCGCTGTTTGCTGTCGCTCAGCGTCGCCAGCAGTTCGTCCAGCGCCTCTACGTCACGCTCGCGCGCTACCGGGTGTTTGATCTCATCCGCACGCTGTAGCGCCTGCGCCAGCACATCATAGCCGCCGCGCATATTCACCTTCGGCGATACCGTCACCCAGGTTCGCTCAGAGCAGCGCACTTCATGCGTGCCGCTGGTTTCAATCTGGCACTGAAAGCCCTGCGCTTCCAGCGCCGCGGTCAGCGGGCGCAGATCGTAAATCGACGGCTCGCCACCGGTGATCACTACATGGCGCGCCGTCCAGCCCTGGCGCTGAATAGTCTCCAGCAGCAGCGTCGCATCCGCGTTGCCCCAGGCATCGCTCTCAACCGTTTTCACCAGAATATCGCCCAGCGCCGTTTCCCGATCGGCCAGTTTTTCCCAGGTATGTTTGGTATCACACCAGCTACAACCTACCGGACATCCCTGTAAGCGGATAAAGATGGCCGGGACGCCGGTATAAAATCCTTCTCCCTGCAGCGTCTGGAACATTTCGTTAATCGGGTATTGCATTACGGACTCGCTAGAAAAAAACAGGGCGCTGATTATGGCAGATTTGTCGCGCAGCTCAACCACGCGTCGTGCCTTTTCTATGCAGGAAAGCAGCCTCTGCTTTTCCCAGACTGCATGAGCCCCGCAGCGTACGAGGAAGTCAGTTTTCCAAAACGCCCTCTCCAGCCTTACTTTTCCTGTTGGTTCACCTCTTCCCATACGGCTTCCAGATTCCAGAGGCACTCGGCCCCGCTCGGCTCGCTAAGCAAAGCGCGCCGTGCGGCAATGTAATAGTCTGCGGCTTCTCTGCCCGGCTGTACGACCTTCCGCACGCAGACAATATTCGTACCGCTCATTTCAGGATAAGAGCCTGCGTCCAGCCTGTGCAGAGTAGCTAAAACGCCCTCAGGATTCACCGGCAGAGCGGTAGCCAATGCTTCTTCAAGTTGATCGGCTTGTTTGCGATCGGCTTTTAGTGCGAGGCCAGGAACAGCGTCAAGCCAGGAACGATCGCCTGCCGCTATCTTTTGTATGACATATTGCCAGTTTGAAGGCGTTAATCGGTGCTTTACAACAGTATCAGGCGTGGGTTTCGCCAGTGCAAAGCCAGGGAGCATAAAGAGTATGGCTATCCACTTCATCGTATCACCTCCAGATAAGCGCCACGATCTTTGCTGACCAGCAAGCGCGTATGCGCATACATGATGATACAGCCTGAAGAGGCGAAGCCGGGAACGCCGTAGACTTTCTCGCCATGGATACGGAAAGTACGCATATCTCGCTTGTAAGCGTTACCGCGAATATGAATTAGGGTGATAGTAAGCGGGCCTTTACTGGTTCCGGTGCTGCCTATTTTCCAGGTTCCGCGTGGAATCGGGCCCATGCCTCGAACCTGCTCGCGGTCTGGGTTATTTTTGTTAGTAAGCACGCCAGAATAGCCTTTTTCAATTAACTTACCATTGCGAAATAGTTCTCCGGTGCTTTGCTTGTATATCCATTTAGCCATGGGCAATCTCCTTATACGGTTTTACGCATTTTCCAGCTATCGGCATGTTGTATATTTCCATCAATATAGCACCAGGAAATCTTCTCATAACGTAAACCAACATGTTCAATATGCCCATGATGCTCAAAATTCGCGTCTTTAGTATCAAACATAACGGGCACGATATGGCATAGCTTTACGTTATCCAGTACAACCTTAAAATATTCTTCTTCCATACCGTTATGATTAATGCGGTAATATCTGAATATCGCTTGTGCCAGAGTACGGCCGGTGGTTAATGCGCGGTAGAGAAGCGGTGATGAGGCGTCAGTTTCTTTTTCGAAAGTATAGGCCTCATGCTGACGTGTTCCAGTTATGGCTCCGGTCATATCATCATCAGGTATGAAAATATTATGTTGCATCCCCACCAGCTCAATGCCTCCTTCTCGGCCGTTAACCTCTACGCTTCATTTTAATAATTTGCCATCTTCCTCATAGAGCCAAAGATAAATGGGTATGGCCATATCTGACGATCCTTTTTATTCATCAAAGAATCGAATCTACGTCAATTAAGATAGAAAATAATGATTTAGATCATTATGGAATGAAATATCACCTGTGGGAAAAGAAACTCATACTTAATAAAATAGCAAGCCAGGCATATAAATGAAAATTTCGCAGCAATGATTTAACCAGAAAACCATTAAGAGAATGCATGTTATAAAAAAGACTTTATTAACCTGCCATTTCACCCTCTGGTTTAATGATACGGTTCCTGACACTATTTTATTAAAACTGTATTAATGCGTTAAAAAAGAGAATAAAAGCAAAAGCCCCGCCAGGGCGGGGCTTTCTCTCAGGCAATGCCGTCCGCAGACGGCATCGTCAGGCGATTACGCCTGGCCTTTCACTTCTTTCAGACCGTTGAACGGCGCTTTTGAACCCAGCGCTTCTTCGATACGGATCAGCTGGTTGTACTTGGCAACGCGGTCAGAACGGCTCATAGAACCGGTTTTGATCTGGCCTGCTGCGGTACCGACCGCCAGGTCAGCGATGGTGGCGTCTTCGGTTTCACCTGAACGGTGTGAAATCACCGCGGTGTAGCCTGCGTCTTTCGCCATCTTGATCGCCGCCAGCGTTTCGGTCAGAGAACCGATCTGGTTGAATTTGATCAGGATAGAGTTAGCGATGCCTTTCTCGATGCCTTCTTTCAGGATTTTGGTGTTGGTAACGAACAGGTCGTCACCTACCAGCTGGATTTTGTCGCCCAGCACTTTGGTCTGGTAAGCGAAGCCGGTCCAGTCTGACTCGTCCAGGCCATCTTCGATAGAGACGATCGGGTACTGTTTGGTCAGATCTTCCAGGAAGTGAGTGAACTCTTCAGAGGTAAAGGCTTTGTTGCCTTCGCCAGCCAGCACATATTTGCCGTCTTTGTAGAATTCAGACGCTGCGCAGTCCATCGCCAGGGTGATGTCTTTGCCCAGCTCGTAGCCTGCC
The DNA here is from genome assembly GCF_022346905.1 of Pantoea sp. ACRSB. NCBI lineage: Bacteria > Pseudomonadati > Pseudomonadota > Gammaproteobacteria > Enterobacterales > Erwiniaceae > Pantoea > Pantoea sp. ACRSB. The sequence continues at coordinate 304,453 of NZ_JAKRNL010000005.1, read as the reverse complement.
GCTTTTACCGCTTCCGCGATAACAGCCAGCGCTTCGGCGTTAGAACCCAGGTTCGGCGCGTAGCCGCCTTCGTCGCCGACTGCGGTGTTCATGCCTTTCGCCTTCAGCACTTTCGCCAGGTGATGGAACACTTCAGAACCCATGCGGATCGCTTCTTTAACGCTGGAAGCGCCGACCGGCTGGATCATGAATTCCTGAATGTCGACGTTGTTGTCGGCGTGCTCACCACCGTTGATGATGTTCATCATCGGCAGCGGCATAGAGAATTTGCCCGGGGTGCCGTTCAGCTCAGCGATGTGCTCATACAGCGGCTGACCTTTAGAGGCTGCTGCTGCTTTCGCTGCTGCCAGGGAGACCGCCAGGATGGCGTTTGCGCCGAAGTTGGATTTGTTCTCAGTACCGTCCAGGTCGATCATGATCTTGTCGATGTTCGCCTGATCTTTCGCGTCTTTGCCTTTTACCGCATCCGCAATCGGACCGTTAACCGCAGCAACTGCTTTAGTCACGCCTTTGCCCAGGAAACGAGATTTGTCGCCGTCGCGCAGCTCCAGCGCTTCGCGTGAACCGGTAGAAGCGCCTGACGGTGCCGCTGCCAGACCAACAAAACCACCTTCCAGATGAACTTCCGCTTCTACAGTTGGGTTGCCGCGGGAGTCGATGATTTCGCGACCGATGACTTTAACGATTTTGGCCATTACGATTTTCCTCAGTACAAGTTAGTCAATCCTAAGACAAACAACGCGCGAGAAGTTCGCGCGTTGCTCGTGAAACTTACTTCGCTAAACGCTTCTGGTGATCCTGCGCGGCCTTAACAAAGCCGGCGAACAGCGGATGACCGTCACGCGGTGTTGACGTGAACTCCGGGTGGAACTGGCAAGCAACAAACCAGGGGTGGTTCGGGATCTCGATGATCTCAACCAGCTGGTCGTCGCCAGAACGTCCGGCAATGCGCAGTCCTGCGGCTTCAATCTGCTTCAGCAGCAGATTGTTGACTTCGTAGCGGTGGCGATGGCGCTCGACGATGGTATCGGAACCGTAGAGCTGACGGACTTTGCTGTCCGGCGTCAGCTGGCACTGCTGGCTGCCGAGGCGCATGGTGCCGCCCAGGTCGCTGGTTTCAGTGCGCTGTTCCACATTGCCGTTTTCATCGCGCCATTCGGTGATTAACGCTACCACCGGGTATTTACAGTCTGGCACAAATTCAGTGGAGTTGGCGCCTTCCATCCCGGCGACGTTGCGTGCGAACTCCATCAGCGCAACCTGCATGCCGAGACAGATGCCGAGATAAGGCACGTTATTTTCACGCGCGTACTGCGCGGTCATCAGCTTGCCTTCCACCCCGCGGTAGCCGAAGCCGCCCGGGATCAGAATCGCATCCAGATCTTTCAGAATTTCGACGCCGCGCGTCTCGACGTCCTGCGAGTCGATCAGCTTGATGTTTACCGTCACGCGGTTTTTCAGGCCGCCATGCTTCAGCGCTTCAATCACCGATTTGTACGCATCCGGCAGTTCGACATATTTGCCGACCATACCGATGGTTACTTCGCCGCCCGGGTTAGCCTCTTCGTAGATCACCTGTTCCCATTCGGACAGGTTGGCTTCCGGCGCGTTCAGATTAAAGCGTTTACAGATATAGTCATCCAGACCCTGCGATTTCAGCAGGCCCGGGATTTTATAGATGGAATCGACATCTTTCAGCGAGATAACCGCTTTTTCCGGCACGTTACAGAACAGCGCGATTTTGGCGCGTTCGTTCGCCGGTACGGCGCGGTCGGAGCGGCAGATCAGCACGTCCGGCTGGATGCCGATAGAGAGCAGTTCTTTAACGGAGTGCTGGGTCGGCTTGGTTTTCACCTCGCCCGCCGCCGCCATATAAGGCACCAGCGTCAGGTGCATATACATGGTGTGCTCGCGGCCGACGTCGACCGCCATCTGACGAATCGCTTCCAGGAACGGCAGCGACTCGATATCGCCAACGGTACCGCCGATCTCCACCAGAACGACGTCGTGACCTTCGCCGCCTTCAATAATACGTTCTTTGATGGCGTTGGTGATATGCGGAATAACCTGAATGGTCGCGCCGAGATAGTCGCCGCGGCGCTCTTTGCGCAGCACTTCAGAGTAGATACGGCCAGTGGTGAAGTTGTTGCGGCGCGTCATTTTAGTGCGAATGAAGCGCTCGTAGTGACCTAAATCCAAATCGGTTTCGGCCCCGTCGTCGGTGACGAATACTTCACCGTGTTGGGTAGGGCTCATGGTGCCCGGATCGACGTTGATATAGGGATCCAGCTTCATGATGGTCACGTTAAGACCACGTGCTTCGAGAATGGCTGCGAGGGAGGCTGCGGCAATGCCTTTACCCAGAGAGGAAACGACCCCGCCGGTCACAAAAATATAATTCGTTGTCATGCTGAACCTGAGAGTTTAGGTTTAAAGACGGTGGAATAACCAGGACGGGAAAACAGTATACCTGAAACCCCTGTCAGCCACAATTGATGAATCACCGCCATCCTCCAACGCATTGCAGCGGGTAACATAGCGGATAGCTGACAAGGAAATGTTGACGCAGGTCACAACTTTTTTCTTGCGCTGAATCGAGTAAGCGTGAACGGCTAAATAGTATGCACCGCTGGAATAATCAGCGTTTTTCTGCGGCTTTAACCTGCTGCCAGGCCGCCTCCATTTGCTCCAGCGTCGCCTCCGGCATGCTCAGACCCTGCGCGGCGATAATCGCCTCTACGGCGCGGAAGCGGCGCTCAAATTTGTCGTTCGCTTTTTGCAGCGCGGTTTCCGCCTTGCTGCCCAGATGGCGCGACAGATTGACCGTGGCGAACAGCAGATCGCCTATCTCCTCTTCCAGCTTGATCGGATCGATGGTCGCCTGCTGCGCCTCGTGCATCACCTCGTCGATCTCTTCGTGCACCTTATCGAGCACCGGCCCGATGGAAGTCCAGTCAAAGCCGACGTTATGGCAGCGCTTCTGGATTTTATGGGCGCGCATCAGTGCCGGCAGCGCTTTAGGAATATCGTCGAGCGCCGAGTGCTGCGCCTTTTCTGCCCGCTCCGCGCCTTTGATCGCCTCCCAGTTCTTCAGCACCTCGGCGCTGTTCTCCACGCTGACGTCGCCGAAAATATGAGGATGGCGGCGCTCCAGCTTGTCGCTGATGGCGTCGCAGATATCGTCAAAGGTAAAGCGATCCTGCTCGCTCGCCATCTGCGCGTAGAACACCACCTGAAACAGCAGATCGCCCAGCTCGCCGCGCAGATCGTCGAAGTCTTCGCGCTGGATGGCATCCAGCACTTCATAAGTCTCTTCCAGCGTATAGGGGGCGATAGAGGCGAAAGTCTGCTCGCGATCCCACGGGCAGCCGCGTTGCGGATCGCGCAGGGTTTGCATAATGCCCAGCAGGCGATCGAGTGAGCTCATAGTTAATCCTTTTAAAACACGGGGCGAAAGTGCGGGGATGAGCGCGCGCTCATCCCGCAAAATCAGTGAAGACGTCGGGCGTCGATGATATCAGGCACCTGATTCAGCCGCGACAGCACGCGGCCCAGCACCTGCTGATTGTAGATTTCAATATCCATATCGATCGTGGCCAGCTGCTTTCTGGTGTCGCTACGGCTGGAGACGCCCAGTACATTGACCTTCTCGTTGGCGAGGATGGTGGTGATATCGCGCAGCAGCCCGCTGCGATCGTTGGCGGTAACGCGCACCACCAGCGAGTAGCCGCTGGAGTAGCTTTCGCCCCACACCGCGTCAACGATGCGTTCCGGCGCATGAGCGGTCAGCTCCGCCAGCTGGTCGCAGTCGGCGCGGTGAATAGAGATGCCGCGCCCCTGAGTGATAAAGCCGACGATATCGTCCCCTGGAATGGGCTGACAGCAGCGCGCAATATGGTGCATCAGGTTGCCGACGCCTTCGACCACCACGCGGCCGCTTTCTTTACGCGACGGCGGCGAGTAGCTTTTCTGCGTCAGCTGGCGCAGCGCCTCGCGATCTTCCTCTTCCGCGCTCGGCTTGTTGAGCTTCGCCTGCAGGAAGTTCACCATCTGGTTAAGGCGAATATCGCCGCCGCCAATTGCCGCCAGCAGTTCATCCAGCGAGGTGACGTTATAGCGCGGCAGCAGCAGTTTTTCCGCTTCGCGCAGGCTGATATCGAGCTGGTTGAGTTCGCTGTCGAGGATATGACGCCCCGCGGCGATATTTTTGTCGCGATCCTGTTTGCGGAACCAGTTATGGATCTTGGCGCGCCCGCGGCTGGTGGTGATATAGCCGAGGTTCGGATTCAGCCAGTCGCGGCTCGGGTTCGGCTGCTTCTGGGTAATGACTTCGACCTGATCGCCCATCTGCAGCTGATAGGTAAAGGGCACGATGCGGCCGCCGATCTTGGCGCCGATGCAGCGGTGGCCGATATCGCTGTGAATATGGTAGGCGAAGTCGAGAGGCGTAGAACCTGCAGGCAGATCCACCACGTCGCCTTTTGGGGTAAAGACATAAACGCGATCGTCGAACACCTGGCTGCGCACCTCTTCCAGCATCTCGCCAGAGTCGGACATCTCTTCCTGCCAGGCGATCAGCTTACGCAGCCAGGCGATGCGCTCTTCGTGTCCGGAGGCGCCGCGCGCGCTGCCGGTGGTCGGCCCCTCTTTATATTTCCAGTGCGCGGCCACGCCCAGCTCCGCGTCTTCATGCATCTGACGGGTACGGATCTGGATTTCCACGGTTTTGCCTTTCGGCCCGAGAACCACGGTATGGATCGACTGATAGCCGTTCGGCTTGGGATTGGCGACATAGTCGTCAAACTCCGCCGGCAGATGGCGATAGAGCGTATGCACGATGCCGAGCGCGCCGTAGCAGTCCTGCAGGCGCTCGGCGACGATGCGCACCGCGCGCACGTCAAACAGCTCATCAAACGCCAGCGACTTCTTCTGCATCTTGCGCCAGATGCTGTAGATATGTTTCGGTCGGCCGTAAACCTCGGCGCGCACGCCCTCTTTCACCATCTCTTTGCGCAGCGAATCGACAAAGTTTTCGATGTACTGTTCGCGATCGATGCGGCGCTCGTGCAGCAGTTTGGCGATGCGTTTGTATTCGTCAGGGTGCAGATAGCGGAAGCAGTAATCCTCCAGCTCCCATTTCAGCTGGCCGATGCCGAGCCGGTTAGCGAGCGGCGCATAGATATTGGTGCTCTCTTTCGCCGCCAGCACGCGCTCATCTTCCGGCGCGTCTTTCATTTCGCGCAGGTTCATGATGCGTTCTGCCAGCTTAATCACCACGCAGCGGAAATCTTCCACCATCGCCAGCAGCATGCGGCGCACGTTGTCCACCTGCTCGGAGGCCATCGAGTCGTTGTGGATCGCTTTGAGCTGACGAATGGCGTCCATATCGCGCACGCCGTGTACCAGCGTGACGATGCCGCTGCCGAAGGTTTCGCTCAGCTCCTCTTCGCTCACCACTTCCGCATTCGCCAGCGGGAAGATCAGCGCGGCGCAGGAGCTTTCGATATCCATGCTGAGCATCGACAGGATCTCCACCATTTCGATGCCGCGCCAGAGCAGCAACGACTGATCGGGGTGATCTTTCGTCTGCGCTTCGCAATAGCGCCAGGTCTCAGCGATGCGTTCACATGATTGCGGGTTGGCAATGCCAAGAGTGGCGATCCACTGATCGAGAGCGAACTCTCCTGCCGTATTTAAATGCGCACTTCTGACCGCAACCATATCCTCTCCTGCCACAGCAGCATCAATTGCCGCTTATGTTTTACTGAACAGCACCATGGATTCGAGATGACGGGTATGAGGGAACATATCCAGCATCGCGACCCTTTCCAGATGGTAGCCCGCCGACAGCAATGTCTGGCTGTCGCGAGCAAGCGTTGTGGGATTACACGAAACATAGACCACGCGCTCAGGCGCAAGTTTAACCACATGCCCCATTACGCCCGCGGCCCCGGCGCGCGCCGGATCGAGCAATACCTTGTTAAATCCTTGCGCCGCCCACGGCTGACGCGCAACGTCTTCCTCCAGGTTGTGCTGGAAAAAGCGGACATTTTTAAGATTATTCAGCTGCGCATTATACGCTGCCTGTCGCACTAATGCTGCAACGCCCTCCACACCCACAACATTTTGTACGAATTTTCCTACAGGGATCGTAAAGTTTCCCATGCCGCAAAAAAGATCCAGCACGCGGTCTTCTGGCTGAAGATCGAGCCAGTCTAGCGCCTGCGCCACCATCTGCTGATTAACGGCGTCGTTAACCTGAATAAAGTCCTGTGGACTAAAAGTGAGCCGCACATCCCCGGAGTGGTAAAAGGGTTCGTCGCCGCGCACCTGCTCCAGCTCATCGCCGCCGCTGTCCAGAAACAGCATCAGGTTGTGCTCATGCGAAAAGCGTTCCAGTTTTTCCCGGTCGGTGGCGTGCAGCGCATCCAGATGGCGCAGCACCATCAGCGGGCCGTTGTCCGCTAGCACCAGCTCGACGTGCCCCAGCCGGCTGGCTCCCTTCAGCGCGCTGAGAGAGTCGCGCAGCGGCAGCAGCAACGCCTCAAGTTCGGGCGCCAGAATGGGGCATTCGCGAATCGCTACCAGATCGTTGCTCGCCTCCTGGCGAAACCCCATCTGCAGCTCGCGCGTTTTAGGCTGCCACTGCAAACCAAGCCGCGCGCGACGACGGTAGCCCCAGGCAGGCCCGGCGAGGATCTCATCCACCGCGACGGTGCGCTGCGCCGCCTGGCTCAGCATGCGCGACAGCGCCGCCGCTTTGCTGCGCTGCTGTAGCGGCTCGGCGGCGTGCTGCTGCTGACAGCCGCCGCAGCGGGTAAAGTGCGGACAGCGCGGCTTGACGCGCTCCGGGCTGGTGCTTAACAGCCGCGTCGCTTTGCCGCGCGCGTACTGACGTTTCTCCTCCACCAGCGTCACTTCCGCCTGCTCGCCGGGCAGCGCGCCGCTGATAAACAGGGTTTTGCCCTGATGCCGCGCCACGCCCTGACCAAAGGGATCGAGCTCGTCCACGGTGACGGTGATGCGTTGCTTAGTCGTCACGCGCTGTTTTGCGGAGTAAAATTGCGCCATAGTGTTTTACATTCTCAATAAAAATTCAGCGTGCGCGCGCTTCAACGCGGCACAGGGATAACGGGCTGGCAAAAGCCGACGACTATTATGACGAAATACAGCCTGCGGGCGCGAATGATGATTTTAATACTGGCGCCGACCTTAATGATTGGGCTGCTGCTCAGCTCCTTTTTCGTGGTGCATCGCTACAACGAACTGCAGTCTCAGGTGGTGGAAGCAGGCGCCAGCATTATCGAGCCGCTGGCGGTCTCCAGCGAATACAGTATGACCTGGCACGATCGCGACGCCATGCGCGCGCTGGTCAGCCTGCTGCACCGCCGCCACTCCGATATTGTCCGCGCCATTTCGGTGTTCGACAATAATAACCGTCTCTACGTCACGTCGAATAACAACCAGAACCTGAGTTTGCTGCAAAAAGAGGATATCCGCGCGCTGCCTGATGAGGTTTCGATGGAGCGCCACGGCACGCTGCTGATTTTACGCACGCCGATTACGCCTGAACACCATGCGGTGGATGAGCTATCCAGCGAAGAAGCCAAACCGGCGGGCAACCCGCTGGGCTACGTGGCGATAGAGCTTGATCTCCAGTCGGTACGCCTGCAGCAGTATAAAGAGGTGTTCGTCGCGACCCTGATGCTGCTGTTTTGCCTTTGCATCGCCATGCTGTTCGCCTACCGCCTGATGCGCGACGTTACCGGCCCAATCCGCAATATGGTCACCACCGTCGACCGCATTCGCCGCGGCCAGCTCGACAGCCGCGTCGAGGGCTATATGCTGGGCGAGCTGAGCATCCTGAAAAACGGCATCAACGCGATGGCGATGTCGCTCACCGCCTACCATGAAGAGATGCAGCACAATATCGACCAGGCGACCTGGGATCTGCGGGAAACCCTGGAGCAGCTGGAAATTCAAAACGTCGAGCTGGATCTGGCGAAAAAACGCGCCCAGGAAGCGGCGCGCATCAAGTCGGAGTTCCTCGCCAATATGTCCCATGAGCTGCGCACCCCGCTTAACGGCGTGATTGGCTTTACCCGCCAGATGCTGAAAACGCCCCTCGGCACCACGCAGCGCGACTATATGCATACCATAGAGCGTTCGGCCAATAATTTACTCAGCATTATCAACGATGTGCTCGACTTCTCTAAACTGGAGGCGGGCAAGCTGGTGCTGGAGTCGATCCCCTTCCCGCTGCGCGCCACGCTGGACGAAACCATTGTGCTGCTGGCGCCCTCGGCGCATGAGAAAGGGCTGGAAATGACGGTGCTGTGCGACTGCAGCGTGCCGGATAACGTCATCGGCGATCCGCTGCGCCTGCAGCAAATCCTGATTAACCTGCTGGGCAACGCCATTAAATTTACCGAGCGCGGCACCATCGATCTGCGCGTCGAACAGCGCAACGTCAGCGCCACGCGCGTCGAGCTGGAGATTCAGGTGCACGACTCTGGCATCGGCATTTCCGAACATCAGCAGACGCAGCTGTTTCAGGCGTTTCGCCAGGCTGACGCCAGCATCTCTCGCCGTCACGGCGGCACCGGGCTGGGGCTGGTGATCACGCAAAAACTGGTCAGCGAAATGGGCGGCGAAATCGCCTTTCACAGCCGCGTCAATGAAGGGTCAACCTTCTGGGTGCGGATACAGCTCGACCTTAATCCCAACGCTCCGACGCTGCCGCGCGCGCTCGACGCCCTGTCGCGTTCGCGCATGGCCTACGTAGAGGCGCACGCCGCTTCCGCCGAGGCGGCGCTGAAGATGCTGCGCGTCACACCGCTGCAGGTTGAATACAGCGAAACGCTGGCGGGCCTGCGCGAACCGCACTATCCGCTGCTGCTGGTGGGGCTGCCAATCGATATCACGCAGCAGGAGCTGCTGGATGATGCCTTTATCGACGCCCTGCTCAATCGTGCCGACTGCGTGCTGCTGGCGTTGCCGAGCGCCATGATGCTGCTGGCGGACCGACTCAAGGTGCGCGGCATTCACGGCTGCATCACTAAGCCGGTTTCCACCACGCGTCTGCTGCCGCTGCTGGCCGATCTGCATACGCGCCAGCGCAGCGAACTGCCTGACAGCGTGCGCCTGCCGCTGCGGGTTATGGCGGTGGACGATAACCCCGCTAACCTCAAGCTGATCGGCGCGCTGCTGGAGGAGCAGGTGCAGCACATCCTGTTGTGCAACAACGCCGAGCAGGCGATCGCCGCCGCACGCGAGCAGCCGCTGGATATTATCCTGATGGATATTCAGATGCCGGAGATTGACGGCATTCGCGCCAGCGAAATCATTCGCGGCCTGCCGCTGCACGCCAGCACGCCGATAGTGGCGGTCACGGCACACGCCATCGACGGCGAGCGCGAACATCTGATCAAAGCCGGTATGAACGACTATCTGGCGAAGCCGATCGACGAAAGCCGGCTCAGCCAGCTGCTGGCGCGCTACAGCCCGCCGCTGCCTGCGCTGCTGCCGCCGGTGCCTGCTGTTTCGCCGTCGCTCGACTGGGAGCTGGCGCTGCGTCAGGCGGCGAACAAGCCCGACCTGGCGCGCGATATGCTGAAGATGCTGCTCGACTTCCTGCCCGAAGTGCACGAAAAGCTTGATGCTTTTATGGCGGCACACGACGTGCAGGGATTACGCGAGATTATCCATAAGCTCCACGGCAGCGCCAGCTACAGCGGCGTGCCGCGCATGAAGCAGCTCTGCCGCCAGCTGGAGCAGAACCTGCGTCAGAGCGACGATATCGACGCGCTGGAACCGGAGCTGCTGGAGTTGCAGGATGAGATGGAAAACGTGGCGCGCGAGGCGCGCAGGCTGCTGGGGCACTCACTGGAACAGCCACCTGTTTAAATGTGTATATTTTTTAGGCGGAAAACGCTATATTCCGTACACGTGCCACTACACGTGTACGGAGAGATAAGCATGAGCATTTCAGCAGGTCGCCTTAAAAAAACGGTAAGCGTTACGCTTGAGCCCGCTCTTCTTGAGCAGGCTCGCAGCGAAGGAATTAATCTTTCTGCTACTTTAACGGAGGCGTTAAAACGTGAAATCAAAAAAGCGGAAGCCGAAAAGTGGAAGCAGGAAAACAAACGCGCCATTGAAGAGTTAAATCGCATTACAGACGAACATGGCTTGTTGTCGGATGATTACAGGACGTTTTAAGTATGCAATTTACTGTTTACCAAAATAATGGAAATAGCCGGGACTATCCTTTTTTGCTCGATATCCAGAGCGATATAATTGATGATTTGAACACCCGCCTGGCTATTCCCCTTTATCCTCTAACCAGCTTGCGCAGCCAGACTCCACTTCGCTTAACCCCTCTTCTGGAAATTAACGGTGAGCCTTATTTGTTATTAACACATGCAATGGCGAGCGTTCGCAAAGCACAGCTTGGCGCAGAAGTTTGTAGCGCTGAGCAATATCGCTATCAAATTAAATCAGCTATCGATTTTCTACTGGATGGGTTTTAAAAAAGTACAAGCGCAGCAATTCATCTCTTTTTTAATACTGAGATGAATTGCTGCCTGCTAACGTGACGCTTGTTTTTTCGGCCGCCATATCCACAGCACCGCAATCGCCAGCGCAAACAGCGCGCCGAAGCCGATGCCGGTCGCGACCGCGGGCGCGCCCGCCTTCACCGCCAGCGTATACAGCCCCAGCATCACCAGCATGGCGATATTCTCGCCGAAGTTCTGCACCGCAATCGCATTGCCTGCGCCGACGCTCGCCTTGCCGCGCGCCTGCAATACGGCGTTGAGCGGCACCACGAAAAAGCCGCCCAGCGCGCCAATCACCATCAGCAGCAGGTAAGCGTTCACCAGCGAATGTTGCAGAGAGAAGATCACCACCATCACGCCAATCAGCACGCCAGCGGGCATACAGCGGCGCACCGTCTCCAGCGTCACCAGCTTCGCCGCCGCGCCCGCGCCAACCACGATGCCAATCGCCACCATGGCGTTGAGCGTGGTCGGCGTGGTGTTGTCGTTGATGCCGAGCGCCACCGGCACCCACAGTACCAGCAGGAAGCGCAGCGTCACGCCCGCGCCCCAGAACAGGCTGGTGCCGAGGATAGAAAAGCGCGTCTCCGCGTTATGCCACAGCAGACTGCACGCCTGGAAAAAACGGCGCAGCATCGCGCCGGGGTTCCAGCTCTGCCCCGCCCGCGCCGCCGCAAGCTTCGGAATAAAGAGGTTCGCCGCCACCGCCGCCGCGTAGGTAACCGCGCACGCCACCAGGGCCGCCAGCAGGCTCCAGTCGGCGAGCGCGCCGCCCGATACCGACCCCAGCAGGATCGCGGCGATGGTGGAGCTCTCCATCATGCCGTTGGCTTTCACCAGCTTCTCGCCGGAGGTCAGCTCGGTAAGGATGCCGTACTTGGCGGGTGAGTAGGCCGCCGCGCCGATGCCTACCAGCGTATAGCCCACGAAAGGATTAAAGCCGAAGCAGATCAGCAGCGCGCCCAGCAGCTTCAGGCTGTTGGCGAACATCATCACCCGGCCTTTGGCGAAGCTGTCCGCCAGTTGGCCGACAAAGGGCGCCAGCAAAATATAGGCCGCGACGAACAGCATCTGCATCACCGGCTGGCTCCAGTCGGGATAAAGCTCGCTTTTCAGCAGCGCCAGGGTGGCGAAGAGCAGCGCATTGTCGCCAAAGGCGGAAAAGAACTGCGCGCCCATAACCGCCAGCATCCCGCGCGACGTCAGCGACATCTCCTGCGTATTCAGCGTGCTCATGCCTGCTCCTCTTCCGCCATTTTTTTCAGGCTGACATAGTCCGGCTTGCCGCTGCCCAGCATCGGCAGCTGTTTCAATACGCGGATATCACGCGGGACGGCAAGCTCCGGCGCGCCCAGCTCGCGTGCCGCCTTTTGCAGCCCGTCGCGTTTCAGGTCGCCGTCGGTGGTAAAGAGCACCAGCGCTTCACCGCGGTTGCCGTCGGCGCGCAGCGACGCCGCATGCTGTTTTTCCGGCGACGCTTTCAGAGCGATCTGCTCGACGCTCTCCAGCGACACCATCTCGCCCGCGATTTTGGCGAAGCGTTTGGCGCGTCCCTGAATCTGGCAGAAGCCGCCCTCGTCAAAGCTGACGATATCGCCGGTATCGTACCAGCCCGCCTCCATCTGACCCTCGCCGTTGTCGGCGGCGGGCGCTTCCAGCACGCCGGGGTTTTCGACGCGCAGATAACCTTTCATGATGTTCGGTCCGCGCAGCTGCAGTCGCCCGCCCTGCTCAATGCCTTCAACCGACATCAGGCGCGAATCCATGCCCGGCAGAATGCGGCCGACGGTGTGCGCTTTCGCCGCCATCGGTACGTTGATCGCCACTACCGGCGCGCATTCGGTCACGCCGTAGCCTTCAAGAATGCGGATGCCATATTTCTCCATATAGATCTGACGCGTCGCTTCCTGCAGCTTCTCCGCCCCCGCCACGACGTAGCGCAGACGCGCGAAATCGTAAGGCGCGGCAAAGCGCGCGTAGTTGCCGAGGAAGGTCGAGGTTCCGAACAGCACAGTACAGTTGCGGTCATAAACCAGCTCCGGCACGATGCGGTAGTGCAGCGGGCTGGGATAGAGAAACACCTGCGCGCCGGTCATTAGCGGCGTAAACAGACCGACCGTCAGGCCAAAGGCGTGGAACAGCGGCAGCGCCGACATAAATTTATCGCGCGGGGTAAAATCCGCCACGGTGCGGATCTGCTCCACATTCGCCAGCAGGCTTTTATGGGAATGCACCACCCCTTTCGGATTGCCCTCCGAGCCGGAGGTAAACAGCACCATCGCCGCCTCTTCCGGCTGCTGCGCCACCTGCGCGCGGCGCGGGAACAGCAGATGCGCCAGGATCCAGAGTTTATCCTGCGTCGTCACGCTGCCGCGCAGATCCTCCAGGTAGATCCATTCGATATCGCTCAGCCCCTGCGGCAGATGCCAGAGGTTGCCCTTCTCAAGGAACTGACGCGAGGTAAAAATGGTTTTGACCTGCGACGCGGTCAGCGCCGCGCGCATGCCGTTTACCCCGGCGGTGTAGTTGAGCATGGCCGGAACGCGGCCGCGCAGCGAGGCGCCGAGGATCGCCGCCGCCGTTACCGTGGTGTTGGGCAGCAGCAGGCCGACAATCTCGCCCGGCTGGCTGTAGCGCTCAAGAATGCGCCCGACGCCGAGCGCCTTTTTCAGCAGTCCGGTATAGCTGTCGGGCTTCAGGTTAACGTCTTCGATGCAGCGCTTGAACGCCCCGTAGCGGGTACGGGCGCTGAGGAAGGCTTCAAACAGCGTTTCACGCGGGCGCACCGCCATGCGCGCCTCCATCATAATATGGTGGAGGTGTTCGCCCGCCAGCTGACGGCGTTCGCGCGCGCGCTTCGCTTCCGGCATCGGAATGCGGGTGGCGGGCAGCAGCGTCAGCGTGATGCGGGGGAAAAGGCGGCGCTTAAAGATGCCGGCCAGGCGGCCAAAGGGGGTGTACTCCGCGCCCTCGATGCGCATCGGCACCACGCTGGCCTGCGATCGGGCGGCGACAAAACCGGCGCCGCTGTAGATCTTCATCAGCGAGCCGGTAACGGTGATGCGCCCTTCCGGGAAGATCACCACCGGACGGCCGCTGTCGATCAGCCGCACCAGCTGCTTGATCGACATCGGACGGGTCGGATCGAGCGGAACGAAGTCGATCAGCGGCTTCACCAGGCGCATATACCACTGCTCGCTGACGGAGGAGTAGACCGCGAAAACCGGCCTGATCGGCAGAAACAGCGCCAGCAGCACGCCGTCAAGAAAAGACATATGATTCGGCGCGATCAGCACTTTTTCCTGATGCAGCGCAGCGGTGTCGCCGCGCAGTTCCACCCGCCACAGCAGGCGGCAGACCAGACGTAAAAATGTAAATAACATGCCAGCTCCATAGCATCGCTAAAAAGGTTCCTAACGATGCAGGATCTGACGTCGTTCGACAAGCGTAAAGGCGCGATTTAAGGCGTCGCCTGCCAGCCGCCGCCGAGCGCAGCGATCAGCGCCACGCTGGTGACCCACTGCGTACTTTGCAGCGTCAGCAGGCTCTGCTGCTCGCTGAGGCTGCTGGTCTCAGTGGTGGCGACGTCGAGATAGTCGATCATTCCCGCCTCATACTGGTTGCGCGTCACGCGCGCCGACTCGCGCGCGGCGTCGCTGGCGCGCTGCTGCGCCGCCAGCTCGTTGTTTAGCGTAGCCAGCTCCACCAGATAGTCCTCTACTTCCTGCATCGCCGTCAGCACCGCGAGACGATAGCTGGCGACGCTGGCGTCATACGCGGCGCGCGCCTGCTCCACCTTCGCCGAAGTGGCGCCGAAATCGAGCAGCGTGCCGCTCAGATCGGGGCCGAGCGACCAGACGCGCCAAGGCAGCGAAAACAGATTATGCAGCGCCGAGGCGCTGGTGCCGCCGCTGGCGCTCAGCGTCAGGTCGGGATAGTAACCGGCAATGGCCACGCCGACGGCGGCGTTGGCCGCCGCGACGTTACGCTCGGCATAGGCGATATCGGGACGGCGCTGCAGCAGCTGCGACGGCAGCGCCTGCGGCAGCGGCGGCAGCGTCGCGTTCAGCTTCGCGACCGGCAGGCTGAATTCGGCGGGCGTTTTCCCTACCAGCAGCGCGATGGCGTGCTCCAGCTGGGCGCGCTGCCACTGGTAGTCAAGCGCCGAGGCGCGGGCGCTCTCCAGCTGCATCTGCGCCTGCGCCAGCGTGGCGCGCGACTCGCTGCCGGCCTGGTATTTATTCTCGATCACCTTCAGATAGCGCTCATAGGCCGCAATGCTCTGCTGATAGAGCGCGATCTTCTCATCCATAATGCGCAGCTGAAAGTAGTCCTGCGCCAGCTCCGACTGGGCGCTGAGCGTTACGTTCGCCAGCTCGGCGGCGCTCGCCTCGGCGCTGGCGGCGTTCTCTTCACGGGTGCGGCGCAGTTTGCCCCACAGATCCAGCTCCCAGCTGGCGCTCAGCTGCGCCGAATTGCTGTTGGTGGTGCTGCGCGCGCCGCTGTTCGCGGAGCGGGTGCCGCTGCGCGTGCCGCTGACGTCATAGCCGAGCGTCGGAAAGAGCGCGGCGCGCGACTGGGCGGCCAGCGCCTGGGCTTCGCGGTACTGAGCGGCGTAGCTGGCGACATTCTGGTTAGAGATGCTGACCTGCTGCAGCAGGCTGCTCAGGGTGGCGTCATGATAGACCGCCCACCATTCGCCTTTGCTCTGGTCGTCCTGCGGCGTGGCGCGCTGCCAGCCTTTGGCCTCTTTATAGTGCAGCGGCACGCTGGCGGCGGGACGCTGATAGTCGGGGCCGACGGCGCAGCCGCCAAGCAGCAGCAGTAAAGCGAGAGAAACTTTTTTCATGGATCACGATTCCGCATGGCGCAGACGGCGCCACTGACGTTGGGTGGCGCGACTCAGACGGTCGAACCAGAGATAGACTACCGGCGTGGTAAACAGAGTCAGCAGCTGGCTCAGCGCCAGGCCACCGGCGATCGCTATACCGAGCGGACTGCGCAGATCGGCGTCACCGCCGCTGCCGAGCGCCAGCGGCAGCGCGCCGAAGAAGGCCGCCAGCGTTGTCATCATGATGGGACGGAAGCGCATCAGGCACGCCTGAACAATCGCCTGCTGCGGCGAGAGGCCGAGGCGGCGTTCGGCGTCGAGCGCAAAGTCGATCATCATAATGGCGTTTTTCTTCACTATGCCGATCAGCAGAATAATGCCGATCAACGCGATCACCGTCAGCTGGGTGTTGGTGAGCAGCAACAGCAGCAGCGCGCCGACGCCCGCCGACGGCAGCGTGGAGAGAATAGTCAGCGGATGCACATAGCTCTCGTAGAGCACGCCCAGCACGATATAGACCGCCGCCAGCGCCGCCAGGATCAGCCAGGGCATGGTCGCCGTCAGCTGGGCAAAGGCGGCGGCGGTGCCGGCAAAACCAGCCTGAATGGTTGAAGGCAGACCGAGCCTCGCCATCGCCTGCTTAATCAGCACCTGCGCCTGCTCCAGCGAGACGCCGTCGTTGAGGTTAAAGGCGATGGTGCTGGTGGCCGACTGTCCCTGATGCGCCACCGACAGCGGCGCGTTGCCGGTGGTCAGGCTGGCGAAGGCGGAGAGCGGCACCCGATCGCCGCTGTCGTTAATGACGTAAAGTTCCTGCAGAATCGCCGGATCGCGCGTGTAGCTGCTGTTGAGCGACATCACGACGTGATACTGGTTAAGCGTGTGGTAAAGCGTGGCCACCTGGCGCTGGCTGAAGGCGTTATTCAGCATGGTATCGAGCATCTTCACGTTCACGCCGAGGCGGGTGGCGCGATCGCGGTCGATATTAATTACGATCTCCTGACCGCCGGTTTGCGAGTCGGAATCGACGCTGTTGAGCTGCGGGATCGCCGCCAGCGCCGCCTGCACTTTCGGCGTCCAGGTACGCAGCAGATCGAGGTCGTCCGCCTGCAGGCTGTACTGATAGCTGGCATTGGCGCTGCGGCCGCCGATATGCAGATCCTGCGCCGCCATCAGAAACATCTGCGCGCCAGCGATATGGCTGGTTTTCATGCTCAGCCGGTTGGCCACTTCGGTGGCGGTGGCGTCGCGCTGGTCTAAGTCTTTAAGCCGCACAAAGAAGTTGGCGCTGTTGCGCGAGCCGAACATGCCGCTGCCCATCGAGGACATCACGCTCTCTACCGCCGGGTCGGACTGGATAATGCGGGTGAACATCAGCATTTTCGGCTTCATCGCCTGAAACGAGATATTCTGGTCGGCGCGCAGCGCCCCCATCAGCAGGCCGGTATCCTGATTGGGAAAGAAGCCCTTCTGCACCACGCTGTAGAGAAACAGATTAAAGAGAACGGTAAGCAGCAGGCTGAATATCGTCAGCTTCTGGTGGCGCATCACCCAGTTAAGCCCGCGCGCATAGGCCGCCAGCAGCGCATTAAGCTGATTTTCAATAAACTGATAAACCGGATGCGGCCGCCGGGTGACGCGCGGTTTGCGCTTCAGCAGCCGCGAGCAGAGCATCGGCGTCAGGCTGAGAGAGACGAACATCGAAATCAGCAGCGATACCGTGAGCGTAACGGCGAACTCGCGAAACAGGCGGCCCACGATGCTGCCCATCAGCAGAATGGGTATAAACACCGCCACCAGCGACACCGTCATCGACAGCACCGTAAAGCTCACTTCGCGCGCGCCGCGCACCGCCGCGCGTACCGGCCCCAGCCCCTCTTCAATGTGACGCGTAATATTTTCCAGCACCACAATAGCGTCATCCACCACAAAGCCGGTGGAGATGATCAGCGCCATCAGCGACAGGTTGTCGAGGCTATAGCCGAGCAGATACATCACCGCACAGGTGCCGATCAGCGATACCGGCAGCGCCAGCGCCGGGATGATCACCGCCTGCAGGTTGCGCAGAAAGATAAATACCACGGCGATCACCAGCAGCACTGCAATCAGCAGCGTCTCTTCGGTATCGTAGAGCGAGGCGCGCACGCCCGGCGACCGGTCAACAACCACTTTTAGCTGCGTATCGGCGGGCAGATTCTTCTCCAGCGCCGGCAGCTGCGCCTTAATCGCGTCGATGGTTTCGAGCATGTTGGCGCCCGCCTGGCGCGTAATGCCGATCATCACCGAAGGCGCAGCGTTGAGATATCCGGCCTGATACTGATCCTCCACCGAGTCATATACGGTGGCGACGTCGTGCAGACGCACCGCCTTGCCGTCCTGATAGGCGACAATCAGATCGCGATACTGGGCCGCCTTGTCGAGCTGGCCGTTGCTGTCCACCACCCACGACTGGCTGCTGCCCTGCAGCATCCCTTTCGGCAGGTTAGTGGTGCTGCTGGCGATGGCGCTGCGCACGCTATCGAGCGAGATGCCGTAGTGCGTCAGCTTCTGCGGCTGTAAATCGATCCGCACCGCAGGCAGCGCGCTGCCCATCAGCGACACCTCGCCGACGCCCTTCACCTGCCCCATCGCCTGCTCAATCTTGCTTTCGGCCAGATCGTACAGCTCGCCGGGCGTGCGCGTTTTGGACGTAAGCGCCAGCATCACGATAGGAGCGTCGGAGGGATTGGCTTTGCGGTAGGTCGGCAGCGACTCCATGCTGCTCGGCAGCAGACTGCGCGAGGCGTTGATAGCGGCCTGCACGTCGCGCGCCGCGCCGTTGATATCGCGGTCCAGCTCAAACTGCAAAATAATGCTGGAGGATCCCTGCGAGCTGCTGGAGGTCATTTCGGTAATGCCCGCGATTTGCCCCAGCGCGCGCTCCAGCGGCGTCGCGACCGTCGCCGCCATGGTTTCCGGGCTGGCCCCGGCGAGGCTGGCGCTCACCATAATGGTGGGGAAATCGACCTGCGGCAGCGGCGCGACCGGCAGCAGCCGATAACCGAGCGCGCCGAGCAGCAGGATCGCCAGCGTCAGCAGCAGCGTCGCAACCGGGCGGAAGATAAACAGCCGCGTCAGGTTCATGACTCGCCTCGCGACTGCTGCTGGCGGCGTTTCACCCAGGCGTTACCGCGCTGCGCGATGGCGTCAAACCAGAGGTAGATGACCGGCGTAGAGAAGAGCGTCAGCACCTGGCTGACGATCAGCCCGCCGACGATCACCAGCCCCAGCGGCTGGCGCAGCTCCGCCCCCGAACCCGACGCCAGCATCAGCGGCAGCGCGCCAAGCAGCGCCGCCATGGTGGTCATCAGAATCGGACGGAAGCGCAGCAGGCAGGCCTGATGGATCGCCTCGCGCGGGCTGAGGTGCTGCTTGTTCTCTGCCTCCAGCGCAAAGTCGATCATCATAATGGCGTTCTTTTTCACGATGCCGATCAGCAAAATCACGCCGATCAGGGCGATCAGGCTGAATTCGCTGCCCGCCAGCAGCAGCGTCAGCAGCGCGCCGACCGCCGCCGACGGCAGCGTCGAGAGAATAGTGACCGGATGGATAAAGCTCTCATAGAGAATGCCCAGCACCACGTACATGGTGAGCAGCGCGGCGAGGATCAGCCACAGCGTATTGCCGGTCGCGCTCTGGAAAGCGGAGGTTTCACCCTGATAGCGCAGCGTTATGCTCGACGGCAGCTGCAGCTGCTGCTCTACCTCGGCGATCGCCTTTTGCCCATCCTCCAGCGAATAGCCGCTGTTGAGGTTAAAAGAGATCATCACCGCCGGGAACTGGTTGAGCCGCATATGCATCAGCGAACCGGCGCGCTGGTGAATGGTGGCGACAGAGGTCAGCTTTACCATGCCCTTGCTGGCGTTGCTGCTGGCCGAGCCGGATGTCGTCGTCGAGGAGGTTGATGTCGAGGTCGAGGTCGAAGTCGAAGCAGAGGTCGAAGTCGTCGCTGAGCTGGTGCTGGTCGACGGCTGGAGATAAACCTCCTCAAGGGAGGCTGGCGACTGCTGCCAGGCAGGCGCGACTTCCAGCACCACGCGATACTGGTTTGACTGCGTAAAGATGGTCGACACCAGACGCTGGCCGAAGGCGTTATAGAGCGCGGTATCAACGTCCGACGCGGTAATGCCGTAGCGCGCCGCTTTGTCGCGGTTCAGCTCCACCCAGGCGACGCGCCCCTGATTCTGCAAATTACTGACCACGCCGTTAAATTCCGGGCATTTTTGCAGCGCCGCCACCAGCCGCGGCGACCAGGTGACCAGGTTTTCGCTGTCGGGGTCGTCAAGGGTGAACTGATACTGGCTTGGCGTGACCTGATCGTTGACCGTCAGATCCTGCGCGGGCTGCATATAGAGCTGAATGCCCGCCACCTGCGCCGCCGCCTGCTGAAGCTGCTTAATCACCACGTCGGCTTTGACGTCGCGCTCGCTGAACGGCTTCAGGTTAATCTGCAGCCGCCCGCTGTTAAGGCTGGTATTGCTGCCGTCGATGCCGATAGTGGATGAGACGCTCTCCACGGCTGGATTCGTCAGCACCGCTTTCGCCAGCGCCTGTTGACGCTTCGCCATTTCGCTAAAGGAAACGTCCTGTGACGCCAGCGTAATGCCCTGAATCAGTCCGGTATCCTGCGTCGGGAAGAAGCCTTTCGGCACCGCCAGATAGAGCAGCGCGGTAAGCGCGAAGGTCGCCAGCGCCACCAGCAGCGTCAGCTTCTGGTGGTTGAGCACGATGGTCAGCAGCCGGTCGTAGCCGCGGATCAGCCTGTCGAAGAGTTCGCCGCCCTTGCGTGCGAAGCGTGACTGCTTCTCCGGCGGAATATGGCGCAGCAGATAAGCGCACAGCATCGGGGTGAGCGTCAGCGACACCAGCATCGACACCAGAATGGAGACCGCCAGGGTAATGGCGAACTCGCGAAACAGCCGCCCGACCACGTCGCCCATAAACAGCAGCGGGATCAGCACCGCGATCAGCGAGAAGGTCAGCGAGATAATCGTGAAGCCGATCTGCTGCGACCCTTTCAGCGCCGCCTGCATCGGGGGTTCGCCCTCCTCCAGCCGCCGCGAGATATTCTCCACCACCACGATGGCGTCGTCGATAACAAAGCCGGTGGCGATGGTCAGCGCCATCAGCGAGAGGTTATTCAGGCTAAAGCCCGCCAGATACATTACGCCGAAAGTGCCCACCAGCGACAGCGGTACCGCGACGCTGGGGATTAGCGTCGCCGCCACGTTGCGCAGGAACAGAAAGGTCACCATCACCACCAGCGCAATCGACAGCATCAGTTCGAACTGCACGTCGCTGATCGAGGCGCGAATAGTCTGGGTACGGTCGGAAAGAATGGTCATCTTTACGCCGTCCGGCAGCGCGGCCTGCAGGGTCGGCAGCGCCGCTTTGATGTTGTCCACTACCTGAATTACGTTGGCGCCCGGCTGGCGCTGCACGCTGATAACAATTGCCGGACTGCTGTTGGCCCAGGCTGACTGATAGCTGTTTTCCGCCCCCTGTTCGATATGGGCGATATCCTTCAGGCGCAGCGCCGCGCCGTTCTGATAAGTGAGGATCAGATTGCCATACTCGTCGGCGGTGCGTAGCTGGTCGTTGGCGTCGATGGTAACCGAGTGATATTTGCCGTCGAATCCACCCTTCGAGCCGTTGACGTTGCTGTTGCTAATCAACGTATTAACGTCCTCCAGCGTTAGCCCGTGTGCGGCGAGCGCCGTTGGATTCATCTGGACGCGGATCGCTGGCTGATGGCCGCCCGCCAGCGTAACCATGCCGACGCCGGAGATTTGCGACAGCTTCAGCGCCACGCGGGTATTAACCAGATCCTGCACCTGCGTCAGCGGCAGGGTATCGGAGCTGGCCGCCAGGGTGATCACCGCGCTGTCCGCCGGATTGACCTTTTTATAGGTCGGCGGGTTGGGCAGGTCGCTCGGCAGCAGATTATCAGCGGCGTTAATCGCCGCCTGCACTTCCTGCTCTGCGACGTCGAGCGAGAGATCGAGGCCGAACTTCAGGGTAATGATGGACGATCCGCCGGAGCTGGTGGAGGTCATCTGGCTCAGCCCCGCCATCTGCCCCAGCTGGCGCTCCAGCGGCGAGGTGACTGACGACGCCATCACATCCGGGCTGGCGCCAGGATAGAGCGTGGTGACCTGAATCGTCGGGTAGTCCACCTGCGGCAGCGCCGAGGTAGAGAGAAACTTATAGGCGAAAATACCGGCGACCAGCACGCCGACCATCAGCAGAATGGTCGCCACCGGGCGCAGGATAAACAGGCGTGACGGATTCATTTTGCCTCGGCGGGTGCGGTCGGTTGCGTCTCATCCGCCAGCGTGACCTTGCTGCCGTTAGTCAGGCGATCGATGCCTTCGGTCACCAGGCGATCGCCAGGCTCGACGCCCTTGAGGATCGCCTGTTTGTCGTCGCCGAATGCCGGACCGGCAGAGACCGCCTTGCGCGTCACGGTGTTGTCTTTATTGATAACGAAGACGAAGCTGCCGTCGCTGCTCAGCTGCAGCGCCTGCGACGGGATCACCGTCGCCCCTTTCAGGATACGCGTCTGCACGCGCAGGTTGACAAACTGGTTGGCGTAGAGCGCCTCATCCTCATTGGCGAAGGTGGCCTTCAGCGCCACGGTGCCGGTATCGGTGTCGATCTCGTTGCTGATAAATTTCACTTCGCCCTGCGCCAGCGCGCGGCTGTTGTCCTGATCAAAGGCGGTGGCCGGCAGTGCCTGCCCCTGGTGCAGCGCCTTAATCAGACCGGGGATATGGCTCTGCGGCACGCTGAAGGTCACGGCGGCAGGCTGCATCTGCGTGATAGTGACCAGGCCAGTGCTGCTGGAGCTTTGCACCATATTGCCCGGATCGACCAGCCGCAGCCCGACGCGGCCACTGACCGGCGCGGTGATGCGCGCATATTCGATGCTCAGCTTCGCGCTGGCGATCTGCGCCTGATCGGCCGCCACCGCGCCGCGATACTGGCCGACCGTAGCGATTTGGGTATCGAGATCCTGACGCGCCAGCGAATCCTGCGCGTAGAGCTTGCGGTAGCGCGCCAGCGTCAGCTCGGCGCTTTTCAGCAGCGCCTGGTTCTGGCTCAGCTCCGCCTGATACTGATTGAGCGTCGCCTGGAAGCTGCGCGGATCGATCTGCGCCAGCAGCTGTCCCGCCTCTACTTTTTGTCCTTCGGTGAAGTAAACCTTCTCCAGCTGACCGTCGACGCGGCTGGTCACCGTGACGCTGGCGTTAGGGATCACCGTACCCAGCGCGTTAAGGTAAACCGGCACGTCGGCAGTGGTCGCCACGCCGCTATGCACCAGCGTCGCGCCGCCACCCATCATCGCCATTCCCGGCGGGCCGCCGCGTCCGCCGTGAGGGCCGCCAGGCGGCATTGCGCCTTGCCCTTTGCCAGACGGCAGCACCCGCCAGACGACGCCGGCAATAATCGCAATCAGGATTAACAACAGCAGCCACTTAAACCAGCGGGAGCGAGAAGAGCGGGACGCATTAGTCATTATCAAAGTCTTACAAAGAGTAAAAAGGAAAAATCCCCTTATTTCAGGGGATTATTTAAAGTCTAAAGCATAGCGCCGCGTATTATCCGCGAAAGCCCGTACGTTTTTCCATCGGGAAACTGTAATGGTTCCGTTAAGAAAGGTCAGGCTTTCCAGCCGCCGCCCAGCGCTTCATACAGCGTGATTTTCTGGTTTAGCTGGCCCAGACGCGCCGTTATCAACGCCTGCTGCGCGCTGTAAAGCGAGCGCTGCGCCACCAGCACATTCAGATAGTTGTCAATGCCTTGCTTATAGCGCAATTCAGAATAGTCGTAATCGCGCTGGTTCGCTGCGACCTCTTTTTCCAGGGCCGTTAGCTGATCCTGCCAGGTGTCCTGACCGGCCAGCGCGTCGTTCACCTCTTTAAATGCGGTCTGGATCGCCTTCTCATAGTTGGCGATTTCGATACGCTTCTCAATTTTGGCGATATCAAGATTGGCCTGATTCACGCCGCCGTCGAAGATCGGCAGGTTGATCGAGGGCACAAAGGACCAGGAAGCGGTTCCGCCCTCCAGCAGGTGCCCCAGCGAACTGCTGGCCGAACCGCCTGACGCCGTGAGCGAGATGCTGGGGAAAAAGGCGGCGCGCGCCGCGCCGATATTGGCGTTGGCCGCCTTCAGCGTATGCTCGGCGGCGATAATATCGGGACGACGGGTCAGCAGATCCGACGGCAGTCCCGCCGGGGTCGCCGGGAAGTCCCAGCGATTATTCAGCGTGGCGTTTTTCAGCAGATCGGCGGGCAGCTCGGTGCCCGCCAGCAACCGCAGCGCGTCGACATCCTGGCGCACCTGGCGCGTGTAGCTCGCCACGTCCGCCTCAGCGCTGCGAACCGTACTCTCCGCCTGCGCCACATCTACATCGCTGCTTACGCCGCCGCGATAGCTGAGCTGGGTTAATTCATAGGATTTCTGCTGGCTCTGGGCGGTCTGCTGCGCCAGATGCAGCAGATCGTTATCGGAGCAGAGCGTCAGCCAGGCTGACGCCACCTGGGCAATCAGCGCAATGCGCGTGGCGCGCTCGGTCGCCTCGGTAGAGAGATACTGCTCCTGCGCCTCGTCGCGCAGGCTGCGCAGACGGCCGAAGAAATCAAGCTCCCAGGAGGTGACGCCCAGCCCGGCGTTAAGCTCGTGATAGGTCACCGCACCGGAGCTTTTGGTGCTGTAGAGATTGGCAGGCTCGTGCGCCGAAGTCTGGCTGGCGGTGGCGCTGATCGACGGCAGCAGCGCGGCGCGGTTGACCTGCACCGTCGCGCGCGCCTGCTCAACGTTAAGCGCCGCGACGCGCAGGTCGCGGTTATTTTGCAGCGACAGCGCAATCAGCTGACGCATTTTTGCGTCGGTAAAGAAATTTTGCCACGGTAGATCGGCCACGTTGCCAGCGGGCGTCTGCTGGTCGTAGCGCGTCTCGACAGGCATGGCCGGGCGATGATACTCCGGCTGTAGACTACAGCCCGCCAGCAGCAGAGCGAGCGGCAGCAACTTACAGCGAACATTAACGATCATGATTAACTTCCTCAGCGGCCGCGTTCTCTTTCTTACGTGAGAAGAACTGCGCCACGACTACGTAGAACATGGGAACAAAGAAGATGGCGAGGAAGGTTGCGGTGATCATTCCGCCCACTACCGCCGTACCGATAGAGTGCTGGCTGCCTGCGCCTGCGCCGTTCGAAATGGTCAGCGGCAGCACGCCAAGGATAAAGGCCATCGAGGTCATGATAATGGGGCGGATACGCAGCCGCGCCGCCTCTACCGCCGCCTCGACCAGACTCTTGCCGTCGCGCTCATGCAGCTCTTTGGCGAACTCGACGATCAATATCGCGTTTTTTGCCGCCAGTCCGACGGTAGTCAGCAGGCCGACCTGAAAGAAAACGTCATTCTGCAGGCCGCGCAGCAGCACTGCGCAGATCGTGCCAAGAATGCCGAGCGGTACGGACAGGATCACCGAGAAGGGTATCGACCAGCTCTCATAGAGCGCCGCCAGGCAGAGGAAGACCACCAGGAGCGAGAGAACGTAGAGCTGGGTAGTCTGCGAGCCGGACGTCTGCTCCTCATAGGAGATGCCGTACCACTGCACACGGAAGCCTTTCGGCAGTTTCGCCGCGATCTCCTCAACCGCCTGCATCGCCTCGCCGCTGCTGTAGCCCGGCGCGGGCGATCCCTGAATCTCCTCCGCCGTCATGCCGTTAAAGCGCTCGTAGTGCGGCGAGCCGCTGACCCATCTGCCGCTGCCGAAGGCGGAGAACGGCACCATGGTTCCGCTGCTGTTACGGAAGTACCACTTATTGAGATCCTCCGGGGTGACGCGCGACGCCGCCTTGCCCATCAGGTAGACCTGCTTGACGCGGCCGTTATACATAAACTGGTCGATATAGCTGGAGCCCCAGGCCACCGACAGCGTGTTGTTGACGTCAGACATGCTGAGGCCGAGCGCGCTGGCGCGTTCGTCGTTGATCTCCAGCTGGTACATCGGCTCATCTTCCAGGCTGTTCATACGCACCTGCGTCAGACGCGGATCCTGGTTCGCCAGCTGCAGGAACTGGTGAGTGGCGTCCATCATCTGCTGGTGGCTGTGCCCGGCGGTATCCTGCAGGTAGAAGTCGAAGCCGGTGGCGTTGCCCAGCTCCATCACCGCAGGCGGCACCATGGCAAAGACCTTCGCGTTCGGGTAGCTGGCGAAATGCGCGCTGATGCGCGCCGCCAGCGCCTGGACGCTCTGGCTGCTTTGCTTGCGTTCGCTCCAGTCTTTGGTGCGCACAAAGACCATCCCGCTGTTCTGTCCGCGGCCGGCGAAGCTAAAGCCGTTAACGCCGAACATGCTGCTAAATACAGAGGCTTCGTTCTTTTGCAGATAGTCGTTGATGTCGTTAAGCACCAGCTGGGTGCGCTGCGCTGAGGCGTTTACCGGCAGCGTGACCTGCAACATCAGCACACCCTGATCTTCTTCAGGCAGAAAAGTGGTCGGCACGCGGGTAAAGAGGAAGCCGGTGACGCCAACGATCGCCAGATAGACAACGATAAACAGACCGCGCCGCGAGATCACTGTGCTCACGCCGCGCGTGTAGTACAGCGTGCCGCTGTCGAAGTGACGGTTGAACCAGCCCGCAAGCCCGGTGGTTTTATGCTCCGCCGAGGCGCGTTTAAGGATAGTAGCGCAGAGCGCCGGGGTAAAAATCAGCGCCATCAGCACTGAGAGCGCCATCGCCGAGACGATAGTGATAGAGAACTGACGGTAAATTACGCCGGTCGAGCCGGCGAAAAAAGCCATCGGCAGCAGCACCGCCGAGAGCACCAGCGCGATGCCGAACAGCGCGCCCTGAATCTGCTCCATCGACTTGATGGTGGCAGTTTTCGGATCGACCTGCTCTTCATGCATCACACGTTCAACGTTCTCCACCACCACGATGGCGTCATCCACCAGCAGCCCTATCGCCAGCACCATGCCGAACATCGTCAGGGTGTTAATGCTGTAGCCGCAGGCGGCGAGAATGCCGAAGGTGCCTAGCAGCACCACCGGCACCACCATAGTAGTGATCAGCGTTGCGCGCAGGTTCTGCAGGAAGATCAGCATCACGAAGAACACCAGCACGATCGCTTCGATCAGCGTTTTCACCACCTCTTCGATCGAGGCGCTGACCACCGGCGAGGTGTCATAGGGATAGACCACCTCCACGTTGTCCGGCAGCGAATCTTTCAGCGAGGCAATAGTGGCGCGCACCGCTTTGGCGGTCTCCAGCTCGTTGGCGCCGGTAGCCAGACGCAGCGCGATCCCGGCGGAAGGCTTGCCGTTCATGATGGAGTCGATGGTATAGCTCTGCGGCCCCAGCGCCACGCTGGCGACATCTTTCAGGCGGATTTGCGAACCGTCGCTGTTGACCTTGAGCAGCACGTTTTCAAACTGGCTGACCGTCGTAAAGCGCGATTTGCCCAGAATGGTGGCGCTGGTTTTCGCGCCCGGAACGGTCGGCAGCCCGCCGAGCGAGCCGGAAGAGACCTGCACGTTCTGATTATTGATGGCGGTGGTGACGTCGCTCGGCATCAGGTTATATTTGTAGAGCTTCTCTGGATCGAGCCAGATGCGCATCGCATATTCCGCCCCCATCACCATAAAGTCGCCAACCCCTTTGGTACGGGAAATCGGATCCTCCAGCTTCGATACCAGTACATCCGCCAGATCGCCATTGCTCAGCTTGCCGTCTTTCGAGATCAGGCCAACGACCATCATGAAATTTAACTGGTACTTACGGATACGGATGCCCTGCTGGGTGACGTCAGTGGGAAGCTGCGACTCAGAGAGCGAGACGCGGTTCTGCACCTGGACCTGGGCGATATCGGGGTCAACGCCCTGATTAAAGGTGGCGATAATCTGCGCGCTGCCGTCGCTGGCGCTGCTCGACTCGATATAGCGCAGGCCATCCAGCCCGTTAAGCTGCTGTTCAATAACCTGCACCACGGTGTTTTGCGTGGTTTCCGCACTGGCGCCCGGATAGGTAACAGAGATCGATACCGCCGGCGGCGAGATATTGGGATACTGATTAACCGGCAGGCTCAGCGTGGCGATAGCGCCGACCAGCATCACGATAATGGCCACAACCCAGGCGAAGATCGGACGCTCAATAAAAAATTTAGACATGACCTCTCCTTTACTGCGCTGACGGATCGGTCATCGACAGACTGACGCCGCCGGCAGCCGGCGTATCCTGGCTGGTCGCGGCCTGGGCTTTGACCTTGATGCCGCTGCGCACGCTCAGAAGGTTGTTAATGATGACCTGCTCGCCGCTCTTCAGGCCGCTGTTAACCAGCCAGCTGCCTTTCACCATCTCGCCGGTCGTAATGTTGCGCTGTTCAACGCTGCTGTCCGGTTTAACGACGTAGACATAGGGCTGCCCTTTGGTGTCATGCATGATCGCCTCCTGCGGCACCAGGATGCCCTGCTGCTGCACCCCCTGCGGGAAGACGGCGTGAACATACATGCCCGGCAGCAGCTCGTTATGCGGGTTCGGGAAAACGGCGCGCAGCACGACAGTGCCGGTCGTCTCGCTGACGTTCACCTCGGAGAAAGCGAGCTTACCTTCCAGCGGATAGGTGCTGCCATCTTCCAGCTGCAGCTTCACGGTGGCGGTGTTGTCATCTACCTTTTCCAGCTTGCCCTGCGCCATGGCGCGACGCAGGCTCAGCAGATCGGCGACCGATTCGCTGACGTCCACGTAGATCGGATCCAGCTGCTGAATAGTGGCGAGATAGTCGGTCTGCCCGTTGGTAACCAGCGCGCCGGCGGTGACCAGCGAGCGGCTGATATGACCGGAGATCGGCGCTTTCACCAGCGTGTAGTCCAGATTGACTCTGGCGGTCTCGAGATCCGCTTTGGCGGAGCGCTCAGCGGCGACCGCATCGTCATAGGTCTGCTGGCTGATGGCGTGCGCCGCTGCCAGCGGCTGATAGCGCTTCGCTACCATTGCGTCGTTCTGCCAGGTCGCCAGCGCTTTGTCATAGGCTGCTTTATAGGTTGCCGGATCGATCTGGTAGAGCGGCTGCCCGGCTTTTACTTCGCCGCCTTCGGTAAACAGCAGCTTCTGTATCACGCCGCTTACCTGAGGGCGCACCTCGGCGGTTTTGACCGCATTGGTGCGGCCGGGCAGCTGTTTCATTAAGGTGACGGGCTGGCTTTTAACCGTTGTTACGCCTACTTGCGGGATGCTGGAGGCAGCAGGCTGGCCTCCTCCCTGATCGCAGGCCACCAGTAAAAACACCACGCTGGCAGAAAGGAATTTCAGACGCATAGTTCTTCTCATTACAGGAAAAAGTAACGAGAGTGATTACTCTCGTAGGGAAGCCTATTGTAGAGAAGCGCTGATGCAGGAATCTGTTAAGGTTGCGTAAAATATATTTTCTGGACGAAAATTCCGCGCTTTTGTGCCGCGATCCCGCACGTTTCGTTCAAGACAGAAGCGGCTTAACCCCGAGGTTCAATGCCGCGACGGCGCAGCTCGCGGCGCGCCAGCTCTTTAAGCCAGCAGCCGAGCGTCACATTTTCAGCATCGGTCAGTTCACGCAGCTGCTGATGCAGCTGATAAGGAATACGTAGTTGAAACGCAGCGGATCTTCCTTCGCCGCGCGGCGTTCGATCTTTGGTTTTCGGCATAGGTTTTTCCCTGAGCGACAGAGCGCCTTTTGCGGCGCTACCCACGCCGCAAAAGGCTAACGCCCCGTTATGGAATGCAGGATAACGGTTCGTTGCAGTTACCCTATCGCACCGGCTTTTTTTTTGTTCGCGTCAAAGCGTTAAGGGCGGGTTAAGAGATGTGAGCAGATTGCGGCGGGTTAACAAAAGACAAAAAAAACCCACGCATCCGCGTGGGTTGGTGCAATAAACAGGGTGGATTATCCTTGCGGATATCGCTGCCTGGGCAGCGCGTCTTCGCACCTATCAATACCTCTGGGACTGCTATCCTCGCACTCTGCGGCGGGACAAAACAGCGCGAAAACGCAACGATATTCGGGGAAATGAAACCAGGTATGAATAAGTTCCACTCCCGGTTACACCCTGATTTTATTAAGATTTATCTGAAGGCTTATTGTAAATTGCATCCGGCGCGATATTCATATGCTTCAGCACTGGGCCCATGATATTGCCGAAGATAGGCGCGGCGACCGAGCCGCCGAAGTGATCCCCCGCGGTGGGATGGTTAATCATTACCACCAGCGCCACTTCCGGATGACTGGCGGGCGCAATGCCGGCGGTATAGTTGATATAGCCGCCATCATATTTGCCGCTGTCGCCCATCTTCTCCGCCGTACCGGTTTTCGTCGCCAGCCGGTAGCCAGGCACCGCCGCTTTGATCCCCGTACCGCCTGGCAGCACGTCGCTCTCCAGCATATGCACTACCTCTTTTACCGTTTCCGGATTCGCTACCTGCCTGCCAAGCACCGGCGGCGTCACGCGGGTAATCGACAGCGGACGGTAAACGCCGAAAGAACCCAGCGTGGCGTATTCCCGCGCGATCTGCAGCGGCGTTACGCGCAGGCCATAGCCGAAGGAGAAGGTCGCGCGCTCGATATCCGCCCAGCGCTGACGGTGCGCCGGAAAGTAGCCGACGCTCTCGCCGGTCAGCCCCAGGCCGGTCGGTTTGCCCAGGCCAAACGCCTGATAGGTATTGACCAGCGCCTCGGCGGGCATCGCCAGCGCGATATGGGACACGCCGATATCGCTCGATTTCTGCAAAATGCCGGTCATGGTCAGGCGCGGCCAGTGGCCGACGTCGCGGATCAGGTGGCCGTTTACCCGATACGGCGTGGTGTCGATTACCGAATCGGGGCGCACCAGATGACGCTCCAGCCCTTCCATCACAACCAACGGCTTCACCGTTGAGCCGGGCTCATAGCTGTCGTTGATCGCCGCGTTGCGCATCTGCGCCGGGGTGGCGCCGTCGTAGTTGTTCGGGTTGAACGACGGGTAAGAGGCCATGCCAAGGATTTCGCCGGTATCGATCTTTATCAGCACCGCCGCGCCGGAATCCGCTTTATTCAGCAGCACGCCATCACGCAGCTTACTGTAGAGGGTGTACTGATCGAACTTATCGATGCTGAGCTGCACCGTCGGCGGCTGCGTCGGCGGCGTATAGCTCAGCATTGAGATAATGTTGCCAGCGGCGTCCTGACGGTAAACCTCTTTGCCCGGCACGCCCTGCAGCAATTTGTCATAGCCTTTTTCCAGCCCGTTCAGGCCAGAGTTGTCTGCGCCAACGATGCCGATAAGCGGCGCGGCCGCCTCGCTCATCGGGTAGAAGCGGCTGTCGTCATAGACTTCGCTGATGCCCTTCAGATGCAGTTCGGCAATGTCTTTAGCGATGCCAAGCTCGATTTTACGGCCCAGATAGAGAAAGCGGCGTTTCGGGTTGGCGGTGATCTGCGCGGCGATCTGCTCTGGCCGCATATTCAGCGCCGAGGCCAGATAGGCCCATTTGGCGCTAAGGAAGTCGGGGTTCGCCTCCAGCACGCGCATTGGATCGGCGATAACGTCGCGCGACGGCACCGAAAGCGCCAGCGCTTCGCCGTTGCGATCCAGCAGAGTGCCGCGGTTGGTCGGCAGCGTGACGGTGCGCAAGGAGCGCTGGTCCGCCTCGTGCTCCAGCATCGGCTGGTTAAGAAACTGCAGATCGGCGATGCGCGCCAGCAGTACCACCATGCAGGTCAGCACGCCAAGGCAGATCAGGCGAAAGCGAAACGGGTTAAAAGGGGCTTTGATCTGGTCTTTTCCCAGTAGTTTTTTTATCCGGGGCATGGCAATCCGCTGCAAAGAAAAAGTAAAAAATATCTACGCGAGCAGTTATAAAGAAAGCGTTACGTTGTTAACAGGAAAACTGTGTATCAGTTCGTAATCGGCGCGCCAGGCAAAAAAAAACCTGCGCATCTGCGCAGGTCGGTGTAATCAAGAAAATCTATTGATGTTCACCCATCAATACCTCTGGGACCCTGACTGTAGCAAGGCCGCGAGACGGGCTGCCATCACTCAAACGCAACAGTGTCCGGCAAAATGTAACCAGCCATGTGTTTGTTAAGCAATTTTGCAAACTGCATGTTTTTTGATGTCCACCAGGCAACTCATGGCGTTCGGCCCCTGCGTCAGCGACGAGGTGCCGATATCGAGCGTCAGCACATTGGGGTTGCCCGCGCGGTCGAACGGCTGCCACTCCGCGCCGAAACCGGGATCGAACCAGGCGCCGGTGGCGACGATGACCACGCCCGCCGTCAGCCCGTCGGTCAGGCGCACGCCCGCCAGCATCGCGCCGCGCGCGTTGCGCACTTCAATCACCTCGCCGTCCGCAATGTCGCGCGCCGCCGCGTCCTGCGGATGCATATAAAGGGTTTCATGTCCCGCGGTTTTATTGCCCTGCACCGTCGGCGTGGCGTCAAGCTGGCTGTGCAGCCGATCCGACGGCTGGATAGAGATCATATGCAGCGGGAACTGTTCGCTCAGCGCCGCGCCCAGCCACTCCTGCGGCTCGCGCCATTCGGGATGACCAGCGAAATCCGCCAGCTTATAGTCGGCGATGGTCTGGCTGAACAGCTCAATCTTGCCGCTGGCGGTCTTGATCGGATGACGCTCAGGATCGGCGCGGAAATCCTCCATAAAGATATAGGGCTTGCCCCCTTCCGGGATCTCGACGAAACCGCGCGACCAGAACTCCGCAAACTCCGGGAAATCGATCCCTTTGCGCGCATGCGCCACCGCGCACTGCTGGTAGAGATACTCAATCCACTGGCGTTCATCGCGCCCCTCGGTAAACGCCTCGCGGTAGCCGAGACGCTCGGCCAGATCGGCGAAAATATCAAAGTCGTTACGCGCCTGATGCTGCGGCCTGATCGCCTGGTGCATCGCCAGCACAAAGCGGTCGCGCGACGAGCCGCCGATATCGTTGCGCTCCAGCGTGGTAGTGGCGGGCAGCACGATATCCGCCATCTGCGCCGCTGGCGTCCAGACGATATCCTGCACCACCACGGTATCGGGCTTCTGCCAGCCCTCGACCAGCCGGTTAAGCTGCTGATGATGATGGAAGGGATTGCCGCCCGCCCAGTGCACCAGATGAATGTCGGGATAGGTCAGCGTTTCCCCCTGAAAGGTATAGGGCTGACCGGGATTGAGCAGCATATCGCTGATGCGCGCCACGGGAATCGACAGGCCCGAAGGATTGGGGCCGGTGGCCATCAGCGGCGCGGGGCCGTCCTGACGCGGATTGCCGACGCTGTTCATCGAACCGTGGCCGAAGGAGAAACCGGCGCCCGGCAGGCCAGGCTGGCCGAGCATGGACGACAGCGCAATCATCATCCAGTAAGGCTGCTCGCCGCGATGGGCGCGCTGAACCGAGTAAGAGCAGGTAATAAAGCTGCGCTTGCCGATCAGCTGTTCGGCCAGTCGGACAATGCGCTCCGGCGGAATGCCGGTGATGCGGCTCGCCCAGCCGGCGGTTTTGGCGACGCCGTCGCTTTCGCCCAGCAGATAGGCGCGCAGCTGCGGCCAGCCGGTGCAGTGGCTGGCGAGAAACGCCTCATCCACCGCGTTGCGCTGGGCGATCTCATAACCCAGCGCCAGCATCAGCGCCACGTCGGTATTGGGGCGAATCGGGATCCAGTCGGCGTTGACAAACGCCGGGCAGTCGTCGCGCATCGGGCTGATATTAATAACCGGCGTGCCTTTGGCCGCCAGCTGCTCCAGCGCCGGTTTCAGGCTGTGCTGGCCCGCGCCGCCCGACGCCACCTGGGCGTTTTTCAGCGCCAGCCCGCCGAAGGCGACGAAGATTTCCGCGTGCTCTACCACCTGTGGCCAGTCAGTAACGCGCCCGGTCAGCGGCATATAGGTGCCAATCACATAGGGCAGGAAAAACTGCGCCGCTCCCCAGCTGTAATTGCCCTGCTGATCGACGCCGCCGCCGCCCTGAAAATAGAAGCGACGGATCAGGGAGCGCGCATGGTTGACGCGGCCCGCCGACGACCAGCCGTAAGAGCCGTTGAAAATGCCTGAGGCGCCGTAGCGTTCGCGGATGCGGCGATTTTCCTCCGCCACCAGATCCAGCGCGGTCTCCCAGTCAACGGCGACGAAGTCTTCCCGTCCGCGCAGCGTGCGGTCGCTTTTTTCGCGCGCTTTCAGCCAGGAGCGGCGCACCATCGGCTGGCGAATACGTTTGTCGGAGTAGACCAGCTCGGGAATGGTGTTCAGCATCGGCGACGGATCGGCGTCGGCGAAGAACGGCTCGCAGCCGATCAGACGATCGTTTTCAGTTACGGCGGAGAATGCGCCCCAGTGCGCCAGATGCGGCACTCGCTTTTTCATGGTTTCTTTTACGGCAGGTAAGGGAAAAACGCAGGATACCACGCGACCCTGCGCCGGGTTAAGCCTGGAATTTTGCCCCTTTTTGCGACGGCGCAGACATTCTACCGGCTTGATGTAGGCCGCCTTTTCCGTAACACTGCTGCCATGTGTAAACGTTTTCCCTAAAGCAGGTCGAGGCATGGCTACGATTAAGGATGTTGCCAGACTGGCGGGTGTTTCCGTCGCGACGGTTTCCCGTGTGATTAATAATTCGCCTAAAGCCAGCGAGAGTTCGCGTCAGGCCGTCAGCCAGGCGATGGAGGAGCTGCAGTACCATCCTAACGCCAACGCGCGCGCCCTGGCGCAGCAGTCGACAGAGACCTTAGGGCTGGTGGTGGGCGATGTGTCCGACCCTTTTTTCGGCGCAATGGTTAAGGCAGTTGATGAAATAGCCGGACAGACCGGCAACTTTTTGCTGATTGGTAACGGTTACCATAACGAGGAAAAAGAGCGTCAGGCAATTGAGCAGCTGATGCGCCATCGCTGCGCCGCGCTGGTGGTGCATGCCAAGAAAATCCCCGACGCCGAGCTGGAACTGCTGATGAAGCAGGTGCCGGGCATGGTGCTGTTAAACCGGCTGCTGAAAGGGTTTGAACAGCGCTGTATCGCGCTCGACGACCGCTACGGCGCCTGGCTGGCGACGCGCCATCTGATTCAGCAGGGGCATCAGAACATCGCCTTTATCTGCTCCACCCATCCGATTTCTGACTCCGAAGACCGCCTGCAGGGCTATTACGACGCGCTGAAAGAACACGGCCTGCCCTGCAACGATCGGCTGGTAACGCTGGGCGAACCGGATGAAGTCGGCGGCGAACAGGCGATGACCGAGCTACTGGGGCGGGGCCGCAGCTTTTCCGCCGTGGCCTGCTATAACGACTCGATGGCCGCCGGGGCGCTGGCGGTACTGAGCGATAACGGCGTGCGCGTGCCGGAGGAGATGTCGCTGATCGGCTTCGATGACGTGCTGGTGTCGCGCTACGTGCGCCCACGCCTGACAACGGTGCGCTATCCCATCGTCACTATGGCGCAGCAGGCGGCAGAGCTGGCGCTGGCGCTGGCCCACGGGCAGCCGCTGCCGGAGGTGACTAATATGTTCAGCCCGACGCTGGTGCGGCGGCATTCAGTGAGCGGGCCGGGTTAAATCTCGCGCCGGTAAAGCCTGACCCTTTTATGCGGGTAGTCCAGCGCCTCGCCCGCTGGCGTCCAGCCGTGACGTTCGTAGTAGTCGCCAAAGGTGGACCAGAGCCACAGGCGGCCATAGCCGCGCTGCCGCGCGTAGTCGATCACATGCTGCTGTAGCGCCGCGCTCAGGCCGCTGCCGCGCGCGCTTTCTTCGACGTAGAGCGCAGCGAGCCAGGGAAAGAGATCCTGACGGCTGATCAGGTCGCAGCGCCAGAAGCCCACCGTACCCACCGCCCTGCCCGCGTCGTCAACGGCGACGAAGGTGACGGGGAACTCCGCCTCCTGTAGCGAACTCTCTACCACGCTGGCCATAAAGTCGCGGCTGTTGTCCGCATCAAAAGCGCGCCACAGCCAGTCAGAGACCTGTCCGGCAAACTGCGGCGCGTCGCGCAAAGAGAGGATCTTCACCTGACGCGCGCCTTAGCTCAGCTCAAGCGCCAGCAGTTCTTGAATGGTCTGCGCCCGGCGGATTTCACGCGGTCTGCCCTGTTCGAACAGCACTTCCGGGATCAGCGGACGGCTGTTGTAGTTAGAGGACATCGACGCGCCGTAGGCGCCGGTGTCGTGAAACACCAGATAGTCGCCTACACGCGCCGCAGGCAGCGCGCGCGTTTCGACCTTGCCGCCTTCCAGCTGGGTAAAGACGTCGCCCGACTCGCACAGCGGCCCGGCGACCACGCTGTCAACCAGCGTCTGCTCATCGACAGCGCGTCCGTCGCCCGCCAGCAGCGAAATATGGTGATAGCTGCCGTACATAGAGGGGCGCATCAGATCGCTGAAGCCCGCATCCACCAGCACGAAGTGGCGGCTGCCCATCACTTTCACCGCGCGCACCTGCGACACCAGCACGCCTGATTCAGCAACCAGAAAACGGCCCGGCTCGATCTCCAGCTTGACCGGATGGCCGAGATGGGCGGCGATACGCTGGCGCGCCGCATCCCACAGCCCGAAATAGTGCGCGGTGTCGATCGCCTCTTCGCCGAAGCGGTAAGGAATGGAGAGGCCGCCGCCCGCTGAAATCGCCTCAAGATCGTGGCCGAGCGCGATCACCTGCTCCACCATCGCGTCGCATACCTGCTGGAGATGGCCGTAATCGACGCCGGAGCCGATATGCATATGCAAGCCGACCAGCCGCAGGCCATGCTGTTCAATCGCCTTCAGCGCCTGCGGCAGCTCGCTGTGCCAGATGCCGTGTTTGCTGTTCTCGCCGCCGGTATTGGTTTTCTGGCTGTGGCCGTGGCCGAAGCCGGGATTAATGCGCAGCCACACCGCGTGGCCAGGGGAAACGTCGCCCAGCTGATGCAGCATATCCACCGAACCGGCGTTAACCGGCACCTTCAGCTCCGCGATGCGCGCCAGCGTCGGCCGATCGAAAACGTCGGCGGTAAATACGATCTCTTCGCCGCCAGGCTGAAAACCCGCCGCCAGCGCGCGTTCGATTTCGCCGAGCGATACCGAATCGACCTTAACGCCCGCCGCGCGCATCAGGCGCAGAATATGAATGTTGGAACAGGCTTTCTGCGCGAAGCGCACTACGTCGAAGGCGCGCAGCTGTTCGATACGCTGCTGAATAATCTGTGCGTCATAGGCCCAGAACGGGCCATTGTACTGCTGCGCCAGCGGCAGTAGCTGTTGGGCGTTGAGCGCGGTGGTATGGTCGGTTAAGGCGCGTGGCATAAGGATTCTCCTGTGGTTACGCCTATTAAGCCAGAACAGTGCCATGCTGAAAAATATCTGTTTTAATAGCTTCTATGCAAAATGGATATGGTGGCCCATGGCGAAAATTAACTGGCGACACATTGAGATCTTTCACGCGGTGATGACCAGCGGCAATCTGACGCAGGCCGCTACGCTGCTCAACACCTCGCAGCCCACCGTCAGCCGCGAGCTGGCGCGACTGGAAACGCAGCTTGGGCTACGGCTCTTCTCGCGCGTGCGCGGTCGGCTGCAGCCCACGGTGCAGGGGTTGCGCCTGTTCGAAGAGGTGCAGCGCTCGTGGTACGGGCTGGATCGCATTATGGAGGCGGCGGACGGGCTGCGTCAGTTTCGTCAGGGGGAGCTGTCGATCGCCTGCCTGCCGGTCTTTTCGCAGTCGCTGCTGCCGCCGCTGGTGCAGCCCTTTATGCAGCGTTATCCCGACGTCAGCCTGAATATTATCCCGCAGGAGTCGCCGCTGCTGGAGGAGTGGCTGTCGGCGCAGCGCTACGATCTCGGCCTGACCGAAACCCAGCACGCCCCCGCCGGTACGGAACGCCTGGCGCTGCTGACCTGCGACGAGGTGTGCGTTCTGCCGCAGCAGCATCCGCTCTGCGCGCGCGCGGTGCTGACGCCGCAGGACTTCGCCGGAGAGAACTATGTCAGCCTGTCGCGCGCCGACAGCTATCGCCAGCTGCTGGATACGCTGTTTCATGAAAATGGCGTGGAGCGCAGGCTGGTGCTGGAGACGCACAGCGCGGCGTCGGTTTGTGCGATGGTGCGTGCGGGCGTGGGGATTTCGGTGGTAAATCCGCTGACGGCGCTCGATTATGCCGACAGCGGTGTGGTTATGCGTAAATTCAGCGTCGCGGTGCCTTTTACCGTCAGTCTGGTGCGCCCGCTGCACCGCCCCGCCTCGGCGCTGGTCGCCGCCTTTATCGACCACCTGCAGACGCAGGTGGCCGACTTTCCCCGACGTATCGCCGAGCGGCTGGCTTAGGCGCGCACTGTCGCGGCGCTGCCGCCCGCTTTACGGAAGGTGATCAGACAGATAAGCAGGCCTACAGCGGCCAGCGCGGCGGCGGCGACCGGCACCGCGGTCAGGCCGTAGCCTCGGCCGATTACCGCGCCGCCGACCCATGCGCCCAGCGCATTGCCGACGTTAAAGGCAGAAATATTCAGCGTCGAGACCAGGTTCGGCGCCTCCTTGCCGTGGCGCACCACGTTGATCTGCAAACCCGGTACGGTGGCGAAAGTCGCCATCGCCCACAGGAACAGGGTGACTTCCGCCAGCCACAGCGCATGGCTGGTCCAGCTAAACAGCAGCGAGAAGATGGCGATCAGCGAGAAGCTTAAAATCAGGCTGAAG
The DNA here is from genome assembly GCF_022346905.1 of Pantoea sp. ACRSB. Classification (NCBI taxonomy): domain Bacteria; kingdom Pseudomonadati; phylum Pseudomonadota; class Gammaproteobacteria; order Enterobacterales; family Erwiniaceae; genus Pantoea; species Pantoea sp. ACRSB. Next base: position 266,360 of record NZ_JAKRNL010000005.1, on the reverse strand, counting down.
GAGACCTTCCAGTCCGCCAGCTTGCCGCCGAGGATATTGCCAACGGTCAGGCCTGCGCCAATCAGGAACAGCGTCCAGCTGACGCCGCGCGCGCTGATGCCGGTAACCTGCAGCAGCAGCGGCGCGATATAGCTGAACAGCGCGAACATCGCCGCGGCGAAGAACACCGTCATCAGCAGCGAAAGCCACAGCTTGCCGTTAGCCAGCGCGCTGATTTCGCTCGCCAGATGCACCGGCTTCTCTTCTTTATTGACCGGCAGGCTGACGATCAGCGCGATAAAGGCCAGCACGCCGATAATGGCGACGCCCCAGAAGGTGGCGCGCCAGCCGAACAGCTGACCAAACCAGGTGCCGAGCGGCACGCCGAGCACGTTCGCCAGCGTCAGGCCGGTAAACATCAGCGCCACGGCCGATGCCTGACGGCCCGGCGCCACCAGGCTTGCCGCCACGACCGCGCCGATGCCGAAGAAGGCGCCGTGACAGAGCGCGGTAATGACGCGGGCCATCATCAGCAGGTTATAGGTGTAGGCCAGCGCACAGAGCACGTTGCCGATAATAAAGATGATCATCAGCAGGATAAGTGTTTTTTTACGCGGCAGCCTGGCGGTTAACAGCGCCATAATCGGCGCGCCGATGGCGACGCCCAGCGCATAGCCGCTGATGAGCCAGCCTGCCGACGGAATCGAGACCCGCAGATCGCCCGCCACCTCGGGCAGCAGGCCCATAATGACGAACTCGGTGGTTCCAATCGCAAACGCACTTAGCGCCAGCGCCAGTAAAGCAACAGGCATAACACACTCTCCCAATTAATAAGCAGGTGAACGCCGCAGCGGACGCCGGGCGTGGACGGTTATAAAAATTTGAACTTCGTCACGGTGGGTATTAAATCATAGCCGTCTTTCGGCATACACCCCGCGTCCGGCAAGGATCTTTTGCCGCAGAGGCAATAATGCGCGTCAGATGCTTGCCAGAATCTTAACAATAGCCTTCTCTTTTACGCGCTACGCTTGATGTTGAGGGAGAGCCGCGTTATTAAAAGGGGCGCTTTGCGTGTTGATTTATCAGATAAAGGAATAGAGCGCGTTGCCGATACCCCAGATGCACTGTCCGATAATGTGAAGCCATTCTTAAGCGGGGAGAGAAAATGCAACGGCTAATTGCTCTGATGGCGCTCTGTCTCAGCGGCTGCTCCGTCGGCCACTACGAGTACAGCAGCGAAGCGCAAAAGCGCGTTGATATGACCTATACCGGCATTCCCACCGCGCTCGGACTGGGAACCCTGGGCACCACTATTCCGCTGACGGCGGAGTACAGCCTGACCGCCGCGCACGTTGCTAAATTCTCGCTCTATCGCGTTAAGGCCTGGCATCCTGAGTGCGATCTCGCCGTGGTTTACCATAAAAATAGCGAAGCTAATCTGCCGCCGCGCTTTCGCAACAGCCATATCGGCGACAAAGTGAATCTCTACGGCTACAGCTTTATCAGCGCAATGCCGGTCAGCTCCAGCGGCGAGAACCTGATTAATACGTCATTAGCGAACAGCTGGAACAAGGCGCAGTGCGTGGTGGTCGCGGCCAATGCCGGCGTGGTGAAAGGCATGTCGGGTGGCGCGGTCTATAACGCCTCGGACGACACCCTGGCGGGCGTGATTGTCGGCTACAGCAGCCGCATTGATGATAACCAGAGCGGGAAAACCCTCTATCGCGACGTTGCGCTCTATGTGCCCTATGCGCGCTTCGAGGCCTGGCTGAACGGCGTAGTGAAATCCTGACGGCCAGAAAAAAATAAGGCCAGCATCGCTGGCCTTATTTGTTTATTTACTTCGCGCCGCCCGGACGCAGCGCCGGGAACAGGATCACGTCGCGAATGGTATGGCTGTTGGTGAACAGCATAACCATGCGGTCGATACCGATGCCCAGACCCGCCGTCGGCGGCAGACCATGTTCAAGCGCCGTAACGTAGTCTTCGTCGTAGAACATCGCTTCGTCGTCGCCCGCGTCTTTCGCGTTCACCTGCTGCTGGAAACGCTCCGCCTGATCTTCCGCATCGTTCAGCTCCGAGAAGCCGTTGCCGATTTCGCGGCCGCCGATAAAGAATTCAAAGCGATCGGTAATTTCCGGGTTCTCGTCGTTGCGGCGTGCCAGCGGCGACACTTCCGCCGGGTATTCGGTGATAAAGGTCGGCTGGATCAAATGCGCTTCCGCCGTCTCTTCGAAAATCTCCGTCACTACGCGGCCCAGGCCCCAGCTCTTCTCGACTTTAATGCCAATAGCCTGTGCAATCGCCACGGCCTTGTCGAAATCATCCAGATCCGCCAGATCGGTTTCCGGGCGGTACTTTTTGATCGCTTCGCGCATGGTCAGCTGCTCAAACGGCTTGCCGAAATCGAACTCCTGATCGCCGTAAGGCACTTTAGTGGTGCCGAGAACATCCTGCGCCAGGGTGCGGAACAGGCTTTCAGTCAGCTCGATCAGATCTTTGTAATCCGCGTAGGCCATATAGAGTTCCATCATGGTGAACTCAGGGTTATGGCGCGGCGAGATGCCTTCGTTACGGAAGTTACGGTTGATCTCGAATACGCGATCGAAACCGCCCACCACCAGACGCTTCAGGTAGAGCTCCGGCGCGATACGCAGATACATGTCGATATCGAGCGCATTGTGATGGGTGATAAACGGACGCGCCGAGGCGCCGCCCGGGATCACCTGCATCATCGGGGTTTCCACTTCCATAAAGTCGCGGCTTACCATGAACTGGCGGATGCCGGCCATGATTTTTGAACGCACTTTAAAGGTGTGGCGCGAATCGTCGTTGGCGATCAGATCGAGATAGCGCTGGCGATAGCGGGTTTCCTGATCGGCGAGGCCGTGGAATTTGTCCGGCAGCGGGCGCAGCGCTTTGGTCAGCAGACGCAGCTCGTGGCAGTGAATCGACAGCTCACCGGTTTTGGTTTTGAACAGCTTACCGCGCGCACCGAGGATATCGCCCAGATCCCATTTCTTGAACTGTTCGTTATAGATGCCTTCCGCCAGATCGTCGCGCGATACGTAGAGCTGAATGCGGCCGCCCACGTCCTGCAGCGTCACAAAAGAGGCCTTGCCCATAATGCGGCGGGTCATCATACGTCCGGCGACGCTGACCTCAACGCCTAAATCTTCCAGCTCTTCGTTGCTCTTCTCGTCATACTGCGCGTGCAGCACGTCCGAGGTGGTATCACGGCGGAAATCGTTAGGAAACGCCACGCCGTTTTCACGCAGCGCGCTGAGTTTTTCGCGACGCGTTTTCAGTTCGTTATTTAACTCAAGGGCGGCATCAGCGCTCTGCGGTTGTTGTTCTGACATGTCGGTTCCTTATAGCCCTGCTTTTAAACTTGCTTCAATAAAACGATCGAGATCGCCATCCAGCACCGCCTGAGTATTGCGGGTTTCAACGCCGGTGCGCAAATCTTTGATGCGGGAATCATCCAGCACATAGGAGCGAATCTGGCTACCCCAGCCGATGTCAGACTTGTTGTCTTCCAGCGCCTGCTTCTCAGCATTTTTCTTTTGCATCTCAAGCTCGTACAGCTTCGCCTTCATCTGCTTCATTGCCTGATCTTTGTTTTTGTGCTGAGAGCGGTCGTTCTGACACTGCGTAACCGTGCCGGTTGGAATATGGGTAATACGCACCGCTGATTCGGTACGGTTAACGTGCTGACCGCCCGCGCCCGACGCGCGGTAGACGTCAATGCGCAGATCCGCCGGGTTGATGTCGATATCGATATCGTCATCCACTTCCGGATAAACAAACGCAGAGCTGAATGAGGTGTGACGACGGCCGCCGGAGTCAAAAGGACTCTTACGCACCAGGCGATGCACGCCGGTTTCGGTACGCAGCCAGCCAAACGCGTAGTCGCCGGAAATGCGTACGGTAGCGGATTTCAGACCGGCCACTTCGCCTTCTGATTCTTCGATAATTTCGGTTTTAAAGCCTTTGGCTTCGGCCCAGCGCAAATACATACGCAGCAGCATGCTGGCCCAGTCCTGCGCTTCGGTGCCGCCGGAACCGGCCTGCAGATCGATATAGCAGTCGGCGCTGTCATATTCCCCGGAGAACATACGGCGGAATTCCAGCTCGCCCAGTTTGGTTTCCAGCGTGTCGAGTTCGGCAACGGCTTCGTTGAAAGTCTCTTCGTCGTCCGCTTCTACCGCCAGCTCCAGCAGCCCTTCAACATCTTCCAGGCCCTGCTGCATTTGATCGAGAGTGTCGACGATGGCTTCCAGCGAAGAGCGTTCTTTACCCAGCGCCTGCGCGCGTTCAGGTTCGTTCCAGACGTCTGGCTGCTCCAGCTCGGCGTTTACTTCTTCGAGGCGTTCTTTCTTGGCATCGTAGTCAAAGATACCCCCTAAGAACGTCGCTGCGCTCGGTGAGGTCCTGGATGCGGTTTTTAACCGGATTGATTTCAAACATGGCTTTCGGGTCTTTTCGCTGAATGTCGGGATGGAAACCCCGCAGTCTAACTGAAATAGCCGTGAGATTGTAGGGTTTCAGTGGCGCGCCGCCGCTGGCTGTAAACCTCTTCGTCAGCGTGATCTCACCAGGTTGTTTGAGCCGCTCGTCACGTTTATGCTGCAAAATTCAGTGACCCACAAACAACGACTGGCGCTGATTAACTATATGATTCAGGCGGGCGACGTACCGCAGGCGAAAAGTTTTATCGAGGCGCTTGCGCGTCGTGTACCGCAGCAAAAGGAGGAACTGATGACGATTGCGGAACAGCTTAAGCAAATGGGACGCGAAGAAGGCCTTAGCGAAGGCCGTTACAAAGGGCGCAATGAAGGCCAGCGCGAGGCGACGCTGGCGATTGCGCGCAATATGCTGGCCAGAGGACTCGATTTTACGCTAGTGCAAGAAGTGACCGGGCTGTCGGCGGCGGATCTTCAGCAGATCCGCCACTGAGGCCGGATTAATTCAGCGGCCAGAGATGATCGATAATCAGCTGTACCGAGCGATTGCCGCGGTATTCATTGATATCGAGCTTAAAGGCCAGCTCCACCTGACGCACGCTGCTGTCGGGCCACAGCGTGGTGTCGACGTTAAAAGCGATGCCGTCAATCAACGGGCCGCCGCCGAGCGGCTCCAGCATCACTTTAAGATGGCGTTCGCCTACCAGTCGCTGCTGCAGCAGTTTGAATTTGCCGTCGAAGGCGGGTTCAGGAAACGCCTGTCCCCATGGCCCCGCTTCACGCAGCAGCTCGGCGGTCTGTATGCTGAACTCGCCCGGCTGCAGCGCGCCATCTGACCAGATAACGCTCTGTAGCGTCTCTTCGCTCAGCCATTCCCCCAGCAGCTCGGCGAAACGCTGACGGAACGCCTCGAACTGCGTCTCCTCCAGCGACAGCCCCGCCGCCATGGCGTGACCGCCAAACTTCAGCATCATGCCGGGATAGAGCGTATCGAGCCGCTCCAGCGCGTCGCGCAGGTGCAGGCCGGGAATCGACCGTCCAGAGCCTTTTAGCGTGCCGTCGCCCGCCGGGGCAAAAGCGATAACCGGACGATAAAAACGCTCTTTCAGCCGCGAGGCAAGAATGCCGACCACGCCCTGATGCCATTCGGGATGGTAAAAAGCCAGTCCCAGCGGCAGATCGGTCTGCTGACGCTCCAGCGCCTGACACAGCGCCAGCGCCTCGCTCTGCATCCCCTGCTCTATCTCTTTGCGCGTCTGGTTCAGCGCGTCCAGCTCGCTGGCCAGCATGCGCGCCTGGGTAATGTCGTCGGTAAGCAGCAGCGCCACGCCGACCGACATATCATCGAGCCGTCCCGCTGCATTCAGGCGTGGGCCGAGGGCGAAGCCGAGGTCGCTTGCCACCAGCTGGCGCGCGTCGCGATTGGCGATCTCCAGCAGCGCGCGAATGCCCGGACGGCACTTTCCGGCGCGAATGCGGCTCAGCCCCTGCCATACCAGAATACGGTTATTAACGTCGAGCGGCACCACGTCGGCCACGGTGCCGAGCGCGACCAGATCCAGCAGCTCCGCCAGGTTCGGCTCGGCGCGCGTTGCGCCAAACCAGCCCAGCTTACGCAGATGCGCGCGCAGCGCCATCATCAGGTAAAACGCAACGCCGACCCCCGCCAGCGCGCGCGACGGAAAGGCGCAGTCGTGCAGGTTGGGGTTAACAATCGCCTCCGCCTCAGGCAGGGTTTCGCCCGGCAGATGGTGATCGGTGATCAGCACCGGAATACCGTACTGATGCGCGCAGGCGACGCCGCTGTGGGAAGAGATGCCGTTATCCACCGTCAGGATCAGCTGCGCGCCGCGCGCGCGTGCCTGCTCCACCACTTCCGGGCTCAGGCCGTAGCCGTCGTCGAAGCGGTTAGGCACCAGATACTGCACGTTATGGCCGCCCATGCTGCGCAGCGCCAGCACCGTCAGCGCAGTGCTGGTCGCGCCGTCGGCGTCGAAATCGCCCACGACCATAATGCGCCGCCCGTCGAGCAGCGCCTGGTGCAGCAGCTCAACCGCCTCATCCAGCCCGTTCAGGGTGGTGAAAGGCAGCAGATGCTTCGCACCGCGCTCCAGCTCAGCCGGGCTGCGCACGCCGCGCTGCAGATAAAGCCGTTTAAGCAGCGGCGGAAGATCTGTCGGGAGTTGATCCTCAACGCTCACTTCACGCCGCCGCAGTTCTACTGATTTAATCACTGCCAATTAGCCACCGCGCTTCTGCTGATCCAACACCTGCTTCAGCTCCTGCGGCCCCTGATAACCCGGGATCATCATGCCGGAGTCGGTCAGGATCGCCGGCGTGCCCTGGATGCCGTAAAGAATGCCCAGCTTGTAGTGCTGATCGAGATCGATCTTACAGCTGTCCGGCGCGCTCATCTGCGGCGCGTTGCCCTTCATCGCTTCATCAAAGGCTTTGTTGCGATCGGCCGCGCACCAGATCGCCTTCATGGCGTTTTCTATCTGGCCGTGCAGACCTTCGCGCGGGAAGGCGAGATAGCGCACCGTGATGCCCAGCGCATTGTAGTCGGCCATTTGCTCATGCAGCTTGCGGCAGTAGCCGCAGGTGATATCGGTAAAAACGGTAATGACGTGCTGCTCTTTCGCCGCTTTATAGACGATCATCTGCGGCGCCAGCGCCTCGACCTTTTTGTCGAGCAGCTGATTGGTGACGTTGACCGGCTGCGCGCCGCTGACGTCGTAGAGCGGGCCCTGAATCATATGTTTGCCATCTTCGGTAACGTAAATCACGCCGCTTTCCGTCAACACGGTTTTAAATCCCGGCAGCGGCGACGGCGTAATTTCCGTCTGCTTCAGGCCCAGCTTTTTCAGGGACTGCAGGATCGCGCCGTCATCGGCCTGAGCTACGCTGCTGAAGGCACCAGCCAACAGAGCCAGCAGGAGAAATTTCTTCATCTTCTTTCCTTAATGTCCGCGTCAGGCGCGCGGATGATGCTGTTGATGCAACTGACGCAGCCGCTCGGTAGCGACATGCGTATAAATTTGCGTGGTAGAGAGGTCGCTGTGTCCCAGCAACATCTGTACGACACGCAGGTCGGCGCCGTGGTTCAACAAATGGGTAGCGAAGGCGTGGCGCAGCACGTGCGGCGAGAGCTTTTCGCCGTCGATGCCCGCCAGCACAGCGTAGTGCTTGATGCGGTGCCAGAACGTCTGTCGCGTCATCTGCTGCGCGCGGCTGCTGGGAAACATGACGTCCAGCGTCTGCCCGTTAAGCAGCCAGGGGCGGCCATGTTCAAGATAGTGCTCCAGCCAGTAAACGGCCTCTTCACCCAGCGGCACAAGACGCTCTTTATTGCCTTTACCGATCACGCGCACTACGCCCTGGCGCAGACTGACGTCGCTCAGGGTCAACCCGACCAGTTCAGAGACGCGCAGTCCCGTCGCGTAGAGCAGCTCCAGCATCGCCTTGTCGCGCAGCTCCAGCGGAATCTCGGTGCTGGGCGCCTGCAGCAGTCGCTCGACCTGCGCTTCGCTGAGATCTTTCGGCAGCCGCTGCGGCAGCTTCGGCGCAGAGAGCAGCGTGCTGGGATCGTCACTGCGTAGCTTTTCGCGGTAGAGATACTGAAAGATGCGGCGCATGGCACTGAGCAGGCGCGCCGAACTGCTGGCTTTATAACCGCCTTCCAGCCGCTCAGCAAGAAACTGCTGTAAATCCGCCGTCTGCAGCGTCAACAGCGTCAGGCCGTGATGCGTCAGCCAGTCGGTCAGCGTCTTTAAGTCCTGGCGGTAAGAGGACAAGGTATTTTGCGCCAGATTGCGTTCAATCCAGAGCGCATCCAGAAACTGTTCTGTCAGGTCGCTGTCTTGCACGGTATCCCCGCCCTTGAGGTAAAATCATGCTCATTATGCCTGAATCCGCCCTGCTTCTGATACAATTGCGCCAAAGTCAGACTTACTCAGAGCATTATCTGCATGAAAATTGGTCTTTTTTACGGCTCAAGTACCTGCTATACCGAAATGGCCGCAGAGAAAATCCGCGACTTTATCGGCGCTGAGCTGGTCACGCTGCACAACGTGAAAGATGACGATCCGCTGCTGATGGAGCAGTACGATTTGCTGATTTTAGGCATCCCGACCTGGGATTTCGGCGAGCTGCAGGAGGACTGGGAAGCGATCTGGCCGCAGCTGCCGACGCTCAACCTGCGGGGTAAAATCGTCGCGCTCTACGGCATGGGCGATCAGATTGGCTATGGCGAATGGTTCCTGGACGCGCTGGGCATGCTGCATGAGCTGCTGCAGCCGATGGGGGTGACGTTCGTTGGTTACTGGCCGCTGGAAGGCTATGAGTTTACCAGCCCGAAGCCGCTTAGCGCCGATGGAAAACAGTTCGTCGGCCTGGCGCTGGACGATGTTAATCAGTTCGACCTGACCGATGAACGCATCGAACAGTGGTGCGAGCAGATCCTCACCGAAACCGCCGCGCTGCTGTAGCGCTCGGCCTATCTCTTTTCCGCGCCGCAGAGCAAGCGGGCGCGGAACTGACGCCACCGGGCAGGCGGCATCATATCCTGCATCAGCCACAGCCTGTACAGGCGTCCTTTTTCACTGCGCAACACCAGCAGCGCCGCGCCAGGCAGCCAGCGGATCGGCCCGACGATGCGCCAGCGCGCGCCCTGCCAGCGCCAGCTGTCGTCGCTTTTGTGCTGTAACAGCCCCTGCCGCTGCGCCAGCCGTCGCTGCTGCCGCAGGCTTTCGCGCATCATCAGCAGCAAGATCGGAATTTTTATCAGCCAGAAAAGCGCGGGCAGCGGCGCGCTCGCCACAGTAAGCAGCGCGCCTGCTGCAAACACGCCGTGTAGCAGGCGTGCCTGCCGCGACGGCCGCAGCTTACATTGCCACGGGGCCGCGTTCACGGTTGCGCTGTTGGATCAGCCGGATAATGCGCTTCAGCTCAGGATCGGCCGGTTCGCCATGATCCATCATCCAGTTAAAGAGATCGGGATCGTCGCTCTTCAGCAGCGCGACAAAAGCCTTTTTGTCGGTGTCGCTGAGGGTGTCATATTCATATTTGAAGAAAGGCATAATAGCCACATCCAGCTCCAGCATGCCGCGACGGCAGGCCCAGTGAATGCGCGATTTGTCATGAATGTCCATGTGAGTTATTTCCGCAGTTCAGACAGTGCGGCTAGTGTAACCTGGTTTTATTGCGCCTGCAGGCGCCGGTTGCGATGCTGTGCGATGCCCCGCGCGCGCATGCCTGTTGTTACCGCGCCGACTCGCGATTTGTGCGCCCGATTCCGTAAACCTGTTGCAAAGCCAGTACGCTCTTTTAACATTGAGTTCAGGATTAACCTTTTTAATCAGGACAGCCTATGCCTATTTTCAGCTTACCGCCGCGCCAGCCCGTGGCCGCCTCTCGTCTGCCGTTAACCCTGATGTCGCTGGAGGCCTGGGCGCTGGTATCGGTACAGGGTGCCGACAGCACCTCTTATCTGCAAGGCCAGCTTACGCTGGATGTCGCCGCGATGGGGGCGGATCAGCATCGTCCGGCAGCGCACTGCGACGCGAAAGGCAAGATGTGGAGCAATCTGCGTCTGTTCCATCGCGGTGAAGGCTACGCCTACCTGGTGCGCCGCGAGCTGCGCGACACGCAGCTAGCGGAACTGAAAAAATATGCGGTGTTCTCTAAAGTGACGCTGTTGCCTGACGATGAAGCGGTGCTGCTTGGCGTAGCGGGCTTCCAGGCGCGCGCGGCGCTGGCCAGCCTGTTCGATACCCTGCCGGATAGCGAGACGCCGGTGGTGCAGCAGGCGGACACCACGCTGCTGTGGTTCGCCGCGCCCGCAGAGCGCTTTCTGATTGTGACCACTGACGAGCAGGCGCAGGCGCTGCAGCAGAAGCTAGCCGACGACGCGCAGCTGAACGACAGCACGCAGTGGCTGGCGCTTGATATCGAGGCGGGCATACCGGTGATCGAGCCTGCGACCTCGGCGCAGCTGATCCCGCAGGCCGCCAATATGCAGGCACTCGACGCCATCAGCTTTAAAAAAGGCTGCTATACCGGCCAGGAGATGGTGGCGCGCGCCAAATTCCGCGGCGCCAACAAACGCGCGCTTTACTGGCTGGCGGGCCAGGCGAGCCGGGTTCCCGCAGCGAATGATTCGCTGGAGCTACAGATGGGCGAGCGCTGGCGTCGTACCGGCACTGTACTTGCCGCCGTTCAGCTTGAGGATGGCGACGTGTGGGTTCAGGTGGTGATGAATAACGATCTGGAGCCGGAAAGCGTACTGCGCGTGGAAGGCGATGAGGGTGGTCGTTTGCTGATTCAGCCGCTGCCCTATTCGCTGGAAGAGTAACATCTGGCTGCAACCTCCCTCCCCTTATGGGAGGGAGGTTGCGGTTTACATAACATAAAAGTAGATAGCGCAGAAATGACAGGCGCTGCCGCCCAGCACAAAGGCGTGCCAGATGGCATGGTTATAGGGTATGCGTCGCGCCACGTAGAAGATAACGCCGAGCGAATAGATAATGCCGCCCGCCGCCAGCAGCCAGACGCCCCCTGGAGATAGCTTCAGCGTCAGCTGATAAATCACCACCAGCGACAGCCATCCCATACAGAGATAGGTCACCAGCGACAGCGCCTTGAAGCGGTGCGCAATGGTGAGCTTAAAAATAATCCCCGCCAGCGCCAGACCCCAGATCACCACCATCATCCCATGCGCCAGCGGCGACTTCAGCCCTACCAGCAAGAAAGGCGTATAGGTGCCAGCGATCAGCAGATAGATGGCGCAGTGGTCGAGCTTTTTCAGCCAGCGCTTGGCGCCGTGATGAGGAATAGCGTGATAAAGCGTAGAGGCCAGGAACAGCAGAATCATGCTGCCGCCGTACAGGCTATAGCTGGTGATAGCAGTGGCGCTGGCGCCCATTTCAACCGCCTGCACCAGCAGCAGCACCAGTCCGACAATGCCGAAAAGGCAGCCGAAACCATGGCTGATGCTGTTGGCGATCTCCTCAGCGAGCGAATAGCCCTGAGCGACTAACCGATTTTTCATAATGGAGCGATCCTGAACGTCGGGTGAGTGAGGATTTTATAAGCACCAGCATAACCGGGAACATTTTGAGAGTACACTTGTACGCTAAAATTAATCTGTGAATGCGTGTTACAGCCTGCGCGCTGCGCAAATCTGGTACACTGCGCGCAGATCCATTTTTAATGAGCGCGCCCGCAGATGTTCTCTCATCACGATCTTGCCAGCCTGAATGACCTGGAGATGCAGGTTTATCACGACATCATTAAACACCCGGAAAGCGTCAGTTATATGACCATCCGCGAGCTGGCGGAGCGGGCGGGCGTCTCTACCACCACGGTGCTGCGTTTCTGCCGCAAAATGGGGTGCGACGGCTGGTCGGAATTCCGCATCCGTTTTCGCCTGGCGCAGCAGCAGACGCAACCGGTACAGCCAAACGTCGGCGTCAGCGAAATGCTGAGCTTTTTCAAAAGCATTAATAACGACGAATTCAGCGAGCTGATATCCCGCGCCGCCAGGATGATTAATCAGGCTGAGCAGCTTTTCTTTATTGGCGCGGGCACCTCAGGTAGCCTGGCTAAATATGGCGCGCGCTTTTTCTCTAACGTAGGGAAATTCAGCCACTATATCGACGATCCCTATTATCCGGTCAGCGGCAGCGTGGATGAAAATACGCTGGCGATATTGCTTTCCGTCTCTGGCGAAACGCCGGAAATATTGCGCCTCGCCAGCCAGTTCAGTCTACGCCGCTGTCAGACCCTTGCCATTACCCATTCCGAAAGCAGCTCGCTGGCGAAAATGAGCGATTTCGCCCTGGCTTATCATGTGCCGGTTATCCGCCTGAGCGATAATTACGACATCACTACCCAGGTGCCGGTTATGTATATTCTTGAAGCTATCGGTCGCCTGCTGATTAAATAAAACAGGCTGTTTTACGGGCGTAACATATTACCCTGACGCGCCGGTGTTATATCGTGACTTCCCTTTTTGCTTTGCTACACTCGCGGCAAGATTTATTTCGCTGAGAGGGACGTATGCATAACGAATCAGGCTTTCCGCAACACTTCTTATGGGGCGGCGCGGTGGCGGCGCATCAGGTCGAAGGCGGCTGGGATCAAGGTGGCAAAGGCGTCAGCATCGCCGACGTGCTGACCGGCGGCGCGCATGGCGTCAGCCGCGTTATTACCGACGGCGTGCAGCCAGGCAACTTTTACCCCAATCATCAGGGCGTGGAATTTTACTCCCGCTATAAAGAGGATGTGGCGCTGTTTGCCGAGATGGGCTTTAAGTGTTTCCGTACCTCCATCGCCTGGACGCGCATCTTCCCTGACGGCGACGAGCAGGAGCCAAACGAAGCGGGCCTGCAGTTTTACGACGACCTGTTCGACGAACTGCTGAAATATGGCATCGAGCCGGTTATCACCCTCTCCCACTTTGAAATGCCCTATCACCTGGTGAAACAGTATGGCGGCTGGCGCAGCCGTCAGGTGGTGGATTTCTTTGTGCGCTTTAGCGAAGTGGTTATGCGTCGCTATCAGCACAAGGTGAAGTACTGGATGACCTTCAACGAGATCAACAATCAGCGCAACTGGCAGTATCCGCTGTTTGGCTACTGCTGTTCCGGCGTGGTCTTCACCGAGCACGAGAAGCCGGAAGAGGTGATGTATCAGGTAATGCATCATCAGTTTGTCGCCAGCGCAAAAGTGGTCAGCCTGGGTCACGCCATCAATCCCGATTTTCAGATCGGCTGCATGATCGCCATGGTGCCGATCTACCCTTACTCCTGCCATCCAGACGACGTGATGCTGGCGCAGGAAGCGATGCATCAGCGCTATGTCTTCAGCGACGTGCAGATGCGCGGCGCTTATCCGGCCTATACGCTAAAAGAGTGGGCGCGCAAAGGCTACCAGATTCAGATGGAGGCGGATGACGCCGAGACGCTACGCAACGGCTGCGCCGACTATGTTGGCTTCAGCTACTACATGAGCAATGCGGTAAAACATGACGCCAGCGGCGTGGAAGATCCCATTACCGGCTTTGACGGCGTAGTGAAAAACCCACACGTTGGCGCCTCCGACTGGGGCTGGCAGATCGATCCGGCCGGGCTGCGCTATGCGCTGAACGTGCTTTACGAGCGTTACCAGAAGCCGCTGTTTATCGTGGAGAACGGCTTTGGCGCGATCGACCAGCCAAATGAAAACGGCGTGATTGAAGATGACTACCGCATCGACTACCTGCGCGCGCATATCGCCGAGATGAAAAAAGCAGTGGTGCATGACGGCGTCGCGCTGATGGGCTATACGCCCTGGGGCTGCATCGACTGCGTCTCTTTCACCACCGGCCAGTACAACAAGCGCTACGGCTTTATCCACGTCAACAAAAACGACGACGGCAGCGGCGACTTTGCCCGCTCGCGTAAGAAGAGCTTCGGCTGGTATCAGCAGGTTATCGCCAGCAACGGCGAAACGATCTGAGTTTCACAGGGCTGCGCCGCAACAGGCGCGGCCCAACTTTTTAGCGGCCGCCCGCGGCGTCGATAAAGGTGCCGGTAATATAGGAGGCCGCCTCGCTCGCCAGCCAGGCAATCGCTTCGGCAATCTCTTCCGCCTCACCGCCGCGCCCCATCGGGATCACCCCTGCCATACCCGCCACGCGATCGACGCGTCCCGGCTCGCCGCCGTCCGCATGCATCTCGGTATAGATAAAACCCGGCCGCACGCCGTTAACGCGAATACCCTGCGCCGCTACTTCCAGCGACAATCCACGCGTCAGCGTATCCATCGCCCCTTTCGACGCCGCGTAATCGACATATTCTCCCGGCGCGCCAAGACGCGACGCGGCAGAGGAGACATTAATAATCGCTCCGCCCTGACCGCCGAGATGCGTGCCCATACGCTTTACCGCCTCACGGCAGCAGAGAAAGGCGCCAGTGACATTGGTGGCGAAAACGCGCTGCAGCCGTTCGGCGCTGAGATCCTCAACGCGGCACTGCGTAAAGAGGATGCCCGCATTGTTGACCAGCACGCCGAGCGGTATCGCTTCTTCGTCCAGCCGCTGAAACAGCGCCACGATCTGCGCCTCATCGGCAATATCCGCCTGAGCGGCAAAGGCTTCGCCGCCCTGCTCGCGGATCTCTGCCACCACCTGCTGCGCCTCTTCTGCGCGCTGACGATAGTTAACCGCCACGCGATAGCCCTGCTGCGCCAGCTTCAGCGCCGTCGCGCGGCCAATGCCCCGGCTTGCGCCGGTAACCAGAGCCAGTGTCATATTTTCTCCAGAAAAAAGGGCCGGATAAGCGGCCCTTGTTGTCTATGTTTCGCGTGACGCTTACTGATAGTCGCTCATCGGCACGCAGGAACAGAACAGGTTGCGATCGCCGAACACGTCGTCGAGACGCTTCACCGTCGGCCAGTATTTATTGTCGCTGCCTGCCGGGAAGACCGCCAGCTCACGGCTGTAGGGATGATTCCACTCGCCTGCCAGTTCGACCTGCGTGTGCGGTGCGTTAACCAGCGGATTATCCTCCGCAGGCCATTCGCCGTCCGCTACGCGATCGATCTCCATCCGGATAGAGAGCATCGCATCGATAAAGCGATCCAGTTCCGTTTTGCTCTCGGACTCGGTTGGCTCCACCATCAGGGTGCCGGCGACCGGGAACGACATTGTCGGCGCGTGGAAGCCGTAGTCGATTAATCGCTTGGCGATATCCAGCTCGCTGATGCCGGTCTGCTCTTTCAGCGGGCGAATGTCGAGAATACATTCGTGCGCCACGCGGCCGTCGCGTCCGGCGTACAGGATCGGGTAGGCCGACTGCAGGCGGCTGGCGATATAGTTGGCGTTAAGAATAGCGACTTGGCTGGCGCGCTTCAGTCCCTCCGCGCCCATCATGCGGATATACATCCAGCTAATCGGCAGAATAGAGGCGCTGCCGAACGGCGCCGCTGATACCGCGCCCTGCTGCGTCAGTACGCCGTCGATCTGCACCACGCTGTGGCCCGGCACGAACGGTGCCAGATGCGCTTTCACGCCGATCGGCCCCATGCCGGGGCCGCCACCGCCGTGTGGAATACAGAAGGTTTTATGCAGGTTCAGGTGCGACACGTCCGCGCCGATAAAGCCTGGCGTGGTAATGCCCACCTGTGCATTCATATTGGCGCCATCGAGATAAACCTGCCCGCCGTGCTGATGCACGATCTGGCACACCTCACGGATGGTCTCTTCATAGACGCCGTGAGTTGAAGGATAGGTCACCATAATGCAGGAGAGATGCTCGCCTGCCTGCGCCGCTTTTTCACGCAGGTCGCCGAGGTCGATATTGCCCTGCTTATCACAGGCCACCACTACCACTTCCATTCCCGCCATCTGCGCCGAGGCAGGGTTGGTGCCGTGTGCAGAACCTGGGATCAGGCAGAGATTACGCGCGCCTTCATTACGGCTTTCGTGATAGCGACGAATAGCCAGCAGCCCGGCATATTCGCCCTGCGCGCCGGAGTTCGGCTGCATGCAGAGCGCGTCATAGCCGGTAAGCTGAACCAGCCACTGCGACAGCTGGCCAATCATCTGCAGATAGCCAGAGGCCTGTTCCGCCGGACAGAACGGGTGCAGTTCGGCGAACTCCGGCCAGGTGATGGGGATCATCTCGGCGGCGGCGTTAAGCTTCATGGTGCAGGAGCCGAGCGGGATCATCGCCTGATTCAGCGCCAGATCCTTTTTCTCCAGGCTGTGCATGTAGCGCATCATCTCGGTTTCGCTGTGATAGCGGTTGAAGACCGGATGGGTCAGGATTTCGCTCTGGCGCAGCTGCGCGGCGGGGATCGCCTGGCTGTCGGCCGCAACGGCGGCGTCCAGCTTGTCGATATCCTGGCCGTGATCGTCGCCCAGCAGGATAGCGAACAGCGCCAGCACATCTTCACGGCGCGTGGTTTCGTCCAGCGTAATGCCGACCGCGTGATGAATATCGCTGCGCAGGTTGACGCCGAAGCTCTGCGCGCGGTTCAGCACCGCGCCTTTGTCTTCCACCTCAACCGTCAGGGTATCGAACCAGCTGTTGTGGCGCAGCTTCAGCCCGCCGTTTTGCAGGCCGGTTGCCAGAATAGTCGTCAGGCGATGGATGCGGGAAGCGATGCGCTTCAGCCCTTTCGGACCGTGATAAACCGCATACAGACCGGCGATATTGGCGAGCAGCACCTGAGAGGTACAGATATTCGAGTTCGCTTTTTCACGACGGATATGCTGTTCGCGCGTCTGCATCGCCATGCGCAGCGCGGTGTTGCCTGCGGCGTCACGCGAGACGCCGATAATGCGTCCCGGCATCGAGCGCTTGTGCTCGTCGCGGCTGGCGAAGAAGGCGGCGTGCGGGCCGCCATAGCCCATCGGCACGCCGAAACGCTGCGCCGATCCGAAGACAATGTCCGCGCCCTGCTTGCCGGGCGCTTCCAGCATCACCAGCGCCATAAAGTCCGACGCGACGCTGACGATAATTTTGCGGCTTTTAAGCTCGGCGATCAGCGCGCTGTAGTCGTGCGCTTCGCCGGTGGTGCCGACCTGTTGCAGCAGCACGCCGAACAGCTGGTCATGCTCCAGCGCTTTCTCGGCGCGGTCGATAATCAGCTCAAAGCCGAAGGTCTCCGCGCGGGTGCGCACCACGTCGAGCGTCTGCGGATGGATATCTTCCGCGATAAAGAATTTACCGGCGTTTTTAAGTTTGCTGACGCGCTTCGCCATCGCCATCGCTTCTGCCGCCGCCGTGGCTTCATCAAGCAGCGAAGCGGAGGCGACGTCCAGACCGGTAAGATCGAGCGTTACCTGTTGAAAGTTAAGCAGCGCTTCAAGTCGGCCCTGCGACACTTCCGGCTGGTAAGGGGTATAGGCGGTGTACCAGCCCGGATTTTCCAGCATATTGCGCAGGATGACCGGCGGCGTTACGACCGCGCTGTAACCCATGCCGATCCAGGATTTGTAGCGCTGATTCTGACTGGCGATCGCCTTAAGCTCGGCCAGCGCCTGCTGCTCGGTCGCCGCGTCGCCGACGGCGGGCGGGCCAGGCAGCTGGATGTCGGCAGGCACAATCGCGCCGATCAGCGCGTCCAGCGAGCTGGCGCCGATCGCCTCCAGCATCAAAGCCTGTTGTTCCGGCGAGGGACCGATATGGCGTTCAATGAAGGCGCCGTTGTGTTCGAGCTGGCTCAAAGTCTGGGTCATTAGCAGTCAATCCTGAATCGGGCTGGAATACAGAGAAAGCAAGGTCGTTAAAAGCGGCCAGAGCGCGCTGGCCGCCGTGTTGCTTATTCGTCGATGGAGGCTTTATAGGCGTCCGCATCCAGCAGCGAATCGAGTTCTGATTCATCGCTGGGTTTGATTTTGAACAGCCAACCGGCTGCATAAGGCTCGCTGTTGACCAGCTCCGGCGCATCGCCCAGCTCGTCGTTTACGGCTACGATTTCACCGCTGACGGGCGCATAAATATCGGACGCGGCTTTGACTGACTCCGCGACGGCGCACTCATCGCCAGCGGAATAGGTGTTGCCGACCTCTGGCAGATCGACAAAGACCATATCGCCTAACAGCTCCTGAGCGTGCTCGGTAATGCCGACGGTAAAGGTGCCGTCCGCTTCCTTACGCACCCACTCATGACTGTCGCGGTACTTCAACTCATTTGGCACATTGCTCATCGCCCTTTCTCCTGAAAATAGATTACTGAACCGGCTTGCCGCCGCGTACAAAAACAGGTTTGGTTACTTTTACCGGCATCTCGCGCTGACGGATCTCAACGATGGCGTGCTCGCCGATACCTGCCGGCACGCGCGCCAGCGCGATGCTGTAGCCGAGCGTTGGCGAGAAGGAGCCGCTGGTGATAACGCCCTGCTGCGATTGCCCCTGCGCGTCAGTGAAGCGTACCGGCTGACCGCTACGCAGCACCCCTTTTTCCGTCATGATCAGGCCAACCAGTTTCTCTGTGCCTTTTTCGCGCTGCATCTCCAGCGCCTCGCGGCCGATAAAGTCACGATCGGCAGGCTCCCAGCAAATCGTCCAGCCCATATTGGCCGCCAGCGGCGAAACGCCTTCGTCCATCTCCTGCCCGTAGAGGTTCATGCCCGCTTCCAGACGCAGCGTGTCGCGCGCGCCCAGCCCTGCGGGCTTAACGCCTGCCGCAAGCAGTCGCTGCCAGAAATCCGCTGCCATGGTCGCGGGCAGCGCAATCTCATAGCCCGCTTCGCCGGTATAGCCGGTCGTGGCGATAAAAAGCTCGCCCGACTGCACGCCGAAAAAAGGTTTCATGCCGGTCACCGCTTCGCGCTGCTCCGCGCTGAACAGGGTCTGCGCTTTCTGCTGCGCCTGCGGACCCTGCACAGCGATGAGCGCCAGGTCATCGCGCTCCGTCAGCGCGACGCCGTAGGCCTCGGCATGTTTGCCGATCCACGCCAGATCTTTCTCTCGCGTCGCCGAGTTAACGACGAGACGGAAAAAGTCTTCGGTCATAAAGTAAACAATCAAATCATCAATGACGCCACCGGAGGCGTTCAGCATGCCGGTATAAAGCGCTTTGCCGGGCTGCGTCAGTCTGGCGACATCGTTCGCCAGCAGATGGCGCAGGAAGTCGCGCGTCTGCGCGCCATGCAGATCGACGATAGTCATATGCGAAACGTCGAACATACCAGCGTCCTGACGTACGGCATGATGCTCGTCCATCTGCGAGCCGTAATGCAGCGGCATCATCCAGCCGTGGAAGTCGACCATGCGGGCGCCGCAGGCCTGATGCTGTTCAAACAAAGGGGTTTGCTGAGTCATAACCATCCTGTCGCGAAGCGGGTAAGTTTCGGGCGGGCGTCAGCCTGCAAATCGCCCGGCGCAAACGTTCTCTTTTCCCTGACGTTATCATTGAAAAGACGATTTAACCATAAGCTGTACAGGGGCGAATTGAAGCATGTCTTTAAAGGAGCGCGCAAAGCCAGTAGCATAATTAACTGTAGATTTGTGATTTTCATCGCAGGAAAGAAGCGAAACGCCGCTTGAGATAGCAAGATAATCAGCTGTGCCGCGCAGAATGTTAACAACGCGCTTTAAAGCCCGCGCACAGGAATAAATAAAACTAATGCGAACAAGAGGGTGAAATTAGAATAAATCAAACGAGGCACGCTGCGGGTGCAGCTCCGCTCTTTTTTGGTGCATCCCTGAACAACAGGCATAAAAAAGCCAGCGCAAGGCTGGCTTTTAACAGAAATGACCGGCGTTAACGCAGCCAGGCGGGCATATCGTGCAGCCCCATCGCCTGACGCAGCATAACCGGCTTGACGCCCGGCAGCGTATCCGCCAGCTTCAGCCCCAGATCGCGCAGCAGCTTTTTCGCCGGATGGGTACCGGCGAAAAGCTCGCGGAATCCCTGCATGCCCGCCAGCATCAGCGCCGCGCTGTGCTTGCGGCTGCGCTCATAGCGGCGCAGATAGAGATGCTGACCGATATCTTTGCCCTGCTGATGCAGGCGGCGAATTTCGCCAATCAGCTCCGCCGCGTCCATAAAGCCGAGATTCACGCCCTGCCCCGCCAGCGGATGAATGGTGTGCGCGGCGTCGCCGACCAGCGCCAGACGGTGCGCCGCAAAATTGCGGGCGTAGCGCGCCATCAGCGGGAAAGATTTGCGTTCGCTCTGCAGGTGACACAGGCCGAGGCGCATATCGAACGCCACCGCGAGCTGCTGGTTAAACAGCGCCTGCGGCATGCTCTCCAGCCGACTCGCCTCCTGCGGCGACAGCGACCAGACGATTGAGCTGAGGTGTGGATCCTGCATCGGCAGAAACGCCAGAATGCCGTCGCCGTGAAACACCTGGCGCGCCACCGCGTCATGCGGCAGATCGGTGCGAATATTCGCCACCAGCGCGTGGTGATCGTAATCCCAGAAGGTTAAGGGAATATCCGCTTTGTTACGCAGCCAGGAGTTGGCACCGTCTGCGGCAATCAGCAGGCGCGCGGTCAGCATCGTGCCGTCCTGCAGCGTAATAAAGGCTTCATTTTCGCCAAACGCTACCTGCTGCAGCTGCGAAGGCGCCATCAGCGTAACGTCGCTGCAGCGGCTGGCGCGCTGCCAGAGGGCGCTGTGAATCGCCGGGTTTTCGATAATATGCCCCAGATGCGTCAGACCCTGCTGCTCGTCATCAAAGCTGATGGCACCGAAGCTGTCGCGATCCCACACTTCCATGCCGTGATAAGCGCTGGCGCGCCGCGCCAGAATATCGGACCAGACATCCAGCTTCTGCAGCAGCCGCTCGCTGGCGGCGTTGATGGCCGATACGCGAATCGACGGCGCAGCGCTGGCGTCGAACTGCGGCTCCGCCGTTTTTTCCAGCACGGCGACGCGCAGCCCGCTGCCCTGCAAACCGCAGGCGACTGCCAGTCCTACCATGCCGCCGCCGGCGATAACCACATCAAAACTTTGCATCGGTGCCCCTTAGTTAACGCTTAACCCAGCCAAGCGTGCGCTCGGCCAGTTGATTACGCAGCCACGGCAGATGATCCATTGCCATCAGCCCCAGATTTCGTCCCGCCACCAGCGGCGCGTAGCGATTGGCAAACAGCCGCACCAGCCCGTCGGTGATGCCAATAGTCGCGTCGCGATCGGGCTGGCGACGCTGTTGATAGCGTTGCAGCACGTCATAGCTGCCCACATCCTGCTGCTGACGATGCGCGGCCGCCAGCGTTTCCGCCAGCGACATAACGTCGCGCAGCCCGAGGTTGAAGCCCTGCCCGGCGATGGGATGCAGCGTCTGCGCCGCATTGCCGACCAGCGCCAGCCGATGCGAAACCTGCTGCCCGGCGCTCTGCAGCGCCAGCGGATAGCTTTCGCGCTGGCCGGTATGGGTAAAACGCCCCAGCCGCCAGCCGAATGCGCGCTGCAGCTGCGCCAGAAATTCGCTGTCGCTCCAGCCCTCGACTTTCTCGCGCGCCGCCAGCGGATGGCACCACACCAGCGACAGACGATTGTCCGACATCGGCAGCAGCGCCAGCGGCCCGTGTTCGGTAAAGCGCTCAAAGGCGCGTCCCTGATGCGGTAACTGGGTAGAGACGTTGGCAATGACCGCCAGCTGATGATAATCCTCGCGCTGCCACTGGATGCCGAACGATGCGGCCAGCGGCGAGCGAGAGCCGTCCGCGGCCACCAGCAGCGTGCCGTCGAGCCGTTCGCCGCTCTCCAGCGTCACCTGCACGTTATCCTGCTGACGCTGAGCGCTGCTGACGCGAGCCGGACAGTGCAGAGTAACGCCTGGCGCGCTTTTCAGACGGTCGAACAGCTTCTGGCCTACTTCAAAAAGCTCGACCACATACCCGAGCGCGGGGATCTGATACGCCTCAGCGTCCAGCGTGACAAAACCGGCATGTCCGCGATCGGAGACGTGAATATCCGTGATGGCGGTGGCGTGCTTCTCGATGCTGCGCCAGAGGTCGATATCCACCAGCTGCTGACGCGTACCGGCTGCCAGCGCGATAGCGCGGCTGTCATACCCCGGATGCGAGCGGCTGTCGGGCGCGCTGCTCTCAATCAGCGTGACCGGCAGCTGCCCCTGGGTCAGATGGGAAATAGCCAGCGCAAGCGTCGCGCCGGTCATGCCGCCTCCGGCGATAATAACCGTCATGGCTGGCGCGCCGCTGCCATCAGCGCCTCAATCGCATCCGCGTCTTTAACCACGCTGTCGGTAAGATTCTCGTTGCCCGTTTCAGTGATCAGAATGTCATCTTCGATACGAACGCCGATGCCGCGATACTCTACAGGCACGTCGGCATCCGGCGCGATATAGAGCCCTGGCTCAACGGTCAGCACCATGCCCGGCTCCAGAACGCGATCGCGCGACGGGGTGCCGTAATGGCCGACGTCATGCACGTCCAGGCCCAGCCAGTGGCTCAGCCCATGCATAAAGAACTGGCGGTGCGCCTCTTCAGCGATCAGCGTCTCCACGTCGCCCTGCAGAATGCCCAGATCCACCAGCCCGCTGACCATAATGCGCACCACCTCTTCGTTGACCTCGCGGATGCTGACGCCGGGACGGAAGAGCGCCAGCGCTTTGTAAAGCGACGCGAGCACGATGTCATAAATGGCGCGCTGCGGCGCGGAGAAGGTGCCGTTCACCGGGAAGGTGCGGGTAATATCGCCGGCGTAGCCGTGGAATTCGCACCCCGCATCAATCAGCACCAGGTCGCCGTCGCGCAGCTCGCTCTCATTTTCGGTGTAGTGCAGGATGCAGCCGTTTTCGCCCGATCCGACAATGGTGTTATAAGCGGGAAAACGCGCGCCGTGACGGTTAAAGACGTAGTGGATTTCGCCTTCAAGCTGATATTCAAACTGGCCGGGACGGCAGGCTTCCATGGCGCGGGTATGCGCCAGCGCGCTGATTTTACCGGCGCGGCGCAGCAGGTCGATCTCCTCTGGCCCTTTAAACAGGCGCATTTCATGCACCCAGGGACGCCAGTCGGTCAGCGTCACCGGAGCGCTGAAGTTCTGTCGGAAGCCGCGGCGCAGTTTCTCCAGCGCGGCGAACACCAGCTTATCCGCCTCAGCGTACTCGCCCTGCGCGTGATAAACCACGTCCAGCCCGTTCAGCAGCAGATGCAGCTGCTGGCCAATATCATCCCAGGGCAGCGCGCGATCGACGCCTAATTTTTCCGGCGCGGCATCCTGACCCAGCCGACGGCCAAACCAGATTTCCGCCGTGAGATCCCGCACGCGGTTGAACAGCACGCTGTGGTTGTGGGTCGCATCGCTTTTTATCAGCACCAGCAGCGCCTGCGGCTC
The DNA here is from genome assembly GCF_022346905.1 of Pantoea sp. ACRSB. Classification (NCBI taxonomy): domain Bacteria; kingdom Pseudomonadati; phylum Pseudomonadota; class Gammaproteobacteria; order Enterobacterales; family Erwiniaceae; genus Pantoea; species Pantoea sp. ACRSB. The sequence continues at coordinate 243,112 of NZ_JAKRNL010000005.1, read as the reverse complement.
GTTGAAGCCGGTGAAATACCAGAAGTCGCTGTTCTGTCGAAACGGATATTCGCTGTCGTTGCTGCGAGTCACCTCCGGCGCGGCAAATATCAAGGCGGCGCTGCCCGGCGCCATTTTCGCCAGTAGCGCCTGTCGACGCTGCTGAAAAGTATCCAGAGAAATCATCTTTGCACTCCCTGTAGAAACGGGCGCGTTCACGCCCTGAGATATCTGGCTTAGTGTAGCGTCGGTTTTTTCACTTCGGGGGCGGTAGGTTGCGGACGATTAAAGGTATCGTGGCACAGCAGCGCCGCCACGCGTACATATTCAATCACCTCTTCCAGCGACTGCTCCAGCTCATCCTGGTCTTCGTCTTCTTCGTAGCCAAGCTGGGCGATGGTGCGCAGATCGTCAATCGCTTCGCCGGTTTCGCCGGTGACCTTATCCAGCTTCGGCTGCGTGACGCCTAGCCCGAGCAGGAAATGATTAACCCAGCCCGCCAGCGCATCGGCGCGGTCGAAGACGGTGATATCTTCGTCGTCCGGCAGCATCAGCTGAAACAGGAAGCCTTCATCTTCCAGCGTGTTAGCGGTGCTGTCATGCAGCGCCTGTAGAGGCAAAGCCAGCCCCTGCGAAAACGCCATGCCTTCGTTGGTAAGATCGTGGACCAGCGTTCTCCAGCTGTTATCCTGATTGCCACCGCACAGAATGCCGCTGAGCAGGCCATGCATTTCCGCTGGCGTCATCCCCACGCCTTGTTGAGAGAGCGCCGAAGCCAGCGCGTTGTAATCGGGGGTTGCGTTCTGTAAAGACATAAGGATTCATCGTCGTTGGCAGAATAAGTTCGTGGTATGCTACCACTAGCTGCCTCAAGGTTTCCAGAAAAGGGGTTGTAACTTATTTCGCGGGTCTATATAGTTGCCCGCCTCCCAAAGCATTGAGCGTCCAGGGAGATGCGGGCGAAGTAATCAGTCAGGAAGGTGGCATGTCTGCACAACCAGTAGATATACAAATTTTTGGTCGTTCATTGAGAGTGAATTGTCCGCCTGAACAGCAAGATGCGCTGAATGCGGCTGCAGAAGACCTCAATCAACGGTTGCAAGATTTAAAAGTTCGCACTAGAGTCACAAATACCGAGCAACTGGTGTTCATTGCCGCGTTAAACATCTGCCATGAACTGGCGCAAGAGAAAGTGAAAACGCGCGATTATGCTGCTAATATGGAACAACGTATCCGTATCCTGCAGCAGACGATTGAACAGGCTCTTGTTGAGCAAGGTCGTATCACCGACCGCCAGGGTGCGAAGTTCGAATAATACTTTATGGTTGCTGTGTTACGGTAACGGTGAAGTCCAGTTTCTCTGAGATGTTTGCAAGCGGGCCAGTCCCCTGAGCCGATATTTCATACCAACAGAGTGTGGCGCTCTGTAACCTGTGAGCATGCTCGGTTCGTCCGAGAAGCCTGATGGTTGCGACGGCACATTCACCTTGAACCAAGGGTTCAAGGGTTACAGCCTGCGGCGGCATCTCGGAGATCTCCTTACGTTTTGCATCTGTTTTTCCCCGTTGTGAATGATATAGTTGCTTAGTCAGCGACTTATCAACGGGGTTTCTGTGTCTCATCCCTCTCTGCTCGATCGACACCATATCCGCCAGCATGTGCGCCATCTGCGCCGCGCCCTGACGCCTGAACAGCAGGAACAGGCTGCCGACAGCCTGGCGGAACATGCCGTTAACTTTGCTCCCCTCGCCAACGCCAGCCATATCGCGCTCTTTTTATCGGTGGATGGCGAGCTTAATACCCGTCCACTCATCGCTAAGCTCTGGCAGCAAAAAAAACAGGTTTACCTGCCGGTACTGCACCCTTTCGCCTCTGGCCATCTGCTGTTTCTCCGCTACACGCCTGAAACGGTGCTGACGCCGAATAAACTGCGTATTCCCGAACCGCCGCTCGATATCCGCCAGATGATTACGCTGGATCGGCTGGATGTCATGATGGTGCCGCTGGTCGCTTTTGACGACAGCGGGCAGCGTCTCGGCATGGGCGGCGGCTTTTACGATCGCACCCTGCAAAACTGGCGTCAGCATGGTTTTCTGCCGGTTGGCGTGGCGCATGACTGCCAGCAGGTAGAGCGGCTGCCAGCGGAGGAGTGGGATGTCCCCCTGCCCGCGGTGCTGACGCCGTCGCGTCTGTGGCAGTGGGAATAGCGGCGGTTGCCTGACAACTTCTCAGAGACCGGCGTCGGGGTTTTACAGTGATGCGCCGTCTGGAGGAAGAAGCAGACGGCGCATTTTCTATTGAAGCGGAATCAGTAGAGCAGACGGGCGCGGATGGTGCCTGGAATCGCCTTCATCAGCTGCAGCGCTTTATCCGCCTGATCCTGCGGCGCATCGATATCAATTACGACATAACCCATCATCGGCGAGGTTTGCAGGAACTGCGCGGCGATATTGATGCCCTGCTCGGCAAAGATCTGGTTAATGGCCGTTAACACGCCCGGACGGTTTTCATGAATGTGCAGCAGGCGGCTGGCGCTGGCGCCATGCATCGGCAGCGACACTTCCGGGAAATTGACCGCCGAGAGCGTTGAGCCGTTATCGGAATATTTGGCCAGCTTGCCCGCGACTTCGATACCGATATTCTCCTGCGCTTCCTGCGTGGAGCCGCCGATATGCGGCGTCAGGATCACGTTGTCGAACTCGCACAGCGGCGAATTGAACGGCTCGCTGTTGGTGGCAGGCTCAAGCGGGAAGACGTCGATCGCAGCGCCCGCAAGGTGTTTGCTCGACAAGGCGCCGCACAGCGCTGGAATATCGACCACGGTGCCGCGCGAAGCGTTGATCAGCAGTGCGCCCTTCTTCATCTGCGCCAGCTCCTGCGCGCCGATCATATCCTGGGTTGACGGGGTTTCCGGCACATGCAGGCTCACCACGTCGCTCATATTCAGCAGGTCGGAAAGATGGCGCACCTGGGTGGCGTTGCCCAGCGGCAGTTTGTTTTCAATGTCGTAAAAGAAGACGTGCATCCCCAGGCTTTCAGCCAGCACGCCAAGCTGCATACCGATATGGCCATAGCCGATGATGCCGAGCTTTTTGCCGCGCGCTTCGAAAGAGCCAACGGCGTTTTTATTCCAGATGCCGCGGTGCGCTTTGGCGTTCGCCTCAGGAATGCCGCGCAGCATCAGCAACATTTCGCCGATGACCAGCTCAGCGACCGAGCGGGTATTAGAGAACGGGGCGTTAAAGACCGGAATGCCGCGCGTCGCCGCCGCGTTGAGATCGACCTGATTGGTGCCGATACAGAAGCAGCCTACGGCGACCAGTTTCTCCGCCGCGGCGAAGATCTCTTCCGTCAGTTGGGTACGGGAGCGGATGCCGATAAAGTGCGCATCCCGAATGGAGGATTTCAGCGCTTCGTCATCCAGCGCGCCTTTATGGAATTCGATATTGGTGTAACCCGCCGCGCGCAGATTCTCCAGCGCGCTCTGGTGGACGCCCTCCACCAGCAGGAACTTAATCTTGTCTTTTTCCAGTGATACCTTTGCCATTTCCCCGACCCTATTGTGATTTCAACAATGGCCGCCATAAGCGCGCCTTCTGTCAAAATATCAAAATTTACGCCTGCGGCAATACAACCGATTGCCTTACTGCCAGCACGGGGAAGCCTGAGCTCAGCACATTGCCACAGAAAATCGGGAGCTGAACCAGGAACAAAGAACGAACCTGCTGTCGATGACGGTTATGTGACATAAGTCACCGAATTTAAGCGATGAAAGAAAAGATGTTTTGCGCAAGGAAATAACCGGCGCGTTTTCCGCGCCGGACAGATCATTTTTCGATGGTTTTTACGCCGTCCGGCGTGCCGATCAGCGCGATATCGGCGCCGCGCGTAGCAAAGAGACCCACGGTAACCACGCCAGGCAGCGCGTTAATGGTTCTTTCCAGCGCAATCGGGTCGAGGATACGCAGATTATGCACATCGAGGATGATGTTGCCGTTGTCGGTGACCACATGCTGGCGATATTCAGGCAGGCCGCCGAGCTTAACCAGTTCACGGCCGACATAGGCGCGCGCCATCGGGATCACCTCTACCGGCAGCGGAAACCGTCCCAGCACGTCCACCTCTTTCGAGGCGTCGGCGATGCAGATGAACTTGTGCGCGACGGCCGCCACGATCTTCTCGCGCGTCAGGGCCGCGCCGCCGCCTTTGATCATCTGCATCTGCGGATTGATCTCATCCGCACCGTCAACGTAGATCGACAGATCGTCAATCTCATTGAGATCGAAAACCGGAATACCGAGCGCTTTCAGCTTCAGGGTTGAGGCTTCCGAGCTGGAGACCGCGCCTTCAATCTGATGTTTCATCGTGGCCAGCGCGTCAATAAAGTGCGCCGCGGTGGAGCCGGTGCCGACGCCGACGACGGTGCCCGGCTGCACATATTTCAGTGCGGCCCAGCCTACGGCTTTTTTCAGTTCATCCTGGGTCATGGTATGTTTAAAACCTGTGCGACAACGAAGTGCGCGTAGTATAAATCAACGCCCGCTGAATGTGCGCGGCTGTTTAGGCTGGAATATTCGCTTTGGAAGCCAGCCCGCAAAAAAGGCGGTGCGCGGCGTGCGGAAAGATCCTTTCAGGCGCGTCAGATGAATTTTTTGTGGCATAGTATCGTCCACCCTGAAGGAGAGAGAACAACAATGAAACGCCCCGATTATCGAACGCTTCAGGCGCTGGACGCAGTGATACGCGAACGCGGCTTTGAGCGCGCCGCACAAAAATTATGCATTACGCAGTCGGCCGTATCGCAGCGTATTAAGCAGCTGGAGAACCTCTTCGGCCAGCCGCTGCTGGTGCGCACTGTGCCGCCGCGCCCCACCGAACAAGGCCAGAAGCTGCTGGCACTGCTGCATCAGGTAGAGCTGCTGGAAGAGGAGTGGCTGAGCGATGAGAATGGCGGTACTACGCCGCTGCTGCTGTCGCTGGCGGTAAACGCCGACAGCCTGGCGACCTGGCTGCTGCCTGCGCTAAAAGATGTGCTGGCGGACTCGCCGGTACGCCTCAATTTACAGGTCGAAGATGAGACCCGCACGCAGGAGCGTCTGCGCCGTGGCGAAGTGGTAGGCGCGGTGAGTATTCAGCCGCAGCCATTGCCGAGCTGCCTGGTGGATCAGCTTGGCGCGCTCGACTATCTCTTTGTCGCCTCGCCGGAGTTCGCCGCCCGTTACTTTCCTAACGGCGTCACGCGCTCGGCGCTGCTTAAGGCGCCTGCGGTCGCTTTTGACCATCTCGACGATATGCATCAGGCCTTTTTACAGCAGAACTTCGATCTGTCGCCCGGCAGCGTGCCCTGCCATATCGTTAACTCGTCAGAAGCCTTCGTGCAGCTGGCGCGACAGGGTTCGACCTGCTGTATGATCCCGCATCTGCAGATTGAGCGCGAGCTGGCGGGCGGCGAACTGCTGGACCTGACGCCGGGCCTCTGCCAGCGCCGTATGCTCTACTGGCACCGCTTTGCGCCGGAGAGCCGGCTGATGCGCCGCGTCACCGACGCGCTGATTTCACACGGCCATCGCGTGCTGCGTCAGGACGATCTGGCGGCCTGAAAAACCCGTAAAAAAAGGGGCGCTAAGCGCCCCTTTTCCTTTACTGAGAACCGGCTGTATTCGGCTTGATGTCGAATACCACATCCACCTGATCGTCAAAGTGAATGCTCTGCTGCTCGTAGGTCTGCTGCGCGGAGGTATCCGCAGAAGGCGCAGCGGCTTTGTACATGCGCGCCATCGGCATCGGCTGGTAGTTAGCCACATGGTAACGAATGCTGTAAACCGAGCCGAGCTTCGCGTTAAAGCCCTCCGCCAGCGCCGCAGCCTGCTGGGTAGCGTTATCAATCGCCGCCTTGCGCGCCTGCGCCTTATAGCTGTCTGGGTTGGTGACGCCCAGCTCTACTGAGCGGATCTCGTTCAGGCCGCTTTTCAGCGCGCCGTCCAGCAGCTCATTCAGCTTATCGAGCTGGCGCAGCGTAACCTGCACCTGACGCACCGCACGGTAGCCTTTCAGCACCGACTTGCCCTCTTTGGTATAGTCATATTCCGGCTGAGTGCTGAGGTTAGCGGCATCGATATCTTTCTTCTCAATGCCGTTTTTTTGCAGGAAATCAAAATATTGCGCAACGCGATCGTCGGCCTGCTTTTTCGCGTCCGCTGCATCTTTAGAGGAGACGTTGACCACGATAGAGAGCGTGGCGATATCCGGACGCGCATCCACGGTCGCCTGGCCGGAGGTCACCACATGCGGGCCGTTCGGCAGTTCGTCGGCTAATGCGCTTAACGGCAGCGCTAAAGCGCCTGTCATGGCGACCAGCGCCAGTGCTTTCAGTTTCACGAAAGTCCTCCTTGAAATCTCTGTTTTGCTGCGGCATCAAAGGCCAGAGCATGAGCGGAATAGTATGCACAGCTAAGAGCGTGTTATACCGCAAAAGTTCGCGTTTTGCTTATCATGTTCTGTCGCTTTCGGACTATTCAAATCAGAAATTCGCTATTCCCTGTAGCGCCAGCTGGCTGGCGATAATCCACATCACGGCACCGACCAGCAGATTGATTGCGCGCTGCGCGCCGGCGGTGCGCAAGCGAGGCGAAAGCCAGGCCGCCATCAGCGCCAGTCCGAAGAACCAGATTACCGACGCGCTGATCGTGCCCAGCGCGAACCAGTGGCGCGCTTCCTGCGTCGGCAGCTGACCGCCGAGGCTACCTAGCACCACGAAGGTATCGATATAGACGTGAGGATTAAGCCAGGTGACCGCCAGCATGGTGGCGATGATGCGCCAGCGGCTCTGCTTAAGCTCAGCGTTGCTGGCCAGATCGACATTGCCGCTAAAGGCGGCCCGCAGCGCATTCCAGCCGTACCACAGCAGAAAGGCGACGCCAGCCCAGGTAATCAGCATCAGCAGCAGCGGAGACTGATGCAGCAAGGCGCTGCCGCCGAAGATCCCGCCGCATATCAGCGCGATATCGCTGAGCGTGCAGAGCGTCGCCGTCATCAAATGATACTGGCGCTTGACGCCCTGATTCATCACGAATGCGTTCTGCGGCCCCAGCGGCAATATCAGCGAGGCGCCAAGAGCAAGTCCTTGTAAATACATTGATAACACGGAATTTTCCTTACATCGACGAGATGCAGAGGAGTATAAAGAAGCGCGATTATTAGCGGAAATTGAAAGATTTAATCTGGCATTAGGCAGGTTAATAAAGGCGGCCTGAGCGCCGCCCTGAGAGGTTTATTCTGTTTTCGCTTCTGCTTCCGGCGGGCTGACGCGATGCAGATGCACGTCCATTTGCGGATAAGGAATGCCGATGCCTTTCGCATCCAGCGCGCGCTTGAAGTTCTTCAGCAGATCCCAGTAGACGTTCTGCAGATCGCCGCTGTTGCTCCAGCAGCGCACCACGAAGTTCATGGAAGACGCGGCCAGTTCGTTAAGGCCAATCTGTACGCCCATATCCTGCAGCACGCGTGAATCGGCATCAACCACCTCACGCAGCAGCGTCAGCACCTGATCGACATCCGCATCGTAAGAGACACCGATAATAAACTCGTTGCGGCGCACCGGCTCGCGTGAAAAGTTCACGATATTGCCGGTGATGATTTTACCGTTCGGCACCACCACCATCTTGCCGTCAGCGCTTTTCAGCGTGGTGGAGAAAATCTGCACGTTCATAACCGTACCCATAATGCCGCCAAGGTCAACGAACTCGCCTGAGCGGAAGTGGCGGAAAATCACCAGCAGCACGCCTGCGGCAAGGTTGGACAAGGAGTCTTTCAACGCCAGGCCCACGGCCAGACCGGCGGCGCCGAGAATTGCGATTACCGAGGTGGTCTGCACCCCGATGCGGCCCAGCGCAGCGATAAGGGTAAAGGCGATAATCCCGTAGCGAACCAGCGCCGACAGGAAATCAGCAACGGTGGGATCAATATGGCGAGCCTGCAACAGGCGGTTGGCGGCATTGGCGATAATACGTGCGATTGTCATACCAATGACAAGGATCACTACCGCCGCCACGATATTCACCGCGTAGCTAATCAGCAGCTCCTGATTGCGGACAATCCAGCTGCCCGCATTGTTGAGGTCATCGACCACATTCAAATGTTCCATTTATGCACCCTGTTGAATATTCCCCGGGGGAAATGACAAAACATTGTCAGAGGCGTTCCGACAATTCCTTACTGAAGGGTAAACAAAAAAGGGGGAACTGCCAAATCAGCCTTGAATTCCCTTACATTTTGTCGGCAAAGCGCATAAAAAAAGGCCCTTACGGGCCTTTTTTGTACTCTGTAGCGAATTACAGACGATCGATGGCGTTCAGCTCTTTAAAAGCCTGCTCCAGGCGCACAACCATTGAGGATTGCGCTGCGCGCAGCCAGACGCGCGGATCGTAGTATTTTTTGTTCGGGCTGTCCGGACCCTGCGGGTTGCCGAGCTGGCCTTGCAGATACTCTTCGTTCTTTTTGTAGTACTGCAGAATACCGTCCCATGTTGCCCACTGGGTGTCGGTATCGATGTTCATTTTGATCACGCCGTAGCTGATTGACTCTTCGATTTCCGCTGCGGAAGAACCGGAGCCGCCGTGGAAAACGAAGTCCAGCGCGTTGTGCGGCAGGCCATGCTTTTCACAAACGTATTTCTGCGAGTCGCGCAGAATGGTCGGGGTCAGCTTAACGTTGCCCGGCTTGTAAACGCCGTGTACGTTGCCGAAAGAGGCAGCGATAGTGAAGCGCTTGCTGATTTTGCTCAGTTCGGTATAGGCGTAATCCACGTCTTCCGGCTGGCTGTAAAGCGCAGAAGCGTCAACGTGGCTGTTATCCACGCCATCTTCTTCACCGCCGGTCACGCCCAGCTCAATCTCCAGCGTCATGCCCATTTTGTCCATGCGCGCCAGGTATTTGCTGCAAATCTCGATGTTCTCTTCCAGAGACTCTTCAGAGAGGTCGATCATATGAGAAGAGAACAGCGGTTTACCGGTTTTCTTGAAGTGCTCTTCGCCTGCGTCCAGCAGACCGTCGATCCACGGCAGCAGTTTTTTCGCGCAGTGGTCGGTGTGCAGGATAACCGGCACGCCATACTGTTCAGCCATCAGGTGAACGTGATGCGCGCCTGCGATAGCGCCAAAAATCGCCGCGCCCTGCGGCTTGTCGGTTTTGAAACCTTTACCGGCGATAAACGCGGCGCCGCCGTTAGAGAACTGGACGATAACCGGCGCTTTCACTTTCGCAGCGGCTTCCAGTACGGCGTTGATAGAGTCAGTGCCGACGCAGTTTACCGCTGGCAGCGCGAATTTGTTCTCTTTCGCTACCTGGAAGATCTTCTGAACGTCGTCGCCAGTGACAACGCCGGGTTTAACGAAATCAAAAATTTTAGACATGATTGTGTCCTGTTTCGTGACCGATTATCCCTTAAGGGACAGCGATTTAAACGCCCAACGGGGCAAGTCTTCAGGCGACGCGCCAGCGCGTCGCCCCCAAAGGATTACTGCTTAGCACGCTCTTCCAGCATTGCAACCGCAGGCAGTTTTTTGCCTTCGACGAACTCCAGGAACGCGCCGCCGCCGGTAGAGATGTAAGAGATTTTGTTTTCGATGCCGAACAGGTCGATAGCCGCCAGGGTATCGCCGCCGCCCGCCACAGAGAAAGCGTCGCTGTCAGCGATAGCATTCGCGACGATTTCGGTGCCCTTACGGAAGTTCGGGAACTCGAACACGCCGACCGGGCCGTTCCACAGAATGGTTTTCGCCTCTTTCAGCAGCTTCGCCATGGCCTGTGCGGTTTCGTCGCCGAAGTCCATAATCTCTTCGTTATCCGCCACTTCGGAAACCTTTTTCACGGTTGCCGGGGCAGTTTCAGAGAATTCCGTGCCAACGCGTGAATCGGTCGGAACCGGAATGCCGTACTGGTCGCGCAGGCCTTTCGCCGCTTCAACGAAGTCCGGCTCATAGAGCGATTTGCCGACGTTGTTGTCGATAGCGACGAAGGTGTTGGCGATGCCGCCGCCGACGATAACGGTGTCAGCGATTTTCACCAGCGACTGCAGCACGTCGAATTTAGTAGAGACTTTTGAACCGCCGACCACCGCCACCAGCGGACGCTCCGGGTTGCTCATCACTTTACCCAGCGCTTCCAGCTCGGCTGACAGCAGCGGGCCTGCGCAGGCGATCGGCGCGAATTTGCCAACGCCGTGAGTCGAGGCTTGCGCGCGGTGCGCGGTGCCGAAGGCGTCCATGACGAAGACGTCGCACAGCGCCGCATATTTTTTCGACAGCGCTTCGTCGTCTTTCTTCTCGCCTTTGTTAAAGCGCACGTTTTCCAGCACGACCAGCTCGCCCGCGTCAACTTCAACGCCGTCGAGGTAATCTTTCGCCAGGGTGACTTTAGTGCCGTTCAGTTTTTCTTTCAGATAGTTAACAACGGGCAGGAGGGAGAATTCTTCGTTATATTCACCTTCGGTCGGGCGACCCAGGTGAGAGGTGACCATCACTTTTGCGCCCTGTTTCAACGCCGATTCGATGGTAGGCAGAGAGGCACGAATACGTGCGTCTGACGTCACTTTCCCTTCTTTTACTGGTACGTTGAGATCGGCGCGGATCAGAACGCGCTTACCAGCCAGATCCAAATCGGACATCTTAATTACAGACATGGTGAACCCTCTCGTTGATTCTCGTAAGTTTTGTCAGACGCAGACCGCGCCTTACCTGAAACCGCTTGCGGCCATCGCTAACGTCGTGTCGAGCATTCGGTTAGCAAAGCCCCATTCGTTGTCGCACCAGACCAGGGTCTTGATCAGGCGCTGACCGCTGACCCGCGTTTGCGTGCCGTCCACAATGGCACTGTGCGGATCATGGTTAAAATCTACTGAGACTAACGGTAATTCCGTATAGTCAACTATACCACGAAATGCCCCCTCTGACGCGTTTTGCAGCAGCGCGTTGACCTCGCAGGCTCTGACCGCCTCGCGTACGGAAACGCTGAGATCGATGGCCGTAACGTTGATGGTCGGCACACGTACCGCGATCGCTTCAAAGCGGTCATTGAATTTCGGAAAAATACGGGTAATCCCGGCGGCCAGTTTAGTATCGACCGGAATGATCGACTGGCTGGCGGCGCGCGTGCGGCGCAGATCGCTGTGATAGGCGTCAATCACCTGTTGATCGTGCATCGCCGAGTGGATAGTGGTGACAGTGCCCGACTCAATGCCGAAGGCGTCGTCCAGCAGTTTAATCACCGGAATAATGCAGTTGGTGGTGCAGGAGGCGTTAGAGACGATACGATCGGTTTGTTTAAGCGCCTGTTCGTTCACGCCGAACACAACGGTCGCGTCAAGATCGTTGCCGCCCGGATGGGAAAAAAGCACCTTTTTCGCGCCCGCCTGCAGATGCGCCTCGCCATCCGCCCGGCTGCCGTAGACGCCGGTGCAGTCCAGCACCACGTCGACGTTAAGCTCGCGCCACGGCAGCGAAGCGATATCGGCATGATGCAGGATGCGAATGGTATCCTCGCCGACCCACAGCAGATCGCGCTCCTGACGCACGTCAAAGGCGAAGCGGCCATGGCTGGTGTCATATTTCAGCAGATGCGCCATACCGGCCGCTTCCGCCAGTTCATTGATCGCCACAACCGTGATTTCTGCCCGGCGGCCGGTCTCATAGAGGGCGCGCAGCACATTGCGTCCGATGCGACCAAATCCATTTATGGCAATGCGAACCGTCATACCACCCCTGCAATTAAAATCAGTGTCAAATCGGAACGTTAGCCTGAGCCAGACGTTCTCGTTTGTACAGGAAATTCTTGCGCTTTTGCAGCGTTATGCCGCTCGGCAAAACGCCGTCACAGCGCCTACTGAAACGGTTCAGCTACAATAAAGAGAAGCAGTAATAATTGGAATGCGTCAGATCAAATCAGACTTTAAAAATCTGACGAGGATCACACTCGCCCCTGCATTATGGATATAAAACGACCGCCAGACGCGACCTGCTTTAGTAAAATAGCCCGGCTTAGCGCCATTTAACCCAATAGCGGCAACAGGCGCGTCATTACGACAGACAACCTATGAACTACAACCTGCTTTGGTATCTCTGGTTTATCTGGTCTTGCGCTCTGGTGATCTACGTATTGAGCTGGAGCGTTACGCTGACGCTGGTGCGTCAGTATCGCGGGCTGCTGCTGGCAGTAGCGGTAACGCTTATCGCCCGGGCGGCTTTCAGGAGATTAAGATTCAACAAAGGAATAATTATGTTTAAACGCAAAGAAAATAGCTTCAACGCCAGCTTCACCGAAACGGCCAGCGCTGCGGCAGCAGTGACGCCGCCTGAGGATGATTTTGAAGAGAGCGTGTCCGCCGCCACTGTCGTCAAGGCTGCGCCGGCTGCACCGGTCAACACCACGACTATCCCGGAAACCTGCACGATTACGGGCGAAGTTAACGCTCAGGGCGACGTGCATATCAACGGCAATATCACCGGCAAGATTATTGCGGAAAAAACGGTTTTTGTGCAGAAAAAGGGGCGGGTCGATGGAGAGATCTATGCGCAGCGTACGGAAATCAGCGGCGAGCTAAAAGGATTGTGTCGCAGCCGTGAAATCGCCATCAATGCAGAAGGTTTTATGGATGGCACCGTCGAATGCGAATCGCTGGCTATCCATCACCAGGGCCGCTTCTATGGCACCTCTAATCCCTGGCAGCAGGATAAAAGAGAGAGCGGCCTGAGCGAAGCATCCGTATCCTCCGCTCAGGAATTTCAACTGCATAAGGCGACGCTGCTACAGCAGTAGCCCGACAGGGTTCGCCAGCATAAGCGGCGAACCCTTACCTCTTACAGCACCGCTTTCGCCTGCGCCACCACGTTGTCCACGGTGAAGCCGAACTCCTCGAACAGCTGCTCCGCCGGAGCGGACTCGCCGAAGGAGGTCATGCCCACCACCGCGCCGTGCAGGCCGGTGTACTTCTGCCAGTAGTCCGCAATGCCCGCCTCAATTGCAACGCGCGCGCCGACCGATTTCGGCAGCACCGCTTCGCGCCACGCCGCGTCCTGCTTGTCGAAGGTGTCGGTTGACGGCATGGAGACCACGCGCACCTTGATCCCTTCGCTGCTCAGCCTGTCATACGCCGCCACCGCCAGCTCTACCTCTGAGCCGGTCGCAATCAGGATCAGCTCCGGCTGGCCGTCGCTCTCCTTCAGGATGTAGCCGCCGCGCGCGATGTTCGCCAGCTGCTCTGCGCTGCGCGCCTGCTGCGCCAGGTTCTGGCGGGAGAAGATCAGCGCTGTCGGGCCGTCCTTACGCTCGATGGCGTATTTCCACGCCACCGCCGACTCCACCTGGTCGCACGGACGCCAGGTGCTCATGTTCGGCGTGGTGCGCAGGCTGGCCAGCTGCTCCACCGGCTGGTGGGTCGGGCCGTCTTCGCCCAGGCCGATAGAGTCGTGGGTGTAGACCATGATCTGGCGGATCTTCATCAGCGCCGCCATGCGCGCCGCATTGCGCGCATACTCCACGAACATCAGGAAGGTGGCGGTGTAAGGCAGGAAGCCGCCGTGCAGCGCCAGGCCGTTGGCGATGGCGGTCATGCCGAACTCGCGCACCCCGTAGTGGATATAGTTGCCCGCCGGGTCGACGTTGATGGGCTTAGAGCCGGACCACATGGTCAGGTTGCTCGGCGCCAGGTCGGCAGAGCCGCCCAGATATTCCGGCAGCAGCTTACCGAACGCCTCGATGGCGTTCTGGGAGGCCTTGCGGCTGGCGATTTTCGCCGGGTTGGCCTGCAGCTGCTCAATGAACTTCTGCGACTCTTCCTGCCAGCTCGCCGGCAGCTCGTTGCTGACGCGACGCCTGAACTCGGCGGCCAGCTCCGGGAACGCCTGCGCGTAGGCGGCGAACTTCTCGTTCCACTTCGCCTCTTTCGCCTGGCCCGCCTCTTTCGCGTCCCACTCGGCGTAGATTTCTGACGGGATAACGAACGGAGCGTGGGTCCAGCCCAGCTGCTGGCGGGTCAGCGCCACCTCGTCGTCGCCCAGCGGCGCGCCGTGAGAGTCGTGGGTGCCCGCCTTGTTCGGCGAGCCGAAGCCGATAACGGTTTTGCACATCAGCAGCGAAGGCTTATCGCTGACCGCTTTCGCCTCGTCAATCGCCCGCGCGATAGCCTCCGCGTCGTGGCCGTCCACGCCGCGCACCACGTGCCAGCCGTAGGCCTCGAAGCGCTTCGCGGTGTCGTCGGTGAACCAGCCGTCGGTATGGCCGTCGATAGAGATGCCGTTGTCGTCATAGAACGCCACCAGCTTGCCCAGCTTCAGGGTGCCGGCCAGGGAGCAGACCTCGTGGGAGATCCCCTCCATCATGCAGCCGTCGCCCATAAACACCCAGGTGTTGTGGTCAACGATCTCATGGCCCGGACGGTTGAACTGCGCCGCCAGGGTGCGCTCGGCAATGGCGAAGCCGACCGCGTTGGCGATGCCCTGACCCAGCGGGCCGGTGGTGGTTTCAACGCCCGGAGTGTAGCCATATTCCGGGTGACCTGGAGTTTTTGAATGCAGCTGGCGGAAGTTCTGCAGCTCGCTCATCGGCAGATCGTAGCCGGTGAGGTGCAGCAGGCTGTAAATCAGCATTGAGCCGTGGCCGTTCGACAGCACAAAGCGGTCGCGGTCGGCCCACTGCGGGTTGGTCGGGTTATGGTTCAGGTAGCTGCGCCACAACACCTCGGCAATATCTGCCATACCCATCGGGGCCCCCGGATGTCCCGATTTGGCTTTCTGTACTGCGTCCATACTTAACGCGCGAATGGCGTTGGCAAGCTCTTTACGAGAGGGCATTTTCTACTCCAGGTCGGATTAATGATTCGCCTATTTAACTCATTGTTATTAATGATTTATCGGGCAAAACAAGGAAAAAGTCGCTCATCAATGTACATGAAAATCGGGGCAAAAGTACATGCCGCACCGTGTTAAATCTCGCCGCTTCGCCTGGCTTTTACGGCAATGTCTGCTAGCGAAGTGGCTGACTACAGGCTATAACCCACTCTTTACTGTATCTGACCCTTTTCAGATACCGGCTTTTCCTACCTTGTTACTGACAGGATGTACGCATGAAGATTAAGACAGGCATCATGGCAATCAGCCTCGCGGCGCTGCTCAGCGGCTGCCAGGGCATGGACAATAACGCGCTGCTGCAGTCGGGCGCCCAGGCTTTTCAGGCCTACACCCTCAACGACGCGCAGGTAAAACAGCTCAGCGATCAATCCTGCGCGCAGATGGATAAAGAGAACCAGCTCGCGCCGGCCGACAGCACCTATCAGCAGCGCCTGAACAAGATCGCCGCCGCGCTGGGCGACAACATTAACGGTACGCCAGCCAACTACCGCGTCTACATCACCAAAGACGTTAACGCCTGGGCGATGGCGAACGGCTGCATCCGCGTCTATAGCGGGCTGATGGATATGATGGACGACAACGAAGTCGAAGGCGTGCTGGGACATGAGATGGGACACGTCGCGCTGGGCCATACGCGCAAGGCGATGCAGGTCGCCTTCGGCACCACGGCGGCGCGCACCGCAGCCTCTTCGGTGGGCGGCGTTATCGGCTCGCTGTCGCAGTCGCAGCTGGGCGATCTGGGCGTGCAATTGGTCAACGCGCAGTTCTCGCAAACCCAGGAGTCGCAGGCGGATGACTACTCTTACGAGCTACTGAAGAAACGCGGCATTAATCCGCTGGGGCTGGCGACCAGCTTTGAAAAGCTGGCGAAAATGCAGCAGGGCCAGCAAAGCTCCCTGTTTGATTCACATCCCGACTCTGCGGCGCGTGCGCAGCATATTCGCGATCGCATCGCGGCAGACGCTGGAAAATAAGCGGACGTGCGTCGCCCTGCGGCGGCGCACGCAATCTGTTATCGCCTGAAAAGCTGATCTACCATCGATCCCAGATCGAGCTGCTTGTCGTGCAGGGATTGATCGTCCATCTGTCCCTGCGGCGACATGCGGTCAATCAGGTGCGGCAAAAGCTCCGCCAGTTTGCCGGAGGCGCCGTTCACATCGGTCCCCAGCTTCTGCGCCAGCGACTGCAGCGCCTCTTCACCAAAGGCCGAGCGCAGTTCGCCGCCGCTCACCGACTGGTTGCTGCCGGTGCCGATCCAGGAGCTTAAAATCTCGCCCAGTCCGCCCTGCTGGAACTTATGCAGCAGCACTTCAATACCGCCCTGCTCCTGCACCCAGTTCCACACCGCTTCCAGCTCGCCTAAGGTGTTGCGTCCGTTGCCGTTGCCTAAAGCACCGACTAATTCATCAAGCAGGCCCATATTGCTCTCCGTTAAGGTTAAAACCGGGCGCGGCAACGCCCGGCTTGAAAAGTTACTCGCCTTTGTTCGCCGCCTGAACGTGCAGCATATCAAGCGCCAGCGTCGCCGCGGCCAGCGAGGTGAGATCGGCGTGATCGTAACCTGGCGCCACCTCTACCAGATCCATACCAACAATGTTCAGCCCCTGCAGGCCGCGCACCAGTTTGGTGGCCTTGTCGGTAGTCAGGCCGCCGATAACCGGCGTGCCGGTGCCGGGCGCGTGCGCCGGGTCCAGGCAGTCGATATCGAAGGTCAGATAGACCGGCAGATCGCCGACGGTGCGCTTCACTTCCGCCAGGATATCATCAACGCTGCGATCGTTGACCTGCGCCGCATCCAGCACGTTAAAGCCCAGGTTCTTGTCGAACTCGGTGCGGATGCCGATCTGCACTGAATGCTGCGGATCGATCAGCCCCTCTTTCGGCGCGGTAAAGAACATGGTGCCGTGATCGAACGTCGGGCCGTTGGAGTAAGTATCGGTATGGGCGTCAAAATGCACCAGCGCCAGCTTGCCGAAATGCTTCGCATGGGCGCGCAGCAGCGGCAGCGTAACGTAGTGGTCGCCGCCAAAGGTCATCATGCGCTTGCCGTTCGCCAGCAGTTTTTCCGCGTGCGCCTGCAGCTTGTCGGAAAGATCCTGCGAGTCGCCAAAGGCGTAGACCAGATCGCCGCAGTCCACGACGTTCAGGCGCTGGCGCAGGTCGAAATCCCACGGCCAGCGGCACCCTTCCCAGGCGAGGTTGGTGGAGATCTGACGGATCGCGCCCGGGCCCAGGCGGCTGCCCGGACGGCCAGAGGTGGCGGCGTCAAAAGGCACGCCGGTGATCACCCACTCGGCGTCGCTGTCGTAAGGCTGGAAGTTCACAGGAAAACGCATGAAGCCGAAGGCGTTTGAGACCAGCGAATTGTCATACTGATTGCCCAGGGTGTTATACATAAATCATCCTCACTGCCGCGTGGCGTTAAGTTACAGGTGATAAAAGACTTGATAAAAAAAATCCCCTCCGCGTCGTTAAACCCGACGAGGAAGGGATTTTGCGTTGCCGCATTTTACGCAATTATTGCGGAGTTCGGCGCGCGCTGCAATCCGCGACGCGCCTGAATAAAAAAGTATTGGGAGGCCATTACCGCTCCCGCAGCGCCTCTTTGGCGCGGTTAAACGGCTTGACCAGATAATCCATGACCGTTTTCTCGCCGGTTTTAATATCCACCGTAGAGACCATGCCGGGGCTGATAGCAAAGCGGCGTCCGGCTTTGTTCTGCACGTAATCCGTTTCGGTGCGGATAAAGACGCGGTAGTAGTAGATCTCTGGCTTGACCTCATCCTGAATGGTATCGGGCGAGATGCTCTCCACCACGCCATGCAGCCCGCCGTAAATAGCGTAATCATAGGCGGAGATCTTCACCAGCGCCTTCTGGCCCGGATGGATAAAGGCGATATCGCGCGGCGAGAGGCGCGCTTCAATCAGCAGACGATCGTCCATCGGCACGATATTCATCAGCTCGCCGTTGGGCGGGATCACCCCGCCAACGGTAGTGACCTTGATGTTTTTCACGATGCCGCGCATCGGCGAACGCAGCGTCAGGCGGGTGACGGTATCTTCGCGTCCCTTCACCGTTTGCGCCAGGCTGTCCGCTTCCGCCGACGCCTTCGCCAGATCCTCACGCGCCTGCACGTAATACTGCGAACGCATATCGGTGAGCTTTAGCTCCAGATCGGACTTGTCGCGCTGTAGCCGCAGCACTTCGACGCTGCTGGCGGCGCCGGTTTTCGCCAGCCGCTGGGTAATCGCCAGTTCGCGGTTGGCCAGTCCGAGCGACTCTTGAATCTGCGCCGTCGAGTCTTTCAGCTGCGCGCGGCGGGTATTGTAGAGCCGCGTTTCAGAGGCGATAAGGTCGGGGAAGGCCTTTAGCTCTGCCGGAAAGCGCAAGGGCTGGTCGTTCACCTCGGCGTAGAGCCGCGCGCTGGCCGCCAGCGCGGCTCGATAGCGCGCCGCGCTCTCGCCGACGCTGGAGACGGATCGCGTCGGATCGAGCTTCGCCACGATCTGCCCCGCCTCGACCCGATCCCCTTCGTGCACGTTAAGCTCGGCGAGGATCCCGCCCTCCAGCGAGCTGAGCACCTGATCGCGTGAGCTGGGGATCACTTTGCCGGTGCCGGTCGAGACCTCATCCAGTACGCCGAACCACGCCCAGATCAGCCCGGCCAGCAGCAGAAAGAAGCTGATGACAATCAGGCGCACCGCGCCGCTATAGTAGCTTTCCGAGCGCAGATCGCCGTTGATATCGTCTGACGTTTCCGCTTCGGGCGCGACCAGCCGCAGTTTTGTCGATAGCTCGCTCATGCCTTATCCTCCGGCCGGTTAAGCGACGGCCGCGCCGGTGGCAGCGCGCTCTCTTTCGGGCTGTCCATCACCAGCTGCCCCTCTTTTAATACCAGCACGCGATCCACCAGCGCGAGGATGGCGGCGCGGTGGGTCGCCACAATCAGCGTGCGGCCATTCAGCCACTGCCCAAGCCGTTCGATAAACTCTTTTTCGGTGTGATCGTCCAGCGAGGCGGTCGGCTCATCCAGCAGCACAATATTGGGATCGCGCAGCAGCATGCGCGCCAGCAGCACTGACTGCCGCTGTCCGCCGGACAGCCCGACGCCACCCTCCATCACCGGATGATCCAGGCCGAGCGGCAGGCGACGAATAAAGTCCGCGCCGCCGCTCACCGTCAGCGCGGCGAAGATCGCCTCGTCGCTGGCGTGCGCCGCGCCCATCGTCAGGTTTTCGCGCAGCGTGCCGTGAAACAGCCGCGCATTCTGCGTCATCAGGCCGACATTGCGCCGTACGTCGGCAAGATCGATATGCGGCAGGCTCAGGTTATCGAGCCGCAGCTCGCCCCCCACCAGATCCATGCCGCCGATCATCGCCTGCAGCAGCGTCGATTTTCCCGATCCGTTGCGGCCCAGCACCGCGACGCGTTCGCCAGGCTTGATCGTCAGGCTCTTGATGCGCAGCGCAATAGTGGCGGAGTCGCTGTAGTAGCGAAACATCGCCTCGCTGAACTGGTAGTGGCCGAACAGTACCGGACAGTGGATGCGAGTTTCATCTTTGCTGTTCTCTACCGGCAGCGCCATCAGCGCGTCCAGGCTGCTTTTCGCCGCCTTGACCTGCTGCCAGCGCGCCAGCACGCCGCACAGGGTGCCCATCGGGGCGATCATGCGCGACGAGAGCAGCGACGCCGCCACAATCGCGCCGGTGGTGATATCGCCGTTAATTACCATCGGCGCGCCGATAACGATCACGCTGGCGTAGACCAGCCCCTGCACCGTAACGCCCCAGCTAATCAGCGAGTGCATCACTTTACGCATCTCAACGCCGGACTGCGCGGTGATGCGGATATAGCTGTTCCACTGCTGCAGAAAGCGATCCTCCGCCTGCATCAGCTTAATATCCTCCAGCCCCTGCACGCTCTCCACCAGCACCGCGTTGCGCAGCGTTGACTCTTTCAGCGACTGATGCGCCAGCTTCGCCAGCGTTTTCTGCTGCAGCAGACCGGGCAGGATCATCAGGATCACCGCCACCGGCGCGATCCACGCCAGCTGCGGCGCAATAATCGCCATCACCAGCATAAACAGCAGGAAAAAGGGCATATCGACGATGGAGCTGACCGTGGTTGAGGTCACCATTTCGCGGATCGCCTCCAGCTCGCGTAGCTGCGAGATAAAGGTGCCGGTAGAGCGCGGGATAGCGCTGTTGCGCAGGCGCAGCGCATGGCCGAACACCCGATCGGAGACGCGCATATCGGCGCGCTTGCCCAGTAGATCGGTAACATGATCGCGTCCGACGCGCAGGATATAGGTGAAGATCACCGAGATAATTACCCCGCCGTAGAGCACGTAGAGGGTCGGATAGGACTGTGCCGGGATGACCCGGTCATAAACCTGCATCGAAAAGATGATGCCTACCAGCGCCAGCAGGTTGATCAGAAAAGATCCCAGCATGACGTAGCCGTAGGGGCGCAGATCGCGCAGCACCAGGCGACGCAGCCAGTCGGGCTTGATGGTCTCCAGATAGCGGTCAACGCGGCTGTCTTTTGCGGCGGTAAGCGGACGAAAGGCGGCGGCGAAGCGAATATCGGGCAGCAGCGCGCCCAGCGACAGTGGCGTCGGCTGCTCATCGCCGCTGAAGTGCACCCGCACCTCATCTTCACCGTCGAAACTGGTAATCACCCCGACCTGCCCGTCCGCCAGCTCGACCGCCAGGGGCAGCCGCCAGTGGTTAATCTCCCATTTATTATCCTGATAAAGCTGCAGCGACATGCCCGCCTGGCGCGCCAGATGGCGCAGCGCTTTGTCGCGCGTCTGCTTGCCCTGCCACTCGCTGGCGGCAAGGATCATGCCCGGCGAGCAGGGCAAGCGATAGTGGCCGGCGATCAGGATAATAGCTGTCGCCCAGCCCTGTAACGGCACCCCGCCTTCGGCCCCGTCGGGCTTTCCGGCGGGCGACTCTGGAAGCTGCATTTGCGTCATGGCTGGATCTCCACGGACTGGATCCGCTGATTATTCAGGGCAAACGCCGACCGCATATGGCCGGTGCTGTAAAGGCAGTCGAGCTGCAGCGAGCGTAACTGGCTGATGGTTTGCTGCAGCGTGAAGCGGGTCTGGAATACTTCCTGCTCGGCATTGAGCACGTCGAGCAGCGGACGGGTGCCGAGCTGCAGATATTGATCCTGATAGAGCGACTGGGTTTTCTCGCCGAGCCGCTGCTGCCGCGCCTGAATCGCCAGGCTGAGCGCCAGGCTTTGCGACTGACTCTGCGATTCGCTCAGCTGCTGGCGCGCCTTCAGCCGCGCCGAATTCACCGCGGCGTTGGCGGCGTTCAGCGCGTTGGCGGCGGCATTGCGGCTGGCGGTCATGCCGCCGCCCTGATAGAGCGGCATCTCGACCTTGACCCAGGTTGAATATTGCGTGCGATCCAGCGTCTCGCTGTTGGCGTAGTGATTGTTAAGGTAGTGCGTCACCTGCGGCTCCAGCGAGATGGTAGGCAGCATCTGCGCGTTGGCGTTGTCCAGCTTCGCCTGCGCCTCGTTGGCCTGCGCCCAGGCGGCGAGCACCGCCGGGTTGGTCCGGTCATCCGCCTTCGCGACATCGCAGGAGCGCGTCAGGCTGGCGGGAAAGTCGTCGCTGACTTTTTTCACCAGCGGCCAGCCCAGATAGGTCGCCAGCGTGGCGCGCCAGCGGTCAAGGTTCGCCTGGTACTGCGTCAGCAGGGTGCGCGCGCCTTCAATGCGGGCGTCGGTTTGCGTCGCGTCGGAGAGCGAGGCGGCGCCTTCATCGTTGCGCTGGCGGGCGAGATCGCCGATTTTCATCAGCGCCGTCAGCTGCTCCTGCGCAATCTTCACCAGCTGCTGATAACCCTGCACCTGAATCAGCGCCGCGGCGGTATCGTGCGCCACGGTATCGATGCTGAGCAGCACGTTGGCCTGCTGCTGGGCGACGCCCGCCTCGGCGGAGCGCACCGAGCTGCTGACCTTGCCGAAATCGTAGAGCATCTGCGAAACCGACAGCACGAACGAGGGGCTGAACCCTTTCTCGCTGTAGCTGTTGCTGTAGCCGTTATTCATACCGGCGCTGACCTGCGGATAATATTTGGCTTTCGCCACGTCGACCTGATCGGCCTGTTCGAGCAGTTTTCCCACCGCTTCGGCGATATCGGGATGCCACTGGATCGCCCGCTGCACCGCCTGATTGATCGTCAGGGTGTCAGGGACGTGCGCCAGCGCGGGTTCGGCGCTCTCGCCGGTTAATGAAGGGAGATCCTGCTGTTTCGCCAGGCCGGTTGCGGTGATCTGGCTGGCCGTCTGCGCGACGTCGCTGCCGGCCGCCAGAGGGGAAGTTATAAAAAAAGCGATGCCAGCACAGAGAACGCTGAGCTTAAAAGAACGGCGATATATTGCGCTTGATTGCATCCGATCCATCGTTTTCCACTCATCAGTTAGAGAAAGGGGCGCATCCCTGCGCCCGATAATGCTTCCCTGCCAGACATCACGGCGATCAGACCGTGTGAACCTGGTGCGGCTGTTGCAGTAGCTCCTCCAGTGAAACGTTAACCCCCTCCAGCGTGACCAGCTGCGTACTGCTATAGGCGGTGCCGGTGCCGTCGCGGTCAATCGACAGGACGGTATTGCCATCCGCGGTATGGTCCACCTTCACGAAATCGTTGACGTTGCTGGTGCTGTCGTTCCAGCCGACGAGCAGACTGCTGACGTCAATCTTGTCGCCGTCGGCGACAGAGAAATCGGTCCAGGTGTCATGCCCGTTGCCGCCGACGGCATCCGCGCTGTTTAGCAGGTGATACACCAGGGTATCGGCGCCCGCTCCGCTCGTGATGGTGTCGTCATAGGCGCTGCTGGTCAGCGCATCCGCCCCTGCGGTTCCGGTAATGGTCGGATGCAGATCGATGGTGAAGCTGTTGGTGGTAATGGTGCCGTCGGCTGCCGCCAGGCTATAGCTGAACACCTCTTTATGGGCGATCTCCTGCGCATTGACGGCGCTGTTAAGCGCGTAGGTGTAGTGACCGTCGGCGGTGATGCTCAGGGTGCCGTAGTCCCCCGCCACCAGCGTAACGCCGCTGCTGCTGACGGCAGTGGTCAGGCCCGCCTCGTTGGTGATGCTCAGCGCGCCGGTATGGGTTGCTGTGCTGTCGCCGTAGATGCTGCCGCTCGCCGTGGTGCCGTCATCGACGCTGGTTTCCGCAAACAGGCTGTTTACGGAGAGCAGCGTGACTGCCGGACCGTTGTGCAGATCGACCGTCAGGGTGGCCGAGGTTACCGCGCCGCTGGCGTCGCGCACCGAATAGCTGAACACATCGGTCGCTGGCACCGTATCAGCATCCAGGCCCGCTTTCAGCGCGTAGGTGTAGTTGCCTTTGGCATCTATGGTCAGGGTGCCGTAGGTGGTGTTGATAACCGTATTGCCCGTGGCTGAGATGGCGCTGCCGGAAACGGCTGTCACCTGCGTGCCCGTCGGTATCGTACCGGCCACCGAACTGGTGTCGTTCGTCAGCAGGTTGCCCGTCACGGTGGCCGCCACCGTCACCGCCAGCGTGGTGATATCGGAGGTGGTGGTGACGGTCGTGGAAGGCAGGACGCCCACGCCGCTACTGGTGCCCAACAACACGGCGTAGTTGCCTGTGCCGAGGTTGCTGTAGGTGACGTTGCTGCCGGTCTGCGTCCCCACCGTCAGGAAGGTGGAGATGTAGTTGGCGTTGCTCGATTTCACCACCCAGGTGCCGTTCGCCTGCTGCTGGTAGAGGTAGAGCGTATAGGTAGAGGTCAGCGCCACCAGGCTGGTCGCCGAAGCGTGCAGCGTTACCGTACGGGTATCGCCGGTTCCCACGCTGAACTGATAGGCGTTGGCGCTTTGCAGGACATCGAGCGTTACCACGCCGCCCAGATTGACGTTCAGCAGCGAAACACCGGTATGGCTGCTGTTGGTGTTGGTGATGGTGCCCGTCTGGGTGGCGTAATCCACGGTGCTCACATCATTGGCCGCTACCACGCGGATCGCCCCCAGTACCGTCGCGATCGGCGAAACGTTGCCTGCGCTGTCAGCCTGGGTCACCGACAGCGTCGCGCCGGTGGTCTGCGCGGTGGTCAGCGCCACCGAGAAGCTGCCGTTGGCCGCCACGGTACCGCTGCCAATGGCGTTGCCGCCCGCGTCGCGTACGGTAACCGTCGCGCCCGCTTCGCCGCTGCCGGTCAGGGTGGTGCCCGCCGTATTAATGGCCAGCCCGGAGACCGCCGTCGGTGCCACGCTGTCCACTACCACGTTTGCCGCAGTGGTGGTGCTGACGTTGCCCGCCGTATCCGTCACCGTCACGCTCAGCGGATGGGCGCCCTGCGACAGCGTGGCGGTGGTAAAGCTCCAGGCGCCGCCGCTGCCCGCAACTACGCTGCCCAGCAGCGCCGTACCGTCGTAAATGGTAACAACCGCGCCCGCTTCCGCCGTACCGCTCAGTACCGGCGTGGTATCGCGCGTTGCCCCACCGCTCGGTACCGTCACGTTCGGCGTAACCGAGTCGTTAGTGATCACCAGGGTGCTGGCCGCCGGAGCCGTGGTATCGATGGTCAGGGTAGTATTCACGCCCGGACTGACGTTGCCCGCCGCATCGGTCGCGGTGACAGTCAGGGTGTGCGCGCCGCTGGCCAGCACCGGCGTAATCAGACTCCACTGCCCGTTGCTGCCCACCGTTGTACTGCCCAGCAGCGTAGCGCCGTCATAGACAGTGATACGCGCACCGACCTCACCGCTGCCGCTCAGCAGCGGCGTATTGTCATTGGTGACGCCGCCGTTCGGGATGGTTACCGGCGTACTGCTGTTGTTATTGCTTACCGCCAGCGCCGTGACCGCCGCTGGTGCCGAGGTATCGACCACGATGGTCGACGAGGTAGAACCGCTGACGTTGCCGGCCGGGTCGGTGACCGTCACGCTCAGCGGATGCGAGCCTTGCTGTAGCGCGCTGGTGGTAAAGCTCCAGGCACCGCTCGCGCCCGCCGTTACCGTCCCCAGCAGCGTCGTGCCGTCAAAGATAGTGACGCGACTGCCCGCCTCCGCCGTACCGCTCAGGGTCGGCGTATTGTCGTTCGTCGAGCCGCCGTTCGCCACCGCTGTGCCGGTAACGTCGTTAACGATCTGCAGCGTCGAGGCCGCTGGTGCCACCGTATCCACGATAATAGAAACCGTGGGCGACGCGGCGCTGGTATTGCCCAGCGCGTCACGCACCGTCACGCTCAGCGGATGCACGCCGTTGCTCAGCGCGCTGGTGGTAAAGCTCCATGCGCCGTTTGCGCCCGCCGTGGTGGATCCGAGCGCCGTAGTGCCGTCAAAGATAACAACGGTCGCGCCCGCCTCCGCCGTACCGCTCAGGGTTGGCGTATTGTCGTCCGTGGCCGCGCCGTTCGTCAGGTTGCCCTGAATCGTCCCGACGTTATCGCTGACCGTCAGATCGGTCACCGCCGCGGGCGCCGTGGTATCGACGGTCAGCGTCAGCGTGGTCGGCGAGCTGCTGTTGCCCACCGCATCGGTGGCGGTGACGCTCAGGGTATGCGCCCCGTCCGCCAGCGTCGGCGTGACGAAACTCCACTGTCCGTTGCTGCCCGCCGTCGTGCTGCCCAGCACCGTCGTGCCGTCAGTAATGGTGATGCGGCTGCCCGCCTCGGCGCTACCGGTCAGCGCAGGCGTGTTGTCGTTGGTGCTGCCGTTGCTGGCGATCGGCACCGGCGTGTTGCCGTTGTTGTTGCTCGCCGTCAGGGTAACAGCGGCGGGCGGCGTGGTGTCCACGGTAATGCTGGCCGTGGTGGCACCGCTGACGTTGCCCGCCAGGTCCGTTACCGTGACGCGCAGCGCATGCACGCCCTCAGCGAGCACCGGCGTGGTAAAGCTCCAGCCGCCGTCGGTGCCGACGGTAGTCGAGCCGAGCGGCGCAGCGCCGTCATAGAGAGTAACGGTACTGCCCGCTTCCGCCGTTCCGCTCAGCACCGGCGTGTTGTCATTGGTCGATCCGCCATTCGGCACCGTCACGCTGGCGGCGTCGTTGGTGATAGCCAGCGTCGAGGCGGCTGGCGCAACGGTATCCACCGTCAGGGTAAACGGTGTCGCGGCGCTGGTGTTGCCAGCCGCATCGGTCACCGTCACGTTCAGCGTATGCGCGCCGTTGCTCAGCGTGCCGGTGGTGAAGCTCCATGCGCCGTTCGCGCCCGCCGTTACCGTACCGAGCAGCGTCGCGCCGTCGTAGACGGTCACAATATTGCCCGCGCCGGTAGTGCCGCTAAGGGTTGGCGTGCTGTCGTCGGTTACGCCGCCGTTAGTCAGACTGCCCTGCGTCGCGCCGACGTTATCGGTAACCGTCAGGTCAGCGACGGGCGCCGGTGCGGCGGTCGCCACCGTCATCGTCAGCAACGCAGCCTCGCTGACGTTGCCCGCCGCATCGGTTGCGGTCACGCTCAGCGTATGCGGCCCGTCGGCCAGCGTCGGCGTGGTGAAGCTCCACTGGCCATTGCTGCCCGCCGTTACGCTGCCCAGCAGCGTGGTGCCGTCGGTGATGGTAATGCGGCTGCCCGCCTCTGCCGTACCTGTCAGCACTGGCGTGCTGTCGTTGGTGATGCCATTACTGGCGATCGGCGTGGTGGTCGAGCCGTTGTTATTGCTGGCGGTCAGCGTCACGGCGGCAGGCGGCGTGGTATCCACTATCACCGTGGTGGCGCCGGAAAGCACGCTGACGTTGCCCGCCGCATCCGTGACGCGGGCGCTCAGCGTATGCGTACCCTGAGCGAGCGCGCGGGAGACAAAGCGCCAGCTGCCGCCTGCGTTTGCGGTGACAGAGCCGAGCGCCGTCGTACCGTCGTAGACGGTTACCAGGCTGCCCGCTTCGGCGGTGCCGCTGAGTACCGGTGTGTCATCGTTAGTCAGGCCGCCGTTCGGCACGACCCCACTGGTGGCGTCGTTGGTGAGCACCATATTTGCCGTCGTCGCAGGCGCAACGGTATCCACGGTAAAGGCGATCGCATCAGAACGACCGCTCAGGTTACCGGCGACATCCGTCACCGTGACGCTCAGCGCGTGCGCCCCGTTAGTCAGCAGCGGCGCGGTGAAGCTCCATACGCCGTCGCCGCCCGCCGTGGTGGAGCCGATAACGGTATCGCCATCGTAAACGGTGACCAGCGCGTTAGCTTCGGTGGTTCCGCTCAGCTGCGGCGTGTTGTCGTTGGTAGCGGTGCCGTCAGGGATGTTAACCGCTGTTGTGCCGTTATTGTTGCTCAGCAGCAGATCGGTGGCCGTGGTCGGGACGGTGGTATCGACGGTAATGGTAACGGGAGGAACGGCTGCGCCCGGGTTGCCTTCTGCGTCCACAGAGGTGACAGAGAACGTATGCGCCCCTTCCGTCAGCGGCGCTGGCGTAAAGCTCCATATGCCGCCCGCGCCAACGGTAACGCTGCCCAACGTGGAGGCACCATCCAGAATGGTGATCACGTCGCCCGCTGTCGCCGTACCGCTAAGTACCGGCGTGGTGTCACCCGTTGACGCGCCGTCCGCCAGATTAACCAGCGTGCTGCCGCTGTCGTCGGTAATTTGCAGCGTGCTGGTGGTCGGCGGCAGGCCATTCTCTATGTTGATGACGAAAGGCGCCGACGCCGCGCCGACGTTGCCCGCTACGTCGGTCTGGGTCACCGTAAAGCTGTGCGACCCGTTGCTCAGCGCCGCCGCCGTAAAGCTCCAGCCACCGTTCGCAGCCGTCGTAACCGTACCCAGCAGCGTCGTACCGTCATAGAGGGTAACGGTGCTGCCTGGCTCCGCGGTTCCGCTCAGGGTCGGGGTGTTGTCGTCGGTGGTAGCACCGTTGGCCAGCGGGCCGGTAGTCGCGCCCGCATCGTCACTTACCGCCAGATCGGCGATTGCCGCCGGAGGCGTCAGATCGACGTTAATCGTGTAAGGCTGCGCCTCAGCGCTGGTATTGTTCGCCGCATCGGTGACCGATACGGTAAAGGCGTACTGACCGTCAGTGAGCGCGCCGGTTTCAAAACGCCAGACGCCGCTTTCGTTCACCGTGGCGCTGCCGATCAGATCGCTGCCCTGATAGATATTGACCGTGGTGCCCGCCTCGGCGGTGCCGCGCAGCACTGGCGTGGCGTCGTTGGTATAGCCGCCATTGGCAATTAACAGCGGCTTGGCGCCGTCAGTATCGTAAATATCGAAGGTGGCAACCGGCTGCGGCGCAACGGTGTCCACCGTCAGGGTGGCTGAAGAGGTGGCGCTGATATTGCCCGCTGCATCGGTCACCGTGACGTTCAGCGTATGGGTGGCGTCGGAGAGCGCAGCAGCGGGGGTGAGGCTCCATGCGCCCGCGCCGTCCGCCAGCACCGATCCAATCGGTGACGTGCCGTCATAGACGGTGACAAGGCTGTTCGCCTCCGCCGTACCGCTGATGGCGGGCGTGCTGTCGTTGGTCATGCCGCCGTCGGCAATAATCGTGCCGCCATCGTTACGCAGCGTCAGCGCGCCAGCCGGTTCCGGCGGCGTCACGTCAACCACTACGTTAAAGGTTGCAGAACGCGCGCTGACGTTGCCGATCTCATCGGTGACCGTCGCGCTCAGCGCGTGGGTGCCCTCCGCCAGCGTCGGCGAGCTAAAGCTCCACGCGCCGTCGCCGCCTGCCGTCGTCGACCCGATAATCACATCGCCGTCATAGAGAGTAACCAGGCTGTTGGCTTCCGCCGTACCCGTCAGCAGCGGCGTGTTATCGCTGGTGGTGGCGCCCTGCGTCAGCACAACATTTTCCGCGCCATTGTCATTGCTGACCGTCAGCGCAGTCGCTGCCGGTGCCAGCGTATCGACCGTAAAGCCGATCGCCGCCGAAGGCAGGCTGGTATTGCCCGCCGCATCGGTAAGGGTCACGGTCAGGCTATGAGCGGCGTCGCTCAGCGTCGGCACCGAGAAGCTCCACAGCCCGCTGGCGCCCACCGTGGTGGTGCCCAGCACTGTGGTGCCGTCATAAACAGTGACGATAGTGCCCGCCTCTCCGCTGCCGCTCATCAGCGGCGTGCTGTCGCTGGTAGTGCCGCCGTCGGCGATCGCCACTGCGGTTGCGCCGTTATCGCTGCTGAGCGTGATATTCGCCGCCGTCGCTGGCGCGGTGGCGTCAACCACCACGCTGATAGCGGCGGAGGCGCCGACGTTGCCCGCTGCATCGACAGGCGTGACGGTAAAGGAGTGGGTGCCGTCGGCAAGCACAGGCGAAATCAGGCTCCAGCTGCCGTCGGCGTTGACCGCGACGCTACCCAGCAGCGCTGCGCCCTCATAGACGGCGACCGTACCACCCGCCTCCGCAAAGCCGCTCAGCACCGGGGTGTTGTCGCTGGTAAGACCGCCGTCCGGTATCGCCACCGCCACCGCGCCGCTGTCGTTGCTCAGCGCCAGGCTGGTGACCGCCGCAGGCGGCTGGGTATCGACGTTTACCGCGATTGCGTCGCTTGCCGGGCCGACGTTGCCCGCCGCATCCGTCACGACAGCGCTCAGGCTATGCGCGCCGTCGTTAAGTGTCGGCGTGGTAAAGCTCCAGTTGCCGTTGCCATCCACGCTGGTGGTGCCGAGCACCACCGTACCGTCCAGCACAGTAACCACCGTGCCCGCCTCTGCGGTGCCGCTCAGCACCGGCGTGTTGTCATTGCTCAGTCCGCCATCTGGAATAGCTGTGCCGCTCGCGTCGTTGGTCAGCGTCAGCCCGGCCGCGGCCACAGGCGCGACGGTATCGACGGTAAAGCTAACCGGCGTGGTAGTGCCGCTGCTGTTGCCCGCCGCATCCGTCACGCTGACGCTCAGGCTGTGCAGCCCGTCCGCCAGCGTCGGCGTGCTCAGGTTCCAGCTGCCGTCTGGCCCTGCGGTGACCGAGCCGATCGCTGCGGCGCCGTCATAGAGGGTGACGATGCTGCCCGCTTCAGCCGTACCGGTAAGCTCCGGCGTGGCGTCGTTGGTTGTGCTGCCGTCAGCAATCGGCGTCAGCGTCTGGCCGGTGTTGTTGTTGATCAGCACGTTGCCAGCCAGCGCTGGCGCGGTGGTATCGACGCTAAAGCCAAAGGCGGTTGACGCCGGGCCAAGGTTGCCCGCCGCATCGGTAACAGCGGCGATCAGGCTGTGCGCGCCTTCGGCCAGCGTGGGGGACGTAAAGCTCCAGCTACCGTCAGTGCCGACGGTCGCCGTACCGAGTACGGTAGCGCCATCAGAAATGGTCACCGTACCGCCCGGCTCCGCTGTGCCGCTCAGTACCGGCGTGGCGTCATTGGTCGAGCCGCCCGCCGCGATCGCCGTGTCGCTGGCGTCACTGGTGAGCGCCAGATCGGTCGCCGCCGCTGGCGCAGAGGTGTCGATGGTAAAGCCGATCGCCCCAGACGGTGCGCTGCTGTTGCCAGCGGCGTTAGTCACCACCACGCTCAGGCTGTGCGCGCCTTCGCTAAGGGTCGGAGCGGTAAAGCTCCAGTTGCCGTTGCCGTCGGCCGACGTGCTGCCCAGTACGGTCGCCCCATCAGAAACGGTGACGGTGGTGCCAGCTGCGGCGGTGCCGCTCAACACCGGCGTGGTGTCATTGGTCTGGCTGCCCGCCGCAATTGCCGTACCGCTGGCGTCATTGGTGAGCGCCAGGTTCGTCGCTGCCGCTGGTGCCGTCAAATCCACGCTAAAGAGATAGGCCGCCGAGGCCGGGCCGGTATTGCCGGCAGGATCGGTGACGGTAGCGGTCAGGCTGTGTTCGCCCTGCGCCAGCGCTGGGGTCGTGAAGCTCCAGCTGCCGTCACCTGCCGCGGTTACCGTACCCAGCACAGTGCCACCGTCAGAAACGGTAACGGTGCCGCCCGGCTCCGCGGTGCCGTTCAGTACCGGCGTCGCATCGCTGGTGGTGCCGTCCGCAGGGATCACCGCGCCGCTCTGATCGTTGCTGAGCGAGAGATCCTGCGCCGCTGTCGGCGGCTGGGTATCTACCGTGAAGCTCAGCGCGTCGGTCGCCGGGCTGACGTTGCCCGCGCCGTCGGTTACGGTCGCCGTCAGGCTGTGCAGGCCGTCAGCCAGCACAGGGGAAGTAAAGCTCCAGCTGCCGTCGGCGTTAGCGGTGAGCGAGCCCAGCACGTTATCGCCATCGGAGACGGTAACCAGGCTGCCCGCGTCGGCGGTGCCGCTCAGCACCGGCGTGTCAGAGTTGGTCAGCCCGCCGGAAACGATAGCCGTACCGTTCTCACTGCTGAGCAGCAGATCGGCCGCCGCCGCTGGCGGCGTGGTGTCGACTGTAACGGCCAGCGCATCAGAGGCCGGACCGACGTTGCCCGCCGCATCGGTGACGGTAGCGCTCAGGCTGTGGCCCCCTTCGCTCAGCGCCGGGACGGTAAAGCTCCAGCTGCCGTCTGTGCCCGCTGTTGCGGAGCCGAGCGCGGTCGCGCCGTCATAAACGGTGACGATGCCGCCCGCCTCTGCGGTTCCGCTCAGCACCGGCGTCGGATCGTTGGTGACGCTGCCGGTAACCGGCACAGGCGTGCCGCTCTGGTCGTTGCTGAGCTGCAGGCCGGTCGCCGCTGTCGGCGCCAGGGTATCAACGGTGACGAGAAGCGGCGTTGTGGCCACGCTGCTGTTGCCCGCCAGATCGGTGGCGGTGGCGGTCAGGCTGTGATCGCCGTCTGCCAGCGCTGGCGCGGCATAACTCCAGCTGCCGTCGCTGCCCGCCGTGACGCTGCCCAGCACCGTAGCGCCGTCGGAAACGGTCACGATGCTGCCTGCGTCGGCCGTCCCGCTCAGCGTCGGCGTCGCGTTATTGGTCGCATCGCCAGAGGCGATCGGCGCGCCATCGTTGCTCAACACCACATCCGCAGGCAAGGAAGGCGGCTGGGTGTCAACGGTGAAGGTCACAGGGGCGGAAGCCGCTCCGGCGTTGCCCGCCGCATCGGTGACCAAGGTGGTGAGGCTATGCGCGCCGTCGGAAAGCGTCGGCGTGGTGAAACTCCAGCTGCCGTCCTGGGCAGCGGTTACCGAGCCAAGCACCGTGTCGCCGTCAGACACGGTCACGGTGCTGCCCGGCTCGGCGCTGCCGCTCAGCACAGGCGCGCTGTTGCTGGTCGGCGTGTCGGTAGCGACCGGCGTGCCGCTGGCGTCGGTGAGCGTAACGCCCGTCGCGGCTGCCGGCGCGGTGGTGTCGATAGTCAGGGTCAGCGGCGTGGATGTCACCAGGTTGCCGGTCGCATCGGTATAGCTGGCGAGGAAGGTGTAGGTGCCGTCCGTCTGCGCCGCAGGGGTAAAGGACCACTGGCCGCTGCCATCCGCGGTCACGCTGCCCAGCGCAACATCGCCGCTAAAGAGCGTCACCAGCGCGCCCGCCGTCGCCAGGCCGCTCAGCAGCGGCGTCGCATCTGACGTCGTGGCACCGTCGGCCAGGGTGACCAGCTGGCTGCCGCTGTCATCGGTCGCCTGCAAAGAGAGGGTCGCGGGCGGCAGATCCGCCTGAACATTCAGGTTAAAGGCGGATGTCGCCAGGCTGACGTTGCCCGCCGCGTCGGTAACGGTGACGGTCATGCTGTGGTTGCCGTTGCTCAGCGCGGTGGTGGTCAGGCTCCAGTTGCCTGCGCCATCCGCCGTGACGGTGCCGATCAGCACGTCGCCGTCATAGATGCTGACGAGCGCGCCCGCCTCGGCCTGGCCGCTCAGAGTCGGCGTGTTGTCATCGGTGGTGTCGCCAGAGGTCAACGGCCCCTGCGTGCCGCCAACGTCATCGCTTACCACCAGCCCGCTGGCGGCGGCTGGCGGCGTGGTATCAACGGTAAAGGTAAGCGGCGCTGTCGCCGGGCTGACGTTGCCGGCGACATCGGTCACGGTGGTGGTGAAGCTGTGCGCGCCCTCCGCCAGCGCTGGCGAGGTAAAGCGCCAGCTGCCGCTGGCATCCGCTGTCGCTGTGCCCAGCAGATTGCCGCTGTCGGAAATGGTGACGGTGCTGCCCGGCTCGGCCGTACCGCTCAGTACCGGCGAGATATCGCTGGTGGCGCCATCTGCGCCGATCGGCACGCTGGTGCTGCCCGCGTCATCGGTGAGCTGCAGGTTGTCGGCCGCCGCTGGCGCGACAGTATCGACGTTGATGGTCAGCGGCCCAGAGGTGGTTGTGGCCCCGGTCGGACTGACCGCGGTGGCAAAGAAGGCGTGCGAACCGTTCGACAGCGAGAAGAGCCTGAAGTACCAGTGGCCGCTGCTGTT
Source organism: Pantoea sp. ACRSB (assembly GCF_022346905.1). Taxonomy (NCBI): domain Bacteria; kingdom Pseudomonadati; phylum Pseudomonadota; class Gammaproteobacteria; order Enterobacterales; family Erwiniaceae; genus Pantoea; species Pantoea sp. ACRSB. The sequence goes on along the minus strand of NZ_JAKRNL010000005.1, from coordinate 210,006 downwards.
TGCCGTGGTGCTGCCTGCCAGCGTCTGGCCGTCATAGAGCGTGACCACGCTGTTTGCATCGGCGAGGCCGCTCAGTACCGGGCTGTCGTTATTAGTGGTCGCGCCATCTGCCAGCGGCGTGACCGTGCTGCCCGTTTCATTAACCGCCTCAAGCGGCGTGGTAGCGGGCGGCAGGCCGCCCTCGATAGTGAGATCGAAGGGGTCGGAGGCGCTGCTGACGTTACCTGCCGCGTCAGTGACGGTGGTGGTCAGGGTGTGCAGGCCGCTGCTCAGGGTCGGCGTGGTGAAGTTCCAGCTGCCGTCGGTATCGACGGTGGTGTAACCCAGAACGGTCTGGCCGTCATAGATGGTCACCAGCGCGTTTGCTTCACCCTGCCCGCTCAGCGTCGGGGTGCGGTCATCGGTGGTGTCGCCTGAGGCGAGCGTTCCCTGAACGTCACCGTAGTCATCTGTCACCACCAGGCCGCTAACGGCCGCTGGCGCGGTGGTATCGACGGTAAAGGCCAGCGGAGCGGAGGCTGCGCCGGTGTTGCCCGCCGGATCGGTCACCGTGGTGGTCAGGCTGTGGCCGCCCTCGTCCAGCGCTGGCGTAATAAAGCTCCAGCTGCCGTCGGTATTGACCGTGGCGGTGCCCAGCACCGCGTCGCCGTCAGAAACGGTAACGATGCTGCCCGGCTCCGCCGTCCCGCTCAGGGTGGGGCTGGTGCTGCTGGTGGAGCCGCCTGCGGCTACCGGCTGTAGCGTGCCGTCGCGGCTGTCGCTCAGCACCAGATCGGCTGCCGCCGCTGGCGGCGTGCTGTCGACGCTAAAGGTGACCGGCGCGGAGGCGCTGCTGACGTTGCCCGCCGCATCGGTGACGGTCGCGCTCAGGCTGTGGTCGCCTTCGCTCAGTGCGGGCGTCGTGAAGCTCCAGCTGCCGTCCTGGGCAGCGGTTACCGAGCCAAGCACGTTGTCGCCGTCAGAAACGGTGACGATGCCGCCCGGCTCCGCCGTGCCGCTCAGCAGCGGGGTCGTATCGTTAGTCGCGCCCGTGGTAACGGCAACCGGCGTGCCGCTGCTGTCGCTGCTCAGCTGCAAATTGCTGACCGCGTCCGGCGCAACGGTGTCGACGGTGATATTAAGCACAGGCGAGTCGGTAACGGTGCCTGCGCCGTCAGCGGTGGCGGCGCGGAAGGCGTAGCTGCCATCCGTCAGTGCGTCCGGCGTAAAGCTCCACTGCCCGTTTGCGTCAGCGGTGACGGAACCCAGCAGCTGATCGCCGTTGTAGAGCGTCACCAGCGCACCGGCAGTGGTAACGCCGCTCAGCACCGGCGTCGCGTCGCGCGTACTGGCCCCGTCGGTCAGATCGACCGGCGTGCTGCCGCTGTCGTCAGTCGCCACCAGCGTCAGGGTGGCAGGCGGCTGACCGGTCGCCACAGTCAGGTCGAAAGGTGCCGTCGGTACGCTGACGTTGCCTGCCGCATCGGTCACCGTGGTCGTCAGGCTGTGCGGCCCGTCGCTCAGTGTCGGCGTAGTAAAGCGCCAGCTGCCGTCGGGGTTAACCGTGACGCTGCCCAGCAGCGTATTGCCGTCATAGACGCTGAGGATGCTGCTCGCTTCCGCCTGGCCGCTCAGGGTCGGCGTGCTGTCATCCGTGGTGTCGCCGAACGCCAGCACGCTCTGCTGGTTGCCGACGTTATCGGTGACAATAATGCCCGAGGCCGTTTGCGGCGCGGTGGTATCAAGGGTAAACGTCACCGCCGTGGCAGGCGCGCTGACGTTGCCCGCCGCATCGGTGATGGTCGAGGTCAGGCTGTGGACGCCCTGCGCAAGCGTCGGCGTGGTGAAGCTCCAGCTGCCGTCCTGCGCCACGGTAGCGCTGCCCAGCACGCTGCTGCCGTCAGACACGGTGACGATACTGCCCGGTTCCGCCGTACCGCTCAGCACAGGCGTGCTGCTGCTGGTAACGCCGTCGACGGCAATAGCATTGCCGTTCGCATCCGTCAGCGTGACGCCCGCCGCGCTTTCCGGCGCAACGGTGTCGACGGTGATATTAAGCACAGGCGAGTCGGTAACGGTGCCTGTGCCGTCATCGCTGGCGGCGCGGAAGGCGTAGCTGCCGTCCGTCAGCGCGTCCGGCGTAAAGCTCCACTGCCCGTTTGCGTCAGCGGTGACGGAGCCAAGCACCTGATCGCCGTTATAGAGCGTCACCAGCGCACCGGCGGTGGTGAGGCCGCTCAGTACCGGCGTCGCATCGCGCGTGCTGTCGCCGTTTGCCAGCTGCACCTGAGTGCTGCCGCTGTCGTCGGTCACGACCAGCGAGCTGGTAGCAGGCGGCACCCCTGCGTCAACGGTCAGAGCGAAGGCGTCCGTCGGCGTGCTGACGTTACCTGCCGCATCGGTCACGGTCGCCGTCAGGTTGTGCTGTCCGTCGCTCAGCGCAGGGGTGGTGAAGCTCCAGCTGCCGTCCTGGGCGGCGGTGACGGTACCCAGCAGCGTGTCGCCGTCATAGATGCTGACGAGGCTGCTCGCGGGTGCCTGGCCGCTCAGGGTTGGCGTGCTGTCGTCGGTGGTGGCGCCCGGGACGAGTTCGCCCTGCGTCGCGCCCACGTTGTCGCTGACCACCAGCCCGCTGACCGCCGCTGGTGGAAGGGTATCCACGCTGAACAGCAGCGGCTCAGAAACCGGCCCGGTGTTGCCCGCCGGATCGGTGACGGTTGTGGTCAGGCTGTGGCTGCCCTCGGCAAGCGTCGGCGCGATAAAGCTCCAGCGGCCGTCTGCGCCAACCGTGGCGCTGCCCAGCGCTACATCGCCGTCAGAGACGGTAACGATGCTGCCTGGCTCCGCCGTACCGCTCAGCACCGGCGTCGCGTCGTTTGTCGTACCGCCCGCAGTGACCGGCACAGAAACGCCGCTGCTGTCGCTGTTAAGCGCCAGATCGGCAGCGGCGGCAGGTGCCTGGGTATCCAGGGTAAAGAAAACCGGCGCGGTCGCAGCGCTGGCGTTGCCTGCCGGATCGGTCACGACCGCCGTCAGGCTGTGGCTGCCGTCAGCAAGGCCTGCTGGCGTATAGCTCCAGCTGCCGTCTGTTCCGGCCGTGGCGCTGCCCAGCACCGTGTCGCCGTCGGAAACGGTGACGGTGCTGCCCGGCTCGGCGCTGCCGCTCAGCACCGGCGCGCCGCTGTTGGTCAGGCCGCCGCTGACGATCGGATCGCCGCTGGCGTCAGCCAGCGAAACGCCGGTTGCGCCTGTTGGCGCGACGGTATCAACGGTGAGCGCCAGCGTCGCGGAGTTGATGGTATTGCCTGCGACGTCGGTCGCGGTCGCGCGGAAATCGTAGGTGCCGTCCGCCAGCGCGGCGGGCGTAAAGCTCCACTGCCCGTTCGCATCGGCGGTGGCGCTGCCCAGCAGCTGATCGCCGTTGTAGAGCGTTACCAGCGCGTTAGCGAGGGTCGCGCCGCTCAGTACGGGGGTGGTGTCGCGCGTGCTGGCGCCATCGGCCAGCGCGACCGGCACGCTGCCGCTGTCGTCAGTGGCTACCAGCGTCAGGGTGGCAGGCGGATCGCCTGCGGCGACGGTAAGATCAAACGGCGTGGTCGGCGCGCTGACGTTGCCTGCCGCATCGGTCTGGGTCAGGGTCAGGCTGTGCGCGCCGTTGCTCAGCGTCGGCGTGGTGAAGCTCCAGGTGCCGTCGGCGCCTGCCGTCACGCTTCCGATGGCGACGCCGTTATCGTAAATCGTCAGCAGCGAACTGGGTTCCGCCTGGCCGCTGAGAAGAGGCGTGTTGTCGTCGGTGGTGTCGCCAGAGGTCAGCGGGCCAGTGCTGGTGCCAGCGTCGTCGGTCACCACCAGACCGCTGACCGCAGCGGGCGCCTGGGTATCGACCGTAAAGTTCAGCGGCGCGGACGGCGCGCTGACGTTGCCCGCCGTATCGGTGACGGTGGCGGTCAGGCTGTGGCTGCCATCGGTCAGCGCGGGAGAAGTAAAGCTCCAGAGCCCGTCGCTGCCTACGGTGACGGTGCCCAGCAGCGTATCGCCATCCAGAACAGAGACGGTGCTGCCAGGCTCAGCGCTTCCGCCCAGCGTCGGCGTATTGTCACTGGTCGCCCCGCCGGAGGCGATCGCGCCGCCGCCGTCATTGCTCAACTGCAGGCTGGATGCGGCATCCGGCGCAAGGGTATCAACGGTGATAGTAATGGTCGGCGACGTGGTAGCGCTGCCGTTTGCGTCCGTACTGGCGGCGCTAAAGGCATAGGTGCCGTCTGCCAGCGTGGCGGGCGTAAAGTTCCACTGGCCGCTGCCGTCGGCGGTCACGCTGCCCAGCAGCTGATCGCCGTTATAAATCGTCACCACCGCACTGGCAGTAGTCACGCCGCTCAGCACCGGCGTCGCGTCGTTGGTGCTGCTGCCGTCCGCTATCGGCACCAGTCCACTGCCGTTGTCGTTAGTAATTTCCAGCGAGCTGGTTGCTGGCGGCAAACCCGCCGCAACGTTGATAACGATCGCCGTCGTCGGCGCGCTGACATTGCCAGCCGCATCGGTCACGGTCGCCGTCAGGCTGTGGCTGCCGTTGCTCAGCGTCGGCGTGGTAAAACGCCAGACGCCGTCTGCGCCTGCCGTCACCGTACCCAGCAGCGTGCTGCTGTCATAAACGCTGACGGTCGCGCCTGCTTCGGCCTGTCCGCTTAGCTCAGGGGTATTATCATCGGTCGATTCGCCGGACGTCAGTGGCCCCTGGCTGACGCCGACATTATCCGTCAGCTGCAGGTTGCTGGCCGCAGCCGGCGCCAGGGTATCAACGGTAAACGCGAGGGTGGTCGCCGGACTGACGTTGCCCGCCGCGTCGGCGGCGGTGATGCTCAGCGTATGGCTGCCTTCGCTCAGCGCGGGCGTATTGAAGGACCAGCGTCCATCGCTGCCTGCGATAACGGTGCCCAGAAGGGTGCCGTTATCAGAGAGGGTGACGGTGCTGCCCGCTTCGGTAGTGCCCTGCAGCAGAGGCGTGGCGTCATTGGTCGCGCCGCTGGCGGCGATGGGCGTCAGGGGCGTGCCGTTATCGCTGCTGGCGCTGACATCCGAGAGCGTCGGAGTGACAGTATCGACGGTGAAGGTAACCGGCGCGGTGGCGCTGCTGGTATTGCCTGCGGCATCGGTAACCGTCGCCGTCAGGCTGTGCTGGCCATCCGCCAGCACAGGTGAAGTAAAGCTCCAGGTGCCGTCTGCGTTGACCGTCGCCGTTCCCAGCAGCGTGCCGTTGTCGTAAACGCTGATGGTGGCACCCGCTTCAGCCGTTCCGCTTAAAACAGGCGTATTGTCATCGGTGGAGGCGCCTGCGGTAATCGCGCCCTGCGTGCTGCCGACATTATCGCTAATAGTCAGATCGGCAACTGCGCCGGGCGCGGTGGTGTCGCCGCCCGTGCCACCGCCGGTGCCGCCGTCTGTTCCACCGCCCGTGCCACCATTGTCACCGCTGCCCGTACCGCCGTCGGCCGCGCCGCCGTTATCGCCTGAGCCATTGCCGCCGTTTGAACCAGCGAACATCGCGGCAATACCCGCCAGCGCCCCGCCGCCGATACCATAAGCGGCAATCGCGCCGTCGTTGGTGATGTTATCCGCCAGCAGCCCTTCGGTGCTGTCGATTGAGACAAACTGGAAGCCCTGCTGGCCCGGATCTTCTACCCACCACAGCGCGCCACGATCGTCCTGCAGCACCAGGTCGCTTTCGCCTGCCGGGCTATAAAAATTATGAATAACAACTGTTTCCCCAGATTTCGTAGTGACGACCAGGTCATTGCCGTTGCGCGCAAAAGATTTAATGTCGGTTCGATTGAGGTTGAGCTTAACCACGCTTGGAGCGTTTAAATTGACATCGCTGCCACTCAGCTGCGAGGCGATGGTGCCGCCTTTAGGCGTTACTGAGATATTATTCATGTTATGTATATCCCACTGAGGTTATTAATATTCATAAAAATGCCCGGCACCCTGAGATCCCGGTTTAGCCGTGAATAACGCTGTGTGCTATTCACTCCCCTCTTTGTCGACCCCATCCTTTTGACGAAATCGCTCTGAGCCGTGTTGAGTCTTTATCCTGGTGAGGGAATCACTTTTATTTGTTTTAATAACCGCAATGGGTTTGCCCGCTTCCGTAATAACGAGAGCAGGCGGCATATCACAAAAAGTTTCGGTAGTTTATTGTTGCGGCCTGTTGTTTTTTTAGCGTTCTGGACAGCGGTCTTTTTACTGGTTCATCAATAAAATCATCCAGATAGACCGAATTCCAGCAGCGACCTTGTAAACCCACCGCCTGTTTGTTCGCCGTCAGCGCCAGCTGCTGCTGCGTATCAACGCCCTGAATGATGACGCCCTTGCAGAAATCGTTGACGTGATTGAGCAACGTATCGAAGGCGTAGCCTGTGCCATATTTCCAGAAGAAACTTCGGCTGGTTTTTACATATTCAAATATGCCGCTGCTCAGCATAGATAAGGTCGAACTGCCTGCGCCAAAATCATCAAGCCATAATAACGCCGGGGTAATACCCGCCAGTTTTTGCAGCAGCAGGCGATCGGCGGCGTGATAACGCGCAGTGAAAAAGGCGGAAATTTCGAGGCGTAACAGAGGCAGCTGGTCGAGTTTTTGCTGAACCGCGTGGTTATTCAGAATGCCGCGAATAATATCGCTGTCGATATTAAGGCTGAGAATATGCGAGAAGCCCGATTGATAGAGCGCGTCGATCCGTTCGAGCTGTAGCAGAAACAGCTGCCATTTTTCCGCCTCAAGCAGGCAGTCAAACAGGTGGTGACCGCTGTCGGCATCTGCCTGACCGGCACTCTCGTTACCCTGCATGGAGCGCGTCAACAGCTCCCACGCCATCACTTCCCCGGAAAGGGCATGAATCGGCTCGAGCAGAAAGACGTAATGCTGACGAAGATTTAGTTGGCGACCCATTCTGCTGCTACCTGATCCACCCGATAAGTCAGCCACCTGAAAACAGCAACGGAAATGTCAGGAAAACTTATGCGACCGTTAAGAAAACCCAGAAGAATCTTAACACCTTAACCAGATGCTAACGTACAACTTACATTTTGAAAAATAGATTTAAGCCAAACCAGAAGAAATTTTCGATAGCCAAAACCAATCAATAATGAATTTTAAAGCGTTGTTTTAAGATATAAGAATCATAAAGCATGCTTAAAATTAATTGTTGACTCGAACTTGACGAATTCACTATTATTTACTCTATTGATTTTAATATAAAATAATTTATGGCATTACCCATAAACATCACTTTAGCTGATAAATTTTACTGGAAGATAACGCTCCAATAGATTCCAGTAAAATCTTAAACCGAGCCACGTTTTTAAATTGCGCTTTAGTTATAACCTTTAATTTTTATAATGTATAAAGGGTAAATAAGGGCGTCATACTCGACGTTAATTTAACAATCAAGCCAGACTCAAACGACGCGGCTGGTAACGCCTCGTTTTTTCAGAAAAATTAAGCGGCGCAGAAATGGCCTACAAAATGAGTGGGTTTTCAGAAAATTAATGCAGCACTAAACGGTGACGAAGATCACAAAAGCAGTAAAAGGTGGAAAAAGCAGGCGGGAGAGAGAAAAACTGAGCCTCTGACGAGGCCCAGCGTGAAGCTATTTATTCATCTTCGAGATAGGTATAGCCGTACAGACCACTCTCAAACTCTTCGAGGAACTGCGCGCGCAGCTCGTCGTCAATATCGGTCTCTTTAACCTGATTGCGGAACAGCGTCATCAGCTCGTCTGGATTAAGCTGCACATACTCCAGCATATCCGCTACGGTGTCGCCCTCATCCGACAATTCCACTTCCACTTCGCCATCCGCACGCGCATAGACGTTAACCGCCTCGGTGTCGCCGAACAGGTTGTGCATATTGCCGAGGATCTCCTGATAAGCGCCCACCATAAAGAAGCCGAGCATCGGCGGGTTCTCAGGATCGTACTCTGGCATCGGCATCGTGGTGGCGATACCGTCGCCATCAACGTAGTGGTCGATAGTGCCGTCGGAGTCACAGGTGATATCCAGCAGCACCGCGCGGCGCTCCGGCTTTTTATGCAGCCCTTCCAGCGGCAGCACCGGGAACAGCTGATCGATACCCCAGGCATCCGGCATCGACTGGAACAGCGAGAAGTTAACGTACATCTTGTCCGCCATGCGCTCCTGCAGCTCGTCGATAATCGGACGGTGCGCGCGGTTGCTTGGATCGAGATGCTGCTGAATATAGTGGCAGATGCTGAGGTAAAGCTGTTCCGCCCAGGCGCGCTGCGACAGATCGTAAGTACCGGAGGCGTAGCCGGTATGAATATCGTGGAGATCCATCTGGCTGTCGTGCAGCCACTCGCGCAGCGAACGACGCACGTTTGGTTCGTGCATCTCCTGCCAGGTTTCCCACATGCTGAGGATCGGGCGCGGCGCATCTTCCTGCGGTGCCTGCGGCGTAATGAACTCGTTACGCTCGACGCCGATAATGTTGGAGACCAGTACGGTATGGTGCGCGGTCACGGCGCGACCCGACTCGGTGATCACCGTTGGGTGCTCCAGGCCATGCTCCTCGCAGGCATCGCCAATTGCCCAGATTACGTTGTTGGCGTATTCGTTCAGACCGTAGTTAACCGAGCAGTCAGACTGCGAACGCGTGCCTTCATAATCGACGCCCAGACCGCCGCCGACGTCGAAGCATTTTATATTGACGCCGAGCTTAGCCAGCTCAACGTAGAAACGCGCCGATTCGCGCACGCCGGTGGCGATGTCGCGAATGTTAGCCATCTGCGAGCCCAGGTGGAAGTGCAGCAGCTGCAGGCTGTCGAGACGGCCCGCGTTGCGCATAATCTCTACCAGCTGCAGCACCTGCGACGCCGCCAGGCCGAACTTCGATTTTTCGCCGCCGCTCGACTGCCACTTGCCGGAGCCCTGCGACGCCAGGCGCGCGCGGATGCCCAGGCGCGGCACCACGTTCAGACGCTCGGCCTCTTCCAGCACCAGGCGCACTTCGGTCATCTTCTCAATCACCAGATAGACTTTGTGGCCAAGTTTTTCGCCAATCAGCGCCAGACGGATATATTCGCGGTCTTTGTAGCCATTACAGACGATAACCGTACGGGTTTTACCGGCGTGCGCCAGCACCGCCATCAGCTCCGCTTTCGATCCCGCTTCAAGACCCAGCGGTTCGCCGGAGTTAACCAGCGATTCGATTACGCGCTTATGCTGGTTGACCTTAATGGGATAGACCAGGAAGTAGTCACCGCGGTAGCCGTAGGATTCGCGCGCGCGCTTGAACGCCGCGTTAATGGAGCGCAGGCGATGCTGTAGAATCTGCGGAAAGCAGAACAGCGCGGGCAGACGCTGGCCCTGGGCCTCGCGCTCTTTCACCAGATTAGCCAGATCGACGCGCAGCGTCGGCTCATCCGGATTTGGACAGACGCTGACGTGGCCGAGTTCGTTGACGTCGTAGTAGTTATTGCCCCACCAGGCAACGTTATAGGTACGCAGCATTTTGCTGGCATCCTGGTCGTTCATTGCAACCTCCTGCATCGAGCGGAGCACACCCTGTTCGCCAGCTGACGAACCCTTGATAGTCTTCATGTCGTCAGACATCACGAACCTCTAATTTCTGTTGGAATGTGAAACAGTTACGCGCTTTCGTCACGCTCTGTCTGTTAATGAGTTGCCGCATAAAACGCTTTGCCCCGTCTGCCTGACGGCGAAGTCAGGATCAAAAAAGCATAAAACTAAGTGTAAAACACCCAGGCCCGTTACGTGTAAATGGACCGCGAATGCGTTACGACGTTCACCAACGCGCGCTGGCCGGTAAGAGTCAATAAGGACGTACAGATTAACCGGCGCGCATGTCGGGCGAATGACCGCAACAGGAGATACGTCGGCAAATCAGAGAAAAGGCAGGAAAGGAGAACGCCAGCGCGCCGGTAGAGCGCAGAGAACCGCAAGAGAGGAAAGCGTGGTTCATTACTTCTGTCACCTCCACACATGTTTTCGCATGTGGAAACAAACTGGGTGAACGTCAGAGAAGCTCTGACAGTGGCTACGCGCGGCGGCGGCGTCCCGATGGATGCGCCAGGGCAGCAGCGGCGTTTTATACCGCCTGACGGCTAAAAATGCAAAGCGTTTCGCTGGTTTGGCGCCGTTTCGCGTCACGTTTTTTTGCCAGGCGGCGGGTTTTCGAAAAATGCGGAAACAGAAAAAGGGCTGGCATTTCGTTCACGCCTTAACCTAAAATAGCCGTCCAGATGGTTTTCCATCTAAACTGGTTAACATCCAGGCGTTTTACATCTGACATACTGACACTTCTTAAACTGCTCGCGGCTTTGCCTGAAGGGGCGTCAAGTAAGTTCAACTCACTTACGCTATGCAGTCGAATTCAAACCATTTGTAAGGTAAAGAACAGAATGGCTAAACACCTTTTTACGTCCGAGTCCGTATCAGAAGGACATCCTGATAAAATCGCTGACCAGATTTCTGACGCCGTACTGGACGCTATCCTCGAACAGGATCCCAAAGCGCGCGTGGCCTGCGAAACCTACGTAAAAACCGGTATGGTGCTGGTTGGCGGTGAAATCACCACCAGCGCATGGGTCGATATCGAAGAGATCACCCGTAATACCGTACGTGAAATCGGTTATGTTCATTCCGATATGGGCTTTGACGCCAACTCCTGTGCCGTACTGAGCGCCATCGGCAAGCAGTCGCCTGATATTAATCAGGGCGTTGACCGCACCGATCCGCTGGAACAGGGCGCGGGCGACCAGGGTCTGATGTTCGGCTACGCCACCAACGAAACCGACGTGCTGATGCCAGCGCCGGTAACCTATGCGCACCGTCTGGTACAGCGTCAGTCTGAAGTGCGTAAAAACGGCGCGCTGCCGTGGCTGCGTCCGGATGCGAAAAGCCAGATCACTTTCCAGTATGACGGCGGCAAAATCGTCGGCATCGACGCGGTGGTGCTCTCAACCCAGCACGCGGAAGATATCGATCAGGCCACCCTGCGCGAAGCGGTAATGGAAGAGATCATCAAGCCGGTATTGCCGAGCGAGTGGATCAACGCCAACACTAAATATCATATCAACCCGACCGGACGCTTCGTTATCGGCGGCCCGATGGGCGACTGCGGCCTGACCGGACGTAAAATCATCGTCGATACCTACGGCGGTATGGCGCGTCACGGCGGCGGCGCTTTCTCAGGTAAGGATCCGTCAAAAGTTGACCGTTCCGCAGCCTACGCGGCGCGCTATGTCGCGAAAAACATCGTTGCCGCTGGCCTGGCCGACCGCTGCGAGATTCAGGTCTCCTACGCTATCGGCGTCGCGGAACCGACCTCCATCATGGTGGAAACCTTCGGCACCGAGAAGATCTCGACCGAACAGCTGACCCTGCTGGTGCGCGAGTTCTTCGACCTGCGTCCTTATGGTCTGATCCAGATGCTGGATCTGCTGCAGCCAATCTATAAAGAGACTGCCGCTTACGGTCACTTCGGCCGCGAACATTTCCCGTGGGAAAAAACCGACAAAGCCGCTCAGCTGCGCGAAGCCGCAGGCCTGTAAGGTTTTTCTCGTCAGGCTCTCCTGCTCTACCGGGGAGAGCCTTGTTTTTTAAGCCCCTTTTCTTCTCCCTTCTCCCACCGTCCAGCAACTTTTCTTTTCTCAACTACACTTCTGACACCCGTCAACAGCAAGCGTGTTACCGATTACAAATTGAAACGCTTTATTTATCTGCTATTTAGGATTTAGCCGCCGTGGTTATTCGGCTGAAAATGCGTTATTTTCAGCGTCCTCTGATAGCCGATTATTGACGCCATGTCAGAAACTTAACAGATGCTATACCTTACTGGTTACTTAACCTTTTCGGGCTGAATATGCTGAATTTCAGGGTTTCAGCGTGTGTAAGCGATTACATTAGCGTGATCGCCCTCACTTTTTCCCCGAAAAAGGTTTTTTAACATTGATAACAACAATGATGGATAAACTCGGAGGCAAAATGCCTGGCAATACTCACAAAAGCAGAACCTCAAACAAGGCGATGACCTTGTTTGTCTGCTTTCTTGCGGCCCTTGCAGGCCTGTTATTTGGACTGGATATCGGCGTTATTGCGGGCGCGCTGCCGTTTATCGCCAAAGACTTTAACGTTACCGCACACCAGCAGGAGTGGATCGTCAGCTCCATGATGTTCGGCGCGGCCGTCGGCGCTGTTGGCTCCGGCTGGATGTCGTCACGTCTCGGTCGTAAAAAGAGCCTGATGGCGGGCGCTATTCTGTTTGTTATCGGTTCGCTCTGGTCCGCCATGGCGCCAAACCCGGAAATGCTGATCGTTGCGCGTGTGGTGCTGGGCCTGGCCGTCGGCGTCGCCTCCTATACCGCTCCGCTTTATCTCTCTGAAATCGCCCCGGAAAAAATCCGCGGCAGTATGATTTCGCTCTATCAGCTGATGATCACCATCGGTATTCTCGGCGCTTACCTCTCCGACACGGCCTTCAGCGCGTCCGGCGACTGGCGCTGGATGCTGGGCATCATCACTATCCCGGCGGTGCTGCTGCTGGTAGGCGTCTTCTTCCTGCCTAACAGCCCGCGCTGGCTGGCGGCTAAAGGCGATTTCCGCGACGCCCAGCGCGTGCTGGATCGCCTGCGCGACACCAGCGAGCAGGCGAAACGCGAGCTGGAAGAGATCCGCGAGAGCCTGAAGATCAAGCAGTCCGGCTGGCAGCTGTTCCAGAGCAACAGCAATTTCCGTCGCGCGGTGTTCCTCGGCGTGCTGTTGCAGGTCATGCAGCAGTTCACCGGTATGAACGTCATCATGTACTACGCGCCGAAGATTTTTGAGATTGCTGGCTTCTCCAATACCACCGAGCAGATGTGGGGCACCGTGATCGTTGGTCTGGTCAACGTGCTCGCGACCTTTATCGCCATTGGTCTGGTGGATCGCTGGGGCCGTAAGCCGACGCTGATCCTGGGCTTCCTGGTGATGGCAGCGGGTATGGGCGTACTGGGCACGATGCTGCATATGGGCATCCACTCACAGGGCGCGCAGTACTTCGCTATCGCCATGCTGCTGATGTTTATCGTCGGCTTCGCCATGAGCGCCGGCCCGCTGATTTGGGTGCTGTGTTCGGAAATCCAGCCGCTGAAAGGCCGCGACTTCGGTATTACCGTCTCTACAGCAACTAACTGGATCGCCAACATGATTGTCGGCGCGACCTTCCTCACCATGCTGAATACGCTGGGCAACGCGCCGACCTTCTGGGTCTATGGCCTGCTGAACGTCTTCTTCATTCTGCTGACGGTTATGCTGATCCCAGAGACCAAAAACGTCTCGCTGGAGCATATCGAACGCAACCTGATGTCAGGCAAGAAACTGCGCGATATCGGTTCAAACAACTAATCTTTGGCGGTTAGCGGGCCACCATACCCGCGCCGCATATAAGCATTTAAAGGCGGGCCTTGCGGCCCGCCTTTTTTATTTGATTGAGTTCCCTTTCGCCGCCGCTTATCCTTTTCTGCATGAAAACGCCCCGACTTCCTATCGCCCTGCAGCAGGCAGTAATGCGCTCGCTGCGTCATTTTTTACAGCTTGCCAGCGACAGGCTGGAACGTCCTTTTGCTGAACCGGCGCTGGTCTACCAGCAGCGCGGTACGGCGGCAGGCACCGCCTGGCTGGAAAAGTGGGAGATTCGCCTGAATCCGGTGCTGCTGATAGAAAATCAGCAGGCGTTTATCGAAGAGGTGGTGCCGCACGAACTGGCGCACCTGCTGGTATGGAAAGTTTTTGGCCGCGTGCCGCCACACGGCAAAGAGTGGAAGTGGATGATGCAGGAGGTGCTTGGCGTGCCCGCCCGCCGCACCCATCAGTTTGAGATCGCCTCGGTGCGCGCCGCTACTTTCCCCTACCGCTGCGGCTGCCAGCAGCATCACCTTACCGTCCGGCGCCACAACCGCGTGCTGCGCGGTGAAAGCGAGTATCGCTGCGTGCGCTGCAAAAGCCTGCTCAAACCCGGCGACTATTCGCCAGCCTGAGCGGAATTCTCATTCCGCTCGCCGCGCCGTTCTGCTACCCTGCCGCCCTTTTTTACCGACCGAGTAGGCTCTGAAAAATGTCTCGCAAACTTATCGCCGCCATCGCGCTGCTGCTCTCCCCTTTCGCCGCCCAGGCAATCTCGCTGAACGATTATCATCAGAATAACTTTCAGCAGGCGAAAACCTTCGCTGCGGCGATTAACGCCGATGCGCCCGGCTCCTTTTACTGCGGCTGTAAGATTAACTGGCAGGGTAAAAAGGGCGTGCCCGATCTCAACAGCTGCGGCTATCAGGTGCGAAAAAACGCCAACCGCGCCGGTCGCATCGAGTGGGAGCATGTGATGCCCGCCTGGGAATTCGGCCACCAGCGCCAGTGCTGGCAGAACGGCGGCCGTAAAAGCTGCAGCAAAGACGCCGACTATCGCCGTATTGAAAGCGACCTGCATAACCTGCAGCCCGCTGTCGGCGAGGTGAACGGCGATCGCGGCAATTTCCCCTACAGCCAGTGGAACGGCGGCGAAGGCCAGTACGGTCAGTGCGCCATGAAGATAGACTTCAAAAACAAACAGGCCGAGCCGCCTGCTCGCGCTCGCGGCGCCATTGCGCGCACCTACTTCTATATGCGCGACCAGTATCATCTGCGCCTGTCGCGCCAGCAGACCCAGCTTTTCACCGTCTGGGACAAACTCTATCCGGTCTCTCGCTGGGAGTGCGAACGCGACCAGCGCATCGCGCGCGTACAGGGCAATCACAATCCTTATGTGCTGCAGGCTTGCCAGCGTTAAAAACAGTGCCCTACACTAACGTCTTCTCGATTCCGCCGCGCCGGGTGCGCGGCGCTTAGCTTTCAGGGCCTGTATGCGCATACCTCGCATTTATCATTCCGAACCTTTAACCAGCGGCAGTGAAATCACGCTGGACGAAGACGCTTCAAATCACGTTGGCCGCGTTCTGCGCATGACCACCGGCCAGCGTCTGGAGCTCTTTGATGGCACTAATCTGACTTTTGCGGCAGAGATCACTCTTGTAGACAAAAAGCGTGTAAAAGTAAGTGTCCTTGAAGGCCAGCCCGACGATCGTGAATCGCCCCTGTTTCTGCACCTCGGCCAGGTGATGTCGCGCGGCGAAAAGATGGAGTTCACTATCCAGAAATCGATTGAGCTGGGTGTGAGCGTTATTACGCCTCTCTTTTCCGAACGCTGCGGCGTCAGGCTTGATGCCGAACGGCTGGCGAAAAAACTCCAGCAGTGGCAAAAGATCGCTATCGCCGCCTGCGAACAGTGCGGCCGCAATCGCGTGCCGGAAATCCGTCCGGCGATGACGCTGGAGGCCTGGTGCGCAGAAGCCGACGACGGCCTGAAGCTGAACCTGCATCCGCGCGCGCAGCACAGCATCAATACGCTGCCGCAGCCGGTTGAGCGGGTACGCCTGCTGATTGGCCCGGAAGGCGGCCTGAGCGCCGAGGAGATCGCCATGACCGGCGAGTACGGTTTTACCGATATTTTGCTCGGCCCGCGCGTTTTGCGTACGGAAACGACCGCACTCACCGCAATTACGGCACTCCAGGTGAGGTTTGGCGATCTCGGCTAGGGAATAATCAGGGTTTATATTAAGACGCGCACAGCACTTACTGGCGTCCTGACTGGTCAGCCTGCGCTGACCGCACAGAACGGGGCGGAAAAACCGCCTCTCTGAGGAGAGAATAATGATTAAACTTGGCATCGTTATGGACCCGATCTCGTCCATTAACATTAAAAAAGACACCAGCTTCGCCATGTTGCTGGAAGCACAGCGCCGCGGTTACGAAATTCACTACATGGAGATGGCCGATCTCTCTCTGCGCGGCGGCGTTTCTTATGCCCGCACTCGCCTGCTGAGCGTCGAACAGAACTATGATAAGTGGTATGAGTTCGGCAGCGAGCAGGAGATCAAACTGGCCGATCTCAACGTGATCCTGATGCGTAAGGATCCGCCGTTCGACACCGAGTTTATCTACGCGACCTATATTCTGGAGCGCGCCGAAGAGCAAGGCACGCTGATCGTCAACAAGCCGCAGAGCCTGCGCGACTGTAACGAGAAGCTCTATACCGCCTGGTTCTCAGAATTTACGCCGGATACGCTGGTGACGCGCAGCAAAGAGAAACTGCGCGCCTTCTGGCAGGAGCATGGCGACATCATTATGAAGCCGCTGGACGGCATGGGTGGCGCGTCGATTTTCCGCGTTAAGCAGGATGACCCGAACTTCGGCGTGATCACCGAGACGCTGACCAACCACGGCCAGTTCTTCTGTATGGCGCAGAACTATCTGCCAGCCATCAAAGAAGGGGACAAACGCGTGCTGGTGGTAGACGGCGAGCCGGTGCCTTACTGCCTGGCGCGTATCCCGCAGGGCGGCGAAACGCGCGGCAACCTGGCGGCAGGCGGTCGTGGCGAAGCGCGTCCGCTGAGCGAAAGCGACTGGGAAATTGCCCGCCGCGTCGGCCCGACGCTGAAAGCAAAAGGACTGATTTTTGTCGGCCTGGATATCATTGGTGATAAACTCACTGAAGTGAACGTCACCAGCCCGACCTGCGTGCGTGAAATCGAAGCCGCGTTCCCGATCTCCATCACCGGTATGTTGATGGATGCTATCGAGAAGCGTCTGGGCTGAGCATGACCCTGGAGCCAGGCTCCGTGATCAACCCAAACCGGCGCATACCCGCGCCGGCTATTTTTGGTACATCGAGTGAGAATGAATTTACAGCATCATTTTTTGATTGCCATGCCTTCACTGCAGGATCCTTTTTTCAAGCGCTCCGTGGTCTATATCTGCGAGCACAATGAAGAGGGGGCGATGGGTTTGATTATCAACAAGCCGATGGAAAACCTGACGGTCGAAGGCATTTTAAAGAAGCTGAAAATCACCTCCGGCGAGCGCGATCCTGCGGTTCGTCTGGACAAACCGGTATTCAGCGGCGGCCCGCTGGCTGAGGATCGCGGCTTTATTCTTCACTCCGCGCAGCGCACCTTCTCGTCCAGCATCCGCATCTCCGACAACACGGTGATCACCACCTCGCGCGACGTGCTGGAGTCGCTCGGCACTGCTTCGCAGCCGGAGCATGTGCTGGTGGCGCTGGGCTATTGCGCCTGGGAGAAAGATCAGCTGGAAAACGAGCTGATGGAGAACGCCTGGCTTACCACACCTGCCAACAGCAATATTCTGTTCCAGACGCCGATTGCCGATCGCTGGCGCGAAGCGGCACGCAGCATAGGCATCGATATCCACAGCATCGCCAGCGATGCGGGACACGCCTGATGACGACGCAAACCCTGCTGGGCTTCGACTTCGGCACGAAAAGCATCGGCGTGGCGGTTGGTCAGCAGCTTACCGGCAGCGCCCGTCCGCTTGCCGCGCTGAAAGCACAGGACGGCACCCCGGACTGGCTGCAGATAGAGCGCCTGCTGAAAGAGTGGCAGCCCGATTTCGTTGTGGTCGGCCTGCCGCTGAATATGGACGGCACTGAACAGCCGCTCACGGCGCGCGCGCGTAAGTTCGCCAGTCGCCTGCATGGCCGCTTCGGCGTTCGCGTCGAGCTGCAGGATGAGCGCCTCAGCACCGTAGAGGCGCGCGCCGGTCTGTTTGAGCGCGGCGGCTATCGCGCGCTGAATAAAGGCTCGGTGGATTCGCAGTCGGCGGCGATTATTCTGCAGGACTGGTTCGAAACTCACTGAGACGCCAGCTCAGGCGGGCCACCCGCCCTCGCCCGTCTCGGTCGCAATCAGCCCTTCCCGCTGGCGCGCCAGCAGGCTCTGCTCAAAGGTCTGCATACCGGCCTGCGCGCCGGTTTGCAGCAGCGCGCCGATTTGATGCAGCTTGCCGTCGCGGATCAGGCTGGCAATGGCGGGCGTGGCGATCAGCACCTCAAACAATCCGATGCGTTCGCCGTCGCGCGACGGCACCAGCTTCTGCGCCATCACCGCTTTCAGGCTACCCGCCAGCTGGGTGCGCACCAGATTTTTCTCCTCCGCTGGAAAGGCATCCACCAGACGATCGACCGCCTGCGCCGCGCCGCGCGTATGCAGCGTGGCGAGCACCAGATGTCCGGTTTCGGCGGCGGTAAGCGCCTGGCGAATGGTGTCGCCGTCGCGCAACTCGCCCAGCAGAATAACGTCGGGGTCTTCACGCAGTGCGCCGCGCAGCCCAAGGCTGAACGAAGCGCAGTGCGCGCCGATCTCGCGCTGCTGGATCAGCGAGCGCTGGCTCTGGTGGATAAACTCGATGGGATCTTCCAGCGTAATAATATGCTTTGCCTGCTGGCGATTGATGGCGTCAACCATTGCGGCGAGCGTGGTCGATTTTCCGCTGCCGGTCGCGCCGGTTACTAAAATCAAGCCGTTATCCATTTCCAGCCAGCGCGGCACCGCAGGCGGCAGGCGCAGGCTTTCCAGCGTCGGACAACGGGTCGCCAGCGTACGCAGCGCCAGCGACAGCCCCTGCCGCTGGACAAACAGATTGCCGCGCAGCCGCTGACCGCTGGCAAGGGAGAGCGCGAAGTCGGTTTGCCCCTGCGCCGCCAGCTCATCGCGCTGCCGCAGCTCCAGATATCGCCCGGCGAAGCGTTCCAGCCAGTCGGCCGTCAGCGGCGCGAGATCGGGGATGCGCTCCAGCCTGCCGTGGCGTCGCCAGCGCGGGGAATGTCCGCTGCACAGGTGCAGATCGGCGGCATTATGTTTTACACTAAGCGCCACCATTTCTTCCAACTCCATAGACAGCCTCCTGACGATGACCTCAATCCAGCACAACCTACAGCAACTGCGTCAGCGCATCCGCGCTGCCGCGACGCAATGCGGGCGCGATCCAGAAGAAGTTACGCTGCTTGCCGTGAGCAAAACCAAACCTGCGGGCGCGGTCGAAGAAGCTATCGCCGCCGGACAGATCGCCTTTGGCGAAAATTACGTGCAGGAAGGGGTTGAAAAGATTGCGGCGCTGGCCGCACATCCTCAGGTGGAGTGGCACTTCATCGGCCCGCTACAGTCCAATAAAAGCCGTCTGGTGGCGGAGCATTTCGCCTGGTGCCATACGGTGGACCGCCTGAAGATTGCCCAGCGCCTGAGCGACCAGCGTCCCGCCTCGCTGCCGCCGCTGAATGTGTTGATTCAGGTAAATATCAGTGACGAAAACAGCAAATCTGGCATCATGCTGGAGGATTTGCCTGAGCTGGCGCAGCAGGTCGCCGCGCTGCCGCAGCTGCGTCTGCGCGGCCTGATGGCGATTCCGGCGCCGGAAAGCGACTATTCGCGTCAGCTGGCAGTGTGCCAGCAGATGGCTGACGCTTTTCGCCAGCTGAAGCAGCACTATCCCGACGTCGATACGCTTTCTCTGGGAATGAGCGACGACATGGAAGCGGCGATTGAAGCTGGCAGCACCATGGTGCGTATCGGCACCGCGATTTTCGGCGCGCGGGACTATGTGCGCAACCCACAACAATAATTGAGGAACCTCATGTTAACACTGACGTTTTTAGTCAAAACGCTGATCGACCTGTATGTGATGGTGCTGCTGCTGCGCATCTGGATGCAGTGGTCGCGTTGCGATTTTTACAACCCGCTGTCGCAGTTCGTCGTCAAGATCACCCAGCCGATTATCAAGCCGCTGCGCCGCGTTATTCCGGCTATCGGCCCGGTGGATACCGCCTCGCTGCTGCTGGCGTTTGTGCTGACGACGCTGAAATACCCGATTTTGTTGCTGATCCAGGTCGGCGCTTTCTCGGTCGATCCGGCCAACCTGCTGGTCGGTCTGCTGTCGCTGGTGAAGTCCGCTGGCTACCTGGTGTTCTGGGTGATTATCATTCGCTCGCTGATGAGCTGGATCAGCCAGGGCCGCGGCCCGCTGGACTATGTGTTGATCCAGCTGACTGAGCCGCTGATGGCGCCAATTCGCCGCATGCTGCCTGCGATGGGCGGCATCGACTTCTCCGCCATGATTGTGATCCTGGTGCTCTATGCGCTGAATTTCCTCGGTATGGACCTGTTTCCAGGCCTCTGGTTTCTGCTGTAAATATGACTGGAACTGCTATGCAAAAAGTTGTGCTCGCCACCGGCAATCCCGGCAAGGTACGTGAACTGGCGGATCTGCTCTCCGCCTTTGGCCTGGATATTGTGGCGCAAACCGATCTGGGCGTGGAGTCGGCGGAAGAGACCGGCCTGACCTTTATCGAAAACGCCATTCTGAAAGCGCGTCACGCCGCGCAGATCACCGGCCTGCCCGCCATCGCCGACGACTCCGGCCTGGCGGTGGATGCGCTGGGCGGCGCGCCGGGCATCTATTCGGCGCGCTACGCCGGAGAAGCGGCCAGCGATCGGGAGAACCTTGAGAAGCTGCTTCAGGCGCTGGAAACAGTGCCGGACGGCGCACGCCAGGCGCAGTTCCACTGCGTGCTGGTCTATCTGCGCCACGCGGAAGACCCGACGCCGCTGGTGTTCCACGGCAGCTGGGCGGGCGAAATCACTCGCTCAGCGGCGGGTGAAGGCGGCTTCGGCTACGATCCAGTTTTCTACGTGCCCGAACTGGGCAAAACCGCCGCCGAGCTAAGCAAAACGGAAAAAGGCGCGGTTTCTCATCGGGGCAAAGCATTGACGCTGCTGCTGGAAGCGATGCGCAATGCCTGATTTACCGACGTTAAGCCTCTATATCCATATTCCGTGGTGCGTGCAGAAGTGCCCCTACTGCGACTTTAACTCCCATGCGCTCAAAGGCGAGGTGCCGCACGTTGAGTATGTGCAGCACCTGCTGCGCGATCTGGAAAACGACCTGCCGCTGACCCAGGGGCGCGAAGTGCGCACTATCTTTATTGGCGGCGGCACGCCAAGCCTGCTCAGCAGCGAGGCGATGCAGATGCTGATGGACGGCGTGCGTGCGCGTCTGCCGCTGGCGGCGGATGCGGAGATCACCATGGAGGCCAATCCTGGCACCGTAGAGGCGGACCGCTTCAGCGCCTACCAGCGCGCCGGGATTAACCGTATCTCTATCGGCGTGCAGAGCTTCAGCCCGCAGAAGCTGGAGCGGCTGGGGCGCATCCACGGCCCGGAAGAGGCGAAACGCGCCGCGCAGCTGGCTGAGGGGCTGCATCTGCGCAGCTTCAACCTCGACCTGATGCATGGCCTGCCCGATCAGTCGCTGGAGGAGGCGCTGAGCGACCTGGAGCAGGCGATTGCGCTTAATCCGCCGCACCTCTCCTGGTATCAGCTGACCATCGAGCCGAATACGCTGTTTGGCTCGCGGCCACCGGTGCTGCCGGACGACGACGCGCTGTGGGATATCTTCGAGCAAGGAGATCGTCTGCTCACCGCCGCGGGTTATCAGCAGTATGAGACCTCCGCCTATGCGAAGCCGGGCTACCGCTGCGAGCATAACCTTAACTACTGGCGCTTCGGCGACTACCTCGGCATCGGCTGCGGGGCACACGGCAAGCTGACCCAGCCGGACGGGCGCATCGTGCGTACCGTGAAGACGCGTCATCCGCGCGGCTTTATGCAGGGCCGCTATCAGGAGAAGCAGTATGAAGTCGCCGACGACGAGAAGCCGTTCGAATACTTTATGAACCGCTTTCGCCTGCTGGAAGCGGCGCCGCGCGAGGAATTTACCCGCTACACCGGTCTGAGCGAGAGCAAGATTCGGCCGCAGATGGATGCGGCGATCGCGGCCGGTTACGTAGCGGAAAACGCTACGCACTGGCAGATAACGGATAAAGGCAAACTGTTTTTAAACTCGCTGCTGGAGCTTTTTCTGGCAGAGGAGTAAGCGCAGGCAACAGGGGCGGCGAAAGCCGCCCCTGACGTTATGATTTCGGGAAGATCCACAGATGGTTTTCGGGTAATGCCAGCCGGCAATGCTGAGGGTCGCGCACCTCGTTGCCATAGGCGCGGATAACAAAGTCATCGCCTGCGGTGCGGAACAGATACTCCCAGCGGTCGCCAAGATACATGCTGGTCAGCAGCGGCAGCTCCAGCTGGTTTTCACCCGGCCCCTCCTCCAGCCTCACGCGTTCTACTCGAATCACCGCCGTGGCCTCCTGACCGTTTTGCACCCCTTCGCCTGCGATACCCCACAGCGCCCAGCCTTTGCCCTCGATACGCGCTTTGCCGTCGCGCAGCTCGGTGATTTTACCGTGTAGCCGGTTATTGCTGCCCATAAACTCCGCGGTAAACAGCGTCCTGGGCGATCCGTACATCTCCTGCGGCGTCCCCTGCTGCTCAATCTTGCCGTTATTAAGCAGCAGGATGCGATCGGAAATCGCCATCGCCTCATTTTGATCGTGCGTCACCATCAGCGCGGAGAGGCCCAGCTTGATGATCAGCTCGCGCAGAAAGACGCGCGCCTCTTCGCGCAGTTTGGCGTCCAGGTTCGACAGCGGCTCATCCAGCAGGATAACGGGCGGGTTGTAGACCAGCGCGCGGCCAATCGCTACGCGCTGCTGCTGACCGCCGGAAAGCTGATGCGGATGGCGTTTGCCGAGGTGGCCCAGCCCCAGTTGGGTCAGCACGTCCTGCACCCGCTGGTTGATCTCCGCAGAAGCCACTTTGCGCAGCTTTAACGGGTAGGCCACATTCTCAAACACCGTTTTATGCGGCCACAGCGCGTATGACTGAAACACCAGCCCCAGGTTGCGCTCTTCCGCCGGGATTTCGCTGCGCGGCGTACCGGCATACACCTGTTTTTTGCCGATGGTGATGTTGCCCTGCGTCGGTTTTTCCAGCCCGGCGACGGCGCGCAGCAGCGTGGTTTTGCCGCTGCCGGAGGGGCCAAGCAGCGAAACCACCTCGCCGCGCTGTAAATTCATGGAGACCCCTTTCAGAACCGGGTTGTCGCCGTAGGTTAAATGCAGATTCTCAACCGTTAATTCAATCATGTAATTTAACTCCAAATCGCAGGGCAATACCCAGGCCTACCACCACCAGCAGGATGTTAATAAAGGAGAGCGCAGCAACGATATCGATGGCGCCCGCCGCCCACAGGGAAACCAGCATCGAGCCGATGGTTTCCGTACCGGGCGAGAGCAGATAGACGCCGGTGGAGTATTCGCGTTCGAAAATCAGGAACATCAGCAGCCAGGAGCCAATCAGGCCGTAGCGGGATAGCGGAATAGTGACGTGGCGCGTAATCTGCCCGCGCGTGGCGCCGGTGCTGCGCGCCGCCTCTTCCAGCTCCGGCCCTACCTGCAGCAGCGTTGAGGAGATCAACCGCAGGCCATAGGCCATCCACACCACGGTGTACGCCAGCCAGACGCTGAAGATGGTGCTGCGCAGCGAACGCAGCCAGACGATCAGGTTATCGCGCAGCCACTGAGACCAGGCGAAATCGGCAAGCCAGCCCGACTTGAGTGAGTTATCCAGCCAAAGCGGCAGAAACAGAAATACCCAGAGAAAGGCCAGGCCCGCCAGCAGCCCCGGTACCGCGCGCGGCACCAGCACGCTGTAGTCAAGGAAGCGCGTGGTGTTGTCAGGTTTACGGTGCATGGCGATGCCGATAAACAGGTAACACCCCACCGCTAAAGCGCCGCCGATAACGCCAATCGCCATTGAGTTGACGATGGCACGCAGCAGGTTCGGCTGCGCCCAGATAGTCTGGAAAGTTTTGATCGACAGCTCATCCCACAGCGAGACGCCGACGCCCCAGTTGGAGATAAAGGCGCGCAGCACCACGCCCAGCAGCGGCACGCCGATGGTCACGGTCAGCCAGAACGCCACCACCGCGCCCGCTACCCAGCGCCATTTCCCCAGCGGCAAAGCGCGCGCCTGCGACGCTTTACCCTTCAGGGTCACGAAGCGGTTGGCGGTGCGCATCAGGCGGCGTTGCAGCATTACCAGTGGAACAGTAATACAGATCAGCACCACCGCGACCGCCGCCATCAGATGATAGGAAGGCGTGCCGAGTTTATTGGTCAGCTGATAGAGATAGGTTGCCAGCACCATGTTGCCTTCAGGGTCGCCCAGCACCAGCATCAGGCCAAACACCTCCAGCCCGAGGAAGAACAGCAGCACGATGGCATAGAGAATTGAGGGCCGTACCATCGGCAGGCTCACCGCCGTCATAACCTGCAACGGCGATGCGCCAGCGATACGCGCGGCCTCTTCTACATCCGATCCCACGCTGCGCAGGGCTGAAGAGATATAGAGATAGGCATGGGGAACGTGCGTCAGGCCCGCAATCACCACAATGCTCGACATGTCGTAGATGTTCCAGGGCACAAAGCCCAGCAGGGACTGCGCCCACAGCGAGAAGAAGCCGACCGGCCCGGCCGCCACCACATAGCCGAACCCCAACACCATCGGCGAGACGAAGATCGGCACGAGGATCAGCGGCTCAATAAAACGTCTTCCCGGCAGATCGGTACGCACCATCAGAAAGGCGAGAATACCGCCCAGCGGAATGGCGATAATCACCAGCCCAAAGGCCAGAATAAAACCGCTTCTCAGCGCCTTGTAGAAATCGGGATCGGTAAAAATAAATTCAAACGACTCCAGGCTCCACTCTTTAGACGGCGCAAAGAACGGCGCGGATAAAAAACTCTGTATGACGATAAAGGAGAGCGGAACGTAGATAACCAGCGCGGTTAACAGCACCACGACGCCGCGCGGCAGGCTCTGCCACTTTCTGCGCAATGCATTCATATTGAGACCCTGAATGGCGAAATCCTGAGAAAAAGAAGCGCGACGCAGCGGACCGCGCTTCCATACAGCCGTTATTTACCGGCGGCTGCGCGCCACTGCTTGATATAGTCGAGACGTTTTTTCGGTTGAAGGTACTCCAGCAGGCTTTCGTCGACCGGGATAGGCTTCAGCGCGCTGCCTAACATTTTGGTCAGGCCATCAATATCGTTTTTGCCTTCAATATCATTGCGCAGGGAAGGAATATCGGCCTGACTGGCCAGGATGCTTTGCCCTTTCTCAGAGAGCACATAATCCAGCCACAGTTTTGCCGCATGGCTGTTTTGCGCTTGCTGGCTAATAAACGAGACGCGCGACAGCACCAGCGTGTAATCCTTCGGCCAGGCGATACCCAGCGAAGGATCGGTTTTGGCGCGCGCTTCAGCGTAGGAGCCAAGGATGTTGAAACCGATCAGGTTTTCGCCGGAAGAGACCCTTTCCATCATGGTGCCGGTTGAAGACTGCACCGCTAAGCCGCCCTTCGCCACATCAGCCAGGGTCTGGAAGTAGTGTGGATCCGCTTTGGAATCCTGCACCGACAGCATGAAGCCCAGACCCGATTTTTCAATATCGTAGGTGGTGACTTTGCTCTTGAATTTATCGGTCTGACTGGCGATTAACTTCGCCAGCGCGGCGTGCGAATCGGGCACGTCGCCAGCGGGGATCAACCGTTTGTTATAAATAAACACTACCGGCTCGTAGGTGGTGCCGTAAGCCTTGTTTTTCCACACGGCCCACTTCGGCAGCTGCGCCAGTTCAGGCGACTGGTACTCCTGCGCATAGTCGGTCGCCAGCTTCAGGCCGGTGTCCATTGAGGAGCTCCAGACCACATCGCCGCTGGTGCCGCCGGAGGCTTGCTCGCTGATAAAACGGTTATACAGCTCGGTGCTGTTCATATCGTTGTATTCAACTTTAATGCCGGGATAGGTCGCTTCGAAACCTTTGATCAGCGGCCCGGCGGCTTTCGTGTCGGTGGTGGAATAGATCACGACTTTGCCTTCTTTGGTCGCGGCATCAATAACGCTTTGATAATCAGCCGGATAGCCCTGCGGCGGCGCGGAGAAGGCTGAGCAGGAGAAGAATACGGTAGCGGCAACCAGAGAGAGAGAATAATTTTTCGTCATTATATTTAACCTTTTAGTTACACTCAGGGAACTAAGGGTCAACATAAACGATCGATTCAGGCAGGCAAGAGGTGACGGTTCGTTATCTTCGCGAAGTGTGATTATTGGCGTTTTTTCGGCAATTAACACCATTAAAACCACGTCGGCGTCGCACAGGGTTTGCGCGCGATCACACTATTTCGTGGCGGTAATTTTACGATAGAGCCGCCGCGGATGGCCGATATTGCCATACTGCATCTCAACGCCGATAAAGCCGATCTCCACGCAATATTCCAGGTAACGGCGACCGGTGGTTTTGCTGATCCCCACGCTCTCCACCACCTGCTCTACCGACCAGCTACTGTCAGGCGCATCGCTAAAGAAATCTTTCACCCGCGTCAGGGTCAGCGACTCAATGCCTTTTGTCGAAGGAGCCGCCGGCCCCTCGCTGGAGGGCAGATTGAACAGCTTATCCAGCGCGTGCTGATCGACATTTTTTATCTGACTCATTGAGTGCACCAGCAGCATAAAGCGCTCCAGCGAGGCGCGCAGGCGGTGAAAAAAGACCGGTTTAAGCAGATAGTCGAGCGCGCCGCTGCGCATCGCATGGCTACAGGTTTGCATATCGCTGGCGGCAGTGATGAAAATCACCGAGCATTCAAAGCGTTTCAACAGCGGATCGTCAATCAGCGTTACGCCCTGGCCGTCAGGCAGATAGTTGTCGAGCAGCACCAGCCGCGGCTGATGCTGCTCAATTAGCTGGCGCGCCTGCTCCAGCGTGGCCGCGATGCCCACCACGCGCAGATGAAAGTGCTGCTCGATAAACTCACGATGTAAATCAGCCAGATGCGGCTCATCCTCCACAATCACGACATTCAGTGCCTTCGCGTTATTCATGGGAAACTCCTGTCGAAGCGGCGTGCTGAAAGGGAATAAAAATCGAGAAGATAGTGCCCTGCGGCGAGTTGCCGGCGATTTCGATGCTGCCGCCCGCCTGATGAACGTAACCTGCCGCCAGATAGAGCCCGATACCGTGTTCCGACCCCATCAGCTCATCACCGCTGGAGGGTTTGCTGCTTACGCCCTGCTCAAAAAGATGCGGTTTTAGCTGCTCATCCACGCCGCAGCCTTGATCGGCGACTTCAATCAGCAGTTCGTGGTTGCGATCGGAGATATAAAGCTCGACCGGCGGCGCTGGCCTTTCGACGTTGAGCGTCGCGTCGACGGCGTTATCCAGCACATTCCCAACCACCGACATCAGCGCCGTTTCGCTCATCGCGGCAGGGATACGGGTCAGCTGGCAGGCGGGGTCGAATTTAAGCTCAACGCCTTTTTCCCGCGCGCTGACATATTTCCCCAGCAGCAGCCCGCACAGCGCTGGCGAAGTGAAGCGCGCCGAGACAAAATCGAGCACCTGCTGCGCCCCGGCGGACTGCGCCTGAATATAGCGCATCGCATCGTCGTAACGCTGCATCTGCAGCAGGCCCACCAGCGTCGCGGTCCAGTTAAGCTGCTCATGGCGCATAATGCGCAAATTATCCGCATAGCGCTTCACCTGGCTCAGCTGGCTGCTCAGGGTATTGATATCGTTTTTATCGCGGAAGCTGCATACCCAGCCGCCTGGCTCGCCAGGTTCGAGATCGATAGCCACCCGGTTGACGATAACCTGCCGCTGGTTAAGTACGGTTATCTGATCGTGATGGCGGCCGTTCTCCTCCGTGGCGCTCTGGCTCAGAAAGGCGGGATGGAGCTGCAACACCTCATGGAGCGGTTTGCCCAGCAGCTCTCGCTCGCTCCGATCGATATCCAGCAGCTCTCTGGCGGCGCGATTGATTAAAATCAGCTGCATCTCGGCATTAACGGCAAATACCCCTTCATACATCGCCTCAAGCAGCGCTTTTTGCTGTAGTACCAGCAGCGCGATATCTTTCGGCTCCAGCCAGAACATCTGCTTCTTGAGGTTGCGGCTAAAGACCCATGAAAAAATAAACAGCAGCAGAAGCAGGGCCAGCCCATACAGGCTCGCCTGCCACAGCAGTCTGACGTTGATATTGGCGATCCAGGAGGTGAGATAACCGACCGAAACGATGCCGATAACCTGATGCCGGGCGTTAAAGATCGGCGCTTTACTGCGCAATGAAACGCCGATCCCCCCTCTGCGCACTGAAATAATGGTCTTCCCCTGCAGCACCTCCGCATTGTCGCCGCCAATCAGCGGCAAATTCAGGCGCTCTGGCGATTCTGAATGGTAGAGATGCTGCTCATGCACATCGCCGATCACGATATAGCTGGCGTCGCTCTGACGGCGTAGAGGCTGAATCAAACTGGCGATACCGGCGATATCGCGGTTTGCCACCTTCTCAGCCAGGCCGGGCATCAGCGCAATCTGGCTCGCCTGGACGCGCGCGCGCTGCCCCAAATCATGATGCAGCTGCCGGTCAATAAAATGAAACAGGATAGCGCCCAGCAAAGCCAGCAGCAGGCAGGAAAAGAGCACCAGCGAGAGAAAGAGTTTCACCTGAAAAGGTAATCTGCGTTTCATAGAATCTGTAGCGGAGCGAGGCATAAAGGAAGACTATCACGCGAAAAGAGCGCGGATGATCGGCTAAAGCCAGAGTTGTGAACTGGCTACAATCTCAGGCAAAGGCAGGCCAGAAGGCGGTCGACACGGGCCAGGGGCCGCGCGTCCGGCCGTAAGCGAATCGAGTCCAGCGCAAAGCGAGCAAGAGCGTAAAAGCGGCAAAAATGCGCGCGTCTACCGCAGGGATGGGACATATCTTAAATGCCCTTTCCTCTCATGGCATCCGCTATAATTTAAGTATTCTTAAATCCCAGCCCTGGTTAGACATGCTTATGGCCAGCTATACAGTCCGGGTCGAGCTGAAAGAGCAGACCGAAAAAATGCGCATCGATCTTCAGTTCACGATGCTCGAAAATGGTTTTTCGCGAAGCGTTGTTTGCGACAGGGGCTTTACCTACGCCCTGCCCACCAACGAGTTTGTCTACGTGGGTTCAGAAGGGATTAAAAACCTGATGGACCGGATCGTTTCGTTGATAAGCGATATCAGCGACGATCCCTCAGTGCTGGTTACCCGCTCAGAGGAGCGATGCTGGTCAGGGCTTCGCGTCGTTGACCTTGGATAAAAGGCGGCTGCTCCTCTTTTTTGAGCGTGGGCATATAGCCAGGATGTTCAGGGAGATCGTTGCTGCTGAGCGAACGATAATGACCTGTATGCAAAAATTAATCGCGACGCTGGGCGAAATATAAAATTAAACGCGCCGGCCATTTCGGGTTCCCAGCAATTAATTTTGTCAAAATTAAAGCCTCGCTGTAGCAAACATCCATATAGCCATCTGAGCGTTTAAACGGTTAAAATAAATTATATAAAAGTTGCTAAATAAAATCCTCTGTGTCTTAATAGCGTCATCGGTTTGGAATACAGACCTTATGAAAGCAGTTTTAGTAAAGCAGTCCTCAGTTCAAGTGTTATCCAAAGATACCCTTCTTCGTGAGCCTCCTCCTAAGTGCCCCATAAGTCACTCTCTAATTACAGGCCATTTTCGCCGCTCTTAGTGGCTCATCAATTAAGGAAGTATCTATGTCTAACAAAATGACTGGTTTAGTAAAATGGTTCAACTCTGATAAAGGTTTTGGCTTTATCACTCCGAGCGACGGCAGCAAAGATGTATTCGTACACTTCTCTGCTATCCAGAGCGACAGCTACAAGACCCTCGACGAAGGCCAGCAGGTTTCTTTCACCATTGAAAATGGTGCGAAAGGCCCAGCGGCTGGAAACGTCACGCCGCTGTAAGCTGCGCTAATTATCGGCGGCGCTTACAATAGCGATGAAGGCAACAGCCTGAGCAGTTAAATTCTGCTGATAATAAAATTAACCCGCCCTGTGCGGGTTTTTGTTTTTAAGGCCCTTTTCACCCCTCTGCTGCTCCCTCGCATCTCCTGAATTTATCATCCACACTTACCCTGTTCTGTAGGGCCATTGTGCTTTACACTGCGCGCTGTAAAAAACTGAGCAGATTAACGATTAAACAGGCGGTAACGCGATGAACGGAACGATCACAACCTGGTTTCAGGACAAGGGCTTTGGATTTATCAAAGATGAAAACGGCGACAATCGCTATTTTCATGTGATCAAGGTCGCCAACCCTGAGCTGATCAAGAAAAATGCGGCAGTAACCTTCGAGCCTACTACCAATAATAAAGGCCTGTCGGCTTACGCGGTCAAAGTCGTCCCGGCGAGCAAGTACATCTTTATCGCGGGCGAACGCATCAAGCTCACCTCGATCAAGTCTTACCTGGTCTACAGCGAGGAAGTGCCTGCCGACACGCGCATAGATAAAAAAAACACCGTACTCTCCGTGGGCACGCTGTTGAACAATATCAGGCCGAAAACAGCCGCTAAGCCCGATGAGATGCGCTCAATGAAAAAGCTGGCGATTACGACCTTTCAGGGTACGACGTTAATCTTCACGGAAGATGAGATCGATGTGGATGCCACGGTAAAAATGCTTAAGGTCTGACGCACCCAGACAGCCGCTAACTTTTGCACTCCGCAAGTGACGCAGGTTTAACCCCTGGAGATTATGATGAACGATGAAATACCACTTAAATATTATGACGTTGCGGATGAGTACGCGACGGAAACCGAAACGCCGGTAAGCGAGTCGGAGCGTGACGCTCTGGCGCGCTATTTCCAGCTGCTGATTACTCGCTTAATGAATAACGAGGAGATCAGCGAAGAGGCGCAGAAAGAGATGGCGGGTGAAGCGGGTATCAATGCGCTACGCATTGACGAGATCGCTGAGTTTCTTAATCAGTGGGGCAACGAGTAACGCCCTGGGGCGCGTCTGTAACCACCAGACGTGCCGACGCTCTGCGCTAAGCCAGTCGAATCAGAGCGTAAAGCGGATGACGTCAGTCTCGCAAAGTTGCCCGTCGGGGTCGTTGTCACTGCTGCCACTTCCCCGACAGGCCAACGCTTAACGTAACCGGCTCAGGATTTAACGCTGCTCACCAGCTTCTTGCGCTGATCTTCCAGGCTAATCACGCGGTTACACACTTCGTGGCCGAAGTTTTTGAAGTCCTGCTCCTGATTACTCCACTCCGCCTGAATCGACTGCTGCAGCCCGCCCAGGTTGCCCATAATCGCCTGCAGCGGATTGCTGCCGCTCGCCTGCTTAGTGCCCATTTCGTTCAGGCTGTCCTGCAACACGCCGCCCATAGTGCTCTGCACCAGGCGTTCGCCATCGGCGCGCACCTGGTCGATCGCCTGATGATGGAAGGTCAGGCCGTCGTCACGGTGCTCAATAATGCGGTTCATCTGCTGCTTCAGCTGGCCGTTCAGGGTGGTGAGACGGTTGCGCACATTGCTGTCGGAGCCGAGCTTCTCGACAATCACCTTATCCAGCGCCACCCGGCCCTTCTCCAGACGCGTCGTCGCACCGGTATCGATCCACGGCAGATCGCGACGCAGCGCATTCTGATAGTCGATCGCCTGCTGGCGCTGCGCGTTGTTCACCGCAATCTTCTGACCGTTAAACTGCACATCGCCCTGCGGGGAGATCTCCAGGTTGCCGTTCGCGCCGACGACCTGCACGCTCTGCGGCTTGATCACGACATCATCCTGCGGTTTTACGCTGCACTCCCAGGCAGCCTGTGCCTGCGTCGCTGCCAGCAGCAGCGCGGCGATAAGCGTTTTACGAACCATAATCTCTCCCTAATATGTGAACCAGGCGCGGTAATTACAGGTCAGCCGTAGGCCAGGCAAATAAGCCAGGCTGATACGGAACTTAGTCCCACCAGACGTCGAAAAGTTCGGTCACCTGGATGTCGCTCAGCTGGCGATCTTCCAGCCACTTGCGCACCATCTCGCGATGCTCGTCGGTGCATTTGCCGGTGCGCTGCAGGCAAATCAGTCCTTCCCACACCAGATAGCCGCTGCCGTCATAGGCCAGTCCGTTTGGCGCAATCACTTCGTTAATGAAGTCGTCAACGGTCTTATCAATCTGCTGCTCTGTGGTTCCCTCGGCGAAGCGCCAGGCAACCGAGAAGCCCAGCTCCTGAAACTCGTCGATATGCAGTTTTTTACGTAAACGGCGGCTGCGATGTGTGGCCATTATTTAACCCTCTCAAACATTAAGTCCCAAACGCCGTGGCCCAGTCGCTGCCCGCGCTGCTCGAATTTAGTCAGTGGACGCGTCTCTGGACGCGGCACGTAATCCTGTGTTTCCGACAGGTTTTTATACCCGTCGATACTGTTCATCACTTCCAGCATATGTTCGGCATAGGCTTCCCAGTCGGTGGCCATATGGAATACCCCGCCCAGCTTCAGCTTGCGCATCACCAGCTCGGCGAAAGGCACCTGCACGATGCGACGCTTGTTGTGGCGCGCTTTATGCCAGGGATCGGGGAAGAAAAGCTGCACCATGCGCAGCGAGTTATCCGGGATCATCTTCTCCAGTACCTCTACCGCGTCGTGACACATTACGCGCAGGTTCTCCACGTTCGCCTCTTTCGCGGAGGCGAGACAGGCGCCCACGCCCGGCGCGTGCACTTCAATACCGAGGAAGTTCTGCTGCGGGTTATTCTGCGCCATGGTCACCAGCGAAGCGCCCATGCCAAAGCCGATCTCCAGCACCACCGGCGCGTCGCGGCCAAACAGTTGCGTCAGATCCAGCGGCTCAGGTTGAAACTCTACGCCCATCTCCGGCCAGTATTGGTCGAGCGCCAGCTGCTGTCCTTTCGTCAGACGCCCCTGGCGGCGCACAAAACTGCGAATACGGCGCAGCGGCCGCCCGTTCTCATCAAATTCCGGAGTGATGACGTCATTAATCATGTTGTAGCCTGCTGAGTAGCCTGTTTGGGGAAAGGCGCATTATGCAAAGTTAATTAGCAGAAGCAAGCCCTTGCAATCTTCAGGTTTACACCGGGGCTGCGCCTGTGCTGGAATGCCTGCCTGAGTGTAGAGTAATCACGGAAAATTTCCTTCTTATGATGCAAGCGCCGCAGTTCGCGCAACAGGTGCTGGACTGGTATCAGCGCTTTGGCCGCAAGACCCTGCCGTGGCAGCAGGAGAAAACGCCCTATAAAGTGTGGCTCTCTGAAGTCATGCTGCAGCAGACTCAGGTCGCCACCGTTATTCCCTATTTTGAACGCTTTATGGCGCGCTTTCCCACCGTCGCCGATCTGGCCGCCGCGCCGCTCGACGAGGTGCTGCACCTCTGGACCGGGCTGGGCTATTACGCCCGCGCGCGCAATCTGCATAAGGCGGCGAAGCACATTGTCGACCAGCATCAGGGTGAGTTCCCGCGCAATTTCGACGATGTTGCGGCGCTGCCTGGCGTTGGGCGTTCCACCGCAGGCGCGGTGCTCTCGCTGTCGCTTGGGCAGCACTTTCCGATCCTCGACGGCAACGTAAAGCGCGTGCTGGCCCGCTGTTACGCGGTCGGCGGCTGGCCGGGCAAAAAAGATGTCGAGAAGCGACTGTGGGAAATTAGCGAGACCGTGACGCCAGCGGAGGGCGTCAGCCAGTTCAATCAGGCGATGATGGATCTCGGCGCGCTGGTCTGCACCCGTTCAAAGCCTAAATGCGACATCTGTCCGCTTAACAACGGCTGCATCGCTTACGCCAGCAACAGCCAGGCGAACTATCCCGGCAAAAAGCCGAAACAGATATTGCCGGAGCGCAGCGGCTGGTTTTTGCTGTTACAGGATGGCGACGACGTCTGGCTGGAACAGCGTCCGCCGGTTGGTTTGTGGGGCGGTCTGTTCTGCTTCCCGCAGTTCACCACCGAAGAGGCGCTGCACGACTGGCTGCAGGCGCGCGGCATCGAGTCAAAGCCGCAGCAGTTAACCGCTTTTCGTCATACCTTCAGCCACTTTCATCTGGATATCGTGCCAATGTGGCTATCGTGGCCATCTGTCGGGGCGGCGATGGATGAACCCGGCGGTCTCTGGTATAACTTAGCCCAGCCGCCGTCAGTGGGGCTGGCGGCGCCGGTTGAACGGCTTTTGCACGAGCTGCGTCATCCGCAACAGCTGGCCCTGCCCCGGCATGAGATTGAAGAGGAATAGTAATGAGCCGCACGATTTTTTGTACGTTTCTACAGCGCGACGCTGAAGGGCAGGATTTTCAGCTCTATCCGGGCGAACTGGGTAAGCGCATCTACAATGAGATCTCGAAAGAAGCCTGGCAGAAGTGGATGGCCAAACAGACCATGTTGATCAACGAGAAAAAGCTCAACATGATGAATCCGGAAGACCGTAAGGTGCTGGAAAAGGAGATGGTCAATTTCCTGTTTGAAGGCAAAGAGGTCCACATCGAAGGCTATACGCCGCCAGAAGCATAAATTTTAGGGCCTCAGCGTTGAGGCCCCTCTCTTTTCCGGGTCAGGCACGTATTTACAATGAATAAGAAATTACTCGCACTGCTGGTGATCGCTCCACTTTTGGTCTCCTGCTCAGGAAAGAAGTCTTCGCAGTTTCACGAAGAGTGGGTAAAGGACACCAACGGCTTCGATATTTTAATGGGCCAGTTTGCGCATAACATCGAGAACATTTGGGGTATTAACGAAGTCCTGATTGCCGGGCCGAAAGACTACGTTAAATATAGCGACAACTATTACACCCGCAGCCATATCAACTTCGAAAGCGGCAACATCACCATCGAAACCATTTCCGGTACCGATCCGATGGCCAGCCTGCGCCAGGCGATCATTACCACGCTGCTGATCGGCGACGATCCGGGCAATGTCGATCTCTACTCTGACGCCAACGATATTGTGATCAGCAAAGAGCCGCTGCTCTACGGCCAGGTGCTGGATAATACCGGTCAGCCGATTCGCTGGCAGGGCCGCGCGGGCAACTTCGCTGATTACCTGCTGCAAAATAAACTGCAGCGCCGTGTTTCCGGCCTGCATGTTATCTACTCGGTCACTATTCCCATGGTGCCTAACCACCTCGACAAGCGTGCGCACAAATATCTGCCGATAGTGCGTAAAGCCGCCGAGCAGTATGGCGTCGATGCATCGCTGATCCTGGCGATTATGCAGACCGAATCGAGCTTCAACCCCTATGCGGTCAGCCATTCTGACGCGCTGGGCCTGATGCAGGTGGTACAGCATACC
Source organism: Pantoea sp. ACRSB (assembly GCF_022346905.1). Lineage (NCBI taxonomy): Bacteria > Pseudomonadati > Pseudomonadota > Gammaproteobacteria > Enterobacterales > Erwiniaceae > Pantoea > Pantoea sp. ACRSB. Next base: position 175,043 of record NZ_JAKRNL010000005.1, on the reverse strand, counting down.
GCGGGTGTTGATGTGTTCCGTATGAAGGGCAAATGGGGCAAACCGAGCCGCAGCTATCTGCTCGATCCGGAAAACAATATCGACGCGGGCACCGCCTATCTGTCGCTGCTGCAAAACAGCTACCTGGGCGGGATTCAGGATCCGCTGTCGCGCCGCTATGCGGTGATCACCGCCTACAACGGCGGCGCAGGCAGCGTACTGCGCGTTTTCTCCAGCGATAAGGATCGCGCCTTTAACACCATCAATAATATGTCGCCGAGTGAGGTTTATAACACCCTGACGACGCAGCATCCGTCTGCAGAGTCGCGGCGCTATCTCTATAAAGTGAGTACGGCGCAGCGTAGCTATCGGCGGTATTGATGATTTGCATGGCGTTCGCTGCGCGAATGGCTGGCTCTGTGCGGGTTTCGCCCGCAGGTGGTTTGCATGGCGTTCGCTGCGCGAATGGCTCTGTGCGGGTTCCGCCCGCCAGGGGTTTGTATGGCGTTCGCTGCGCGAACGGCTGGCTCTGTGCGGGTTCCGCCTGCCGGTGGTTTGTATGGCGTTCGCTGCGCGAACGGCTGGCTCTGTGCGGGTTCCGCCCGCCGGTGGTTTGCATGGCGTTCGCTGCGCGAACGGCTCTGTGCAGGTTCCGCCCGCCAGGCGTCGGGGAGTTTCAGCAGCCGCGCTGCCGGCGTGCGTGTTAAGGGGCTCGCCAGCCCCTTAACAATCCCGGCTTCCGGCAGCCTTCACGCCGCGCTCCGCGCGGTCCCTTCGTTGCTTACGTCAGCCTTACGGACCGCGCGGATTCGCCGTCCTGGCTCATGCCGCGCTCTCGCCGACGTCCTGTCGGCTCGTCCTGGCCGCCGCGCGCGCCTCAGCGTGTCGGATGCCTCTGTCACACCCTCGCCTGTGAGTTCTTATTTTTTTATAAACGGCCGCATCGTCTGACGCTTACAGCGATAAGGTTGCGTCTTCTGGAATCAGGACTCTCCGTCCTGGCCGCCACGCGCGCCTCAGCGTGTCGGATACCTCTGCCACACCCTCGCCTGTGATTTCTCGTTCTTTATAAACGGTTGCGTTGTCTGACGCTTACAGCGATAAGGTTGCGTCTTCTGGAATCAGGACTCTCCGTCCTCGCCGCCGCGCGCCTCAGCGCGTCGGATGCCTCTGTCACACCCTCGCCTGTGAGCTCTTTTTTTTTATAAACGATTGCATTGTCTGATCGCGCTTACAGCCATAAGGCCGTCGATAAAAACACAGAACTTGCAGCGAGGGTTGTGGGGGCCATCGCAGCCGCTGAGCGGAGGAGGGATTTCAGGACGAGCGGCAGGGATGCCGCGAAGAGGCTGGCATGAGCCAGGGATGGCGAATCCAGCCGGTCCGTCAGAAATCCTGACGAAGCGAAGGAACCCGCGCAGCGGGCGGCGGAGCTGGCCCAGGGCGCGGGTGCAGGGCCGACGCCTTGCGGCCCTGCTCGGTCGCCCGCAGAGGGCGAAATGAAACTGCCCGGCTGTCGGGCGAACGAAACCTGCGCTGAGGCTCCCCCGCTGTTAAGCGAACGAAACCTGCACCAAAGCCCCCCGCCTGTCGTGCGAGCGAAACTCCCGGACACTATCCCACCATCATATTCGCTACCAGCTGCTTGCGTCCCTGCCCGTCATCCTCGGTATAAACGCCCTGCAGCTCCGGCGAGAAGCCCGGCAGCTGGTTGATGCCCTCCTCCAGCGCCAGGAAATAGCGCTGCACCGCGCCGCCCCAGACTTCGCCCGGCACCACGCAGAGCACGCCAGGAGGATAAGGCAGCGCCCCTTCGGCGGCGATACGCCCTTCGGCTTTCGCGATCGGCACCAGCTCGACGTCGCCGCGAATATAAGCCTGATGCGCATCCTGCGGATTCACCTTCACCGCCGGGAAATTTTTCTGCCGGAACATCGCCTTTTGCAGATCCTTAACGCCGAAGCTGACATAGAGATCGTGCATCTCCTGGCAGAGCTGACGCAGGGTATAGCCCTTGTAGCGCGCCTGATTCTTGCGATAAATCGTCGGCAGCACCTCCGCCAGCGGCGCATCCTCTCGGACATGCTGTTCAAACTGCGCCAGCATCGCTACCAGATGCGCCATCTTCTCCGGGCTCTCCGCTGGCGTCAGCAGAAACAGGATAGAGTTAAGATCGCACTTCTCCGGCACGATGCCGTTCTCGCGCAGATAGTTCGCCAGAATGGTGGCGGGAATGCCAAAGTCGGCGTACTCCCCGCTCGCCGCGTCGATGCCCGGCGTCGTCAGCAGCAGCTTGCAGGGATCGACCAGATACTGATCCTGCGCGTAACCGGCAAAGCCGTGCCATTGCGCCTCCGGCTCAAAGCTGAAGTAGCGGCTGTCGCTGGCGATGCTTTCCGTCGGCGCATCCTGCCAGCGTTCGCCGTTTACCTGCTCCGGCACAAACGGCAGGATCATTTCGCAGCGTTCAAGGATAGCCTTGCGCGCCTCGATGCCGAGCGTCACGCACGACTGCCACAGCTGACGGCCCGCATCGCCCTGATGCATTTTGGCATTTACGTCCAGCGCGGCGAAGAGCGGGTAAAACGGGCTGGTAGAGGCGTGCAGCATAAAGGCGTTATTTAGCCGCTTATGCGGGCAAAAGCGCTTCTGGCCGCGAATATGGTTATCTTTTTTATGGATCTGCGAGGTCTGCGAAAAGCCTGCCAGCTGCTTATGCACCGACTGGGTGACGAAAATGCCCGGATCGTTCTCGGTCAGCTCCAGCGTCAATGGCGAAGTGCCCGCCATCACCGGAATAAACTGCTCATAGCCGAGCCACGCCGAGTCGAAGAGAATGTAGTCGCAGAGGTGTCCGATGCGATCCACCACCTGCCGCGCGTTATAGACCGTACCGTCGTAGGTGCCGAGCTGAATAATCGCCAGACGGAACGGACGCGCTTCCCCGGCGCGCTGCGGCGCGACCTCTTTGATCTGCTCGCGCAGCCAGGCCTCGTCGAAGCAGTGCGCGTCGATGCCGCCGATAAAGCCGAAGGGATTACGCGCCGCCTCCAGATAGACCGGCGTCGCGCCCGCCTGAATCAGCGCGCCGTGATGGTTCGATTTATGGTTATTGCGGTCGAACAGCACCAGATCGCCGCGCGTCAGCAGCGCGTTGGTTACCACTTTATTAGCGCTGGAGGTGCCGTTAAGCACAAAGTAGGTTTTATCCGCATTAAACACTTTCGCCGCAAACTTCTGCGCATCTTTCGCCGAGCCTTCGTGGATAAGCAAATCGCCCAGCTTGACGTCGGCGTTGCACATATCGGAACGAAAGAGATTCTCCCCGTAAAAGTCGAAAAACTGCCGCCCCGCCGGATGCTTTTTGAAAAACGCCCCGCCCTGGTGTCCCGGACAGGCGAAGGTGCTGTTCTGCATATCGACGTAGCGCATCAGCGTGTCGAAAAACGGCGGCAGCAGGTTCGCCTCATACTCCGCCGCGGCCGTTTCCAGCGCCGCCCAGGCTTCCGCAGAGCCGTCCAGCTCGCCGGTCACGCCCGGCAGGTGCAGCACCTCCTCTTCCCAGGCGTTGGCGACAAATACCGGCAGGTTGAAGCCGGTATGGCGCAACAGCGCCAGCACGCCGCTGCGCGTATCGGCCAGCGAGACGACCACTGCCGCCACGTCGGTAAAATCGGTATTGTCCAGCGTCACTACGTCACGCCCGGTATTCAGGGTAAGGCTGGGAGCCACAGCAGCGCTGGCGGCAATTTTCAGTGGTGTCATAACACAAATCCCCAACGGTGAAGGATGAGTGGGTGCCAGAGGCACAGCAATGGGGAAGATTCCCCGGCGAATAACGTCAGGCGGAGGCGGAGCAAAAGGTAAAGCCGCACCCGATAGACATCAGTAAAGCCAGAGCGCGTCTGTCTTTACGCATGCCCAACAGCGAACGTTTAGCTGGCCTCACCGCATGGTGAGCGGGAAATGCTGAGCGAAGATAGCAGAGGAGATCGCCTTACGCGCAGGGTAACGCGAGCGGAGGCAAGTGCGGTTGCGCATTGTTCCGACCATAACGACATCCTCACGAGTAAGCGGAAAAGAGGGCGCAATAATGTCATTTTTCTCGCGCGAGGACAACCCGGCAAAAGTAAATAACCTTGCTGACTAACATAAGCTAAACAGATGATAATTAAAGGGTCAAATCAGAACCCCTACAGATAATTGCTTAATTATCTTAACTTTATGAAATGTTATGCAACTGCCGGCGCGTCCAGGCATCATGTGCCCCTTCTCTACCTCTTCCCGCCGCAGAGGAGTAGACTGACCGGCATATTTCCTATTGCCGGAGGCTGCATGTTTAAAGCATTAGTCATTGAAAATGATGAGCAAGGCTACCGCACTAACCTGAAAGATCTCAACGAATCCCAGCTGCCCGACCATGACGTCACCCTCGATGTCGCCTGGTCCACGCTGAACTATAAAGACGCGCTGGCCATCTGTAATAAGGGGCCGATTGTGCGGCAGTTCCCTATGGTGCCGGGCATCGATTTCGTCGGCCGCGTTACCGCCAGCCGCCATGCGGAGTGGCAGCTGGACGATGTGGCGCTGCTGACCGGCTGGGGCGTCGGCGAGAAACAGTGGGGCGGCCTGGCGCAGAAGGCGAGCGTTCCTGGCGACTGGCTGGTGGAGGTGCCTGCCACTCTGAGTCCGCTGCAAACCATGGCGATTGGTACCGCGGGTTTGACCGCGATGCTGTGCGTGATGGCGCTGGAGAAACAGGGCGTCACGCCCGATCGCGGCCCGGTGCTGGTCACCGGCGCCAGCGGCGGCGTCGGCAGCTTCAGCGTTAACCTGCTGGCACGCCTGGGATTTGAGGTGATTGCCGCCAGCGGACGCGCCAGCGATGAGGGCTATCTGATCGACACCCTCGGCGCGCGTTCAGTTATCGAGCGCAGCGAGCTGTCGCAGCCAGGGAAACCGCTGGCGAAAGAGCGCTGGGCGGCCGCCATCGACAGCGTTGGCAGCCATACGCTGAGCAACGTGCTGGCGTCAACCCAGCGGGACGGCGTGGTTGCCGCCTGCGGCATGGCGCAGGGCCTGGATCTGCCCGCCAGCGTCGCGCCCTTTATTCTGCGCGGCGTGACGCTGACCGGCGTCGACAGCGTAATGTGCCCGAAACCGCTGCGCCAGCAGGCGTGGCAGCGGCTCGGGGAACTGCTGAGTGACGATATTCTGACGCAGCTCACTACGCTAATACCGCTCAGCGAAGCGAAACAGGGCGCGCAGGATCTGCTGGACGGCAAGGTGCGCGGCCGCCTGATCGTTGACTGTCGTTAAGCGTTCTGATGCAGGGCGGCGTCGCGCAGCAGCACCGCAAGGCGCTCCAGCGCAAACTGCGCGCCCTGCTCCATCACCGATTTCGGCTCGCCCTCGAAGCGCCGCATCTCTGCCACCACGCTGCCGTCAGGCAGCGCCCAGCCAAACCAGATAGTACCCGCTGGCGTGCCGTCTTCGCCGCCGTCTGGCCCGGCATAGCCGGTAATCGACAGGCTGACCGGCTCGCCGGAACGTTCGCGCGCGCCGATCGCCATCTCGCGCGCGGTCTGTTCGCTGACGGCGGTATGCTCTTCAAGGGTCTCCGGCCGCACGCCCAGCAGCTGGCTTTTCGCATTATCGCTGTAGGTGACAAAGCCGCTGGTATAGAAGTTGCCGCTGTTTGCTACCTTCGCCAGCGTCATGCTGATCAAGCCGGCGGTGCAGGATTCGGCGGTCGCTAACCGCCACTCAGAGGAGAGAAGCCGCTCGCCAAGCTGTTCGGCGGCCTGATCTAATGCATCGTTCATACTTTGCTTCCCTGTTTGTGGATTCAGAATAGAAAGTATGGTCGAAAATCGGCGCGCCGTTAAAGGCTAACGCTATGAATAGTAAGCCAAACGGCTTCAGGCGCGCAGCCGAATGCCTGGTCTGCCGCTCTCAGGGTCAGGAGAAACGCGCAGGTCTGCCCGATACCAGCGCGTCAGCGTCTCTTCGGTCATCACCGCCTGCGCCGATCCCTGCGCCACCAGCCTGCCCTGATGCAGCAGCAAAATGCGATCGGCCCAGAGCGCGGCGAGGTTAAGATCGTGCAGCACAATGCACACGCTAAAATCTTTCTGGCGCGAAAGCCGATGCAGCAGGCGCAGCGCCTGCTGCTGCCAGAAGAGATCGAGCGCCGAGGTCGGCTCATCCAGAAACAGCCAGCCGCGCGGCGCGCCGTTCTGCCAGAGCTGCGCCAGCACGCGCGCCAGTTGCACCCGCTGCTGCTCACCGCCGGAGAGCTGTCGATAGTCGCGTTCGGCCAGTTTTCCGCAGTCGGTCAACGCCATCACCTCTTCGACCACGGCTTGCGTATCCCCGCCAGGCCAGGGCGCGCGGCCCATCGCCACCACGGCAGCAGCGGGTAAAGAGAAGGCGACCGGATTCTGCTGGCGCATTACCGCGCGCCGCTGCGCCAGACTCGCGCGCGGCCATTCGGCTAAAGACCTGTCGCCCAGCCGACACTCGCCGTAATCGGGCGTCAGAAAGCCGGTCAGCATACGCAGCAGCGTCGATTTGCCTGCGCCGTTCGGACCAATCAGCGCCACCAGTTCGCCCGGCACCAGCGACAGATCCAGCGAATCGATCAGCAGCCTGCCACCCCGTGAATAGCGCAGGTTGCGCGCCTCTAACTGTTCCACTATTCCACTCCTCGCTGCTGGCGCAGGATCAGCCAGAGAAACCAGGGACCGCCCAGCAGGCTGGTCAACAGGCCCACCGGCATTTCGGCAGGCACCACTATGGTGCGCGCCAGCGTATCCGCCAGCAGCAGCAGGATGGCGCCCGCCAGCGCCGAACCTGGCAGCATCCAGCGATGATCGCTGCCGAGACAAAAGCGCATCATGTGCGGCACCACTAAGCCGACGAAGCCGATAATGCCGCTTACCGAAACCGCCGCGCCCACCAGCAGCGCACTCAGCACCAGCAGCTGCCGCTGCGTGCGTCTGACATCAATCCCCATATAGTGGGCATCCTCTTCGCCCAGCTGTAGCAGATTGAGATGGCGCGCGCGCAGCAGGGTCAGCAGCAGCGACGGCAGGATAAAGGCGGCACACACCGCCAGCATCGACCACTGCGCCTGGTTCATGCTGCCCATTCCCCACAGCGACAGCTGGCGCAGCTGCTGGTCGTTGCTCAGCCAGGAGAGCACCCCCACCACCGAGCTGCACAGCGCGTTAATCGCGATGCCCACCAGCAGCAGACGCGCCAGATTGCCCAGCGCCAGCCGACTGAGGCTAAAAATCAGCGCCATCACCGCCAGGCTACCGAGAAAGGCCGCCAGGGTCGGCAGCCAGAGCGCCAGCAGCGGCGGCAGCGCCAGCGGCAGGCTAATGGCGATGGCTACTGCCAGCCCCGCGCCGCTGCTGATGCCGAGCAGGCCGGGGTCGGCGAGCGGGTTGCGAAACAGCCCCTGCATCACCGCGCCGGAAACCGCCAGCGCCATGCCGATCAGCACCGCCAGCAGCACGCGCGGCAGGCGAATATTCAGCCAGATCTGCCAGACCATATCGCTGAGCGGCGCCTGCCACAGCGCGCGCAGCGAGAGTGTCATCGCGCCCAGGTTCGCCGCTATCGCCATCGCCGCCAGCATGCTAAGCAGCATCAGTGCCAGCCAGCGCAACGCGGTCGGGTTAGCCATGTTGCGCCGCTTCCGCCGCTTTACGCAGCTTAACGATCGCGCCCGGCGTATCCAGACCAAAGCCGAGCAATGCCATCTCATCGATCACCAGCAGGTTTTTATGCTGGCCTGCGGGCGTCAGCGCCAGGCCAGGCAGTCGCCACACCTTCTCTTCATCGCCTAAGGTTTTTAGCCCGTCGCTGCCGATGACCACCAGATCCGGCGCGGCGGCGATAATGCCCTCCTGCGACAGCGTCTGATAATGCGGCATCGTTCCCATTGCGTTGATTAAGCCTGCGCTGCGAATAGCGCCGTCGGCGGCGGTATCGCTGCCCGCCGCCAGCGACTTCATGCCGCTGTGCGTCATAATAAACAGCACCCTCACCGGCAGCGGCTGATTTGGCAGCGTCGCCAGCGTCCGGTTAACCCGATCCGCCAGCGCCTGCGCCTCCTCATCGCGATGCAACGCCTTGCCGATGGTGGTGATTTTTTCAGGGATAGCCTTGAGGCTGTTCTCGCCGGTGACTTCCACCACCTTTACGCCCGCCTGGGCGATCTGCTGCAACGCCAGCGAAGGTTTAGCCTGCGCGCTGCTCAGCACCAGCGTCGGCTTTAGCGCCAGAATGCCTTCGGCGTTGAGCTGACGCATATAGCCGATATTCGGCAGCCGCTTCGCCAGCGCCGGATGCTGACTGGTGCTGTCGCGCGCCACCAGCGCCTGCTGGCCCCCCAGCGCATAGACGATCTGCGTGACGTCGCCGCCGATGGAGATAATGCGCTCCGCTGCAAACGTCGGCAGCGCCAGCAACAGCAGCCAGGGGATCAGCCGTTTCATGCCGCCTCTCCCGCCGCGCTCAGTGAAGTCACCTGCTCGCGCCAGCGCGTCTGCTCCGGTGTGCCTTCGCTGCGCTGGCCGTAGAGCTGCGCGATCTGCGTGCCATCGGCGGCGAACAGCTCCAGGCTGGTGACGAAGCCGTCGCCGCTCGGTTTGCGCGTCACCCAGCTCTCATGGATGCGATCCGCCATCAGATGCAGCGTAAAGTTTGAATTGAATACGTTGAGCCAGTTTCCTGTCGGCACGACCTTTTCCAGCGCGCCGGTGAAGATTTGCGTGCAGCCTCGATTGCCGACGAAAATCATAATTTCATTCCCCTCCTCCTGCACCTGCGCCAGCAGACGCGCCAGCGAGTTGTTATCCACGCGCCACGCCAGATCGTCTCCCGCCGCGCGGAACGCCTGCAGCCGTGAAACGTTATGACGTTTCAGCAACCGGAAAAACTGGTGCACGTCAGTCATGGCGCGCCACTCGCTGTCGAGGGCGGCGGCGTCGAAATCGCAGGCGAAATTAGCCGCTTCCGCCGCCTCGACTCTCAGCTCGGCGGGCGCGTTATCAACAAAGCGCGCAATCAGCACCTGCCAGGTGTTCATATCGGTATGGTCGGTGGCGTAGATTTTCAGTACCGCGTCGCCGTAACGGTCAAAGATCTGGATACTTTGCCGCTCGCCGCGCGCGCTCTGCTCGCGCAGAAAGAAAGCGCTGCGCCACTGGTCAGGGAAAAACCGCAGGTCGAGCGCGCGTGGATTAAGCACCAGCCCGGCGTGGTCGCCCAACCTGACGTTCTGGTAATGGCCAAGGTGCTCATGCACCGCATAAGCATTGCGGGTGATATTTTTCGTTTCGCCAACCGCTTCCAGCGCCAGCATTAGCTCGCGAAACTGCGGCTTCAGCGGCTGCGCCTCATGGCCGACGCGGGCGTGGCACAGCTCGGCTTCGCTGATGCCCATCAGGGCCGCCAGGTCGCGGGCATATTTTTTCGGATGTTCGCTTTTCACTAGCTGGTACTGCTGCCAAAGTGGGTTCATTGCGCGTTGCTCCCTTCAGAAAGCGCCCTGCGCCTGCGCAGGGCGGACGAGTGATTAAAATTCGACGTTAACGCCCAGTTGATACGTACGGCCCGGCATTACCGCCAGCGCCACATCATTGCGATCCTGCGCCGTGTCGGTGGTCAGCTGGCGGCTGCTGGTGTAATCCCAGTATTTGCGGTCGGTCAGGTTATAGACGCCGCCGCTCAGCCGGACATTTTTCGCAACCTGCCAGTAAGCGGTAGCATCCACCATGCCATAGCCCGGCACGCGCATATATTCGCTGGTGGAGTCGGTAATCGCCGAACCTGTATTGCTGTAGCTTTCGCGGTTGGTCTCGGTGGCGCGCTTGCCTTTAACAAAGGTCGCGGTAACGGCGGCGCCATAGCCGCGCTGCGCATCGTCCCACGCCAGGCCGACGATCGCCTTCAGCGGCGCGACGCTGTCGAGATCGACATATTTGTCGCCCGTGTAGTTCGATTTTGACTTCCCTTCGTTATAGCCCAGCGCAAAGGTGGCGCTCAGCCCGTCGACCGGCTGAAACCAGGTGCCAAAGTTAACTTTGGTCGTCAGTTCGGCGCCGTAGATATAGGCTTTATCGCGGTTTTCCGCCTGGTAAGAGGTGTAGATATTGCTCGGCACGTTAACAAATTTTTCAGGGTTGCCAGAGCGGGTGTAGCGCGTGTAGGCGATAAAGTTTTTGTACTGGTTGTAGAACAGCGAGGTATTCACCGTGACGCCTTCCGTCACCTGGCCTTTCAGACCCCATTCAATATTATTGCTGGTTTCCGTTTTCAGATCCGTGTTGCCGATCAAGGCATACTGGGCGGTGCCTGCATAGCTGGCGCCCATATTCCATGAGCCGTAAAGCTGGCTGGCGGTCGGGAACTGCACGCCACGCTTGTATTGCAGGTAAGTAATCAGCGCAGGCGTCAGATCGTACTGGAGGGTGAGCGACGGCAATACCTTAGTATCGCTGTTGCCGGAGCCGTAAAGCGCTTCCAGCTGTTCTGCGGCCAGCACGCTGCTGCCGGAGGCGAGATCGGAGAGGTCGCGCGGTTTGGTGTTCTGGTACATCACGCGCGCGCCGGGGATCACCGCGAAGTTATGGCTGGCGAGGTCGAAATTGATTTTGTCCTGGACGTAGCCCGCTACGGTATAGCTGCGACTGTCGGCCTGCGGCTGCATAATCGCGCCAGCGTTACCATACGACGAGGCTGAGGTAGAGCGGAACGGACGCTCGGTTTTTTCCCCGCGGGCGTTAATACCGGCGCTCAGTTCATGACGGCCCAGGGTTTTAGTGGCGCGGGTGTCAAAGCCCAGGCTATCGGTGTTGTAGTCCGACCAGACCCTTTTATAAGCGCTGGCGCTGCTCGGCATCCAGGTGTTGTCGTGCGACTCGGTTTTCTGCCAGTAGAGTCGCGTGGTCAGCGTATCAAGCAGGTCATTGTAAGGCGTCCATTCATCCCCGAGGCTGACGCCGAAGCGGCGCGTATCGCTCTGCTGCTGCGTGGTACCCCAGACGGCAGTGCCGGCACTGCTCCAGCCATCGTAGTGGGTATGGTTAGTTTTTTGGTAGTAGTCAAAAGTGGCGCTCAGCTTATGCCGATCGTTCGGCTGCCAGATGCCTGAGGTCATAAAGGCATCAGAGTGCCAGTTGGCCGGATAAGATGCTTTCACGCCGCTGTTGTTTCTGGTTTCCTGACCGTCACGGCGGCTGTAGACGAACACCCCGCGCAGCTCGTCGTCGCCCGCTGCCGCCGTGATGCCGTTGTGCCAGCTACGGTTAGAGGAGTCGTATCCGCTCTGATAGCCGAAATAGGTGTGTTTGCTGCTGCTCAGGTAGTCATCGGCGCTTTTGTTATGGAAAGAGACGTTACCGCCGATAGCGGTGTTAGGCTGGCTGACCGCCGTTGCACCCTTTTCAATATCTATGCTGCCGAACATATAGGGATCGATATAGTCGCCGCGACCAATACCAAAAGTGTTATTGCCGACGCGGCTGACATAGGGTCGGCCTGTGGCGGTCGGTAGCGGAATGCCGTCAACGTCGAGTCCGACGCGATTGCTCTCCAGACCGCGAATGTTGTAGCCAGTGTAGCCTGCGCGGTCGAAGCCGCTTTTACCTACTGAAGAGCCGCCTGCCGCTCCGTTGGCGCTGATTAACGGCTCGTAACGCATAATAGAGCCGAAATCGTTCGCCCCGCGTTTCTGAAGGTCATCGGCGGTAAGAGTGGTTTTATTTCCCGCGTCAGGTTTCGGTGCGGTAACGGTCATCACAGGCTCGCTGCTGTTTTTTTCAGCGGCAAGCGTATCGCTGTCGGCATAGCCGCAGGCTACGTGAACTGAAGAGGCCAGCAGCGCAATTTTGCAAAGCCGCTGTTGGGTCAATCCCTGAAACATTAAAGACATAAGCGCAAATACCTTTATAAATGTTAGTATTCGCTCACTTACTTGCTATCAGTAGTCAGACTACGGTTTCGCACATAAAAACCGTAAAAAGAAACACCGTTTTTATTATGATTAATTACGCAAGGACTGTAATGCAAGTGGGAATCATTATCAACTAGGTGCAGGTTAAGATGTATCTTATACCGCACAATTTGCTAATCTGCGCGTTACGTCATTGACTACTGCCACTGTGGAAAATCGCCATGACTGAGAAACCCACCATCACTATCCACTACTGCACGCAGTGTAACTGGCTGCTGCGCTCCGCCTGGATGGCACAGGAACTTTTACATACCTTCGCAGACGATCTGGCGGCAGTCACGCTCCGGCCCGGCACCGGCGGGGTTTTCGTGATTACCATTAATGATGAAATTCTCTGGGAGCGTAAGCGCGACGGCGGCTTTCCAGACGCGGCGGCGCTAAAGCAGCGCGTGCGCGACGTCTGCTTCCCGGAGCGTTCACTGGGACATGTGGATAAGAAGAAAAGCTGAGAAAGAGGCTTTAGCTGGCGGCGATCTTATCCGCCGCCGCATTCAGCGCGTCGACGATATTCTCCAGCGCTTCCGGCGTAATAGCTTCCTGCGACAGGCGGTTATTCAACACGGAACGAATCCGATGGATGGCTTGCTCTACATCAGGAATGCTGCGGTTGTTGACCAGGATAGCCAGCGAGGAAAGACGCTCGATAATATGTTCGACAGATGCCTGCTGTTCTGCCAGCAGCGCACGTCCCGCCGCGTTCAGCGTATAGGCTTTGCGCGAGGCCTGCGAATCCACTACGCGGATAGCGTCCATCTCCTCCAGCAGCGTCAGGTTAGGATAAATAATGCCGGGGCTGGGAGAGTATTCCCCTTTGGAAAGCTCTTCGATTGATTTGATTAGCTCGTAGCCATGCGCATCGTTTTGCGCCAGAAAGTGCAGCATTAACAGGCGAATATCGCTGGCATCCAGCATCTTCTCACGACGTTTACGGCGACCGCCGCAGCCACCGCGCGCGGGGGAATCCTGATGACACGAGAAAGCCGGATCCTGTTTCATTGCCTGCCTGAAGGGGGAGTATTGTCGGGAGGGAGATAGTAGTCCGCCGCCTGGCAAAATTCAACACGGGCGGCGGCGGCGGCTTATTTTGCGTGCCAGTAAGCGACGGCGCGCACAAAGGTGGCATCCAGGCCGCGACGCTCGACAAAATAGTCGCCGAGCGCTTTCGCGAAGTCGCCTTCGCCGGTCAGCCAGATAAAGTAATCTGACGACGGAACGGCGATGTTATCCAGCGCGGCGATAAGCGCGTCGAGTTTATTCGCCTCTGCCGCGCCGCTCCCGAGCCAGTGGGCATTCACGCCGGTTAAATCGGGCAGATAGTCGCGCCCGGTCGCTTCATCTACGCAGGCGAACAGATGCAGCTCCTGCGCCTCGATAGCCGCCTGACGGCGCTTAAAGGCAGGCAGGCCAGTTTCATCGCAGACATAGAGCTGAAAACCGTAGTCGGTCGGCACCACCAGCGAACCACGCGGGCCGCCCATAATGAGCCGATCGCCCTCTTTCGCCTGCTGCGCCCAGTTGCTGGCGACGCCGCCGTCGTGGATGTAAAAGTCGAGCGTTAGCGACGCTTCGCCGTCGAAGGCGAGCGGCGTATAGTCGCGCGCTGGCGGACGCGCGCCATTCGGCCAGACGATGCCGTCATCAGTCATCTGCGGCAGTTGCTGAGCGTCGTCGCTGTTCTGCGGGAAAAAGAGCTTGATATGGTCGTCAAAGCCCGGCGAATTAAAGCCTGCCAGATCGCTGCCGTGAAAGGTGACGCGCCAGAATTCACCCGCAACCAGCGTTTTGCTGGCGACGGTAATATGGCGAAAACGCAGCTCGTTGCGCACGCGCTGCGGCGCGCGGCTTCTGGACGCTCTGTTGTCGGAATGCATAGGTTCTCCTTTTACGAAGCCGGTTAGCGTCGCCGGCTGCGGACGTCAATGCGTAAGAAAGTCAGAAATGATTCTCATTTGAGACGCTCAGATTACTCATGATATATCTTACGCGCAAGGATCGATTGTGCTATTTCCGCGCAGCCGAACGGGCACGCAGGCCAGCGCCTGCATGCGAAAAGTAAAGGAGAAAGAGTAAAGCGAAGGCGCGCTGAACCGGCGCGCGCAGCGATCAGACGTTGTCGTTTAAGGCGTCTGAGCTGAAGTGCTTCTGCGAATGCTGCGGCAGCGCGTTATCGCCCTGGATTTCGTGCTGGGTCGGCTGGGCATGCGGATGCAGACCAGCAGGCGGCGTAAAGGGTTCAGCCATCTGAGCGCTGGCAAAGAGCGGCAAAGCAGCAAGCGCCGTAGTAAGTAACAGCGAAGAAAGTTTCATGATTGTCGTCGTTTTATATCTGGTTCGGAAAGAACCTGAAAGGCAGATGAATATCCAGTCCGGCCAGCCTTATGCACGATATACGCATAGCTTCTGGGTTAAGGCAGGAATTTTACGCCAGAAAGCGCTTCTGTTTTATAAAATCGTGCGGTTTATCACGTTTCACCGCACGAAAAGCTGCTGTCAGCTCTGGGTGACAGGCACAGAGAAGAGACCCACCAGCGCATCAGGCGTTGAGGCTTTCATATCCAGACGCAGCAGATCTTTTCCCTGACGGCGCGCGACGCCCAGCGCGGGCAGATGCACGTAGTAAAGATCGGCGATAAAGCGCGTCAGCTGTTCCGGCGAGCCTTGCCATGAGAGAGTGGCATAAAGGCCGCGCGCCGACGTCCAGTTGACGATATTCGGCCCCAGAATATCGGCGTGCTGACTCTCCAGCGCCTGGAACAGACTGATATGCTGCTGTTCCGCTGAGTTGCCAGGGCCATACTGAAAGCCGAGCCAGCCGCGATCGACCTTTTGACCAGCCAGACGAACAAAGTTGCGCGCCTGCTGCGCAACGGTCTGCGCATGGTCGCGCACGTAGTCGCCGAATTTACACTCCCACTCAATCAATTCGCCGCGTAGCTGTAGCTCATCGCGCTCTACCAGCTGCGCCTGCATCATTTCGCCATGAATAGAGATAGGCCCGTGAAAACTTTTCAGCTGCAGGTCAGGTATGCGGCGGAAAGCGCCCGGCGTGAGGGAGAAATGATTCTTGAACACGCGGGTAAAGTTCTGCTGGTTATCAAAACCAAAACGCACCGCGATATCGATCAGCGGCATGCGGGTCAGACGTAGCGCCATAGCGGACATCGTCAAACGACGCTTGCGCGTATAGGCCGCCAGCGTCTGGCCGGTCATCTCTTTAAACATGCGCTGCATGTGCCATTTGGAGTAGCCGGATTTCAGGGTAATCAGATCGATATTGAGATCGTCGGTCAGATTCGCCTCTATCCAGTCAACCAGATCGCTGATGTACTGTTTTTTTACGTTCAGGCTGAGCATTTCTGTGAGGATCGTAGAAAGTATTGCGAGATTAGTCACATAATCATAACAAAAACGTCTTACGCATGTAAGAAAGGGTAAAGAAAGCGCAAGCAAAGCGGCTGTAAAAGGCATTTAATGCTTAGCCTGGTAAGCAAAAAGGCTAGCGGAGCTAGCCTTCAGGTTACAGGTGACGATGGGGGGTAGCATGGGCAAAAAAGCAAAGCCCCCGCGAAAGAACTGCCTTCAACAAATGACAATCGCACCCATGCCTGAAACGCTAATGGCACAGGCAGAAAAGCAAAGCCCCGCGAAGGAACTGCCTTCAACAAATGACAAGCGCACCCATGCCTGAAACGCTAATGGCACAGGCAAAAAAGCAAAGCCCTCGCGAAGGAACTGCCTTAAACAAAAGACAATCGCACCCATGCCTGAAACGCTAATGGCATGGGCAGAAGAGCAAAGCGTCCCGCGACAGGGATGTCGCGGGCCGAGCGAGCATGGATGCCTTGAGCGACTTTGCGATCGGCCCATGCCATTGGCGTCAGCACCAGCCCTGCCCCAGCATCGGCCTAACCCCTATCCCTGCCCATATAAAGGCATAAAAAAAGGCTGGCAACGCCAGCCTTTACATCAACCAAAACTGTTAGTGACTTCGCATACCTGCTGCGGTCATCATCATCCGGAACAGCATGGCCACGACACCGAGCGCCAGCACGCTTGCTCCATAGATCACCACCAGCCACAGAATGCGTTTCCACAACGGGGCTTTGGCTTCATTGTGGTTTTTCATGCTGTCGACTTCGGTTCGCATATCAATGGTATCCTTCGTCTGCTTTGACTTTCCCGCGAAACACGTAATAGCTCCAGAAGGTGTAGCCAAGAATCATCGGAATAATCAACAAACTGCCTACCAGCATAAAGGCCTGGCTAATCGCCGGAGACGCTGCCTGCCAGATAGTAACGGAAGGCGGAATAATATTCGGCCATACGCTAATGCCAAGGCCCGAAAAGCCAAGGAAAATCAGCGCCAGCGTCAGCAGGAACGGCGAATAGTGCGCCTCGCGCTTAATGGCGCGAATAATGCCCCACGAGCAGAGCAGCACCAGCACCGGAACCGGCAGGAACCAGTAAAGGTTCGGACGGGTAAACCAGCGCTGCGCGATAGCATCATGACTGAACGGCGTCCACAGGCTGATAATACCGACCACTACCAGCAGCGCGATCACCAGCGGCGTCGCCAGCGCAGACATCTTACGATGCAGCTCATGCTCGGTTTTCATAATCAGCCAGGTACAGCCCAGCAGCGCATAGGCGATAACCAGACCCACGCCGCAGAACAGCGGGAACGGCGCCAGCCAGTCCATTGCGGAACCGCTGAAATGACGGCCCGTCACCTGAATGCCGTCAAGCATCGCGCCAACCGCCACGCCCTGGCTAAAGGTCGCCAGGATAGAGCCTGCCACGAAAGACTTGTCCCAAAACGCGCGGTGCGTTTCGGTCGCCTTAAAGCGGAACTCAAAGGCAACGCCGCGGAAGATCAGGCCAATCAGCATCGCCGTCAGCGGAATAGAGAGCGCATCGGCGATCACGGAATAAGCCAGCGGGAAAGCGCCATAGAGACCTGCGCCGCCCAGCACCAGCCAGGTCTCGTTGCCATCCCATACCGGCGCGACGGTATTAACCATCATGTCGCGCTCGACCGCATCCTTATTAAAGGGGAACAGCAGCCCGATACCGAGATCGAAACCGTCCATGACGATATACATCAGGGTGGCGAAAACAATAATCGCGAACCAGATAATGGAAAAATCGATCATCTTATTTTCCCTCCTGCGGATCGTTCAGACTTTCATGTGCCGCAGAGAGCGGACGAGCCGGAGTTTTGCCATGGCCTGGACCGCCGTGACGCACATCCTTGCCTTCGCCGGTGAGCGGGCCTTTCTTAATCAGACGGATCATATAGATATAACCCACGCCAAACACCGCAGAGTAAACCAGGATAAAGGCCAGCAGGCTGATGCTCATATGCAGATCGCCATGACCAGACACCGCATCAATGGTGCGCTGCACGCCGTAAACCACCCAGGGCTGACGGCCAATCTCCGTCGTGAACCAGCCCGCCAGCAGCGCGATCAAGCCAGACGGCCCCATCAGCAAGGCAAACCACAGGAACGGACGCGACTGGTAAAGACGCCCTTTATAACGCAGCCACAGGCTGACCACGCCAAGCGTAATCATCAGCAGCCCCATCGCCACCATCACGCGGAATGACCAGAAGATGATCAGCGAGTTAGGACGATCCTCTTTCGGGAACGTCTTCAGCGCTGGCACCTGCTTATCCAGGCTGTGCGTCAGAATCAGGCTGCCGAGGTAAGGGATCTCCACCGCATATTTGGTGCGCTCCTCATCCATATCCGGGATACCGAACAGGATCAGCGGCGTCGCTTCGCCCGGCGGGTTTTCCCAGTGTCCCTCAATCGCGGCGATCTTCGCTGGCTGATGCTCAAGGGTGTTCAGGCCGTGTGCATCGCCAATCATCGCCTGAATCGGCGCGACGATCAGCGCCATCCACAGCGCCATAGAGAACATCTTGCGGATAGCCGGATTATCGTTGCCGCGCAGCAAATGCCATGCGCCGGACGCGCCGACAAAGAAGGCGCTGGCAAGGAAGGCGGCGACCGACATATGGAACAGACGGTAAGGGAACGACGGGTTGAAGATAATTTTCAGCCAGTCCTCCGGCACCACAATCCCGTTCTGGATCAGATAGCCCTGCGGGGTATGCATCCAGCTGTTAGAGGCGAGGATCCAGAACGTAGAGATCAGGGTGCCCAGCGCCACCATACAGGTCGCGAAGAAGTGCAGCCCTGGGCCGACGCGGTTCCAGCCGAACAGCATCACGCCGAGGAAGCCCGCTTCCAGGAAGAATGCGGTCAGGACTTCATAAGTGAGCAGCGGACCGGTAATACTGCCCGCAAACTGCGAGAAGCCGCTCCAGTTGGTGCCGAACTGATAGGCCATCACCAGACCTGATACCACACCCATACCAAAGTTAACGGCAAAGACTTTGGACCAGAAGTGATAGAGATCGCGGTAGGTTTCGTTACGGCTTTTCAGCCACATGCCTTCGAGCACTGCCAGAAAGCTGGCGAGGCCGATGGTAATGGCGGGAAAAAGGATATGAAAGGAAACAGTAAACGCGAACTGTATCCTGGCCAGGTGAAAGGCGTCTAATCCGAACATTGCTTACCTCGTTGCCACATATAACACCATATATTTACTTATAGTTAACAACCAAAGCACAGCGTTAATATTTACGCTGTGCTTAAGCCTATTGCTGGCGCGAATTTATAGGAACTCGCGCCTGACAAACAGAAACAGTCTGGGATGCGAAAACTATAACAGCGTTTTTTGATTTTGGTCATTGTTTTTGTCCGTAATTACCTATTTTAACGCAAGGTTTTAGGTTAATTCACAGGCTTTAATGTGACATCTTTGTTATTTATTGTTGCGTGATTATGTGAGGGGAGTGACGAAAGTCACATAGCAATTCTTTACATACGCAACGCCCTGTTTTGGCGTGTTATTTTCTCTATACCCACAGCAGGAAAACGGGCAATCCTTCAGTTTAGTACAGGCCTTAATTAATGCAAATTAAGCATTTAGAAGCTTAAGAATCGCTTTTAAGGCGTTACGTTTAAAAAGTGTGATTTATGACACTCAGCCATTATTCACTATTCCGTCACGCTTAATTAATCCGTCACAAAAAGATGAGATAAAGTTGTTAATAAAAAACTAACATTACGCAGCGGTAATAACCGATGCAGCAACGCTTTTATTCAGGCGGATATTGGCGCGCCTCGTTTTAGCCGTTTGGTTTTCGCTTTTTTGTTCAGCGACTGCGGGCACGACGCGGAAAGAGAAACGGGAGAACAGAACGTCAGCAAACCTCCTCGCGCGGCTCGCTGTATTGATAACGATGTAAAGCCGCGCTGCGATAAAGCCCGCCGCGAAAGCAGGCTGCAGCGGATAAGGCCGATTCAAAATGCGAGCTGTAGCGTAGCGGCGCGCCGTCAGGCTTTCTCGCGCTGCGCCAGAATCCGGTTCAGGTTAAGTTCCAGCCAGTCCGCGAGGCCGACCACCTGCCCTTCCAGCTCGCGGCCAAGCGGCGTCAGACAATACTCCACATGCGGCGGCACGACATTGTAGGCGATGCGCTCGACAAACCCGTCCTCCTCCATATGGCGCAGCGTCTGCGCCAGCATACGCTCGCTGATGCCGCCAACGGCGCGGCGCAGCTCGCTGAAGCGCAGCCTGTCGTTACGCAATGCGAGGAAAATCAGCACGCTCCAGCGGCTGGTAACGCGTTTAAGCACCTCGCGCGACGGGCAGTTAACGTTCAGCAGCTCACCGCGGCTAAATTTTTCACTTATTTTTTCAGACATTTAATTCAATTCTCTCAAACTAACAAAGCTGTAAGTACTTACTAAAAGTTAGCCTTTATCCTACTCTGGCTTTCGACAACGACAAATACTAAGGAGCGAAAAATGATTGCAGTCACAGGCGCAACCGGCCAGCTAGGCCGTCTGGTCATTGAGGCATTACTGAAAAAAGTGCCGGCGGAGCAGATTGTCGCTGCCGTACGGTCGCCGGAAAAAGCCGCAGACCTGGCGGCGAAAGGGGTGACGGTGCGTAAAGCGGATTACAGCCAGCCCGATACCCTGATGTCAGCCTTTTCCGGCGTAGACAAGCTGCTGCTCATCTCCGGCAGCGAGGTAGGCCAGCGCGAAGCACAGCACCGGGCGGTGATTAACGCGGCCAAATCGGCCAGCGTAAAATTTATCGCCTATACCAGCCTGCTGCATGCGGACAGCTCGCCGCTGGGGCTAGGCGTCGAACACCGCGCCACCGAGGCGCTGTTACAGGCGTCTGGCATTCCCTTCGCGCTGCTGCGCAACGGCTGGTATACCGAAAACTATGCGGCCAGCATCGCCCCTGCCCTGACGCACCACGCGTTTATCGGGTCGGCTGGCGAGGGACGTATCGCCTCGGCGGCGCGTCGGGACTACGCCGAAGCCGCGGCAGAGGTGATTAGCCGCGACGATCAGGCAGGTAAAATCTATGAGCTGGCGGGCGACGACAGCTACACCCTGGCGGAGTTCGCTGCTGAAATTGCGCGTCAGTCTGGCGAGCAGGTGGACTATGTCAATCTTTCCCCCGCCGAGTTCGCTGCCGCGCTGAAAGGCGCCGGTTTGCCGGATGGCCTGGCGGAGATGCTGGCGGATTCCGACAAAGGCGCGTCGCAGGGCGGGCTGTTTGATGACTCACGCAGCCTGAGCAAACTGATCGGCCGCGCCACCACGGCCTGGCAGGACGTGATTAAGGCGACGCTGGCGAAATAAGCCAGAGGCGGGCGGGCGCTTTTCTGCCTTTCCCGCCTGTCGCGCTCCCTCACTGTCCGTCCGGCAGCACAGGGAGCGTAGGCTGCGCGAAAGCTCTCAGGGTACATTGCACAGCGAATCGTTCCTTGCTGCTCCTTCACGACGCAACTGCGCCGTAACGTTGCGGGCAAGCAGGCGATCGAACTGATCAATGATTAAGAGGGTGCTATGTCTCTGTTTTCTGAATTCCGTCTGAAAGACGTTACGCTGCGCAACCGCATCGCGGTGCCGCCTATGTGTCAGTACAGCGCTGAACAGGGCCTGGTCAATGACTGGCATCGCGTCCACTACGCTGCGCTGGCGCGCGGCGGCGCAGGCCTGGTGATCGTCGAAGCGACCGCCGTTTCACCGGAAGGCCGCATCACTCCCGGCTGCCTTGGCTTATGGAATGACGCGCAGGCTGAAGGCCTGGCGCAGGTCGCGCAGGCGATCAAAGCGGCGGGCGCCGTACCGGGCATCCAGATCGGCCACGCCGGTCGTAAAGCGAGCGCTAACAAACCCTGGGAAGGCGACGACCATATCGCGGCGGACGACGGACGCGGCTGGGAGACCCTCTCTCCTTCTGCAGTCGCCTTCGGTAACAACCTGCCGCAGGTACCGCGCGCAATGACGCTCGACGATATCGCGCGCGTCCGCAATGACTTCGTGCAGGCGGCTATCCGCGCGCGCGATGCGGGCTATGAGTGGCTGGAGCTGCACTTCGCTCACGGCTATCTGGCGCAGAGCTTTTTCTCGGTGCACGCCAACCAGCGTACCGACCAGTATGGCGGCGACGCCGCAGGCCGCAGCCGCTTCCTGCGCGAAACCTTTGACGCCGTACGTGAAGTCTGGCCGGAAAATCTGCCGCTGACCGCCCGTTTCGGCGTGCTGGAGTATGACGGCCGCGATGAAGAGACGCTGGCGGAGGCGATCGACCTGACGCGCTACTGGCGCACCAACGGTCTGGATCTGCTGAGCGTCAGCATCGGCTTCTCTACGCCGGACGCAAACATTCCGTGGGGCACCCCCGCGTTCCTGGCACCGATTGCCGAACGCGTACGCCGCGAGGCTGATATTGCGGTCGCTTCCGCATGGGGCATTGATGCGCCAGCTATTGCCAACGCCACCGTTGAAAAGGGTCAGCTTGATCTGGTGATGGTAGGCCGCGCTCACCTGAAAAACCCACACTGGCCTTACCAGGCCGCGCTGGCGCTCGACAAGCCGCAGCCGTCATGGGTGCTGCCTGCCCCTTACGCGCACTGGCTGGAGCGCTACCGCGTCAGCGAATAAGGCCGCAAGCGGCTGGCGGGGCCGGACGCGCCGGACGTCTTGACGATTGGCCCCTGCCGGCCGCGCTGACACATTGCCAGCCGCTGTTCAAACGCCCTTTTTACCGGGCGTTTTTTACAGCTGCGTAAAAAAATGCCACAAATAGCTCATTCCACAGCGCAGCGGCAACGTCGGTTTTTGTCAATTTTTGCCGCTTTCTTTCAACTCTTCGTTAGTTATTTTCTTTCTTCAAAGATTACTCCTAAATAAATGTTTCAGGAGCGCGCGTTATTTGCTTGATAACCAGAGCAATTCCGCTAAATAACCTATTGATAGACAATTTTTATTACGTTCATAGATATTCTGCATTGTTGTTTGGGCCAGCCATAAGTCTATAATTTTTCTTTTATGAAACCCTCAGACTCCAGGAGGCCGCTATTAATACTTATCGCCAGCAACTCAACGCATTCGATGAGGTTCGCAAAGGGGCGGAAGTTGAGTATCAATACGATCCCCACGAGCTCAAGCTAGATCGTATGCAGGATCACGAGCCGGAACCGGAGCTGATTGAAGGCTTACCGGCGCCAGATGCGCTCACGCCTGCCGATCGCTACATGGAACTGTTCGAGCATGTGCAGATGTCGCGCATCTTCGAAGACAGCAAAACCTTTCCAGACTGCTCGCCTAAATACGATCCGCTGGATGTGCTGATGCGTTATCGTCGTCAGAAACGCAGCCGTGATTTCGATCTGGCGCGCTTTGTGGCGGACCATTTTTATTTACCGGCGATAAATGAAAGTTTTTACGTTTCAAACCCGGATAAAACGCTCAACGAACATATTGATGCCCTGTGGCCAGTATTAACTAAAATGCCGCAGCAGCATCTGCCGCATTCATCGCTGCTGCCGCTGCCGAAACCCTACGTGGTGCCTGGTGGCCGCTTCGGTGAGACCTATTACTGGGACTCCTACTTCACCATGCTCGGCCTGGCGGAGAGCGGGCGCGACGATCTGCTGCGTCATATGGCGGATAACTTCGCATGGCTGATCGATAACTACGGCCACATTCCCAACGGCAACCGTACGTACTATCTGAGCCGTTCGCAGCCGCCGGTCTTCGCGCTGATGGTAGAGCTGTTTGAAGAAGATGGTGTGCGCGGTGCAAAACGCTATCTCGACCAGCTGATGAAAGAGTATCAGTTCTGGATGGATGGTGCGGGCGCGCTGATGCCGCGTCAGGCGTATCGCCACGTTGTGCGTATGGCCGACGGCTCGCTGCTGAACCGCTACTGGGACGATCGCGATACGCCGCGCGATGAATCCTGGATTGAGGATGTCGAGACGGCGCGTCAATCTCGCCGTCCGGCGAGCGAAGTTTATCGCGATCTGCGTGCGGGCGCGGCATCCGGTTGGGATTACTCCTCTCGCTGGCTGCGCGACCCTAAGCGTCTGGCGAGCATCCGTACGACGCAGTTTATCCCGATCGACCTGAACGCGTTTCTCTACAAGCTGGAGCTGATGATCGCTACGCTTTCTCATGCCAAGGGAGAGGAGCTGACCGCGCTGGCGTGGCAGAAAAAAGCCGAAGCGCGTAAGCGCGCCATTAACCGCTATCTGTGGGACAGTACGGCGGGCGTGTATCGTGACTACGACTGGCGACGCGAGCGCTTCGGCGCGTTTACCGCCGCTGCCGTCGTGCCGCTGTTTGTCGGCCTCGCAACGCCGAAGCAGGCGCATCTTCAGGCTATCGCGCTGCGCCAGCTGCTGCTGACCAGCGGCGGACTGGTCGCCTCTATGGTTGAAAGCGGCGAGCAGTGGGACAAACCCAACGGCTGGGCGCCGCTACAGTGGATGGCGGTAATCGGTCTCAATCAGTATGGTGAAGAGACGCTGGCGACGGAAATCGCGGTGAACTGGCTAACGACGGTCAACAATTTCTATCAGTTGCACCATAAGCTGGTGGAGAAATATGACATTAGCGGCGATCGCGCGCGTCCCGGCGGCGGCGGCGAATACCCGTTGCAGGACGGCTTCGGCTGGACCAACGGCGTGACGCGTCGTCTGATGGCGATGTATGGCCACCTGATGGCGAACTAGCCCTTTCCCACTCTGCCGCAAAGCTTATGCAAAAAAGGCGTTTAGCGCGTCCCTGACGCGCTTTTATCATCATCTGATGATTAACCTTCCCAGGAAACGCCTATGAAACCTTTCCGCTTGTTGTCGGGCAGTGCGCTTTTGCTCACTGCCCTTTTCTCTTTCTCTACGCACGCAGATGAAACGCTCCGTATCGGCTACCAGAAATCCTCGACGCTGCTTACGCTAATCAAACAGCGCGGCGATCTCGACAAATCCCTGGCGGCGCAGGGGGTAAAAGTGAGCTGGCATGAATTCTCGAGCGGGCTGCCGCTGCTGGAAGCGCTTAATCTCAATAACATCGATCTCTCGGCCGACGTAGCGGATACCGTACCGCTGTTTGCCCAGGCGGCGGGGGCAAACCTCACTTACTATGCGCGTGAAACCCCATCGCCGCAGGCGCAGGCGATTCTGGTGCCCGCCGACTCGCCGGTAAAAACGCTACAGGATCTTAAAGGGAAAAAAATAGCCGTCACTAAAGCGGCGGGCAGCCACTATCTGCTGATCGCTGCGCTCAGAAAGGCGGGGCTGACGTTCAGCGACATTTCCCCGGCCTGGCTGACGCCCGCTGACGGACGCGCGGCGCTGGAGAATGGCAGCGTAGCGGCATGGGTCACCTGGGAGCCTTACGTTACCAGCGCGCAGGTAGAGCAGCATGCACGCGTGCTAACGAGCGGCGAAGGACTGGCGAGCTATCAGCGCTACTACCTCGCCTCTACCTCTTATGCCAGCGCGCATCCGCAGGTGCTGAATAGCGTTTACCAGGCACTGACGCAGGAAGCTACCTGGCTAAAAGCGCATCCTGCCGATGCGGCCGCGCTGCTTTCACCGTTATGGGGCAAGCTGCCGGTAGCCACCATTGAGAAAGCCAACGCGCAGCGCAGCTATCAGGTCGTACCGGTGAAGAAAAGCGATCTCTCGGAGCAGCAAACTATCGCGGACGCTTTCTATGATGCGAAACTCCTGCCGAAGCGCATTGATGCTAAAGCGCTCAATACCTGGCAGCCCGCCACGCCTTAATGATGCCGCTGGCTCATCAGGGCCAGCGCCTTACCTTTAATCTCTAAAGTATAGTAAGTACATACTTTCGCGGTAATTGGCGTGATATCTGAATTTATCTTTTAGATTACCTATGCTCTTTGCTTCTTTCTTATTCACATTGCACGCTTCTGAGACCACCTTTATTTAAAGGAACAGGTAATAACCAACCGTGACGCCCTGGCAGCCGTGAGCAGCAAGTGTAATGCTGCCTCCTTGTGGCTAAAACGCTATGGAGACCGCCTGCTCTCCTTCCTGCTACAAACTGCTGACCGCTGTACGAGACCTTTCCTTTCTTCAGATGCAGAAAAGAGATGGTCTCCATCTCTGGCAATTTCTTTCCTTCATTACCAATAAAGTCTGTCCAGCTTTTGCGTGAATATCTAAAAAAATTAATCGCCTCTTATGCAAAAGTGGCATGCAAAATGCATTTTTCTATTTATACCAAAGAGTTAGCCAAGAGTTTATTCATAGTTGTTGTACAACTTAATTGTTATTCCGCTCGGAATAATTGTACAACTTACCATGTTGTTGTATAAATTAAGACAGGATTGAATTGCTTTAGTCTTCAATGTCAGGAGATGTAAATCTGAAACTAAAGCTTGTGAATTTCACATTTTTATAAACAGAGTTTAAAAAAACCGGACAAGGAACAGGCCTGGTCCGGTTTAATTAGGGCGATCCTGGTTCTTAAAAAAAGACAGGAACATGCTATTGTCAGGGAAGTTTCGCAAGGAGAACTAAAAGAGAAAAAATATGACTCACTCGCGGTCAAATGTTGACAGCTTATCCATCTAACTTACTGATATTTCAGCCACGACGGCTAATCTTGCCTCCTTTTCTCCCGGCTTCGATAGCGCGTTCTGGGTTGTTTTTGAAATTGCCGCCGCTCTTCTGGCCGCCTTTTCTACCCGCCTCCGCTGCTCGTTCACGATCAACCGCAAAGTTTCCAGCTCCACCACGATATTGAGACATACTGTGTTCCTCTTAAGGATTAATAATAAAAATATCACAGCCTACGCTTCATCAAGTTTGATAGCGCAGCGTTAAATGTAGCTTTTAAAAATAATGAATCAAGTATTCCGTGTCTTTGTGTTTAACAAAAGCACCCGCAGCAGCAAACAAATCAACAAGCCAACTGTTTCTGGAGGAAATCATGCGTTCGCGTTATCAGCGTGTAAAAAACCTCAAGGGCAATGCCTTATTTATCCTTATAACACCGGAAAACGAGTCTATTTAACCGATATTCTGGACGAATGGGATCATTTAAGCGGAGCGGTAAAAAAGGAGTGAAAATTTTTATAAGCGAAGCCGCTGATCATAAAACGATCACTTTTCGCTGCAAAATAAGATAATTCCTCAATAAATAAGCGAACCGTGAATAGTTAATAAAACGAAGCGGCTAAAAAAGTTATTTTATTGCTGAAGCTGTCAGATATGACTAATAAATAATCAGAAGGCGGATTCCAGGAAAACCTTACTCCCTGTTTTATATCCCGCGCTATAAAGGCGTTGGCGTAAAAATAAAAAACGCCCTTAAGGGCGTTTGGCAGTGAGATTTACAGAAAACAGCATTAATGCTGTTGTAAAAATGCCAGAAGATCCTGGTTGAGCCGCTCCTGATGCGTGACGGCGAAACCATGCGGGCCGTTATCGTAAACTTTTAGCTCTGAACCGGCGATCAGCTCGTGCGCCAGCTTGCCAGTCGCCTCAAACGGCACAACCTGGTCGTTGCTGCCGTGAATGATCAGCGTCGGCACGTCCACTTTCGCCACATCGGCGCGGAAATCGGTTTCCGAGAAGGCGGTAACGCAGTCGATAGTGCCTTTCAGCGAAGCGAGCAGCGCAATGTTCAGCGTCTGCGTCAGTACGCCGTCGGAAACGGTCTGACCGGCGTTAAGTCCATAGAACGGCGTGGCGAACTCTTTAATGAACTGCGCGCGATCTTTACGCAGCCCGGCAATAATGCCGTCGAAGACTGCTTTTTCCGGCCCTTCAGGATGGTCGGCGGTTTGACCGAAGATCGGCGTGACCGCGCCAAGCAGCACCAGACTTTTTACTTTTTCTGTGCCGTAGCGGCCGATATAGCGCGTTACGTCGCCGCCGCCCATAGAGAAACCTACCAGCGTGATATCACTCAGCCCCAGATGCTCAATCAGGCCGTGGATATCGTCGGCGAAGGTGTCGTAGTTATACCCTTCCCACGGCTGATCGGAACGACCAAAACCACGACGGTCGAACGCGATCGCCCGGTAGCCGTTCTCGGCCAGGTGAACCAGCTGGCTCTCCCACATATCAGCATCCAGCGGCCAGCCATGGCTGAACAGCACCGGCTCTCCCTTACCATAATCTTTGAAGTAAATGCTTACGCCATCTTTTGTCGTAAAGGTGCTCATATCTGGTCTCCGTTATCAGTGAGGTTGTGTCTTGTTAATCAAGCTAACCTGGACGCGAGGTGAAACCTAAAGCAGAAATTTTGATAAGACGTTAAGGCATTTTAGCGATCGGAAATTGTGAGAAAATCCTGGGCAGCTTGCCGAAGATATTCCGCTATCAAGCCTGGCAGAGCCTTTGTAATGTTCCAGCCATCGCCACTAAATAACGCTGCGAAGCACCCTGTTGCCTGCCAGCTACGGCACGCTGTAGCTGGTCTGGCTGTGAATAGTGCTGCTGACGCGCTTACTGAAAAACAGATTAATACCGCGTGACAAAAGGCTTTAAAGAAAAGAAATAAAAGGGCGGAAGTGACGCCAGGCGGCACCTGCTTCGCGTTTTGACCGGCTGACCAGGCGGGTTATCCCAGCCCGACGCCGTTTTTTCCGTTGCGCTTAATGCGATACATCGCCTCATCGGCGCGGCTCAGCGCCGCGTTGAATCCCTCATTCGGCTGCACCTGCACAATCCCGATAGAGGCGCCGATGGTCGCCGTCCCGTTCTCTAGCTCAAAAGGCGTGAGCGCTGCCTCCAGACAGGCGCGACCAACCTGCGCCACTCGAGGATCATCCTGACCAAACGGCATCAGCAGCACAAACTCATCGCCGCCCAGTCGGCCAGCCAGTACCGGCTCCGGGCAGGCGTCACACAGACGCTGGCTGAGCTGGATCAGCAAACGGTCGCCGCTGCGATGGCCGAAGGTATCATTCACATGTTTGAAATCGTCGAGATCGATAAAGGCGACGCAGAGCGCGTTCTCCTTGCGCATCTGGCTATAGGCGTTACGCAGAGCATGGCGGTTGGCGAGCTGCGTCAGCGGATCGTGATTCGCCAGCATCGCCAGCTGCGATTCGTACTGTTTCTCTTTGGTCATATCAATATGGGTGCCGGTTACCTTCAGCGGCCTGCCCTGCTCATCCCATTCGCTGATGCGGCCGCGATCCAGCACCCAGGTGACGCTGCCGTTTTTGGCGATCATCCGGTGCAGCGCCTCATAGTAAGGCGCTTTGCCGTTGATATGGTCGTAGAAGGCTTTCAGCACCTCTGTGGCATCGTCAGGATGCAGGCTCTCTTTCCACTCGGAAAAGAGCGCTTTGCTCTCTTTTGGCTGATAGCCCAGCATCGCGCCCCAGCGCCGGTTGAAGATCACCAGCTTGCCGCTGGGAATATCGAGCTGCCACAGGCAGAGCCCGGTGCCGTCCAGCGCTGCGTCGAGCTTGCTGCGGGCGTCATGCGCTATACGCTTAAGCCGCGCATTATGCTTTTTCAAAATCTGTATCTGCTGGCGTAACGCTTCGTCAGACATGGCACGCGGACGTTGAGAAATAAGATGTATTTTGCCTGTGCGGATATTTCTGTAAAGAGAAGCGCTGGAAACGTGATGAGCCGCGCTTTATCCGCTCAACCACAATATTTTATCCGGTTTAAATCGAGCTTTCCGCATACTCAGCGGCAGCGCGTCATATTTCCCCTCTTTGCAGGACAATCATTCCTCTGCGCGGCCAGAGGCTATAGTCAGAGCATGGTTAACCCAGGAGGAGGTACTAATGAAACTTTGCGCCACATGCGGCACGTCATATGCCGAGGTCTCGCCCCAGCGCTGCAAAATCTGCGAGGACGAACGGCAGTGGGTGCCCGCCGCCGGACAGCAGTGGACCGATTTCGCCACGCTAACCCGCAGTCATCAGAACAAATGGCAGCAGCTTGAGGCGGGTCTGCTCAGCATTAAAACCGTACCGAACTTCGCCATTGGCCAGCGCGCCCTTTTGCTGCGCAGCGGCGGCGGCAATATTCTCTGGGACTGCATCGCCAGCCTGGATCCCGCCACCATCGCGCTCATCCATGCCCTTGGCGGTATCTCCGCCATCGCTATCTCGCATCCGCACTACTACACCACCATGCAGGACTGGGCGGCGGAATTTAATGCGCCGATCTATCTGCACGCTGATGATGCTGAATGGGTCATGCGCAGCAGCCCCGCCATTCAGTTCTGGCAGGGCGAAACGCTGCCGTTAAACGAGGAGGTTGATATCGTGCGGCTTGGGGGCCATTTCGCCGGCGGCAGCGTGCTGCACTGGAAAGCCAACGGCGGCGTAGTGCTGGCGGGCGATATTATTCAGGTCGCGCCGGGGAAAGATGCGGTCTCGTTTATGTGGAGCTACCCCAATATGCTGCCGCTCTCCGCCGCGACGGTGAGCGAGATGCTGCGCCGCTGCGACGCGCTGGCGTTTTCGCGGCTTTACGGCGCGTTTGAAGGACAGGATGTGACGCAGCAGGCGAAGGAGGTCGTTATGCGCTCCGGGGCGCGCTATCTGCGCTGCCTCGGCTGAATTCCGCGCCGCCCAAAAAATAAATCGTCTGTGCCACTACGCAAAAGTAAAACGATCGGTTTACTTTTAATAGTATGAACAAACGCGACGATATTTTGCAGGCGGCTGAAAGGCTGTTCTATACCAACGGTTTTCACGCCACCAGCACCGACCAGCTGTGCCGGGAAGCGGGCGTCTCGACGCGCACGCTTTATCATCACTTTGCCTCGCGCGAAGCGCTGACCCTCAGCGTGATGGCGGCGCGCCGGGCGCGCTTTTTCGGCGATCTCCCGCCTGCGCAGCATCCGCAGGCGCTGCGACGGCTGTTTGAGACCCTTGGCGAATGGACGGAACAGTATGGGGCGCAGGGCTGCTTTTTCATCAAAGCCTGGGGCGAATATGCGGAGAAAGAGCCGATGCTGGCAGCGCATGCGCTCGACTATCGCTATGCGCTGCGCCGCTATATCGGCGACTGCGTGCCGGATGAGCGCATGGCGAATGCGGTCTGGATGTTGTTTGAAGGAGCGGTGATCTCGGCGCTGATGCTGGGGCCGGACGCGGCGAAGCACGCGGGCGATGCCGCCGAGCGGCTGCTGCCGCGCGCGGAGCAGTCGTGAGATCCTCCGTGGCGCTGGGCGTCACCGGCTTTTCCCTGATTGCCGTCACCTACGGTATGGCGCGCTTTTCATGGGGCCTGATGATGCCTGCGGTAATGCAGGAAATTCCGTTCAGCATCCATCTCGCCGGGATCGTCACCGCCTGTAGCTATATATCCTACTGTCTCTCCACCGCCGCCGCGCCCTGGCTGGTGGCACGCTTTGGTGCCAGAGCCTCGGCTTATCTCGCCGCGCTTTGCGCCGCTGGCGGCCTGCTGCTGCTCGCCTGCGCTTTTTCGCCGCTGATGCTCGCCGCCGGACTCTTTATCGCCGGGCTGAGCGCGGGCGTCGCCTCACCTGCCATCGCCAGCGCAGTCGGCGACACGCTACCGCCTGCGCAGCAGGAGTCCGCCAATACGGCGATTAATGCCGGCACCAGCGCGGGCATTATGCTGTCTGTGCCGGTGCTGCTGATGCTGCCCGGCGGCTGGCGTGCGGCCTGCGTCGCCTTTGCGCTGCTCGCCTTGATCTGTTTAGTTCCGGCGCGGCGCTATTTGCCCAACGATCGTCGCGCCAGAGTGCAAGATCGTGCTGGCTGGCGCGATCTTGCGCGGCAAGGATCGCTGATACGTCTGGCGATCGTGGCTTTTATTAGCGGATCCGCCAGCGCGGCCTGGTGGAGCTTTGGCCCGGATATGCTGCGTAATCACCTTCACCTGGATGCGCGCGCCAGCAGCCTGCTCTGGCTGATAAGCGGCGGCGCGGGGATTGCGGGCGCGCTGACCGGCGTGGCGCGACGCGCGCTCAGCCTGGTGCAAATCTATCGTCTGTCACAAATTTGTATGGCGCTGCCGCTGTTGCTGCTGGCGAGCCTGGATGGCTTTTCGTGGTGGCTTTTTCCCGCCGTAGCGCTGGGCGGCGCAGGCTACGTGACGCTTTCCGGCGTGCTGCTGGTCTATGGCGCGGCCGCCACGCCCGCCTCGACGGCATCGGGCGTTGGCGTCGCCTTCTTTATGCTGGCGGCCGGACAGGTCGCAGGCTCGGCGCTGTTTGGCTTAGCCTCTGCCGGACTGGGCGCAAGCGCAGCGTTACTGGGCTTTGCCGCGCTGGCGCTGGGGATGGTGGTAGTGCTGCCGGGCATACGCGCGCGTTAGCTGCGGTGGGTTCCGCACAAAAGCAAAAACCCCCGCCGAAGCGAGGGTTTCAAATTTGTGGTGCCCGACCCGGACAAAATGCCGAGGGCATTTTTGCTTTGTTGCGCCCGCGCGGCAAACCCGCAAGGGCGAGCCGCAGGGAGGCGGCGAGGCTATCGAACCTGTTCGATAACGGGTTCCGCACAAAAGCAAAAACCCAGCCATAAGGCTGGGTTCTTTAATTTGTGGTGCCCGAACCCGGAATCGAACCAGGGACACGGGGATTTTCAATCCCCTGCTCTACCGACTGAGCTATTCGGGCAACGGGGCGCATTAAACCTTAATGCCCTCGCAGCGTCAAACGCTTTTCATCAAATTGTCACTGACTGCTGAGTTTTATAGCAACCCGCCAAACAGCTGATAAAAAAACGTGCACTCGCGCACCGCTGCGCTGACTTTTTCACCAGTTTTGCCGATAACGATAGCGACACTTCATACTCATAATAAGGTGCACCATGTTTTCCACTATTCCATCAGGTCTTCTGTCACGCCTTGCGTGGCAAAAACAAACGCGCCCTTCGGCGACGCTTAACTCGCTTAACAGCGCTATCGCTATGATCGAGTTCACGCCGGAAGGTATCATTCTTAACGCTAACTCGCTGTTTCTCGACCGGATGGGCTACGCGCTGAACGAGGTTATCGGTCAGCATCACAGCCTGTTCTGTACCGCCGACTTTGTGCAGTCCTCTCAATACCGTGACTTCTGGCTGCGCCTGAAGCGCGGCGAAAGCTTTAGCGACAAGTACTTACGCCTGGCGAAAAACAGCCGTCCGGTCTGGCTGGAGGCGAACTATGTGCCGGTTCGAGACCGCGCCGGTCGCGTGGTAAAAATCGTTAAGCTCGCCACCGATATTACCGCGCGCATTATCGACGCTCAGGAGCAGCGCGCCATGACTACCGCCATCGATCGCTCGATGGCGGTTATCACCTTCAACCTCAAGGGTGAAGTGCTGAAGGCGAACGCTAACTTTCTCAACACCATGGGCTATCGCGCCGATGAGGTAATCGGCCTGCCGCATAGCCGCTTCTGCTCCGAGGAGCTGCGCCAGAGTGCCGAATATAAAGCGTTCTGGGAAAAGCTCAATCGCGGCGAGTTTATCTCCGGCCAGTTCCAGCGCGTGAATAAACAGGGCCGCACCGTCTGGCTACGCGCGACTTATAACCCGGTTTTTGATGCTGAAGGCATCCTTTATAAGGTGGTGAAGTTCGCCACCGACGTGACGGCCCAGGTCGAGAAAAACCAGCAGGAGCGCGACGCCGCGCAGCAGGCTTATAAGACGGCATTGCAGACCCGCGAGAGCACCCGTCACGGCGCCAGCGTGATTGAAAATAGCGTGCAGACGATTAACGCGCTGGCGGGCGAGCTGCATGGCATCTCAGACGATATCTCCGATCTCAGCGACTCCTCAGATCGTATCGGTGAGATTGTTGCCAGCATTCGCCGCATCGCCGATCAAACCAACCTGATCGCACTTAACGCTGCTGTAGAGGCGGCGCGCGCGGGCACACACGGCCGCAGCTTCGCCGTGGTGGCGAATGAGGTGCGCACGCTGGCGGCTAATATCAATCAGGCCACCAGCGAGATCGAAAGCCGGATGCAGCAAAATCAGCTGCTGGCGACCAAAGCGTTGCAGGGCATTGCGTCCAATATGAAGCGCGCCGATGAGGGCGTGGTACTGGCCCAGCAGGCTGGCGACGTCATCAGCGAGCTGCGCGACAGCTCGTCGGAAGTGGTGCGTGCCATCAGCCACGTCACCGAAACCCTGAGCCAGTAGTAGTCAGTGAAGCCGGCATTTGCCGGCTTTTCCGTGGGAATTTGCCTTAGCACACGATAAACCCCCTCTTTTTATCCGCCTTCTTTTTTGACATAAAAGCGTCATCAAGCGCCTTTAATCTAGGATTAATCTTAACCAACCTGTTCTGGTCATCATGCAGCTGCCCGACAGCCTTTCGGCGATGACGTCCGCCTCCAGCCGCTACAGCGCCCGCGTGCTTTGCATCAGCGTTCCTTTCGTCACGCCCGATACCGACAACGCCGCAGTGATGGCGCTGTTTACGGAGCATAAGGATCTGATTGGCCTGCCGGTGGTCGAAGCGAGCAAGCCCTTCGGCATGATCAACCGCCATATTTTCCTGTCGCAGATGGCGCGTCCCTTTTTCCGCGAACTGTATGACAGAAAAAGCTGCATCGCTTTTATGGACAAGTTCCCGCTGGTGATCGATATCGACAGTTCTCTGGAGAGCGTCGCGCAGCAGGTAGTAGAGAACGGCGACAAATCGGTTGCGGACGGTTTTATTCTTACCGAGCAGGAGCGTTACGTCGGCATTGGATTAGGCGTCGATCTGATCCGCCGCGTGTCGGATCTACAGGCGCAGCAGCATCAGCAGATCCTGCAAAGCATTGACTATGCCCGCGTGATCCAGGACGCCATGCTGGATCGTTCCACTCGCCTGATGGATCGCATGCTGAGTGACTGGTGTCTGCACTGGCAGCCGCGCGACGGCGTCGGCGGCGACTACTACGCCTTTCACCGCCACGAGACCGGCTGGATGGCGGTGATCGCCGACTGTACCGGCCACGGCATCCCAGGCGCGTTTATGACCGTCATCTTGCAGTCGGCGCTGGAGAATGCGATGAAGCAAGGCGATCTCGCCTCGCCCGCCGCTATTTTGCAGGCGCTGAACCACCATATAAAACGCACCCTCGGCCAGCTGAGCGCGTCGCAGCAAACCTCGCTGTCGAACGACGGCTGCGACGCAATGGTGCTGTCGGTGGATACCGAACAGCATCAGCTGCGCTGGGCCAGCGCACGCACCCAGGCCTTTCTGCTGGGACAGGTCAGCGACGGTGCCATCTCGCTCAACAGCGATCGCGTCGGCGTCGGCTATACCGATACGCCGGAAGCCTATGTGTGGCGCGAACATGTGCTGCCGCTGCATCCCGGCGACATGCTGTTTATCTTTACGGACGGCGTAAGCGATCAGCTGGGCGGCGAACGCAACATCATGTTCGGTAAAAAGCGCATTCAGCGGCTGCTTACCCAGTATCAGCATCTGCCGATGCCCGCTTTGTCGCAGGCATTTCAGCAGGACTATTTACAGTGGCAGGGCAATCAGGCGCGTCGCGACGATGTGACCTGGTTCGGCCTGCGTTATTAACCGCACCGGGAAAAGTATGAACAACGGGTCGTTGAGGGAAGCGCCCTGTGTCGCCGGATCGCAGAGTCTGGTCGCGCTTCAATACACAGGTTTTTTCTCGCCGCAGAATATTACGGCAATGGGCGAAGTCGTCAGGCTGTTTCTGGAGAATCACGAAGGGTCCGCCAAAGTACGCCGCCGTCTTTTCTCCAGCTTTGTCGAAATCGCACAGAATATCCTGCGCTATTCGCAGGACAGCCGCGCCTTGCCCCATGAGGAGCAGCTTTACCGCTTCGGTTCGGTCTGTCTACGCTATGATGCGGGAAAATATACGCTGGAAAGCACCAACCTGGTCGATCACGACGCCTGCGATCGGCTGCGCGACAATCTGGAATCGCTGCGCGTAATGAGCAGCGAGGAGATTAAACAGGCCTATCGCCATGGTCTGCGCGCGGAAAGCCCCGCCTGGAGCAAAGGGGCCAATATCGGTCTGTTAACCCTGGCGCGCGACGTCAGCGAACCGCTGGAGTATGACCTGCGTCCGCTGGAAGCTGGCGAATTCTCCGCTTTCTGGCTTAAGGCTACCATCTGTCATGATTAAAGATCCCTCTATGCAAACCATTCAACTTGCCGCCACCGACTGCACGCCCCACGTCGATTTCGACTTCGACGCGCAGCGTTTTACCCTGAAAGGGGAATCCTGGCCGGAAAACGCCGCCGCGTTTTATCGCCCGTTACAGAGCGCGCTGGAGAGCTGGCAGCCGCGTCAGGACGAGCCGGTCGTCGTGGAGATCGCGCTGAGCTACTTCAACAGCTCCAGCACCAAGATGCTGTTCGGGCTGTTTGACCAGTTCAACCAGCTGGCGCAGCGCGGCAATACCATTCAGCTGAACTGGCATTACGACGAGGAAGATGACGTTTCGGAAGAGTTTGGTCAGGAGCTGCAGCTCGATTTCGACGCGCTGACGGTGCAGCTGCATGCGGAAACGCCGCAATGATGGAGCTGAAAGAGCTGTTCAGTGAAGAGACCCAGGCGCTCAACCGCGCCAGCGACGTGGCGGCGCAGCCCAGCCTGAAGGCGGAGGATTACCGCGCCGCGCTGCAGCAGTTAAACCAGCACTATCAGCGGCTGATGCGCGAAACCTGGCGCATGATTTCGCGCAGCGACCGCGCCGAACGCGAGCTTAACCGCGCCAATGAACGCCTGGCGCAGCTGGCGCGCGAGCTGGAGTATAAGGCGACGCACGATCCGCTGACCGATGTCTGGAACCGCAGCGCCATTATTCAGCGCATTACGCAGACGCTGGCCCGCTCGTCGGCGGCGCTGATTATTCTGGATATCGATTTCTTCAAGCGCATCAACGACGAGCATGGTCATCCGGTTGGCGACAGAGTCATCTGTGAGATGGTGGCGCGCATTCAGCGCAACCTCCCGCCGCTTGCCAGTATCGGCCGGATCGGCGGCGAAGAGTTTACGGTGCTGCTGCCCAATACCTGGCTGGCCGATGCGGTGATCGTAGCGGGCGCGATTCTCGCCTCGCTCAACGCTTCGCCGCTTAACGCGCTGCCGGAGCGTCTGGTGACCGCCAGCCTGGGCGTCAGCTATTGCGCGCCCGGCAGCGATTTTGAAACCCTCTACTACAACGCCGACGCCGCGCTTTACGACGCGAAAAAGCATGGCCGCAATCGGGTGTTTTTCCGCTGATCGCGCCGCCAGCCAGATGCTTCATCTGGCTGGCAGCGGCTTAACAGATAAGCAGCGTTTGCGTCAGTGCGGGCGTAAATAAGAGGACTTCGGTAACGCTCTGCCACGGCAGATAAGCCGCTGCTTTACGGCTGATGCGCCGTCTCGACCGGCGCCGGGGTCGGCGGCGGCAGGAAGATATGGTCGAGGATCTCGCGCATAACCGGCGCGGCGGTCACGCCTTCATTGCCGCCGTTCTCCAGAATCAGCGCCACCGCAACCTTTGGATTGTTAAAAGGCGCGAACGCGGTATAGAAGATATGGTCGCGCAGGCGCACCGGGATCATCTTCGCGTTATAGGTCTGGTTCTGCTTCAGGCTGAACACCTGCGAGGTGCCGCTCTTCGCCGCAATGCCGTAAGGCGCGGTATGGAAATACTTATAGCCGGTGCCGTTCGGCGCGTTAGCCATGCCGAACATCGCGCGGCGCACCAGCGCCCAGTAAGGCGAGCGCGCGTCGCCGATCTGCGGCTGAGGCAGCGCAGGCTGATAAAGCTCCACCGATTTGCCGCGCTCCGCTTTTGCCAGCAGATGCGGCGCAATCACTTTACCGTTATTGATCAGCGCTACCATCGCCTTCACCATCTGAATCGGCGTGGCGATCCAGTAGCCCTGCCCAATACCCACCGAGACCGTGTCGCCCTGATACCACCCTTTTTTATGCACCTTGAGCTTCCAGTCGCGGCTCGGCAGCAGGCCGTTGTACTCTTCGTTTAGGTCGATGCCGGTTGATTTGCCGTAGCCGAACTGGCTGAGCATGCTGTGAATACGGTCGATGCCCATCATAAACGCCACCTGATAGAAGAAGGTGTCGGCGGACTCCTCAATCGCTTTGGTGACGTCCAGCATGCCGTGGCCGCTCTTTTTCCAGTCGCGGTAGCGGCGGTCGGTGCCCGGCAGCGTCCAGGTCGGCGCGCCGAAGAAAGTGGTCTGCGGCGTGATGACGCCGGTCAGCAGCGCCGACATCGCCATATAGGGCTTCACCGTTGAAGCAGGCGGATAGAGTCCCTGAGTGACGCGATTAATCAGCGGCAGATTCTTGTCCTGCAACAGCGTCTTGTAGGACTGATAGCTGATGCCTTTTACAAAGGGGTTAGGATCGTAGCTGGGGCTGGAGACCATCGCCAGCACCGAGCCGTCGTGCGGATCCTCCACCAGCACCGCCGCGCGCTGCCCGGCCAGCAGGCTCTCTATGTACTGCTGCAAATGCAGATCGATGGTCAGGGTAATATTTTTACCCGCGACCGGCGGCACCTCTTTCAGCACGCGCACGATGCGGCCATGGTTATCCACTTCCACTTCCTGATAGCCGGGCTTGCCGTGAAGCAGCGATTCGTAATAGCCCTCGATGCCCTGCTTGCCGATATTATGGTCGGCGGCGTAGTTCTCCGCG
Source organism: Pantoea sp. ACRSB (assembly GCF_022346905.1). Classification (NCBI taxonomy): domain Bacteria; kingdom Pseudomonadati; phylum Pseudomonadota; class Gammaproteobacteria; order Enterobacterales; family Erwiniaceae; genus Pantoea; species Pantoea sp. ACRSB. Next base: position 137,033 of record NZ_JAKRNL010000005.1, on the reverse strand, counting down.
ATGCCCGCGGCGTTCAGACGCTTATAGTCGTTGTCGTTAATCTTGGAGACGTAGCCGACAACGTGCGCTAAGTCCGCGCCGTAAGGATATTCACGATCCTGATAGGTATCGATGCTGACGCCGGTAAAGCGATACTGATTCACCGAGAAGCGCGCCACCTCTTCGTCAGTCAGCTCCTCTTTCAGCATCACGGGTTTGTAGCGGCTGCTCTGCTTCAGCGCGCGGGTAAAGGCGTCGATCTCGTCCGGCTTCAGGTCAACGATGGGTGTCAGCGCTTTCAGCGTCGCCTGCATATCGTCGATTTTGTACGGCGTCAGCGTAATGTCGTACCAGGTGACGTTATGCACCAGCGGAATACCGTTGCGATCGTAGATCAGCCCGCGCGTCGGCGCGACTGGGATCATTTTGATATCGTTCTGGTTAGATCGCGTCTGATAGTAGCTGTGATCGCGCACCTGCAGTCGATAGAGGTTAACGCCGAGAATAGTGAAACAGATAACGACCAGCGCAAAGGCGACCAGCGCGCGACGCGCGAAGAGCTTTTCTTCAGCTTCGAAATTACGAAAATTCATTAGGCGGCATTGGCGGACAGGTTATTTTTTGTTGTCGCGCTAATGATAGGCAGCTAAGAGGTGAGCACCAGCAGGAAGATGCACAGGAGTGGTGAAAAGTGTGTCATTTGGTGAGAATGTTACGAAAATCGCCTGATATTCCCCGTCTCGCGTTTTATACGGACGAGACGGGGAGAGGCAAGCGCAGGCTTAGTCGCCCAGCAGCACCGACTCCAGCGCGATCTTAATCATATCGTTGAAGGTGGTCTGACGCTCGGCAGAGGTGGTCTGCTCATGGGTGCGGATATGGTCGGAAACGGTGCAGATGGTCAGCGCTTTCGCGCCAAATTCTGCCGCCACGCCGTAGATACCCGCCGCTTCCATCTCTACGCCCAGGATGCCGTACTTTTCCATCACGTCGAACATCTGCGGATCTGGCGTGTAGAACAGGTCGGCAGAGAAGATGTTGCCGACGCGCGCGTCTACGCCCAGCGCCTTAGCCGCGTCAACCGCGTTGCGCACCATGTCGAAGTCAGCAATCGCCGCGAAGTCGTGATCCTTGAAACGCATGCGGTTGACTTTAGAGTCGGTGCAGGCGCCCATGCCGATAACGATATCGCGCAGCTTAACGTCCGCGCGTACCGCGCCGCACGAGCCGACGCGGATGATCTTTTTCACGCCAAAGTCGGTAATCAGCTCTTTGGTGTAGATCGAGCAGGACGGGATGCCCATGCCGTGGCCCATAACGGAGATTTTGCGGCCTTTATAGGTGCCGGTATAGCCCAGCATGCCGCGCACGTTGTTTACTTCAACCGGATTTTCCAGAAAGGTTTCCGCGATGTGCTTCGCGCGCAGCGGGTCGCCAGGCATCAGCACGACGTCAGCGAAATCGCCCATTTCTGCATTAATGTGAGGAGTTGCCATTGTTGTTTATCCTTTTTAAATTCAGCGGCTCTGTTTACAGCATGCTCTTGCCGTAGTCCATATCGGACAGGCCAAAATAGTGCGCAATCGTCTGACCGATATCGGCGAACGTCTCGCGATAGCCCAGCGAGCCGGGTTTAACTTTCGGTCCGTAGATCAGAATCGGAATATGCTCGCGCGTATGCTCGGTGCCCTGCCAGGTTGGATCGCAACCGTGGTCAGCCGTCAGGATCAGAATGTCATCCTCTTTTACCAGCGCCATCAGCTCCGGCAAACGACGGTCGAACAGCTCCAGCCCACCCGCGTAGCCGACGACGTCGCGGCGGTGTCCCCAGGTCGAGTCGAAATCGACGAAGTTGGTAAAGACGATCGACTGGTCAGGCGCGTTTTTCATCTGCTCGATAGTGGCGTCAAACAGCGCGTCCAGACCGGTGGCTTTGACCTTTTGCGTAATGCCCTGATGAGCGTAGATATCGGCAATTTTACCTACCGAGATCACTTCGCCGCCCTTCTCGTCCACCAGCTTTTTCAGCATGGTCGGCGAAGGCGGTTCGACAGCCAGGTCGTGGCGATTGCCGGTACGCTCGAAGCTGCCCGCTTTGTCGCCGACAAACGGACGCGCGATAACGCGGCCGATATTGTAGCCGCCTTCGGTCAGCTCTTCGCGGGCAATCTCGCACAGTTCATAGAGGCGATCGAGACCGAAAGTCTCTTCATGACAGGCGATCTGGAACACCGAGTCCGCCGAGGTATAGAAAATCGGCTTGCCGGTTTTCATATGCTCTTCGCCCAGCTGGTCAAGGATCACCGTCCCGGAAGAGTGGCAGTTGCCCAGATAGCCCGGCAATTTCGCGCGCTCGACCAGCTTGTCGAGCAGTTCCTGCGGGAAGCTGTTCTCTTTGTCGGTGAAGTAACCCCAGTCGAACAGCACCGGCACGCCCGCAATTTCCCAGTGGCCGGAGGGAGTATCTTTACCGGAAGAGAGTTCGCTGGCGTAGGCGTAAGCGCCTTTGATTTCCGCATTGGGATCGAGGCCCAGCGGGAAGCGGCCAGTCGAAAGCTCGGCGGCTTTACCCAGCCCCAGCGCGGTCAGGTTCGGCAGATGCAGCGGGCCTTTACGGCCTTTGTCCGCTTCGCCGTTAAAGCACGCCTCGGCGATATGTCCCAGCGTGTCCGATCCTGCGTCGCCGAATTTATCGGCGTCTTTGCTTGAGCCGATTCCGAAGGAATCAAGCACCATAATAAAAGCACGTTTCATGCAAGTCTCCTGCGCATATGCGCGTGACAAGTCAAAAAAAAGCGATCAGATCAGTATACCCGAATGCCTGCTCAGAGGCAGCATAAAGCCGCACTTTTGCGGCCTGATAATGTTATGTGCTGGCGCTAACGCGGCGATAGACCACGGGCGTGGCTTCCGGCGCGCTGTCGCTCAGCGTGACCGCCGCCTTCACCGCCGCGGCCGCCTGCAGCCAGCTCGCCTCGCTGCTGGCATGCACGATCGCCAGCGGACGCTGCGTATCGGCGCGTTCGCCCAGGGTAATCATATCGCTAAGCCCCACGCTGTAGTCGATAGCGTCGCTGGCGCGCTGGCGCCCGCCGCCCATCGCGACCACCGCCATCCCCAGCGCGCGCGTATCCATGCTGCTGACGATGCCGGAGCGATCGGCGTAGACCGCCTTGCTGAGCATCGGCTGCGGCAGATAAGCCTCGTGGCGCTCGATAAAATCAGCCGGGCCGCCCTGCGCCGCGACCATCCGCGCGAACACGTCCGCCGCCTGGCCGTTTTCCAGCACCTGCAACAGCTTACGGCGCGCCTCTTCTTCGCTGGCCGCCAGCTTGCCGGAGATGAGCATTTCGCTGCACAGCGCCAGCGTGACCTCCAGCAGACGCGGATTGCGCTCCGCGCCGGTGAGAAAGCGCACCGCTTCGCGCACTTCCAGCGCGTTGCCTGCGCTTGAAGCCAGCACCTGGTTCATATCGGTCAGCAGCGCAGTGGTTGTGCAGCCCGCGCCGTTCGCCACGCCGACAATCGCCTGAGCCAGCTCAAGCGAGGCTTCGAAGGTCGGCATAAAGGCGCCTGACCCGACTTTAACGTCCATCACCAGCGCATCCAGCCCTTCCGCCAGCTTTTTCGCCAGGATAGAGGCGGTGATCAGCGGGATGGAATCCACGGTCGCGGTGATATCGCGCGTGGCGTAGAAGCGCTTATCCGCCGGCGCGAGCGAGCTGGTCTGGCCGATAATCGCTACGCCTGTCTGTTTGATGATCTGGCGGAAGCGATCGTCGTCCGGGAAAATATCAAAGCCAGGAATAGCCTCCAGCTTGTCCAGCGTGCCGCCGGTATGGCCGAGGCCGCGTCCGGAGATCATCGGCACATAGCCACCGCAGGCCGCCACCATCGGCCCCAGCATCAGCGAGGTAACGTCGCCGACGCCGCCGGTTGAGTGCTTATCAACCACCGGCCCGTTGAGATTCAGCGACTGCCAGTTCAATACGGTGCCGGAGTCGCGCATCGCCATGGTGAGCGCCACGCGCTCCGGCAGCGACATATCGTGAAAAAAGATGGTCATCGCCAGCGCGGCGATCTGTCCTTCAGAAACGCTGTTGTCGCGCACGCCGTTGATGAAGAAGCGGATCTCCTCTTCACTCAGCGTCTGGCCGTCGCGTTTTTTACGAATGATTTCTTGCGGCAGAAACAAAGTCGCCCCCTTAATCAGGGTTGTGATGAGAATGGCGGCCTGCGGCCGCCGTCACGCAATCAGTAGCCCGCTTTGCTGGAAGCGGTCTGATGGCCCAGCGCATTCAGCAGGCTGGCTAACAGGCTGGATGCGCCAAAGCGGAAGTGGCGCGCGTCGGCCCAGCCTTCGCCCAGGATATCGTCCGCCAGCTTGAGGTAGATGGCTGCGTCTTCCGCGCTGCGCACGCCGCCCGCCGGTTTAAAGCCGACCTTCTCTTTCACGCCTTTATCGCGGATCACGCTCATCATGATTTGCGCCACTTCCGGCGTGGCGTTGACCGGCACCTTGCCGGTAGAGGTTTTGATAAAGTCTGCGCCTGCGTCGATGGCGATTTCAGAAGCCTGACGGATCAGCGCTTCATCTTTCAGCTCGCCGCTTTCAATAATCACCTTCAACAGTACGTCAGCCTGCGCGCACGCCTCTTTACAGGCTTTTACCAGCTCAAAGCCGATCTGGGCGTTGCCAGCGATCAGGGCGCGATAAGGGAAGACCACGTCCACTTCATCTGCGCCATAGGCGATGGCTGCGCGGGTTTCCGCCAGCGCGATATCAATATCGTCATTGCCGTGTGGGAAGTTAGTCACGGTGGCGATGCGGATATCGGGCGTGCCCTGCTCGCGCAGCGCTTTGCGCGCGACCGGGATAAAACGCGGATAGATGCAAATCGCGGCGGTATTGCCCGCTGGCGATTTCGCCTGGCGGCAGAGCGCGATCACTTTCTCGTCGGTATCGTCTTCATTCAGGGTGGTCAGATCCATCAGTTGCAGCGCGCGCTGCGCCGCAGCGGTAATGTCGGTCATGGTGTTCTCCAGATAACAAACTGGCGTTAAAGCGCCGGTTGAATGTGATAATTCTAACAACAGAAAGCGGCATTTTATGTGGGATTCATCACACTGCCGCCATGAACGGAATGCGTTAGGGCTAATTATAACGCAGAGAAGCGTGATGTTACTATTATCACATCAGGAGAGCATTAATCAGGCAGGTTGAACAGGCGTTGCGTGTTGCGCCACAGCGCCTCGGCGATCGCCTGCGGCGGCTCCGGGCGCAGTTCACACAGGGTTTGCCACACCAGCCGCGCGCGCTCTGGCCGGTTCGGCTGCCCCTGGAAGCCGTACAGCGGCATATCGGGCGCGTCGGTCTCCAGCAGCAGCGCTTCCAGAGGCAGCTGCGCCAGGGTGTTGCGGGTTTTGCTGGCGCGCGCATAGGTCAGGGTGCCGCCGACGCCGATAGCGTAGCCGAGCCTGATAAAGGCCTGCGCCTGCTGCAGGCTGCCGGCGAAACCGTGTACCACGCCGCGGCGCGGCAGATCGTGACGGCGCAGATGCAGCGCCAGCTTGTCGTGGGTGCGGCGCGAATGCAGGATCACCGGCAGTTCATACTGCTTCGCCAGCCGTAGCTGCGCATCCAGCAAATATTCCTGACGCGCAAAATCCGGATTTTCCATATAGAGATCGAGGCCGATCTCGCCTATTGCCACCAGCTTCGCCGGTTTGCGTTGCAGCCAGCTTTCCAGCTGGTCGAGATGCGCATCCTCGTGGCGATCGATGGCGATGGGATGCAGGCCGAGCGCCGCATATAGCGCCTGATGCTGGGCCGCCAGCGCGGCGATACCCGCAAAACGGCTGGCATCGACCGCCGGTACGATAATGCGCTCCACGCCCGCCTCGGCGGCGCGCGCAATGCTTCCCTCTTCATCGCCGACAAAGGGCGGGAAATCGAAATGGCAGTGGGTATCGGTAAATCTCATGCCAGTGAACCTTCATCATAGTCTGCGTCGTTGCCCGCGACCGGCGGCGTCATAACTGGCCGGTTGTCAGGCGCGTTAGCCACAGGCGCGGGCGGCGTGACGGTGGTATAGCGCGTGAACGGCTCGGCGTCGCTTAACCACTTGCCCAGCGTGGCGAGAAAGTAGCAGCCGCAGCGTCGTCCCAGATGATAGTCCTGATTTAAAGAGGAGATGCGGCTGCCCAGCGCCATACTCGCCAGCACGTGCGGCGGATAGATTTCGATAATACGCAGGTCGTCGGGCGGCTGCTCAATAAACTGCTGAATTTCACGGTAGCTCGCTTCGTGATGGTGCAGGATATTGATCATCGGCTGCAGCGCGCTGGCGCTAAGCCAGCGCTCCATACGCTTCACCCATTTTGGCGTGTAGAACATCTGCGACGGTACGGTGCGGATCACTACAATGGTGTCTGCGCCGCGTCGCGCGGCTTCCCGCACCGGAATGGCGTCGCTGATGCCGCCGTCGAGATAGCTGATGCCTTCCAGATCGACGCCGAGCCGGTAGAAGCCGGGGATGGCGCTTGAGGCTTTAATCAGATCGTGCCAGTTGGCGCTGGTGGGCGCGAAATAGCCGGGCGTGTAGTCGTCGCTGCGGCAGGCGCACATATAAAATTCGCGCCCGCCGTCGAACAACAGTCTGCCGCTCTCCAGCGCCAGCGGAAATTCGCGCTGGGTAACGTCAATGAGCCAGTCGAGATCGATCAGATTACCGCCGCGCACGAAACGCAGCGGATCGAAAAAGAGTTTGCTGGTGGTATAGCGCGTAATAACGCGTCGCGCGTAGCCTTGCTGCCCGCAGACAAAGGCTGAGAGATTCTGCGCGCCCGCCGAGGTGCCGATAAAAAGATCGAAGGGATTGAATTTCGCTCGCTGGAACTCATCCAGCACGCCTGCGGTAAAAATGCCGCGTTGACCGCCGCCTTCGCAGACCAGGGCGATTTTTTGTGCTTTAAAGGGGGATAGTGCTAAAGGCTCTGTTGCGCCCAGCGTTACAGGGATCCGGATACCCACTTCTGTTCCTCAGAAGGGTTCTGAGGTTTACTGTTGCATCAGTCCACTCACGCAACGGCATCCCGGAGAACCAGCCATGTTCTTCTCCCGACCCGCCGCCACTCTCTCTGGCGACGGCTGCCGCGCGTAGTGCGTTATCCTTAACGCCGCGCGGCAGCTGGCTGGCCTCCGCTTTATGCATGCTCGTTGCAAAAATCAGAATGACACAACCGGTCAGGGTCGTTTGCGGCCGGTAAACAGGCTCACGAGGAACAGGATAATACCGACAACGAAGACAACTTTAGCCGCCCATGCTGCCGTACCGGCGAGGCCGCCAAATCCTAACGCCGCCGCGATCAGTGCAATTACCAGAAAAATAATACCCCAACGAAACATAAGCCTCTCCTTACCATAGTGAAATCGAACTGCTTGTTTCTTCCCAGTTTGGGTCTTGTTTTGTCAGTACGGCGTCACGCAGACGCCGCGCTCACGACGTTAAGACTTCACGGTCAGGTCATTCTTAACGCTTTTCACGCCTTCAATGGCTTTCGCGATGCTTTCAGCGCGATCCGACTGCGCTTTAGTCGCGACGGTTCCTGAGAGCTGGACGACGCCGTCAGTGGTTTCTACCTTGACGTTACGCGAAGGAACAATGTCATCGGCTAACAGTTTAGCTTTAATTTCGCTAGTCGTTGCCGCATCGCCGGCATATCCCTTCATACTTTGTGATTTGCTGTCTTTAACGTGCAGTTTGTCGCTGACGGATTTCACACCTTCCACTTTTTTCACGGCGGCGACGGCTTTTTCAGCCTGATCCTGCGAGGTGACAAAACCGCTCAGGGTCACTACGCCATCGTGCGTTTTCACGGAGATATCCGTACTTTTTATTGCTTCGTCATCCACCAGAGCCGCTTTGGCTTTTGCGGTGACGGCGCTGTCATCCATAAATCCATCGACTTTTTTCATAGAACTATTGATTTTCGCACCGGCGTTATCCGCGCTTTGCTGCGCTTTTTGCGTCAGCGAGTCATCAGCCAGGGCGCTGCCGCTTAACAGGGCGGAACCAACCATTACCGCCATCAGCGTTTGGGCAATCTTAGTCTTATTCATCGATATCTTCCTTCTGTCAGTGAGCTCACCCACACCCGTGGGCGCAACAGCAGCAAACGGCGCTGCTGCATCGTTGGACGTCATTAAGAAGTAACTTCTCTTTTGCCGTCCGACAGAATAATCATAGTCGGTGTTTCGCGTTCTGCTTGAATAACTGGTTGATCACACGCCAGTTAAGAGAAAAAACAGCATTTTTAGGAGGAGTCTGGAAGGGAAGAACAGGGCCAGCCAAAGCTGGGCGGCCCTGTTGTAGCGCGGATTAATGCTCGCGGGTTTTGCGGAAGATTACGTCAGGATAGCGTTCCTGCGTGATGTTCAGGTTCACCATGGTCGGCGCGATGTAGGTCAGGTTGTCGCCGCCGTCCAGCGCGAGGTTGACCTCGTTTTTACGCTGGAACTCGTCGAATTTCTTCGCATCGCTGCACTCAACCCAGCGCGCCGTGGAAACGTTAATCGCTTCGTAGATCGCTTCGACGTTGTATTCGCTTTTCAGACGCGCCACAACGACGTCAAACTGCAGCACACCCACCGCGCCAACGATCAGGTCGTTGTTGTGCACCGGACGGAACACCTGTACCGCGCCCTCTTCCGACAGCTGTACCAGCCCTTTCAGCAGCTGTTTCTGCTTGAGCGGATCGCGCAGGCGGATACGACGGAACAGCTCAGGGGCAAAGTTCGGAATGCCGGTGAACTTCATGTTCTCGCCCTGAGTAAAGGTGTCGCCGATCTGGATGGTGCCGTGGTTGTGCAGGCCGATGATATCGCCCGGCCAGGCCTCTTCTACGTGCGAGCGGTCACCCGCCATAAACGTCAGCGCGTCGGAGATCACCACATCTTTGCCGGTGCGCACCTGGCGCAGCTTCATGCCCTTCTCATATTTACCAGAAACGACGCGCATAAAGGCGACGCGGTCGCGGTGTTTCGGGTCCATATTGGCCTGAATTTTAAACACGAAGCCGGTGAACTTCTCTTCCTGCGCGGTAACGGTACGCACGTCGGTCGCGCGCGGCATCGGCGCAGGCGCCCAGGAGACCAGGCCGTCAAGCATATGATCGACGCCGAAGTTGCCCAACGCGGTGCCAAAGAAGACCGGCGTGATTTCGCCGCTCAGGAACAGCTCGCGATCGAATTCATGCGAAGCGCCTTTTACCAGCTCCAGCTCCTCGCGCAGCTGCGCCGCCAGCTCTTCTCCGACCGCGTTATCCAGCTCCGGGTTATCCAGCCCTTTGACAATGCGCACTTCCTGAATGGTGTGGCCCTGCCCCGTCTGGTAGAGATAGGTTTCGTCGTTATAGAGGTGGTAAACCCCTTTGAACAGCTTGCCGCAGCCGATAGGCCAGGTGATCGGCGCGCAGGCGATTTTCAGCTCGCTCTCCACCTCATCCAGCAGCTCCATCGGGTCGCGGATATCGCGGTCGAGCTTGTTCATAAAGGTCAGGATCGGCGTGTCGCGCAGGCGAGTAACTTCCATCAGCTTGCGGGTACGATCCTCGACGCCTTTCGCCGCGTCGATCACCATCAGGCAGCAGTCCACCGCCGTCAGGGTGCGGTAGGTATCTTCCGAGAAGTCTTCGTGCCCTGGGGTGTCGAGCAGGTTGACCAGGCTCTCACGATAGGGGAACTGCATTACCGAAGTAGTGATAGAGATGCCGCGCTGCTTCTCCATCTCCATCCAGTCCGATTTAGCGTGCTGGCTGGAGCCGCGGCCTTTTACCGTACCGGCAGTCTGAATAGCCTGTCCGAACAGCAGCACTTTTTCAGTGATGGTGGTTTTACCGGCATCGGGGTGCGAAATGATCGCAAAGGTGCGGCGGCGCGCCACCTCTTGCATGAAATTAGACATGAGTGAGTTCTTCTCATCGAGGCAACGTCACACGAGAGGACGCTGCAGAGTAATCATGATGGCCGGAAATCCGGCAGGTAAACGGAGCCAGGCGTGACGCAACAGCGTCAGAAGGCGGTGGTTGATGCGCGTTCTACATTGGCGGCGATTCCGGTTACCCAGTCTTCGTTAAGGCGGCATAGCATACAATATTTTGCGCGCGGCGGCGAACAGAGGCAGGGAAAATTTCAGCACAGCCCGCCCTCAGGCGGGCATTCGCCTGGTTACCCCAGCACCCTTTTTACGCAGGATTTGAAAATATTCACGCCGTTTTCCAGCGCGTTAAGATCGAAGTGCATATCGGGATGATGCAGGCCCGGCACCAGGTTGGTGCCCAGTCCCCAGAAGCCCGCCTTCACGTTCGGGCGCTTCACCGGATAAAAGAAGAAGTCCTCGCTGCCCGGCGTGGTTTTCGCCTCCAGCAGCCCCTCTGCGCCCAGCACCTCGGTAATCGCCGCGCGGATCACCTCCGTCGCCTCATTATCGATCTCCGCCGCAGGCATCTCTTTCAGCACCACGATGTTCGCCGTGCCGCCCAGCGCTGCGACGCTGTGCTGGATCGCCTGGGTTACCTTCTCTTTCAGCGCCTCCATCGGCGCGTTCTCCTGCGAACGCAGATCCCATACCACCCGCGCCTCGTCAGGCACCGAGTTGGTGACGCCCGCGTCGCAGAGAAAACGGGTCGCCTTCACGCTCCAGTTAAGCCCCGGCGAGAGGTGAATCGCGTTTACCGCATTGACCGCCTGCACCGCCGCGTCCAGCGCGTTAACGCCGAGATGCGGGCGCGCGGCGTGCGCGGGCGCGCCTTTGATAGTGGCTTCCAGCGTCGAGCAGGCGGAATAGAGTACTGCTGGCGTCGCCTGGCCGACCACGCACTCCTCCAGCGGACGCAGATGGAAACCGAAGATCATCTCCACGTCATCCAGCGCGCCGCCTTCTACCATCGCCAGCGCGCCGGCACCCAGCTCTTCGGCTGGCTGAAACAGAATTTTCAGGCGTCCTTTTTTTACCGCGCCTTCCGCCAGCAGCTCCTGCGCGGCGGTCAGCACCACGGAGGAGTGGCCATCGTGACCGCAGGTATGGCGCGCGCAGGCCACGCCGTCGATAATATGGCCGAGCGCGTCCATATCGGCGCGCAGCGCCAGCACCGGCCCAGGCACGCCGCTGTCGATCTCCGCCACGATACCGGTGGTCTGGTTGATATTACGCGTTACCTTCAGCCCCGCCTTTTCCAGCTGTTCGGCGATATAAGCAGAGGTTTTAAATTCCTGAAAGCCCAGCTCCGGAATTTCATGCAGGTAGTGATAATGCTCTAAGACCTTTGACACCGCTTCTCTCCTAGATAAAAAGACGCATAACGAACATCGCGATCGCCGCATTGATAACGCTCACCAGCATCAGCAGCGGCCAGTATTTTTTTGGCACATCGGCCACGCCCAGCAGACGTCCCATGTACTGCAGCTGCGATCCCATCAGGAAAATCGCAGGCGCGAGGATAGTAATGTCCGCGCCGGTCAACACCCCTTTAGCCAGCAGGCTCACCGCTACTCCCGTACCGGCCGAGGAGGAGAGCCAGGCGGTCAGCAACACGGTAATGGCTTCGCCCGGCAGGCCGAACAGGCCCATTACCGGCGCGAAAACGTTGCCGAGAAACGGCATGATGCCGAGCAGGTTGAGCACTTCCGCCAGCACATAAGCCATCACCACATTAGGCATCAGGTTATGGATAGCGATGTGGAAACCCTTGCGCGCGCCGGTAACGAAAATATCAAAGGGATTCTGGCTGACTTTAACCGCGCCGTTATTTTCCATGGTCGAAATCCTTTTTATAAACACTGTTTAACACACAACGCGTCAACGCCGCACCGACAAATTTAAGAACGAACATTAACGCGAGCGGAATAATAATTGGCAGCGTCATTGAGGCGAATAATGCCGATCCGATGGCGAAATAGTTATTGATTAATCCCGCGCCGGAATATTGCCAGGCGCTCATCACCACAATATCTTTTTTAGTGACCTGGCCGCGGTCATACATCTCTTTCGTCAGCGCCGCGCCCGCGTCAGTGCTCTGCAGGTCGGTGATCAACGCCAGCCCGCAGCGTCCCGGCAGCCCCATCAACGGCCGCAGTAGCGGCGTCAGCAGCTTATGCGCCGCGCGCATCGCGCCGTAGTGGGTGAAAATCTCCAGCACACCCAGCGCCAGCATCACGGTCGGCGTCAGCGAGAGCGCGAACAGAAAGCCCGCTTTGGCGCTCAGCCCGCCCGCGCCGAGGAAGGTGTTGCTGGCGGGATCTTTCATGGTGCCGAAGCTGCCGCCCAGCGTGGTAAAGTCAAAGGCCCCCAGCCAGCGAAAGCCGTCGATCTTGTAGAGCAATCCTGAAAAAAAGAGCACCGCGACAAACAGCGCCAGATAACTTCCTTTACTGGCTGAGACGCGCTCGCTTCTCAGCGCTATTTTTTCGTCAGACATGATTATTCCCGCGAAGTCGTTTATTGGTTGCAATATATGGAACTCTGGTAGCTGCAGGTTTTATGCCAACCGCCGTAAAAGCTCTCTTTTGAAAATAAAGTTTTTCTCTCCCTGCGTTTTGAATAAATAATTGATTAAATCTGCGCCGGTTTATATTTCTCAGCGAGCTAATGAGGCAGCGAATATCTTTCTGTTTTTGTAACCGGCCGGCAATGCAGGCGGCGTTGCACCGAGAGTGTGCAGATGCGCCGCGCCAGGCGAGCGCGACGGGAAACGTACCGCAGAATGATAATCGCTCGTATTCAAATAACTAAATAATTCTATTTAAATCAATCGGATAAAATGTAATTTTTTAGTAAAAAGCTATCTTTTGCCCGGTCTCATGGTGCATAATTCACCACTTCTCCCCTGCTAATTATTTTGCCTCTTTAAAGGAATCGACCATGCTGACTGCTGAAATGACTTCGCGTCTTAACGATCAACTTAACCTCGAATTTTTCTCCGCTAATCTCTATTTACAGATGAGCGCGTGGTGCAGCGATAAAGGTCTGGAAGGCGCAGCGGCATTTCTGAAAGAGCACTCCCGTGAAGAGATGGAGCACATGCAGCGCCTGTTTGAATACCTGAGCGATACGGGCGCTATGCCGGTGCTGGGCACCATCGCCGCGCCGCCGGTCGCCTATAACTCGCTGCCGGAACTGCTGGAGCAGGCGCTGGATCATGAAAAGCTGATTACCCGCAAAATTAACGAGCTGGCGCATGCGGCTATTACGTCGCTCGACTACTCCACCTTTAACTTCCTGCAGTGGTATGTTGCTGAGCAGCATGAAGAAGAGAAGCTATTCAAAACCGTACTGGATAAGCTGGCGCTGGTAGGCAACAAAGGCGAAGGCCTGTTCCTGGTCGACAAAGATCTGGGACGTATGAATACGGAAAGCCACGGCGCTAACAGCTAAGGTGCCTGTGCGGGCCGAACGGCCCGACCGTGAAGTCGCTTAAGGCATCTGTGCTCACCCGGCCCGCGCCATCCCTGGTGCGGGCCGTTTTGCTTTGCGGGGCGCTGCGCCTTACAGGCTGAACCGCGCCGTTTGCTCGCCGTTGATCCATAGCTCACGCGTCTCGCCAGCGGGCAGTAACACCTCAATTTCACGCCACGCGGGTTGATAATCGCCGCGCTTCTCCAGCGTCAGCTCAAGGCGTTCGCGACTGCTCTGCAGCGTCCAGCGCATCCAGAGCGCATTGCCCTGCTGCCAGCCGTGGCTTTCGCCGTCGTCATCGAAAAACTCGCCCTCCGTGTGCGCCTCGCCTGGCACAGGCCACAGCTGAAGCTCGCGCACCCTGTCGAGCCGCGCATCGGTCGTGGTTTCGCAGCGTCCCAGCGGAATGGCGGAACCGGCGCGCGCCAGCAGCGGCAAGCGGTCAAGCGGCGCATCCAGCGTGACGGTTTGTCCGCCCGCCAGCCACTGGCCGCTGTGCCAGTCATACCAGCCGTGGGCGTTGCGCGGCAGATAGACCTCGCGCTCGCGGCTGCCCTCTTCCACCACGCTGGCGACCAGCAGATCGCGACCCAGCAGAAAGTCGTCGTTTTCCCGGTAAGTCTCGCTGTCCTCTTCGTGATCGAGGAAGGTTGGACGCAGCATCGGCTCATCCTGCGTGCTCGCCTGCCACAGCAGCGTGTAGAGGTAGGGCATCAGACGATAGCGCAGACGGATCGCCTCGCGGATCAGCGGCGTCACCTCCGGATACATCCAGGGCTCGTTCACGGTGTGATCGTCGTTCCACGAATGGATGGTAAAGCGCGGATGCATCACGCCGTTCTGCACCCAGCGCACAAACAGCTCGGCGTCCGGCTTGTCGCCAGAGAAGCCGCCCACATCGTGGCCGACGTTGAACAGCCCGGACAGGCTCATGCCCAGCCCCATGCGGATGTTGTAGCGCAGCGTCTGCCAGCTGGTGCGGTTATCACCGCTCCATGTCTGCACGTAGCGCTGCATACCGGCGCAGCCGGAACGGGAGATCAGATAGGGACGCTTCTCCGGCGCGAAGCGCTGCTGCGCCTCCAGCGAGGCGCGCATCATCAGCAGCGGCATCACCGGACGAATATGCTTAATGGCGATACTCTGGCCGAAGCCGTGACAGCGCGCTTCGCCGTCCCAGACTTCATATTCGTTATTGTCATTCCAGGTGGCGTCGATGCCCTTCTCCAGCAGCTGCGTGGTCACGTTCTCCTGCCACCAGCGCACCGCCTGCGGATGAGTAAAGTCGAGGTGCGATCCCTCATCATCCCAGAACACCGAGCGCTCCGGGCGATCCTGCTCCGAGTCGCGAATAAAGAGTCCCTGCGACGCCACTTCCTGATAGCGCGGATGATCCTGCAGCAGACAGGGTTTGATATTGGCCGCCAGCTTCATGCCCGCGGCGTGGAACGCCTCGCTCATGCCGTTGGGATTCGGCACCTTGTCGTAGTTCCAGTTAAAGACATAGCGCTTGTTGTTGATGGAGGTGTAGCCCGACGAAAGCTGGAACGAGTCGCAGGGAATTTCGTGTTCGCGGCAGAGACGGATAAAGCCCTGTAGCTGCTGCTGCGCGTCGGGCGCGTCGGTGTAGTGCATGGTCGAACCGCTGTAGCCCAGGCTCCACTTCGGCTGGAAAATAGTGCGGCCGGTCAGGCGCACAAAAGCCTGCGTCACATCCAGCAGCTTCGGCCCCAGCATCATGTAGTAGTCGAGATCGCCCGCTTCGGCGCGGTAGCGTCGATACGGCAGGTGATAATTGTCCAGCTCGTTGCCGAGATCGAGCCAGCTGCTGCTCAGGTTGTCGTAAAACAGACCGAAGCTTACGCCGTCGCGCTGCGTCAGGGTAAAAGGAATGTGCTTATAGAGCGGATCGGTGCTGGCGGCGTTATAGCCCATGGCGTCAAGGTTACGCATCTCAAAGCGACGACCGCTGCGGTTCAGATCGCCCGTTTTTTCACCGAGGCCGTAGACGCGATCCTGCGGCTGGCGGCGCTGATAGTGCTCTACGCCGTCGCCGTGTGCGTTCAGCAGATAGGCGCCGGTATGGCGATCGGCCGCCAGCGGCTGCCACTGCCCCTGATGAAAATGATCCCAGCTCAGACAAAGCGGATGATGCACCGTCACGCGTAAACGGTCAGTGCTGATACGCAGCTGGTTCTCCTCATGCTCCAGCTGAAACGCGGGCAGCGTAAAGCCGTCGAGGGATTCTCGATCGCGCCCTTCCCAGGGCACATCGTCACCCGGCGCGATGCTCCAGGTGCGGTTTAGCGCCAGCTTGCCTTCGCGCTTCAGCAGCACGCGTATCAGACCCGGTTCCAGCACGTACAGCCGCAGCAGATGCCGGTTATCCACTTTCAGCTCGACAAAATGATCCGCTTGCTGACTCAGCGTCCAGTTCTTCAGGGTTTTCATCAAAGTGTCCTTATTGTTCAGCGCTGCGCTGACGACGTTCGGCGATAAACATCACCAGGAAAATCGCGCCCACCAGGTCGAAAAAGCCCATGGCGATAAACAGCGGGTTAAAACCAATGGTGTCGGCAGTCACGCCGATAATCAGAGAGAAGATAAAGCTGGCGATCCAGGCGCAGGAGCCGCGCATGCCGTTAACCGTCGCCATCTGGCGGCGATCGAAACGCTCCACCACCAGCGCGCTGAGCATGCAGGAGATCACCTGATGGCCGAAGCCGCCGATAGAGATCAGGGCGATCGCCAGATAGGGATCTTTAACGAGTGTCATCAGCGCCAGCGAGATCATCAGCACCGCGCCGGTGATCGAACTGGCGACGATAGAGTTGACGCGCGTCAGGCCGAACCACTTCACGTAAATTTTGGTCAGATAGCCACTGGCGACGCTGCCGAGATCGGCGGCCAGAAACGGCAGCCAGGCGAACATCACAATCTGCTTGAGATCCATGCCGCGCTCGTTAGCCAGATAGAGCGGCACCCAGAAGCTGAGCACCGCCCAGGCAGGTTCGGCGAGAAACGCCGGTATAGCGATGCCGTAGAACTTTTTCTCTTTTCCGATGGTTTTCAGCGCCTGAAAGAACGGCAGCTTCTCGCCCACGGCTTCGTTGTCCTGGGTGATCCAGGCGCGCTCTTCATCAGAGAGGCGGCCATGTTTTTCCGGCGACTGATAGCCCCACCACCAGAGACCGACCCACAGCAGCCCCAGCCCGCCGGTCAGCAGAAAGGCGCCCTGCCAGCCAAAAGAGATATGCGCCACATAGATAATCGGCGGCGCCAGCATCGCCCCGACCGAAAAGCCAACGCCCGCCCAGCCTGCGGCGACCGGACGCTCTTTTTTCGGGAACCAGTCGCCAATCGCCTTGGCGTTAGCAGGCGTCGCCGCCGCCTCCGACGCGCCCATCACAAAGCGCAGCAGCGCCAGATGCAGCCAGCTGCCTGCGCCAGCATGCAGCAGACAGGTTACCGACCAGACAAGCGCGCAGACCAGGAAGCCCATCTTCAGGCCGATCAGGTCAATCAGCCAGCCGCAGAGCGGCTGAAACAGGGTATAGGCGAGCTGAAACGCCGCGACGACCCATGAATAGTGCTCGGTGCTCATATTCAGGCTGGTTTTCAGCTCCGGCGCCAGAATGCCGAGCGAATTGCGCGTCACGTAATTAACGGTCACGCCCAGTAAAAACAGTCCCAGCATCCACCAGCGCAGATTTTTGATGGTGCGCATCGTACGCGTCGCGCCGATAGGCTTAGTTGTAGATTCAAGGCTCATTTGTCAGCTCCTGTGCAGGCTTTTAACGGCCAGATTGATCCTTCACACCGCCCTCTGGCGTACCGCGTGAACCTGTCTGGCACCTTAAAAAAGCGCGAAACGTCGGTATAGCCTCTTTTTTGCAACTTTTTTCATGGCAAACTTTCCGGCGCGTTTAAACCACATTACTTGCCTTATCTGACGCGATTCAGCATGCAATGAAAAATTTTTCATTGGCAGATTTGAGGACGATCACAAAATGAAACAAAGGCTGAAAATCAGCGAAATTGCGGCGCTCAGCGGCGTGTCGATCAGCACCGTTTCGCGCGTGCTGGCGGGCAAAGCCAATACCCGCGCCAGCACGCGCGACAAGGTGCTGGCGGTGGCGCAGCAGCAGGGAGTGCTGGATAACCTGCACAGCGGCCGTCTGCTGCTGAATAATCTGATGGTGTTTGCGCCGCCGCGCGCCTTCGACGTGCGCAGCGATATCTTTTATTACAAGGTTATTCAGGGGATTGCGCAGGCGATCGCCCCGCACGAGGTGCGTTTACGCTACTGCGCGCTGGAAGAGAATGAGAGCGACACGTCGCTGTTTCTGGAGAAGATGCAGCAGACCGACGCCGCGCTGCTGGTGGGTATTGACGACGATCATATCCACCAGCTTGCAGCGGAGATAAACAAGCCGTGTGTGTTGATCAATGCGATGGACCGCCGTATGCGGCTCTCTTCGGTCTCACCGCATCATCAGCTGATAGGCGAAAGCGCCGCGCGCTATCTGTTTGAACAGGGACACCGCCAGATTTTGTCGCTGCACTGCCTGCGCCGCTACACCATGGAGCAGCGTTTACAGGGGGTGCGCGACGCCTGGCACGCCATGAATCTGCGCTTCGACAGCCGCCAGCATCTGCTGACGCTGACCAGCTTCAGCCGTCTTGAGGCGGCGGAAAGGCTGGGTGAATACCTGAAGCACTGCCCGCTCGCCCAGCGGCCGACGGCGATTCTGGCGAGCGGCGACTATATCGCCGCCGGCGCGGTGGAGGCGTTGCAGCAGGCGGGACTGCGCGTGCCGCAGGATGTCTCGGTGATGAGCATGGATGGCTTTAACCTTGCCGCCATCCACGATATTCCGCTGACGTCTGTGCAGGTGCCGCGCGACGAGCTGGGCGCGGAGGCGGTGCGCATCGTGCAGAGCATGCGCCTGAACGCACAGGCGCTGCCCGGCACGCTGCTGCTACACGGCAAACTGGTGGTGCGCGAGTCGGTACGCCGTATTCGCGACAACCCCAGCCACGCGCCGGTACAGCAACACGGCCTCTATGACTAGGCCGGGTTGTTGAGCGCTTTGAGCCGCAGCTCCGACGGCTGCGGGCGACCAAAATAGTAGCCCTGGAACAGCGTACAGCCCTCTTCGCGCAGCTTCGCGAACTGTTCGCTGCTCTCCACCCCTTCGGCGGTGATTTGAATATCGAGGCTGCGGCTCATGCCGGTAATGGCGCGGATAATCGCCAGCGCTTCGCGACTGTCGCCCATATCGCTGATAAAGGATTTATCGATTTTGATTTTATCGAACGGGAAAGAGCGCAGATAGCTGAGAGACGAATAGCCGGTGCCAAAGTCATCCAGCGCAATCTGCACGCCAAGCTTTTTCAGGCTCTCCAGCGTGCGGATATTGCCGAGCGAGTCGTCAAGCAGCACCGACTCGGTGATTTCCACTTCCAGCCGGCCTGGCTCCAGGCCGGAATCGCGCAGCGCAGCCTCCACGACCGATACCAGCGAGCTGTTTTTAAACTGCAGCGGCGAGAGGTTGACCGATACCGTCTGCTTGCCTTCCCAGCTTGTCGCCTCGCGGCAGGCTTCGTAGAGCGCATAAGCACCGAGCATATGGATCAGGCCGCTCTCCTCTGCGATGGGAATAAAGTCGTTCGGCATAATCAGCCCCTTCACCGGATGGTGCCAGCGCATCAACGCCTCGTAGCCGATAATCGACTGCACCGCCTCGCCGTCGGTAATTGGCTGGTAGTAGAGCTTAAGCTGACGTCCGCCAATCGCCTCGCGCAGATCGTTCTCTATCACCCGACGGCTACGCGCCACGTCATCCATCGCCAGCGTAAAATGCTCATAGCGGTTGCGGCCGTTGCGCTTGGCTTCATAGAGCGCCATATCGGCGCAGCGCAGCATCTGCTCCGGCGTATTGGTAATAGCCGCGCTCATGGCGATGCCGACGCTGAGGCCGACGCTCAGGTTATGGCCTTCGACGTTAACCGGCGGACGTATCGCTTCGATCAGGCGTTGGGCAACCAGCGCCGCCTCTTCCGCGTTACTCACGGAAGGCAGGACGATAGCGAACTCGTCGCCGCCGATACGCGCCAGCGTATCGCGATCGCGCAGCGCGGCGCGCAGCCGTTTGGCAACCGCGCGCAGCAGCTCGTCGCCGATCTGGTGGCCAAGCGCATCGTTTACGTTCTTGAAATTGTCGAGATCCAGACAGAGCATGGCGGTCTGTCGGCTGCCCTGCGCATCATGCCGCAGCGCCTCGCTTAGCCGCTGCCGGAACAGAATGCGGTTCGGCAGGCTGGTGAGGTTATCGTGATGCGCCATATGATGGATGCGCGCATCGGCAGCGCGCTGATCGGTGACATCCTCGACGATCAGCATAATGTAGTTCTGGCGCGCATCCTGCCCGGCGATGGTGGTGGCGCGGGTATGCAGGATGCGTTCGCCGCTGGCGGTAAGCAGCAGCTGCTCGCGCTGGTGAATGCCCTCGCTGCGCAGCGCGATATCCGCCAGGCTGTTGAAATAGTCGCTGAGTTCAGCCGACATGCACTCGTGCGGCTTTTTATTGATCAGCAGCGTTTTAGACAGGCCGAACAGCTTTTCCGACCGATCGTTGACCAGCAGGATCTCACGCGTAATGGCGTCTTCTACCACCACGCAGGAGGGAATATTGGCGATGATGTTATCGAGGAATTTCGACAGCGCCGACATTTTAGCGCTCTGCGCTTCGGCCAGGTCTTTGGCGCGCAGCAGCTGCTGTTCCTGCTCGCGGCGCTCGGTAATGTCGCGGGTGATCTTGGCGAAGCCGATCAGCTTTCCTTCATCATTATGGATGGCGTCGATGACCACGTGCGCCCAGAAGGCGCTGCCATCCTTGCGGTAGCGCCAGCCCTCATCCTCGAAGCGGCCGTTCTTCAGCGCGGTCGCCAGATTCGTCTCCGGGGCGCGCTGCAAACGCTCCTGCGCGCTGTAAAACACCGAAAAGTGCTGGCCAACAATCTCTTCGGCGACATAGCCCTTGGCGCGCTGCGCCCCGGCGTTCCAGTTCACTACGCAGCCGTTGATATCCAGCATATAGATGGCGTAATCGGTGACGCCTTCCACCAGCAGGCGGAAGCGCTGCTCCTGCTCGCGCTGCGCGCGCAGCATCGCCTGCTGCTCGGTGCAGTCGCGGGTGATTTTGGCGTAGCCGATAAGCTTGCCGCCGTCGTCGCGTATGGCGTCGATAATGACGTGCGCCCAGAACGCGCTGCCGTCTTTGCGGTAGCGCCAGCCCTCATCTTCGAAACGACCGGTGCGATAGGCTGTCTGGAGGTTTTTTTGCGGAATAAGCGCCTTGCGATCCTGGGCGCTATAGAAGCGGGAGAAGTGCTGGCCAACAATCTCTTCGGCAACATAGCCTTTGGCGCGCTGCGCCCCGGCGTTCCAGTTTACGACCAGCCCGTCGTGATCCAGCATATAAATGGCGTAGTCGGTTACGCCCTCAACCAGCAGGCGGAAACGCGCTTCCTGTTCACGCTCTTTGCGCTGCTGCGCCTGCTGTTCGGTGCAGTCGCGCGTAATCTTGGCGAAGCCGATCAGCTCGCCGTGGGGGTCGCGAATGGCATCGATAACCACATGCGCCCAGAATGCGCTGCCATCTTTACGGTAGCGCCAGCCTTCGGTTTCGAAGCTGCCGGTGCGCGCGGCAGTATCCAGACCGCGCTGCGGCACGCCCTTTTGCCGATCGCTTTCGCTGTAAAACAGTGAGAAATGCTTACCGACGATCTCATCCGGCGTGTAGCCTTTCGCCCGTTGCGCCCCTGCATTCCAGTTAGCGACAGTGCCGTCTGGTTTAAGCATATAGATGGCGTAATCAATCACGCTTTGTACCAGTAACCGATACATAACATCTGCATTTTTATCCATTGTTATTAGCCTGTTGCTGCGCTGCCTGAGGTTGTCCCCAGAAATTAAGAAAGGTCTTAATAAGGCCCCGACTACATCCGAAATGCCCTGTTTTGACAAGCACTAATAAGCGGATGACGAAAGTTAGTAGGTGTTTTATCGGCAGTGGCGAGAAAATGTTCAACTGTAAATAAACTTGTGTAATGGCGGGTTTAAGACGGTAAAGGATAAGCAGGCAAAAGCGAAAATGCACGAAAAGCCCGACCTGGACGGCCGGGCTTAGCGCATAACAAAATCAGTCACCTGTGACGCGCCACAGAGCTTACCCCTCCGATGCCTCTGCCACCACCTTATGTACCGCAATATACCGTTCGTAGCGCGACGCCTTCAGCCGCGTTAAATCCACCAGCACCAGTCCGTCGATGCAGTGATTGAACTCAGGATCGCTGCCGAAATCGATAAACTGCACGCCGCCAGACTCGCACAGCTCCGAATACTGCTTATAGAGCGTAGGAATGGCGCAGCCAAGATTACTCAGCAGCAGCTTGAGCCTGTGCAAATCTTCCTGATAGTCGTCGCCGCTAAACTGCGCCAGCACGTCCGGCAGCGACGCAGGATAGGGCCGGCGCGACGTCGCCAGCGGCAGTTCGGTAGGGAAATAGAGCCGGTAGAAGGCCACCAGCAGATCGCGCGCCGCCAGCGGCATCCCGCCGGAAATAGAGACCGGCCCAAACAGATAGCGCGTCTGGGGATAGCGCGCCAGATAAGCGCCGATGCCGAGCCAGAGGTAATCGAGCCCGCGCTTACCCCAGTAGGCAGGCTGAATAAAGCTGCGTCCCAGCTCGATGCTCTGCTGCAAAATCGGCATCATGCGCTCGTCGTAGTGGAACAGGCTATGGCTGTAAAACCCTTCCAGCCCGCGCCTGGAGAGCTGCTCGTCGCCGGGAATAAAGCGGTAGGCGCCCACGATCTCCAGCTGCGCGTCATCCCACAGGATAAGGTGATAGTAATCGTCGTCGTAATTATCCAGGTCGCGACGGCGGCCACTGCCCTCACCCACCGCGCGAAAGGCGATTTCACGCAGACGCCCCAGCTCGCGCAGCAGCGGCACCCAGGTCGCGCCGTTGCGCCGCCACAGGTAGATCTGCTTGCCGTCGCCGGTGGTGCCGAGATGCTCGCTCGCGCGCAGCGCCCGCTTCAGCTCGGCGCGATCCTCAGCGCGAGCGATCGCTTTTTCGGTCTGGAACAGGCCAGGACGCTGCTGGCCGATGCGATAGAGGTGTTTGCGCAGCCGTTTTGCCAGCGCTTTGCCCGGCGTATGGCCGTCGTGCCAGTGCGCAAAGGGAATTTGCGCGCCGATATGCAGCTTGATGCGCGTGCCGCGCTGGCGAAACATCTCGCGCACCAGCATCAGCAGCGCCAGCGGCTGGGCGATTTTAGCCGCCGCGTAGAAGAGTCCACTGTTGCGCCCGTCGATAAATACCGGCACCAGCGGGGCGCGGGCGCGCGCGGCAAGACGCAGAAAGGTGTGGTGCCAGCGGCCGTCGCGCACGCCGCGGCTGCTGAGGCGTGAAACTTCGCCCGCCGGGAAGATAATCAGCACGCCATCATTGCTGAGGTGCTGCTGCATGCGCTGAAGCTGGTCACGGCTGGTGCGGTTGCCCATATTGTCTACCGGCAGCATCAGGGTATTAAGCGGCTCCACCATCATCAGCATACGGTTGGCGACGATTTTTACGTCGCGCCGCACCTGTGCCACCGCTGACAGCAGCGCCAGACCGTCAAGCGCGCCGAGAGGATGGTTGGCGACGATGACAACTGGCCCACGCGGCGGGATCTGCTCCAGATCGCGTTCGCTCAGCTCGCAGCGCACGTCGAGGTGCTCCAGCACCTGCTCGATCATATCCAGCCCTTTCAGATGGGGATAGCGCGCGGCGAAGCGCTGGAACTCCTCTTCATGCAAGGCCCAGCGCAATACCCGACGCTGCCAGCCAGCGGGGCGAGCCTGTGGCCAGAAGCGTTCGACAACCTGATCGACAGAGAACATAACGCGCCTTTTTTCGACGATGGTGACGCCAAAAATAAGACGAGATGTTTTCAAATTTATGACGCGGCGCGGCTCAGAAATGGTCGGCGATCGGTGTCCAGATATCGGTCATCGCGCCCTCTTTGCCGGTAAAGGGATCGCGCGTCGGCAGCGGCACCTCTTTCACCTGCTGCTGCGCCGCGTGCAGTTTCTCTGGCTCATCGCGCTGCGTCTCCGGCGCAAAGCCCTCCGGATACGCGCCGACTACCATAAAGTCTTCGCTGGCATAGACCTGCTTATGGCCGACGCCCGCCGGGATCAGTACCGCATCGCCCGCGCGCAGCGTTACCATACGGCCCGTTTCACCGCCGAACAGCACTTCCGCCCAGCCCTGCGCCACACCCAGCAGCTCATGCGTATTGGGATGGAAATGCGTGTAGGGAAAGATGTCGTAGCGCCATGAGGGCGGCCAGCCGTTACGCGCGAAGGTCTGTTCAAACCAGCCGGCAAAGTCGGGTTCTTCCTCCTGCTTTTCATTTTGCGCATCATCCTGCATGTCATCCTGCATCTCATTCAGCGCTACGCGCGGCCAGATGATAAGCGGCAGCGGATTGTTCGGCACACCGCCCGATGGGCTGGCGAGCATCAGGTGCTGCGGGTTATTTGACGATCCGGCGGCAAAGGTGCCCGCCGCGAAGGACATCACTAACAACAGACTGGAAGAGGGGGCAGTCATACAGGTTCTCCGGTTAGCTTTCAGCTAAGTGTGGCAAACCTGGCGGCCGTTGCAATGTGCGCACGTCAACAAAAACACCATAAAAGCAGGTATTTGCTAACCAAACACAAATAACAACGCAACAATGCTGTCACTTTGTGCTGCCGGTTTATCCCGGCAGCGCTTCGCAAAGGGTGTGCGGCGACGTGACGCTGTTTTGCTGCTCTGCCAGCGGCGCGAAATCAGGCAGGTCGGCGACTTTCTCCGGCGGCACAGGCTTACCCAGTAAATACCCCTGTAGCGTATTGCAGCCTAAACCGGTTAAAAACGCCTGCTGTTCAGCCGTTTCTACCCCTTCCGCCACCACTTTAAGATCGAGCGACTGCGCCAGCGCGACGATAGCAGAAACGATGGTGGCATCCTCGGAGTGATGCTGTAGCTCATTGACGAACGCCCGGTCGATCTTGAGTTCGCTGGCCGGCAGGCGCTTGAGATAGAGCAGGCTCGAATAGCCGGTGCCGAAGTCGTCAATCGAGGCTTTGACTCCCAGCCGCGTCAGCTCGGTAAGAATACGCACGCTCTCGTCCGGATCGCGCATCGCGGTGGTTTCCGTCACCTCCAGCGTCAGCAGCTCGGGCGGAATATCATGCGTCGCCAGCGCCGCCATCACCGTCCCCACCAGACTGTTCTGCTCAAACTGCAGCGCCGAGAGATTCACCGCCACCGACCAGTTGCTGTGCCCCTGCTGACGCCATTCGTGCAGCTGGCGGCACGCTTCGTTGATCACCCAGCTACCGATATTGACGATCATGCCGGTCTTTTCCGCCAGCGGCAGGAAGATATCGGGCGTCAGCAGGCCACGCGTTGGATGCTGCCAGCGCAGCAGCGCTTCAAAACCGATAATCGGGCCGCGCGGCGCGCAATATTTCGGCTGGTAGAACAGCCGCAGCTCGCCATTTTCCTGCGCGTGCCACAGATCGTTATTAAGCTGCAGCTGAGTCTGCGCCAGCGTGTTCATTGAGGGCTGGAAGAAGTTATGTCCGTTGCGCCCGTTGTTTTTGGTGTGGTACATCGCGGCGTCGGCGTTGAACATCAGTTCACGCTCATCTTTGCCGTCGCCAGGGTAGACCGCGATGCCGATGCTCAGCGACACCATCAGTTCATAGCGGGAGATGGCAAACGGACGCTCGATGGCTTTGACCAGCGTATCCGCCACCGTGGCGGCGTCGTTGGGATCGTTAATTTCAATCAGCAGCACAAACTCATCGCCGCCCATGCGCGCCAGCGTGTAATACCCTTTCATCTGCTCGCTCATGCGCTCGGTGACGGCGATCAGCAGATTATCCCCGACGTGATGGCCGAAGGCGTCGTTTACCGCCTTAAAGCCGTCGAGGTCCATAAACATCAGCGCAAACTGGGTACGCTCGCGGTTGGCTTTATTGATCGCCTGCTCCAGACGATCCTCCAGCAGAATGCGGTTCGGCAGGCGCGTCAGGTTGTCGTGCAGCGCCAGCTGCGCCAGTTCGCGGTTTGCCTCCGCCAGCGAGCGCGCCAGAATCGCGGTGCGCGCCTGCATGCGCGCGTCGAGCATCGACACCAGCAGCGTAATACCGAGGATCGCCAGCGTGACCACCGTCACCAGGATCGCCAGCCAGTTGCTGTTGACGCCCATCTTGATCGTATGGCTGTGCGCCGGAAAGCTCGCCGCCGCCATGCCGGTATAGTGCATGCCCGCGATAGCGAGGCCCATCACCACCGAAGCGCCAAGACGCAGCAGCGTTGTACGGCCGGTCGTGCCGTCGCGCAGGTTAAACGCCAGCCACAGCGCCGCGCCTGACGCCACCAGCGCGATAACCACTGAGAGCGCAATCCAGCTCCAGTTCCAGCTGATGCCGGGTGAAAGCATCAGCGCCGCCATCCCGGTGTAGTGCATCGCCACCACGCCGCTGCCCAGCACCAGCGCGCCGCCCAGCAGTTTTCTCATCGGCAATTCGCCCCGGCAGACCAGCCAGAGCGCAAAGATTGAGGCGATAACGGCGATCGCCATTGAGATGCCGGTGAGCGACGCGTCGTAGCTCATCACCATCTCCATGGTCATAGAGAGCATGCCGATAAAGTGCATCGCCCAGATGCCGACGCCCATGGCGAAGCCCCCGCCAAACAGCCATATCAACGCGACTTTTCCTGTCGAGGTGGCCACGCGGCCCGCCATATCCAGCGCGGTAAAGGACGCCAGCATCGCAACAAGTATGGAAACGATGACGGTAAACGAATCGTATGAGGTCACTAACATAGTGAAGTCCCGTTAAAGCGCAAAAACGCAGCCATGGAGTTGTAATGAAAAAGTCACGAGGATGAATTATTTGCTCAGGTTATCGGCAAAAGGCAAAGGGTAATTAGCCCACGTCGATGAAAGCTTCCGATGCCTGTGAGCGTTAAAATCTATCGTCAAACGGCGGCGAAGTCGGCAATGCGATCGGCGGGCGTCGGTTTACCCAGCAAATAGCCCTGCAGCGCGTCAAAGCCGAGCCGGGTCAGCAGCGTCTGCTGCTCTTCGGTTTCGACCCCTTCCGCCACCATTTGCAGGTTGAGCGTCTGCGCCAGCGCCAGCATTGCGCTTACCACGGTGGCGTCCTGGCTGTCGGCGCGCAGGCTGTTGATAAAGCTGCGGTCAATCTTCAGCTCGCTGGCGTCCAGGTTTTTCAGATGCAGCAGGTTAGCGTAGCCGATACCGAACTTATCGATCGCCACCCTGACCTGAATTTTTTGCAGCTCGCTGATGCGCTGCTGGCTGAATTGCGGATCGCGCATGGCGATACTCTCTGTGATCTCCAGCGTCAGCGACCCGCCCGGCAGCTGATGGCGCAGCAGCGCCTGACGCACCGTCTCCAGCAGATCGCGCTGGTGAAACTGCAGCGCCGACAGGTTAACGGAAACCGTCCAGCGCGTATGCCCGTCGCTGTGCCACTGTTTAAGCTGGCGGCAGGCTTCGTTGATCACCCAGTTGCCAAGCGCGACGATCTGCCCGGTTTTCTCCGCGCGCGGCAGAAAAATATCGGGCATCAGCAGGCCGCGCGTCGGATGCTGCCAGCGCAGCAGGGCTTCAAAGCCGATCAGCTCGCTGCTGCTGGAGCGAAACTTCGGCTGATAGAACAGCCGCATCTCCTGACGCTCCAGCGCCAGCCACAGATCGTTGGCCAGCGCCAGCTGATGCTGCGCGCTGGCGCTCATCGCCGGTTCAAACAGACAGTAGCCGTTACGCCCGCTGTGTTTGGTGTGGTACATCGCCGAGTCGGCGTTGAACATCAGCTCCTGCTTGCTGCGCCCATGCTGCGGATAAAGGGCGATGCCCACGCTGAGCGAGACGCGCAGCAGATAGCGATCCAGCTCAAACGACGCATCAATCGCCCTGACCAGCCGCTGCGCCAGCGCCACGGCGTGACGAATGTCGTTGCCCTGGCTCAGCAGCACGAACTCATCGCCGCCGAGCCGCGCCAGCAGCATCCCGTCTTCGCTGAGCTGGCTGCGCAGGCGCTCGGCGACGGCAATCAGCAATCGATCGCCGACGTAGTGACCCCAGGTGTCGTTGACCGCCTTAAAGCCGTCGAGATCCATATACATCAGGGTAAATCCGCTATCGCCGCCCGTCGCCTGGCCAAGCGCCGCTTCCAGCCGCTGTTCCAGCATCACGCGATTGGGCAGCGCGGTGAGATTGTCGTGCATCGCCAGCTGATGCAGCTCCTGATTCGCCTGCTTCAGGCGCTGCGCCAGACGCGCGGCGCGCAGCTGGGCGTCCAGCATAGAGGCGAGCAGCGTAAAGCCGAGGATAGAGAGCGTCACCAGCGCGACCCATACCGCCAGCCCCTGCCCGCTGACGCCCTGCGCCAGCATCATACTGTGGCTATCGAACTGCGCCGCCGCCATGCCGGTGTAGTGCATACCGGCGATGGCAACGCCCATTACCAGCGCGCCGAGCGCGCGCATCGTCAGCAGATTTTTTTCGCCCTGACGCAGATGAAAAGCCAGCCAGAGCGCGGCGGCGGAGGCGCAGTAAGCGATAGCGACGGAGAGCACAACCAGCGAAAGACGCCAGTGCGGCGCAGGGGTGATAAGCAGCGCAAGCATCCCGGTATAGTGCATCGCCACCACGCCGCTGCCGAGCATGGCGCTGCCGATCAGCCAGCGGCGACGGCTAAACTGCCCGCCCTGCGTCTGCGCGAACGCCAGCATACAGGCGACGCAGGCCGCCAGCAGGGAGAACACCGTCAGGCCGGTGTCGTAGCGCATCGGCATCATCATCGCCAGCATGCCGATAAAGTGCATTGCCCAGATGCCGATGCCCATCGCCATGCCGCCGGCCATCAGCCACACGCGCGCCATCCAGCCGTGGGACACCGCGACGCGCCCTGCCGTATCCAGCGCGGTAAACGCGGCAATAAAAGCGACGATCAGCGATACGCCAACCAGAACGCTATCCCAGGTGACCAGCAGCATGTGCAACTCCTCACAACCCGCCCATAAGCAGGCGCTGTGTTGTAATCAACAAAGATTTCAAAAAACAGACGGATAAATAGCGGTCAGCCGTGCAGTTTTATTATTTTCAGGGCCGTATAACGCTGTACCGGTCAGGTCGACATGCGATTAAGGTTTTTCCTGGCATAGCCTGTTAAAGCGTAACTGGTTCTGATTAATGTATGAACATATCACTGTTAGCGAAGCGACGGTAGAGGGCAAAATGTTCCCCGCTTTGCTTTTTTTAGGGGTCGCCCAACGCCTTGGTATTACAGGTTTATCGACCGGATAAATTAATTGATTAATGAAAATTTGCGGTATCGCTTCACCGGAGCTTGTGCAGTGTTCTATATTAAGTAAAATTTATAAAAAACACTTAGCTTAAAGCTAAGATTTTCCTCAGGATGAGGCGCGATTTCTGGCCTGGCCGGGGCCGCCATCGCCAGATCTTGCTTGTTTTACTAATTAATCACCGGGCGAAAAAGCACTGACTCTACATAATCGGTAAGGATTAATTATGAAATTCAAGCTTTTTCTGTTTGCCGCTGCGGGCCTGACCTCGGCATTATCCTCTGTTACTTTTGCCGCCACCACGACAGGGACCATTAACGCTACCCTGACGCTGACCACGGGCTGCCTGGTGAACGGCCAGTCCGCCACCAGCGGCGTTAACTTCGGTACCCTGAACTTCGGCAGCAGCGCGGCGACCTTCGATACCCTGAACGCCACGCTGGTCGGCGCGGCCGGCAACGGTATTTACGTGCGCTGCACCACCGGCCAGACCTACAACGTGCAGGTGACCAGCAGCAACGCCGCGCCCGCTACTGTCTTCGGGACGGTTTCCGGCCAGCCGCGCTACCTGATCCTCGGCTCCAACAATACGCAAGGGATCGCCTACACGCTCTACAGCGACGCGGCCTTTACCACCGCTATTGCCAACAACACCAATATCCCCGCCACTGATACCACCGATCCTACGCTTGGCACCAACTACGCCATCTACGGTCGCGTCGTGGGCGGCGGCTTCAACCCGCTTATTCCGGCAGGTACCTATACCGATACCATTAACGTCGCCGTGAACTACTGATCGCGCTTTCAGGAGCATTCGGGTGGCTGCGACGCGCGCTTTGCGCAGGCTGATCTGCACGCTGCCCCTGCTGACAGGAAGTCTTAGCGCCTGGAGCCTGCCTACCAGCACGTTTCAAGTCTCTGCTTCCATTGTGGCGGGCTGCGTCGTCTCCGGTACGAATACCGGCGTTTTCGGCACGCTTGATTTCGGCTCGCAGTCAGGCGTCGCCAGCAGCAGCGTCAGCGCCAGCTTCGTGCAGAGCACTGCCATTACGCTCGCCTGTACCCCCGGCACGACGCTGAGCATGAGCATTAACGGCGGCAGCAACTACACCACGACGCGCAACCTGAAACACACCAGCAATACCAATACCGTGGCCTATGCCCTCTATACCAACGCCAGCCATACCACCGCCATTCCGGTAAACAGCGCCGTCGCGCTGAGCTACAGCAACGCCAGCAACATTACGTTGCCGATTTATGGCCTGCTGCGGCTGCCCGGCCCGACGCGCGCTGGCGTCTATACCGACACGCTGACCGTGACGCTGAGCTGGTAGCCGCATGCTTAAAGGAGAAAGATGATGATGCGCGCCCTGTTGTTCCTTGTTTCCCTGCTGGCGACCAGCGCCCAGGCAGCGAATTCGCTGATGATTTGGCCTATCGATCCCAGCATCAACCCGGATGAAAAAGCCAGCGAGCTGTGGCTGGAGAATCGCGGCAACACCACCACGCTGATGCAGATACGCATCTTTAGCTGGCAGCAGGTCGGCGGCAAAGAGCAGTACGCCACGCAGCAGAGCGTCGTTGCCAGCCCGCCGCTGGTGCGCATTGAGCCTGGGCAAAAGCAGCTGGTGCGCCTGATTAAACAGACGCCGCCTGGCGCGGGCCAGGAGCTGGCGTACCGCGTAGTGCTCGACGAGATCCCGACGCCGCGCACGCCGGGCGAAAACCAGGCGGGCCTTAATTTTCAGATGCGCTACTCGGTACCGCTGTTTGTGTATGGCGACGGGCTGACGCGCGACGCGGCGAAGCCGGTGCTGAGCTGGCGGCAGGTCAGCGAGGGCGGAAAGTCCTGGCTGCTGCTCACCAACCGGGGCAGCGGCCACGCGCGCCTTAGCAACGTCACCCTCGGCGGACGCAAACTGGGCGACGGCCTGTTCGGCTACGTGCTGGCGCACAGCGAAAACCGCTGGCCGCTGAAAAATGCCGTCAGCGGCCAGCTGACGGCGGATACCAATGCCGGTGAATGGCGCAGCGCGTCCAGCCGCTAAATGCAGAGGACTCTTCACCCCTGCGCGCTGGCGGTGGTTAGCGTCTGCGCCTGCCTGACGCCTGCCGCCGCGCTGGCAGAGACTTTTTCGTCTCTGCCGCCGCCGCCGTCGCTGGAGAGCAGCGGCGAACAGCAGCGCTATATGCTGGAACTGGTGGTCAATCAGCGCGAAAACGGCGCTATCGTGCCGGTAGAGCGACGCGAGGGCCGCTTGCTGGTGCGCGCGGGCGATTTGCAGCGCGCCGGCATCCCGGCCGAAAAGCTGCCGGACCCGCAGCTGGTCGACGTCAGCCGCTGGAATGAGGTAAAAGCGGACTACGACGATCGGCGTCAGCGCCTGCTGTTAACGGTGCCGCCCGCGTGGCTGCCGGGCCAGGTGATCGGCGAAGCGCAAAACGGGCCGCGCTACCCTGGCCGCACCTCCACCGGGGCGCTGTTTAATTACGACCTCTACGCCACGCGCACCACCAAAGCTGGCACGCGACTGTCAGCCTGGAACGAACTGCGCCTCTTCGGTTCCGCAGGCCAGTTTTCCAGCAACGGCGTCTGGCAGCAGCAGATGGAAGGCCGCGCTCCCGCGCAGGAGGACGGCTATATCCGCTACGACACCTGGTGGAGCAACGAGGATGAGAACAATGTGATTAGCTGGCGCGTCGGCGATCTCACTACCGATGCGCTGAGCTGGAGCAACAGCGTGCGTCTCGGCGGGATACAGGTCGGCCGCGATTTTAGCGTGCGGCCCGATCTCGTAACCTATCCGCTGCCGGCGTTTTCCGGCCAGGCGGCGGTGCCCTCTACCGTCGATCTCTTTATCAACGGCTATCAGTCCAGCCAGGCGAACGTACAGCCTGGCCCCTGGTCGCTGACCAACGTGCCCTTTGTCAACGGCGCAGGCGATGCGGTTATTACCACCACCGACGCAGTGGGACGCCGGGTAACGACGACGCTGCCGTTCTATGTTTCCAGCTCGCTGCTGAAAGCGGGCCTGAGCGACTACTCTTTTTCCGCCGGCGCGTTCCGCAACAACTACGGCATTAAGAACGTCGATTACGGAAATGCGGCGGCCAGCGGCTCGCTGCGCTACGGCGCGACCGACTGGCTGACGCTGGAAACCCATGCTGAAGGCGGCGACGCTCTGGCGATGGGCGGCGCGGGCGCGATGTTTCGCATCGGCAGCCTGGGCGTGCTGAACGGCGCGCTGGCGCAGAGCCAGATGAACGGCGCGGCCGGAACACAGTACAGCTGGGGCTACCAGTACAACAACAGCTGGTTCAGCATCGGCACGCAGCATACGTTGCGCAGTCGCGAATTCGGCAATCTGGCGCTGCTCAGCAGCCGTACCGGCAACGGCAACACCAGCAATACTACTTACAGCCTGGCGCGTCGCAGCGCCCAGTACAACGCCAGCGTGTCGCTGAGCCAGTACGGCAGCCTCGGCGCGGCCTATATCGATATCAGCGGCGGTGACGGCCAGCACACGCGGCTGCTCAACCTTTCGTGGAGCAAAACGCTGTGGGGCAACGCCAGCCTCTATCTCTCCGCCAGTCGTGACCAGCAGCAGGGCGCCTGGAGCGGCGCGATGTCGCTGGTGATCCCGTTCGGCGAACACGGCAGCGCCTCGGTCAGCATGGAGCGCGACCAGCAGGGCGAAAACAATCAGCGCCTCTACCTGTCGCGCTCAATGCCAAGCGACGGCGGCTTCGCCTGGGACGCCTCCTGGGCCAATCAGGGCGGCGACAGCGGCGACTATCGCCAGGCGAGCCTGCGCTGGCGTAATAATAAAATCGACACCTCCGCAGGCTTCTATGGCGACGACGGCTACAGCACCCAGTGGGCGGATCTCACCGGCTCGCTGGTGGTGATGGACAGCCAGGTATTTGCCGCCAACGGTATCAACGACGCCTTTGTGGTGGTGAAAACCAGCTATCCCGACGTCAATGTGCGCTATGAAAATCAGTCGATGGGGCGTACTGACCGCAACGGCTACCTGCTGGTGCCTTCGGTCAGCAGCTATTATCCGGCGAAGTACGATATCGATACGCTCGATCTACCCGCCGATATGACGACGCCGAAGGTCGAACAGCGTTTCGCGGTAAAACGACAGAGCGGCTACCTGCTGCATTTTCCGGTAGAGAAGCTGCGCTCCGCCAGCGTGATCCTGCAAGATGCGGACGGCCAGCCGCTGCCGGTCTCCAGCCAGGTGCTGCGCGAGGGACAGGCGACCGAGTATGTCGGCTGGGACGGTATCGCCTGGCTGGAAAATCTGCGCGCCAGCAATCCGCTTCGCGTCGCCACGCCGGACGGCCGCACCTGTAGCGCCGAGCTGACTATCGCCAGCGGCCAGCCGCAGGCGCTGAAAACCTATGGCCCGATCACCTGCCCGCTGCCGCTGCGACCGGCGGGCGCGCCGACTCCCAGCCCCGATAACGCCACCTCAGGGATTACCCCATGAAAAAAATGCTGCTGCTGACGCTGCTGATGCTTTTCCCGATACTGTCGCGCGCCGCCTGTACTCTGCCCAGCTCGACCGCCAGCTTTGGCTCGGTCTCCACCTTCGTGGTGAACAGTACGGCAGAGGCGACCTCAACCAACGCCAACGTTAACTGCGGAGCCGGCTCGTCGCTTTCTCTGCTGGGCAATAACCAGATCACCTTTCAGCTTACCGGCGCCACCAACGTCAGCGGCACGCGCGGCACCCTTAAGCGCAGCGGCGATACCGGTACGGATAATATTCCCGTCCAGCTCTGCGTCGACAGCACCTGCGCAACTGAGCTGACTATCGGCGGTGCTGCCCATGTTTTCAGCCAGTCGGTGCTGGCGAATCTCGCCGGGCTGCTGGGCAGCCTTAACTTCGCTATTCCAGTCTATCTGCGTACCGTACCGGGTCAGACAGTCGCCGCCGGCACCTATACCGTTACGCTTAACGTGGCAGTAACCTATAACGTCTGCACCAGCATCGGCGTCGGCAATATCTGCCTGTCGCCGCAGAGCGGCAGCGGCGTGATCCCTATTACCGTCACCATGGTCGTCACCAATGACTGCACCACCATTACCGCGCCCAACATCAGCTTTGGCAGCGCGCCGCTGGTCGGCAGTTTTTCCGCCGTCTCGCAGACGATTAACGTGGTATGCAGCAAAGGCAGCACCTACACGGTGGGATTAAGCAACGGCAGCTACGTCAACGGTACGCAGCGCCAGATGGCGAGCGGCGCTAACCGTTTGAGCTATGAGATTTACAAGGGGACCAGCAGCAACCGCTGGGGGCCGAGCGGCACCGAGCGCTACAGCAGCGCCAGCGCCACCAGCGTCAGTACGGATGGACTGACGCGCGGCTATAACTACACCGCGCGCATACTTACCACGCAGACCACGCCGCCCGCAGGAAACTACACGGACAGCGTGGTGGTGGATGTGTCGTTTTAGATTGAGGCGCCAGCGGCAGTAGTGGTGCTGCGGCGCGCGCGATACTGTTTGACCATGCGGCCAATCAGCAGCGTGCCGATCAGACCGCAAACGGCGGCGAAAGTGAGCCATACGCCGGGCATCGCTTTATCGCCGGTGGCGTGGATCAGATAGCTGGAGATAGCGGGCGTAAAGCCGCCGAACAGCGCGGTCGCCAGGCTATAGGCGAGCGAGAAGCCGGAGGCACGCACTTCAGCAGGCATAATCTCCGCCAGATAGACCACCATCGCACCGTTGTAGCTGGCGTAGAGGAACGAGAGCCACAGCTCAGCTTCCATCAGATGGGCAAAGGTCGGCGATCCCACCAGCCAGTGCAGCACCGGCCAGGTAGTGACGATCATCAGCAGCGTAAAGGCAATCAACAGCGGGCGGCGGCCGATACGGTCCGACAGCGCGCCCATTACCGGCAGCCAGAACAGATTAGAGATGCCGACGCACAGCGTAACCAGAAAGCTCTCTTTGTCGCTCATCATCAGTACGGTTTTGCCGAAGGTAGGCGTAAAGGCGGTAATCATATAGAACATCACGGTGGTGGTGACCACCATCAGCATTCCTGCCAGCACCAGCGCCCAGTTGCTCGCCAGCGAGCGCATAATCTCCCGCATGCTGGGATGATGCTTGCGCTGGCTAAAGGCTTCGGTCTCTTCCAGCATACGGCGGATCCAGAACAGAAACGGCACGATCATACAGCCGATAAAGAAAGGAATACGCCAGCCCCAGTCCGTCACCGCCTCTTTTGCCAGCAGGTGGTTAAGCAGCAGGCCGAGCAGCGCGGCGAAAATCACCGCAATCTGCTGACTGCCTGACTGCCAGCTAACGAAAAAGCCCTTACGCCCTTTCGGCGCGACCTCCGCCAGATAGACAGAGACGCCGCCCAGCTCTACCCCGGCAGAGAATCCCTGTAGCAGACGGCCAAGCAGGATGAGGATCGGCGCGGCGGCACCCAGCGTAGCGTAGCCCGGCACCACTGCGATGGTGAGCGTGCCTATCGCCATCAGCCCCAGCGTCAACAGCAGCCCTTTACGCCGCCCGTGATGGTCGATATAGGCGCCAAGTACGATGGCGCCCAGCGGCCGCATTAAGAAGCCAGCGCCGAAGGTCATCAGGGTTAACATCAGGGAGGCGAATGGATCGTCGCCGGGGAAGAAGGTTTTCGATATGGCGGTGGCGTAGTAGCCAAACACCATAAAGTCATACATTTCAAGGAAGTTACCGCTGGTAACGTTAAAGATGGTTCGGGCGCTGCCCTGAGGCTTTTGTAAAGGCGAAGTGTGGCTCATAGTGGCTTCCTGCGTTTTTTTCCCCTTTTAGCCTGCCTGAGCCGGGAATAATGTGACCAGCCTCACCATTGCACTTTACAATCATGAAACCAAAAGTAACAAATAATTAACCTCGCAATTATGCAGCATAATTCACCATTAAACGTCGCGGTATCCCTTTCTCCTCACTGCCGGGCTGGCCCTCGCGGCTTCAAACAAAAAGGGCAGCCGTCTGGCTGCCCTTTTCATTTTTAGATGCGTGCCCGCTTATTTCGCGGCGGTTTCCATGCCCATCAGGCCAATCTTGAGATACCCCGCGGCGCGCAGCTTATCCATCACGCTCATCAGGGTTTCATAATCCACTGACTTGTCAGCCTGGAAGAAGATGGTGGTCTCTTTATTGCCTTCAGTCTGGCTGTTCAGCGCGTTGACCAGCGTTTCCGGCGTGACCTGATCGTTGCCGATAAAGAGCTGCTTATCGGCCTTGATCGACAGGTAGACCGGCTTCTCCGGCCGCGGCTGCGGCGCGCTGGTCGAGGCGGGCAAATTAACGCGAACATCCACGGTCGCCAGCGGCGCGGCCACCATAAAGATGATCAGCAGAACCAGCATAACGTCGATAAACGGCGTTACGTTGATTTCATGCATTTCGCCATCGCTTTCCAGGTCGTCGTTTAATCGCATCGCCATGACTTAACCTACGCGTAATTTCTGAGCGGTCGGACGGGCGTCAGCGCTTTTCGCGTTAAGGTTGCCCAGGTCGATATCACGGCTCTGCAACAGCAGGATCTGCGCAGCCACGTCGCCCAGCGACGCTTTATAGCCCGCAATCATGCGTGCAAAGACGTTGTAGATCACCACCGCAGGGATCGCCGCGACCAGACCGATGGCGGTCGCCAGCAGCGCTTCGGCAATGCCGGGAGCGACGACCGCCAGGTTGGTGGTCTGCGTCTGCGCGATGCCGATAAAGCTGTTCATAATGCCCCACACCGTACCGAACAGGCCGATAAAGGGTGCGACGGAACCGATAGTGGCGAGGAAGCCGTTACCGCGTCCGGCGTGGCGGCTGAAGGCGGCGACGCGGCGCTCAAGGCGGAAGCTGGTGCGCTCTTTGATACCGTCGGTATCCTCAGCGCCCGCAGAGAGTTCAATCTCGTTTTGCGCGTCATTAAGCAGGACGGCGCTGTGGCTGTGGCTTTTGAACTGCGCGGCGACACGGGCGGCGTCGCCTAAGTTACGGGCTTCGCCCAGCGCCAGCTGCTCGCTTTTTAATCGGCGTTTTGCCGCGCTAAGCTCGGCATACTTTCCAAAAAAAATCGCCCAGGTCACGACCGACGCCAGCAACAGGCCGATCATTACCACTTTTACCACGATATCAGCATGTTGATACATGCCCCAAACAGAGAGATCCGTTTGCATCAAGTCACTGGCTACCACGCTGCGTCTCCAACTTCATATGCAGGAATAATGGATAAGCGCGAATAATAGCAAAAAACGAGCGAATTGATAGTAGTTCTCATTACTATTTACAAATCTCAGCCCGGTTTTACCCGATCGTTACTGCTTTTTTATGACGCTTTTCAGGCCAATTTCAGAAATGTGATTTCCTGTATAATTTTATTAAAACATCGTTTCAAAATGTGAGCTTGTTCATTCAATTCACATTGCCGCATTTTCAGACAGCTCTTTTTGCCTATTCTGGCAACACGCGGGCCGCCTCCTCTGCCGCGCAATACCTGTGCCCTCCTCTACCTGCCTGGAGAAAATAATGAGAATGAATAAATGGATCCTTGCCGCTTCCGTCTCCGCTGCGCTTGCTCTGAGCGCGACGTCGGCGTCGGCGAAGGTATTAAAAGTGGCGGAGGTTCAGCCCGCCGGCTACCCCACCGTCGTGGCGCTGCAGCATATGGGCGACAAGCTAAAACAGGCCACCAGCGGACGCCTGGAGATGAAAGTCTATGCGGGCGGGGTGCTGGGCGATGAAGATCAAACGCTGCAGCAGGTGCAGCTCGGCGCGATCGATATGATCCGCGTCTCGCTGGCGCCGGTCACCACCATCGCGCCCGAAACCAGCGTGCTGACGCTGCCCTACGTCTTTCGCGACGTCGAGCATATGCATAAGGTGCTGGACGGCGAGGTCGGCAAACAGATCGTCGACAAGTTCGACGCCGATGCCAACGCGCGTATGGTGTTCCTCGGCTGGACCGACGCGGGCGAGCGCAACATGATCACCAAAAAGCCGCTCAGCAAACCAGAGGATCTCAAAGGGATGAAGATCCGCGTGCAGAACAGCGCCATTTCGCTGGCGACGCTGAAGGCGATGGGTGCGAACCCGGTGGCGATGGGGGTCAGCGAAGTATTTAGCGCCATGCAGACCGGCGTAGTGGACGGTACGGAGAACAATCCGCCCACCTTCGTCGCGCATAACTACCTGCCGGTAGCGAAGTTCTACACCCTGACCGGCCACTTTATCCAGCCGGAGATGATCCTCTTCTCAAAAACCTCATGGGCGCGCCTGTCGCCGGAGGATCAGACGCTGCTGAAGAAGCTCGGCAAAGAGGCGCAGGATGAGGAGCGCCAGCTGTGGGCAACCTACACCCAACAGTCGATCGAGAAGATGAAAGCGGGCGGCGTCACCTTTCAGGAGACCGACCGGGACTACTTTATGAAAGCCACGCAGCCGGTTCGCGATCGGTTTGGCGGCGCATACAGCGAGCTGATGAAGCAAATAGCCGACGTTAAATAACCCCTCACCGCCGCGCATTCGACGCGGCGTTATTCAGGTAACGCATATGACCCGATACTCTCGTCTGATGGATGGGCTCTATCTGCTGTGCATGGGCATCGCCGCCGTCGCGCTGCTGGTGATGGTGACGGTGATCCCCATCGGCATTTTCGCCCGCTATGTATTAAACGGCGCGCTGGCGTGGCCCGAGCCGGTCGCCATTGTCTGCATGATTATTTTTACCTTTATCGGCGCGCCGGTGGGTTTCCGCGCCGGTACGCATATCTGCGTCTCGATGGTAACGGATCGCCTGCCGCCCGCCGCGCAGCGGCTGATGCTGCGCCTGTGCGATCTGCTGATGGTCGCGACCTGCCTGGTGATCTTTCAGGCGAGCTATAACCTCTGCCTGGCGATGTGGATCCAGCCGCTCGCCTCGCTGCCAGCGGTGACCTACGGCGAGATGTATTTGCCGATCCCCATCGGCGCGCTGTTTACCCTGTTGTTCGTGATTGAGCGGCTGCTGAACGGCGATCAAAGCCAGCGGCCAGTGGTGGTTTTAGGCGGCACCCATTAAGGAGCGACCATGGACGCATTGATGTTGATCGGCAGCCTGGTTGTGCTGCTGCTGTTGGGCTTTCCCGTCGCCTTCGCTGTGGGCCTCAGCGCCTTTATCGGCGCATGGTGGATCGATCTGCCGCTGGAGGCGGTGGTGATTCAGATCACCAACGGCGTTAATAAGTTTTCGCTGCTTACCATTCCCTTCTTTATTCTGGCGGGCGCGATTATGGCGGAAGGCGGCATTGCACGACGGCTGGTTAATTTCGCCTATATCTTTGTCGGCTTTATTCGCGGCGGGCTGTCGCTGGTGAATATTGTCGCCTCAACCTTTTTCGGTGCGATTTCCGGCTCGTCGGTAGCGGATACCGCCTCGATTGGCTCGGTGATGATTCCGCAAATGGAGCAGAAGGGGTATCCGCGCGACTTTGCCGCGGCGGTTACCGCCAGCGGCTCGGTGCAGGCGGTGCTGACGCCGCCCAGTCATAACTCGGTGATCTATTCGCTGGCGACTGGCGGCGTGGTGACCATCTCCTCGCTGTTCGTCGCCGGCATCTTTCCCGGTCTGCTGCTGGGTTTCTGCCTGATGGTGATGTGCCTCGCTTTCGCGCGCAAGCGGGGTTATCCCAAAGGGGAACACATTCCGTTTCGCCAGGCGGTGAAGATTTTCTTTGACGCCTTCTGGGGCCTCTTTACCATCGTGATCATCCTGGGCGGCATCCTTTCCGGCATCTTTACCGCGTCGGAATCGGCCGCCATCGCCTGTCTCTGGGCCTTTTTCGTCACCATGTTTATTTACCGCGACTTTAAGTGGACCCAGCTGCATATCCTGCTGTTCCGCACCATCAAGACGGTGACTATCGTGATGGTGCTGATCGCTTTTGCGGCGGGCTTCGGCGCGGTGATGACCTTTATGCAGCTGCCGACCATTATCACCGACGCCTTTACCAGCCTGTCGGATAACAAATACGTCATTCTGATGTGCATCAACCTGCTGCTGCTGGTTATCGGCACGCTGATGGATATGGCGCCGATTATCCTTATCCTGACGCCAGTGCTGCTGCCAGTGGCGACCACGCTGGGCATCGATCCGGTGCACTTCGGCATGATCATGATGACCAACCTCGGCATTGGGCTGATTACTCCGCCGGTGGGGACGGTGCTGTTTGTCGCCAGCGCGGTAAGCAAGCAGAAGATTGAACAGGTGGTAGGCGCGATGCTGCCTTTCTACGCCATGTTGTTTCTGGTGCTGATGCTGATGCTGATCACCTATATTCCCGCCCTCTCGCTGTGGCTGCCACATTTGATGGGAGTGATGTAACGCGCTGAAAGGCGCGGCGGCCCGGCCTTCTCACGCGC
The DNA here is from genome assembly GCF_022346905.1 of Pantoea sp. ACRSB. Taxonomy (NCBI): domain Bacteria; kingdom Pseudomonadati; phylum Pseudomonadota; class Gammaproteobacteria; order Enterobacterales; family Erwiniaceae; genus Pantoea; species Pantoea sp. ACRSB. The sequence continues at coordinate 96,737 of NZ_JAKRNL010000005.1, read as the reverse complement.
CGCGCTGCCGCGCCCTGTCCGCTGTCGGACAGGTTCTGAATATCAGGATTTGGGGTCAACCCTGAACGGCAATTCGTGGTAACGTGAAGGCTTTGTAGCAGGCGGCAGAGCAGACACGAATGACGACCAAAAAAATAGATACCACCTTAGTCAGCGCGGGACGCAGCAAACGTTACACTCAGGGCGCGGTCAACAGCGTAATCCAGCGCGCCTCTTCCCTGGTTTTTGACACCGTCGCCGATAAAAAACGCGCCACGGCGGGACGCGCTACCGGGGAACTCTTTTATGGCCGTCGCGGCACCCTGACTCACTTCTCGCTGCAGGAAGCGATGACCGAGCTGGAAGGCGGCGCGGGCTGCGTGCTCTACCCCTGCGGCGCGGCAGCGGTGGCGAACGCCATTCTCTCTTTTGTTGACGCAGGCGATCACGTTCTGATGTGCGGCGCGGTCTATGAGCCGACGCAGGACTTCTGCACCAAAATCCTCAGCAAACTCGGCGTTACAACTACCTTCTACGACCACACTATCGGCAGCGAAATCGGCGCGCTGGTGCGTGCGGAAACGCGCGTGGTGTTCCTGGAGTCACCCGCCTCTGTCACCATGGAAATACAGGATATTCCGGCGATTGTCGCAGCGGTGCGCGCAAAGGCGCCTGACGCGGTGATCATGATGGATAATACCTGGGCGGCGGGCTTTTTCTTTAACGCGCTGGCGCATGGCGTGGATATTTCAATTCAGGCGGGTACCAAATATCTGATTGGCCACAGCGACGCGATGATCGGTACCGCGGTGGCGAACGCGCGCTGCTGGGAACAGCTGCGCGAGAACTCCTACCTGATGGGCCAGACGGTGGACGCCGACAGCGCCTATATGGCGAGCCGCGGCCTGCGCACCCTCGCTACGCGCCTGCGTCAGCATGAGGCGAGCGCGCTGCAGGTGGCTGAGTGGCTGACGACGCGTCCGGAAGTGGCGCGCGTCAACCATCCGGCGCTGCCGCAGAGCAAAGGCCACGCCTTCTGGAAACGCGATTTCAGCGGCAGCAGCGGCCTGTTTTCGTTCGTGCTGCATGAAAAACTCAGCGACGAAAAACTGGCGCAATACCTCGATCGCTTCCACCATTTCAGCATGGCCTATTCATGGGGCGGTTACGAGTCGCTTATTCTGGCGAACCAGCCGGAAGAGCTGGCGGCAATCCGACCGGCGGGCGGCGTCGACTTTGACGGAACCCTGGTGCGTCTGCATATTGGTCTGGAACACGTTGAAGACCTGATTGATGATTTAACGGCAGGCTTTAATCGCCTGACGCAGTAATAACTTAAACATAACCTCAACCACAGAATGGCGACCGGCCGCAGATCAAATCTCTTTACCGGATTGCCGCTAAAATAGATTCCTTGTGACTCGATGGGATAGCAGATGAGTGTTTTACACGAGATTGTTCACGCGCTCTGGCATCAGGATTTTGCCGCGCTGGCCGATCCAAATGTGGTTTGGGTAGTTTATGGCGTCATGTTTCTGACGCTGTTTCTGGAAAATGGCCTGCTTCCCGCCTCTTTTTTGCCGGGTGACAGTTTGCTGCTGCTGGCGGGCGCGATGGTTGCCAAAGGGGTAATGGATTTTTTCCCGACCATGGTGATCCTGACCACCGCCGCCAGCCTCGGCTGCTGGCTCAGCTATTTACAGGGACGCTGGCTCGGCAATACGCGCCTGGTGAAAAGCTGGCTGATGCATCTGCCGGCGCAATATCATCAGCGCGCGTGGCAGCTGTTTAACCGACACGGCCTGATGGCGCTGCTGGTAGGACGCTTTCTGGCGTTCGTCCGCACCATTCTGCCTACCATGGCGGGCATCTCCGGCCTGCAGAACGGCCGGTTTCAGCTCTTTAACTGGCTCAGCGGGCTGCTGTGGGTGGCGATTGTCGTGACGTTTGGCTACGGCATCAGCCAGGTGCCCTTTATCAAACGCCATGAAGATCAGGTAATGGCGATCCTGATGGTGCTGCCGGTGGTTCTGCTGTTTGTTGGCCTGGCAGGCAGCATTGTGGTGATCTGGAAAAAACGTCGACAGAAACAGGCGTGATCGCGCTGCGTCAGGCCTGCGGCTCCGCCACTGTCTGACGCACGCGGCTCACTTCCTCGCCCGGCGTCACGCCGAAATAGCGCTTAAACTCCCGTGAAAATTGCGATGGGCTTTCGTAGCCCACGCGTACTGCCGCCGCGCTCGCTTTTAACCCGTCATGCAACATCAGCAGCCGCGCCTGATGCAGCCGGTAGCGCTTCAGATACTGCAGCGGCGAGGTTTGCGTTACCGCTTTGAAATTATGGTGAAACGCCGAGACGCTCATATTCACTTCCGCCGCCAGCGCATCGACGCTGAGGTTATCCGCATAGTGGTTTTCAATACGGCGCAGCGCGCGGGCGATCTAGCTGAACTGGGTGTGACGGCTCACCAGCGACAGCAGCGCACCGCCCGTCGGCCCGGTCAGGACGTAATAGATAATCTCGCGCACGATTTGCGGCCCCAGCACGCGCGCGTCGCGCGGATTTGCCATCACGTCCAGCAGGCGCTCCGCCGCACAGAGCATCGGTTCGGTCAGCGAGGCTGAGTGAATGCCCGAGGTCTGCGGCTGTGGCTGAAAATCTTCATCGTCGCCTATCTCAATCAGCAGATCCTGCAGGCTGGCGGTATCGACCGTCAGGCACATCCCCGCGACCGGCTCCTCCGGCGACGCCCAGGTTTCGCATTCCACCGGCAGCGGTACCGTCAGCATCAGATATTTGGTGGCGTCGTAGGTAAAAACGGTGCTGCCGAGATAACCGGTTTTGCTGCCCTGAAACAGAATAACGATACCGGGCTGATACATCACCGGCGTGCGCGGCTGATAATGATTTAGGTAAATCAGGTTAACGTTTTCCACCGGGCAAAGGCGGTTGCGTCCATGGGTCATTAGGGTCACAACCTGGTTTGCCAGGTGCTGACACAGAGCTTCGTGCGCCATGCATTTCTCTCGCAGGGTAAAGAAACCAGTCTGCCAGGCTGCTGCGAAATTCGCCACTGAAATGGAGAAACAGGCAAGACTTCCGCAGGATCAGGCAGGGCGGGAAACGGAATTGCCGACCACAATAAAAACAGGGTCAGGTTTGTTGACTAGACTTAAGCCTCACAGGTTCACTGCAACAGAAAGGAGCACTTATGGCAGATCAACCGATTATCAAACTGCACGACGGCAATATGATGCCGCAGCTGGGGCTTGGCGTGTGGCAGGCGAGCAATGAAGACGCCCACCGCGCTGTGCTTAAGGCGCTGGAGGTCGGCTACCGCTCGATCGACACCGCCGCCGCCTACAAAAACGAAGAGGCGATCGGCCGGGCGTTACAGGATACCGATGTGCCGCGCGAGGATATTTTCGTTACCACCAAGCTGTGGAACGACGATCAGCAGAATGTGCAGCAGGCGATGGAAACCAGCCTGAAAAAACTGCAGCTGGAGCAGGTTGATCTCTATCTGATGCACTGGCCGTGCCCGGAGAAAGATCACTACGTTGACGCCTGGAAAGCGATGATTGAACTGCAGCAGCAGGGGCTGACCAAAAGCATCGGCGTCTGTAACTTCCATGAAGCGCACCTGAAACGCCTGCTGGACGAGACTGGCGTTTCGCCGGTAGTGAACCAGATCGAGCTGCACCCGATGCTGCAGCAGCGCACGCTGCACGCCTGGAACGCCATGCATCAAATCCAGACCGAGTCATGGAGCCCGCTGGCGCAGGGTGGTGAAGGCGTTTTCGATCAGGACATTATTCGTCAGCTGGCGAAGAAATATGGCAAAACCCCGGCGCAGATCGTGATCCGCTGGCATCTCGACAGCGGGCTGGTAGTGATCCCGAAATCGGTAACGCCTGAGCGTATCGCCGAAAACTTCGCGGTATTTGATTTCCGCCTGGAGAAAACCGAACTGAGCGAAATCACGAAGCTGGACAGCGGCAAACGTCTGGGGCCAGATCCAGAAACCTTCAACGGCTAACCACTACGCGCGCTGTCCTGACGGGCAGCGCGCCCTTCCCTGTTACCGCTTTACGCCGTTGGCTGCACCAGCAGCTGCCCCGCGGTGCCGAGATCGGCCAGCTCCAGCGTCTGGCTGTAGTAGACAAAGGGGAAATGATCGGACGAGCTTTGCGGGAAACTCACCAGCAGCTCAACCTCGCCATCTACCCAGACGGTATCTTTCCAGCCGCGATCTTCGCCCATCGGCTGCGCGCCGTTAACGCTCTTAATCAGGAACATCGCGCCCTGAATATGTATCGCCTGCGGCCGATCGGCGCGCAGGATCCAGCGCTCAAAGGTTCCCTGCTGCACAGTGGTATCGATGCGGTTCATATCCCATCGCGCGCCGTTGATGCCCGGTATATCGTCGCCGATGCGGAATTCGCGCGTGCGCGTCGCCATGCCGTCGAGGATCTGATCCGCCAGCAGGCGCATCGGCAGGTTATCGGTCACCAGCGGCAGCAGGCCGGTCGGACGCAGCGTCAGCACCAGCGTATTGGTCAGAATGGAAGAGGGTTCGAACAGCCCGCGCAGCCGGTCCATAATGCCTGCAGCGGTGCCTGCGGTAATTGATACCTCATCGCCCTGCGACATATCCACCAGCACTTCACGACGCTCGCCCGGCGCCAGCGAAAGCTGCTGCACCGCCACCGGCGCGGGCAGAAAGCCCTGATCGCTGGCAATAACGGTAAAGGGCCGGTTATCGCTTAGCGCCATCTGATAGCGGCGCGAGTTGGAGGCGTTAAGCAGACGCAGGCGCACCCAGCCGCGCGATACCTCGACGAAGGGGTTCTGCACGCCGTTGACCAGCAGGACGTCGCCAAGAAAGCCGCCGTCATGCGGCGGATCGTAGGTAGGCGTGCCGAAGTTATCGAGACGCTTGTCCTGAATAATCAGCGGGAAGTCATCCACGCCGTAGTGACGCGGCAGCGGCAGCTGCTTGCTCACCTCATCCTCAATCAGCCACATGCCCGCCAGCCCGTTATAGATGTGCGGCGCCATGCGGTTCGGCGTGCTGGCGTGGTACCAGCAGGTAGCGGCGTTCTGGCGGATCGGCAGCACCGGCGCCCAGTCAACGCCAGCGGACATCATGCGCGGCGCGCCGCCCATTAGCGCGCCCGGCACCTGCAGGCCGCTGACGGTCATCGCCACCGGCTCGTTAAGACGGTTGCTGTAAATCAGCTTGACGTCGTCGCCGTTGTAAACGCGCACCGTCGGGCCGAGGTAGAGGCCGTTTACGCCCCATACCGGCACTTTGTTATTATCGCCGCGGAAGGACCAGTGGCTGCGCATCAGCGTCAGAAAGAGCGGCTGACCGCGGCGCGATTCGATAAGCGGAGGAACCGGCAGCGGCGTATCGCCGCCGGGCGCGGAGGCGGCGCGCGCCGCTGAAGGCAAGAGACCTGCGCTAAGCGCCGCGCCAGCAGAAAGCTGGATAAACTGTCGTCTGCTGAAAGACATAGAACGTCAAACCCTTTACGCGTGGCGCCTGCGCGCCAGTCGATTGTTATTCTTGATTTATTGCTGTGTTGCGTCGCGGCGGGCAGAGCGCGCCGCGTGCATCCATGCAGGTGCCGGCGAGACGCAGGCCGGTCAGAGTTTACCGCTTTTTTCGCGCGCCTCGACTTCGGCGTTAAGCGCTTCCAGTTTTTCCATCATCACTTCTCGACAATGGGTGGCCAGCTTGCGCACTGACTGCGTGGTGTAGCCGCTGGTATCGATAGGCGGCAGCATCTCGACGATCACCAGGCCGTTATTCAGGCGGTTAAGCTTGATCTTGCCGTGGGTGTTGGAAACCACCACCGGGATCACCGGCACGCCTGCCGCTACGGCCGCATGGAACGCGCCGGTTTTAAAAGGTAGCAGACCGCGGCCACGACTGCGCGTGCCCTCCGGGAACATCCAGAACGAGATGCGCTTCTTTTTAAACTGATCGACCAGCTGGCCGATGGTGCTGTGCGCCTTAGTGCGGTTATCCCGGTCGATCAGCAGGTTGCCGGTCAGCCAGTAGAGCAGGCCAAAGAACGGCACCCACAGCAGGCTTTTTTTGCCCACCGTAACCGTCGTCGGCTGCACAATCTTCGCCGCCGTAATCATGTCAAAGTTGTTCTGGTGGTTGGCAATATAGATGGCATTGCCGTAGTTTTCCGCGCCGGCGGGTTTACGCAGCTCGACCTTAACGCCGAACACGCCGGAAAGACGACCGAACAGGTGGCCAAAGGTAGCGACGTGGCGCGGGTTACGCGGCGAAAACAGGCACCAGATGCAGCCGAAAACACAGACCAGAATCGAGTAGATCACCACAAAAATAGTACGCAGTACGAGTAACATAAATCCCTCATTATGGCGCGGCGGAGCAAAGCGTCCGCCGCGTTGCTCAGGCTTCGCCGTCTTCGCTGACGGCACGCGCTGGGGTATCCAGCTCTACCTTGTCAATACGCTGCAGGCCGCGCGGCAGCAGCGTGCCGCGGCGTCCGCGGTCGGCGCGGAATTTTTGCAGCTCCTCGCTGCGCAGCACCAGCTTACGCTTGCCGACATAGAGCGTGACGGCGCTGCCCGGCGGCAGAATCAGCAGCCATGCCAGTTTGTCGTTGCCCGCCGCGGCGTCCGCCGCAGGAATAGAGATAATCTTGTTGCCCTTGCCTTTCGACATCTGCGGCAGCTCGCCGACCGGGAACATCAGCATACGTCCCGCCTGGGTAATCGCCAGCAGCATGTCATCTTCATGATGCACCGCCATCGGCGTCATCACGCGCGCGTTGTCCGGCAGCGTCAGCAGCGCTTTACCGGCGCGATTGCGCGAGACCAGATCGGCGAAGGTGCAGATAAAGCCGTAGCCCGCATCAGACGCCATCAGCAGCTTCTGCTCTTCCGCTTCCATCAACACCTGCTCTACCACCGCGCCCGGCGGCGGCGTCAGCTTGCCGGTCAGCGGCTCGCCCTGCCCGCGCGCCGACGGCAGCGAGGTAGGATCGAGCGTATAGCTGCGTCCGGTGGAGTCGATAAAGGCGACCGGCTGGTTGCTCTTGCCGCGCGCCGAAGCCAGATAGCTGTCACCCGCTTTATAGCTCAGGCCTGACGGGTCGATATCATGGCCTTTGGCGCTGCGCACCCAGCCCATCTGTGAGAGCACGATGGTGACCGGCTCGGACGGCACCAGCTCGTTCTCGCTCAGCGCTTTGGCCTCTTCGCGTTCATTCAGCGGCGAACGGCGGTCGTCGCCGTAGGCGGCGGCGTCGGTCTGCAGCTCTTTCTTCAGCAGGGTATTCATCTTGCGCTCAGAGGCGAGGATCGCCTGAATCTGATCGCGCTCTTTTTCCAGCTCGCTCTGCTCGCCGCGAATCTTCATCTCTTCCAGCTTCGCCAGGTGGCGCAGCTTCAGCTCAAGGATCGCTTCCGCCTGGGTTTCGCTGATGCCGAAGCGCGACATCAGCACCGGCTTAGGCTCATCCTCGCTGCGGATGATATGGATCACCTCGTCGATATTGAGGAAAGCAACCAGCAAGCCCTCAAGAATATGCAGACGACGCAGCACGCGCTCAAGGCGGTGGTTAAGACGGCGCTTGACGGTATCGCGACGGAATACCAGCCATTCCGACAGGATTTCCAGCAGGTTTTTTACCGCCGGACGGTTGTCGAGGCCGATCATATTGAGGTTAACGCGATAGCTCTTTTCAAGATCGGTGGTGGCGAACAGGTGATGCATAACCTGATCGAGATCCACGCGATTTGAACGCGGCACAATCACCAGCCGCGTCGGGTTTTCGTGATCCGATTCATCGCGCAGATCCTCTACCATCGGCAGCTTTTTATTGCGCATCTGCGCAGCGATCTGCTCCAGCACGCGCGCGCCGGAAACCTGATGCGGCAGCGCGGTGATCACGACTTCGCCGTCCTCTTTTTTCCAGACGGCGCGCTGGCGGATGGAGCCGCGGCCGTTCTGGTAAATTTTACGGATTTCGTCGCGCGGCGTAATGATCTCCGCTTCGGTGGGGTAATCCGGCCCCTGCACGATATCCAGCAGCGCGTCGAGGCTGGTGTTCGGCTTATCAATCAGGGCGATCGCCGCCTGCGCCACTTCGCGCAGGTTGTGCGGCGGGATGTCGGTCGCCATGCCGACGGCGATGCCGGTGGTGCCGTTCAGCAGGATATTCGGCAGCCGCGCGGGCAGCATTTTCGGTTCCTGCATCGTGCCGTCGAAATTGGGCACGAAATCCACGGTGCCCTGGCCCAGCTCGCCGAGCAGTACTTCCGCATATTTTGAGAGGCGTGACTCGGTGTAACGCATCGCCGCGAAGGATTTCGGATCGTCAGGCGCGCCCCAGTTGCCCTGGCCATCCACCAGCGGATAGCGATAGGAGAACGGCTGCGCCATCAGCACCATCGCTTCATAACAGGCGCTGTCGCCGTGTGGATGATATTTACCCAGCACGTCGCCCACGGTACGCGCTGATTTCTTGAATTTGGCGCTGGCGCTCAGACCGAGTTCCGACATGGCGTAAACGATACGGCGCTGTACCGGCTTAAGACCGTCGCCGATATAAGGCAAGGCGCGGTCCATAATCACGTACATCGAGTAGTTCAGATACGCGTTTTCGGTAAATTTGTGCAGGGCAAGACGCTCTGCCCCATCCTGTGTCATTTCGCTCATTAAGCTGGCATCCTCACTTCGTGGCCCGCAACGGCGAGTCATCCGGCGGTCATTTGGCGAGAATAGTACCTTATTCGCAGGATTTAGTCACAGGGAAGCCGTTGGGGATGATGAGAATCGTCTGGCAATAAATAACGTGACATTGGCTGGAAAAATAAAACGGATTGGGAGCGCCATCACAATTATTTCCTGAATTATTGTGTGAGCAAACTCGCATTTAATTCCCTTCCGCCTGGCGTATTAATTCTGTCCGCCTCCAGAGACAACATTTAGTATTGTTGCTGCCGCCCTCCTTTTCTAAATTGATACTCCATAAGAGACGACTTTTTTAGCGACGGCTTGCTGGCACCAGAATAAACAGAACGAGGAATAATCCCGAGACGTTTTACCAAAATAAAGGGTGACCGAATGCAAATACTGACTTCGCGACAACACCGGTTAATGAAATTGCTGTTGCACTACTTATTTATCGAGCTATCGTTTCCTCCTACCTTGTGGTGGAGGAGCGTGGCGTTCAGATATTGCTACATAATCATTTTTCACCGCTGAGCCGGTTAAAGTCATCTGCAAATTAATCGATCTTTCCTTCGATTCTATTCAGCAAAAATTAGCGCACGACCGTTTATTATTTGACGTCTTAGTCGTACATATAAAGCCTTTATTAAACCGGATCAAATACCATATTTATATTCGCAACCTACTGCTGGATGCTATTAAGCAGGAGATGGAAAAGATATTTTCTCTGACGCAGTAGACCGCACAGACATTGGCCCTTTCGCCGGAGGCCGACAATTAAATGGGTTATCTGTGAGTCTATTTCCAGGCGGCGCTGGAGCGGCAAATTGCCCACAAAATCAGTACGGCCAGCGGATTTAAGGCCAACTGCATACCGGGATCTCGCCGATGATTGCGCTGATCGTTGCGGCCATGAGTTACTCGATTGCCGATCGTCTGGCTGTAGTTGAAAGTCCTACCCCGTAGGAGTAAAATCCAACCATCAGCGAAAGGGATGAGTTCAGACATGGAATACTATGAGTTCGTTGAAACGTCGATCTTTACGAGAGAGCTGAAGTCTCTTCTGTCAGATGATGAATACAAAGAGTTTCAGGCATTCCTCATCGAAAACCCGGAAGCCGGGAATCTGATCGTAGGCACTGGCGGCTGTCGTAAAGTTCGATGGTCAAGACAGGGAACAGGTAAGAGTTCTGGGGTCCGGGCTATATATTACTTCTACAATTCGGCTGGAAGGCTCTACATGTTGCTCATCTATCCGAAAAGTGAGAAAGACAGTTTAACCGCTTCTGAGAAAGCACAGCTTAAAGCCGTTATCGCTGGCTTCCAGGGCGACGAGGAGTAAGACAATGCGTAAAGAGCTTTTTGATGATCTGATGGCCTCCGCAAAAGAGGCTGTAGAAATACATCAGGGTAAACGTGAGCCAGCGCGTGTGACCCGCTTCGAGCTGCCTGATGTTAAAGCTATACGTGCGAGCACTCACATGAAGCAGGATGATTTTGCTTCGGTTATGGGTGTTAGCTCGGCGTTAGTTCAGGCGTGGGAACAGGGCCGTAGAAGCCCGTCAGGTTTGGCTCTAAAAATACTAAGAGTGATAGAACGTAAGCCTGAATTCATTCAGGAACTGCGTGAAGCTTAAGCCTTCCAAAAGCCCCTTACGGGACTTACTGATTGGTGCGCTCAGGTAAGGGGCTGCTCCATCCGTAGCGGCGTCGCAATAAACCACGCCGCTACGGTAGGGATATGTCGTGCGCGCTGTTACTTCATCACGCCCAGCCACTGCTGTGCGATCTGCGCATATTCGCCGGTGGCGGTGCTGAGATGCAGCCACTGATCGACATACAGCTTCCAGCTCATATCATCACGCGGGATCATGTAAGCCTTCTCGCCGTACTGCATCGGCTGCTGCGGATTAATGGCGCACAGCGACGGATAGTGCTGCTGCTGGAACAGCGCTTCGGAGGCGTCGGTGATCATTACGTCAGCTTTCTTATCCACCAGCTGCTGGAAAATGGTGGTATTTTCCGCCAGCTGCAGGCTGGCCTGCGGCAGATGCCTGTGTACAAAGGCTTCGTTGGTGCCGCCGGCTGGTTCTATCACCCGTACCTCCGGCTTGTTGATTTGCTCAACCCGCTGATACTTCGCTTTATCGGCGCAGCGCACCAGCGGGATTTTGCCATCAACACCGAGCGGCTGGGCAAACCAGGCGGTCTGCTGGCGCTTGAGCGTCACCGACACGCCACCCAGCGCGATATCGCACTGCTTCTCTTTGAAATCCTGCGACAGGGTTTTCCAGGTGGTCGGCACCCAGCTGATTTTCGCGTCAAGGCTGGCGGCCAGCGACTGCGCCATGGCGATATCCAGCCCCTCATACTGGCCATCCGGGCGCAGATAAGTGTAGGGCTTGTAGTCGCCGGTGGTGCAGACCTTCAGGGTTTTGCTGGCGAGGATTTGATCCAGACGGGAGTCCGCCTGCGCAATGCCGCTGGCCAGCAGCAGCGCGCTGAAAAGATATTTACGCATTGTTGTTCTTCTGTATGGCGTGATGAGTGTGGACAGAGTGTGTCATAACCCGCCCGATTATTGCTTCCAGCGCAAAAGTCTTGTGATCCGAATCCCATTTTTCCGCCGCCGCTGAGCGCGTAAAGTAGCCGTCTATTGCAACACAGATGAGATTATCGAATGAGCAACATTCTTATTATCGACGGCGGTAAAACCTTCGCTCACTCCAAAGGCGAGCTGAACCACACCCTGACCGAGGTAGCGGCCAGCCAGCTGCGCGACCTGGGGCATCAGGTCAGCGTCACTGTTGCCGACAGCGACTACGTGATTGCGGAAGAAGTACAAAAGTATCGCGACAGCGACGTGGTTATTTACCAGATGCCGGGCTGGTGGATGGGCGAGCCCTGGACGGTAAAACGCTATATCGACGAAATCTTTACCGAAGGCCACGGCGTGCTCTACGCCAGCGATGGCCGCTCGCGCGCCGACGCCAGCAAAAAATATGGTTCGGGCGGTCTGCTGCAGGGCAAAAAATATATGCTGTCGCTCACCTGGAACGCGCCGCTGGAAGCCTTTACCGATCCGGATCAGTTCTTTGAAGGCGTCGGCGTCGACGGTCTCTATCTGCACTTCCATAAAGCGAACCAGTTCCTGGGAATGGAGGCGCTGCCGACCTTTATCTGTAACGACGTTATCAAGATGCCGGACGTGCCGCGCGATATCGCACGTTATCGGACACATCTCAGCGAGATCTTTGCTTAACTGAAAGCGGGCCCGTAAACAGGAGACGTAAATGCTAACGGTAGTTGCCGAGATTTGTATTAAACCAGGGCATCGTAATAAGGTGCTGGAGGCGATCTCTTCGCTTATCCCAATGGTGCTGGCTGAAGAGGGCTGCCATCAGTATGACGCGCTGGTCGATCACCAGGCGCAGGTGCCGTGGAAGCATAATTCGCCCGACTCCATTTTTATGCTGGAGCAGTGGGAGTCGCTGCGCCACCTGGAGCAGCATCAGCAGATGCCGCATATGGAAGCGCATCGCGAAAAGATCAAAGATGACGTGCTGGACGTGAAGATTCTGGTGCTGGAGCCTACGGCCTGATTTAACGCGCTGACACGCGCCGCGCGCCTCCGGGCCCGCGGCTTTTTTTTGTCAGAAACGCGCCTGCGAAGCGATCTCCTCATGGAGAAAGTCAAGAAAGCAGGTGATGCGCGACGCCAGCTCCGCGTTGCGGTAGTAAACGGCATGCACCGGCAGCCTGATGTCGTGCGTATGCTGCACCAGCACCTCTTTTAACCGGCCCTCGGCGAGATCCTGATGGCTGACGAAGTCAGATATGCGCGCAATGCCCTGGCCCGCCAGGGTGAGCTGCCGGATGATTTCGCCGCTGGATGCAGCGATAGTCGGCTGAATGCGCAGCAGCTCGCCTTCGCGCTGCCAGACGGGCCAGACGTTGTGCATCTCCAGCTGGCTGAAGCCAATAAGCTGATGCTGTGCCAGCGCCTCGACGCTCTGCGGCTCGCCATATTTCTGCAGATAGTCTGGGCTGGCCAGCAGCCGCACCTTACTGCTGCCGAGCATCCGGGCGCGCATGGTCGAATCCCGCAGCTCGCCGATGCGAATGGCGATATCGGTCTGCTGCTCCAGCAGATCGATAACGATATCGTCGGTATTGAGTTCCAGCTGGATCAGCGGATAGCGCTGCCGGAACGCGCCGATCAGCGGCACGATAACGTGCTGCATAAAAGGGGCCGCAGCGTTGATACGCAGGCGGCCTGACGGCGTTTCTCGCCGCCGGGCGATCTGTTCTTCAGCCTGCTCGACGGAGAGCAGTATCTGACGCGCGTGGGTAAGGAAAAGCTGGCCCTCTTCGGTTAAGGCCAGCCGCCGCGTGGTGCGGTGCAGCAGGGTGCTGTTGAGTTTAGCTTCGAGGCGGCTCAGGGCGCGGCTCACGCCTGAACTGGTTTGATCCAGCAGCTCCGCCGCCGAGGTGATTGAACCGCAGTCCGCCACCGCCACCAGCACGCGCAGCTCTTCCAGCGTGACTTTCATCATCTACTCCGTTGCGCGGCGGACGCGCTAAACAGGGCCGCAGCCCTGAGTGATGCGCGACGCCACAGCGCGATGATTACACTTCGATATCGGCCATATCGCCTTTTTCCTGCAGCCAGTTGCGACGATCTTCCGAGCGCTTCTTGGCCAGCAGCATATCCATTACCCGCAGCGTCTGCTCGACGTCGCTTTCATCCACCGTTAACTGCACCAGGCGGCGCGTGTTGGGGTCGAGCGTGGTTTCGCGCAGCTGCAGCGGGTTCATCTCGCCCAGCCCTTTAAAGCGCTGCACGTTCGGCTTGCCCTTCTTGCGCTTGAGCTGCTCCAGCACGCCCTCTTTCTCATCTTCGTCGAGAGCGTAATAGACCTCTTTGCCGAGATCGATACGGTAGAGCGGCGGCATCGCGACGTAAACGTGGCCGCCTTTCACCAGCGAACGGAAATGTTTTACAAACAGCGCGCACAGCAGCGTGGCGATATGCAGGCCGTCCGAGTCCGCATCGGCGAGGATGCAGATCTTGCCGTAGCGCAGCTGGCTGAGATCTTCGCTGTCGGGATCGATGCCGATCGCCACGGAGATGTCATGTACCTCCTGCGACGCCAGCACTTCGTCGGAGGAGACCTCCCAGGTGTTTAGGATCTTGCCCTTCAGCGGCATGATCGCCTGATATTCGCGATCGCGCGCCTGCTTGGCGGATCCGCCTGCGGAGTCCCCTTCCACCAGGAAGAGTTCGGTTTTATTCAGGTCCTGCGCGGTGCAGTCGGCCAGCTTGCCCGGCAGCGCCGGTCCGCTGGTAAGCTTTTTACGCACCACTTTTTTCGCCGCGCGCATACGGCGCTGCGCGCTGGAGATCGCCAGCTCCGCCAGCTGTTCCGCCGCCTGCACGTTCTGATTGAGCCACAGGCTGAAGGCATCTTTCACCACCGCCGAAACGAAGGCGGCGCACTGACGCGACGACAGACGCTCTTTGGTCTGTCCGGCGAACTGCGGATCCTGCATCTTCACCGAAAGCACGTAAGCGCAGCGATCCCAGATATCTTCCGCCGACAGCTTCACGCCGCGCGGCAGAATATTGCGGTATTCGCAAAACTCGCGCATGGCGTCGAGCAGGCCCTGACGCAGGCCGTTGACGTGCGTGCCGCCCTGCATGGTCGGGATCAGGTTGACGTAGCTTTCGGTCAGCAGCTCGCCGCCTTCCGGCAGCCATAACAGCGCCCAGTCCACCGCTTCCGTCTCGCCGGAGAAGCTGCCGACGAAGGGTTTTTCCGGCAGCGTCGGCAAACCGTTAACCGCTTCGCACAGGTAGTCGGTCAGGCCATCTTCATAGCACCAGCGCTGTTCGGTATTGTTTACCTTGTCTTTAAAGACAATCTCAACGCCGGGACAGAGCACCGCTTTTGCCTTCAGCAGATGGGTCAGGCGAGACACAGAGAAGCGCGGGCTATCAAAGAAGCTTTCGTCAGGCCAGAAGTGAACGCTGGTGCCGGTGTTGCGCTTCGCTACAGTGCCGGTTTTGGTCAGCTCCTGCACCTTTTCGCCGTTTTCGAACGCGATGTCATACACTTCGCCATTGCGGCGCACCGTAACTTCCACCCGCTTTGACAGGGCGTTGACCACGGAGATGCCGACGCCGTGCAGGCCGCCCGAGAACTGGTAGTTTTTGCTGGAGAACTTGCCGCCCGCATGCAGGCGACACAGGATCAGCTCAACGGCGGGAACGCCCTCTTCCGGATGGATATCCACCGGCATGCCGCGTCCGTCGTCGATTACTTCCAGCGACTGATCGGCGTGCAGAATCACTTCGACCCGTTTCGCATGGCCCGCCAGCGCCTCATCGACGCTGTTATCAATGACTTCCTGACCGAGATGGTTAGGACGCGTCGTATCGGTGTACATGCCGGGACGACGGCGAACAGGCTCAAGGCCGGTCAGAACCTCAATAGCATCCGCGTTATAGCTTGATTGACTCATGATAAATTTCTAATCAGAAGCGTGAAATTATGTGCAATTTCCGCGAGTTAGTCGTGATTCAGACCCAGAAAGTCCAGAATCTGCGGGAAATAGCGCTCGAATCCGATAAACGCATGATTACCGCCCTGCTCCACCGTTTGTCGGCACGCGCTGTAGTAGTCAAGCGCCTGGCGGTAATCCAGCACTTCGTCGCCCGTTTGCTGCAGCAGCCAGAGTAAATCGGGCGCTTCCAGCGGGTCAATCTGCATGACTTTCAGATCGTAAATGTGGCGTGACTCTAACACATATTGCTGGCCCGTGTAGGGATTCCGGTTCACTCCCAGATAATCCGTCAGCAGCTCAAAGGGGCGCACCGCGGGATTGACCACCACGGCGGGCAGCATAAAGCATTGAGATAGCCAGGTGGCGAAATAGCCGCCCAGCGAAGAGCCGATTAATCCGAGCGGCTGGCCGCTCAGCGCCATCACTTTCTCTTCCAGCAGCGCGGCGGCGTCAGCGGGAAAAGCGGGCAGCTGCGGCACAATAACGTCAATATGCGGATGCGTCGCCGCCAGCCACTGCTGCAGCTGCGTCGCCTTGGCGGAGCGCGGCGAGCTGTTAAAACCATGCAGATAGAGCAGCGCCGCCATGCGTCAGTATCCGTCCGAATCTAGATCCGGCCGAAAAGCGTCGGTTTGCAGCCGCTCCACTTCGGTATCGAAAGAGCCATCGGGGTAGAGCGTAAACCAGCGCCAGCCGGGCGCGACGGTATCAATGGTGAAGCTGGTGCAGTGCGGTTTGAACTGCACGCAGGTAGAAGGCGTCGCCAGCACGCGGCGGTCACGCCAGACAAGATCCATCTCCTGATGGATATGGCCGCACACCAGGGTGCGAGCTAAAGGATAGTTTTGCAGCACCGCGTCCAGCTGATGGGAGTTGCGCAGGCTGTGCTGATCGAGCCAGGTGCAGCCGCTGGCCTGCGGATGATGGTGCAGCACCACCAGCGTGTGACGCTGCGGCCTGGCTGCCAGCGTCTTCTCCAGCCACTCCAGCTGGTAGTCGCTCAGCATGCCGTGTGGCACGCCGAATACCTGACTGTCGAGCATTACCAGCTGCCAGTGTTCGCCGAGCAGCACGTGCTTATACGCAGCGATCTTCGCCTCGGCCAGGGTATCGACCATGGCCGGCTGGAAATCGTGATTGCCTGGCAGCCAGACGCAGGGTTTTGGCAGACGTGTGATGCCCTCAGCGAAGTGCTGATAGGCTTCGACGGAGTGATCCTGAGCGAGATCGCCGGTGGCGATAATCAGATCATAGTCGCGCTGCTGCGCCGCTATGGCGTCCAGCACCGCGTCATAACTCGCCCAGGTATTAACCCCCAACAGCGATTCATTTTTTCCAGCGAAAAGGTGGGTGTCCGTGATTTGCAAAATCCTGATCCCGGCCCCATTCGCCGCAGGAAGTGTTAGCAGGCTATCCAAAGCGTTTCCTTCGTCTCCACGCCGCATAATGCATTATCTGTGCGATCAGCAGACCGGCGTCGCCATCGCGCCCTGCGCCAGGCAGTAGCGCAACCAGTCTGCCAGAAACTGGTTAATCTGATGTTTTTCGTCGCGCTGATGCAATTTTTTATTGGGATAATCATAGCGCGCTTTAAAGCGATAGATCTGCTGTGTTGAACACACTTCGGCGACCAGCGCATCGTGATAGAGCCGCACCGACATCGACGGCAGACTCCAGTAGCTGACGGTAGGCGCCACCTGGCGGATCTCCACCAGCGTGGTATAGCGCGTGGACTCTTCTATGGTCAACTGATAGCGGGCGCCGTTTACCTGATAGACCACCGACGCGCCAGCCTCGTCGCTGCGCGGCAGTAAACGACGCAGCTGGGCGAAATTGGTTTCGCAGAGCCGCATCATTTCGGGGAAATCAGGGATATAGCGCTGTTTCATTTTAGCTTCCACTCTTCTCGTAGTTTTTCATAGTGCAACGCCAGCCATTGCAGGGCGATGACGGACGCCGCGTTATCGATAATCCCCTCTTCCACCCAGCGGTAAGCCTGTTCGCGGCTCACCACATGCACAAGAATATCCTCATTCTCTTCCTCCAGGCCGTGGCATCCTTTTGCCAGGCTGGCATCCACTTCTCCCACCAGGATCGATAAACGTTCACTGGTGCCGCCAGGGCTGGCGAGATAGTTTAACACGGGTTTAACGCGACCGACGGTCAGCCCCGCTTCTTCTACGGCTTCACGTCGCACCACATCTTTGGCGCTTTCGTTGGGCTCGATAATGCCCGCCACCATTTCCAGCAGCCAGGGCGTTTTGCTGACGTCAAAGGCGGGAATGCGGATCTGTTCGATCAGCACCACTTCGTCACGTAAGGGATCATAGGGTAGCAGTACGGCGGCGTGTCCACGCTCGAAAACTTCGCGCACCACTTCGTTGCTCATTTCGCCATTAAAACGGCGATGGCGAAACCGGTAACGAACAATGGAAAAAAAACCTTTCCAGGCGGTTTCGCGTGCAATAATTTCTACATCGTTTTTTGTAAAAGTCACTGGGGATTTTTTTTCGCCGCTCATCGTCGGACTCCTTATGCAGATTGGGACGGAGCGGCAAAAAGCCAACCCACAGGCTCCATCCGAGTGGTTCTTTCTGAATTATTTACGTAAATTAGGGAGAGAAGGCACGTTCAGCCAACTTATCTCACAGTCGCACTCTGCTAGAATCTGCGATTATTTTTTGGCTTATCCGGCAGCGCTACCCCTGTTATTTGCTGCAACAAAAGGAATGCAAATGAAAAAACTGCTCCCACTTCTCATTGGGCTGAGCCTGGCCGGTTTCAGCCTTGCCAGCCAGGCAGAGGACCTGCTGCAGGTCTATCAACAAGCGCGTCTGAGCAACCCGGATTTACGTAGCTCCGCAGCCACCCGTGACGCCGCCTTTGAAAAGATCAATGAAGCGCGCAGTCCTTTGTTGCCTCAGTTAGGTTTAGGCGCGGATTACACCTACAGCAATGGTTATCGCGACAGTAGTGGTCTTCATTCCAACACGACCAGCGGATCGCTGCAATTAACCCAGACCATTTTTGATATGTCAAAATGGCGCGCGCTGACGCTGCAGGAAAAAGCTGCCGGCATTCAGGACGTGACCTATCAGGTCGCGCAGCAGGATTTAATCCTGAATACCGCTACCGCCTACTTCAATGTATTAAAGGCGATCGACACCCTTTCATACACCGAAGCGCAAAAACAGTCGATTTATCGCGAGCTGGATCAAACCACCCAGCGTTTTAACGTCGGCCTGGTGGCGATTACCGATGTCCAGAACGCCCGCGCGCAGTATGACAGCGTACTGGCGAACGAAGTGACCGCGCGCAACAACCTCGACAATATGATCGAGTCGCTGCGTCAGATTACCGGCAATGAGTACCTTTCGCTGGCGTCGCTCAATATCGATCGTTTTAAAACTACCAAACCTGATGCGGTCAGCGCGCTGCTGAAGCAGGCAGAGAGCCGTAACCTGAACCTGCTGTCGGCGCGTCTGAACCAGGATCTGGCGCGCGAGCAGATCCGCTCCGCTGAAACCGGCCATATGCCGACGCTGGATCTGACGGCTTCAACCGGCCTGTCGAACAGCAAATATGGCGGCAGCCGCGCTAACCAGAGCGCAGGCAGCACCGACTCTATCAGCGGTACCAACCAGGTGGGCCTGAGCTTCTCTCTGCCGCTCTACAGCGGCGGCGCGGTCACCTCGCAGGTGAAACAGGCGCAGTATAACTACGTCAGCGCCAGCGAGCAGCTGGAGAGCGCGCATCGTTCTGCCGTGCAGACAGTGCGTTCTTCTTATAACAACGTGAACGCTTCTGTGAGCAGCATTGAGGCTTACAAACAGGCGGTAGTGTCCGCGCAAAGCTCGCTGGATGCGATGGAAGCGGGCTATCAGGTTGGTACGCGCACCATTGTTGACGTGCTGGACGCGACAACGACGCTCTACAACGCCAAGCAGCAGCTCTCGGACGCGCGTTACAGCTATCTGATTAACCAGCTGAATATCAAATATGCGCTGGGTACGCTGAACGAGCAGGATCTGCAGCAGCTTAACAGCCAGCTCGGCAAAGAGATCTCTACGTCGCCGGAAAGCGTCGCGCCTGAAAATCCGCAGCAGACCGCACGCGTCGATAACGGCCCGTCGGCAGAGCCTGCGACCCCTGCGGCGCGCCCTGCCGCCAGACGCAGCAGCGCGAATCCGTTCCGCAATTAATCCTCTACGGGCCGCTTTGCGGCCCGTCTCGCCGTTAAACGTATAACAACGTAAAGATCCTTTCCTCATCAGGCCCTCAGCTTCATTTTCCACCAGCGATCCCCTATCCTGAGCATCACCTTTGGGCACAGGATGAAAGATATGAAACGGACAAAAAATATTCGCCATGCCGCTTTTCGTAAAAGCTGGCAGGCTCGACATTTAACGCCTGTCGCACTGGCCATTGCCGCGGTATTTGCCCTGGCGGGCTGCGAGCAGAGCGATGAAACGGTCTCCATGTATCAAAACGCAGATGACTGCAGCAAGGCCAATCCAGGCCAGAGCGCGCAGTGCACCGCGGCTTATAACAACGCGCGGAAAGAAGCGGAACGCACCGCGCCGAAATACGCCTCGCGCGAAGACTGCGTAGCGGAGTTCGGCGAGAATCAGTGCCAGCAGGCGCCAGCGCAGGCAGGTACGGGCACGACGCAGAACGCTGAAGCGCAGCAGAGCGGCAGTTTCTGGATGCCGCTGATGGCGGGCTACATGATGGGCCGTCTGATGGGCGGCGGCGCAGGCGTCGCTCAGCAGCCGCTCTTTTCTCCGCGTACGCCGAACAGCCCGGCGAACGGTCAGTTTGTTGACGCGTCGGGTAAAAATTACGGCCCCGCCACGTCCGGCCGCACCATGAACGTGCCGAAAACCGCGCTGGCACCGAAACCGGCCACCACTACTACCACTGCGCGCGGCGGCTTCGGCGAAACGGTCGCGAAGCAGAACAGCATGGCGCGCAGCAGCGCCACTGGCACTTCCAGCCGCTCGCTGGGAGGCTAAGGCCGATATGCAACGCATTGCGATTAACGAGCGTCCTGACTGGCGCGCAAAAGCGACGGAATATGGCTTTAATTTTCACACCATGCACGGCGAGCCGTACTGGTGCGAGGATGCCTACTACCAGTTCACCCTGGCGCAAATAGAGAAACTGGAAGCGACCACGGCGGAACTGCACCAGATGTGTCTGCAGGTGGTGGAAAAAGTGGTCAGCAGCGAACAGCTGCTGGAGAAATTCCGCATTCCGAAACACACCTGGGATTTCGTACGTGATTCCTGGAAGCTGCGTCAGCCGTCACTCTACTCGCGTCTGGATCTCGCCTGGGACGGCAAGGGCGACGCAAAGCTGCTGGAGAACAATGCGGACACGCCGACCTCGCTTTATGAAGCAGCTTTTTTTCAGTGGATCTGGCTGGAGGATCAGCTTAACGCCGGGCAACTGCCCGCGGGCAGCGATCAGTTCAACAGTCTGCAGGAGAAGATTATCGAGCGTTTCGCTGCGCTGCATCAGCAGCATGGCTTTCAGTGGCTGCACTTCGCCTGCTGCCGCGATACCGAAGAGGATCGCGGTACGGTGCAGTATCTGCAGGACTGCGCTAACGAAGCTGGATTGCCGAACGAATTTCTCTACATTGACGACATCGGCCTCGGTGATAAAGGACAGTTCACCGACGTGCAGGATCAGGTAATCAGCAACCTGTTCAAGCTCTATCCGTGGGAGTTTATGCTGCGCGAGATCTTCTCCACCAAGCTGGCAGATGCGGGCGTACGCTGGCTGGAACCCGCCTGGAAGAGCATCGTCTCCAACAAGGCGCTGCTGCCCCTGCTGTGGCAGATGTTTCCCAACCACCCCAATCTGCTGCCCGCTTATTTCGCTGAAGACAGCGTGCCGCACATGGATAAATATGTGGTTAAGCCGCTGTTCTCACGCGAAGGCGCCAATATTCGCATCGTGGAAAACGGTCAGGAGGTTGCGCGCGTCGACGGGCCGTATGGCGAAGAAGGCATGATTGTGCAGCAGTTCTACCCGCTGCCGAAGTTCGGCGACAGCTATACGCTGATCGGCAGCTGGCTGATTGACGATCAGCCAGCTGGCATAGGTCTGCGCGAGGATCGCGACCTGATCACGCAGGATCTGTCGCGCTTCTATCCTCACGCCTTTATCGAGTAAACAAGGCGGGCCGCGCTGGCCCGCTTTTCTTTTAGCCCACCTGTACCGACAGCATGCTGATAGCACCCATCTCAATGCCGTTTACCGGCACAGTTACCGGCTCGTCAGACTGACGCGTACCCAGTACATAGAGCAGCGGCAGATAGTGCTCCGGCGTCGGATTCGACAGCGCTGCGTCCGGATGCTGCATAAAGTTCACCAGCGGATGCGCGGCGGCGTTGCCCTGAAAGGTCAGATTATCCTGCACGAATTGATTAAAGCGCTGCGCCCAGGGCCAGGCCTCCGCCGTTTCGTCCCAGCGCACCTTGCGCAGGTTGTGCACCACGTTGCCGCTGGCGACGATCATCACGCCGCTGTCGCGCAGCGCTGCCAGCTTTTTGCCCTGCTCAAAGTGCCAGGCAGGCGGCTGCGTCGCATCCACGCTGAGCTGAACTACTGGAATATCGGCGTCAGGATACATCTTGATCAGCACACCCCAGCTGCCGTGATCGAATCCCCACTCATGGTCGAGGCGCACCTCTACCGGCGCGAGCGTATCTGCGATCTCCTGCGCCAGCGCAGGCGAACCTGGCGCGGGATAGCGCGTATCGAACAGCGCCTGCGGGAAACCGCCGAAGTCATGGATCGTGCGCGGATCTTTCATCGCCGTGACCGCCGTGCCGCGCGTGTACCAGTGCGCCGATACCGCGACAATCGCGCGCGGACGCGGCAACGTATCACCCGCCTGACGCCAGGCCTGCGTATAGCGGTTCTCTTCCAGCACGTTCATCGGGCTGCCGTGTCCCAGAAACAGCGCGGGCATACGTGTTTGCATCATTTATCCTCACCTATTCTCTGTCGGGTAACGATACGCCCTTTAACTGCGGCGGAAACGCGCATAAACGTGATGAAGTCCATCAGTGATTTTGAATAAAAAAAGGCCGACACATCTTTACCAAAATTAACTCGACGTTTCGTAGGGTTATCGCTAATTTTATGCGAATGATTATCATTAAGGAGAATGCGATGTCGGTACCTCTGCTGCTTACCGTGCTGGCTGGCGGCGCCACCTTTATCGGCGCGATATTCGGCGTGCTGGGACAGAAGCCGTCCAACCGTATGCTGGCCTTTGCGCTCGGCTTTGCGGCGGGGATTATGCTGCTGATTTCGCTAATGGAGATGCTGCCGACCGCGCTGCGCACCGAAGGCATATCGCCCATACTCGGTTACGGCATGTTTATGCTGGGCCTGCTCGGTTATTTCGCGCTCGATCGCCTGCTGCCGCATCAGCATCCGCAGGATTTGATGGCGGCGCAGCGTCAACCGGCGAAACTGCGCCGCACAGCTATCCTGTTGACGCTGGGCATCAGCCTGCATAATTTTCCCGAAGGCGTCGCGACCTATGTCACCGCCAGCAGCGATATGGAACTGGGACTGGGCATCGCGCTGGCGGTGGCTATACACAATATTCCTGAAGGTCTGGCAGTAGCCGGGCCTATGTACGCCGCCACCGGCTCGAAAAGCAAAGCGCTGTTCTGGGCGTGCGTCTCTGGAATGGCGGAGATCCTCGGTGGACTTCTGGCGTTTTTGCTACTCGGTCCAGTGCTGTCGCCAGTGGTTATCGCTGCGGTGATGGCGGCTGTCGCGGGAATTATGGTGGCACTGTCGGTGGATGAGCTTATGCCGCTGGCGCGCGAGATCGATCCCCATAACAATCCGAGCTATGGCGTGCTGTGCGGCATGACGGTGATGGGCGCAAGTCTCGCGCTGCTGCAGGTAAGCGACTTAAGCTAAGCGCCAGCAGCTAAAAAAAAACGGGCCGCTAACGGGCCCGTTTCTTCTTCATTAGCGGCTCAGCTTAGCTGGCCTGGCGCGTTTCGCGCGCGCGGCGGTAAGCGACCAGATCTTCAATGGTGACCACCGGCATATTGTTCGCTTTAGCGAAGACAATAGCTTCCGGCGCGTGCGCCATAGTGCCGTCGTCGTTGGTCAGTTCACATAGCACGCCTGCTGGCTTAAAGCCCGCCAGCGTCACCAGATCGATAGTCGCTTCGGTATGGCCGCCGCGTGCCAGAACGCCGCCGTCGCGCGCGCGCAATGGGAAAACATGGCCAGGACGATTGAGATCGCTCGGCTTCGCGTTATCAGCAATCGCCGCGCGAATAGTCGTGATGCGATCTTTAGCTGAAACGCCGGTGGTTACGCCTTCAGCAGCTTCAATGGTAACCGTAAAACCGGTGCCGTAAGAGCTAGTGTTGTTCTCCACCATCATCGGCAGCTCAAGCTGCTGACGACGCTCTTCGGTCAGGCAGAGGCAAACAATGCCGCTGCCGTGGCGGATGGTCAGCGCCATCTGCTCAACGGTCATGGTTTCCGCTGCGAAGATCATATCGCCTTCGTTCTCGCGGTCTTCGTCGTCAAGCACCATCACGCCGCGTCCTTCACGGAGCGCAGCCACTGCACGTTCTACACGCTGTTCCGGCGTGCCAAATTCAGAAAGAAGCGTCTGATTCATGGTAATAAAGCCTTATAAAATATATGAGTTACCAGAATCAGGGCGAGCTTAGGAGTGATGTCATTAAGACATGGCAATAACGCGAAGCGGGCGTAGCCCGGCAGATGTCGTTACCCTCTCCCATCCGGACTTTAACCGTCGGCCCCGGAATTACACCGGATCTGCTGACCTTCCCGTTGCCGGGAAGCGCTCGCGGGCTTTCAGCTACTGCTGATTTACCGCCGGTGGGGAATTTCGCCCCGCCCTGAGAATAAGCAAAATTACTATAGCGCCAATCCACAGACCGGGCAATCGACAAAACCGCAAATGCTTTTGCATTTCAGGCTGTATAGAGTGCTCATCAGCGGCAAAGAGAGTGCAAGCCGCGCGTCAGGAAAATGGCGGGGCGAGCAGGCAAGGAGGCCGGGTTTTACGCTTTTGCGATCGGACGCTCTCTGGCGCACAGACAGGTTAATCATCACCGGGAGCGTTTTGCCCTTCCCGCCGTATCGATTTCGGGTTTAACCTTTTCGTTTCAGGCATTACACTTAACCCTTATCAGGATCCAACCCCTGCTGTCACCAGCAACACGAAACCAGGAAATCATCATGATCGACACGAAAAAAATTGAACAACTTGCGCGTCAGGTGCACGAGGCGATGCCCAAAGGGATTCGTGAATTTGGCGACGATGTCGAAAAGAAAATCCGCCAGGTTCTGCAGGCGCAGCTGACACGTATGGATTTGGTTAATCGTGAAGAGTTCGACGTGCAGACGCAGGTGCTGCTGCGCACGCGTGAAAAGCTGGCCGCGCTGGAACAGCGCCTGGCGCAGCTGGAAAGCCATCAGCCTTCCGCGCCAGCTCCGGCAGTCGTTACGCCCGATCCGGCAGGTAAAATCGACACGCCGCAGTAAGCATTTATGGCGGGCGCGACGCGCCCGCCCGCATCATTACTCGCCGCGAATGGTTTTAATGATGTTTGTGGTAGAGATGCCGTCCTCAAAGTTAAGCACGCGCACGTCGCCGCCGTTTGCCCACACCTCTTTGCTGCCCGCGATATCTTCCGGCTTGTAATCACCGCCTTTTACCAGCAGATCGGGCAAAACGCCTGCGATCAGACGCTGCGGCGTATCTTCTTCAAACGCCACTACCCAGTCCACCGCTTCCAGCGCGCCGAGCACAATCATACGATTGACCAGCGGGTTCACCGGACGGCTGTCGCCTTTCAGGCGTTTCGTCGAGGCATCGCTGTTGACCGCCACGATCAGGCGATCGCCCAGCTTGCGCGCATTGGCCAGGTAAGAGACATGGCCCGCGTGCAGAATATCGAACACGCCGTTAGTCATCACCACTTTCTCGCCGCGCTTGCGTGCCTGCTCTACCGCGATTTTAAGCTGCGCTTCGTTCATGATGCCGAAGCCTTCGTCCGGACGCGCATGAATGGCGTTTTCCAGCTCGACCGGGCTGACCGTAGAGGTACCCAGCTTGCCGACCACGACGCCCGCCGCCGCGTTCGCCATAAAGCACGCCTCTTCAAGGGAATCGCCCGCCGCCAGCGTTGCCGCCAGCACGCCGATAACGGTATCGCCCGCGCCGGTTACGTCAAAGACCTCCTGCGCCTGCGTCGGCAGATGCAGCGGCGCTTTGCCAGGCTGGAGCAGCGTCATGCCGTTTTCAGAGCGCGTCACCAGCAGCGCGGAGAGTTCGTAATCCGCCACCAGCTGCATGCCGCGGCTGACAATCTCTTCTTCGCTTTTGCATTTGCCGACTACCGCCTCAAACTCCGACAGGTTCGGCGTAAGCAGCGTCGCGCCGCGATAGCGCTCAAAGTCGGTGCCTTTAGGATCGATCAGCACCGGCACATTCGCCTCGCGCGCCAGCTGGATCATGGTCTGCACGCTGGAGAGCGCGCCTTTCGCATAGTCGGAGAGCACCAGCGCGCCGGCGGCCGCCAGCGACTGACGCAGCCGCTGATGAATAGGTTCCGGGTCGACCTGCTCAAAACCCTCTTCGAAATCGAGACGGAGCAGCTGCTGATTGCGTGACAATACGCGCAGTTTGGTGATGGTAGGATGGGTTTTGACCGCAACGAAGTCACAGCGCACGTTGACGTTTTTCAGCGTTTCGCTCAGCACGCGCGCCGCATCATCTTCGCCGGTTAAGCCGATCAGCTGCGAAGCGGCGCCCAGCGCTGCAATGTTCATCGCCACGTTTGCCGCGCCGCCGGGACGCTCTTCGATAGCGTCCACTTTCACCACCGGCACCGGCGCTTCAGGAGAGATACGGCTGGTTGGGCCATACCAGTAGCGATCCAACATCACATCGCCTACGACCAGCACCGAAGCACGGTCGAACGCGGGCAAAGTAACTTTCATTCCAGACACTCCAGACTGCAGTAAAAATAGTGCGCGGATGATAGCACAGATGCGATCCGCGCTATCAACAGGCGCTTAAGGTGTTAGCGGCGACGCCAGCCAGCGCTGCCAGCTTGCCATTACGGTTTGCCGCTCGGCGGCAAAGGCGTCCGGCTCGACATGGGCGGGCAGCTCCTGCAACGCCAGATGATGCAGCGCGTCACGCAGCGTGACATAGGCATGCGTCAGCGCCTGCGCTTCCTCTTCCGGCATTTTGTTATAGCGCGCCGCCAGCTCGAAGATACGCACATTGTCGGACCAGCGCGTCAGTTCAGGCTGTTCGGCGGCCCAGGCTAAGACCAGATATTGCGCGATGAATTCAATATCGGTAATGCCGCCCTGGTCGGTTTTAATCTCCCAGCGTCCTTTATGTTTGTTGCTGAGGTACGCGCGCATTTTTTCGCGCATTTCCCGTACCTCTTTTTGCAGCGCTTCAGGCGCGCGCGGCAGGCAGAGAATAGCGCGGCGAATCGCATTAAAGCGTCCGGCCAGCGCGTCATCGCCAAATACCACGCGGGCGCGCACCAGCGCCTGATGCTCCCAGGTCCATGCCTCGTGGCGCTGATAGTCGTCAAAGGCGTCAAAGGTGCTGACCAGCATGCCCGCGGCGCCGGAAGGCCGCAGCCGCGCGTCCACCTCGTAGAGAATGCCTGAGGCGGTGCGAGTGCTAAAGAGATGCATAATGCGCTGCGCCAGCCGCAGATAGAACTGGCGGCCATCAATGCTGCGTTCTCCGTCCGTGACCGTCTCTGCCGGACAGTCATGGAGGAATACCAGATCGAGATCGGAGCTGTAGCCCAGCTCCCAGCCGCCCAGCTTGCCGTAGCCCAGCACCGCGAAGCCGCGCTCGCTCTCGCTTTTCAGATGTCCCGGCCGCCCGTAGCGCTGCACCATCATCAGCCACGCCTGTTGCACCACCGATTCGATAATCGCTTCCGCCAGCCATGTTAAGTGATCGCTCACTTTCATCACCGGCAGCGTTCCTGCGATATCCGCCGCCGCAATGCGCAGCAGCTGCGCCTGTTTAAACTGGCGCACCGCCTCAAGCTGCTGCTCTTCATCATCAACGGGAATACGCATCAGATACTGGCGCAGCTCGTCGCGGTAGGCGTCGGTGGCGGTCGGCTGATAGAGCGTTGCGGGATCGAGCAGCTCATCCAGCAGCAGCGGATAGCGCGCCAGCTGGCTGGCGATCATCGGCGATGCCGCGCAGAGGCGGATTAAATGCCGCAGGGCGCCGTGATATTCGGTCAGGAGTTCAAGATAGGTGCTGCGCGTCAGCACGCCCAGCAGCAGCGGAACAAGGCGGCTGAAGGTCACGGCGGCGTCGTCGCGCGGACACACTTCGCTCAACAGGCGCGGCATAAGCTGATCGATCGCCAGCCGCCCGCGTGGACCGATAGTGCGACGGCTAATGTCCTGACGAAAATCCTCCAGCGCACGATGCAGCGAACGTCGCTGGTCATCGCCTAACTGCGGTACCAGTGGCGCCAGCTCCGCATCCTCCAGCGAATCCTGCCACATGCTGCTGAACTCCTGCAGCTCAGGCTGATCGCTGATTTCAGGGATATCTTCGCCGATCAGTTCGTCGAAGATAGCGCGCACCGCCGCCATATGCGTTTCAAGCTGCGCCGTCAGGGCGGGCCAGCTCTCTGCGCCTATCGCCCAGGCGAGCCGCGCGCGATTGAGCGGATCGGTCGGCAGCGTCTGGGTCTGTTCGTCGGCAATGCTTTGCAGCAGGTTCTCCAGACGACGCAGGAAAAGGTAAGCCTCGCGCAGCGTAGCGACCTGCTCTGCTGTCAGCAGCGCCAGCTCGCCAATGGCTGAGAGCGTCGGCAGCAGGGAGCGCTGCTGTAGCGAGCGCTCACGTCCGCCACGTATCAGCTGAAACACCTGCACGATAAATTCGGTTTCGCGGATGCCGCCCGCGCCCAGCTTAATATTGTTGGTCAGACCGCGCCGCCGCACTTCGCGCGTGATCATGCTCTTCATATTGCGCAGCGACTGAATCACGCTGAAGTCGATATAGCGGCGATAGATAAACGGGCGCAGCATCTGCTGCAGCTCCTGGCTCCAGCGATCCTGATCGTCGCCCATCAGGCGCGCCTTAACCATCGCATAGCGCTCCCAGTCGCGGCCCTGCTCCTGATAGTAATCCTCCAGCGCGGCGAAGCTCAGCACCAGCGGGCCGCTGTCGCCGAAAGGACGCAGCCGCATATCGACGCGGTAGACGAAGCCGTCCATGGTGGGCTGATCCAGTACCTTAATAAGCCGCTGTCCCATGCGCGTAAAAAACTGCGCATTATCCAGCTCGCGTCGGCCGCCGCGCGTCGCGCCGTTTTCCGGCCAGGCAAAGATAAGGTCGATATCGGAAGAGAAGTTAAGCTCGCCGCCGCCCAGCTTGCCCATGCCGAGGATAAGCATCGGCTGCGGCTCGCCCGCGCTGTTGCAGGGCGTGCCGAAATCCCGGCAGCACGCCTGATACACCCAGTCACGCGCGCGGCCAATCAGCACTTCCGCCAGTACGCTAAGCTGTTGCAGGCTCTGTTCGGTGCTCGCGTCGTGCAGGCACTGCATCCAGGCGATGCGCACCAGCATGCGGCGGCGGAACAGCCGCAGCGCGCGCATCAGCGCTGCCTCGCTGTCGACCGCGGCGATGTCGTCATCCAGCCAGCGCGCGTAGTGCTGCCATTCATCCGGCTGCGGCGGTTGCTGCTGGAGCGCCAGCCACCACTCCGGCTGACGCTGCAGGTTTTCAGCAATGAAATCACTGAAGGCCAGCGCGGCGCGCTGCGCGTCGGTCAGGACATCAGCGGCAAGGCCGAGGCGCTCAGCCACGCTGGCCGCCTGCGCCTGTAACTCTGCGGGTAACTGCGGCAACATCTTCTCTCCCTGATGGATTAGATCATCGTGGCGCGCTGCTGTTCAGCCAGAAGGCGGGCTGGCGAATCGCCTGAGCCGCCAGCGATTTCAGCCAGCGATCCTGATTTTGCGCTATAGACTGCTGCAGCTGCTCCCACGGCGACAGCCAGACGGCAACGGCTTCCGGCGCATAGGCGCCCGCCAGCAGATGCACCGCCAGCAGTTGGCGCGACAGGCGCGTCGCTTTGTCGTGATATTCGTTCGCCTGCTGCACATCGCTGAAGGTCTCTTTCAGATCCGCCGCGATACGGCTCAACATAATGTCGCTGAAGCGCTTAAAGGAGCCGTCGAGCTTCGCCTGATTCTTTGCATCGATCCAGGGCTGCCACTGCGACTCCACCAGCCAGTGAGTAAGCGCTAACTGGGTTTCGACGGAGAGCGCTGAAAAGCTCAGCGCCTGCGCATCTTTTACCGGTTCGGCGAGGATCTCTTCCAGCGTGGTGAGTTTCTGGCGCAGCTCGCTGCTCGCCTTGCGCGGCACCAGCGCGCCGAACAGAGAAAAGGCCTGACGCAGCGCTTCCAGCGCCTCGACGACGCTGTGCTGCGCCTCGGGATTGCCGCGCAGCCAGACCTCTTCATGATACTGCCAGTGGCTGAGGGCGCTGGACATGGCGGTGACCATCCCCTCTTCTACCGTCGCTTTCGGCGCGGCCTTTAACAGCGGGAACGGACGCAGCGGACGCGGCGGATTGCCCTGCGCCAGCTGGTAGCCCCGCGCCGCTTTGCTCAGGCTCCCCAGACGCAGGCCGCCGTTTGCGATAAGCTGCCGGGCGAAGGTCATCATGTCGTTGCGCTGACCGCTTTTCAGCTCCAGCTCCACCTCAAAGAGATCTTCGCTCAGCGTCTCTGTGGCGACTGCGCCGCGATCGAACGCCACTTCCACTTCGCTTTCGCCCACCTGAACCAGCCAGGTTTCACGCTGGAAATGGGTGCTGAAGAGCGGCTGCAGCCGCTGCTGCAGCGCGGCGATGTCGGTGCCCTGCGGCCAGACCTCAGCGGGCAGTCGCGCGATATCCAGTTTCGCTTCGGGCAGGTCGATATTGTATTCCGCACGCTGATGCAGGCCGCCGAGGGTTTTTCCGGCGGTTTTGAGCGTCATCTCGTGATGACCGTCAACGCCGCGAATACGCAGGCCCATATCCCAACGACGCAGCTGGTTGTCATCCGTCTCAAAATAGACGTTGCTTAACGCGCGCGCGGCATGGTGCTGGTGGGGAAAACCGGCGAGGGTTTGCGCCAGCTTGCTGGCGGCGTCAGGGGTGGCAATGAACTTTAGCTCGATTTCGATGGTCATAATTTTTTATTCAATACGCTGCTGGCACTTACGAGGGTTATCTGGCGAAGATTAATGCACTGAAGGCGTGCTGTCTCTGCTTTCTTTGCGCTTTCGCTACCCTTTTCGCAGGGAAATGAGACCAGGATAGTTCTCATTCAGATTTATGCGAGGCGGTTCCAGACTGTGCCGGTAAATTTACAGACCCCCAAGCTAAAACGACATCGAATGAAAAAAATTGTAATCGCAGGCCTTACCTTGTTGGCTATTAGTACGCTCACGCCAGCCCATGCAGACGAAAAACGCTACATCTCCGACGAATTATCCACCTGGGTTCGCAGCGGACCGGGCGACCAGTTTCGCCTGCTCGGCAAGCTGAACGCGGGTGAAGAAGTGCAGCTGGTGCAAACTAACACCGACACGAATTACGGCCAGATCCGCGACTCGGAAGGCCGTACCGTCTGGATCCCGCTTTCGCAGCTCAGCGCCGAACCCAGCCTGCGCACGCGCGTGCCGCAGCTGGAGCAGCAGGTAAAAGATCTTACCGCTAAGCTGGGCAATATCGATAACAGCTGGAACCAGCGCACCTCGGAAATGCAGAATAAAGTCGCCAACAGCGACAGCGTGATCAACGGGCTGAAAGAAGAAAACCAGAAGCTGAAAAATGAGCTGATCGTGGCGCAGAAAAAGGTCAGCGCCGCCAACGTTCAGCTGGATGACAAACAGCGCACCATCATCATGCAGTGGTTTATGTATGGCGGCGGCGTGCTGGGCGTCGGCCTGCTGCTGGGGCTGGTGTTGCCGCATATGGTGCCGCGCCGCAAGAAAAAAGATCGCTGGATGAACTAAGCCTTCTTCCGCGCTTTCTTGTCATACGCGACCGGGTCGGCGCGGGTGACAAGGCCCGCTGTAAGGTCACTATTTTAAGGGCATCCTTTGATGTCCTTTTAAGGGCATCCTTTGATGTCCTTTCTGTCATGCCTGCAATCTGGCCATTGTGTGCAACAATAGAGCAACAAGCGTGCTGAATGTTCAGCGGCGAATTTGCCCTGCGGCGCGCCTTATTTATTATCTCTGGAGTTGTTGAGTGAAGACCTATTTAGTAGGCGGCGCCGTTCGCGATGCGCTGTTAAAACTGCCGGTCAAGGACCGGGACTGGGTGGTAGTCGGCGCGACGCCTGAAGCGATGCTGGCACAGGGTTTCCAGCAGGTCGGCCGCGATTTCCCGGTATTTCTCCATCCGAAAAGCCGCGAAGAATACGCGCTGGCGCGCACCGAACGGAAAAGCGGCAATGGCTATACGGGTTTTGTCACCTGGTCCGCGCCCGATGTAACGCTGGAACAGGATCTACAACGCCGCGATCTGACCATCAATGCCATTGCGCAGACGGAAAGCGGCGATCTGATCGATCCCTTTCATGGACTACGCGATCTACAGAGGCGTCTGTTGCGCCACGTTTCTGACGCCTTTAATGAAGATCCGCTGCGTGTACTGCGCGTGGCGCGCTTCGCCGCGCGTTTCGCGCATCTTAATTTCCGTATTGCCGAAGAGACGCAGGCGCTGATGCGCCAGATGGCGGAGAGCGGCGAGCTAAGTCATCTTACCGCCGAGCGCGTCTGGAAAGAGACGGAGAAAGCGCTGACCTCGCGCAATCCGCAGGTCTATTTTCAGGTGCTGCGCGACTGCGGCGCGCTTGAAGTGCTGTTCCCGGAGCTTGACAGGCTGTTCGGCATTCCCGCGCCGGCGAAGTGGCATCCGGAGATCGACACCGGCGTGCATACGCTGATGACGCTGACGCTGGCGGCATCGCTGTCGGATGAAGTCGATGTGCGTTTCGCTACGCTGTTCCACGACGTCGGCAAAGCGCTGACGCCGCCAGAGAAGTGGCCGAGCCATCACGGACACGGCGCGGCGGGTGTGCCGCTGGTCGAGGCGCTCTGTCAGCGTCTGCGCGTGCCGAACGCTATTCGCGATCTGGCGCTGATCGTTACGGAATATCACGACGTGGTGCATACCATTGAACGCCAGTCCGCCGACGCCCTAGTGGCGCTGTTCGATCGTATCGACGCCTGGCGCAAACCCCATCGGGTAGAGCAGATAGCGCTGACCAGCGAAGCGGACGCGCGCGGCCGCGCCGGACTCGAAAGCATGGCCTATCCGCAGGGCGACTATCTGCGTCAGGCGTTTGCGCTGGCGCAATCGGTGCCGACCAAAGCGGTCATCGAGGCGGGTTTCAAAGGCGCTAAGGTAAGAGAAGAGCTGACGCGGCGTCGTATTGCCGCCGTGGCGCAAGGAATTGCGGAGATGCGGCCAGCCTGATGGCTGGCCGCGCAGGCATTACATAAAGATAGCGTAGACGGCTGCCGCTACGATAAAGCGGTAGATGGCGAAAGAGACGAACGAAATGCGTTTAATCAGCTCAAGGAAGGCTTTAATCGCAATCAGCGCCACGATAAACGCGGTCACGAAACCGACGGCGAACATCGGAAAATCGCTCATCGTCAGGAAGCCGATGCTTTTATAGAGATCGAGGCCGGTAGCACCCATCATCATCGGCACAGCGAGAATAAAAGAGAACTCTGACGCGGCGTAACGACTAACGCCCATCAGCATGCCGCCGGAAATGGTAGCGCCGGAGCGAGAGAAGCCCGGCCAGAGCGCAAGGCACTGGAAGCAGCCGATCATAAAGGCCTGGCGATAGGTAATATCGTCAATCCCCACCGCTTTTGGCTGTTTCGGCTTCAGGTATTCCGCCGCCAGCAGCAGCAGGCCGCCGACCACCAGCGCGTAGGTGACGTTAATCGGGTTGAACAGCGTTTTGATCTGGTCGTGCAGCACCAGCCCGATGACGACCGCCGGAACCATTCCCAGCAGGATATGGATCAGCGTCAGATGCCCGCGGCCCACGCCTTCATGCTTTACTTCGCCAAAATGAATGCCGATTAATCCAAAGAGACGACGCCAGAACATCACCACCACGGCGAGTATGGATCCAAGCTGGATCACCACTTCGAAGGTTTCTGCTTTATCGCCCTCAAAGCCCAGCAGGTGGCCGACAATAATCATGTGCCCCGTGGAAGAGACAGGCAGGAATTCCGTTAGCCCCTCCACGACGCCCAGGATTGCAGCTACCCAAAGCTGATGAATATCTGCCATCAAATTTTCCTTATGTCCGTTTCAAACCCATTAAAAAGGCGGTCGCGATTTTGCTTCCGCCTGAAATTCTGCCATCGTCAGCCTGAGGGAAACCTTAAGGCTTTCGGCGCCCTTAGCGTTTAACAACGCACCGGCAGAGCGTATGGCAGACAATAATTTGGTTTGGTTTCACTGTGATGGCAATCACAACGTATTCATTTAGGAATAGTCCCGCGCTCGATGCGCACGCCGACCTGATTTGCCTGCGCAACCGCGCCCGGTTTGGCGACCCGGATACGCACGCCTGGCGTACCGAAACGCGTCATCAGCAGATCCGCAATTTCCTCCGCTACGCGCTCAACCAGCGCGAAGCGCGTACCGCTGAGGTGCGTCAGGATCGCCTCAGAGACGTCGGCATAGCTTAAACAGTGGTTTACATCGTCGCTGCGCGCCGCCTGGCGGTTGTCCCACGCCATTTCGACATCGAGCACCAGCTTCTGCTGAATGCCCTGTTCCCAGTCGTAAACGCCAATGGTGGTGAACACCGTAAGTTGTTCGATAAAAACGATATCCATGATGACACTCTCTGTTTTTGGCTAAGCCGGATACCACTTCCGGCGTATAATGCGTATTATCCACGGTTAACGAAGACAAAACGACCCTAAAGGAAACGGTACGGTAATATGAGTGCTATCGCGCCTGGTATGATTTTTTTCGCGTATCTTTGCGGTTCGATTTCGAGCGCCATTCTGGTCTGCAAAATCGCCGGACTGCCCGATCCGCGCACTCAGGGTTCAGGTAATCCTGGCGCGACCAACGTGTTGCGCATCGGCGGCAAAGCCGCAGCGGCCTGCGTTTTGGTTTTCGATATCCTCAAAGGCATGGTGCCGGTCTGGCTGGCGTACCTGCTGCATCTCGCCCCGCTTTATCTTGGCCTTACCGCTATTGCGGCCTGTCTTGGCCATATCTATCCGGTCTTTTTCCGCTTTCGCGGCGGCAAAGGCGTTGCGACCGCGCTGGGCGCCATCGCGCCGATCGGCTGGGATTTAACCGGGCTGATGACCGGCACCTGGCTGCTGACGGTGCTGCTGAGCGGCTACTCGTCGCTGGGGGCAATTGTCAGCGCGCTGATTGCGCCCTTCTACGTCTGGTGGTTTAAGCCGCAGTTCACCTTTCCGGTGTCGATGCTGTCATGCCTGATTCTGCTGCGTCATCACGACAATATTCAGCGTTTGTGGCGCGGTCAGGAGAGTAAAATCTGGAAGCGCAAAAAAACGCGCAAAGAGGAATAACAGAGCCGAGGCTGTCGGCTCTGTCAGGGATTAGAAAACCCCATCTTTACATCAGATAGCGGGCAGCTCCGCCAGCGGCCAGCGAGGCCGTACGCTGACTCCCAGCCCGCCGCGCGTGCCGCCTTTCAGCCGTACCATGCCCGCATAGGCGATCATCGCGCCGTTGTCGGTGCAGAACTCCGGACGCGCATAGAAAACTTCGCCGCCGCGTCCCTGCATCATCTGCGCCATGCGATCGCGCAGCGTGCGGTTGGCGCTGACGCCTCCCGCAATCACCAGCCGCTTAAAGCCGGTTTGCTCCAGCGCGCGTTTGCATTTGATCATCAGGGTATCGACCACCGCATCCTCGAAAGCGCGCGCGATGTCGGCATGGGTTTGCGCATCGTCCGCATTTTCGCGAATGGTGTTGGCGGCAAAGGTCTTCAGACCGGAGAAACTGAAGTCCAGTCCGGGCCGATCGGTCATCGGGCGCGGAAAGGTAAAGCGTCCCGCGACGCCCTGCTGCGCTATTTTCGACAGCATCGGGCCGCCGGGATAGTCCAGCCCCAGCAGCTTGGCGGTTTTATCAAAAGCTTCGCCTGCGGCATCGTCGATGGATTCGCCCAGCAGCGCATATTCGCCGATGCCGGTTACGCTAATCAGCTGGGTGTGACCGCCCGATACCAGCAGCGCCACGAACGGAAACTGCGGCGGATTCTCTTCCAGCATCGGCGCCAGCAGATGGCCTTCCATATGATGTACCGGCACCGCAGGCACCTTCCACGCAAAGGCCAGCGCGCGTCCGATGGTGGCGCCGACCAGCAGCGCGCCGACCAGACCCGGCCCCGCCGTATAGGCGACGGCGTCGATCTGTTGCGGCTGCAGGTTCGCCTGTTTCAGCGCCGCCTGAATCAGCGGGACGGTTTTGCGCACGTGATCGCGCGACGCCAGTTCCGGCACCACGCCGCCATAATCGGCGTGCAGTTTCACCTGGCTGTAAAGCTGATTGGCGAGCAGACCCGCTTCGTCATCATAGATTGCGATGCCGGTTTCATCGCAGGATGTTTCAATACCCAAAATTCGCATAGCGCTTACCTCTTACTTGCGGCGCGCAGTGTAGCATAGCAACGCCTTCGTTCGTCGACGCTTTCGCTGCAAAAAGTGATTCCGTGGCGCGCAAAGAGTGCGCTATACTCCGCACCCTTGAAAAAAACCGGCAGCCGCATCGGCAAACGCTCCTGTTGGTTCTTAATTGTCCATGGTGCTTTACAAACCGACTCACGTTGGAGTAAAATGCTGCACCATTTTGAAAAGTGCTGGCGCCGCAGTCAGCAGCAAAAACCGAATTTTATCGAGGTGAGAGTTACATGCCGGTAATTAAAGTACGTGAAAACGAGCCATTCGACGTAGCACTGCGTCGCTTCAAGCGTTCCTGCGAGAAAGCAGGCGTTCTGGCTGAAGTTCGTCGTCGTGAGTTCTATGAAAAACCGACCACAGAACGTAAGCGCGCTAAAGCGTCAGCAGTTAAGCGTCACGCCAAAAAACTGGCTCGCGAAAACGCACGCCGCACTCGTCTGTACTAAGTTCTTCCGGAGGTTCGCCTCCACCGCGTGTTAAACGCAGACAGAGTCACGTAAGAGGCCGTGCTTTCCGAAAGGAAGCGCGGCTTGTTGCCGTTTATGAGCTGAAAATCTGGGGCTTATGGCTGGAAGAATCCCACGCGTTTTTATCAATGATCTGCTTGCCCGCACGGATATCGTGGATCTGATCGATGCCCGCGTTAAGCTGAAAAAGCAGGGTAAGAACTTCCACGCGTGTTGTCCTTTCCACAATGAGAAAACCCCCTCTTTCACCGTAAACGGCGAGAAGCAGTTTTATCACTGCTTTGGCTGCGGCGCTCACGGCAACGCCATCGACTTTTTGATGAATTACGATCGACTGGAATTTGTCGAGAGCATCGAAGAGCTGGCGACGCAACACGGTCTGGAAGTGCCCTATGAAGCGGGCAGCGGACCGAGCCAGATGGAACGCCATCAGCGCCAGAGCCTGTATCAGCTGATGGAGAACCTCAACGGTTTTTATCAGCAAAGCCTGACGCAGTCTCACGCACAAGCGGCGCGCGACTATCTCAGCAACCGCGGCTTAAGCGCCGAGGTCATCGAGCATTTCGCCATCGGCTTCGCGCCGGCGGGCTGGGACAACGTGTTAAAACGTTTCGGCAGCAATAAGGACGATCGCGAGTCCCTGATGGAAGCCGGCATGCTGGTCTCCAACGACAAGGGCCGCACCTACGACCGCTTCCGCGAGCGCGTCATGTTTCCCATCCGCGATAAGCGCGGACGCGTGATTGGCTTCGGCGGCCGCGTACTGGGCAACGATACGCCGAAGTACCTGAACTCGCCGGAAACGCCCATTTTTCACAAGGGCCGTCAGCTTTACGGTCTGTATGAAGCGCAGAAGAATCATCCGCAGCCTGCTCGCCTGCTTGTAGTAGAAGGCTATATGGATGTGGTGGCGCTGGCGCAGTTTGGCATTGATTACGCGGTAGCCTCGCTGGGCACCTCCACGACGGCGGAGCATATCCAGCTGCTGTTCCGCAGCACCGATACCGTGATCTGCTGTTACGACGGCGATCGCGCGGGTCGGGAAGCCGCGTGGCGCGCGCTGGAAACCGCATTGCCTTACATGAATGACGGACGTCAGCTACGCTTTATGTTTTTGCCTGACGGCGAAGATCCGGACACGCTGGTACGTAAAGAGGGTAAAGACGCGTTTGAAGCGCGTATGGAGCAGGCGATGCCGCTCTCCTCTTTCCTGTTCGACTCGCTGTTGCCGCAGGTGGACCTGAGCACGCGCGACGGTAAAGCGCGCCTGAGTACGCTGGCGCTGCCGTTGATCACGCAGATTCCAGGCGAGACCCTGCGCATCTATATGCGTCAGGAACTGGGTAATAAACTCGGCATTCTTGACGATAACCAGCTAGAGAAGCTGATGCCGAAGCTGGCACCTGGCGGCGCTGCGCCGACGGCACCGCCGCTGAAGCGCACCACGATGCGTGTGCTGGTAGCGCTGCTGGTACAGAATCCGCAGCTGGCGACGCTGGTACCGGCGCTTGACGGACTGGACCAGGTAAAAATGGCGGGTTTACCGCTGTTTGCTGAATTAGTCAGGCGTTGCAATGAGAATCCTGGATTGACTACCGGACAGCTACTAGAGTTATATCGCGGAACAAATTTTAGTCAGACGCTTGAAACCTTAGCCACATGGAACCACATGATAGTGGATGAGGAAGTTGAAGCGGTGTTCCATGACTCGCTGGCGAGCATTTACGACGCCGCGCTGGAGCAGCGTCTGGAAGAGCTAATTGCCCGCGATCGCACTCAGGGTTTAAGCGCGGAAGAACGCCGCGAATTCTGGACGTTAAGCCAGGCGCTGGCGAAAAAGTAGAATTTACAGTGGGTCAGACTGTTGCGCGTAGTCAAAGGCGCATGTCTGACCCATTCGTTTCTGGGGCGTAGCGCCGCAAGCCGAGGCTTAGTGACGCGATAAGCCAAGCCGGAGACGTTAACCTGTAAGGGCTGAAAGGGCGAACACGCCAGGCCCGGAACATATTCAAAGCGGCTTAAGTGCCGATATACAATGGGCAAAAGCCCTGGCCGCGACGAAGGCAGCGGCAATAATACAACGCCTTCACTGTTATAGTTGGCTCGCTGCCGACCGACACCAATCTAATTAACAGAAGTGTGGATACCGTCTTATGGAGCAAAACCCGCAGTCACAGCTTAAGCTGCTTGTCACCCGTGGTAAGGAGCAAGGCTATCTGACCTATGCTGAGGTCAATGACCATCTGCCGGAAGATATCGTCGACTCCGATCAGATCGAAGACATCATCCAGATGATTAACGATATGGGTATTCAGGTGGTGGAAGAAGCCCCTGACGCCGACGATCTGATGCTGAACGAAAACAGCGCCGATACTGACGAAGATGCCGCGGAAGCCGCCGCTCAGGTGTTATCCAGCGTAGAATCTGAAATTGGCCGCACCACCGACCCTGTACGCATGTATATGCGTGAAATGGGTACCGTTGAGCTGCTGACGCGCGAAGGCGAAATCGACATTGCCAAGCGCATCGAAGACGGTATCAACCAGGTACAATGTTCGGTTGCGGAATACCCGGAAGCCATTACCTATCTGCTGGAGCAGTACGACAAAGTCGAAGCGGGCGAGTCTCGCCTCTCCGACCTGATCACCGGCTTCGTGGATCCAAACGCTGAAGAAGATCTGGCGCCTACCGCCACCCACGTCGGCTCCGAGCTGTCTGAAGAAGACCGCGACGACGACGAAGATGAAGACGAAGAGAGCGAAGACGACAATTCCGATGACGATAACTCTATCGATCCGGAGCTGGCGCGCGAGAAATTCGTCGAGCTGCGCACGCAGTATGAAACGACCCGCACCGTCATCAAGAGCAAAGGTCGCAGTCATGCTGACGCAGTAAAAGAAATTCAGAACCTTTCTGACGTCTTTAAGCAGTTCCGCCTGGTGCCGAAGCAGTTCGACTACCTGGTCAACAACATGCGCGAGATGATGGAGCGCGTGCGTACGCAAGAGCGCATCATCATGAAGCTGTGCGTTGAACTGTGCAAAATGCCGAAGAAAAACTTCATCACGCTGTTTACCGGCAACGAGACCAGCGAGAGCTGGTTCAAAGCCGCGCTGGCCATGAATAAACCCTGGTCAGAGAAGCTGAAAGAAGTAGAAGAAGATGTGATGCGCTGCCTGCAGAAACTGCATCAGATCGAAGAAGAGACCGGCCTGACCATCGAGCAGGTTAAAGATATCAACCGTCGCATGTCTATCGGCGAAGCGAAAGCGCGTCGTGCGAAGAAAGAGATGGTAGAGGCGAACCTGCGTCTGGTGATTTCAATTGCGAAAAAATACACCAACCGCGGTCTGCAGTTCCTCGACCTGATTCAGGAAGGCAACATCGGCCTGATGAAAGCGGTTGATAAATTTGAATACCGTCGTGGTTATAAGTTCTCTACCTATGCCACATGGTGGATCCGTCAGGCGATCACCCGCTCTATCGCCGACCAGGCGCGTACCATCCGTATTCCGGTGCATATGATTGAGACCATCAACAAGCTCAACCGTATTTCGCGCCAGATGCTGCAGGAGATGGGCCGCGAGCCGACGCCGGAAGAGCTGGCCGAGCGTATGCTGATGCCGGAAGACAAGATCCGCAAAGTGTTGAAGATCGCCAAAGAGCCGATCTCTATGGAGACGCCGATTGGCGACGACGAAGATTCGCATCTGGGCGACTTTATCGAAGACACCACGCTGGAGCTGCCGCTTGACTCTGCTACCTCCGAGAGCCTGCGTTCAGCCACCCACGACGTGCTGGCGGGCCTGACCGCGCGTGAAGCCAAAGTGCTGCGCATGCGTTTCGGCATCGATATGAACACCGACCATACGCTGGAAGAGGTGGGCAAACAGTTCGACGTAACGCGTGAGCGTATTCGTCAGATTGAAGCGAAAGCGCTGCGTAAGCTGCGCCACCCGAGCCGTTCAGAAGTGCTGCGCAGCTTCCTGGACGACTAATCGCTCCATCGTTAAAAACCCCGGCTCGCCGGGGTTTTTTATTGCCTTTAAAACGGCGTCAGCCCCTTGTCACGCATCACAGCTTTCGCCCGATCGCTTTGCAGATAGTGTACAAAGTCGTCCGCCGCCTGCGGCTGTTTGCTGGAGGCAGTTACAACCGCCCCGTAAAGAGTATCCTGCTGCACCGCAGGTGGAATAAGACCGACGATGGTAATGCCCTTCACCGCCTTTAGCTCGCTGTTCTGCTGAAAACCGATTGGCGCTTTGCCCTCTGCAACAGCTTCGCCAACCGGCGTCGCGGGGATCACCTTCACCTTTTTCGCCGTCTGCTCGCCAAGGTTCAGCTTTTTCAGCATTTCGCTGCGGATATAGCGCCCGCTGGCGCTGTCTGAGACAGCGATGCTTGAGGCTTCGGTCAGCACCTGTTTGAACTTCGCGACGCTGCTGATATCGGGCGCTGGCCTGCCCTGCTTCACCGCCATCGCAATCCAGGAGTGCGCCAGCACCTGGTGCGTGTCACTTTTCACCTGCTGCGCCAGCGGTTTGATGGCGTAATCAACCATGACCAGCACGTCGGCGTCGTCGTGCCGCTTCAGGCGATTCGGGATCGCCTGCGGCGTGTCGCCCATTGATGGCGCGGCTTCCAGCGTCAGCTGATTGCCGCTGCGCTTTTCGTAATCGGCTTTCAGGCTCTCCACCACGGGATACATCCCGCCGGAACAGAACACGCGCAGCGTTTCGCTCCAGCCCGGCGCGGCAAACAGCAGCGCCATCAGCATAACCAGGTACTTTTTCATTCCACTCCCCTTATATAAGCCAGTACCTGGTTTAGCCAAGATGGTGCCGGGGAACAATTGCCAGTCGGCGGTAAGCCGAGCCTGCTCACGTTTTATTAGAGACTTTTATGTAACGCATCATGAAGTTGCCGGTATGCCTCGACGATCTCATCCAGTGAGGTGCGGTTAAGCCCGCTGGGATTTGGCAGCACCCAGACCTGAGTCTTGCCCATAAAGATCCCCTGTAAGCCCCACTCTACCTTGCGCTGGTTAAAGGCGCGCCTGAAAGCGTCTTTGCCCAGGATAGCCAGCACACGCGGCTGGTAGTTAAGCACCTTATCGGTCAGACGCGCGCCGCCGTTGCGCAGCTCCTCAGCAGCCAGCTGATTCGCCTGCACAGTAGGACGCTCGACCAGCATAGTGATGCCGCAGCCGGTCTCCAGCAGTCGCTGCTCTTCTTCGGGCTTAAGCTGCTGGCGAGTAAAGCCAGCAAGAAAGATCACTTTCCAGAACCGGTTGCCGGGATGGGCGAAGTGATAGCCGGTATGCGCCGTCGAATGGCCTGGGTTGATGCCGCAGAACAGCACGTCGAGACCGGGCGCGATAATATCAGTTATGTTGTGCTCGCTCATGCTACACGCTCCAGCCCGGTGCGACGTTTCAGCGCCTGTCGGCTGCGCGCCAGCATTGTTGCGGAGAGGGCCTTATCAGGGCAGGCGCGCGCCAGCGCCAGCGCGCCGACCATTTCTGCCAGCAGGCTGCTGGCCAGCGCCTCAGCCTCGCGCAGCCCAAGCTCGGCGAGCAGTTCACTCAGCCGCTGCAGCATAGACGCTACGCCCTGGGTAAAGATGGCTTTCGCCTCCTCCGGCAGATGGCCCACTTCGCTGACCAGCGCGGGCATGGGACAGCCTTCGGCGGGTGAGTCGCGATGCGTTTCTGACAGGTAGTAGTCGATAAGCGTGTTCAGCCGTTCAGCCGGATCGGACTGTTGCCACAACGGCTGCATGCGCTGCGTTGAGTCAGTGAACATCTCGGCGATTACCGCCTGCACCAGCGCCTCACGCGAGTCGAAGTGCGCATAGAAGCCGCCGTGCGTCAGCCCGACGCGCTTCATCAGTGACGCTACGCCGATGCTCTCAGTACCGCACTCTCGCATTACCCGCGCCGCTTCATCCAGAATACGCTGCCGCGTCCGCGCTTTATGGCTTAGTTTATCCATCGCTCTTTTCCTGCTGATACGTTCTGCCATTCATAGTAATTATTATGACCATCATATTCTACCTTGACGATGAATATGATGATCGTCATATTAACAACACATATGACAACCATCATACAAAAGAGGCTTACTATGTCAGCATCAAAAGGTTTTGCTTTAATCACTGGCGCATCAAGCGGTATCGGCGCTACCTATGCAAGACGCCTGGCGGCGCGCGATTATGACCTGATACTGGTGGCGCGCGACCAGGCGAGGCTGGAGACGCTGGCGCAGACGCTGCGACAGCAGCATAAGATTGAGGTGCGTATTTTGCGCGCCGATCTGACCAACGCGGAGGATCTGCAACGCGTCGAACATGAACTGCAAAGCAACACGGCGATTACGCTGCTGGCCAATAACGCTGGCATGAGCGTAGACGGCGAGTTTATTGATGCCGACATCGAGCGCATTCAGAGCATGCTCATGCTGAACGTTATCGCTCCAACCCGTCTGGCGCATGCGGCGGCCAATGCGTTTCGCGCGCGCGGACGCGGCGTGATTATTAACGTCGCCTCGGTGCTCTCGCTGATGCATGAGATGTTCAACGGCGCCTATAACGGCAGCAAATCTTTTGTGCTGACGCTGACCCGCTCTATGCAGCGCGAACTGGAAAACAGCGGCGTGCAGGTGCAGGCGGTATTGCCTGGCGCAACGCGTACCGAGATCTTTGACCGCTCCGGCAAGTCAATCGATGAGCTTCCACCGCAGATGATTATGGAAGTTGAGGATATGGTAGATGCCGCGCTGGCGGGCCTGGAGGCGGGCGAAGCGGTGACCATTCCGGCGCTGGAAGAGGTCGCGCTGTGGCAGGATTACGATCGGGCGCGCGGCGCGATGGTACCCTTTTTATCGCTGAGCCAGCCAGCGTCACGCTACCGCAGTTGAGGATGGCTATTTGCCGGTGCGGTTGTGGGTAACAGCGGGTTTGATTGCCTGGCTCGCTTGCAGGCCTGAATAAAAACGGGCCGCATGTTCTGGAAATGTTTAGCTTTATCAAGCACTCATGCGCTGGAGAATTTTTCAGCATCTGGCGGATGAGTGCTGGATCGCTCTAAACAGATACATTATAATCCCCGCTCCGCTGGCCCCTTAGCTCAGTGGTTAGAGCAGGCGACTCATAATCGCTTGGTCGCTGGTTCAAACCCAGCAGGGGCCACCAAATTTAAGCTGTGAAATCAGCATAATAAAGCCACCTTTCAGGGTGGCTTTTTTGTTTTAGCTTTTATCCAGGAACTGGTATGTCTCTTTAACTATCAGTCTCCACTTCACGAGATGAGTAAT
Organism: Pantoea sp. ACRSB; assembly: GCF_022346905.1. NCBI lineage: Bacteria > Pseudomonadati > Pseudomonadota > Gammaproteobacteria > Enterobacterales > Erwiniaceae > Pantoea > Pantoea sp. ACRSB. The sequence goes on along the minus strand of NZ_JAKRNL010000005.1, from coordinate 52,876 downwards.
AAAATCTGACTCATTAATATGCGGCAAGCAATATGCTAACTTCGGTAACTTTCATTATGGGGCGGTTGGACATGCTGCCGGCATTACCACAGAAGTTCTGCTCAGGGCTGCGGGATGGGCGCAAAACCGAGCGGGCACAAGTTCGCCAGCCTTGGGCGACTGGTATAAATCAGCCCCTTATGGCGATGATTCAGACGATCAGGCCTGGATAAGAATGGGTATCGAATATGCGAAACGTGCAGGTTTTTAAGAAACGCTATCTGCTTTTAATACTTTTGCCTGTTTTTATCTGGATAGCTTTTAAAATCATTCAGTTCTCCCCGCTAGAACAAACCTTACTGCAAAAGATCCCCGTTACCCGGCAGGTAAGCCTCTACATTACAGAAGCCAGCGCAGGCGCTACAACAGACTTCTCTTACCGCTTCTATTTATACGATGCCAGTAAAGACGAGCGCGCCGTTATGGCGGCTCTACAGCATGACAACGAACCCTTTATGATTACTAGCGATCGTAACGCCTTCCAGAAAGTTGAAAATGGCGCGATTTATCTTTCGACAAAAGGAACCCTGTACCGCTTTACCAATGCGCCCGCCTGCCGCGTTGGCGATATTATTTATACCGTCCCCGTTTATCTCACCGCATCGCCGCACTGAATATAAAACTTCAATCTTTCTTCAGACGCTTCCCTCCATTCAGCGTGCCTGCACAGGCTTTCTCCTGCATCAGGCAGGGCCTGGCTCAATAATTTCTCAATACCCATAGCTTGTGTCGCTTCAACAGTTCACTTCTAAATCGATTCGGATTAATCTTAGCGCTTACTTTTTTGATAAGGATTTCTTCATGAAGTTACTTTTTGGGGCTGCCGTTTTACTCGTTTCCGCCACTGCAAACGCAGGCTTTATTCATCCGCTGGACTTTGATGGCTCTGAAAGCCAGAAGCAGGAAGTGATCAGCTACATTCAAGCGCGAGTAAAAGCGGATTACTGTGACGGTCAGCTTGATATGTGCCAGCCGACCACCTTGCGTATAATGGAAAAACAAAACCTGTCAGCATTCAAGAAATTAACAAAAGTGAGCGACAGGAAGATACTGGATCGCGTCATTAAAGATTATTGTCAGGGCGCGCTGGATATGTGCACCTATACCACGCTCGAAATAATGTATAAACAGAACGTTAAAGCCACCAAGCAAGAACTAAGCTGGTAGCTAAAGCAAACCACCTTTTACAGGTGGTTTTTTTATGCGCAAAGCCAGCGGGTACAGTTATTGCCAACGCGGCAAGCCACACCTTTCCCGCCAGTACACTTATTGACAGAACTCCAAGAGGCGGCGCTGCCGCCATAAAAAAACCCGCTTACGCGGGCTTTGCTCATCAGGCGCTCAGACGCGGGCTTCGGCCTGCTTTTTGCCAGTCGCGACCTTCTCGATTTTACCGGGCGTCACGATCATCCCTGTCACGCTCTCGTGTGTTTTAAAAGTGCAGCTGCAGTTAATGTTCTGGCACTGGTTATAGCGCTCTTTGGTCTCGTTAGAGATGTAACGGCTGCTGCGGGTATGGGCAGCGCTCTGACACAGCGGGCAATGCATCATTTGTGAGTTCCTCGATGGTTAACGAGGCAATTATCGCCTCAATTACTCACAAAAAGCAAATTAATTAACTATTAGTTAGTTAATTTCTTCATACTCAACATCTGAGATGTCTATTTCCAGCTCCAGCGTGGTGGTAAAGCCGTCTTTAACGCTCAGGTTATGCGTCACCTTGCTAATGATCCAGGCGCTGGCGTCAATCACGGTTTTAAAGCCGCTGACCTGCACCGGCGTTTCAGGATAAAGATCCGCGCGTCCTGTCGCCAGCTGAAAGGTAAAGTGAACCACGCCGCGCTGTATCTCGCTCCACTTAGCCTCCGCCGCCTGCTTCGCCGCCTCTTTGCTGTCAAAGACCTCCGGCAGCACCAGCAGGCTCTCTTTTTGACCTGCGGTATATTCGCCTTCGTTATCATACGCTTGCTTTGGCGGGCTTTTCGCATCTGGATGGGTGACAGCGGCGGCGTTCGGGGCCTTTGCCTTACGCTGCATCTGGAAAATATGCGTTTTCGCCTCCTGAGTAGAAAGCCATTTCGCCTGAACGCCTTTATAGCTGGTGCGGTCGGCAACCATAAAGTTGTGCTTGTCGCCCTGCTGGCGCGTCAGTAATACCGTTGGGATCGCTTTGCCGCTGGCTAATTCCCCGCTGCCGGGCCGCAAAAAAAGCAGGCGCCCCGCTTTGATAATCGCTGCCGCGCCATAGCGTTTCGCCAGCCGGGTAACAAAGCTCGGATCGGTTTCGTGGGTCTGATCGATATGATCGATTTTGATCCCGGCGAACCCTTCCGCCATCTGCAAAATCAGGCCGCAGCGCTGCGCTATTTGCGTCAGGATGCTGCCCAGCGTGGCGTCATGGTAGGAGACGTCACGCGCCTTGTTCAGCTCCCCGCGAAAATCGACGCTGCGCGCGGTGATGGTCAGCACGTCGGGCGCGCCGCTATGGCTCACCTGATCGACCGTATAGTCGCCCTTGTTATGCAACTGGCCAACCCAGCCCAGGAACAGCGACACCACTGTGCCGCGCTGTGGCAGCTGAAGCAGGCCGTCGCTGTCGTCCAGCGTAATACTCAATGTATCCGCTTCAAAGCCGCGGTTGTCGGTTAGCGACAGCGAGACCATACGCTCGCGCAGGTTAGGGGTCACGTCTTTGCTGCCGATCCACAACATAAAATCGGGTGCCAGCTGGCCGCCCGCCTTAATCGCCATCGTGCTGAGTTCACTCACAGAGATAAGCCCCCCACCGTTGCAACAGCGCTGCTGATGCCAGAAGAGAGCTTGCCCGCCGCCGCTTCCGCCTTCGTCCAGAGCTCGCTGCCCTGCTTTTGCAGGTCGCCGAACATCGAGACCAGCGAATCATCGACGCGCAGCAGCCCCAGAGTAAAAATGATAACCCGCGCGCTGCCGTCGGCGTAGAAGTCGCTGTGCGTCGTCTTAAAACTTTCGATGACATACATGCCATAGATAGTGCCGTCGCCGCCGATCAGCGGCCAGGCGCGCCCTTCGTCAGCCAGCAGCTGAAACGCCAGCGCCTTAACCGGGCCGCCGGTAATCTCCGGGCGCAGTTCGCCGCTCAGGGAAATCTTTTCGTTGCTTTTGCCGGTGAACTGCACTGCGGCACGTTTGCCGACGCGGTTGTTGCTGGGCCAGTTCCAGCCGCTGTCATGTGACATCTGATTGTAGGGCAGCGTCTGCCGCATAAAGGGCAGCATGCCGTAGATCATCATCATGAGTACAATCCTCCTGTCATGGCGCTGCGCTGCCGGTTTTGTTGTTCAATACGATGCTGATCCATCTGCTGCTGCACTATTCGTCCAATCTCGTTGCCATCCATGCTGGACTGCGTATTGACCGTGATATTGCTGGTGTAGCTGTTCTGCTGCACCGCGCCGCCGCCAGCAGCAGGCGTCACCACCGGTCGATAAGGCACGCCGCTGACGGGCAGGCTCTTTTGCAGCCCGTCGGCTGCGATCGCAGTGCCGTCCGGCGCGACCGTCTCGCCTGGCGGCAGCTCCGCTTTCAGCTCTTTGCCTTTGCTGCTGGCGATACCGAGCTTATTCAGCACCCAGTCGATGCCGCTCATCAGTTGATCCAGCGCATGGCCGGGGACCTTCAGCGCCTCGGCGAGCATATTGCCGAAGCTTTTCCCCATATTGCCTGCCGCGGTCAGCTGTTCCTGGGTCGATTTAACCGGCTCCAGCAGCTGCGTAAACGCGCTCCATACAGATTTGACCTTATCCGTGATCCAGTTAAAGACCGGCTGCAGCGGCGTGAAGGCAGCGCTAATCGGCCCCATCGCATCAGAAAACCCCTGCGCGACGCCGCTGATAAAGGTGCTGATTGGCTCCCAGTAGCGTCGGATCAGCAGCGCGCCGCCAACGATAGCCGCGACGACGCCCACCACTGGCAGGCTAATCGCGCCGATGGCGGTCACGATGGCGCCGCCCACCCCGGTGAAAAGCCCGCCGAGTATTTCAATGCCAGCCATAATGGCGCCGACGCCGCTCACTACCGGCCAGACCGCCATACCGATGGCGCCCAGCGCGCCGACAAAGGTGAGCGCCACGGCCGCCGCCGTGGCGATGCCGCTGGCCAGCGTCGGGTTATCCTGCAGCCACTGGTCGACCGTCTGCAGGAACTGCGTCGCATCCTGAGTCAGCGTCCGCAGCGTGCCGTCGAGCGGCGCGTAGAGATCGACGCCAATAGCCGCTTTTGAGGCGTCCAGCTTTTGCACATCTCCGCCGAGGTTATCCTGCTGCGCCTGCGCCATGCGCGCCGTACTGCCATCTGACTGTTGCACCGAGGTGGTGAGCGTCTCCAGCTCACCGCTGGACGCGCCCTGCGCCAGCAGCGACGCTGACGAAGCCGCCTTCTCACCAAAAATATTTTTCAGCACGTCAGCCTGCTGTGCCGCGCCCATGCCCTTCCTGGCGAAGGCGGCCTGAATATCTTTCAGCAGCGGTAATATCTGCCGCGTGTCGCCGTTTTCATCACGGGTTTGTACGCCGAGCGCGGCGATAGTGCGCTGGGCGCCAGGCATCTGCAGCCGCGTCATGACCGCGCCAGCCTCTTCACCCGCCGCCGCGCCGGTAATGTGGTTCTTCGCCAGCAGTCCCAGGATGGCGGAGGTCTGCTCAACGCCGACGCCTGCGCTTTTCGCCACTGGCGCGACGCTGCTCAGGGCGCTGCTCAGCTCTTCAAACTTCATGCCGGTCTGGTCGAGGGTAGCATTCAGCACATCACCAAGATGGGCGATATCGCCGCTGTCGAGGCCAAAAGCGGCTTTCGTTTCCATCAGCAGACCGGCGTTATCCTCCGCTGAGTGGCTGTTTACCTGCGCCATATTCAGCGCGACCGGCGTCGCGGCGGTAATGTCCTCAACCGCCCCGCCCGCCCGGGCGATATCGAGCTGGGTCTGCGCAACGTCCTGCGCCGGGATGCCCGTCTGCACGCTGACGCTGCGTGCCTGTTTATCCAGCGCCGCCGCCTGCGGCGAACCCTTCTGCAGGCCGGTTTTAGCCTGCAGCGCGGCTTCGGTGCGCGCCAGCTCGTAGCCGGGGCGCAACAGCGCGGCGCCGGCGGTAAAGCCAGTTTTCGCCATACCGAGGCCAGCTGCGCCAGCGCTGCGGATCTTGCCCGCCAGCGCCTGCCCTGCGCGATAGCGCTCCGTTACCTGATTATGGCGCGCCTGCTGCTGGTTCAGCTGCTGTAACCGCTGCTGCTGACCATTAAGATTCAGGCTGGTCTGCGCCGTCGCCGCTTTTAGACGCAGCTGTTCGCTGCTCAGGCTTCGCGTAGCGATGCCCGCGCTGTTGAGGCTCTCACGCTGCTGCTGGACGGAAAGACGCAGGCTCTGCGCCTGGCTTTGCAGCGCAGCGCTTTGCCGACGCGCCTTCTCCAGCGCGCGGCTCTGTTCGTCGGCGGGCTGGCTGCTGCTGCGCATCGCCAGCGCCAGCGAAGCCGTTTCAGCCTTCGCCTCTTTCAGCTTCTGCTGCGTGTCGCTCAGCTGGCGGCTGGTGGCGCGAAAGCTATCGATTTTCGCCGACTGCGCCTGTAACGCCGCCAGGCTCTGGCGCGTTTCGGTAATGGTGTCGGTGACTTTTCGCGTTTCGTTCTGGAGGCTCTGTAGCGGGCGCAGCGCCTGATTAACCGCCTTCAGCAGCGCCTGCAGTTTGAGGTCTTCACTCATCCGTATTTGCTCCGCTGCGGATCAGGGCTTTATGCCGCCAGTCGAGAAGCTCGGCCAGCGGCAGGTCGTTCAGTTCGGAAAGGGGCCAGTGAAAAATGGCGGCGATGTCGGCCATCAGGTCATTGACCGTCAGTCCGTCAGGCCATTCGACGGCGCCGACTTCGACTGCAAAAAACCGATCACCTTGCCGCCTAACGCAATCAGATCCACCGGGTCGAGGCTGTGGCATTCCGCCCTGGTCAGCGCAGGCAGCGTAATACGCGGCAGCACCGTCAGCAGCGCATCGACGTCGGAAGAGGCCAGATCGGCGAGACGCACGCCGCGCAGCGAACCCGCGTTTGGCTTAATCAGCTCAACCTGTGCGATCTCCGCATCGCCGCGCTTCAGCGGGGTTTCAAATTCAACGATATTCTCTTTCTGTTCCATGCTTCTCTCCGCGTTCTGACAGGATAAAAGGCCAGCGCCAGGCGCTGGCGTCAGGGTTAAGCCAGGCCGAGGTTTTTACGGCGCTGTGCAAGGCGATCGGTGCCGTTTACCTTCTCGACCATGTTGACGGTATCGATCTCAATCAGCTCTTTACCGTTCCAGGTGAGCTTGAAATAGGTGTTTTTGGTGGTGATTTTGGTTTCGGTGTCCTCGCCCTGTTTGGCATCGCCAAAGTCGAACGCCTGGTGACGGCCGCGCACCTCAATCTCTACCGCGATCTCTTCGCCGGTGTCGTCACGCTGGTAGGAGCCGGTAAAGCGCAGCGGTACGGCGGAACCGCCCCACTGCGACAGCGCCAGATCGTCCATGCCGGCGATGGTCCACTCCATATCGAGCGCGTCGTCGTCCAGACCGTTGTCGATAAAGGCGGCGCCGTTCATGCCGCCGCCACGGTAGGCGTCCAGCTTGCGGGAGAGCTTCGGCAGGGTGACGGAAGAGACAACGCCCTGATAGCTGTTTGAATCATTGAAAAGGTTCAGCCCTTTCAGTTTGCGGGGTAGTGCCATTTATCCGGCTCCTCAGCTGTTAACGGATGCGGCGAAGTTCGCCAGATAGGTGTCGGTGATGCGCTGGCGCAGCGTCAGGTCTTCCAGCGGCGGCACCGGCGTATAGTCGTAGTCGATAGCGAGCTTGCCCGCTTTCAGACTGGCGACGTCGTTAGCGCTTTCGTCATACCAGCAGGAGGCGCCCAGCAGGTAACCGGCGTTGACCAGCTCGCGGAATTTAGCGTTGATGCCCGCCACGATTTCACGTACCAGCACCGGCGTCAGCGGTTTGTCGTTGGCCCACATATGCGCTTCGGCCATGGTGTCGGCCAGTACCTGCGCGGTACGGGTGTAGTTTTCAAATGCAAAGAGCGGATCGTCGCTGCAGGTGCGGTTGCCCCAGAAGCGGAAGCCATCTTTGCGGATCAGCGTGGTCACGCAGGCTTCGTTCAGCAAGTCGGCGTCGGTGCCGCTCTGCTGCAAATCCCAGAATACTGATGAGGAGATGCCGGTGACGCCGTTGACGCCAACGTTCGACAGGGTTTTATGCCAGCCGGTGTCGTTGTCGATTTTGGCGCGCAGGCCGAGCGCGCGCGCCGTCGCCCAGGCGGTATCGGCAACGCTGGTCGCGCTATTCCAGGCAATAAAGTCGGGCCAGATCACCATCAGCTCGCGCTGGCTAAAGTTTTTGCGGTAGTTCATCGCATCGCTGATGGTTTTGCAGTTCCAGGCTGACACATAGGCGAAGGCGCGTAGCTGCTGAGCGATGCTCGCCAGCGCGGTCGCCACTTCCTGCGAGTCGAGCCCCGGCACGCCGAGAATACGCGGCTTCACGCCGAGCTGCGTCTGCGCGGTCAGCAGCGCCTTCATGCCGGTGTACTGACCTTTTTCATCAGTGGTGCCGATGATATTGGAGATAGTCTCCGCGTCGGTTGCGCCTTTCGCGACGCGTACCACGACGGTGACCGGTTTCGCCTGATCGGCGATCGCCTGCAGCGACGCGGCCAGCGTGCCTTTGCTGCCAGCCTTAGCGATAGCGGCCTGCACGTTAGTCAGCAGCACCGGGGTGTTGAGCGGGAAAGCCGTTGCGTCTGCGTCGTCTGCGGTGCAGACCAGGCCGACTACGGCGGTGGATACGGTAGAAATGGTGCGCGTGCCGTCATTAATTTCGACAACGCGTACACCGTGATGATAATCAGACATCTGATGCACTCCGTGTTGAGGGTGCGCTCAGATTGTCAGGTCAGGTGAGGGAAATCATGCGGTTGCGGTTTGCTGAGGGATGAGTGGACATCGGCTTTTCACAGGTGGTTATGCGCGCTTTTTTCCGCCTCGGTCATCAGGTCAGGCTTGCGGCTTTTTGACGCCTTCGCAGGGAAGTATTTATAGAGGGTCGATAGCGCGACGTTATAGATGATGGCCAACTGCTGACGGGTATGTCCCTTTAACAGCAGCCGGCTAATCTGCTCAACTTCATCCGGCGTTAAAACCCTGGGTCTTCCGCCCATTCGCCCTTTCGCTCTGGCTGCAGCCAGTCCGGCCAGAGTACGTTCGACAATTAACTCACGCTCCATTTCAGCGAGCGCGGACATAACGTGAAAGAAGAAGCGTCCCATTGCGCTGCTGGTATCAATACTGTCTGTTAGCGAACGGAAATGCGCGCCGCGCTCGTGCAGTTCTGAAATCAGCGCTATCAGGTTTTTTACGCTGCGCCCAAGCCTGTCGAGTTTCCATACAACCAGCGTGTCGCCTTTTCTGATGCGTTTGAGGGCCTGTTTAAGTCCAGGACGGCTGGCCACTTTTCCGCTGATACGATCTTCAAAAATATGGTCACAGTTTGCGCTTAGCAGCGCGTTTCGCTGTAAGTCGCAGTTCTGGTCAATTGTTGATACGCGAATATAACCAATTACGGCCATAAATTTTTCTCTTTAGCTTCCCGAGGACGGATTTTGGCGGATTTTGCCATGCGAGACGGCTTTATCAAAAACCTTGGTTTAGGAGAAGGCTCGGCGCTACCGGTCGGCGTACCGGTTCCCTGGCCATCAGCGACGCCTCCGAACGGGTGGCTAAAATGCAATGGCGCTGCGTTTAATGCTGCGACTTACCCCGCTTTGGCAAAAGCGTATCCTTCACTGAAGCTTCCCGATCTGCGCGGCGAGTTTATACGTGGCTGGGATGATGGGCGTGGAGTTGACAGTGGAAGAAATCTTTCCTCTTTTCAGGCTGACGAGCTAAGATCGCATAACCATCGTTTTGTTAATGAATATGGTACTCCTTCAGAAAATATCATTGCTTATTCCGATCAAAATAGCGAAAGCGTAGATGTTACTAATATGACGGGTAACAGGTGCCATACATATATTTTTATGGAAAAGACAGGGGGGATTGAAACTCGCCCACGAAATATAGCCTTTAATTTTATTGTGAGAGCCATTTAATGACAAAAATTAATCTGGACAAAAATGGACTGGCAAACGAGGCCGGTATGATAACCGTTTATAACTATCATCCGCAAAGTGGTGAGTATCTCGGTACGACTGAAGAGTATTTGCAGCAAGGCGTTGGCGTTCCGGCAAATACCACTATCGTTGCACCACCAACTGCTAAGGCAGGCAGTGCTACTGTTTTTCGTGGAGACCATTGGCAAGTCATTGCTGACCATCGTGGTGAAATGGTATATGCCGTTGCAAATGGCGAAGCGACAGAGATTACTGAGCCAGGCGATTATCCGGCTGGGATAACAACACTCAAGCCTTCTACTATATTTGATGAGTGGAATGGTAAAGAGTGGGTTACAAATATTGAAGCGCTGCATGCAGCGCAAGTTGAGTCAGCAGAGCTTAAAAGATCATCGTTGCTGGCCGAAGCGCAGGCAAGGATCAGTCTATGGCAGACTGAATTACAGCTGGATGTAATCGAAAATGAAGATAAAACCCGACTTATAAGCTGGTTATCTTACATTAAAGCGTTGCAGAAAACCGATATTAGCGCTGCGCCAGTAGTTGAATGGCCCGTTCTACCCGCCTGACCTTTAAACGGCTTAGTTAAACCTTTTTCTATAAAGAAATTGTAATAATAACCGCCCCTAAAAATTCATCATTTGGGGCGGTTGAACCTTTTATTATGACGAAGGTTTGACTGGCCAGTATATATCAGGAGCCTTTTTTGTATCAATACGGCTAAGAATTACTCTATATTTCTTCCATTCAGCAAGGCGCATAATTTCTTCATCAGTTGCAATGTTGATATCGACGGCATCTTGTAATGGCACGATGTTTTTTTTTGCTTCTTCCATTAATATATTGAGCGTCATACTAGCCATTACGGCAGCATTTTCAGGCGTGATAGCAGGCACAGCGAATTGACCGTTGCTATAATCATAATCAATTTCAGGCGGTGCAGGTAAAGATGTGATATCAATCCACTCCAGAGAGGGATGATAAATCACAGAAGGCTCAACGCTGAGTGAAACAATCTCAACAACGCGCTGCTCCTCAATTCGAGCATAAGTTTTCATTAGCTAAATTCCTCAATATACATAATGCCGTGCGCACCAAAAGAGCCGATATAGGGTTCGGTGCGAGTATTGCCACCGCCACCAGCGCCAAATCTTAGTGCGCGCCCTGATGTTGAGCCTTCACCGCTGCGTGCGCCGCCTCCCCAGTAACTCGCTCCGCCATCGCCAGAACCACCGAAGTAAGGGTTGCCTGAATCGCTGACAATGCCGGGCGCATCGCTGCCATCACCACCACGCATATTTAAATCACCGCCGACAGCGCTACCGCCGCTTCCGCCCGCATCGCCACTCGCCGAACTACCATTTCCTGCCGTTAACTGACCATTAAAGGAACTGCTTGATGAGTTCAGCGTGTCATCTGCACCTTGGCCAACAACGCCTGCATAAGTTTTATTCTCATCAACTGCCACCCAGGCAATGACGGTGCCGCCAGCCCCGCCGCCTGCACCGCGTGAATGGAATCCAGAGCCCCATCCAAGAAAGCCATAACCGCGCCCACCTCCGCCAGTCAGGATTATTTTGATTCGTTTCGTGCCGGGTGTGGGTTTATAGCTGACAGCCCCTGGAGTAGTGAAAATCTGACGGTTGAGAAATCGCCCGGAAAAGTTTTCGCTAATACCAAGGTTTTGTAGAACATCCGCCACCTTCCCCGCACTCTTAATTTCCGCCAGCGCATTCGCAATCTGCAAATACTGCTTATGCGGATTCGCCGCCGCAACGTGGTCAGCCAGCCCCTTATCGGCGTACTGTTTCGCCTCAATTACCCCGTCATCCACATACTGACGCGTCGCCAGCACCACAGACGGATCGATCTTCAGCGTCACGGCCGAGGCGCTGTTGACGATGATAATCATGCGAACGGTCTGCGTGCGGCCGCTGCCCTCCTGCAGCTGCGGCTTATAGGTTTCCGCGCAGTTGGCGACAGCAATCATTACGCCATCAGCGTCGAACAGGCCGATCTCGCGGATCCAGAAGCCGCCTTCGTTCTCGGGAATAATCTGCTCGGCGATAATCTGGCTGCTGTTGGCCGCATCGATGCTTAACGAGTTAAGCGCCGCGCGGCGTTTTTCGCCGATAAGCTTCGTCTGCGAGGCATCCGGCGTCGGCAGCACGCCGCCGCCGTCGCCTACCGCCATTTCCGTGATCTGCAGCTTAGTGCCGAGCGCCGTAGCGTTCGCCAGCTTTGCCGCGCCCTGATTAGTCAGCAGGGCATAATATTTCGTTGTCATGTGCGCACTTCCGTCAGGTCAATTAAATGTACCGCTGTGCCGGTATAGCCCGGCCCGCTCACGGTGATGATTTCAGGGGTGTAGGGATAAACCGTCAGCTCGTCGCCGCTGTAGCTGGCAGCAGCCACCGGCAGCGTTCCGCTGGAGTCGAGATTGACTGAGAGGCCAGTCAGATGCCGACTACACGGCTTCGCATCGGCGATCAGCCGCTCCAGCTCGTTGTACATCGCCTCGGTAATGCCGGTATCGAGTACGCCGACGTCGAGGCGAAAGGTGCCGGGCGCTTCGCCAGTTTTCCACCACTCGGTAATGCGGATCAGATAGCCGAGCGGCTCGACGATGCGCCGAAGTGAACCGATGGTGCCTTTATGCCGGTGCACATACTCCGAGGCGGCAACAACGCTGCGTTTCGTTGCCTCATTCCAGTTGGAATCCCAGCGGTCAACCGACCAGGCCCAGGCGAGATAAGGCAGCAGCGCGACCGGACAGGTCTGCGCGTTCCACAGCTGGCGCAGCGGCACCGGCATCTTTTCGATATCCGCACACGCCTCGGCGGCGGCGACCTCAAGCGGCGAGGAGCCGGTCGGCAGCAGCCGATCACTCATCGGAGCCTCCCACCGCGATGCTGTAGCCGCTGCAGTACGCGGCCTGAGTTTTATCCAGCACCACATCTTCGGTCGGCTGCGCCAGCTCAACGCGCTGCACGCCTTCTACATGCAGCGCGGCATAGAGCGCAGACTGGCGAATATCGCGTCCCAGGCGCGACTGCGCGTTGATAAAGGCGAGCAGCTTCGCCTCGGCGGCGGCGCGGACAGGCTCCGCTTCCGGGCCGGGATAGAGATAGAGCGTCGCGTCGACGCGGTAATCGACAATGGTGGCCGCCTGCACCCTGACGCGATCGGCGACCGGGCGCACATCTTCATCGTTCAGCGCGTTCGCTACGATCGTCAGCAGATCGGCAGGTGCCGTACCGTCGCCCTCGCGGCTCAGGACGGTAATCACGACCTCCGCCGGCGCCGGGCTGGTGGCGGAAACGTCCGCCACGCGCCCGTCGGCGCTTTTGGCATGATACTCATAGGCGCCGCTCGGCCCCGCCACGCTCAGCCCTTCGAAGGCGGCGGCGATGCGCATGCGGAAGTTATCGTCGCTCTCCATCACCGCCGCGGTCGGCGGAATGGTGCTGTTATCCGCAGCCCTCAGCGTCAGTCGGGTCACGCCGTTGTTGGCGCCCAGCTGGTCGAGATCGCTGCCGGTCGCCCACGCCACCATATTGGCTTTCGCCGCCTCGTTGATGCGCTGACGCAGAATCAGCTCGCGATAGGCGTTCTCCTGCAACAGCTTAACCAGCGGCTCCGACTCCAGCGCCAGCGTGCGGGTTATCGCCTGCTGCTGCTCGGCCGGGTAAAGAGAAATCAGCGTCGCCTTGCGCTCGGCCAGCAAGGTTTCATAATCCAGCGTCTCCACCACGTCGGGCGCAGGCAGCTGGCTCAGGTCAATGGTTGCCATAGGTTCAGCTCACGGGAATAGTCAGGGAAAATTCTTGCGTCGTATCGCTGCGGCTGCCGGTAAGCTCTACCGTCATGCCGCCGTCACAGGACGCTTCATAGCTGATAGCGCTCAGCTGGATGCGCGGTTCCCACTGCAAAATCGCCATATAACAGGCAGACATAATTTGCAGACGCAGCGCCGGGTTTTGCGGCTGGTCAATCAGCGCCGAAAGCAGCGAGCCATAGCGACGACGCATCACGCGGGAGCCGAGCGGCGTGGTCAAAATATCGCGCACCGACTGCCGGATATGCTCAAGGTCCGCCAGCGCCACCCCGCTGTCGCGGCTCATACCGATATATTTTTCACTCATTACTGAGGCCCTCCCGACAGATCGCCGCCCGACTTCACGCCGCCATGCTGATGGGCATCGACCACGATGCCGTTAGAGCTAAGGCTGCCGCCGCTGTGCGTAACAGTGCCCTGCAACGTCCCACCGCCGGTGACCTCCAGCGTGGCGGTTTTCAGCTTTGTCGTGCACTCCACCAGCGGCGCATCAAACACGATGCTGGTCGCCGCCTGAATTCTGGCGCTCTGAATGCCGCTCGCCTTCAGCGCGCCGTTCTGCGGTTCGTACTCGATAGCCGCGCCGTCGGGAAACGACCAGTGCAGCGCGTCAGCCGAGGCGGAAGGCGCGGGATGGCTGTCAGAAAAGATGCCCGGCAGAATAAAGCCGGTGTTCAGCTCGCCGCCCAGGCTCAGTACCAGCACCTGTTCGCCGACCGACGGCGCGCTCCAGGCGCGCGATCGTCCGGCGCGGGCGCTGAGCCACGGCAGCCAGCCGGTTTCGTTGTCGCCGCTGCGTACGCGACAGCGCCCGCTCTGAGGATCAACCGCCGAGACGGTGCCGATACGGATAAGGTTGCGCAGCAGGCGCAGGATTTCGCTGAGATGTTCGTTCATGTCGCTAGTGTTACCTCTGGTGCATGCGGCCAGCAACGCGACGCCGACCGCTGAGAGATGACAGAGCAGCTTTAGCGCTGCCACTCGCTGACCAGCTCGCCATGCACCCAGAGCTGCAGCGGCGCATAGTCGTTAGCCGGCGGCGTCGGTTCGCCAGGAAAGGTGACCTGCAGCGCGTCATCCGTCTGCACTACCCGCGCCCGCTCGCTCAGCGTCAGCCCGATGTTGAGGGCGCCGGACGCGTCGAGCGTGAAGGTAAAATCGCTGCGCCGCTTATCGGCGTTGCCCATCATTTCCGGCTGGTTATCCCGCAGCCAGACGAGCAGCGGCACAATGACGGCCTCGACGTCCTGCTGGTAGTCAGCAATCGTTAACGCAAGCTGATAGCGATACTCGAAAGAGAGCGACGGCGCGCTGGTCGATACCACCGTTCCGGCGGCAATCGCCATGCTCAGCCGCTCAGGGTTTTGCTGTAGCAGCGGCACGCTGCGGTTGAGCGCCGCGCGTAGCTGTTGAGGTTTCTGCATCCTGTTGCTCCTGACACTCTTTAATGATTTCAATCTGCAGCCCGCAAGAGACGAGCGCAGCCTCTAACTGACGGTTATCTGCCGCCAGATCGCCCTGCGTTTGCAGGTTGTTGCCCGGCAGCGGGCAGCTGTTCACGCGCGGACAGCCAGCCCAGATAATCGCGGGCGTTGTCGAAGGCGGGACGGCTGTGCAGCCGGATAAGGTCATCAGGCAGAGCGGCAGCAGACCACTCGCGTAACGCTTGACTGGCATCGGTTTCTCTCGCTATGTGCACTTCGCGGCTGAGGGCGATGCGGCTGGCGCGATCCTGCTGCAGGCGCAGCGCCGCTTCGCGTTTACTGTTCGCCTGCGCCTGGGTCGTCAGGCGGGCGATAATCTGGTCGCGGCTGGTGAGATCGGCGGAGAGCGCGGCGTTGGCGCGCCTTGCCTCGCGCAGCTGGTCACCAGCCTTTGCGCCGCGCCAGCTGGCGAAGGCGAACAGCAGCAGCAGTAGCGCCAGCAGCGCGGCGCAAAGGCGCATCATGCAGCGCCTCGCAGACACCAGGCGCGCTCCCGCATGCGCCGCTCCGCCAGTCCGGCGCTCTTCACGCCGTTAACGTAGATCCAGCGCGGCAGCTGATCGCAGGCCGCGCGCCAGCGCTGCTGGTTGAGGTAGCTCGCCAGCGTCGAACGGCAGGCGGCGCCGGCGCCGACGTTAAAGGCGAAGCTCGCCAGCGCATCCCAGACCGGCTGCGGCATCTTCACCGGCACGCAGAGGGAGAGCTGGCGTTCGACCCGTATCAGGTCATCCACCAGGTTAACCGCGGCCTGGCGCTCGCTGACTACGCTCTGCGGCGTGACGCCGGCGGTATGGCCGATACCGTTGGTCCAGACGCCAGCGCTGCACTGGTAGGGCGAGGTGCGGCAGCCTTCTGCATCCGCCAGCAGCTGTAGCCCGCCAGAGGAGATTTTCAGGGTAGAAAACTGCGGCAGCAGCGCGGCGATCGCCACCACGGCGACCACGGCGCAACGTTTAGCGGTCTGGCTCAAGAGTGCCTCCCTGCGCGCTGGCGCTGTAGCTCATAGGTTTTGCGGCGGTAGTGCCAGTTGATGAAAAAGGTCGCCACGTTAACGATCAGGGTGATCACCGCCACGCCGGAACCGACCAGAAAAGCGATATCCTGGATGGTGTGACGGCCCAGCCACATCAAAAACAGGCTGACCAGGTAGTTAATCAGCGAGCTGGTTTTCTCCATCGTTAGTCCCACAGATTCACGGTTTCGCCTGTAGCGGCCTCCGGCAGCTCCGGCAGCGTTACCGCATAGCCGTGTGGCAGAACGACGCCGCGATCGGCAAGGCCGGGATTGGCCGCGTAGACCTGCTCGACCGCCTGCTGCGTACGGCCGTAGTAGCGATAGCAGATCTCATCGACCGTATCGCCCTGGAGCGCATAGATGTTCATAGCGATAACTCCCCGTCAGGCCCGCTGACGGGTACGCAAAAATGGTGCGTCACTGTGCTTTTCCCCGTTGAAGGTGATGTTGGCAAACGCAGGCTCGAGCCTGCTCCGCCGTTGAATTCGTCATCCGGCAGAGCCAGTCTCTCCGCTGCGGGGCGATGGCTCAACGCCAGCCCGCCTGCTGGAATATGGGTAAACAGGGAGATCGCAGCGCAAAAAAAACGGCACCCACAGGGTGCCGTTATTGCTTCTGGTCAGCCGTCGCCGGACGGCGCAAGCATCAAGGGGAAAGGTTCGGGATCTGCTGCTTTTTATGAGTCAAACGATCGCATCTCATTGCCATACCTGCATTGTTATTTATTGGTGGAGATAGCGGCAAACGAAACGGCAAATTCCTTGTTTTTTATCATCATATCGCCAGCTATCTCGGCGATTAAAGCGAGGGCCACTTCCCGGTCGCGCTCCCTGCAAACTCCTTCAGTGGTCAGACGTGCAATGAGCTCAACACGCTCAAGCATTACCTGTTCTTGTAAATCAGTATCCACTTTCCCTCCCCCAATTTATAACTGTATATCTATACAGTAGCACAGCATGCAATCTGATATAAAGAAAATTAAGTTCTGAATACCGCCTGCTTAGGCTATTGATATAGCGACTTTTTTAGCGAGAGCGCCACTAAGTCAAATGGGTAAAAAAAGCAGAAAAAGCGCCTTATGGCGGCGCATTTTGTCCGCATAACGCCCCCTTGCGGAGCGGTTTTGTCCGCTTTTGAGACGCCGGTTCGGCATAATGATTTAACCGCGCTAATACGCCTGCCCGACTTAGCGTCCGCGTACAGTTAATGACAGAACTCCAAGCTGACGCTTTCGGCTCCACGTTCTCAACCTCTGGCTGACGCTTCGGCACCAGCTTCCAGCTCACCAGTCGGGTCAGCAGCGGTTTTTCTTCGCCCGCTTCGGTGCTGTATACGCCTTTAATGCGCGAGATCTCTTCGCCCCAGCTATTAGGTTGTTCGGCGTTTTGATACCAGACGCGCACCGCCAGCTCGTCGCGGCGCACAAACGGCCCTCCCTGCGCGTTAACGTAGGCGGCCCAGTCGCCGCTGTCCGCCGCCTCGCGCGCCTCGGCCAGATCCTCGCTCAGACTGCGCAGGCTCTCTCCCTCCGTCAGGCGACGCAGCTCGCGCCAGACGGTTACCGGTGCGCCGCCGACAAATTGAAACTGGCGGATATGCCAGCGTCCCGCCCAGGCGGAAACCGCTGCCGCGCAGTCGCGCAGGCTCTCGCCGCTCTCGTTATCTCGCTCGCCGTCCAGCGCGTAGCCGTCGATATTTTTGGCGATATATTTGGCGATATAGCCGGTAGCGCTGCCCTTTTGCGGGTCGATCGCCGTCGTGTGGAAACGAGCCTTGCGCGCTTTTTCGCTGGTCAGCTCTTCGTGGTCTTGCTGGCAGGCGTATTCCGTCAGGATCTGGCGTACCTGCGCGGACTGCTGGGGGCGCATAAACAGCAGCAGATGCCAGTGCGGCGTGCCGTCATGGTGTGGTTCAGCGACGCGGATGCCGAACAGGCGGATCTGCTCTCTATGCAGTCTGGCGCGCACCTTCTGCCAGAGCTGGCAAAGGTAGCGCTGCGTTTCAGCCGGGCTGGCGCCGCGCCATTTCGGATTGTGCTGGCCGCTGCTGAGCGTAGCGTGATAGCGCGCCGGAGCGGTCAGGGTGCAGAACTCGCCGACGTAGCCCATAGCATTGCAGATGTTTTCAAAGCCGCGGATACGGGTCATCAGCTCGCAGCGACGGATCGCAGGGTTGGCGACGCTGCCGTCATGCTTGTCGATCAGGCTGATGCGGTTGCCCTCTTCGTCCTCCAGCTCCATGCCCTGTAAAAAATCGCGGGTACGGCGCTTCTGCTCACGCCATTCAGCGATGGTCATGCGGCTGGCGTAAGGCGAACTTTTTTTACTGACGTGCGCCAGCGCGATCTGCAGATGCTCGCGCCAGGCGGCGGCGATACGGCGCAGACGCCCTTTCCACCAGGTCTCTCCCTGCATCCGCATAATGGCTGGCGTAACCTCTTCCGGCGCGAAGAGGCGCGTCGTGACTTTCTGCCACAGGGGCGGCGTCTGGCGGAATTCACGGGTGATGGTTGCGGCGGTAAGGTAAAGGCGGTGGCTGTAGCGCCAGTCCGACTCCTCACCGTTCTGCGCATGCAGCTGTACCAGCTCGGCAAAGATAAAGCTGGCGATATCGCCCGCCAGCAAATCGACATCGGCGCGCGACATATCGGGCAGCCGGTTAAAACGTCGCATCAGTTCCCACAGCGCACCTGCCGCAGCGGCGGCGCCTTTTTCCTGTGCGGCGTGGCCGCTCAGCAAGGTGACGGTGCCACGACGCATCTCGCCCAGCCGATACTGCGCGCTGACCTGTTCAATACGCGGCAGCAGGCGATCGGCGAAGGTCGTCGTCAGATAGCTCGCGGCAGAGGCTGCGCCTCGTCCACTCTCCATCTGAGCGTGACGCAGCCTGATGGCGCGCTGCACCAGCGCCGGCTGTTGCTCCAGCGCGATCCATGCCTGCGATAGCGCAGCCATCTGGCGGCTGCGCTGTTGCATCTCGGCGTGAGTGGGATAAGGCGAGGCGATAGCCTTACGCGGCGCGTTCCAGGGCCAGCTGTAGCGCTGCATTATATGCCGCCCTGATAGTGCCGCCCGCGCAGTTCGGCAATCTCCTGACAGGCGACGCAGCGGGAAACGCCGGTGACTGCGCGTCGACGCGCTTCGGGAATGGCGCTGTCGCACTCCTCGCAGAAGAAGGCGCTTACGCCTTTGGGCCGTTGGGTAACGGCAGCGATATCCAGCGCCAGCTGCTCCGCCTGACGCTGCTGCTCTATATCCATGGTATCGACCATCAGTGCAGCTCCTGTGATTCATCGCGGTAGCGCTGCGCTTCATGGCGGATCAGCTCGGCGGCCTCAATACCGCTTAGTCCCTGGCGGCTAATATGCGTCGCCATCGCGGCCAGACGACTGGCGACGGCCTGCGCGCGGCCTCTGCGTTCGTCGTAACGCGCAGCGGTTAACAGAGCGCTCAGTGCATCGGTTTCAAGGTCAGGGTTAGGGTGTCTCATTTCATCTCTCCTGAATTTGGGCAAAGCGAAGCCCGACGGGTTGACGTCATCAATGTGCGGTTAAGGTCAGTTATTCAGACAGATACTGGTCTGCGTCAGAAAAAGAGCGAGGCAACAGCCTGCCCCAGCGCACCATTTTGTTCATTGCGGCAATGATCAGCTCACGCCGGGCCTCATCGAAGGATTCAAAGGGGTTGCCGACCTCCTGAAGCCGGAAGCTGCCGGGTCTTTCCCGGTTCGCCAGCGTCAGCACGCAGAACTTAAAATCATCGTTTTGCCGGTTGAAGGCGACCAGCGCCGGGTTACGGCTGTTGTTGCGCATCTGACGCCAGCTTTTACGAAACTCGTCAAAGCTCATTGCTGCAACAGGTTCAGGCTGGCTATTCATCATAAGTGAGTCAGACCGGCTGAAAATTAACAGAAAAAGAATATCTCCCTTTCATTGCCCGGTAAGATCCTTTCAGCACGCTTTTTTTCGCCGCAGCGCGGCTGTATGCGGCGGCGAAAATCGCTGTTAACGCGCGGTATGCCTTAATAAAAAGCGCTGAAACAGGACGTTTTACGCCAGTCCGTAATAAAAGGAGGACAGCTATGGCATTTGTAATGTCAGGCCTCATAGGGCATCATCTCCAGTTAACGTAATGTCACTCATATGCGATAACATTCACAACGCAGTGATGCTAATTCAAATATGTTAGTAACACAAGAGGAAGCTCAAAAATGTTAGTCACTAATTTTAACGGGAGCGGCGGGGCTATCCTCGACAGACTGATTCAGGCCTATGGGTTTAAACAAAAATCACAGTACGCTGAGCATGTTGGCCTCTCCTCAAGCAACCTGGCAATGCGTTATAAAAGAGACGCTTTCCCCGCCGATCTGGTGGTGCAATGCCTGATTGACACAGATGCCGAGCTGAACTGGATCCTCTATGGTCAGGGAAACCCGCCCAGCGCAGTACAATCGCTGGCAGCGGAAAAGGGCAATGAAAATCGCCCGTTAAAAAGTCTGACGGACATTGAGCGGGTAAAATTAACAAATGGTGAACTCAAGCCTGTTGATTTTGTGACTCTGGAAAACAAACTTTTTCTGGATAAGGTGGCGGCCAACAGCGATCTGCTGGCGGTCATCGAAGGCGAGCAGCAGTACATCATTAACCGCAGCTATAAGACGGTCGTGGACGGGAAATGGCTGCTGGATATTGAAGGCATGGCCAGCCTGCGTAATCTCTCTCGTCTGCCCGGCGGTCGCGTCAGGATTAGCGGCGGCGATGCAGAGTTCGAATGCGCGCTGAATGAGATCTCCGCGACGGGAATTGTCGTGATGACGTTGATTTAAAAGCGGTGCGCTTTCCCAGTCGATAAGCGCAGCCCTTTACCGTACCGATCTCAGGCCCCGCGATCCACGTGATACCCCCCTTTGCACCAGCGAGCATAATTCATAGCCATGACTTCCAGACTTAAAATCATTCTTCCGCTTCTTATTATCTTCGTAGCCGCCGCCTGGTACTGGCTTACGCCTCACTACAGCAAAGAGGACGAGGCCTACTACGTCTCGGTGTTCTGCGCCATCCACCATGAAGAGAGCAGTCGCTTTATGGCAGATATGCGCACCGTTATTGAAGGCGGCAACTCTGACTACGCCCTGCAGAAAATTCATTTCCAGCCGCGCCTCGGCGAACAGGTGGTCAAAGCCTGGCAGAGCCTGAACGCAGAGCAAAAGGCACAGGCCAGCACCGACGCCACTCAGTGCCGCAACCTGCTCGCTGATGCATTAAAGTAAGCGCCCCGCGCGATGCCGTTACAGGGCGAAATCCGCGTGTTATCTTGTGGGTTTCGCAACATCTTTCAGGCAAGCTCTAATGACAAAACTGCGGGTAGGCATTGTGTTCGGCGGCAAATCGGCCGAGCACGAAGTATCGTTACAGTCGGCTAAAAATATCCTTGATGCGATTGATAAAACGCGTTTCGAGCCGGTGCTGTTAGGCATTGATAAACAGGGTCAGTGGCATCTGAATGACGCCTCGAACTTTCTGATCAACGCGCAGGATCCGGCGCTTATCGCGCTCAACCGCGGCGGCGAAAGCGTGGCGCTGGTGCCGGGCGAGTCAAAGCAGCAGGTGATCGCCCGTCAGAGCGGCCACGCGTTGTCGCAGATCGATGTTATTTTCCCTATCGTACACGGCACGCTCGGCGAAGATGGTTCGCTGCAGGGATTGCTGCGTATGGCGTCGCTGCCCTTTGTTGGCTCTGGCGTGCTGGGTTCGGCGGTCAGCATGGACAAAGACGTCACCAAACGTCTTCTGCGTGACGCCGGGCTGCAGGTTGCGCCCTGGATTAGCGTGACGCAGGCGCAGCGGTCGCGCATCCAGGCGTCTGAGGTAGTCGCGCAGCTGGGCCTGCCGCTGTTTATCAAACCGGCCAATCAGGGTTCATCGGTCGGCGTCAGCAAAGTAGACACTGTCGAAGCGTTCGATAGCGCGCTGGATCTCGCCTTCACCTTTGATCGCAAAGTGCTGATTGAAAAAGGGATCAAAGGCCGTGAAATCGAGTGCGCAGTGCTGGGTAATGATGAGCCGCAGGCAAGCCCGTGTGGCGAAATAGTGGTGCACGACGCCTTTTACTCCTACGAGACCAAATATATCAGCGAAACCGGCGCGCGGACGCAGGTGCCCGCAGCCATCGACGCTGAGCGCAGCGAGGCGATCCGCGCCGTGGCGATCAAGGCGTTTCAGGCGCTGGAGTGCAGCGGTATGGCGCGCGTCGACGTCTTTCTGACGGACGCAGGCGAGATTATCGTTAACGAGGTGAATACCCTGCCTGGCTTTACCAACATCAGCATGTATCCCAAGCTGTGGCAGGCGGCGGGAGTCGAATATCGCGAGCTTATCACTCGCCTGATCGAGCTGGCGCTGGAGCGTCATCAGCAGACCAGCCAGCTAAAAAGCAGCGTATAAGAGCGAGCGCGACGGGGTGATTTACGCCACGTCGCTGGCCAGCGTCAGGGTGCGCCAGGCAGGCGAAGTCTGGTTGCGCCCGTTGCGTTTGGAAAGATAGAGGTTTTTATCCGCGGCGGAAATGAGCTTATTCACCACGCTGTGCCAGCTGCGATCTTCACCCGCCCTTCCCTGCGCCAGCCCCAGGCTGGCGGTTACGGTAACCGTATTGCCCTGCAGCCAGAACTTCTCTTTGCCTATCGCCTGCCGCACTGCCTCTGCCAGCCGGTAGAGCTGCTCAGGCCGGGCGTCGAACAGCACGATAGCGAACTCTTCGCCGCCGAACCGGCAGATGAAACCCTGTTTACCCACCACTTTCTGCATCCGCAGCGCGATCTCCTCCAGTACGCCATCGCCAGCGTCATGGCCGAAGTTGTCGTTGATGGTTTTGAAATAGTCGATATCCAGCAGGATGACGCCAACGTTACGCTCGGCGGAGAACGGCTCCTCTTTCAGGCTCTCGTAAAGCCCGGAGCGCGACAGCAGCTGGGTCAGAAAATCGTAGTTGGCGCGCAAAGCGAGCCGCTGGTTAAGCTGGCGCACCGCATCCATACTGACGGCGACAATCAGCGGACTGATGGCGACCGTCGCCACGCCGAGGCGCGCCGAAGTCAGATGGCTTAAAGGCAGCAGGTTGTCGTTGCCCTGAATGTTCATTACGCCGTGTGAGACCAGCACGATTTCGCTGATGCCGGTCAGGAGTATCACTAGGCTGGTTACCGGGATCGGCAGCACGATGGCGCACCAGATGAGCGCCGGAACCGGAAACGTCAAACTGCCCGCGCCGCCAATCATGGCACCGACCACCAACGACAGCAGCACGCTCAGCAGCGGCAGCCATTTACCCGGAGAGAGCAGCGTGGCGAACGACAGGCTGCGCCAGTTGCGCGCGAGTAAAAACGGCAGCAGCATCAGGCCGGTTGAGAACTGTTCGCTGAACCAGTCGCCCCAGGCGGTGGCGAAGCGGGCATCGAAGCTCATATTCTGCGCCAGGCCGCCCCAGGTAGCACATGCGAAGGCGGCGAGCAGACAGGCGGGAAAGATGCGCAGCGCGTTGCTGATCTGCCTGCGGTCGGAGTCGCGCAGGTAGTGTTTTACCAGCATAGAGACGGAAATAACGATAAACAGCAGGTTAGCGGCGTTCAGCGTGACGGCGGGCCATGCCCAGCCGGAAAATACCGTGTCGTTCACCACCATGGCGGCGAAGCTGGCAAGGTAGTAGCGAAAGCGATGCAGAAAAGGATGACGAACGATAACGGCAGCGACGATGGCGTTCACTGGCCAGAATAGCGATAGCTCGGCGGGAATACGCAGATGACTGCCTAAAAAACAAAACAGCAGGGTGATCAGAAACAGCGAAAAGACATTCTTTGTAGTCTTGTGCTCTGCAAACAGCTTAACGCGCATAGGTCTGAACCCTGTAGCCTGTAAATTCTTCGCTCCCTGCCCGTCCCGGACGATCGCAGAATGCCATTAAACCGCATTCGCCGTCCGGGCAATTCAGCGAATAAACGGCAGGGATTGACGCTACTCATCATCTGGGTTGCGCCGTCTGGCTTTCGGCGCGCCAATTATGCCCTAAATTAATAAAATCGACCCTCCGGGATATCTGATTTTTAAGCGTTGTCAGTAAGGGAGCCGCGGCGGGTGGCAGGGCCCAATCGCAAAGACGCAAAACGGCACCCCTGCCAGCTCGGCCCGCGACCTCCCTGTCGCGGGACGCTTTGCTCTCCGTGTCCTGCCACGGCCTGAAAAAGTACAACGGCGTTACTTCACCGCTACCGGCCACTGGCTGAGGCGAATGCCGCGCTTATTCGCGCTGTCGCCGAAATCTTTCAGCACCGCTTTTACGTCTGGATCCAGATACTCGGCGTTATCGTGATCCACAATCACCACGCTGTTTTCCGGGATCTCAGCCAGCAGCCCCTGTAGCTTCGGGTTATGCAGAAAGGTCAGATTCTGCTGGAAGCGCAGCACATAGTGATCGTCATAGCGGGTCAGCTGTAGCGCATTGCGGTGGCTCTTATACAGGCTAATAAGCATCTGCGTCGCCAGACCGATGCCAATGCCCGACAGCATGCCAAACAGAATAATGCCGCCAATGGTGGCGAGGAACGGCACGTACTGCTGCGCGCCCATGCGGAACTGCTCAATGAACAGGCGCGGCGTCGCCAGCTTATAGCCGGTATAGAGCAACACCGCCGCCAGGCTGGCCAGCGGAATGGCATTCAGCAGATCGCTGAACCACAATCCGCAGATCAACAGCAGCACGCCGTGAATAAGAATAGAGAGTTTGGTCTGCGCGCCGGTGCTGACGTTCACCGAGCTGCGCACAATCACCGCCGTAATCGGCATTGCGCCCAGCAGACCGGCACTGAGGTTGCCGATGCCCTGCGCGAACATCTCCCGATTAGGCGACGGCGGCGGGTTCTTCGGGCGTAGCTTCTTCAGCGCCTCCTGGCTCAGCAGCGTCTCCAGGCTGGCGACCAGCGCCAGCGTTACCGCCACCACCCAGACCGACGGGTTTTGCCACGCCGTCCAGGCTGGGCTCTCCAGCTGCGCCGTCAGCGCTGAAAGGCTGTCGAACGACGGCAGCGCGATGCGCGACAGCTCGTTCGCCATCTCCGGCATCAGCCGTCCGCCAAATAGCGTTGCGGCGCAGCCAAACAGCACCGCGACCAGCGGCCCAGGTATCCAGCCCAGCGCGCCAGCCTTCTTTATCAGCGGCGTGGTCCATAACCACAGGATCGCCAGGCTGCCGCCAGCAACCAGCATCGCAGGAACGGAGAAAGCCGCAGCGCCGCTGGCGAACCCTGCCAGCCCCGCATCGCCCTCAATGCCGAACGCTACCGGGATCTGCTGGATAATCAGCAGAATGCCGATGGCCGCCAGCATTCCCTTGATCACGCTGCCCGGCACCAGCGAGATAAACCGGCCGGCGCGCAGCAGGCCCAGACCGCACTGCATCAGGCCCGCCAGCACCAGCGCGGTAAGAAAAGCGCTGAAGCTGCCGAGCGTTTCAATTGAGGCGACGACGATAGTGACCAGCCCCGCTGCCGGGCCGCTGACGGCAAAGCGTGAAGGACTTAACGCGGTAACCAGCAGCCCGCCGATAACCCCGGTCAGCAAGCCGGCAAACGGCGGCAGTCCGCTCGCCTGCGCGATGCCAAGACAGAGCGGCAGCGCCACCAGAAAAACCACCAGACCGGCAGGAATATCCTGACGAAGCGTACTTACATTCATGGCGAAGATTCCTCTGCTGATTGCTGGATTAACTCTTTAAGATGGCCCGACTGCAGATCGTAAACGCAGCCGAAGAGATCTAATGTCTGGCCCGCTCGCCACGCGTCGCGCACCGGCGCGGTGGCGGCCAGACGGGAGAACTGCGCCAACACGTTTACCTCAACCAACTGGTTCAGCGTCTCGGCTGTTGCTTCCTGCTCATCGGGCAAACTGGCGCCCAGCGCCTGTCGCAGCGCGGCGATACGTCGCGCCAGCGCTGATGTTTCCTGCGCCAGCGGGCTTTGCGGCAGGTTAAGCGCCGCCTGAACACCGCCGCAGCCGTAATGGCCACACAGCACGATGCGTTCTACGCCGAGATAAATGATGGCGTACTGCAGCACGCTCATCAGGTTGTCGTCGCCGTCGACCACCATATTGGCGATATTGCGATG
Organism: Pantoea sp. ACRSB; assembly: GCF_022346905.1. Lineage (NCBI taxonomy): Bacteria > Pseudomonadati > Pseudomonadota > Gammaproteobacteria > Enterobacterales > Erwiniaceae > Pantoea > Pantoea sp. ACRSB. The sequence continues at coordinate 27,185 of NZ_JAKRNL010000005.1, read as the reverse complement.
GACAAAGAGTTCGCCGGGATGCGAGCCGGTCAAAACCTCGGCCGGTACGCGACTGTCTGAGCAGCCAATCCAGAGTGAGTGCGGTTTCTGTTGATGGAGGTATTTTTCAAAATAGTCAGGGTTACGTTCGCGGCGCTGGAGCGCCCAGCTGCGATTTTTCGCTAATAAGGGTTTCAGTGTCGTCACATTCGTCTCTCTCAACAACCGGGAAGGAAATATACAGGCGAACAAGGGAGTGAACCGGCTCACAGTTAACTACTGGCAGTCAGAAAAACAACGCAGTTCATCACAGAAATTGTTTATAGCCGTTTATGATTAAGGATGCATGCGTAATTTTTTATAAGCCAGAGCGGCGCGAGTTTTGTAAATATTAATTCAGCCGAGGTAAATTAAAGGTAAAGCTAATTAAGCAGAATCAATTCCGGAAGAAAAACAGGCATCAATAAAATACAATAATATCATACTATTAAAATAGGCACATAATTAGAATGCCTTTTACAATGACAAATAATTACACTTAGCTTTGCTGGCCTGTTGCTCACACTCAATTAGTGACGGCACTTTAATGCAGAAAATTCCGAATTAATTCGCTAATCAATAGTGATTAAAACTGGCGATGAGCGAAAAAAGCAGTGCAATACGCTTAATAACTGCCGCTTTAAAAGTAAGAGATAATTAAATTAGTTTGCAGTGAAATAATTCCCCCTGAACGTAAATATCAGCGACAAAAATAAAGAGCCTGTTATCGCAGGCTCTTTCGCTTGACGAATTATTTACCGTTCCACGCCCTCAGCCGCGCATCGCGCGTTGAGAGCTGCTGTTGCGGCGTCAGCTTATTGTAATTATCCGCCATGCCGCTCTCCCAGTCGCCATAGAGTGGATTCGGCAATACGATAAATCGGGTGCCGAAAAGCGGGTGATTCTGGCTGACAAAGGCGCGACGCTGCGCGTTGCCCTGGTGCCATGTCGCCTCGCCGAAATCATTCAGGTTATCGCCGACGTAGAGCACCACGTTATAGCCCGCCGCTTTGATAGCGTCAAAACGCGCCTGCTTGTTTGAACTGCCGGTGCTGAGACGTACGGTCTGCGGGTTAACCTGCGGAAATCCGAGCTTCGTCAGGTTAGCGACCGTGGCGTCATAATCCTTCTGGTCGCGGTTCGACACGTAGAATAGCGTGCCGCCGTGTGAAGTAACGTAGTGGGCGAAATCGACCGCGCCAGGCACTGCCAGCGCCTGCTTCGCTCGGGTCCATTCCGACCAGCTTTGCGCGCTGAACGGCTGCCCGTTTTTCGCCTGCCAGGCGCTGTAGGCGCTGTTGTCGATCATGGTCTCATCCAGATCGACAATCACCGCCTTAGGCTTGCCGGTCAGCGAAGGCGCGGCGTCAAAGGCGAGACGCGCGCCGTTGAAGGCCTGCCACGTCAGGGCCTGGTACTCGCCGGACTGCTGAAACCAGTTAAGCGCCATTACTGACTGCTGGCCGAGCTGTTGCTGCGCATTTTGCGCCGACTGCGAGGCGCAGCCCGACAGCATCAGCGCCATCAGGCCGCTGGTCAGCAGCGTTGCGGTCATTTTCATCTTGTTATCCTTAAGCCGGAAAAGTAGAAGTAGGTAACGCTTTCAAAATGTAGCAGTTAACCTAAGCTGAATGCAGCCAAACGCCTCACAGGAGATTCATATGGGAATCCGCGTACGCTCTACCCTTCTTGATGCGCTGGAGTGGGTTGAATATGCCTTCCAGCCCGCAGGCGAAGCGCCGCCTGACGATGTCGCTTACGGCCATCAGCGCCACAGCGCGACGGTGGTAGATGACGCGGACAACGTGCCGCCGAAAAGCTGCGAATCGGATGGCATTATCGGCTTTGGCGAGCGGCCGGTGGCGGTCTACACCGCCGACTGCCTGCCGGTGCTCATCGCTGATACGCAGCAACGGCGCGTGGCGGCGGTGCACGCTGGCCTGAAAGGCACGCTGGCGGGCGTACTGGATCGTGCCGTGGCGCGGCTGTGCGAAGATGGCGCCTCGCCGGATGGCCTGTATATCGCCATCGGCCCGGCCATTGCGCCCTGCTGCTACGAACTGGGCGAGGAGATGCTGTCATCGATCGCGCAACGCTTCTCTGGCTCGCTGTCGCACTGCTGGCACCGCGAGCAGCCACATAATCCGTTCGCCGTCAGGCCGCAGGCGAAGGCTACGCAAAATGGCGTCTGGTTCGATCTGCCGCAGCTGGCGACGGAGATCCTCCTGAAAACTGGCGTACCTGCGGAAAATATCGAAAACGTCGGTTTTTGCACCTACTGCATGGCGGAAAACGGCTCCAGCTATCGCCGCAACACCCACTTTAACAGCGGCTATCAGTCGCGCTTTTCATGGATACGCCGTCGGGGCAGCTAAGGCCCGCTTTTTTGATGCGCCTCACAGCGCAGTAAACTTTCACTTTTTTTTAACATCACGGCAGCTACATTACACTCATCCGACCACTTACCTGAGTGATGCCGCCGTGAAGAGTCACGCCTGTCCTGCCCTGTTCGCCCCGCTCGATTTGGGATTTACCCAGCTGCGCAACCGCTTCCTGATGGGATCGATGCATACCGGGCTGGAAGAGCATCCCGACGGCGCGCAGCGTCTCGCCGCTTTTTATGGCGAACGCGCGCGTGAAGGGGTTGCGCTGATCGTCACTGGCGGCGTAGCGCCCAATGCGCAGGGCGTTACCATGAAGCATGGCGCGATGCTCACCTCGCCTGACCAGTGCGGCTGGCACCGCCAGATTACTGACGCCGTACATGCGCAAGGCGGCAAAATCGCCCTGCAGATCCTGCATACCGGCCGCTACAGCTATCAAAAAGATCTGGTCGCGCCCTCAGGGATCCAGGCGCCTATTAACCCTTTTCTGCCGCAGGAGATGGATGAGCAGGCGATCCTGCAAACCATCAGCGACTTCGCCCGCTGCGCGCAGCTGGCCCAGCTCTCAGGCTATGACGGCGTGGAGATCATGGGCTCTGAAGGCTATCTGATTAACCAGTTTTTAGCGCCGCGCACCAACCAGCGTAGCGACCGCTGGGGCGGCGACGCACAGCGCCGTCAGGCCTTTGCCCTCTCCGTTACCCGGGCGATACGCGACGCCGTGGGCCGCGACTTTATTGTCATTTTTCGCCTGTCGATGCTGGATCTGGTTGAAGATGGCAGCTCGCTGGCAGAGACGCTGGCGCTAGCCGAGGAGCTGGAGAAGTGCGGCGTTACCCTGTTCAATACCGGCATCGGCTGGCACGAAGCGCGCGTTCCCACTATTGCCACCTCGGTGCCGCGCGCGGCCTTCGCCTCGGCGGCACAGCGTTTGCGCCAGCATGTCTCAACGCCAGTAATCGCCACCAACCGCATCAACCACCCGCAGGTCGCCGAGCAGCTGTTGCAGAGCGGCTGTGCCGATATGGTGTCGCTGGCGCGTCCGTTTCTCGCCGATGCCGCCTTCGTCAGTAAGTCCGCGCGCGGCGCGGCGGAGAGCATCAATACCTGTATCGCCTGCAACCAGGCCTGTCTCGACCAGATTTTTGTCGGCAAGATTACCTCCTGCCTGGTGAACCCGCGCGCCTGCCATGAAACGCTGATGCCGGTTACGCCCTGCGCCACGGCGAAGCAGATCGCCGTGGTGGGTGCGGGCCCTGCGGGGATGGCCTTCGCGCTGCAGGCGGCGCAGCGCGGTCATCGCGTGCGTCTCTATGAGGCCGCAGCAGAGATTGGCGGCCAGTTTAATATCGCGCGCCAGATCCCCGGCAAAGCTGAGTTCAGCGAAACCCTGCGCTATTTCGCCCACCAGCTCGCCGCCGCTGGCGTCGAGGTGCGTACCGGCTATCGCGCGACGGCGGAGAGCCTGCAGGATGCCGATGAAATAGTGCTGGCGACCGGCATCCAGCCGCGCACGCCTGACATTCCGGGTATCGATCATTCCAGCGTACTCAGCTACCTTGAGGTGCTGCGCGACAAAAAACCGGTAGGCCAACGCGTCGCCATTATTGGCGCGGGCGGCATCGGCTTCGATACCGCCATGTATCTCTCTCAGCCGGCGGAGCAGCAGACGACTGAAAGCTTTTGCCGCGAATGGGGCATCGACCTGACGCTGACGCAGCGCGGCGGCCTGCAGCCTGCGCAGCCCCTGCCCGCTGCGCGCGCTATCTGGCTGCTGCAGCGCAAACCGGGCAAACCGGGCGCGGGGCTGGGTAAAACCACTGGCTGGATCCATCGCGCCACGCTGCAGGCGCGCGGTGTGCACATGTGGGGCGGCGTAGAGTATCTGGCGATTGATGATGAGGGATTACACCTGCGCCGCGACGGCGCGGTGACGTGCGTGCCGGTGGATAACGTCGTTATCTGCGCTGGGCAGGAGCCGCAGCGCGAGCTGGAAGCCGCGCTGCGCGCGCGCGGCAAAGCCGTTCACCTTATCGGCGGCGCCGACGTGGCGCTGGAGCTGGACGCGCGCCGGGCAATCGCCCAGGCCGTACAGCTGGCGCTGACTATCTGATCAGCGCATCTTTACCGCGCGCAGCACCACAAACTTCTGGTTCGACGCCACCAGCGTGCAGTTGCCAAACAGCTTTTTCAGCTTGTGATGATAGTCGAGGTGGCGGTTGCCGACGATGCGCAGCTCGCCGCCATACTGCAGGCAGCGTTTGGCGTCGCGGAACATCTGCCATGCCAGATGATCGGTTACGGCGTGCTGCTGGTGGAAAGGCGGATTGCAGAGCACCGCGTGCAGGCGGTCTGAAGGGTAGCCGCTCAGCACGTTGTTGACGCGAAACACGCAGCGCGTCAGGTCCTGCGGACGGTTCACCTCAACGTTAAGCTGGCTCGACGCCACCGCCATATAGGACTCGTCGAGAAAATGCACTTCAGCCTGCGGATTGCTTTCCAGCGCCATCAGGCCGATCACGCCGTTGCCGCAGCCGAGATCGACAATCTCGCCCTCGATATTTTCCGGCAGGTGCTGCATAAAGAAGCGCGCGCCGATATCCAGCGACGTGCGGGAGAAGACGTTGGCGTGGTTGTGGATCTGATAGGGCGTCTCATCCAGCGGCCAGACGGTGGTCGCCGCCTGCGGTGCCAGCGCGGGCGCGCTGAAGTGGGTATAGATCAGACGCGCCTTTTTCCACGCCAGCGAGGTGCGGGTTTCGCCGAGGATCTTCTCGAACAGCTGCAGCGTGGAGTTATGGATCTCTTTAGCGCGCGCCGCCGCCAGGATCACCGTATCGGCGGTCACCACCTCTCGCAGAGCGCGCAGCTGCTGCTCCAGCAGCGCCAGGGTTTTCGGCACCTTAATCAGCACAGCGGCAGGCGCAGCGGGCAGCGCATCGAGGCTGCTGAGAAAATGCACCTCGCCGTCGTCAAGCGCGTTAAGGCGCAGGTTTTGCCGCGTCGCCTGCTGGCTGAGCCAGGAGTCGCTGACGTGCCAGACCGGACGCGGGTTAAGCGCGCAGGTGAGCGCGCCGAAGCTGTCATTGAACACCAGGATCGGCCCTTCCGGCAGCGACTGCTGCAGCAGATATTCATCCGCCGCGTCCCACGCCTGAAGCGGACTCTCTTCACGCATTTGCGGGAAACGATGCAGGATCAGGGTGCGATCGACTAGTTCAAGTTGGCTCATGAATTCTCCGGCTGGTACAATCTGGCTGTTTTACGCCCCAAAAGGGGGGCGCAGTATACTGTCTTTCGCCGGGAATCCCTAATGTCCTCACTTATCTATCTGCAGGGTTATCCTGAGAACATCCTTCAGCAGGTTCAGACGCTGATCGACCATGAAAAGCTTGGCGCTTTTTTGCAGCAGCGCTATCCCGACACGCACGATATCGTCAGCGATAAAGCGTTATATGACTATACCCAGGCGCTGAAGAATCGCTTTATGCGTAACGCTCCGCCGATCAGTAAAGTGATCTGGGATAATAAAATCAAGGTCATGAAACATGCGCTGGGCCTGCATACGGCGGTGTCGCGCGTCCAGGGCGGCAACCTCAAAGCCAAGGCGGAGATCCGCGTCTCCACCTTTTTCCGCCTCGCGCCGGAGCCTTTTTTGCGCATGATCGTGGTGCACGAGCTGGCGCACCTGAAAGAGAAGGATCACGACAAGGCTTTCTATCAGCTCTGTTGCCATATGGAGCCGAACTACCATCAGCTGGAGTTCGACGCCCGGCTCTGGATGACGGATCAGGCGATGCGCGGCAACGCAGCCTAGAGAAACTCCTGCGCTTTCTGGATCAGACTGGTTTTGGTCAGCGCGCCGAGAAAGCGCCTCTCCTGCGGATTGTTGAGCACCGGCAGTCGCTCCAGCGTTACGCGGGCAAACGCTTCCCATCCCTCGCGCATGCTTTGATTCTGGTAGACGACGGGAAAGTTATCGTCCATAACCGTGGCGACCGGCGAATTCAGCGTGATCTCCTGCGCCAGCACCTTACGCGCGATGTCGTGAATCGAGACCACGCCGAGAAAAGCGCCCGCCGCGTTGATGACGTAGACGTAGCGCTCGCGCTTCAGCGAGCTGACCGCCAGCGCCTGGCCGACCGACTCCTGCGGCTGCAGCGCCGCGCCGGGAATAATCAGCTCCGCCACGCGCATATTGTCGAAGTCATATTTGGCTTCTGAGCGGTTAAAGTGGTTGCCGACCACCGGATAGGTGCTGGTGGACTGCAGGCGATAAACCACCATCGAGGCGAGTACGGCGGCTATCATCACTGGAAAGAGCAGCGTGCTGTTAAGGGTCATTTCCAGCACCATCAGGATCGCCATCAGCGGTGCCTGGCTGACGGCAGCCAGCACCGCGGCCATGCCGATGGCGGCATAGAGCAGCACGTTACCGAGCGGCAGATGGAGCGCTGCGCCCAGCGTCGCCAGCGCCACGCCGAGCAGCGCGCCGATCAACAGCGATGGCGTAAAGAGCCCGCCCACTGCATTGGAGCCGACCGACAGCGTAGTCGCCAGCGTCTTCAGCACCAGCAGCAGCAGCAACCCCGGCAGCAGATAGTCGCCCGCCATAATTTTAACGATCACTTCGTAGCCGTTGCCGAGAATATCGGTAGAGATAAGCGCCAGCACGCCCACCGCCAGCCCGCCCGCGCCCAGCCGTAGCGGCAGCGAACGAATATGGCTGAACAGCGCCTTGCTGCGTGCGATAAGCTTAATCAGCAGCCAGCCCGCCAGCCCGGCGATCAGGCCAATCACCACTGTTACCATCAGGCTGCTGACGTCCATCTGAAAGCTGGCGTCCGCTAGCGGATAGAGCGCGTTGCGGAATCCCAGCGACCACATGGTCATTACGGCAACAGACGAGGCGATCACCAGCGGGATCAGGCGCTGCAGCGCCGAAATGCCGAAGGCGATCTCGGCGACGAAGATTGCCGACGCCAGCGGCGCATGGTAGACCGACGAGAGTCCGGCGGCGGCGGCCATCGCCACCACATCGCTGTTTTTCAGATTCAGCGAGGCGGGCATCCAGCGCCCCAGCACGCTGCCGCACAGCGCGGAGAGCTGCACCATCGGCCCCTCTTTACCGATCGAGGCGCCTGAGCCGATGCTGGCTATCGAAGAGAGCGCGCGGAACAGCGAGGTGCGGGTCGGCACCGCGTCGAGCCGCGCGTTAATCACCTCAAGGTAGTCAGTCTTTACCGTCTGCTGCTGTTCGATGCTCACCGCATAACGCAGGAAAAACCCCGCCAGCACGCCGCCCGCCCCCACCAGCAGCGGCCAGAAGATCCACGGCCAGACGTGCATCGCCACGGTGATCTCATTGCTGCTGCCGAACAGCAGACGGTTAATCAGTTCAATGATGCCGCGAAACGCCAGCGTCACCAGCGACGCCGCCAGGCCTACCGGGATCGCGACCATCAGCGTGGTCCAGTTCAGTGCGTGTTTACTTCCTTTCAAGCGCTTTCTCCACTTTTTTCAGCCCGTCGCCGTTGCGTCATCACTATATTGGAAGGCGGATCGCAGGATCAAATTCCCTTTCTTTCCGGCGCTTGCGCCCGGTCTGCGGCGTGCTACTCTGCCGCTATTTGCCGCAGGAGAGCCAACGTGATCCGTTTTGCTATTGTGGGAACCAACTGGATAACGCGCCAGTTTATCGATGCCGCGCACGAAACCGGCCAGATGCGCCTGAACGCCATCTTTTCGCGTACGCAGCAGCAGGCGGAACGCTTCGCCGAAGCCTGTCCCTGCTCGCATCTCTTTACCTCGCTGGAGGCGCTGGCCGCCAGCGATCTTATCGACGCGGTTTACCTGGCTAGCCCGAACGCCCTGCACTGCGAGCAGGCGCTGCTGTTTATGGCTCATGGCAAACATGTTATCTGCGAAAAGCCGCTCGCCTCTAACCTGCGCGAAGCGGAGCAGATGATCGCCTGCGCCCGGCAGCATCAGGTGGTTTTGTTTGAAGCGTTTAAAACCGCCAGCCTGCCCAATTTCGCGCAGCTACAGCAGGCGCTGCCCGCTATCGGCCCGCTGCGCAAGGCGCTGTTCAGCTACTGCCAGTACTCGTCGCGCTATCAGCGCTACCTCGACGGTGAAAATCCCAATACCTTTAATCCGCGCTGGTCGAACGGCTCGATAATGGATATCGGCTACTACTGCCTGGCGACAGCGGTGGCGCTGTGGGGCGCGCCGCAGGCGGTAAAAGCCAGCGCCGCGCTGCTGGCCAGCGGCGTTGACGGCCACGGCAGCGTGCTGCTCGACTATGGCGACTTTGACGTCACGCTGCTGCACTCCAAAGTCAGCGACTCGCGTATTCCCAGTGAAATTCAGGGCGAAGCGGGCTCGCTGCTGATCGAAAAGCTATCGGAGATGCAGTCGGTTAGCCTGGTGCCGCGCCAGACCGCCGCGCAGCCGCAGGATCTGAGCCAGCCGCAGCATATCAATACCATGCTCTATGAAGCCCAGACCTTTGTGCAGCTGGTGCGGCAGCGCCGCGTCGATCATCCTGGGCTGGAAACATCGCGCATCACCGCCGCGCTGCTGACCGAGATACGCCGCCAGACCGGCGTGGTTTTTCCCGCTGACGACCACGCTGTGTAAATATGTCTAAATATTAATGGCTCGCTATTGCCTCTTGCAGGGTCAGCGCCTATCTTAACTGCCAGCAAAGGGGAGTAACTTGTAAGCTGAACGATCGTCATTACGATGCGCAAGCATCCGGTCGTCAGGCAACCCGGAATCTGATTCTGCGTTGTAAGTGAGACCTTGCCGGAAGGCAAGGTTTGCTTACATCCCTGTAAAGCGGCTGATGTCTTCTGACCTCAGCCGTTTTTTATTTCAGGGCAGGAAAAGTTATGCAGACGGTAGGAACGCCTCTTCTCTGGGGCAGCTTTGCGGTGGTGGTGCTCATCATGCTGGCGATCGATCTCTTTTTACAGGGACGGCGCGGCGCGCAGACCATGAGTTTTAAACAGGCGGCGGTCTGGTCGCTGATTTGGGTATCGGTGTCGCTGCTGTTCAGCGCCGCCTTCTGGTGGTATCTCGAGGGCAGCGCCGGTCGGGAAGTCGCCACGACGCAGACGCTGGCGTTTTTAACCGGCTATGTGCTGGAGAAGGCGCTGGCGGTCGATAATGTCTTTGTCTGGCTGATGCTCTTCAGCTACTTCTCGATCCCCGCCGCGCTGCAGCGCCGCGTGCTGATTTACGGCGTGCTGGGCGCGATTGTGCTGCGCACGATTATGATCTTTGCGGGCAGCTGGCTGGTAACGCAGTTTAGCTGGATCCTCTATCTGTTCGGCGCCTTCCTGCTGCTGACCGGACTGAAGATGGCCTTCTCCAGAGAAGAAGATGAAAACGCGGTGGGCGACAAGCCGGTGGTACGCTGGCTGCGTAAACATCTGCGCATGACTGACGCGCTGGAGGGGGAGAAATTTTTTACCCGTAAGAATGGCGTGCTGTTTGCGACGCCGCTGCTGCTGGTGCTGATTATGGTGGAGCTGAGCGACGTAATCTTCGCGGTCGACAGCATTCCGGCGATTTTCGCCGTAACCACCGATCCCTTTATCGTGCTGACCTCTAACCTGTTCGCCATTCTCGGCCTGCGCGCCATGTACTTTCTGCTGGCTAACGTCGCCGAGCGCTTCTCCATGCTTAAGTATGGCCTGGCGATCGTGCTGGTCTTTATCGGTATCAAGATGCTCATCGTCGAGTTCTACCATATTCCGGTGGCGATCTCGCTGGGCGTGGTCGGCGCCATCCTCGGTTCAACCCTGTTGATTAACGCCTGGGTGAATCGCAAAAGCGACCAAAAACAGCGCTCGCAATAATCCGCTACAGGGGCAGGTAATGCCCCTGTTTTATTTTGCCAGTCACTGGTGCGACATTTCATCGCTCTGTCACACTTCCTTCATCCAGCATAATAGAAATCCGATCCCCCTCGCACAGACAGAATTATCTCTTTCCTCGCCCGCTCTTTTCCTTATACTCCGCCGGGCAAACCGCTTCAGGCGCGTTAATCGACGCCCTCTGAAGCCACATCCCGCTACAACCTAAAGAACAATTATGCAGAACTCTCTTTCCGGTCGTCTGGGCGCGTTACTCGCAGGAAGCCTGGTAAAACAAATCATGGTAGGGCTGGTGGCCGGCGTGGCGCTGGCCTGGGTCTCGAAGGATGCCGCGCTGGCCGTCGGCCTGCTGGGCGAACTCTTCGTCAGCGGGCTGAAAGCCGTTGCGCCGCTGCTGGTACTGGTGCTGGTGATCGCTTCTATCGCCAGCCATCAACAGGGCCAGAAGACCAATATCAAACCTATTATCGCGCTCTATCTGTTAAGCACCTTTTTCGCCGCGGCGATCGCGGTGATGTTGAGCCATCTGATGCCGCAGACGCTGACGCTGGCGGTCGGCAAAACTGAAATTACGCCGCCGTCGGGCATAACCGAGGTGCTGCGCGGCCTGCTGATGAATATGGTGGCAAACCCGATTACCGCGCTGATGGAAGCAAACTACATCGGTATTCTGGTGTGGGCGATCGGCCTTGGCCTGGCGTTCCGTCACAGCTCGCCCGGCACCCGCGCCCTGCTTAACGATGTCTCACATGCAGTGACCTGGCTGGTGCGCTGCGTAATTCGCTGCGCGCCGGTCGGCATTTTCGGTCTGGTGGCGTCGATTCTGGCCTCTACCGGCTTTGGCGCGCTGTGGCAGTATGCACATCTGCTGGGGCTGCTGCTGGGCTGTATGGCGTTAATGGCGCTGGTGGTCAACCCGCTGCTGGTCTACAGCAAGATCCGCCGCAACCCCTATCCGCTGGTCTTTACCTGCCTGCGCGAAAGCGGCGTGACCGCCTTCTTTACCCGCAGTTCGGCAGCCAATATTCCGGTGAATATGGCGCTGGCGAAACGCCTGAATCTGGATGAGGATACCTATTCGGTCTCTATTCCGCTGGGGGCGACTATCAGTATGGCGGGCGCATCCATCACCATTACCGTGTTGACGCTGGCGGCGGTGCATACGCTGGGTATTCAGGTTGACGTGTCGACCGCGATTCTGCTGAGCCTGGTGGCATCGCTGTGCGCCTGCGGCGCGTCGGGCGTAGCGGGCGGTTCGCTGCTGCTGATCCCGGTAGCCTGTAATATGTTCGGCATCCCCAATGAGCTGGCGATGCAGGTGGTGGCAGCCGGTTTTATTATCAGCGTACTGCAGGACTCCGCCGAAACGGCGCTGAACTCCTCTACCGATATTCTGTTTACCGCCGCGGTTTGTCAGGCTGAAGCCGAGCGCGAAGCCAGCCGGGCTTGATCTTGCAGATAGCTCAGTAGCTTGAAGAGCGGGTGGCAGGGTACGAGGAGCAAAGCGTTCCATGCCACCCGCTCCCCGTACTTTCGCGCCGTCTGAAACAGCGACATTAGCCTCTCTGTCGATTAGCCGATTTACAGCGTCACGCCGCTTTTAAAAATCGCCAGCTCGCGAAAATCGTTCTTCTCGTTGTTGGTCAGCTTGCCGCTGGCGATCGCCACGATGGTATCGACGAAATCCTCCAGCAGCGCATCCATGCTCATCCCTTCCAGCAAACGGCCAGCGTTAAAGTCGATCCAGTGCGGCTTCTTCTCCGCCAGCGGCGAGTTGGTCGCCAGCTTCACCGTCGGCACAAAGCCGCCGTAAGGGGTGCCGCGTCCGGTGCTGAACAGCACCATATGACAGCCCGCCCCCGCCAGCGCGCTGGTGGCGACCGCATCGTTGCCAGGGGCGCTCAGCAGATTCAGCCCGGGCGTTTTCAGCCGCTCGCCATACTTCAGCACGTCCACCACCTGGCTGGAGCCCGCTTTCTGGGTGCAGCCCAGCGATTTCTCCTCCAGCGTGGTAATACCGCCCGCCTTGTTGCCCGGCGAGGGATTCTCGTAAATCGGCTGCTGGTGGTCGATAAAATAGCGCTTGAAATCGTTAATCATCGCCACGGTTTTCTCGAAGGTCGATTCGTCGCGACAGCGGCTCATCAGAATACGCTCCGCACCGAACATCTCCGGCACCTCGGTCAGCACCGTGGTGCCGCCGTTAGCGATCATCTGATCGGAGAAGCGCCCCAGCAGCGGATTGGCGGTAATGCCGGAAAAACCGTCGGAGCCGCCGCACTCCAGGCCGAACTTCAGCTCGCTTAGCTTGCCCGGCTGGCGTATGTCGTGACACATCACCTCATACAGGGCATGCAGACGCTCCAGACCCGCCTCTACTTCATCATCGTGCTGCTGGCACACCATAAACTGAATGCGGTCGCTCTCCGGCAGGCCCAGCGTCTCGCGGAAGGCATCGACCTGGTTGTTCTCACAGCCGAGGCCGATAACCAGCACCGCGCCAGCGTTAGGATGGCGCACCATATTTTGCAGCATGGTGCGGGTATTCTCATGGTCCTGCCCCAGCTGCGAGCAGCCGAAGGTGTGGCTAAACAGAAACGCGCCGTCGGTACCCGCCGCGTTGTCGGTCTCTTTAAGAAAGCGCTGCAGGATCTGACGCGCAATGCCGTTGACGCAGCCGACGGTCGGCAGGATCCACAGCTCATTGCGGATCCCGACGTCGCCGTTGGCGCGGCGATAGATCTGCACCTCGCGATCCCCAGGCTGCGGCGGCACCTCAACAAACTCCGGCTGATAGTCGTACTCATCCAGATCGCTCAGGTTAGTGCGCGCGTTACTGGAGTGGATCACCTCGCCGGCGGCGATCGGCTGCGTGGCGTGGGCAATCGGCAACCCGTACTTAACCACCAGTTCGCCCTCGGCGATGGGCCGCAGCGCGAACTTATGGCCGCGCGTAACGGCCTGCTGTAGCTGCACTGCCGTCTGATGCAGGTCGATAGTCTGCCCCGCCTCTAAGTCGCGCAGCGCTACCGCGACGTTATCCTGAGAGTGAATCTTAATCGCGTCTTGCATAGCATTATCCCAGTGTGCTCAACGCCTCACGCATGCCGTGGACGATGATATTTTGCAGGTGTCGGCTGACCTCGGCCGCCAGCTGTGGCTGCCGGGTCAAATCTTCGCCCCAGTGCTGCGCGTCGCTTAACACCTCGCGCACCAGCTGTTCCGGGGAAATCTGGTCGTTATTGAGTGCCTGCCAGTTTTTTTCAAAGCGCGCCAGCCAGTGCGCGTCATCCTGTAGCGGCCAGCTTTTCTCCGCCGACGCGCCGCGATAAAAGGCGATCAGCGCCGCCAGCGCAAAGGTCAGACGCGTCGGCCAGACGCCGCTTTGCGCGTGTGACGCCAGCAGCGGCGTCAGCAGCCGGGTGCGGAACTTGGTCATGCCGTTCAGCGCGATGGAGAGCAGCGCATGACGGATAAAGGGATTGCGGAAGCGCCGCTCTACCGCATCGGCGAAGGCGAGCAGCTCGCTGCGCGGCAGATCCAGCGTAGGAATGATCTCCTCACGCAGCAGACGATCGACAAAACCTGAGATAGCCGGATCCGCCATTGCTTCGCCAACGCTCTCCAGTCCAGCCTGGAAAGCCACCGGCACCATGGCGGTATGTGCGCCGTTGAGGATCGCTACTTTCTGCGCCTTCCACGGCGCGATATCCTCGACCAGTCGCACCTGCGGCGCCAGCGCATCCAGCTTCAACTCGTCGAACAGCGCGCGCGGCCCCTGCAGAATGAACTGGTAATACACCTCGCCCGCCACCAGAAAACGATCCTCGTAGCCCAGCTGAGCGGCGAGCGCCTCGCTCTCCTGCGGGAAACCGGTCACGATGCGGTCCACCAGCGTGTTGTAGAACATGCAGTGCTGCGTTACCCAGGCGGTAAAACTTTCCGGCAGCTGCCAGTGTCGCGCATAGCGCAGCACCAGTTCGCGCAGGGCATCGCCGTTATGGTCGATTAGCTCGCAGGGTACAATCAGCCAGCCTTTGTCACTGGCCCCACTGAAGTGCTCGAAGCGCGCCCATAGCAGCTGCGTCAGCTTGCCGGGAAAGCTGGAGGCGGGCGCATCCGTCAGGCGATCGCTCTCGGCAAAGGCGATGCCCGCTTCGGTGGTGTTAGAGAAGACGAACCGCATCTGCGGCGCGCGCGCCAGCGCCAGAAAGTCGTCATGCTGGAGATAAGGCTGGATCTCGCGATTCAGACTGCGGATCAGGCGCGTTTCGCTGACGCGCTCGCCCTGCTCGTTCAGACCGCGGATCAGCGTGGTATAAAGGCCATCCTGCTGGTTCAGGCTGTCGCTGACGGCGCGGTTGCGCGGCCGTACCACCACGACGCCCGCATCGGTGCCCTGATGCTGGTTCAGCCAGTCGAGCTGCCAGTCGATAAAGGCGCGCAGAAAGTTGCCCTCGCCGAACTGGATGACGCGCTCGCTGTAGATCGCGCCGGGAAAATCGTGGCGATTTAGCCGCTGCATTATCAGGCTCCCAGCTCTATGCCAAAGTAGTCGCGCGCGTTGTTAAAGCAGATGTTTTGCACCATCTGGCCCAGCAGCGCCTCGTCGCCCGGCGCTTCGCCGTTTTCTACCCAGCGACCAATCATCTGGCACAGCAGGCGGCGGAAATATTCGTGACGGGTATAGGAAAGGAAGCTGCGGCTGTCGGTCAGCATACCGACAAAGCGGCTGAGCAGGCCAATCTGCGCCAGCTGCGTCATCTGACGCTGCATGCCGTCGAGCTGATCGTTGAACCACCAGGCGGAGCCGAACTGCATTTTGCCTGCTTCGCCCTCTCCCTGGAAATTGCCCGCCATGGTCGCCAGCACCTCGTTGTCGCGCGGGTTCAGGCAGTAGAGAATGGTTTTCGGCAGCGCGTTATGCAGGTTCTGCGCGCCCAGCAGCTTCGCCAGCGGTTCCGCCAGCGGCCGGTCGTTAATTGAGTCGAAGCCGACGTCCGGGCCCAGCAGTTCAAACTGGCGGCGGTTGGTGTTGCGCAGCGCGCCGATATGGTACTGCTGCACCCAGCCGCGACGCGCATATTCGCCGCCCAGCCACACCAGTACCGCGGTTTTAAACTGCGCGATCGCCTGCGCGTCCGGCGCGTTGCCCGCACGACGAGCGGCCAGAATGGCGTCCAGCGTCGCGTCGTCCGCTTCGGCGTAGAGCACGACGTCAAGCGCGTGGTCTGAAACCTTACAGCCGTGATCGGCGAAATAGTCGAGGCGTTTGCTCAGCGCGCTGCGCAGATCGTCAAAGCGGCGCACGCTGATGTCGGTCAGCGACTCCAGCTTCTCGATCCATGCCAGGAAGCCTTCCGCCTCAATGTTAAAGGCTTTGTCGGGACGCCAGCTCGGCAGCACCTTGACGCTGAAGCTGTCATCCTGCGCCAGCGCGCGATGGTGCTGCAGGTCATCCAGCGGATCGTCGGTGGTGCCGACCATCTTCACGTTCATCTGCTGCATAATGCCGCGCGCGGTAAAGTCATCCTGCGCCAGCAGCGCGTTGCAGCGCTCCCAGATGTCGTCAGCGGTTTTTTCAGAGAGCAAGGTATCGGTAATGCCGAAAGGACGACGCAGTTCAAGGTGCGTCCAGTGATAGAGCGGATTGCCGATAGTGTGCGGTACGGTGCGCGCCCAGGCGTCGAATTTTTCGCGGTCGCTGGCGTCGCCGGTGCAGAAGGCTTCCGGTACGCCGTTAGCGCGCATAGCGCGCCACTTGTAGTGATCGCCCTTCAGCCAGATGTCATAGAGGTTGGCAAAGCGGTAATTTTCGGCAATCTGCTGCGGCGGAAGATGGCAGTGATAGTCGAAAATCGGCTGATCCTTTGCATAGTCATGGTAAAGGCGACGAGCAAATTCGGTATCCAGCAAAAAATCCTCGGTCATAAAACGCGACATACTTGCTTCCTCTTGATAGAGCCTTAATGCGCTCAAAGTTATCATACCAATTTTGGTCAGCTACAGAATTCTTTGAGATCTCGCTCACATAAATAGCAGCAATGCCCTGCCCTCATGGACGTTTTTGCTCTCTGTAGCGTGCTAAATGGCTGTCCTGACGCAGATTTAAAGTATCCCATATTGCAAAAGGGGCTTTTGTGATGGCTCTCAACTTTTAAAGTTGTATAACAAGTTACGCTCTCGACCCGTAAAGGCAAGGTAAACACAGGGCCGCATTCGCGTGGCCTGCGGGCGTGAGATCAGTCGAATCACGGTTGTCCCGCTCCAGATAACAACAGCGGCAAGACCGCAGACAGAACACTGGAAGAGGTAAATGATGCGTAAGATTAAAGGGCTACGCTGGTATATGATCGGGCTGGTGACGCTGGGCACCGTGTTGGGTTATCTCACCCGTAATACCATCGCCGTCGCCGCGCCGACGCTCCAAACCGATTTACATATCACCACTCAACAGTACTCCTACATCGTGGCGGCCTACTCCGCCTGCTATACCGTTATGCAGCCGGTCGCGGGCTACGTGCTCGATTTGCTCGGCACTAAAGTCGGCTACGCCGTGTTTGCCGTACTCTGGGCGATTTTCTGCGCCGCAACGGCGATGGCAGGCAGCTGGGGCGGTTTTGCGCTGGCGCGCGGCGCAGTGGGCGCGGCGGAAGCGGCGATGATCCCGGCGGGCCTGAAAGCGAGCAGCGAGTGGTTCCCGGCTAAAGAGCGCTCCGTCGCCGTGGGCTACTTCAACGTTGGCTCCTCGATTGGCGCTATGCTGGCGCCGCCGCTGGTGGTCTGGGCGATTGTGGCGCACAGCTGGCAGATGGCGTTTATCATCACTGGCGTGCTGAGCCTGGTCTGGGCGCTCTGCTGGCTGATTTTCTATAAGCATCCCAAACAGCAAACCAAACTCAGCGACGAAGAGCGTCAGTACATTATTTCCGGCCAGGAAGCGCAGCATCAGACCGGCAACACCAAAAAAATGTCGGCGCGTCAGATCCTGCGCAACCGCCAGTTCTGGGGCATCGCGCTGCCGCGCTTCCTGGCGGAACCCGCCTGGGGCACCTTTAACGCCTGGATCCCGCTGTTTATGTTCAAGGTGTATGGCTTCAACCTGAAAGAGATTGCGCTGTTCGCCTGGATGCCGATGCTGTTCGCCGATCTCGGCTGCATCCTTGGCGGTTATCTGCCGCCGCTGTTTCAGCGCTGGTTCGGCGTTAACCTGATCGTTTCGCGCAAGCTGGTGGTGACCATGGGCGCGGTGCTGATGATTGGCCCCGGCACTATCGGCCTCTTCACCAGCCCCTATGTCGCTATCGCGCTGCTCTGCGTCGGCGGCTTTGCCCATCAGGCGCTCTCCGGCGCGCTGATTACGCTCTCTTCCGACGTCTTCGGCCGTAACGAAGTAGCCACCGCCAACGGCCTGACCGGCATGGCGGCATGGACAGCCAGCACCATGTTTGCGCTGGTGGTCGGCGCGCTGGCCGATACGCTGGGCTTCAGCCCGCTGTTCGCCGCGCTGGCGGTGTTCGATCTGTTAGGCGCCGTGGTGATCTGGACGGTATTGCGCAATAAGCCTGTCTCTGAGCTGGAGAACGAGGTCGTGCCGCCGCAGGGAGCAACCGTACGCGGCTGAGGCTGCCAGTTGCTGACCCGCCCGCCAGGCGGGAAAACAAGCGTCCCGCGTCATAATGGCGCGGGACCTTTTATTTAGCGGCCGCAAAGTGGTATAACAACTTTATTTGCGACACGGGAATACGCTATGGAACTGACCGAACCTCGTCGACTTTACCAACAGCTCGCCAGCGATCTGAAAAGCCGTATCGAAACAGGCATTTATCCTGTAGGCGATAAGCTGCCCGCCGAACGCCTGATCGCGGAAGAGATGAACGTCAGCCGCACTGTGGTGCGCGAGGCGATTATCATGCTGGAGGTGGAAGGGTACGTCGAGGTGCGCAAAGGTTCCGGTATTCACGTTATAGCCAGCCAGCAGCAAAACCGCGTGATGACCTCAAGCCAGCTCGAATTCGCCACCTTTGGCCCCTTCGAACTGCTGCAGGCGCGCCAGCTGATTGAGAGCAACGTCGCCGAGTTCGCGGCGACGCAGGTGACGCGCCAGGACATTATCGAGCTGATGGCCATTCAGGAAAAAGCGCGTCAGGAAGATCACTTCCGCGACTCGCAGTGGGACATGCAGTTTCACGTGCGCATTGCGCAATCCACCCAAAACAGCGCGCTGGCGGCCATTGTCGAAAAGATGTGGCTGCATCGCCTGCACAATCCCTACTGGCTTAAACTCCACGAGCATATCGACCAGCGCAGCATTCTCAGCTGGTGCGACGACCACGATCAGATCCTCAAGGCGCTGATGCGCAAAGATCCCGCCGCCAGCAAACTGGCGATGTGGCAACATCTGGAAAATACTAAACAGATGCTGTTCAACGCGACCGCCGATGATTTTGAATTTAATGTGGATCGTTATATGTTTGCCGAGAATCCCGTCATCCTGCCGGATGGTTCTAGCCATTCACATTGATTCTGCTGCGTTTTCGCGCAGGAAAGTCAGTTAATCTGCAATAGTGTCAGGTCGTGTAAAGCTCCTTTTGACGGGCCTTGTCAAAAGGTAAAACTCCTGTGCGACGGACACATCCCCCTGTCTCAGCCCTGTAGTTTTTGTTACAGTTAGCGCCCCTTTTTTACCCTTTGCGACAGGGTTTAAAAATTCGCTGGTTAAACAATCTGTTCTGGAAGGATCCGGAAAACTCTGCCCAGACTGTGCTCCTAAAACAGATAACCAAACGCCGGTCTGCGCTTATGTCCTTTGAGACGCGTTAAACAATGATGTTCAGGAATGATTGATGGATATTTTGCATGCGTTGCTGCAGGCCTTGTGGCAACAGGATTACGAAACCCTTTCCGATCCGACGCTGGTATGGGCCATTTACGGCGTGCTGTTCATGATCCTCTTTCTGGAGAATGGCCTGTTGCCCGCCGCGTTTTTACCGGGCGATAGCCTGTTGATTCTGGTAGGCGTGCTGATCGCCAAAGGCACCATGAGCTTCCCGCTGACTATTCTGGTGCTGACGACCGGCGCCAGCCTCGGCTGCTGGGTCAGCTATATCCAGGGCCGCTGGCTCGGCAATACGCCGACGGTACAGAAGTGGCTCTCTCACCTTCCCGCGCAGTATCACGCTCGCGCGCACAGCCTGTTTCATCGCCACGGCCTGTCAGCACTGCTGATTGGCCGCTTTATCGCCTTCGTGCGCACCCTGTTGCCGACCATTGCCGGTCTTTCCGGCCTGGATAACGCCCGCTTTCAGTTTTTTAACTGGGTCAGCGCGCTGCTCTGGGTAGTCATCCTTACCGTACTCGGCTTTGCGCTGGGCAAAACGCCAATCTTCCGTCGCTATGAAGATGAAATGATGTTCTGCCTGATGCTGCTGCCGCTGGTGCTGCTGATTGTCGGCCTGGTTGGCTCGCTGGTGGTGCTGTGGCGCAAGCGCCAGGCGAATCAGAATGGTAAGGGCGAGTCATGAAAATTCATCGCCCCATTCCCCGCCGCATGCTGCCCTGGCTGGCGATCGCCGCGCTGCTGCTGCTGACCATCGGCCTGACGCCGATGCTGCTGCAGCATGAAAGCGTGGTGCAGATCCGCGTATCCCACGCGGGCGGCCCGCTGCCTGACGGGTTTTATCTCTATCAACAGCTGACGGCGCAGGGTATTCGCATCAAAAGCATTACCCCTTCAGGTGATGCACTGATTATTCATTTCGAAAACGAAGAGCAGAGCCTTGCCGCGCAAAAAGTGCTGCGTCGTTTGCTGCCGGACGGCTTTGTCGTCGCCAGGCACCCCGATTCGGCTTCCGCCTCCTCAACCATGCTGAATATTTCCTGACCTACCGTTGCCGTCCTGCGTTGGCAGGACGGCAACAGAATAATCTGTATCCCCCCGTCTTTTTTGAACTTTTTACAGGCGCTGTCTATGCTTAGTGGATGGCTCAGCTATCTGACACGCCAGGAGATGACGCTGTCTGGTCACGGCAGGTCAGTAACAATGGAAGGTAACAAGCCTGATGAAACATCAATTACTTCTTGGCCTCGCGCTGTTTTCTCTCTCGGGTTCGCTGATGGCGGCGGAATCGCTTTGTCAGCAGAAAGAGCAGGACATTCAGCATGAAATTGCGATGGCGAAACAGCATAACAATCAGCGTCGCGTCAATGGACTGGAGCGCGCCTTAACCGAAGTACGCGCCAGCTGTAGCGACAATAAACTGAAAGCCTCTCATCAGGCGCGCATCAAGGCGCAGCGAGAAAAAGTCGCAGAGCGCGAACGCGAGCTAAAAGAAGAGCGTCAGGAGGGCGACGACAGGGAAAAAATTGCCAGACGTGAACATAAATTGGAAGAAGCCCGCCAGGATCTGAAAAAGTTACAGGCGGAGCCTTATTAATCCGGACTCAATCACTGAAGCTAAAAGGAACATTACATGTCAAAAGACACTTCATCAGAACATTTGCGTGCTGAGTTAAAAAATCTGGCGGATACGCTGGAAGAGGTGCTGAGCAGCACCACGGATAAGTCTAAAGGCGAACTGGATAAGCTGCGTCAGAAAGCGCGCGTAGCGCTCGACAGCTCACGTGAGAAGCTGGGCGATTCTGGCGAATATCTGGCGCAAACCACGCGTGAAGCCGCGCAGAAAGCAGACGGCTACGTGCGTGAAAACCCCTGGCATGGCGTTGGTATCGGTGCGGCAATTGGCGTGGCGATCGGCATCCTGATTTCACGGCGTTAATTATGGCGGATTCTCAGCAGAGCCACGGCCCCGGCAAAGGGGTCATCAATATTGGTCAGCGCATCGTCACTACGCTGGTCAGCATGGTCGAGACCCGTGTACGTCTGGCGGTGGTCGAGCTGGAAGCGGAAAAGGCCAACCTGATTCAGCTGCTGCTGATGGTTGGTCTGACTATGTTGTTTACCGCCTTCGGACTGATGAGCCTGATGGTGTTGATTATCTGGGCCGTCGACGCGCAGTATCGCCTGATGGCGATCGGCATTACGACCGGCGTACTCTTTCTTCTGGCGATTATTTTCGGCCTGTGGAGCCTGCGCAAATCGCGTCAGTCCACGCTATTGCACCATACGCGCAAAGAGCTGGAGACCGATCGTCAGCTGCTGGAGGATAACCGCGCATGAGCAGCAAACAGGAACGTGAAGCGCGCATTCATGCGCTGTTGAGCGATATACAACAGCAGCGGCTCGACCTGAGCGCAAGCCGCCGTGATTTTCTGCAAAGCACCGCGCAGTATGACCGCGGCTGGCTGACGTTCCTCAGCATGCGGCGCTATCTGGCTATCGGCAGCAGCGCGCTGGCTATCTGGTCGGTGCGCAGCCCGAATAAATTTATGCGCCTGCTCAAGCGCGGCTTTGGCGTCTGGAGCACCTGGCGCATGCTGAAAGCGGCCCTGCCGCAGCGCTAATCTTTCTCTCTCTGTAGCCGGTGCGAAAACGCCGGCTTTTCTTTATCAGATTTCCTGAATAACACCTACAGAATATCTCGCTTACAACCTTTTCACTCCGCGACTATTATCTCCAGCTATCAGCTCAGCAAACGGCTAAAGCGCCTTATGCTGGGAACGACACAACGCAGGCGCTGCTGTCCTGCCGTAAAATTAGCCTGGAGTAAATGATGAAAAAATTCGAAGATACTGGCCTGCTGCTGGCGCGCATTTTAATGCCGATCCTGTTTATCACTGCCGGCTGGGGCAAGATCACTGGCTATGCGGGCACGCAGCAGTATATGGAAGCGATGGGCGTACCCGCCTTCTTCCTGCCGCTGGTTATCCTGCTGGAGTTCGGCGGCGGCCTGGCGATTCTGTTCGGCTTCCTGACCCGCTTTACCGCGCTCTTTACCGCGGCTTTCACCATCCTGACGGCGTTCCTGTTTCACAGCAACTTCGCGGAAGGCGTTAACCAGATAATGTTTATGAAAAACCTCTCTATCGCGGGCGGTTTCCTGGTGCTGGGCCTGGTGGGTCCGGGCGCGTACAGCCTTGACCGTCTGCTGCGTAAAAAAGCGCAGCCGGTGGGCGCACTTCGCTAAGCACACATCTGGCGTAATGCCGCATATACTTAGCAGGGCGAGGAGACTCCTCGCCCTGTTTGCACTGGAGGCGATATGGGCCAACTGATCGAAGGTGTCTGGCACGACACATGGTACGATACCAAATCAACCGGCGGACGCTTCAAGCGTACTGAAGCAGTCTGGCGCAACTGGGTAACGGCGGATGGCAGCGCCGGCCCCACGGGCGAGGCGGGCTTTAAAGCTGAACGCGATCGCTATCATCTGTATGTTTCTCTCGCCTGCCCCTGGGCGCACCGCACGCTGCTGATGCGTAAGCTGAAAGGGCTGGAGTCGATGATCGACGTCTCCGTGGTGCATCCTTTGATGCTGGAAAACGGCTGGACATTCGACGACGATTTTCCTGACGCCACCGGCGACAAGCTCTATCAGAATGAATTTCTCTATCAGCTCTATCTGCATGCCGATCCTCACTACACCGGACGCGTTACCGTACCAGTTCTGTGGGATAAGCAGCAGGGCACCATCGTCAGCAACGAATCGGCGGATATCATCCGCATGTTCAACAGCGCTTTTGACGCCGTTGGCGCCCGCGCGGGCGATTACTATCCGCCTGTCCTGCGCGAGAAGATAGACGAGCTGAACGGCTGGATTTACGACACGGTTAACAACGGCGTCTACAAGTCGGGCTTCGCGACTTCGCAGGCGGCCTATGACGAGTCGGTGACGGCGCTGTTTCACTCGCTGTCGCGGCTGGAGCAGATTCTGGGACAGCATCGCTACCTGACCGGCGATCAGCTGACCGAAGCGGATCTGCGCCTCTGGACTACGCTGGTGCGTTTCGATCCGGTTTACGTCACCCACTTTAAGTGCGACCGTCATCGCATCGGCGACTACCTCAACCTGAGCGGCTTTCTGCGCGATATCTATCAGATGCCGGGCATCGCCGATACCGTGAATCTGCCCCATATCCGCCATCACTATTACGTCAGCCATAAAACCATCAACCCGAACGGCGTTATTTCGCTGGGTCCGGCGTTTGACTGGGATGAGCCACACGGCCGCGGTTAGTCGTTCGCGCCGTCCTCTTATTGGGACGGCGCGCGTCTGAACTGTTATAAAAATTCTGCGCGTTTCTGTGTCTCCTCCGGCTCACTGTTATCTGTTCTACTGAGCAGAAAAGTGACGGTGAGGTGAACAATGGACGCCATTAAACAAATTTTAATCGATGAGATCGCTACGCTTAATCGTGAGGAGCGCCGCGACAACCGGCCGCGTTTTAGCTTCTCTTTTCTGAAAACCCATCCCGGGCTTTGGGCAGTCATGTATCTCTGCTATGCCCTGTGCGTGGCGCTGATTTTTTCTACCGAAATGCTGGGCTGGCCCGCCTTCTGGTTCGCTACCATTTTCGTACTGGTAATGAGCTTTCTGATGCTGCTGGATATCAACCCGAAATACCGCTTCGAGGATATCGACGCGCTGGATCTGCGCGTCTGCTATAACGGCGAGTGGTACTACGTGCAGCCGGTTTCTGAAGGCGGCGTGAAGAAGATTTTGAATCTGCCGGATGCGCCGGAGCAGGTGAAAAGTGGCATTCATCGTCTGCTACAGCAGAAAGGCGAAGTCGATTTCTATGACATCTACTATCTGACCTGGGGCCACCAGCAGGCAGCGCAGGTTTAAACCTTACGCTGTTCGGCAATCAGCCTTCCCAGCGTCTCGACCGCCGCTTCGGCGCGTGTATCCCACGGCCAGGCGGCGTTAATGCGAAAACAGTGGGTAAACTCCTCGCCCGCTGAAAACAGCCGCCCCGGCGCGATGCTGATCCCCTGCTGTAATGCCTGCTGATAAAGCTGTGTCGTATCATAGCCGCGCGGCAGCGTTACCCACAAAAAGAAGCCGCCCGGCGAATCGCTCACGCTGGCGCCGTCCGGCAGCACGCGGCGCAGCGCCTGACGCACCCACTCTTTACGCCGCGCCAGCGTCTGCCGCAGTTTTTTCAAATGGCTATCGTAGCGGCGCGTAGCGAGAAAATCTGCCAGCGCCAGCTGCATCGGCGCGCTGGTAGAGAGCGTGCTCATCAACTGCAGGCGCTGGATGCGCTGCGCGTGCTGTCCCGCCGCGACCCAGCCGACGCGGAACCCGGCGACCAGACATTTGGAAAAGGAGCCGCAGTGCAGCACGTCGCCGCCGCGATCCCAGTATTTCGCCGGATGCGGCGGTTCATCGCCTGTCCAGAGTTCGGCGTAGACATCATCTTCTATCAGCGGCACCTGATAGCGTGCCAGCAGCGCCACCAGCTGCGCCTTGCGCGCGGGCGAAAGGGTAACGCCAGGCGGATTTTGCAGCGTGGTCATCAGCCAGCACGCTTTCACCGGCCAGCGCTGCAGCGTCTCTTCCAGCTGCTGCATATCAATGCCCTGCTGCGCGTCGCTCGGCACCGCCAGCGCTTTCAGCTTCAGGCGCTCGATCGCCTGCAGCGCGCCATAAAAGGTCGGCTGCTCGATAACCACATAGTCGCCTGGTTCGGTAAGCGCCTGCAGGCTGAGATTGAGCGCTTCCAGCGCGCCGTTGGTAATCACGATTTCATCTGGCGACAGCGTAATGCCCTGTCGTGCATAGCGCTGCGCCAGCATCTGCCGCAGCGCCGCGTTACCGGGCGGAAGATTATTGAGCGCGTCGAGCGGCGTCAGCTGATGTGAGACGTTGGTCAGCGAGCGCATCAGCTGACGCTGAGGAAAGAGTTCGGGATCGGGGAAGGCGGAGCCAAAAGGCACGATATCCGGATCGCGGATCGCCTGCAGCACGTCGAAGACAAAATCGTTAATATCGACCTGCTCGCTGAGCGCCACCTGCGCCGGCGCGGTTTGCAGCGCGCGCGGCGCGACGTAGTAGCCGGACTGCGGACGCGAGACGATCCAGCCCTGGCTTTCCAGCACCTCGTAGGCGTGCATCACCGTCATCAGGCTTAGCCCGTGCTGCGCCACCTGCTGACGAAGCGACGGCAGCTTCGCGCCTGGCAGCCAGATACCCGCCTCAATCTGCTGCTGAATCTCATCCGTCAGTTGCTGGTATTTCGCCACGGGCTGCTCCTTTCGTTGCCGCTGCGCAGTTTAACATGGCGAGGTCGTGAGGCAACGGGGAAGCCCCAACGGCGGCGAACGTGGCGCAAACGCCGGCGGCAGCTTACTCCAGAAAGCAAAAACCCCGCTTGCGCGGGGTTTTCACCTGAAGAGTCGAAACTGACCGATAAGATAGCCTGAACAGGCAAATGTTTATAATAATCAAATAAATATAAAAATATTATCCAAATCCTACTTTTCTTTCATCCCGACCAGGGCCTTTTTAATGTCCCTTTTTTACCTGACGTTAGAGCTACTGTCGGAGTAGTACTAGCAACATGGACTGAGTGTAGACTGAGTGAAAAACAGACGTTAGGATAAAATTGCTTAACACAGGAGTCTTGCAAATGGACACAACTGAAGAATTTAATGGAACATACTTTTTCAAGGGACTAACCAACCTCACCGCCGGTGAATTGTTCTTCTTTGTTTTTCTTGAGGAGGCTCAAAAGCAGCTTGGTACGGATGATATAGCGGCACTGGCTCTTATCATTCTGGGACAACCAACGCAAAGCACAAGGGGAAAGCCAGCACAAGCAACGCCCGGAACATCAATTCTTAGTGAAAACCTTCGGCGCTGGTTAAAATTCCGTGTTAATCGCTGGCCTACGCTAACAAATCAAAGTATTCGGCATTTACGTTTTAGCTATGTGACTAACCTGGGCGCTTTTGCGGGCCGCTGGATACCGATCCTTGGGGTTATTTTTATAATGAATGATGTTTTACGAATAGGGTTTAATGCTCTGAACACTTATAACCGAATTGCAAGAGGGAGCGATCGCATATGGTAAATGATATCGGTAAATGCGTTACTGAATGGTATGAAAGAAGCTACAACAGCAAACCGCTATTTGCCAAAGCTAAACCTGTATTAACGCCAGAGACGAGTTTAAATACGGGGAAATATCCCTGGTCCAGAGAGACCGGTGATGAAATTATGAAGGACTACTTCAAGCGATTTAACGTTGATTATAGTAATTTCAATTTCCTTTCATACTGGCCCTACGAAAAAGGCATGCTACCAAACTTCCTTCGCCCAAATTCCCAGAAGATCCATTCGGTGTCTCCCAAGCCGCTAACAATTCAGATGCTGATTGACTCCGCTAAAGCGGGTTATTGGTTGTTTGATTAAGTGTCAAATGTAGTATGTTTGTGGCGGCACTCACCCGCCCCTTATACGAAAATCTTGCCTCTGTTAAAAAAGTGCTGAAGAAGAACTTAATAAAAATTTTAGCCGCCATTTTTTGAAAAAAGGTCACATACTCAAATACCACTTTATTTATATTCCATACAGGAATAAACCTATGCAGGCAGATCCCCCCCTCATTTAGCAAGCTATTACTGAAAAGCGTTAATGGCCGACAAAAAACAGAGTCAGAAAGCCGAGATTATATCTGTGAAGAAATAACTTGTCTGTTCACAATGATGTTAAAGCCGCCTACCCTATCTGGGCGAGAAAAAAACGGGAAAAATATTTTAAAAACTAAATGCGCATTCCCGATGCAGACGTTGAAGGCTGTTTGCCGCCTAAAGTCAAAGGTTGCGCATTTATCACAATGCGTTTCGAATATTATTTCATACGCAGCGATGGTGATGCTGCCAACTTACTGATTTAGTGTATGATGGTGTTTTTGAGGTGCTCCAGTGGCTTCTGTTTCTATCAGTTGTCCCTCCTGTTCAGCTACAGACGGGGTGGTGCGTAACGGTAAA